>NZ_KE386973.1:78878-99597 GCF_000429845.1 Comamonas composti DSM 21721
TTCTTTGCCACAGGAGCCGTCGCCTTCTTGGCGGGTGTAGCAGCCTTCTTGGCAGCGGGAGCGGCAGCCTTGGTGGCGGTCTTCTTCACTGCTTCAGTCTTGGGTGCTGCGGCCTTTTTTGCGGGGGCCTTTTTTTCGGTCGTGGCCTTGGTGGAGGCCGTCTTCTTCGCAGTTGCCATCATTTTCTCCTTCGTTGATTTGCACAAAACGCCTGAGGGCACATGGCCCTCGGGCGATTCAAAACGATGTGGAGTTGCGCATCGCTTTGAACTCGGTGGCGCTTTGAATCACGGCATCAACGATGCATGCGCAATTCAAGGCGCGCCATGGATTGCATTGTGCCTGCGAAGAAGCGATTAATCCCAGGAAAGTGCGCCTCCGGTCTGATACTCGATGACTCGTGTCTCAAAGAAGTTACGTTCTTTCTTCAAATCGATCATCTCGCTCATCCAAGGGAAGGGATTTTCTTCATTCGGGAACAGCGCTTCGAGTCCGATCTGCGTTGCGCGGCGATTCGCAATGTAGCGCAGATAACCCTTGAACATGGATGCGTTCATACCCAGCACGCCGCGTGGCATGGTGTCTTCGGCATAGCGATATTCAAGCTCGACGGCCTTGACGAATAGCTCGGTGATTTCCTGCTTGAATTCGGGAGTCCACAGATGCGGATTCTCCAGCTTGAGCTGATTGATCAGGTCGATGCCGAAATTGCAGTGCATGGACTCGTCGCGCAATATGTACTGATATTGCTCGGCGGCTCCGGTCATCTTGTTCTGGCGGCCCAGCGCAAGAATCTGGGTAAAGCCCACGTAGAAGAACAGGCCTTCCATCAGGCAGGCGAAAACGATGAGCGACTTGAGCAGGGTCTGATCGTTTTCGGGCGTGCCGGTGTTGAAGGTCGGATCCATGATGGCTTCGATGAACGGAATCAGGAATTCGTCCTTGTCGCGGATCGACTTGATCTCGTTGTAGGCATTGAAGATCTCGCCTTCATCCAGGCCCAGCGACTCCACGATGTACTGGTAGGCATGGGTGTGGATGGCTTCCTCGAAGGCCTGGCGCAGCAGGAACTGGCGGCACTCGGGCGCCGTGATGTGGCGATAGGTGCCCAGCACGATATTGTTCGCGGCCAGCGAGTCGGCGGTCACGAAGAAACCCAGGTTGCGCTTGACGATGCGGCGTTCGTCCTCGGTCAGGCCGTTGGGGTCTTTCCACAGCGCGATGTCGCGGTTCATGTTCACCTCCTGCGGCATCCAGTGGTTGGCGCAGGTGGCAAGGTATTTTTCCCAGGCCCATTTGTATTTGAACGGCACCAGCTGGTTGACGTCGGTCTTGGCATTGATGATGCGCTTGTCGGCAGCATTCACGCGTTGGTGCGTGGAGCTGTCGGCCGTGGTTGGGCTGGGGGTGGCAGAGGTCGGGGTGTCGTCTTCAAAGGACAGCATGGTGGTATTCCTTGTGTGAGAGCAGGTGCCTGGGCATCCTGCCTGTCAATTCATTTGCTGGCTTGCGCTGGCTCTAAAACTTGCGCTTTCCAGTCAGAGCCGCCGCGCAAGTGAAGCCAGGCTCTTCATGTGTGCTGGGGGAGATCCCTCACCCCAGCCCTCTCCCCAAAGGGGCGAGGGGTAAAACCGGGGCGTAGCGCACAAACTGGCGCGGCCCAACTCAGGGTCACCGCGCAAGGGCCGCCCCGCCGCGTCGGTGTCGCCCCCCTTCAATGGGGGAGCGGCGTAGCCGCTCAGGGGGCGTATGCGTTATTGGCAGGCCTCGCAGCCTGGATCGTCGATGGCGCAGAACTTGATGTCCGTGGCCGGGCCTTGCTGGGCGCGGGCGGCGGCTGCAGCGGCTTCCAGGGCGCTGGTGGCGGCCGCTGCTGCTGCAGGAGCTGAAGGCGCTGTGGGCACGGCGTTGAGCACGCGGCTTTGGATCGTGGACTTCTCGATGTTCGTGGCGCTGGTGGTGCGCAGGTAGTAGGTGGTCTTGAGACCGCGCAGCCACGCCAGGGTGTAGGTGTCGTGCAGCTTCTTGCCCGAGGCACCGGCCATGTAGATGTTCAGGCTCTGGGCCTGGTCAATCCATTTCTGGCGGCGCGATGCGGCCTCGACCAGCCACTGGGGCTCGACTTCGAAGGCCGTGGCGTAGAGCTCCTTGATGTCGTGCGGCACGCGGTCGATGGCGCGCAGCGAGCCGTCGAAGTGCTTGAGGTCCATGACCATCACGTCATCCCACAGGCCCAGGCGCTTGAGGTCACGCACCAGGTACTGGTTGATCACGGTGAACTCGCCCGAGAGGTTGGACTTCACGGACAGGTTGCCGAACGAGGGCTCGATGGACGCATCCACACCCACGATGTTGGAGATGGTGGCCGTGGGCGCAATCGCCACGCAGTTGGAGTTGCGCATGCCGTCGGTGGCGATCTTGTTGCGCAGCGCATCCCAGTCCAGACGCACCGAGCGATCGACTTCGACATAACCGCCACGGGCCTTGGCCAGCAGGTTCAGCGTGTCCAGCGGCAGAATGCCCTGATCCCACAGCGAGCCCTTGAAGGTGGAGTAGGTGCCGCGCTGCTTGGCCAGCTCGGTCGAGGCCCAGTAGGCGTAGTAGCAGATGGCTTCCATGGACTGGTCGGCAAAGTCCACGGCCTGCTGGCTCGCGTAGGCAATGCGCATTTCGTACAGCGCATCCTGAAAGCCCATGAGACCCAGGCCCACGGGGCGGTGGCGCATGTTCGAGTCCTTGGCCTTTTGCACCGCGTAGTAGTTGATGTCGATCACGTTGTCCAGCATGCGCATGGCCGTGGACACGGTCTTCTTGAGCTTGTCCAGGTCCAGGGTGCGCACGCTCAGGCCGCTGGCATCGGTGCTGGTCTTGATGTGGCGGGCCAGGTTGACCGAGCCCAGGTTGCAGACCGCAGTTTCGGTGTCGCTGGTGTTGAGCGTGATCTCGGTGCACAGGTTGGACGAGTGCACCACGCCCGCATGCTGCTGGGGCGAACGGATGTTGCAAGGGTCCTTGAAGGTGATCCAGGGGTGGCCGGTCTCGAACAGCATGGACAGCATCTTGCGCCACAGGTCCATGGCGGGGATGCGCTTGTGCAGCTTGAGCTCGCCGTTGTCGGCCTTGGCTTCATAGGCGGTGTAGGCCTGCTCGAAGGCTTCGCCATAGAGGTCGTGCAGGTCCACGGTGTCGGCTGGAGAGAACAGCGTCCACTGGCCTTTTTCCATGACGCGCTTCATGAACAGGTCGGGAATCCAGTTGGCGGTGTTCATGTCGTGCGTGCGGCGGCGGTCGTCGCCGGTGTTCTTGCGCAGCTCCAGGAACTCCTCGATGTCGAGGTGCCAGGTCTCCAGATAGGTGCAGACCGCGCCCTTGCGCTTGCCGCCCTGGTTCACGGCCACGGCCGTGTCGTTGACCACCTTGAGGAAGGGCACCACGCCTTGCGATTCGCCGTTCGTGCCCTTGATGCGCGAGCCCAGGGCGCGCACGCGCGTCCAGTCATTGCCCAGGCCGCCCGCAAACTTGGACAGCAGCGCGTTTTCCTTGATGGATTCGTAGATGCCGTCCAGGTCGTCGGGCACCGTGGTCAGGTAGCACGACGACAGCTGCGAGCGCAGCGTGCCGCTGTTGAACAGCGTGGGCGTGCTGCTCATGAAGTCGAAGGACGACAGCAGCTCGTAGAACTCGATGGCACGCGCGTTGCGGTCTTCCTCCTGCAGCGCCAGGCCCATGGCCACGCGCATGAAGAAGGACTGGGGCAGCTCGATGCGCGTCTTCTTCACGTGCAGGAAGTAGCGGTCATAAAGCGTTTGCAGGCCCAGGTAGTCGAACTGCTGGTCGCGTTCGGCCTTGAGCGCTGCAGCCAGGCGCGGCAGGTCGTAGTTGAGCAGCTCGGGGTTGAGCAGTTCGTTGTCCACGCCGGCCTGGATGAAGCCCGGGAAGTAGTCGGTATAGCCTGCCTGCATGTCGGCGGGCTGGACGTCGCGGCCCAGCACTTCGCGCACGATGGTGTGCAGCAGCAGGCGCGCCGTGACATAGGTGTAGTCCGGGTCCTTCTCGATCAGCGTGCGTGCCGACAGAATGGCGGCCTTGTAGACCTCGGCCAGGGGCACGCCGTCATAGAGGTTGCGCAGCGTCTCGGCCACGATGGGCGCGGCCTTGATGTCGGCATTCAGATTGCGGCAGGAGGCTTCGATCAAGGCCAGCAGGCGAGCCTGATCCAGGGGGACGCGCTGGCCCTTGTCGGTCACGTGCAGCACCGGAGCGGCAGCGGCGGCTGCAGCTTCTGCTGCCGCCTTTTTCTGCTCGGCACGCTCCTGGTTGCGGCGCTCGCGGTAGAGGACATAGGCACGCGCCACATCCTGGTGGCCGGCGCGCATCAGGCCGAGCTCGACCTGGTCTTGCACATCTTCGATATGAAAGGTGCCGCCCTCGGGGCGCGAGCGCAGCAGGGCGCGCACCACGCCTTCGGTGAGCTCGTTGACGGTGTCGCGCACGCTGGCCGAGGCTGCGCCCTGAGCGCCGCGCACCGCCAGAAAGGCCTTGGTCAGTGCCACGGCGATCTTCTGGGGCGTGAAGGGAACCACATCGCCGCTGCGGCGAATGATCTGGTAGTTCTGCTCGATGGATGGGCGATTGGTGTAGGAGGGGGCAGCATCACCGTGCGCAGCGGGAGACAAAGAATTCAAAGCTTCTTGCATGGGTTTCCTCTACGGGCATTGGGGGAGAAAGGGCGGACAAAAAACGTGCTGCATGCAGATGGGGCGGGGGCTTTACCTGCTTGGCTGTGCACATCGTTTTCACAGGGTGTGCACAAGTTCTACACACTATATATGGGGTCTGGTATGAATCAAGACACTACCGGTAGTGTAGCGCGGTATGCCTGCCATGGATTTGTAAGACAGTCTCCACACCTTGTTTTCGCGGGATCCGAGCCTGGTTGCTCATGTTTGTCATAGCAGCCAAGCCAGGCCGTGCATGGCCTGGCGGGCGCGATGGCGCCGGCATTGAAAGTCATGCTGGTCGGGAATGGAAAGTGCCTGAAAACCTCATGGGAACTATGGCGCTATGCAGAAAATTCTGGCAGCACGACGCCCGGTTCTGCGGGCGGCTCCAGTTCGCTTTGCGCAGGGCGATTGCATCTACCCCCCCGACCTGAGCCTTGCCGGCACGGGCATCCGAGATGCGACTGCCCTGTTGTTGCGCGTTGAGTGCTATTTAAAGAAGAGCTGGTTGCGCTTGATCAGAAATACTTTCAATGCGCTTTATATCCAGGATTGAGCAGCAGCAAGCGCTAGCCGCTCATGAATTTGCTGTGCAGCAACTGCGAGCCGAGATCAGGGCAGGCGCCAGCCGGCTGTGGCTTGGTCCTGTGCGAGCAGGCCGGCCAGCCGTGGCCAGTCAAAGCCGGCTCCGGGATCGAGCTTGCGCCCTGGCGCAATATGCTCGTGGCCGGCGGCATGGGCGATGGGGTAGCGCAGGGCCAGGGCCTGGCACAGCCAGGCCAGGCTTGCGTATTGAGCGGGCTCGAAGATGAGGCCCTCCAGGCCTTCGAGCTCTATGCCGATGGAGTCGTCGTTGCAGCGCTCGCGCCCGCGCCAGGCCGAGGCACCTGCATGCCAGGCGCGCGCATCGCAGTCCACGAACTGCCAGATCTCGCCTGCGCGCGTGATGAAGAAGTGCGCCGAAACCTCGAGCCCGCGTATGCCCTGGTAATAGGGGTGGGCGTTCCAGTCGAGCTGGTTCATGAACAGTTGCTGCACCGCGCCCGTGCCGTACTCGCCCGGTGGCAGGCTGATGGAGTGGATCACGGCCAGGTCGATGCAGGCCTGATCCGGGCGCGGGCCGAAGTTGGGCGAGGCCAGGTGGCGCACGTTCTGCAGCCAGCCGCCCTGCCAGACGGCGGATGCCGGCCTGGATTCAGAGCCGCCCATGCTCGGCTCCTGCGCCGGCTTCGGCTGGCGTGCCCGGCTCGCTGGCATCGCCGGGCAAGGCGATATTGAGCCGCTCTATGCGATAGCGTATCTGGCGCAGGCTGATGCCCAGGCGTGCGGCCGTGGCCGTGCGGTTGTAGCCGTTGGCGTGCAGGGCGCGCACCAGGATGTCGCGCTCCTGCGAGTCCAGCCACAGCTGCAGGTCCTGGGGCAGAAAATCGGCATCGGCCACCGCATCCGGTACCTGGGTCGGTGTGCTCGCGGCCGGCGTGCAGGGGCTGGCGGGCAGCAGGTCGTCGGCCAGCCGCAGCGGCCCTTCGTCGCCCAGGGCAATCGCCCGGTGCAGCAGGTTTTCGAGCTCGCGCACATTGCCGGGCAGCGGGTAGTGCATGAGCGGCGTCAGGGACTGGGCATCGACCTCGGGCGCGGGCAGGCCCGATTCCCGGGACAGACGCAAGAGCAGGGTGCGGCACAGCCGGGGCAGGTCCTCGCGGCGCTCGCGCAGCGGCGGCAGCAGGATCTCGATGACGTTGAGCCGGTAGTACAGGTCCTGGCGAAAGCGCCCCTCCTGCACATCGGTGGCGAGGTCGCGGTGTGTGGCGCTGACGATGCGCACGTCCACGGTCTCCTCCTGGGTCGAGCCCAGAGGGCGGATGCGCCGCTCCTGGATGGCCCGCAGCAGCTTGGCCTGCATGGCCAGCGGCAGGTCGCCGATCTCGTCGAGGAACAGGGTGCCGCCGCGTGCGGCCTGGAAGTAGCCGTCCCTGTCCTGGGTGGCCCCGGTGTACGAGCCTTTGCGTGCGCCGAAGAACTCGGCCTCGAGCAGGTTCTCGGGAATCGCTCCGCAGTTCACGGCCACCAGCGGGCCCTGGCTGCGCTGGCTGCAGGCGTGCAAGGCCCTGGCCACGAGCTCCTTGCCGGTGCCCGACTCGCCATGCACGAGGACCGGCGCCATGCCGCGCGCGACCTTGGCAATGCGCTGCTTGACGGCCAGCATGACCGGGGAGTCGCCCACCAGGGCCGTCAGCGCATCGCCACCCTGCAAGGGAAATTCCGGCTCCTGGGGCGCACAGCGCCCGGCCATGCCCGGCGCCGCAGGTGTGCTGTCCATGCCCTGGGCGGCCGAGGCCACGACCTGGCGGAACTGCTTGAGGTCCACGGGCTTGGTCAGGTAATCAAAGGCACCTGCGCGCAAGGCCTCGACCGCGTTCTCTGCCGAGCCGTAGGCGGTGATGATGATGCAGCGCTCGCGCCGCTGTTGCTGGCGCAGCTCCTGCAGCAACTCCAGGCCCAGCCCGTCGGGCAGGCGCATGTCGGTGATCAGCACATCGAAGCGCTTGGCCTGCAACTGCTCGCGAGCCTCGGCCAGGCAGGCTGCGGTTTCCACGCGATAGCCCTCGCGCAGCAGGGTCAGTTCGTAGAGTGTGCACAGATCGGGCTCGTCGTCGACGACGAGGATGGAGACGGCGCTGGCAGAGGCGTTCACAGGCTTCACACCACAATTTGGTCAAACAAGGTGGCCGGAATGGCCGAAGTCGAGCCGCTGCGAAAGACGATGCTGAAGGCATTGCCCGGTATCGCGGCCTGCGGGCCCGGGCGCACCAGCCGCTGGTAGCTGATGCTGGCATCGTAGCGCTGGCACAGCTCGCGGCAGATATAAAGGCCCAGGCCGCTGGAGCGGCTCTGCGAGGAGAAAAAGGGCTCGAACAGATGACGCTGCACCGAAGGTTCGAGTGGCTGGCCGTCGCTCCAGACCTGCAGCCAGGTCTGGCCCGCAACGGCGGAGCCGGTCAGCACCTGCAGGCTCAGCTCCTGGTCTGCGTGGTTGCGGTGGCGCTGGGCGTTGTCCAGCAGGTTGACGAGCACGCGGCGCAAATGTTCGGCATCGAAGACCACATGCTGGCCCGGCGCATCCAGGTGCAGCAGCAGCTGGCGCGGGGGCTGGCCCTGGGCTGCCCACTCCTGGCAGACCTGGTTCACCTGGGCGTCCAGGGCCAGGGGCTGGGGCGGCGCATCGCCCATGTGCTGCTGGACGCGGGCAATGTCCAGCACCTCGTCGACGATGCGAGCCAGGCGCTCGGAATTTTGCTCGACGATGCGGCACAGCTGCTGCTGGGCGGGCTCGCTGCCCAGATCCTCGGCCAGCAAGGCGTTGGCCTGGGAGATGGCGGCCAGAGGGTTGCGTATCTCATGGGCCACGGCCGCCGACATGCGGCCCATGGCAGCGAGCTTTTCGGTGCGCATTCTGGCCTCGAGCTCGCGCAGGTCGTGCAGGAAGACCACGCACAGCCGGCGTGTGGAAAGGCCTGGGCCGGTGTCGGACTGGGGCGGGCTGGCCAGCTCCGTAAGCCAGGTGCGCAGTTGCAGGCCTGTGGGGCCTTCATGGCTGGGCGACTGCAAGTGCACGGCGGTCGAGATCGGGCGATCCAGCTCGAAGCTCTGGCGCACGGCCTCCTGCAACTGCTGCCAGCCCTCATGACTGTCCAGTGCGAACGGCTGGTTTTCGGTCGGGCTCAGACCCAGCAGGCGCAGGGCTGCGGGATTGGCCTGGTGCACGCAGAATCGCGCATCGATCACCAGCACGCCATCATCCAGATGGCGTATCACCAGGGCGTTGACCTGCTCCTGGGTCTGGGCCTGCTGCCAGCTCTGTCGGGCCAGCGCACGCTCGCGGCGCACACGGCGCGCGAGCTCGTGGGTCAGATAGGCCATGGCGAAATAACCGGCGCAGGCAAAGCCTGCCTGGTAGTAGGCCTGGCTGTCGGCGAGCTCGCCGCGCTGGTTCATCCAGCTGACCCAGGCCAGCATGAGCAAGGTCACGCCGGAGGTGGTGGTCATGGCCAGCAGCAGATTGCCCAGGGCCGCCGAAATCAGAATCGGAATCGCCAGCAGTGCCGAGTAGTTGAGCGTTCCGGCCTGCAGCAGTTGCAGCAGGCAGATGACGGCCAGGTCTCCGCCTATGACCGGCAGCCAGTGCCAGCCCAACTGAGGCTGCGGCGGCTGGCGGCGCGAGGTGAACAGCAGCACGATGGCCAGGCCCAGGTAGCCGAGTATGACCAGCCAGACCAGGGGCGTGCCGGCAAGGTTCATGCGGCTGATCCAGGCCTGCAGCAGCAAAAGCCCGGTGGCCACGAGCACGCGTCCTATCAGATAGCCGCGCCACAGACGTACAAAGGGATTGCTGTCGGGGCTGCCCTGATCCTCGGGCCAGGCCGCGCCGGAGGCAGTGCTGGCGCCGATGTTTTGCATGTGCGGAAGGCTCACCGGGCTTGGCTGCGATGTTCGGCGCTGCAATAGCTGAGGGCGCCGGCCTGCAGGGCTTCGCTGCGCGGCAGGTGCAGGCCGCAGTGCGCGCATTCGACCATGTCCTGGGGCTTGCCGACCCTGGGGGCGGCGCGTTCGCGCCGGGGCTGGTCTTCGGCCCGGCGCCGGTTGCGCCAGACGCCCACGGCAATGACGAGCACCAGCAGGACCAGAACGTATTTCATGCGGCGCCCTTGTTGAGCAGCACTTCCATCACGAAGCGTGAGCCCGCATAGGCCAGCAGCAGCAACAGGGCGCCTGCATAAAGCATGCGCGTGGCGCTGCGCCCGCGCCAGCCAAAGCGCATGCGCCCGGCGAGCAGGACGGCAAAGGTCAGCCAGGACAGCACGGAGAACACGGCCTTGTGATTCCAGACCCAGGCCCGGCCGTAGAGCTGCTCGCCGAACAGCCAGCCTGCGGCCAGCGTGGCCGTGAGCAGCAAGAAGCCGGCCGACACGAAGCGAAAGGTCAGGCGCTCCAGCGTGAGCAGAGGCAGGCCGCTGTCATGGCCGGCGCCCTGGCGCATCGATTGCTCGGCGCGGTTCATGAGCGCCGCATGCACCACGGCTGCAGCGAACAGGCCATAGGAGGCCAGGCCCAGGGCCAGGTGCAAAGGCAGCCAGGGCGAGGCGCTCACATACAGCGGTGTGCCCGGAAACAGCGCGGCCAGCAGCACGGCGCAGGCGCCCAGCGTGGCCAGGGCCCAGCGCGCGCGCATCTGGGGAAACAGCTGCTGCTCCACCGCATAGACGGTGAGCACCAGCCAGGCGGTCATGGACAGGGCGGGGGCAAAGCCAAAGCGCGGGGTCATGCCGGCCAGACTGCTGGCCAGGGCCAGGCCGTGCAGCAGCCAGGCCAGGCGCAGAGCCCAGCGCGCCGCAGTCTGGCTGATACGCAGCGCGCCTGCCGCGGGAACGGCATAGGCCAGGGCTGCGGCCAGAGCCAGCGTCCAACCCAGGGGCGAGGCGTTGGCGGAGATCAGGGGCAGGGAAAGCATGGTTTGTATGATAGCTGGCGCAAGCCGGGGTTTGCCGGGCCGGCGCGGGGGCTAGCAGGTAGAATCGAAGGCCTTTGTCCAGAATACATGCCTGCCGCCATGGCGCTCGCTGCTGCTGCAGGCCACGGCACCAGGAGTGGGCGTGGCGCAGTTTCTGGCGATTTCCCGGCAGTTTGCTGCGGCCTGCATTGCGCCCCAGCCCCATCCATTCCTAGGTTTCCCGACTATGGCCTCCGCTCTGACCGAAAAACTCTCGCGCCTCGTCAAGGAGATGCGTGGCCAGGCCCGCATCACCGAGTCCAATGTGCAGGACATGCTGCGCGAAGTGCGCATGGCCTTGCTCGAGGCCGACGTGGCCCTGCCCGTGGTGCGCGACTTCATTGCACGCGTCAAGGAAAAGGCGCTGGGCCAGGAAGTGCTGGGCTCGCTGCAGCCGGGCCAGGTGCTGGTCTCCATCGTCAACAAGGAGCTGGCCGCGACCATGGGCCAGGGCGTGGCCGACATCAACCTCAACGCCCAGCCGCCGGCCGTGATCCTCATGGCCGGCCTGCAGGGTGCGGGCAAGACCACGACCACGGCCAAGCTGGCCAAGCACTTGATCGAGAAGCGCAAGAAAAAGGTGCTTACGGTCTCGGGCGACGTCTATCGTCCTGCGGCCATCGAACAGCTCAAGACCGTCACGGCCCAGGCCGGTGCCCAGTGGTTCCCGTCCTCGCCCGACCAGAAGCCGCGCGATATCGCGCTGGCCGCGCTCGACTATGCGAAGAAGCACTTCTTTGAAGTGCTGCTCGTGGACACGGCGGGCCGCCTGGCCATAGACGAGCTGCTGATGCAGGAGATCAAGGACCTGCATGCGGTGCTCAAGCCCGTGGAGACCTTGTTCGTGGTCGATGCCATGCAGGGCCAGGATGCGGTCAACACGGCCAAGGCCTTCAAGGAAGCACTGCCGCTCACGGGCATTGTGCTCACCAAGCTCGATGGCGACTCCCGCGGCGGTGCGGCGCTGTCGGTGCGCAGCGTCACGGGCGCGCCCATCAAGTTCGCGGGCGTCTCGGAAAAGATCGATGGGCTCGAAGTCTTTGATGCCGACCGCCACGCCCAGCGCGTGCTGGGCATGGGCGACATCGTGGCCCTGGTCGAGCAGGTCACCAAGGGCGTGGACATGGAGGCCGCACAAAAACTCGCCGAGAAGGTCAAGAGCGGCGACGGGTTCGACCTCAACGACTTTCTGGCCCAGATTCAGCAGATGAAGCAGATGGGCGGGCTGTCCACGCTCATGGACAAGCTGCCCACCGAGCTTGCGGGCAAGGCCGGCGCCGTGGACATGGACAAGGCCGAGCGCGAGATCCGCCGCAAGGAAGGCATCATCTGCTCCATGACGGCCAAGGAGCGCAAGAGCCCGGCCATCATCAAGGCCACACGCAAGAAGCGCATTGCCGACGGCGCAGGCGTACAGGTTCAGGAGGTCAACCGCCTGCTCAAGGAGTTCGAGCAGATGCAGGAGATGATGAAGAAGATGAAGGGCGGCGGCCTCATGAAGATGATGAAGCGCATGGGCGGCATGAAGGCCATGAAAGGCATGATGGGCGGTGGGGGCGGCATGCCCAAGCTGCCGTTTTGATGGCTCCCCCTGAGCGAGCGGCTGAGCCGCTTGCCCCGGGGTGGCGGGCGCTTCTTGCTCGGTATCCCTGATATTGGAGCGTGCCGGTGGGCTTGGCCGTTATTGCTATGAAGCCAGGCTTTTTGCTGGCATAAAGCCGCAGCAGGGTCTGCGGTTTTTTAATGCGTGTCTTATTAAAAATAAGAGCGCATAGCGCTTGATGGGCGTGGTTTTGATGGGTTATCTATCCGTAAACCGCCTGGGGCAAGTGCTGGTAGCTCACTTTTATGCAGCACTGCGGCTGCGACCCGGCAGGGCTTTGTGAGAACATGTCAAGCCATGATGTCCGCGAAGTCCAGCTCTTTTTCCTCAGATGCGTTTTGTTTGGCGGCGGTGTCGCGCCGTGGCTTTGCGGTTTTGGCCGTGTCGGGGCTGGGCGGGTTGGTTGCAGGCTGCTCCTCGTCGCCGCGCAAGAGTGCTGGTTCGCCGGGCGTGGCGGCCTCGCCCCAGGCGCTTGGCCTGGACCCCGGGCTGCGCGAGGCCATGCTGGCGCGCACCATGCTGGTGGTCAACACGCCCTATACCTATGGCGGCAACAGCCCGGAAGGCGGCTTTGACTGCAGCGGCCTGATCCAGTGGGCCGTGGGCGGCATCACCGAAAAACGCCTGCCGCGCACCACGGCCCAATGGGCGCAGGCCAGCAATCCCGTGGGCGTAGGCCGGCTTGCGCGGGGCGACTTCGTGTTCTTCAACACCTCGGGCGCGCGCTATTCGCACATGGGCATCTTTGTGGGCAACGGCCAGTTCGTGCATGCGCCTTCCACGGGCGGCACGGTGCAGCGCGTGCGCATGGACAACGTCTATTTCGCCAAGCGCTTTACCGACGCGCGCAGCATCTTCGCAGGTTGAACCTGCGGATGCCGCCTGGCGCTCTATAGCTTTGCGGCCGCCTGGGCCAGGGCCGTGATGGTGGCCCAGTCGCCATGGGCCAGGGCTGCACGCGGTGCCAGCCAGGAGCCGCCGACCAGGGCCACATTGGGCAGGGCCAGATAGTCCATGGCATTGGCGGCTGTGAGCCCGCCTGTGGGGCAAAAGCGCAGGTCTGCCAAGGGGGCTGCCAAGGCCTGCAGCAAGCCCAGACCGCCGGCTTGCTCGGCCGGAAACAGCTTGAGCAGGCCAAAGCCATGCTCGCGCGCGGCCAGGGCTTCGCTGGCCGTCATCACGCCGGGAATAAAGGGCAGAGACCCGGCTGCCGCTGCGGCCAGCAGGCCGGGGCCTGTCCCGGGCGAAAGCGCAAAGCGCGCCCCGGCATCGCCTACACGGCGCAAATCCTGGGCGTCCAGTACGGTGCCGGCACCCACGCACATCTGCGGCACGGCATGGGCCACGGCGTTGATGGCGTCCAGGGCCACCGGTGTGCGCAGCGTGATTTCCATGGCATCCACACCACCGGCGAGCAAGGCCCGGGCCAAAGGGACGGCCTGGGCCAGCTTGTCGATGACGATGACGGGCAGCACCCGGGTGTGGAAGGAAGGGAGGGCGGTCGCAGAGCTGGGGCTGTTCATGCCAGGGCCTCCTGAACCAGTGCTGCATTCACCTGAGCGGCATAGGGCAGCGGGGCCACGGCGCCAAAGCCTTGCACGGCAAGGGATGCCGCCGTGTTGGCGTAGCGTGCGGCGGTGGCGAGGTCGTTGCCCAGGGCCAGACGGGCCAGCAGATTGCCGTCGAAGCAATCGCCAGCGCCTGTTGCGTCGGTAAGGGCCACGGGCCGGCCCGCAATGTGGGTGCTGGCGTGGGGGGGCTTGCTTTGTTGGGTGCTGACCATGCAACCCTCGGCTCCCAGCTTGAGCACCACGGTGGCGGCGCCGTGGGCATGGCTCCAGGCAATGATGTCTTGCGCCGCCGTCAGTCCGGTCAGCGTCACCATGTCTTCCAGGCTGGGCAGAAAGATGTCGCACAGCGACACCGCATGGGCGATGCAGGCGCGGGCCCGTTCCAGCGGCCAGAGCTTGAGGCGCAGATTGGAGTCCAGTGCAATCTGTGCCCCTGCGGCGCGGGCCATGCGCATGGCGGCAAAAGCCGTGTCGCAGGCCGTGGGCGAGATGGCCAGCGAAATGCCCGAGACCATGAACAGTCGGCAGTCCTGCAGCAGCTGCAAGGCGGGAGAGGATTCGACCCAGGCCGGCGTCATATGGCTGGCGGCAGAGCCGGCGCGCAAATAGCTGAACTGGTGGCCAGCCTCGCCATGGGTCACAAAGTACATGCCTGTGGGCTGCTTGGCATCGCGTTGTACGGCCGTGTGGTCCACGCCCTCACGCTGCCACAGTGCCAGCAGGGCATCGCCAAAAGTGTCCTGGCCCACGCGGGTCAGGTAGGCCGTGCGTGCGCCTGCACGTGCCGCGGCAATGGCGGCATTGCTGGTGTCGCCGCCAAAGCCTTGCAGATACTCGGGCTGGCCCGCATGGGTCTGGTTGAACTCGATCAAGGCCTCGCCCAGTGTGACCAGATCCCATGTTTTGGAGTGTGTGCCGTGCTGCATGGCGTGGCCACTCAGTTGCGGGGCTTGTAGGCCGTGACGTCGATCTCGACCTTGGCGTCGATCATCAACAGCGATTGCACCGTGGAACGCGCGGGGCGGTGGTCGCCAAAGCACTCCATATAGACGCGGTTGAAGCTGCCGAAGTCGCGGGCATCGGCCAGCCAGACGCTGACCTTGGCCACGTCTTCCAGCGTGCAATCGGCCAGGGCCAGCGCGGCCTTGACGCGTTCAAACACCTGGCGTGTCTGTGCCTCGATGCCGCCCGTGATGACCTCGCCCTGGTCGTTGGTGGGCACCTGACCCGAGACAAACACAAAGTCCCCGGCGCGCGTGGCCGGAGACAGGGGGCGGGCCTGACGGTCCGAGGCCAGCGGCGATTGACCCAGCATTTCCACTTTCGACATGCTCATCTCCTTTTGTAATGTTATTACTCAAAAAATACAGGAAAACCCTGTTATTTACAAAACAAACCATGAAATACGATTTGCGATGTAATTTTATTACTCAAAGAGGACGCGATGCAAACGAAAAAAACCAGCCAGTCTTTGCTGCCAGCCCAGAGCCTGGTCTTGATGCGGCGTGATCTGCTGGGACTGGCTGCGGCATCGACGGTCTGGTGCTGCGGCATGAGCCCGGCGCAAGCGCAGCAGAGGGGCAGTGCCGTGAACCTGGCCATGATTGGCGAGCCCCAGGGTCTGGATCCCATGGTGTCCACGGCCGATCTGGTGGGCACGGTGATGCAGCATGTGTACGAGCCGCTCTACACCTTTGATGGCCAGTGGGCGATTGCACCCATGCTGGCCGAGGCCTTGCCCACCGTTTCCAAGGACGGGCTGCGCTACCAGATCGCCCTGCGCAAGGGCGTGAAGCTGCACAACGGCCGCGAGCTGAATGCCGAGGATGTGCTGGCCTCGCTGCGCCGCTGGATGGAGGTGTCCCCGCGCGGCAAGGCCGTGGCCAAGGAGGTGGAGGCCTTGACGGCCAGCGGGCCGCTGGCGATTGAGATCAAGCTCAAGGCGCCTTATGCACCGCTGCTGGCACAGCTGGCCCTGCCTACGGGCATGGCGGCCATCATGGCCAAGGAAAGCCTGGCGCCCCAGATCAAGGAGTTCATAGGCACGGGGCCTTACAAGCTCAAGGAACGCCGGCCCGACCAGTTCATCGTGCTGGTGCGCCATGAAAGCTATAGCGCCCGGCAGGAGCCGGCCAGCGGCTATGCGGGCAAGCGCGAGGCGCTGATCGACGAGCTGCGTTTTGTGCCCGTGCCGAATGTGAATACGCGTATCGAGGGCGCGCTGTCCAGCCTGTTCCACTATGCCGACCTGCTGCCGGTGGAAGCCGCAATCCGCCTGGACAAGGGCGCGCCGGCCGTGGTGCCCATCGTCACGCCGAATTTTGGCTTCCCCTACATCGTGCTCAATACCCAGGAGGGGGTGTTGGCCCAGACCGCGCTGCGCCAGGCGGTGCAGACCGCCACGGGCCAGGCCGAGCTGATGGCCGCCGGTTTTGGCAGCCCGCGCTTTTTCACGGCCGAGCCCAATTTCTTTCCCAAGGGCACGCCTTTTTACGCTGATGCCGGGGCCAAGCAGTACAACCAGCACAACCCGCAGGCGGCCAAGGAGCAGGCGGCCAAGGCCGGCTACAAGGGCCAGCCGCTGCGCATCATGGTCAGCCGGCAGTACGAGTTCCACTACAACATCGCCCTGGTGCTGAACGAGCAGCTGAAAAAAGCCGGCTTCAAGACCGAGGTGCAGGTGGTGGACTGGGCCACGCTGGTGCAGCGCCGCAACGACGCGAAGCTCTGGGATCTGTTCATCACCCACTCGGGTCTGTTCCCCGAGCCCATGCTGTCCCCACCCCAATTGGGTGATGGTGCACCTGGTGGCTGGGACACGCCGGGAAAAAAGGCCGCGCTCAAGGCCTTCAATCAGGAAGGTGATATCGCCAGGCGCGGCGCCTTGTGGGGGCGTGTGCAGCAGCTGGTGTACGACGAAGTGCCCTTCATCCCGGTCGGCAAGTTCAACAGCTTCTCGGCTCGCTCGGCGAGGCTGCAGGGCTATACACCGTCGATCTGGCCCTTCTTCTGGAATACGCGTCTTGCCAAGTAGGCGGCTGCTGGTGGAGGTGCTTTATGCCTAGATTTCTTTTGAGCCGTCTCGGCGGCTCCCTGGTGGTGCTGGCCATTGTGGCGGTGCTGGTGTTTGCGCTCACGCGCCTGGCCTCGGGCGATCCGGTGGCCCTGCTGCTGGGCGACCAGGCCACGGCCGAGGACATTGCCCAGGCCCGCGTGCAGTACGGCCTGGACAAGCCTTTGCCGGTGCAGTTTGCCCTTTGGGTGGGCGAGCTGCTGCAGGGCAATCTGGGCCAGTCCATTTTTCTGCAGCAGCCCGTGGCGCAAACCCTGCTGGAGCGGGCCGAGCCCACGCTGATGCTGGCCCTGCTGGCCGTGGGCATTGCGGCGCTGATTGGTGTGCCCTGCGGCATGGCGGCGGCCATCTGGCGCGGCAGCCCGGGCGACCAACTGCTGTCCAGCGTGGCCATGCTGGGCGCCAGCGTGCCCAGCTTCTGGTTTGGCTTGATTTTGATCCAGCTGTTCGCCGTCAAGCTGGGCTGGTTTCCAGCTTCGGGCTATGGCAGTCCTGATGCGTCGTTTGCCGAGCGCTTCACCCATTTGCTGCTGCCGGCCCTGGTGCTGGGCATGCTGAATTCGGCCCTCATCATCCGTTTCACCCGGGCCTCCATGCTGGACATTCTGGGCGAGGACTATGTGCGCACTGCACGCGCCAAGGGTCTGGGTGAGGCCACGGTCATGACCAAACATGTGCTACGCAATGCGCTGGTGCCCATCATCACCGTGCTGGGGCTGACGCTGGCCTTGATGATTGGCGGCACCGTGGTGACCGAGACCGTGTTCAACCTGCCCGGCGTGGGCAATCTGGTGGTGCGCGCCGTGCTGCGGCGCGACTACCCCGTCATACAGGGCACGCTGCTGATGATTGCCAGCGTCTATGTGTTCATCAACCTCGCCATCGATCTGCTCTACACCCTGGTCGATCCACGCATACGTCTGGAGGGCAAATGATGGGAGATTGGCGCAAATGGGCCGCGCGGCTGTTCGCGCGCAAGGTGGTGCTGCTGTCGGCCGTGCTGCTGGCCGGCGTGCTGCTGGTGGCCCTGATTTTTCCCTGGGTGTCGGATGCCGATCCGAACGCCATCTCGGTCAGCGAGCGTTTGCTCGAGCCCTCGGCCACCCACTGGGGCGGCACCGACGAGCTGGGCCGTGACGTGCTGCTGCGTATTGTGCATGGTGCACGCTACTCGCTGCTGATCGGTTTTTTCACGGCGGCTGGCGCCGTGCTGCTGGGCACGCTGCTGGGCATGCTGGCAGGGTTCTTCCGCCGGCTGGACGCGCCCATCATGCGCTGTGTGGACGCCATGATGTCCTTCCCCGACATCCTGCTGGGCATTGCCCTGGTGTCCATTCTGGGTGCCTCGCTGTGGAATGTGATGCTGGCCCTGGTGATCGTCTACACACCGCGTGTGGCGCGGGTGGTGCGGGCCGCCACCATGGTGCTGCGCGAGCTGCTGTTTGTGGACGCGGCGCGCGCCCTGGGTGTGGGCACGGCGCGCATTTTGTGGCGCCACATTCTGCCCAACCTGGTCTCGCCCGTGCTGGTGCAGATCACCTTCATCTTTGCCTACGCCATCCTGGCCGAGGCCGGCCTGTCTTTTCTGGGTGTGGGCGTGCCGCCCGATATTCCCACCTGGGGCACCATGATTGCCGGCAGCCTGGAGTCGGCCGACAAGGCGTTCTGGATCATTCTTTACCCCGGCCTGGCCATTGTGTTCACCGCCTTGTCGCTGCAAATGCTGGGCGATGGCGTGCGCGATCTGCTGGACCCCAAGCTCAAGAAGGCCGCATGAACCACCGCACATTCGATTCCCTGGCGCCCCGGCTGCAGGTGCAGGGCCTGTCCACCTCGTTTGCCACCGATGGCGGACGCATCCAGAGCGTGGCCGAGGTGAGCTTTGCCATACGCCCCGGCGAAACCCTGGCCCTGGTGGGCGAGTCGGGCTCGGGCAAGTCCGTGACCAGCCTCTCGCTGATGGGCCTGCATGCGCGCAGCTCCCAGGCCCAGGTTGGTGGCCAGGCCTGGTTTGTGCGGCGTGACGGCCAACGCGTAGACCTGCTGGCCCTGGCCGAGCGCGACAAGCGCGTGCTGCGCGGCAATGAAATTGCCATGGTGTTCCAGGAGCCCATGACCAGCCTCAACCCCGTGCTCACCGTGGGCGAGCAGATTGCCGAAAGCGTGCGTCTGCATCTGGGGCTGGACCGCGCAGGCGCACGCGCCCATGCGCTGCGCATGCTGGAACTGGTGGAAATCCCCGCCGCTGCCCAGCGCATGCATGAATATCCGCACCAGCTCTCGGGCGGTATGCGCCAGCGCGTGATGATTGCCCTGGCCATGGCCTGCAATCCCACGCTGCTGATTGCCGACGAGCCCACCACGGCGCTGGATGTGACCATACAGGCGCAAATCCTGGCGCTGATGGGCAGGCTGCAAAAAGAGACCGGCATGAGCCTGCTGTTTGTGACCCATAACCTGGGTGTGGTGGCGCAATACGCCGATGCCGTGGCCGTGATGTATGCCGGCCGCATTGTCGAATCCGCGCCCGTGCATGCGCTGTTTGCCCAGCCCCGCCACCCGTATACCCAGGGGCTGTTGGCCTGCCTGCCCGGTGTGGCGCGGCGCCAGGCAGGCAGCGCTTTTGGCGAGAGCGTACGTGCCGGCACCCGGCCCAAACTGGCCGCCATTCCCGGCCAGGTGGCCAGCCCCTTGGCGCCGCCACCGGGCTGTGCCTTCGGCCCGCGCTGCAGCCGCCATGGCGCGGCCTGCGATGCGCAGATGCCGGCATTGGCAGCCCTGGATGCGCAGCGCCAGGTGCGCTGCGTCCATGCCCATGAGGAGGTGACGGCATGAACGCCAGCCCCAATCTGTTGGAAGTGCGCGGCCTGCGCAAATACTTTGGCCAGGGCACGCATCCCGTGCGCGCCGTGGATGGCGTGAGCTTTGATGTGCGCCCCGGCGAAACCCTGGGCCTGGTGGGTGAGTCGGGCTCGGGCAAGAGCACCATAGGCCGCATGCTCACGCGGCTGATCGACCCCACCGAGGGGCAGATGCGCTACCTGGACGCGGACGGCGCAGCGCATGATCTGGCAGCACTATCGGCATCCCGCATGCGGCCGCTGCGCTCGCAAATCCAGATCATTTTTCAAGACCCCTATGCCAGCCTGAACCCCCGCATGCGCATACGCGATGTGCTGGGCGAGGCGTTGGACACCCACGGCCTGGCACGCGGCGCGGCGCGCCAGCCGCGCATTCACGAGCTGCTGGCCCAGGTGGGCCTCAGGCCCGAGCATGCCGAGCGCTTTCCGCATGAATTTTCAGGCGGCCAGCGTCAGCGCATAGGTATTGCCCGTGCCCTGGCCGTGGAGCCGCGCTTCATCGTGGCCGACGAGCCCTTGTCGGCCCTGGATGTGTCCATACAGGCCCAGGTGGTGAACCTGCTGGGCGAGCTCAAGGAGCAGTTGGGGCTGACGCTGCTCTTCATTTCCCACGATCTGGATGTGGTGGAGTATTTGTGCGACCGCGTGGTGGTGCTGTATCTGGGCCATGTGATGGAGATTGCACCCACCGAGGCCTTGTATGCCCAGCCGCAACACCCTTATACGCAGGCCTTGCTTGCAGCGGCACCGCTGCCAGACCCCGCGCAGCGGCGTAGCATTCCGCTGCTGCAAGGCGACCTGCCCAGCCCTGCCAACCCACCTTCGGGCTGCGTGTTTCGCACGCGTTGCCCCCAGGCTGAAACCCGCTGTGCCAGCGCCGTTATGGCGCTACGCGAAGTGCAGCCAGGGCGGTTTACCGCATGCTGGAAAAATTAAACGCACCCCCTGAGCGGCTTCGCCGCTCCCCCCTTGTATCTTCGATAACCTCAAGTTCCGAGACATTTTTTGGGAAGTTGTTCACAGCCCGTCATCCCCTTGTATCTTCGATAACCTCAAGTTCCGAGACATTTTTTGGGAAGTTGTTCACAGCCCGTCATCCCCTTGGGAGCTTCGGCATCCCGTCAGAGAGCATTTGGCGTGAACAACTAACCGTTTGCAGCAAGCCCGAACAGTTGCTTGTTGGCGATGCATGTTCTTTGGAGCTGTATTGACCGCGTATTTTTGCAAGGATGGGCAATGACTAACGAATCCCAAGAATCTCTGTTTGTAGGTATCGACATCTCCAAGGCTGTGCTGGAAGTGGCCTTGAGTGACAAGGGGGCCAGTGAGCGCTTTGACAACG
>NZ_KE386974.1:0-12086 GCF_000429845.1 Comamonas composti DSM 21721
CGAGCGACCCCTGATGAGGCGTACTTTGCAGCTTTGCCGTTTGCACAAATGCAGCCGGCATAACCCCGAGGATCTCGCTTAGCAACTGGGTTGAATTGTTCAAACAAGTGGGACCACTTCTGGTTTATAACCAGCCGGGACTTGACGCCAGAGAGGGTGTTAGCGATAGTAGCCATGCGTCTTAAAGCTCCGGCAGTACACTCGGCGCTTCGCCACTGTACCGAAACAGTACCTGGCTCACAAACTTGGAAAATCCCCTAGTGCTAGGGAAAGACTAAAAATCACGCTAGATGTTGTTTGTAAATACTAGGGATTTTTAAGTGGTGCCCGGGGCCGGAATCGAACCGGCACGCCTTGCGGCGGGTGATTTTGAGGTATTTAGTGCAATTGCCCGGCTTGAACCTGACCAATGAGAACGCCTTGTGGCTGCTGTCCATTGTCTGGACGCTGTATGTCGTCATCGTGGGCGTATGGATTTTGCTGCAGCGCAGTGCGCCGGTGGCCACGCTGAGCTGGCTGCTGTCCATGGCTGCCATCCCTGTGGGCGGGCTGGCTATTTACTATTTTTTCGGTCCCCAGCGCTTCAAGCGCCAGCGCATCAAGCACCTGCGGGCCCGCAAGAGTGCGCGTGTGCGCGCCAGCGTGCAGCGCATGCGCGAACGCATGCCGGCGGATGCGGAGCGCCTGCATCAGGTCGCCAGGCTGATCAACGCCACCAGCGATTTCCCGGTGAGCACGGCTACGGATCTGCAACTGCTGGTTGGCGGTGCGGCCACCTATGAGGCCATCAGCACGGCCGTGCGCGCCGCGCGCCACCATGTGCACCTCGAGTACTACATCTTCGAGCCCGACAGCACGGGCACGGCACTGCGCGATCTGCTGGTGGAGAAGGCCAGAACCGGGGTCGAGGTACGGCTGCTCGTCGATGCGCTGGGCTCCAAGCGCCTGGGCAAGCGCTTCTTGAAGCCCCTTCTCGAGGCGGGCGCTGAAGTGGCCCTGTTCCATGATGCGCGCGTGGGCCGACGCCTGCGGCCCGTGATCAACTTCCGTACTCACCGCAAGATCCTCATCTGCGATGGCCTGGTCGGCTTTACGGGAGGGGTCAACGTCACCGACGAAGAGAACGTGAACGTCATGCCCGATGCCTACCACGACGTGCATCTGAGGCTTGAAGGTGCGGTTGTCAACTGGCTGCAGATCGTCTTCCTCGAAGACTGGGCCTATGCGCTGGACAAGCTGCCGCAAAGCCCTCCCGAAGACCTGGAGCTTTTGCTGCCCGAGGTCGGCGACGGCCACCTGCCCATGCAGGTCATCACCTCAGGTCCGGACAACGGGCTGCAGGCGATTTACCGGGCCCATCTGGCCGCCATCAACGCGGCCGAGCAGCGCGTCTGGCTGACTACCCCTTATTTCGTGCCCACCGAGGCGGCCCTGGCCGCGCTCACGAATGCGGCTTTGCGCGGTGTGGACGTACAGCTTTTGGTGCCCTACAAGTCCGATTCGGCCCTGGTCACGGCTGCGGCGCGCTCTTATTTTGACGAGCTCATACGCTGCGGCGTGCGCGTCTATGAATACAAGGCGCGCATGCTGCACTCCAAGACCCTGGTCGTGGACGATGGCATGGCGATCATCGGCACGCCCAATTTCGACTACCGCAGCTTTTTCCTCAACTACGAGGTCTGCGTGATCGCCTACGGCCCCGTGCTCAACCGCGATCTCGCCGCCCAGTTCGAAACCGATCTGCAGCAGGCCCAGCGTGTCCATTACAAGCGCCGGCAAGGCTTTGCCCAGAGGTTGTTCGACTCGGCAGCCAGGCTGTGCTCGCCATTGCTCTGACCCGGCAGGGTGTGTGCTTGCCGTGACCTTTGGTGCACGTGGCTGGCCTGGCTGCGGGCTGTCCTGTCACGCGCGGCCCGGGGCCGCAGGCTGCGCGCATTGGCGATGCGGCAGCAGCCCCTGGCGCGCTTACTGGGCTGCCCAGCCGCCGTCCATGTTCCAGGCCACGCCGCGCACATTGGCGCCGGCCGGGGAGCAAAAAAATACCGCCAGCTCGCCCAGCTCCTCGGGTGTGGTGAATTGCAGGGAGGGCTCTTTTTCTCCGAGCAGCAGCTTGGTGGCTTCCTCGTTGGTCAGGCCATGTTCGGCGGCCTTGGCGTCTACCTGTTTTTGTACCAGCGGCGTGAGCACCCAGCCCGGGCAGATGGCGTTGCAGGTAATGCCCGAAGTGGCGTTTTCCAGGGCCGTGACCTTGGTCAGGCCGATGATGCCGTGCTTGGCCGCCACATAGGCCGATTTCTGGGCGGATCCCACAAGACCATGGACCGAGGCCACGTTGATGATGCGACCCCAGCCTTTGCCTGCATCGGCAGCCTGCATCATGGGCAGTACCAGGCGGGTGGTGTGAAAGGCGCTGGAGAGGTTGATGGCGATGATGGCGTCCCAGCGCTCAGGGGGGAAGTCCTCGACGCGTGCCACATGCTGGATGCCGGCGTTGTTGACCAGGATGTCGACCTGGCCGAAATAGCGCGCGCTGTACTGGATCATGTCCTCGATATCTGCGGCGCGGCTCATGTCGGCGCCATGGTAGGCTACCTGAGCTCCCGCAGCTTGGCCTGCAGCCAGAACCTCGGCTCGTGGGCCATCCACATCGCCAAAACCATTGAGAACCACATTCGCCCCCTGGCGTGCCAGGGATTTGGCGATGCCCAGGCCAATGCCGCTGGTTGATCCGGTGACAAGGGCAGTCTTGCCTTTCAACATAAAGCTTCTCCGAATGAATTACGATGCGATGGCCGCCATTATCGGTGCCGGCTCATCGAGTGTGTTTGCATGAATCAACCTAGGCTTTTTTACGTATCCTGTCCGGGGGCTGCGGCGCGTCCACCAGCATGGACGCTGGGCAATGAAGAGCAGGGGCGCGGGGCTGCCTTCGCTCAAGCTGGCCCTGTATCGGAGTCGGCCCCAGGCCACAGGATGGCCTGCTGGGAGTGGAACAACACCGGCGATCCTGCCCATCCCCATGTCATCGTCTGCGTCCACGGGCTTTCGCGCCAGGGACGTGATTTTGATGTCCTGGCCCAGGATCTCAGCCGCAGTGCGCGCGTGATCTGCCCTGATGTGATCGGGCGCGGCGAGAGCGACTGGCTGCAGGATCCGTCGGCCTACCAGTTGCCGGTTTATGCGGCCGACATGCTGGCCTTGCTCACCCTGGTGCATGCCCAGGGCGAGATCACCAGATTGGACTGGATTGGCACCAGCATGGGGGGGCTTGTCGGCATGGCGCTTGCAGGTCAGCCGGGTCTGCCGTTGCCCAGGCCCATCAGTCGGCTGGTGCTCAATGATGTGGGGCCTGCGATCGAGTGGTCTGCCCTGCAGCGCATCCAGGGCTACCTGGGCAAGAACCTTCACTTCCCTGACGCCGAGCAGGCCGCGGCAGAGCTGTACTTGATTTCCCAGGGGTTTGGCCCACATGACCAGCGGCAGTGGTCGGCGTTGACGGCTCCCATGCTGCGTCCTGCTGGCGATGGCGGCGTGCAGCTGCATTACGACCCGGCCATTGCCGAGCCCATGGCGCAGATGACACAGGAGCAGGCCCAGGCCGGTGAGGCCTTGCTGTGGCAGTTGTATGCGCAGATCAAGGCACGTGTTTTGCTTGTCCGTGGTGCGCAATCCGATCTGCTCTCGGCTGCCACGGCCAAGGCCATGGGTGAGCAAGGGCCCAAGGCCCATTGCGTGGAGTTCGAAGGCGTGGGGCATGCCCCCACGTTTGTTGCTGCAGGGCAGGTGGCCTTGCTGCGAAAATTTTTATGGGGAGATGAGTGTTTGCCAAGCACCTTGAGTCTTGCCGAACAAACGGGGAGGGCTACAGCATGAAGCCTGCCAGCAGTGTGACCCCTGGGCTGCCGCATCTGATTGCGGCGACGGCCCAGCCTTTGCCCGGACAGCTCAATGCGCTGGAGCGTGCGAGGGCATTTGCAGAGCCGCTGATCGCCTGTGAGACCATGGACAGCGGCGAGAACACGCTTGAGCATGCCGATGCCGTGGCAGCCATTTTGCAGTCGATCGGTGGCTCGGAAACCATGCAGGCCGCAGTCTATCTGGTGCATGCCAGCCTGCACCTGAACCGTCCCCAGGAGGTGATTGGCAAGCTGTTCGGCGAGAACTTCGCCACCTTGGCCGTTGAGACCACCAAACTCATGCGCGTGCAGCAACAGGCATGGGGGGCTGAGCATGGCGGGCAGCATGTGGATGACGAGGCCACGCAGACCGAGAACGTACGCAAGATGCTGCTGGGCTTTTCGCGCGATCTGCGCGTGGTGCTGCTACGCCTGGCCTCGCGCCTGCAGACTCTGCGATTTTATGCGGCCAGCAAGCGACCGGTTTCGCCCAGTCTTGCGCGCGAGGCGCTGACCGTGTTCGCTCCCCTCGCAAACCGGCTTGGCATATGGCAGATCAAGTGGGAGCTGGAAGACCTGTCGCTACGATTTCTGGAGCCTGAGATCTACCGTGAAGTGGCCTTGCTGCTGGATGAGAAGCGGGCCGAGCGAGAGCTGCACATGGAGCAGATGCGCTCGCGGCTGGAGTCGGATCTGCGCTCGCACAGCATCAGTGCCACAGTCCAGGGCCGGCCCAAGCACATCTACAGCATCGTCAAGAAGATGCGTGGCAAGTCGCTGAACTTCGACCAGCTGTTCGACATTCGCGCCATGCGCGTCATCGTGCCCACAGTCAAGGATTGCTATGCCGCCTTGTCCTGGGTGCATGAGCAGTTCACGCCCATAGAGGCCGAGTTCGACGACTACATTGCCAAGCCCAAGCCCAATGGCTACCAGTCGCTGCACACGGTCGTGCGTGACGAGGCCGGGCGGGCGACCGAAATCCAGATCCGCACCCAGGCCATGCACGAACATGCCGAGCATGGCGTGGCTGCGCATTGGGCGTACAAGGAAGCCGGAGCCAAGGGCTATGCGGGCGTGACCGCTAGCAGCGAGTACGACTCCAAGATTGCCGTGCTGCGTCAGTTGCTGGCCTGGGGGAGCGATCTTGCGGGGGCCAATCATCGCGGTCTGTTCGAGGACCGGATCTATGTGCTCACGCCGGATGCGGCGGTGATCGAGCTGCCTCAGGGCGCAACGCCCGTGGACTTCGCCTATTCGGTGCATACCAGTCTGGGGCACCGCTGCCGTGGAGCGCGTGTGGACGGGGTCATGGTGCCTTTGAACACGCCGCTGGAAAACGGCCAGACCGTGGAGATATCCACGGTCAAGGAGGGGCGGCCTTCGCGCGACTGGCTCAATCCCGAGCTAGGCTACCTGACCAGCAACCGGGCCAAGGCCAAGGTGCGTGCCTGGTTCAATGCCCAGGCCACACACGAGACCGTGGCCCGAGGGCGGGAGTCCGTGGAAAAGCTGCTGCAGCGCGAAGGCAAGACGGCGCTCAAGCTCGATGAGCTTGCCGTGCAGCTGGGCTTTAAATCGGCCGATGCCTTGTTCGAGGTGGTCGGCAAGGATGAGTATTCGTTGCGCAATATCGAGGCCGTGCTGCGGCCCTCGGATGAGCAGGAGGAGGACGAGGAGTTCTCTCCCGTGCGCAAGGCGCGGGGTACCGACTCGCCCAAGGGCGGGGTGCTGGTTGTGGGCGTGGACTCCTTGATGACCCAGCTGGCCAAGTGCTGCAAGCCCGCACCACCTGACGAGATTCGCGGCTTTGTGACGCGGGGCAAAGGGGTGAGCGTGCACCGCGCCGACTGCTCCAACTTCCATGAGCTCGCCGCACGCAGTGTCGAGCGTGTGATCGATGTGGCCTGGGGTCAGCCCAAGGCCTCGGCTGCAGCATCAGCTGTCTATCCCGTGGATGTGGCTGTGGAGGCTGCTGACCGTCAGGGTCTGCTGCGCGATATCTCCGAGGTCTTTGCGCGTGAAAAAACCAATGTGATCGGCGTGCAGACCCAGTCCGTCAAGGGCACGGCCTGGATGACCTTCACGGTCGAGGTCTCGGACTCTGGGCGGCTCAACAAGGTGCTGGCCATTGTGGCCGGCGTGGCCGGCGTGCGTTCGGCGCGCCGGCGTTGATGGACCAGGGTGCCCGGCCCCGGCTTCAGGCATCTTGGACATCTGGCCAAAGATCTTTGGCAGTGCTCGTGCCAAGTCTTCTGCGCTGGTGCAATTGCAGACCATGGACTTGCCCCAGATCAGGGCCATGCCTTGAAATTGTGGGTGTAAATGTAAATTCCTATGAATTGTTAGGGCATGATTTATGCTGGCTTGGCACCAGGGAGTGCATACGGCCAGCAATCGCTTGCATGCGGGTCGGCGTTTGTCACCGGCCCTGTGAACCATGCGCCTGATCCGTTTTGTCCCGGGCCTGTGCGGCGCATCTGTGTCGCAGGGTTTCGTCGGGCATGCGTATTCGCTGCCCTGAGGGCGTGCATCGATGCAGGCAGGCCATGGATGTGCCCGGCAACCTATTCCTCTTCCAATCAATGCGAGACAACATTATGTCGAATAACCATTTGCTGCAGCCCACACCTTCGGCTTACACCTACCCCTTGCTCATCAAACAGCTTTTGCTGACGTCCATGAGCCTGCACAGGGAGCAGGAAATTACCTATCGTGGCGAGCTGCGCTATACGTACAGCGACTTTCAGCAGCGCATAGCCCAGCTCGCGAATGCCTTGACACGGCTGGATGTAGGGCTGGGCAGCACCGTGGCCGTCATGGACTGGGACAGCCACCGCTATCTGGAATCCTACTTTGGCGTGCCCATGATGGGAGCTACCCTGTTCACGGTCAACGTGCGCCTGTCGCCCGCGCAAATCCTCTATACGCTCAAGGATGCAGATACCGATGTACTGCTGGTGCACACCGACTTCCTGCCCGTGATCGAGGAGATCCGTAGCCAACTGCCACGCATACGCCATATCGTGGTGCTGTCCGACGATGGCATGCTGCCTGCCACCAGCCTTGAAGTGGCTGGCGAATATGAGGCCCTGGTGGCTGCCGCGAGCAAGGAGTATGCATTTCCTGAGCTCGATGAGAACACTAAGGCGGTGACCTTCTACACCACAGGCACCACGGGTGATCCGAAGGGCGTGTGCTACAGCCATCGCAATATCGTGCTCCACACCATGGCTTCAGCCATGAGCCTGTGCTCGCCCGGCGGCGAGCAACGCTTGAGCTGTGCCGACGTCTACATGCCGATCACGCCCATGTTCCACGTCATGGGCTGGGGCCTCCCCTATATCGCCATCACGCTGGGTCTGCGCACCGTGCTGCCGGGCCGCTATCTGCCCGATGTGCTGCTCAAGCTGCGAGAAACAGAAAAGGTCACTTTCTCGCATTGCGTGCCAACCATCCTGCAAATGCTGCTTGCCGGAGCCGACAAGAGTGGGCAGGACTTGAGCGGCTGGAAAGTCATCATCGGCGGCTCGGCTCTGCCTCCCGGTCTGTGCGCGGCGGCCCTGGCCAAGGGCATGGACGTGTTTGCGGGCTACGGCATGTCGGAAACCGGCCCCGTGGTCTCGCTGGCACTCACGCCAGTCGAAGGCGGCCCTCGCAATGCCCAGGAGGATCTGAGCCTGCGCAGCTCTACGGGTCGTCCTTCGCTGATGGTGGATTTCCGAGTCGTCGATGAAGACATGCGTGACGTTCCGCGTGACGGCGTGAGCCGTGGCGAGATCGTGTTGCGCTCGCCTTCGCTGACGCCGCTGTACTTCAAAAAGCCCGAGGCTTCGGAAGAGCTCTGGCGCGGCGGCTACCTGCACACCCAGGACATAGCCGTCATGCATGCCAATGGCGTGGTGCAGATCGTGGACCGGCTGAAGGATGTGATCAAGACGGGTGGAGAGTGGGTCTCATCTATCGAAGTCGAAGGGCTGATTACCCGGATCGATGGTGTCCAGGAGGCCGCCGTGATTGGTGTGCCCGATGCCAAATGGGGTGAGCGCCCCATGGCCTTCGTGGTTGCGGCCCCCGAGGTCAAGGCGGAGTTCGTGCGCGAACAGCTGCTGGCCCATGTCCAAGCCAAGAAGCTCAGCGCCTATGCGGTGCCCGAGCTAGAGCGCATCTGTCTGGTGGACGAAATCCCCAAGACCAGCGTGGGCAAGATCAACAAAAAGCTGCTGCGTGAAAACACGCCTGCGGTGGCGTAAGCGTGTTTTTACAGCTCGAATGCGCTGAACCCGTCCATCCTCGCCATAGCAGCAGCCATGGCTGAGGTTGGAGTCCTACTTTGACTGCAGTCCCGTGCGCCTGGTGATTCAACGAACCCGGGGCTGTGTTCGGTGCACAGCTGCCCGAGAGAGCTCCGGCTTTCAGTCGAGCAGGCTCAGATCCAGGCGGCCTTCATGCATGGGCGGGCACCAGAAATAGCTGCCCGTCAGCGCCCGTGAAAAGTCGAACAGGGCATCGACCAAGCCGTCGTCCAGGCCCAGCATGCGCCGCATCTGCGCTTCGAAGGCGTAGAAGCTGCAGCCAAAGGCCGAAAACATCAGGCCGCAGCGATCACTGCCCTCAGGACTGGGGCTCCACCAGGGCATGGAGCGGCGCATGAGAAAGGCTTCGGGCTTGAAGTCTTCCTGAGCCGTGCGCTTGACATGGGCTGTTTCCGGTGCGTCTTCAAGCTCTTCGTTGTCGCTGAGCTGCCTGCCTATGGCGTGGTCGCGTGCCAGCGCCGACATGGCATGGAAGGCGGTGAAGTCGTGCTCCCATTGCTGTAGGGCCCAGTAGCTGCTGCCATCCAGACCCGGGCCTTGGCCCGAAGCAATCGCCGCAGCATATGCGTCCTGTTCTACGGGGTTTTCCGTTCCGTCTTCGTAGCCGGTAAGGTCTCGTCCAAAACCGTTCGGCCCGCGTCCATGACGAAAGCCGTCGACGATCTGCTCAAGAACCAGGCCCGGCGCGAGCGCGTCGGCCAGCTCACGCGTGAGCACGAGAAGATCACCACGTTCTGCGCCGCGCAGCCACAGGCAAAGGGCCGAGGGCGTGCTCGGGGCAGCGGCTTCACCTGTGGCCTTGAACGCGGGAAATTCGTGCAGGCCGGGTATTTGTTTGCCAAGTGCTTCAAGCAATTGGGAGCCAAGGCCTGCGACCACCTGCTGGCCGTCGACCCGGGCCTGCAGGCTCAGCAAGCTCTGCTTCAATGCCAGAGCATCGCCAGCAATGCGAAAGAACACATAACGACCCACTGCAGGCAGGGGACCCAGAATTCCGGCTTGAGACAAATCCATGTGAAGCGTGTGAGGTTTGTTGTTAAGGGTTGCAAACATTGTCGCCGTATCTGGGATTTCCGAGTCCTGCTCTGGCCCATGCAAGGCCGTGGACGCTTTTACAGGAGCGGATACTGAAAAATATCGGGACTTCCCAAAACACTCCCAAAAGGGCTGCTAGAATCGCTTTTTCGGTAAAACGACAGGCGCGTAGCTCAGCTGGTTAGAGCACCACCTTGACATGGTGGGGGTCGTTGGTTCGAGTCCAATCGCGCCTACCAAATACAGGCAAGCAAAACCAGAGCTTGTGCAAAATGCCCGCTGAATCAGCGGGCATTTTGTTTTTTAGCAGCATCCTGCATGCTGAGTGCCAACTTTGGGCTGGCCCCTCCAGGCTGCCGCGCAGAGGGGGCGCAGCCTGGAGGGGCCACCAAGAGTGGCGGCAGGTTTTATTCAGGCATCTTGATGGAGCAATTGGCGTCGGAAAACGGCCCGCCTGTCTTGCTCCACTGCGGTCCGGGCGATTCAGGCTCGCACATGGTGGCGCCGGTGCTGCTGTTCTTCCACTGGTAGTAGATGCTGGGTTGCGCGCTTGCGAATCCGGCAGTGAGGCCCAGGAAGAGGGCGCAGATGGTGGTGATGCGTTTCATGGTCACTCCTTTGCGTTGAGGTCAACGATAGGTCAGGGAATTGCCGGCCTCGATCAGCAAGGCCTTGGTCTGGGTCACGATGGCCGTGCGATAGGCCTCGTAGCGTGCATCGGTGATGGCATTGTCGTTGCGCGTGCCGCCAGCCGTGGTGGGTGTGCCGCCAAAGTAGTTGTTCATCACGGGAACATGGATGTGGCCTGCAGGAATGTCCAGCCGGAAGACATCGCGCAGCACGGTGTTGCGGTAAGCACTCTCGTTGGAGAGGTAATTGCCACCGCCGCCTGCGCTTGAGCACCAGCCGGGGTCGGGCTCACTGACCAGGGAGAGATCGGGCAGCGAGTTCATCACATTGTTGGAGGCCACACTGGTTGTGACGTTCACATTGCAGTCCGCGAAATAGCCGTAGTTGGTGTGCCAGGTCACATCGAAGCCTTCCGTTCCCTGGCTGGTGACTCCCGGTGGGCGGGTAATGCCGCGGCGCGTATCGGCCGTGATCATGGCCGCCACCGGCAGCGAGGCCTTGGAGAACTGTGGCGGGAAATCCTTGATCCATGAGGCGGCGCTATCGTAGCCCAGCCAGCGCTTGGGCGGATTGGTATTGCAGCCCGAGCCGGGTATGGAGATCGGATCTGTGTCCGGGGCCGTGACCGTGCCTAGTGGCAGTACATAGCCGGGGAGGCGTGTTGCGTCGCCCGCAGGGCAGTAGATGATGCCGTCATTGCCGGCGCTGGGGCCATGGTAGCGGCCGTTGTACTCTTCGAGCCAGAACTGGTTTGCGCCGCCCTGGCTCATGGTGATGGATGCATCCACGCGCTGTGGTCCGGGCTGGAACCAGGGGCCCAGGGTGTCCTCCTGCATGCCCAGGTTGAACGGGTCGTAGCTCACGGGCAGAACATAGGCTTCCACGCGCAGTGTGCTGCCGTCGGCGAGCTTGATCTCTCTGCCATCCATCTCCAAGGCGGTTGCCCCCGAGGGGTTGCCATTGCGCAGTCCGGTATTCGGTGTTCCAGGCTTTCCGAGTGTGAAGACATCAAACCCGCTGACGATCATGCGGCGGTATTTGGAGCCGTCGGCGGCCTGGCCTGCGCGCAAGTCGATGTCGTACTGCCCGCGCGATGCACGTTCGAACTCCCAGTGCAGCTTTTCGCGCTGAGCCTTGCTCAATGCAAACGAAGGTGCCCACTGGCGCAGGGCCTTGCTCATGTAGACCCGCGTCCAGTACAGCATGCGGTCGTCGCTGGCGGGCAAAACACTGTCTGCAGGTGAGGCGCGCCGCCCCTGAACGCGGTCGACAGCGGCGCGCCACAGTGCCTGGCCTTCCTCCTTGACGACCTCGATGGCGCTTTCGAAATCCGCAATGGCTGTCTTGCCATCGGTTGCACAAAGACGGGCGGCAAACGCAGGCTCGAAACCATCGAAGCCCGTGTCCTTGACGATGCGCTCGGCCAGGGGCGTCTGGTCGTTGGTCGTGACATTGGCGCCGCTGAATGGCAAGGGAGTCTCCAGGCGCCGCTCTTCGTAGGCAAGCTGGACATTGCGGTCCCAGGAGCAGGCGACAGATGGAGTTTCGGGACCAGGCTTGGGGGCAGAGGGACCATCGCTGCCGCCGCAAGCAGCAAGCATGGCGGCCGAGGCCAGGCAGATCAAGGTGGGGCGAGAGGGAGTGAGCGGGAAAAGCTGCATGGAATGGGTTCTTTCTTCGGCCGTGTCGTGCATTGCAGCGGCCTGAATATGGCGTGACAGTCAACCGGCGAGGCGGGCCGGCAATGAGGCATGGGCGTGGCTGCGCCCGGGCTTCTCCTTTTCTGGCTTGCGACAGACGAGGCTGTCCTCGGGTCATCCGGCCTGGGTGCCTGGTTGTGGCTTGTTGGCTGGTCGATTCGTCTGATGGATCGGCAATGACGCAAGAGAGCCTTGCTCAATGTGAAGCACGGCTTGCTGTGAATACGCTCTGAGGGGGGGCCAGAGGCAGGTGCCTTGGCTGAAGGGGGCTGGTCAGGGCTGCGTGAGCTATCGGCATGTCTCCTCCTGGTTCATATACGAAGCGTTATGAAACGAACAAAGCAAATGTCAAATTATTTTTATTGAGTTTGATTGTTCAACGATTTGAGGTGTATTGGTGAAAACACTTGAGTTGATTTTTGTTTTAACAAGGGTTTTCCATGAGTTTTTTGCTTTTCAATGCATTAATTGTTGAACGCTGATTGGCAGGCAGGCAGGCAGGCAGGCAG
>NZ_KE386974.1:12106-89969 GCF_000429845.1 Comamonas composti DSM 21721
GGCAGGCAGGCAGGCAGGCAGGCAGCGGGTGTTGGGCGAGGAGGCGCAGGCATGTGTGGCTTGCCTGGCATTTGGGAGAGATGGGTGTCGTCAAGCCCTGAGTCGAGCCATGACTTTGTGCAAGCGCTCAGCACCGGCGGAGGCTGAGGTGGCGGGTGCGGAGGGGGCGAGATCAGTGATCGGGCTGAGAGCGTGTTTACGATCTCCTCGCGGCGCGCCAGTGTCTTTGCGGGATGAGATACAAGGCGCGATACCGCAGCAATAGCCATGCTATTGCGAGGATTCGCAACGCTGTAGGCCGCCCGCAAAGACACTGTCCCCAAGGGTTGGAGCGAAATCGGGCGATTTCTTCGCGCTGGCCCTTGCTTGCACCCCGGTGCAAGCTGCGGCCCATCGACTCGAACTCATCCCGATTGCGCTCCAACGCGCCTGCGTAGAGATCGCAAACACGCTCTGAGACTTTGCGGCTCTTGAGATAACAGCCAGTTGGCCCAGCTCGTATTCAAAATATTTAAAAATATGTGTCAGAAATTTTCTGACTTCAAAATATAGGAATGATTTTGTATGGAAATTATTTCAAGACCATGGAAATCCTGAAGAAGTGCTTTGGCCCCCATTTGTATCAGCTCCTGATCAGAGCCAATTCCTATGCCTTGGGCTCCACTTCGAATGGCGGCCAGCATGCCGCTGCGTGAATCTTCGAAAACCAGACATTTCTCAGGAGCTGTGTTTAAATACCTGGCTGCGGCTAGATAGCATTCGGGCTCGGGTTTATTCGTTGGTGTGTCGTCACGGCTTACGATTGCATCGAATACGCTTTCCATACCATGGGCTCTGAGCAGAATTCCGACTCGTTCAGCATCGCTGCTGGTAACAAGTGCCAAAGGGATGGATTGGCTCTTGAGGCATTTGATGAACTCTCTGACACCCCAGGTCAATGGAGCGGGATACATGGCTTCGATGCGGCTTGCTTTCTCCTGAATCAGGTGTTGCTCCGGCGGCGACAAATGCTTGAAAAGTGTGCTGATGACCTCAAAACCAGGGCGGCCATGAATATAAGAATTCATCATCGTGATGTCTATATTCACCCCATATTCATGACCTACGGCCATCCAGGCCTTTTCCGTTGCTTCACGCGACTGAATCAGTACGCCATCCATATCAAAACAAATCGCGGAAAAATGCTTCATTGAATACTCCTTGAAAATTCTTAAGCATCGTGAACATCATTTTTGATTATTTTCCCGTTGAATTGATTTCAGCTGCGGGAGCGCCCATGAATTGGCTGACGCAGCGGTATGGCTATTATTTATAAGGGTGTTCAGGGAGCGCTTGTTCAGGGGCGAAGGCCCGCAGCCTGCACCTGTTTGTGAGCAGGCCCGCAAAAGGATGGATCGGGCTCGATTCATGTCCCTGGGCGCCCCAAAAGCTCAAAGAACTGGGAAAATACCGCCCCTATGACCTCCACGAGCGACGCTACCATCTCTCTCACGCCAGCGGCCGCAGTGCCGCGCGTGGGCTTTGTTTCCCTGGGCTGCCCCAAGGCCCTCACCGATTCCGAACTCATCCTGACCCAGCTCAGCGCAGAGGGCTACCAGACCTCCAAGACCTTTGAGGGTGCGGACCTGGTCATCGTCAACACCTGCGGCTTTATCGACGACGCCGTCAAGGAAAGCCTGGACACCATTGGCGAGGCCCTGGCCGCTAATGGCAAGGTGATCGTCACCGGCTGCCTGGGCGCCAAGGCCGGCAAGGAGGGCGGCGCCAGCATGGTGGCCGAGGTCCACCCCAGCGTGCTGGCCGTCACCGGGCCGCACGCCACGCAGGAGGTGATGGATGCCGTGCACCAGCACCTGCCCAAGCCCCATGACCCCTTTGTGGATCTGGTGCCTGGCAGCTTTGGCGATGCCGGCATCAAGCTCACGCCCAAGCACTATGCCTATCTGAAAATTTCCGAGGGCTGCAACCACCGCTGCACCTTCTGCATCATCCCCAGCATGCGCGGCGATCTGGTGTCGCGCCCGATTGGTGATGTGCTCAAGGAGGCCAAGGCGCTGTTTGAAGGCGGCGTCAAGGAGCTGTTGGTCATCAGCCAAGATACGTCCGCCTATGGCGTGGATGTGAAGTACCGCACCGGTTTCTGGGACGGCAAGCCGGTCAAGACCCGCATGCTGGAGCTGACCGAAGAGCTGGGCAAGCTGGCCGCCGCCCACGGCGCCTGGGTGCGCCTGCACTATGTCTACCCCTATCCCACGGTGGACAGCATTTTGCCGCTGATGGCCCAGGGCCTGGTCCTGCCTTATCTGGACGTGCCGCTGCAGCACAGCCACCCCGATGTCCTGAAGCGCATGAAGCGCCCGGCCTCCGGCGAGAAAAACCTGGACCGCATCCGCGAGTGGCGCGCCATCTGCCCGGATCTGGTGATTCGCTCCACCTTCATCGCAGGCTTTCCTGGCGAGACCGAGGAAGAGTTCGAGCACCTGCTGGACTTTATCCGCGAGGCTGAGATCGACCGCGCCGGCTGCTTTGCCTACAGCCCCGTGGAAGGCGCCACCGCCAACGAGCTGCCCGGCATGCTGCCCGAGGAAGTGCGCGAGGCCCGCCGTGCCCGCTTTATGGAAGTGGCCGAAGAGGTCTCCGCCAAGCGCCTGCAGCGCCGCGTAGGCCAGGTGATGAAGGTGCTGGTGGACAAATCGGTCAGCCTGGGCAAAAAGGGCGGTCTGGGCCGTACCTATGCCGATGCGCCCGAGATCGATGGCGTGGTCCACATCCAGCCGCCGGAAAAAGCCAGCAAGACCTACAAGGTGGGTGATTTGATCAGCGTGCGCATTGTGGGCGCCCAAGGTCATGACCTCATAGGGCAGCCAATTTGATTTTTTGGGCTTGATGCTATGAAAAAAAGAGCTTGTAGCGCTTTCCTGTCAAGCGCTACAGGCTCTTTTTATGTAAGAAATCAGCTGTTTCAGACCATGCGCTGAATGGGCTTTTGCTTCCAGACCTTGAGGTAGTAGAGCGCCTGCAGGCCCAGGGTGAGGGTGTAGGACAGCGGAAAAGCCATCCAGATGCCGATCAGGCCGTAGTGCTGACTCAAGGCCCAGGCCAGGGGTAGCTCCAGCAGGCCCAGCACACCAATGGTGATGGCCGTGGGTATCAGCACATCGCCGCTGGCACGCATCACCGAGGACAGGGTGATGAAAAAGCCCAGGATCACGCCGCTCCAGAGAATGATGAGCAGCAGCTCCACGGCCATGTGCAAGACCTTGTCATCGGTGATGAACAGGGCCAGCAGCGGGCGTGCGAAGAAGCTGCCCAGTACGGCCAGGGCGCAGCCCAGCATCAGGTTCATGCGCAGCGCCGTGGCCGTGATGGCGCCCAGCCGCTCGCTGCGGCCCGCACCAATGGCCTGGGCGCTGAGTATGGAGGCCGTGATCGCGACCGAGATCACGGGGAACTGGGCAAACGAGTTGATCTGATTGACTGCGCCATAGGCGGCCGTGGCGTCCGAGCCAAAACTGTTGATCAGCGAGACCACGACCAGGGCGGCGAGTGAGCTGGCCACCATTTGCACGCCCGTGGGAATGCCTACGCGCAAGATGCTTTTGGCAAGCGCCATGTCCAGGCGCAGGGCCTGCCATAGCGCGCGGTTGGGTGCCAGCGGGCTGCGGATATGCCTCAGTCGCCAGGCCAGCCAGCTCAGCGACAGCGCATAGCCTGCAATCATGGACACGCCGGCGCTGGCCACGCCCAGTTGCGGCAGACCCCACCAGCCCTGGATGAGCGCAGGCGTGAGAACCAGGCCCACGGCCGTGCTGATCAGCAGCGCCCACATGGGCGACAGCGTATCGCCCACACCGCGCAGCATGGATGTGGACAGCAGGAACACGCACAGGCCCGGCATGGCCAGCAGCACCAGGCGCGAGTACAGCGTGGCTTCCTCGATGATGTTGGCTGGCGTGTTCAAGAGCCGCATCAAGGGCTCGGTGAACAGACCGCCGAACAAGGCCACGAGTGCCCCGAAGATCAGGCCCATGCACAAGGCAGTGCCGCCGAGGGCGCGCACCTTGTCGGGCATGCGTGCTCCCCAGGCCTGGCCTATGAGCACCGAGGACCCTGCGCCCAGACCGATCATGAAGGCGATGAAAACGAAAAGAATCGGGAAAAAGGCCGCCACTGCGGCCAGGGCCGTGGTGCCCAGCATCTGGCCCAGAAAAATGCTGTTGATCGTGCCCGACAGCGACTGAAGTATGTTGGCAAGAATCATGGGCCCGAGAAAGCGCATGAAGACTTGCCATAGTGGCGGGGCCGCGCCAGGCGGCATGCCCTGGGGCGGAGACGCCTGGGCAGGGGGGAGCGAGGTTTTCAAGGATTCCGTCATTTTGTTATCTGCTATTGGGACGAGAGCTTGTCTGGCGAGGGACGTTGCCCGTGGTTGGCGGGCTCCATCAAGCCGGATTGCCTGGGATGCGGGCGATGCGATGGAGCCGGGCAAACAAAAAGCCCCTGGCAAAGGCTGCCAGGGGCTTCAAGATTGTGGCGCAGGCTTGAGGCCTGTCGCTTACACGCGCTTGCGATATTCGCCGGTGCGGGTGTCGATTTCAATCTTGTCGCCCTGGTCAACAAACAGGGGAACGGCCACTTCAAAGCCCGTGGCAATCTTCGCAGGCTTCATGACCTTGCCCGAGGTGTCGCCCTTGACGGCGGGCTCGGTCCAGGTGATTTCGCGCACCACGGAGGTGGGCAGTTCGCAGGAGATGGCCTTGCCGTCGTAGAACACGACTTCGGCTTCCATGCCGTCTTCGAGGTAGCTGATGGCGTCGCCCATGTTGCCGGCTTCGACTTCGTACTGGTTGTACTCGGAGTCCATCCACACATACATGGGGTCGGCAAAGTAGGAGTAGGTGCACTCCTTCTTGTCGAGGATGACGTTGTCGATCTTGTCGTCGGCCTTGAACACGACTTCGGTGCCCATGTTGGACAGCAGGGCCTTGAGCTTCATGCGCACGGTGGCTGCGCCGCGGCCGCCGCGAGCGTATTCGGTCTTCAGAACGATCATGGGATCCTTGCCGTGCATGATCACGTTGCCGGCGCGGATTTCTTGAGCGATTTTCATAACTTGCTTAACTGGAGGTTGGAGCTGCTGGCTACGGCAGGCAAGCAAGGTCGCAGGGACGGGGCGCCTGCCGCAATTGCGCGGCGGGGGGTCAACCCTGGACATGGACTTTTGCCACAGATATCAGCAGATATCTGCAGCGCCACCCCTGGGAAGCAAAAGACGCATTCTAGCTTTTTTCTGCCACAAAGGCTTGCAACTGCTCCACCAGTGGTGGCAGTTGCAACAGCCGGCTGCGTGCCGATTGCACACACTGCCGCCATTCGGCGAGTCGCTCGGCGGTGATCGGGGGCAGATCGGTGGCAGCGCGCATGCCATTCCATGCGTGGTGGAAAGCCCTGAGGCAGGCCGGTGCATCGAGCCAGTCGAGAAATGCGTCGAGCTTGGCATGGTGGGCATTGTCATGCTGGGGGTAGATGTGCCAGACAAAGGGCTGGCCTGCCCAGAGCGCGCGCACCAGCGAATCCTCGCCGCGTACCAGGTTGAGGTCGCAGGCCCAGAGCATGTGGTCGAACTCGGCCTGGCTGCAGGCTGCCAGCTCATGCATGGACACGGCAGCGTGGTCGGGGCTGCGGGCTGCGGCAACAGCGCTTCGGGCCCGCCCCGGAGTGAGCAGCAAATGCGTGCTGGCCCCAGGCGGGGCTGGCGGGCTGGCCTGCAGTTGCGCAAGCCAGTGGGTCAGGGCCGGAGGTTCGTAGCAGAACAGGGAGATCGCGCAATCTTGGGGGGCGATGCCGTGGCGGGCACGCCAGGCAGCGGGATCGAAGGCCGCCTGGCGTGCAGGCAGATCCTCTTCGCGCAGCAGCCCGCCCGTGGCCCCGGTGAACCCGGGGTAGAAGAACCAGCGCGTCAGTCCCGCCGCCGGCCCGCTCATCAAAGGCGAGGGCAGACCGTGGCAGCGCTCTACATAGTCCTCGGCCGACAGGTATTCGAGGTTGATCCAGACGGGCGAAGAAGCCGCTCCAAGGGCTGTGCGTTCAGTGCTGGCCCTGGCAATTGCCGAGACGAAGGGCGCGGGGATCTCGCAGCCAAAGGCTTCGACGATGACATCGCCAACCATTGCGGGCAGCAGCTCCCGGCTTACGGGCCAGCCGTGCAGGCTCAGTCCCCTGGGGTGAGGGGGCGGCGCCATCCAATCCAGTGCGCTGGCGTCGTCCACCCAGAGCCGGACCTGCTGGCCGTGTGCTGCAAGGTCGCAGGCCGTGCGCCAGCACACGCCTATGTCGCCGAAGTTGTCTATGACCTGGCAGAAGATATCCCAGATGAGGGTTCTCGATGGGCCAGGCGCAGGGGGCGCTGCAGCGGTTGTGGCGGGCAGGGGTGAGAAAGCGGTCATGTGATGAAGTCCAGGCCAGCCGCCATTGTCCATGCTGACGCTGCCGGACTCTGGCGCCAGGCCGGCTGCCGTGATTTCTCCTGCGGTTTTTCGATTTTGTTTGTTTGCATATAATTAGCCATCTAATCAAATGCGGAGAGCTTGTATGCATCTGGAGCAGAAATACCTGGCCTTGCTGGCCGATGCCGAACGCCGGGGCCAGGCGGATCAGGAGGGCATGAGGCTGTGCTTTCAAGCCCTGTCCCTGGCCGCCGCCATAGATCGCGACTGTGCACGGCTGCTTGCGCCCCACGGTTTGTCCGAGGGGCGTTTCGTGCTGCTGTTCCTGCTGGAGGCTGCGCCTGCAGGCCTGGCGCCGGCCGAGCTTGCGGCGCAGGCGGGCGTGAGCCGGGCCACAGTCACGGGCCTGCTTGATGGACTGGAGAGCCAGGCCCTGGTCGAGCGTCAGGCTGATGCCAACGATCGCCGTGCGCTGCGCATCGTGCTCACGCGCAAGGGCAGGGCTCTGGCGAAAAAGCTCGTGGGCCGGCACAGCAGCTGGATTGGCGGGCTGTTTGCTGCGCTGACCGGGCCCGAGCAACTGCAGCTGGGCCGGTTGCTGGCCAAGGTCTCGGCTTCGCTGGCCGAGCCGCACGAGGCGCTGGCGCCATGAGTGCCACGATGAAGGCCGGGGCCGCACCCCGAAAAGGCGCCGTGCGCGTGGCCGATATCGATCCGGCCTTGCTGCAGGCCTTGTCGCGCGGAGAGCTGGAGACCGTGAATCTGGTCGAATGCCTGGCACTGGATCAGGTGCAATTGCTGGCGACAGTCTTTCCTGATCTCTCGGAGAAGGCGCAGCAGGCGGCGCGGCAAGCGGGCGCCCTGGGCATTCTCAAACGCATGGCTGCCATGGGCGAGCTGCTGCTGCAGGAGCTGGGCGAGCAGGGCATTGCACGTTGCCGCGAACATGGCGTGGATACGGTGCGCGGCTGGGCCTGCTTCATGATTGCGGCCCGCGAGGGCCTGGATTTGCAGGCCCGGCTGGAGGCGATGCAGGCGCTGGCCGATGACGCGCATTTCGGCGTGCGCGAATGGGCCTGGCTGGCGCTGCGTCCGCATGTGATGGACGCGCTCGACGAGGCCATGGTGCTGCTCGCACGCTGGACGGCTTCGCCCTCGCCACGGCTGCGTCGCTTTGCCTGCGAGGCCTTGCGCCCGCGCGGCGTATGGTGCGCGCATATTGCGGGGCTCAAGCGCGATCCGCAAAAAGCCCTGCCCATTCTGGTCGCGCTGCGTGCCGACGAGGCTGTGTATGTGCAGGACTCGGTGGCCAACTGGCTCAACGATGCAGGCAAGACCCGGCCCGACTGGGTGCGCGGGCTGTGCGCGCAGTGGCTGCAGGACAGCCCCTGCCAGGCCACGCGCCGCATCGTCGAGCGCGCGCTGCGAAATCTAAAATGATTCCCCGGGCGGCTCGCGCCCGGCCTCTGGCTGCGGTTTGCGCCAGCCCGCATGGCTGCAGAAGGCGCGCAGCGCTTGAACCACTGAAACAGATGATGAACATGGCACAAATACCGGCCGCCGCTCTGAGCGGCGTGCGCGTGATCGAGATGGGGCAGCTGATTGCAGGCCCGTTTTGCGGCAAGACCCTGGGTGAGTTCGGGGCCGAGGTCATCAAGATCGAGGCGCCGGGCGCAGGGGACCCGCTGCGCAACTGGCGCTTGATGCAAAACGGCACCTCGGTCTGGTGGCAAGTGCAGTCGCGCAACAAGCGTTCGGTGGCGCTGGACCTGCGCCAGACCGAGGCCCAGCAGATCGCGCGCCAGCTGATTGCCGAGGCCGATGTGCTGGTCGAGAACTTCCGCCCCGGCACGCTGGAGGGCTGGGGCATGTCGCCAGAGCAGTTGCATGCGCTCAACCCGCGCCTGGTGATCCTGCGCATTTCGGGCTATGGCCAGACCGGGCCTTACCGCGACCTGCCGGGCTTTGGCGTGATCGGCGAGGCCATGGGCGGCCTGCGCCACCTCACGGCCGAGCCGGGGCGCGTGCCCGTGCGCGTAGGCGTGTCCATAGGCGATACGCTGGCGGCTTTGCATGGTGTGATCGGCGTGATGATGGCGCTCTACCACCACAAGGTGAACGGCGGGCCGGGCCAGGTCATCGACGTGGCCTTGCACGAAGCCGTGTTCAACTGCATGGAAAGCCTGATCCCCGAATACAGCGCCTTTGGCGCCGTGCGCGAGGCCGCTGGCAGCGCGCTGCCGGGCATTGCGCCGTCCAATGCCTATCCCTGCGAGGACGGCTGGGTGCTGGTGGCCGGCAATGGCGACTCCATCTTCAAGCGCCTGATGACCGCCATAGGCCGTGAGGACCTGGCCCAGGCCCCGGACCTTGCCGACAACATGGGGCGCGTGGCGCGGGTGGAGGAGATCGATGCCGCGATTGGCGACTGGACGCGTGGGCGCAGGGTGCAGGCCGTTATGCAGGAGCTGGCGCGGGCCCGCGTGCCTGCCGGCAAGCTGTATACGGCCCGGGACATTGCCGAGGACCCGCACTACCGGGCGCGCGACATGCTGCTTGCGCAGACAACGCGCGACGGCGATCAACTGCTGGTGCCGGGCATCGTGCCCAAGCTCTCGCTCACCCCGGGCACGCTGCGCTCCAGTGCGCCCCATGTGGGCGAGGACACGGATGCCGTTCTGGCCGAGGCGGGGCTGAGCACCGAACAGATCGCCTTGCTGCGCAGCAAGGGCGTAATCCAATAGCAGATGCAAAAATCATAGCGGCTACCACGCTCCCAGATTTGATTTCAGTGCTTATTTTTTGGAATATGACGCTGGACTTGCGCTAGCTGCTATGAAATCCACGGCCTGCGGCTGATGCGCGGTGGCGCTGCGCAGGGGCCGGGCTGCGGCCACAATACGTGCCATGTCTGAAGCGCATTCACCCCAACTGCTGGCCCAGGTGGCCGCCTTGCCGGGCCTGCCTGGTGTCTACCGCTATTTCGATGCGGGCGACCAGCTGCTGTATGTGGGCAAGGCCATCAATCTCAAGCGCCGCGTCTCCAGCTACTTCAGCAAAAACCATGGCGGCACGCGCATAGGCCACATGGTGAGCAAGATTGCGCGGCTGGAGACCACGGTGGTGCGTTCCGAGGCCGAGGCCCTGCTGCTGGAAAACAACCTCATCAAGACCCAGCACCCCAAGTACAACATCCTGTTTCGCGACGACAAAAGCTATCCCTACCTCAAGCTCACGGGCGTGGCCGCGCGTGACGGCCAGGGCGGCGAGCCTGTATTCCAGACCTTTCCGCGCATGGCCTACTACCGTGGCTCCGTCGACAAGAAACACCGCTACTTCGGCCCATATCCGAATGCCTGGGCGGTCAAGGAAAGCATTCAGCTGCTGCAGAAAGTCTTCAGGCTGCGCAGTTGCGAGGACACGGTCTTTGCCAACCGCAGCCGGCCCTGCCTGCTCTACCAGATCAAGCGCTGCACCGGCCCCTGCGTGGGCCTGATCTCGCCCGAGGCCTATGCGCTCGACGTGCGCGATGCCGAGGCCATGCTGCGCGGCGAGACCCGGGAGCTGCTGCGCAGCCTTGAGGCGCGCATGATGGAGCACGCCGAAAAGCTCGAATACGAAAAGGCCGCCGAGGTGCGCAACCAGATCACGGCCCTGTCGCGCGTGCTGCACCAGCAGGCCGTGGAAACCGCCGACGAGCGCGATGTGGACATCCTGGCCGTCAAGGTGCTGGGCGGGCGCGCCTGCGTGAACCTGGCCATGGTGCGCGGCGGCCGCCACCTGGGCGACCGTGCCTACTTCCCAACCAATCTCGGCGAGGCTGCGGCCGTGCAGCAGCTCGGCGCGGGCGAAGTCGCTGAAGACGGTGATGGCGCCGATCAAGACGGCTGTGCGCCTGCGCGCGTGCCATCCGTGGAGGAGCTCGTGCTCCAGGCCTTCGTGGCCCAGCACTACACGGCCCAGGCCGTGCCGCCGCTGCTCATCGTCAGCCACGCGGTGGACAAAAAGCTGCTGGCCCTGCTCGGCGAGCAATCGGGCCAGCGCATCACGGCCGTGCAGCAGCCGCGCGAGCAGCGCCGTGTGTGGCTGGACATGGCCCAGAAGAATGCCGACATACAGCTGGCGCGCCTGCTGGCCGAAGAGGGCTCGCAGCAGGCGCGCACGCGTGCGCTGGCCGAGGCGCTGGATCTGGGAGCTGACAAGCTCGAAGAGCTGGTCATCGAATGCTTTGACATCTCCCACACTTCGGGCGAGGCGACCCAGGCCTCCTGTGTGGTCTTTCACCACCACAAGATGCAAAGCAGTGAATACCGGCGCTTCAACATCGCAGGGATCACGGGCGGCGACGATTACGCAGCCATGCGCCAGGTGCTGGAGCGCCGCTACAAGCCCGTGGCCCAGGCCCAGCGCGAGGCCGGCGGAGCCGAACTCTCGGGCAAGCAGCAACGCCTGCCGGATCTGGTGCTGGTCGATGGCGGCAAGGGCCAGGTGGCCATGGCGCGCGAAGTGTTCACCGAGCTGGGCCTGGACATCTCGCGCATCGTGGGTGTGGAAAAGGGCGAAGGCCGCAAGGTCGGCCTGGAGGAGCTGGTGTTTGCCGACGGGCGCGACAAGGTCTATCTGGGCCATGACTCGGCGGCCCTGATGCTGGTGGCGCAGATTCGCGACGAGGCCCACCGCTTCGCGATCACCGGCATGCGCGCGGCGCGCGCCAAGGTGCGCGTGGGCGGGGGGCGCCTGGAGGAAATTCCCGGCGTCGGCCCCAAGAAGCGCGCGCGCCTGCTGCAGCGCTTTGGCGGCGTGCGCGGCGTGGCCGAGGCCAGCGTCGAGGACCTGTGCAACGTGGAGGGCATCTCCACGGCCCTGGCCGAGGACATCTACAAGGCCTTGCGATGAGTCCTGTGATCCGATGCGCGAGGTTCACGGGCCTGCCACACAGGGCTGACAAGCTGCAGTGCCATGAATCGCTCACAACATCTGGTGCATGACACAATGGCGCCCATGCTTTTCACGATCCCGACCCTGCTGACTTGCACGCGCATCATCGCGATTCCCTTGCTCATAGGGGTGTATTACATGCCCCTGGAGCTGGCCACGCGCAACCTGATCGCGGCCGTGATGTTTGCGGCGTTCGCGGCCACGGACTGGCTGGATGGCTATCTGGCGCGCAAGCTCGATCAGACCTCGGCCTTCGGGGCATTTCTCGATCCCGTGGCCGACAAGTTCCTGGTCTGTGCCTCGCTGCTGGTGCTGGTGCATCTGCAGCGCGCCGATGTGTTCGTGGCCTTGATCATCATCGGCCGCGAGATCGCGATTTCCGCGCTGCGCGAATGGATGGCGCAGTTGGGCGCCAGCAAGAGCGTGGCGGTGCACATGCTGGGCAAGCTCAAGACCACGGCGCAGATGGTGGCAATACCGTTTCTGCTCTACGACGGCCAGCTTTTCGGGTTCATCGACACCGGGATCTGGGGTCATGTGCTGATCTGGATTGCGGCCGTGCTCACCGTCTGGTCCATGGTGTATTACCTGCAAAAAGCCTTGCCGGAAATCCGTGCGCGCATTGCGCGTTGATCGACTGCATGCGTGCTTGCGCCGTGTCCGCTCCTGTCAATCCGTAAAGCTGCTAGGCATGAGCGCCGCAAAAAAACAGGTGCAAAGCCAAAACCGCTCTGAAAACCGCATAGAATCAGCGCCTGTCGCCGTGATGCATGGCAAAGATTGACAGTTTCGGGACTTTGGTTTTTTGCCACAGTTCGTGCTGCATCCAGCAAATTGCACTGCAGGTGCTGATAGTTTTCAGCGGGCAGACGGTCATACAGACATTCCACTCACTTATTTCTCGAGAGGCATCTTGTGAATAAAACCGAACTGATTGAGCACATCGCTAACAATGCCGATATCTCCAAGGCTGCGGCAGCTCGCGCACTGGATTCGACGATCGAGGCTGTGAAGAAGACCCTCAAAAAAGGTGGTACAGTGTCGCTCGTTGGTTTTGGTACATTCGCTGTCGGCAAGCGTGCCGCGCGTACCGGTCGCAATCCTCGCACCGGCGATACCATCAAGATCAAGGCCGCAAAGGTTCCAAAATTCCGTCCGGGCAAGGCATTGAAGGATGCTTTGAACTGACACCCAGTTAAGGTGGGGTGCTTAGCTCAGTTGGTAGAGCGGCGCCCTTACAAGGCGTAGGTCAGCGGTTCGACCCCGTTAGCACCCACCACCAAAACTACCGTAGAAACAAGGGCTTAGAGCAATCTAAGCCCTTTTTCTTTGCCTGTTAATCAGACGCCTGCGGCCTGGCCAAGGCCTTGGCCGCAGAGCCTTGGGAAAAGGCAGGGGCGATTCATCCGGCCTAGATCGGCTGCAGTCCGACCTTCTTCATCATGGCTTCGGTCAGCTGCATCTCCTGGCGGATGCTTTGCGTGAAGAAGGCCGCATCGCGCACATCGACCAGCCCGCCGTTTTCCTGCAGCGCGGCAATCACCTTAGGCTGTTGGAGCGCCTGCGCAAAGGCCTTGTAGATCGTGTCCACCACGGCGTCCGGCGTGCCGGCGGGTACGGACAGCCCGCCCCAGGACGTGAGCTCGGCCCCCGCAATGCCGAGTTCGGCGAGCGTGGGTGTTTCGGGCGCCATGGGATTGCGCCTGGCGCTGGCCACGGCCAGCAGGCGCAGCTTTCCTGCCATGACCATGGGATGGGCCACGGAAAAAATGGGCATGCCAAAGCTTACCTGGCGGCTCAGAACCGCATTCACGAGCTCGGATGCGCCCTTGTAGGGCACATGCATGGCCCGGGCCTTGCTCATGCTCAGAAACAGCTCCATACCCAGGTGCGAGGGCGTGCCTATGCCGCCCGAGGCGTAGTCGACCTCGCCTGGCGCAGCACGCAGCCTGCGCAGAAGATCATCAAGCGTATGAATGCCCGAGTCCGCATGCACGACCAGCCCCACGTCGGAGCTGCTCAGCTGCATGATGTGGCGAAAGTCCTTGAGTGCGTCGTAGCCTGGGCTTTTGTAGATGTGCATATTCGCGGCCAGCGGCGTGCCCGTATAGAGCAGGGTGTAGCCGTCGGGCGCTGCCTTGGCCGCGACGCGCGTGCCTATGTTGCCGGCTGCACCCGCGCGGTTTTCTATGATCATGGGCTGGCCCAGCAAGGGGCCTACGGCTTCGGCCAGGATGCGGGCCGCAATGTCCGGGGCCGTGGCTGCGAGATAGGGCACCAGCCATTTGATGGGGCGGCTCGGGTAGGGCTGGCCATGACCCTGGGCGCGTGTCGACGCGGCCAGGGGCAGCAGGGCTCCGCCCAGGGTGTGGGCCAGTGCCTGGTTCAAAAGGCGGCGGCGTGAGAGGGCAGTCATGCGTGTTGTCTCCTTGAAGGCCTGATTTCTTATGTCTTATGCGTGCTGGGCGCCGGGCACCGAGAGCAGCTCCTTGGCGATGGTGTTGCGCTGGATCTCGCTGGTGCCCGTGAGCACGCGGTACATGCGTAGCATGCGGAACAGGAATTCCACGCGCCGGCCCTGGACGATGCCTTCGCCGCCATGGATTTGCACGGCCTTGTCGGCAATGCCGAACGCGGCTTCCGAGCAAAACAGCTTGCTCATCGAGGCCTGGGCGCGCGCGTCTATGCCTGCATCGAGCGCGCGGGCGGTCTGCAGCATCAGTGCGCGCGCCGCCATCCATTGCGTGGCCATGTCGGCCAGCATGTGCTGCAGGGCCTGGAAGTCGGCAATGCTGCGTCCGAACTGCCGGCGCTGCAGCGCATAGTCGCGCGCATCGCACAGTGCGACCTGGGCCAGGCCCAGCATGGCCGGGCAGTGCAGCAGGCGGTTGACGGTGATGCGCCCCAGGGCCAGGGCCAGGCCGCGCCCGGGCTCGCCAATGCGCTGGGCCGCCGGCACGCGCACCTGGTCCAGCAGGATGTCGCCCGTGTGGGATTGTCCGGCCATGGTCTTGTAGCCGCAGCGGATTTCGACACCCGGCGCATGCAGGTCCACGAAGAAGGCGCTGATCTCGCGCTGGCCCGAGTCCGCTGGTGCGGTCGAGGCCATGAGCACGGCGAAGTCCGCAAAGGGCGAGCCCGAGATGAAGCGCTTGGCACCGCTGAGCACATAGCTGTCGCCCTCGAGCCGGGCCTGAGTCTGCAGCGCGCCCGCATCCGAGCCGGCCTCGGTCTCGGTGAGCGCAAAGCAAATCGACTTCTCGGCGCGCGCCACGGGAAGAATGAATTGCTCCATCTGCAGCGGCGTGGCCTTGCGCACCAGGGCGCCTATGCGTGGCGGGCCGCTGAGCTCGCCCAGCACATGCGGGGCGAAAGGCGAGCCGCTGGCGTAGATCGCCTCCTTGATCAGCACCTGGTCGAGCACGCTCAGCGCTTCTCCGCCCATGCTCTGCGGCAGAGTCATGCCGTAAAAGCCCAGCGCATGCGAGCGCTGCCAGACTTTGCGCAGCAGGCTCTTGTCGGGGCTGTGCTCATGGTCTATGCCATGCATCTGGGCGAGCTCGGCGAGCTCGCCGTGCAGAAAGTCCTGCAAGGCCTCGATCAGCGCGTGTGCGCGTGCCGAGCCTTCGAAGGCCTGCTTCAGCAAATGGTTCTGCGGCAGGTCGGGGTAGGGGTTTGGGTTCGTCATTCGAAGCTTTGCCTTTCTCAGTTCACCTTGCGGCTGTGGCCGCTCCAGTAGGCGGCCTGTACCGCCTTGCGCATGGGCTTGCCATTGGGGTTTCGGGGCAGTTGCTGCACGAACTCGATATGGCGCGGGCGCTTGAAGCCGCCCAGGCGCTCGGCGCAAAACCGCTCCAGCGCTGCGAGGTCCGGCAACTGGCCGGGCTTGAGCACGATGTGCGCGGCCACGGCCTCGCCCCATTTGTCGTCGGGGATGGCGAACACGCAGGCATCGGCCACGCTGGCGTGCTCGTAGAGCACGGCCTCGACCTCGGAGGGGTAGACGTTGAAGCCGCCGCTGATGACCATGTCCTTTTTGCGGTCCACGATGTAGACAAAGCCCTCGTCGTCGGCGCGTGCCAGGTCGCCCGTGTGGTAGCGGCCGTTGATCAGCACTTCGGCCGTCAGCTCGGGCGCACGCCAGTAGCCTGCGAACACGTCCTCGCCACTGACCACGATCTCGCCAACCTCGCCCTGGGCCACGGGCTGGCCGCTTTCGTCGACGATCTCCACCAGAGACTCGAGGAAGGGGCGGCCGCATGAGGCCAGGCGCTCGGGCCGGGCCGCACGCGCATGCAAGTGGTCTTGCACCGTGAGCGCGCACACGCCCGAGGTGGTCTCGCCCGCGCCATAGCCCTGGGTGAGCACGGGGCCGAACACATCCATGGCCTGCAGGATGCGAGTCGGCGCCATGGGGGCTGCGCCATAGCCCAGGCGCTGCAGATCGGGCAGGGGCCGGTACCGGCCCTGGAGCTCGGCAAGCAGCATGTTGATCATGGTCGGCACCATGAAGGTGTGGCTGATGCGCCGGCTCTTCATCTCCTCGATGAAGGCCCCAGGCTCGAAGCCGGAGAACAGATGGATGGCAGCGCCGCTGCACAGCGCAGGCACGATCTGCATGCCCGAGGCATGGGTCACGGGGCCGACCAGGCCCAGGATGTGGCCGCCTTGCATGCTCTCGCCGCGCATCAGAAACTTGCGCAGCTGGGCCAGCCGGTTGCCAAAGGTCTGCATGGCGGCCTTGAGCACGCCCGAGGAGCCCGAGGTGTAGTGCAGCACGGCCACTTCGTGCTCGCCAACGGCCACGGGATGGAAGCGGTCGCTGGCCGCCGCGAGGGCGGTCTCGTAGGCTTGCCCGCCGGCTCCGTCGAGCAGCAGAAAGACCGTGTCCGCGCGCTGCAGATGAGGGCGAATGGCTTCGGCGCGCTCGGCCGTGGTGACGATCAGCGCGGCATCGCTGTTGGCTGCCACCTCGCCGACTTCGCGCGGCGACAGGCGGGCGTTGAAGGGTGCCTTGATCAGGCCGGCCTTGTAGCAGGCGAGCTCGATCTCCACGATTTCCACGCAGTTGGGCAGGTAAATGCCCACGCGCTCGCCCCGGTGCAGGCCCTGGGCGAGCAAGGCATTGGCCAGGCGGTTGGAGCGCTGCTCCAGCGCGCCATAGCTGAGGCTGCGGGTGGCGCTGGTCAGCGCGGTCTGCGTCGCATACAGCCGGCAGCTGCGTGCCACGAGCTCGCCGACGTTGATGATGGCGCGCCCGCGGCGCGGCTGCTCGCAGAGGGTGTCATGAGTGTCATTGGAATGCATGGGCCCAATGTGGCAAACAATGCCGGGGCCCAGGAAATACCGTTTATCGATCAGGCCCCATCAAATGGATTGATGGCCAATGCCTGCAGGCACTTGCAGCGATCCGGGCCATCAAATGGCTCTGGACTGCGGGTTTATGCCCATTCTTCGGCATGGGGGTAAAGCCAGCGTGCCTGCCACAGGCCTTGCTCCATCAGGGCCCTGGCCTGTGCGAGCAGGGCCTGGCGCACGACTTGCACGGCCGCATCCCGGCTGCGGCCCGGCTGCTGGGCCAGGTGGTAGCTGCGCAGCAGGCTGGGGTTGATGACTTCGGCCATGATCCAGCGTGCATCGCCGCCAGGCGCTGCAGCGCCCATCCAGGGCGGGGCTTCGGCCAGCGAGCAGGCCGGGATGAACACAAAGCCTGCACCGCAATGGCATAGGGAGCGTATGACGCGCGCCGAATCCTGCTCATGGACCATGTTCAGGCGCACCTGGCGTGCGCTGGCGGCAGCCTCCACGGCCTGGCGCGTGGAAAAGCGGCGTGACTGCAGGACCAGGGGCAGCCCGGCTGCATCGGCAAAGTCGATGCGGGGCAGGCCGTTGCCGCTGACAGGCTGCAGCACGGCTGCGGCGCTGTCCTTGGCATCGTCGCGGCCGCACAGGTAGATCGACTCCTCGGCCATGGGGTCTACGTGCAAATCGCCCAGCGTCGTCGTGTCCACCACGATGCCCAGGTCTGCGCGCCTGTCGAGCAGGGCTTTTTCCACCATGAGGCTGAGGTCATCGAGCACGAAAATGCGCACCCGCGGATGGCTTTCGCGCAGGCCGGCGATGACCGGGCCCAGCAGCAGGCTGGCCAGCAAAAAGGGCATGGCAATGGTGACCGAGCCCTCGGGCCCCTGGGGCAGCCTCTGGATGCGACCGCGCATGGCATCGGCGTCGGACAGCAGGCGCCGGCCATCCTCGTAGAGCTGGTTGCCCGCAGGCGTGGGCGTGACGCCCGTATGGCTGCGCTCCAGCAACTGGGTGCCGAGTTCGGCCTCGAGCTTCTTGATCTGCGCGCTGAGCGCGGGCTGGGCCACGTACAGAGAATGGGCGGCCTTGGACAGCGAGCCCGCCTCCAGCACGGCGATGAAGTAGCGCAGAGAACGTAAATCCATGCGCCGACGATAAGGCAAATGCGCGCAGCCGCAGCCTGGGGAGAGAACGAGAGGCTCGACCATACCGCCAGAGGCAGCCCTGGTGGTATGGTTTTGATAGCTGTCAGCGCTTTCTGGGTAAGCGCTACAGCCTGTTTTTGCTTTACTTCTTGCTGCCGTCGTTGAGCTGGGCCAGGGCAGCATCACCGCCCAGGGACAGCAGGCCGGCGTTCGAGTACACGGCCAGCTTGTCGCGTGTGTCCGAGATGTCCAGGTTGCGCATGGTCAGCTGGCCGATGCGGTCCAGCGGGCTGAAGGGCGCGTCCTCGACCTTTTCCATGGACAGGCGCTCGGGCGCATAGGTCAGGTTCGGCGATTCGGTGTCGAGCAGCGAGTAGTCGTTGCCACGGCGCAGCTCCAGCGTGACGGTGCCGGTCACGGCGCGTGCAATCCAGCGCTGGGCAGTTTCGCGCAGCATGATTGCCTGGGGGTCGAACCAGCGGCCCTGGTACAGCAGGCGGCCCAGACGCAGGCCGTTGATGCGGTACTGCTCGATGGTGTCCTCGTTGTGGATGCCGGTCACCAGGCGCTCGTAGGCGATGTGCAGCAGGGCCATGCCCGGGGCTTCGTAGATGCCGCGGCTCTTGGCTTCGATGATGCGGTTCTCGATCTGGTCGCTCATGCCCAGGCCGTGGCGGCCGCCGATGCGGTTGGCTTCCAGGAAGAATTCCACCGGGTCTTCGATGCGCTTGCCGTTCAAGGCCACGGGGCGGCCTTCTTCGAAGGTCACCGACACTTCCTCGGCCTTGACTTCGACCTCGGGCTTCCAGAACGCCACGCCCATGATGGGGTTGACGATGCGGATGCCGCTGTTCAGGAACTCCAGGTCCTTGGCTTCGTGGGTGGCGCCCAGCATGTTGGAGTCGGTGGAGTAGGCCTTCTCGGCCGACATCTTGTAGCCAAAGCCTTCCTTGGTCATGAAGGCCGACATCTCGGCGCGGCCGCCGAGCTCGTCGATGAACTGTTGGTCCAGCCAGGGCTTGTAGATCTTGAGCGCGGGGTTGGTCAGCAGGCCGTAGCGGTAGAAGCGCTCGATGTCATTGCCCTTGAAGGTCGAGCCGTCCCCCCAGATGTTGACGTCGTCCTCCTTCATCGCGGCCACCAGCATGGTGCCCGTGACGGCGCGGCCCAGCGGGGTGGTGTTGAAGTAGGTGATGCCGCCCGTGGAGACGTGGAAGGCGCCGGCCTGGATGGCGGCAATGCCTTCATTCGCGAGCTGGGTGCGGCAGTCGATGAGGCGGGCCTTTTCAGCGCCGTACTCCATGGCCTTGCGCGGGATCTCGTCGTAGTCCGCCTCGTCGGGCTGGCCCAGGTTGGCCGTGTAGGCATAGGGCAGGGCGCCCTTGTTCTTCATCCAGCGCAGGGCTGCGCTGGTGTCCAGTCCGCCCGAAAAGGCAATGCCGACCTTTTGGCCGACGGGAAGGTTTTGAAGTATGGTTTCCATCGCTCGCTTCTCTTAAAACAATAGCGGCTAGCGCAAGACTGGTAAGCGCTAGAGCCAAAAATAGTGGGTAATCCGGGCTTTCAGGCGTAGTGGCAGATGTAGTGGTAGGTTTCGGCCACGCGGATATCGAATTTGGAGTTGGCCGGGATCTGGAATTTCTCGCCGGGCTCGGACTTGCTCCAGACCTCGGAGCCCTGCAGGCGGTATTCGCAGCTGCCGCCCACGCACTCCATGATTTCGGCAGCGGTCGTGCCAAAACTCAGCTCGGCGGCAAGCACCACGCCCACCGATTTTTTCGTGCCATCGGCCAGGGTGAAGCTGTGGCTCACGCACTTGCCGTCAAAGTAGACATTGGCCTTGGTCGTCAGATTGACGCCGGAGATTTGCTCGGTGGTCATGGAAAGACAAAAAACAGATCGAAGCCTGCGATTCTAGGCCAGTGCCCGCGAGCTGCCGTGCTTGGGGGCCGTAGAAAGAGAAAAGCCCCGCAGGCGGGGCTTGGCGAAGGTCTCGTGCGGGGTCGCAGGTCAGCGGCGCCAGCTATGGCGGTAGCTGCCGTTGTAGCCGCCGTAATAGCGCGGTCCGTAGTAGGGGCGGGAGGCGTAGTAGGTGCCGGCTGCAATGCCGGCGCCTATGAGCATGGGAGCCACGTAGTTGGGGCTGGGGGCTACATATACGGGCGCTGGCGTGTAGTACTCGTTCTGGTAGATCACGGTGGGCGCCGCAGGCTGGGTGGCATAGGCGGCCTGGGGCGGCATGTCGCTGTCGTAGCTGCCATTGCTGGAGTAGGCGCTGCTGTTGGCCGCAGGCTGTACCGAGAGCGCAATCCAGTCGCCGGGAGGTGTGGTGGTGCGCGTGCTGTACTGGCGGCCTGCGTATTCATAGACCACGTCATAGGCCACGGCACGGTTCTGGTAGAAGGTCTGGGTGGTGCAGCGGCGCTGCACCTGGTAGGCGGGCGGGCCGGATGACTCGACCTGGTTGCCCAGGATGGCGCCGCCTATGGCCCCGGCCGCCGTGGCAGCTGCCCGGCCGCCGCCATGGCCTATGGCATTGCCCAGGACGCCGCCGGCCACGGCGCCCAGCACGGCCCCTGCGCCCGAAGGCTGGGGGGCTACGGCCACGGTTTCATCGCGGCAGCTTTGCTCGGGTATGGTCACGACCTGGGTCACGGGAGTGACCGAGATCACGCGGCCGCGCTCCTGGGCCATGGCCAGTGTGGCGGTGGAGACGGACAAGACGGCAATCCAGAGAGATTTCATGATGGCACTCCTGTGCGCCCCGGTCATCGGGCCGCTTGGATAGATCGAGAGTTTAGTCACTTGCCTTTCGCCAAGACTGTCTGGCTTGTAAACCTGGGTAAATCCTTGTCCCCGGCTTATTTCGTGCGGGTTTGCTCCTGCAGCCTGCTCCAGGCCTCGGGCGCAAAGCCCACGCTGATATGTGCATTGGGCCAGCGCACCACGGGGCGCTTGATGACACTGGGCTGCTCCTGCATCAGGGCGACGGCGCCGGCTTCGCTCTGGGCGCTGGCCTGGGTCTCGGCATCGAGCTTGCGCCAGGTCGTGCCCTTGCGGTTGAGCAAGACATCGAGGCCGGCTGCGGCAAGCCATAGCGGCAACTGGTCGGCCGGCACGCCTTGCTTCTTGAAGTCGTGGAATTCGTAGGCCAGGCCTTGCTCGGTCAGCCAGGCCCTGGCTTTTTTCACGGTGTCGCAATTCGGGATGCCGTAAACAGTGATTGCAGCTTGTGTCATATGTTCTGGTGCCTTGAGGGGTTGTGCGCGGCCCGGCCCGTGGGGGCCGGGCGGCTGGGTAACAATAGCGCACAGTATGCACACCACATTCCCCTCTCTGGCTGAATGGCTCTCCTATTGCGAGAGTCTGCACCCCAACAATATTGCCCTGGGCCTGGAGCGCGTGCGCGAAGTGGCGCGCCGCCTGAAGCTCTCCTTCAACTGCCCCGTGATCACCGTGGCCGGCACCAACGGCAAGGGCTCGACCTGTGCCATGCTCGAAGCCGTGGCCTTGCAGGCCGGTTACCGGCCCGGTGTTTTTACCTCGCCCCATCTCGTGCATTTCGAGGAGCGCTGCCGCCTGGGCGGCGAGATTGTTTCGGCCGGGCAGTTGCTGCCGCATTTCGACGCCGTGGAGCAGGCGCGCGTCGAGGGCAGCGAGGTGCAGCTCACGTATTTCGAGTTCACCACGCTGGCCATCCTGCGCATCATGAGCCAGTCCAGGCTCGATCTGGCGATTCTCGAGGTCGGCCTGGGCGGTCGCCTGGATGCAACCAACATCATCGATGCGGACTGTGCGGTCATCACCAGCATAGATGTGGATCACGTGGAGTTTCTGGGCCCCGACCGCGAGAGCATTGGCCGCGAGAAGGCCGGCATCATGCGCGCGGGCCGGCCCGTGGTGGTCAGCGACCCCGTGCCGCCGCAAAGCGTGATCGACCATGCGAGCGCGCTTGGCGCCGACCTGTGGCGCTTTGGGCGTGACTTCAACTTCTCCGGCGACAAGCAGCAATGGGCCTGGGCCGGACGTGGGCGCCGCTATGCGGGCCTGGCCTATCCCGCGCTGCGCGGGGCCAATCAGCTGGTGAATGCCGCAGGCGCGCTGGCCGCGCTGGAGGCGATTCGCCCTCAGTTGCCGATCACGGCCCAGGCCGTGCGCACGGGGCTGTCCATGGTCGAGCTGCCGGGGCGCTTTCAGATCATTCCCGGTCAGCCGGCCCTGGTGCTGGACGTGGCCCACAACCCGCACTCGGTGGCCGCACTCACGGCCAACCTCGATGCCATGGGCTACTTCCCCTGCACGCACGCGGTCTTTGGCGCCATGCATGACAAGGACCTGGCGCCCATGCTGGCCAAGGTGGGGCCGCTCATAGATCGCTGGTATGTGACCAGCCTGCCCACGCCGCGCGCCGAGCCGGCCCGGGAGCTGGCGGCCAAGATAGAGGCCCAGCTCGGCGGGGGGGGGCGTGAGGTAAGCGTTGACTGCTTCGATTCGCCCCAGCAGGCGCTTGATGCTGCCGTGGCGGCGGCCGACCCCGCTGATAGAATCGTGGTCTTTGGCTCGTTCTATACGGTGGGCGGAGTGCTGCTCGATGGCCCGCCGAGGCTGAACGCAAAACATCTGGGCACTTGAACCAAAAGACCCGAAGCCGGCTTGCCCCTTGCGACAAAGGGCCGGGGCCGGGTCTGAACGAGTCCGCAACTCATGGCATTTTTCAATTTTCGCTGGCCCGGTAAAAAAGACGAGGGCGATGAGCCCCAGGCGCCGAGAAGGCCGGCCCGCATGGGTCAGGCCGAGAGCGTGGACGTGATGCGCCGACGCGCTCGCCACCGTCTCATAGGTGCAGCCGTGCTGGTGCTGGTGGGAGTCATAGGCTTTCCGCTGCTGTTCGACACCCAGCCCCGGCCGATTCCCGTGGATATTCCGATCGAGATTCCCGAGCGCGACAACGTGGCGCCTCTTGTCGTGCCCGGTGCGAATGCCATCGGCCACCATGAGGCTGACCAGGGCGCGCGCATTCCGGCCCAGGCCTCTCTGGGCGCGGACGAGGAAGAGCTGACGGTACCCGAGCCCAGGCCCGTGCCTGCGCCGAAACCCGAGCCCAAGCCTGAGGTCAGGCCTGAACCCAAGCCCGAGCCAAAGCCCGAAGTCAAGCCCGAGCCCAGGCCCAAGCCCGAGGTCAAGCCTGAACCCAAGCCCAAGCCGGAACCAAAACCCGAACCCAAGCCTGAGCCAAAACCCGAGCCCAAGCCGAAACCCGAGCCCAAGCCCGACGAGGCGGCCCGGGCGCGGGCCCTGCTCGAAGGCCGCAGCACTCCGGCTGCGACCGAGGCCAACGAGCGCTTCATCGTGCAGGTGGGCGCGTTTGCCGACAGTGCCAAAGTGCAGGAGGTGCGGGCCAAGCTGGAGCTGGCCGGGCTCAAGACTTTTACGCAGTCCGTGGAGACCAAGGATGGCAAGCGCACCCGTGTGCGCGTCGGCCCCTACAACAACCGGGCCGATGCCGACAAGGCGGCGGCGCGTGTGAAGGACCAGGGGCTGCCGGCATCGGTGCTCAAGCTCTAGGCGCTCTAGACCGGACTGCAAAGCTTCATGACCACGCTGGACTGGATTGTGCTGGCAGGGCTGCTGGCCTCCATGCTGCTCGGGGCCTGGCGCGGTCTGGTCTATGAGCTGTTGTCTCTGGCGGGCTGGCTCGTGGCCTTTGGCGTGGCCCGCATCTGGGGCGGCGACATGGGGCTGTGGCTGCCGCTCGAGGCCTGGGATGCGCAGTTGCGCTATGCGGCAGGCTTTGTGCTGCTGTTCGTGCTTACGCTGTTCGCCTGGGGGCTGCTGTCGTGGCTGGCGCGCCAGCTCATCGACGCCGTGGGCCTCAGGCCCGTGGACCGTGCCCTGGGCGCCTTGTTTGGCGCGCTGCGCGGTCTGGTTCTGACCCTGGTCGCAGCCATGGTGATCCTGAGCACGCCGCTGCATGAAGGGCAATGGTGGCAGGATTCGGCATCTGCGCCTTGGCTGCTCGAAGCCGTGACCCAGGTTCTGCCGCAACTGCCTCAGGGCTGGGAACAATATCTGCCCCGCGCCGCAAGGCCGGGATGAAGTTGGAGGGCATGGACGCGGCCAATGGGTGGTCGGGCCGGCCCGCATAGCAAGAGGCGACTCTTGCAAGTAAATGGAACGCAACTATGTGTGGAATCGTCGGTGTGGTCAGCACCTCACCCGTGAATCAACTGATTTATGACGCCTTGCTGCTGTTGCAGCATCGGGGTCAGGATGCGGCCGGCATCGTGACCCAGCAGGAACGCAAGTTCTTCATGCACAAGGCCAAGGGCATGGTCCGCGACGTGTTCCGCACCCGCAATATGCGCGCCCTGCCGGGCACGGTGGGTCTGGGCCAGGTGCGCTATCCCACGGCGGGCAGCGCGGCCAGCGAGGAAGAGGCCCAGCCGTTCTACGTGAACGCGCCCTTCGGCATCGTGATGGTGCACAACGGCAACCTCACCAACGCCAAGCAGTTGCGCCATGAGCTCGCCGAGACCGATCACCGCCACACCAACACCGAGAGCGACTCCGAAGTGCTGCTCAACGTGCTGGCGCATGAAATCGGCAGAGCCTCCAGCGGTGCGCCGCTGACGCCCGACGAGGTCTTCAAGGCCGTACGCGCCGTGCACCAGCGCATCAAGGGCTCGTATGCGGTGATCGCGCTGATCGCAGGCTATGGCCTGCTGGCCTTTCGCGATCCCTTTGGCATCCGTCCGCTGTGCATGGGCAAGAGCGCGGATGGCACTTATATGCTGGCCAGCGAGTCGGTGGCGCTGGAGGGCACGCTGCACCAGTTCGAGCGCGATATTGCGCCCGGCGAGGCCGTGTTCATCGGCAATGACGGCATTCTCCACAGCGAGCAATGCGCTGAGGAGACGCGTTTGAGCCCCTGCGTGTTCGAGTATGTCTATCTGGCGCGACCGGACTCGGTCATGGACGGCATCTCGGTCTACCAGGCGCGTCTGAACATGGGCGAAACCCTGGCCAAGCGCGTGATCTCCACGGTGTCGCCGCGCGAGATCGACGCCATCATCCCGATCCCCGAATCCAGCCGCCCCAGCGCCATGCAACTGGCCCAGCTTCTGGGCATTCCCTATCGCGAAGGCTTTGTGAAGAACCGCTACGTGGGCCGCACCTTCATCATGCCGGGCCAGGGCACGCGCAAGAAGTCGGTGCGCCAAAAGCTCAACGCCATCGGCAGCGAGTTCAAGGGCCGCAAGGTGCTGCTGGTGGATGACTCCATCGTGCGCGGCACGACCTCCAAGGAGATCGTGCAGATGGCGCGCGATGCGGGCGCGGTCAAGGTCTATCTGGCCTCGGCAGCGCCTCCGGTGCGCCACCCGAATGTCTATGGCATCGACATGCCCACGCGCACCGAGCTCGTGGCCCATGGCCGCACGGTGGAAGAAATCCGCGCGGTGATCGGCTGCGATGCGCTGATCTACCAGGACGTGGAGGCCATGAAGCAGGCCGTGGGCAAGATCAACCCGGCGGTGCAGGGCTTCGAGGCCTCGTGCTTCGACGGTGTCTACATCACGGGCGACATCTCCAATGAAGAGGTGACGGCGCTCAACGAAGGCCGCAACCGTGGCGGCGAGGAGGAGCAGGAAGACACCTCGCGCCTGTCCCTGCCCAATGCCCAGGAGGTCTGAGCGCTCCTGCCCTTGCCCGGCTTCTTGAGCCGCGCCGGGGCCATGTGGTCCGGCTGGCGGCGCAGAAACGGGCTGGCCGGGCGCCAGCCCGGGCAAGGCCGCAGGTTGTGAAAAAGGAGCTTGCTGCGCTTGTCCATATTGGTTTTCGATATTAAAGAATAATAAAAACGTTGTAGGGCAAGCGCAGGCAGCTCTCATTTTTGTATATACCTGCTGTTTCCTCGCCAGAGATGGCGTTATTCATCAGCAAGGACTCATCATCGTGACCCATCACACACTGCCGCGGAATCTGCATCCAGAAACTCTTGCCGTGCGCGAAGCCGTGGAGCGCAGCCAATGGGGCGAGCACAGCGAGGCGCTGTATCTGACCAGCAGCTTTGTGCAGCCCGACTGCGCCACGGCCGCGCGCCGCTTCGCCAACGAGGAAGCCGGCTATACCTATAGCCGCACGGCCAATCCCACGGTGGCCAGCTTCGAGCAACGCCTGGCGGCCATGGAGGGCACGGAATGCGCAGTGGGCACGTCCACGGGCATGGGCGCGATCTTGCTCATGGCGCTGACCGTGCTCAAGGCCGGCGACCATGTGGTCTGCTCGCAATCCATGTTCGGCTCCACCATCCGGCTGCTCGGTGGGGAGATGGTGCGCTTCGGCATAGAGACCAGCTTTGTCGCGCAAACCGATGTGGCGGCCTGGAAGGCGGCCATCAGGCCCAATACGCGCCTGCTGTTTGCCGAGACGCCGACCAATCCGCTGACCGACCTGTGCGACATCGAGGCGCTGGCCGGGCTGGCCCATGCCCATGGCGCGCTGCTGGCCGTGGACAACAGCTTTGCTTCGCCCGTGCTGCAGCGGCCCGCCCGGTTCGGGGCCGATCTGATCATTCACTCGGGCACCAAGCTGCTCGACGGCCAGGGCCGGACCATGGGCGGCGCGGTCTGCGGCTCGACCGCCGTGGTGGACAAGATCATGGGCACTTTTCTGCGCAGCGGCGGGCTCAATATTGCGCCCTTCAACGCCTGGGTCATGCTCAAGGGCATGGAGACCCTGGCGCTGCGCGTGCGCGCCCAAAGCGCCGCCGCGCTGGAGCTGGCGCACTGGCTTGAGGCCCATCCGAATGTCACGCGCGTCTACTACCCGGGTCTTGAAAGCCATCCCCAGCATGCACTGGCCATGCGCCAGCAAAACGGCATGGGCGGCCCGGTGCTGTCCTTCGATGTGCTGGGCGAGGGCGCCGAGCAGCTGCGTGCAAATGCCTTTCATGTGGCCGACAGCACGCGTGTGTGTTCGATCACGGCCAACCTCGGCGACGTCAAGACTACCATCACCCATCCGGCCAGCACCTCGCACGGCCGCCTGAGCGAAGACCAGCGCCGCGCCGCCGGCATCGGTCAGGGCTTGCTGCGCATCTCCGTCGGTCTCGAGCACCTGGACGATCTCAAGGCCGATCTTTCCAGGGGGCTGGATACGCTTTCCTGAACTTCTGCGCCGTCTCGCATCTCTTTCCTCGCGGGGGCGATACCAGGAGCATGGACAATCCGCGATGCCTGCGGCCTACGCCGCGCATGGACAAACACAATGACTTTGAAAAAAATACGCACCCGCTTCGCCCCTTCGCCCACGGGTTTCATCCACCTGGGCAATATCCGCTCGGCCCTCTACCCCTGGGCCTTTGCCCGCGCCCATGGTGGCGACTTCATTCTGCGCATCGAGGACACCGACCTGGAGCGCTCCACCCAGGCTTCGGTGGATGTGATCATCGAAGGCATGGAGTGGCTGCAACTGAGTCATGACGAAGGCCCGTTCTACCAAATGCAGCGCATGGACCGCTACAAGGAAGTGCTGGCCACGCTGCAGGAAAAAGGCCATGTCTACCCCTGCTATATGAGCATGGAAGAGCTGGACGCCCTGCGCGAGAAGCAGATGGCGAACAAGGAAAAGCCGCGCTATGACGGGACCTGGCGTCCCGAGCCCGGCAAGGTGCTGCCCCAGATTCCCGAGGGTGTGAAGCCCGTGCTGCGCTTCAAGACGCCCAAGGACGGCGTGGTGGCCTGGGAAGACAAGTGCAAGGGTCGCATCGAGTTCCAGAACTCGGAGCTGGACGATCTGGTGATTGCCCGCCCCGATGGCACGCCCACCTACAACTTCTGCGTCTGCGTGGACGATATGGACATGGCCATCACCCATGTCATCCGTGGTGACGACCATGTGAACAACACGCCGCGCCAGATCCACATCTTCGAGGCCCTGGGCGCCCAGGTGCCGGTGTTTGCCCACCTGCCCACCGTGCTCAACGAGCAGGGCGAAAAGATGAGCAAGCGCAACGGCGCCAAGGCCGTGACGCAGTACCGCGACGAGGGCTATCTGCCCGACGCCATGGTGAACTACCTGGCCCGCCTGGGCTGGAGCCATGGCGACGACGAAATCTTCAGCCGTGCCCAGTTCCTGGAGTGGTTCAATCTGGACCACCTGGGTCGCAGCGCCGGCCAGTTCGACGAGGCCAAGCTGCGCTGGGTGAATGCCCAGCATCTGAAGGCCATGGACGATGTGGCACTGGCCGCACTGGCCAAGCCCTTTGTGCGCAAGGCCGGTGTGGATGCGGCTGCGCTGGAAGCCGACGACCGCCTGGTGCGCATCGTGGCCCTGTTCAAGGACCGCTGCGAAACCCTGGTGGACCTGGCCAACTGGGTCAAGGTGTTTTATGTGGACAGCGTGGAGCGTAATGCCGAGGACTACGCCAAGCATGTGACGCCCGAGGCCCAGGCCGTGCTGGATGCCTTTGCCGCCGCCATGCAAACCGTGGAATGGAGCAAGGAAGCCATTGCCGCCGCCATCAAGCAAGTGCTCAAGGAGCAGGGGGTGAAGATGCCCGTGCTGGCCATGCCCGTGCGCGTTCTGACCGTGGGTACGGCGCATACGCCATCGGTGGATGCGGTGCTGGAATTGCTGGGTTGTGAAAAAATTCTGGCCCGTTTGAAAAACCGTTGAAAATCTGTCTATAATTCGAGGCTCTGCACAACGCGGTTGATTAAAAACAAAAGCGTTGTCGGAAAAGATTTTCGGGGGTATAGCTCAGCTGGGAGAGCGCTTGCATGGCATGCAAGAGGTCATCGGTTCGATCCCGTTTACCTCCACCAAAATTGAAGACGGCGAGCTGCAAAGCCCGCATCGTTCTAGGAATTGACCCTATCGTCTAGAGGCCTAGGACACTACCCTTTCACGGTAGGTACCGGGGTTCGAATCCCCGTAGGGTCGCCAAGTTTGAAGCACTTGTCGCTACAAAATAGCGAGCAAAGCTTTCTGCCAGGAGTGGTAGTTCAGTTGGTTAGAATACCGGCCTGTCACGCCGGGGGTCGCGGGTTCGAGTCCCGTCCACTCCGCCAGTCGCTTGATGAAAAGCGCCTTTGTCTGGAAGGCGCTTTTTTAATCGGCAAGTCCAGGTTTTGACCCTATCGTCTAGAGGCCTAGGACACTACCCTTTCACGGTAGGTACCGGGGTTCGAATCCCCGTAGGGTCGCCAAGTTTGAAGCACTTGTCGCTACAAAATAGCGAGCAAAGCTTTCTGCCAGGAGTGGTAGTTCAGTTGGTTAGAATACCGGCCTGTCACGCCGGGGGTCGCGGGTTCGAGTCCCGTCCACTCCGCCAGTCGCTTGATGAAAAGCGCCTTTGTCTGGAAGGCGCTTTTTTAATCGGCAAGTCCAGGTTTTGACCCTATCGTCTAGAGGCCTAGGACACTACCCTTTCACGGTAGGTACCGGGGTTCGAATCCCCGTAGGGTCGCCAAGTTGCAGCACTTGGCTCGCAAGAGCGCAAAGCTGTCTGCCAGGAGTGGTAGTTCAGTTGGTTAGAATACCGGCCTGTCACGCCGGGGGTCGCGGGTTCGAGTCCCGTCCACTCCGCCAAATCTTGTAAAGCCTCAGAGTTCTTTGCTCTGGGGCTTTTTTTGTTGCCAGCTCGTTCCAGCGCAAATAACGGCTTTTTGCCGGCTGAGCCTGGAAGATCCTGGCCAGCTCTTGGCGCCGTGGGAAAGAGCCCTTGAACACGTTCTAAGATGCAGACATGACCGACCCTCAGCTCCCTACCCATCTCATACACCATCCCTACCAGCCGCCTGCGGGCTTTGTGGCGCCCCAGCCGGCCGTGCACAAGGCGTCGACGGTGATCTTCGAGAACGTGGCCGCCATGCGCGCGCGCCAGTGGCTGGACAAAAGCAGCTATACCTACGGCCTGCATGGCACGCCCACCACGTTCACGCTGGAAGAGCGCCTGTGCGCGCTCGAGGGGGGGCTGCAATGCCTGCTGGTGCCCAGCGGCCTTGCAGCCATTGCCAATGTCTCCCTGAGCCTGCTGCGCACGGGCGAGCACATGCTGCTGCCCGACAACGCCTACGGCCCGAACAAGACTCTGGCTCATGGGGAGCTGGCGCAGTTCGGCATCGGCCACGATGGCTATGACCCCATGAGCATTGACGATCTCGCGGCCAGGATCCGGCCCGAGACGCGCCTGGTCTGGCTGGAGGCCCCGGGCTCGGTGACCATGGAGTTCCCCGATCTGGTGGCCATGGTGCGCCTGTGCCGCGAGCGCGGGCTGATCTGCGTGCTCGACAACACCTGGGGCGCAGGTCTGGCCTTCAGGCCCTTCGATCTGCTGGGCGACGGCGCGCTGGGTGTGGATGCCACCGTGCATGCGCTCACCAAATACCCCAGTGGCGGCGGTGACGTGCTCATGGGCAGCATCATCACGCGCGACCCGGGGCTGGGCATGCGGCTCAAGCTCACCCACATGCGCCTGGGCCTGGGGGTCAGCGGCAACGATGCCGAGACCGTGCTGCGCTCCCTGCCCAGCATCGCACTGCGTTACCAAGCCCAGGACCGCACAGCACGCGCGCTGGCCCGGTGGCTGGCCGAGCAGCCTGCCGTGGCCCAGGTGCTGCACCCGGCCATGCAGGGCTCTCCAGGTCATGCGAGCTGGAAGGCCTTGTGCGGCGGCGACCAGGGTGAGGGCGTGGCGGCCGGCCTGTTCAGCGTGGTCATCGACCCGGCTCACGGGCAAGAGGCCGTGGACCGCTTCTGCGACAGCCTGCAGCTGTTCAAGATCGGCTATAGCTGGGGCGGCCCCATGAGCCTGGTCGTGCCCTACGAGCTGCCCTCCATGCGCGGCTGCGCGACCCCGCAGATCCGTTCCGGCACCGTGGTGCGCTTTGCCATCGGCCTGGAGGCGCAGGCCGATCTGCGCGCCGATCTGCAGCAGGCGCTGACGCAGGCCTTCGGGGCTTGAGGCTGAGTAATAAAAGAGAGCTGTTTGCGCTTGCCATTACTGGGTTTCAGCCATGAATTGGCTTGAGTCTGGCTGTAGTCAAGCGCAACCAGCTCTGTTTTTTGATAGCCATCACCATCCGCCCGCACCTCGGACTTGGTAGTTTCGCCATGGCTGGCCAGAAACTGCTGGGCTAAGTTGCAGCCTGAAAGCGCTTTCGCGCAGCCCAGGAGGTCCGGCATGCAAGCTTCCCCCGACTCGGATGAGCGCCCGCAGCCCGCTGCGCTGCAGGTGCGCCAGCTGACCATGGCCGATCCCTGGCACTGGCTGCGTCTGGGTTGGCGGGATCTGAGGCGGGCGCCGGGCCTGGCCCTGTTCTACGGCGTCTGCTTCTGGTGCATGGCCTGGCTGCTTGCCTGGGTGTTCAGGGCCAGTCCCGAATACACCATGTCCCTGGCCAGCGGCTGTCTGCTGCTGGGCCCATTTCTGGCCATGGGCTTGTATGACGCGAGCCGCCGGCTGGAGCAGGGTCTGGCGCCCGAGCTTTCGAGCTCGCTGACCTGCTGGGACGCGCACATGGCCAGCATGGGCATGCTGGTCATGGTGCTCATCGTGCTGGAGCTGCTGTGGGGGCGTGCCTCCCTGGTGGTGTTTGCGGTGTTCTTCGATACCGGCATGCCCAGCACGGCCAGCGTCATGCAGGTGGTGCTGCGGCGCGAGAACTGGGAGTTTCTTGCGGTCTACACCCTGGTCGGCGCAGCGTTCGCGGGGCTGGTCTTCTCCTGCATGGCTGTGGCCCTGCCGGCCATACTGGACCGTGATACCGATGCGCTCACGGCCTGCATCACCAGCCTGCGTGTGGTCGCGCTCAATGCGGGTGTGATGCTGCAGTGGGGGCTGATGATTACCGTTTTCATCGCGGCAGCCCTGTGGTGGCATGCGCTGGGCCTGCTGCTTGTCGGCCCCTTGCTTGGCTGTGCGAGCTGGCATGCCTACCGCAGCAGCGTGGAGCCAGAGCCCGCGTCGCCGGCAGGGGTTGACTGAGCTTATTTACGCGCTCCTTGCGGCGCCTCAAGCCCTTGCGGATACAGTGAGGCTTTGGCCTTGGATCAACCGCCTGGTTGTAAGGTCTGCAGATGTTAGGAGATTGACACTATGGCAACGCCCAATTATTCGTATGAAAAACGTCAGCGCGAGCTGGCCAAGAAGCAGAAAAAGCTGGACAAGGAAAGAGCCAAGGCCGAGCGCAAGAGCTCTGACGAGGGTGGTCTGGCCCCCGGAGCCGGCCAGGCCGATGCCGCAGCGAGCGCTGGCGAAGCGGGCGAGAGGGCCAGGACCTGAGGGGCTGCATGCGGAGCGGCGCGCCAGCCACTGCATGCGACCCGACGCAGCTGCGCGATTTTCAGGGCTGTTTCAGCAACTTGAGCAACTCGGGCCAGACGTTGTCCAGCATATGGGGCTGGGCATTCGCCTTGGGATGGATGCGGTCGGCCTGGAACCACTGGGCCGTATCTGCAGCGCCCGTATCGCCGATGCCGGCGAGCAAAAACGGCACCAGCCCCGTCTTGTACTGCCGGGCGATCTGCGGAAACAGCTGCTGGAACTGGTTCGTATAGCTGTTGCCATAGTTGGGCGGCACCTGCATGCCCACCAGCAACACCTTGGCACCGGCCTTCTGGCTGGCCTGCACCATGGCTTGCAGATTGGCCTGCGTGCCCTGAGGGCCTTGCAGGGGCAGGCCGCGCAAGGCGTCATTGCCGCCCAGCTCCAGAATGACCACCGAAGGCCTGTGCTGGGCCAGCAGGGCCGGCAGGCGTGAGAGGCCGCCCGAGGTGGTCTCGCCGCTCACGCTGGCGTTGACCACGGCCAGGCTGCGCTGCTGCTCGGCCAGACGCTGCTCCAGCAAGGCCACCCAGCCCGTGCCGCGCGCCAGGCCATACTCGGCGCTCAGCGAATCGCCGAGCACCAGCAAGGGGCCTGCAGGCTTGGCAGCCTGTGCGGACATGCCCAGGCTCAATCCCAGGAGCAGGCTGCCCGCGATAAAGTGGCGGCGTTTCTTCAATTCATACTGCATTTTCTTCAACTCCTTATGTCGCAAACCCTGGCCCAGCCCCTGATAGAAGTCGAGCATGTTTTCAAGTCGGTCAGCGACTCCACGGGAACCCTGGACATTCTGCGTGATATCGATCTGCGCTTTGCGGCGCGTGAAACCGTGGCCATTGTCGGCGCCTCGGGCTCGGGCAAGAGCACGTTGCTGTCGATTCTTGCGGGTCTGGATACGCCCACGCGCGGTACGGTGAGGCTGCAGGGCCAGGATTTGTTCGCGCTCGACGAGGATGCGCGCGCGGCCTTGCGCGCCCAGAAGCTGGGCTTTGTATTCCAGAGCTTTCAGCTGCTGGGCAATATGACGGCGCTGGAGAACGTGATGCTGCCGCTGGAGCTCGCGGGCCGGCGCGATGCGCGCAAGCAGGCTACGGACATGCTGGGCCGCGTGGGTCTGGGCCAGCGCCTGGGCCACTATCCCAAGCTGCTTTCGGGCGGCGAACAGCAGCGCGTGGCACTGGCGCGGGCCTTTGTGGTCGAGCCTGCCGTGCTGCTGGCCGACGAGCCCACGGGAAGCCTGGACTTCGCAACGGGTGAGACCATCATGGAGCTGATGTTTGCGCTCAACCGTGAGCGCGGCACGAGCCTGATCATGGTCACTCATGACCGCAGCATTGCCGGGCGCTGCGAGCGCCGGGTCACGATCGAGGCCGGCAGGGTGGTTTGAGCTGCTGACTCGTTGAGGCGCCAGACGGCTCTCAAACCGCAGGCACGTCCTCGCCCGCACGCCTTTGCGCGGCGCGGCAGGCAGCAGCGGTGAACAGCACATCGGTGGAGGAGTTGAGCGCAGTCTCGGCCGAATCCTGCAGCACGCCGATCACAAAGCCCGCGCCCACCACCTGCATGGCCAGGTCGTGGGGAATGTTGAACAGGCTGCAGGCCAGGGGAATCAGCAGCAGCGAGCCGCCGGCCACGCCCGAGGCGCCACAGGCGCAGATGGCCGACACCACGCACAGCAAAATGGCCGTGGGCAGATCCACGGCAATATTCAGCGTATGCGCGGCAGCCAGGGTCAGCACGCTGATGGTGATGGCCGCACCTGCCATGTTGATGGTCGCTCCCAGGGGGATGGAGATGCTGTAGGTGTCCTCATCCAGATTCAGACGCTTGGCCAGGGCCAGATTGACGGGGATGTTGGCCGCCGAGCTGCGCGTGAAGAAGGCCGTGACCGCGCTCTCGCGCAGGCAGGTCAGCACCAGGGGGTAGGGGTTGCGGCGCGTCTGGGTCCAGACGATGAGCGGATTCACGACCAGTGCCACGATGAGCATGCAGCCCAGCAGCACGGCCAGCAGGTGCGCATAGTCGCGCAGCTTGTCCAGGCCCGACTCCGAGAACGTGCCCGCCACCAGGCCGAAGATGCCCAGGGGCGCGAGCCGTATCACGCCCTGTATGACGCGGGTGATGGCCTGGCCCAGGTCATGCATCACCGCATGCGTGGCTTCGCTGGCATGGCGCAAGGCCAGGCCCAGGGCCACGGCCCAGACCAGAATGCCGATGTAGTTTCCGCTTTCCAGCGCATGCACGGGGTTGTCGAACGCGCTTTGCAAGACGCTGAGCAAGACCTCGCTGATGCGACTGGGCGCGCCCTGCATGGCGGAGGCATTGCTGAACTCGATGCGCGAGGGGAACAGCATGCTGGCCAGCACGGCAATCACTGCCGCGCTGAACGTGCCCACGAGGTAGAGCATGAGCACGGGCTTGAGCTGGGTCGAGCGGCCGGGCTTGTGGTTGCAGGTAGCCGACAACACCAGCAGCAGCACCAGCACCGGGGCCACGGCCTTGAGGGCGGCAATGAACAGCGTGCCCAGCAGGCCGGCCTGGGCTGCGCCCTCGGGCCACAGCCAGGCCAGCAGGCCGCCCGCAGCCAAACCAGTGGCGATTTGCGCCACCAGGCTGGTGCGGGCCATCCAGTCGATGAGATTCTTGAACATGACAAAGAGCAGGTTGAGAGCGGCTGCCATCGCTGGAAGCCGCATGAATGGCGGGCCGAATGCGCTGGACTTGGGGCCAATCCAAGCCATGCCTCGGGCAAGCCGCGCAGTGTAGCGACTGGGGAAAAACCACTGATTTTTGTTTTTTCAATGCAGCGGTGGCTGTGGCCTGTGCGCGGACGCCTGGACGATGGTTATTCAATTCGCAGGATAATCGCGCCCCATGTCGTCTCCCAAAGTTTTGTTCGGCTTTCACGCCGTGGGCGTGCGCCTCAAGACCGCTCCCCAGTCCATCATCGAGATCTATTACGAGGCCACGCGGCGCGATGCGCGCATGCGCCAGTTCCTGGATCGAGCGCGCGAGGCCGGTGCACGCCTGATCGAGGCCGATGCACCGCGCATCGCCAAGCTCGCGGGCAGCCACGGCCATCAGGGCGTGGCCGCGCGTGTCGAGCCCGTGGCACAAATCCACTCGCTGGACGAGTTGCTGGAGCAACTGGAGGCTGATGGCGTGAGCAACCCGCTGCTGCTGGTGCTGGACGGCGTGACCGATCCCCACAATCTTGGCGCCTGCCTGCGCGTGGCCGATGGCGCGGGTGCGCATGCGGTGATCGCGCCCAAGGACCATGCGGTGGGCGTCAATGCCACCGTGGCCAAGGTCGCCAGCGGCGCGGCCGAGACCGTGCCCTATTTCATGGTCACCAATCTGGCGCGCACCCTCAACGAGCTCAAGGAGCGCAATATCTGGATCATAGGCACCAGCGACGATGCGCCCAAAACCCTGTATCAGGTGGACCTCAAAGGCCCGGTAGCCCTGGTGCTGGGTGCCGAGGGCGATGGCATGCGTCAGCTTACGCGCAAGACTTGCGACGAGCTGATTGGCATTCCGATGATGGGGGCGGTCTCCAGCCTGAATGTCTCCGTCGCCAGCGGCGTCTGCCTCTACGAAGCCCTGCGCCAGCGTACCGCTTGATGCAGGCACGGCTCAAGGCCAGAGACGGGGGCAAGGGCCGCCTTCTCGTGTCGTTCCACTGATCCGGGGCAGGTGGCTGCGCAGACTGACTGAGAGCAGTCTCCAGCCCCAGTGTCTGCGTGGCCAGCGCGGGCGGGCGTAACAAAGCAGCCGTCCCCTCTTGTGACGTCACGCTCGGCACATCAGTCCTGATGACCTGGGTATGCGCCGCCCGGATGCCTTCAAGATCGATGCAGGTCTTTTGGGGAGGCTTGCATTACACGATGGATTTCGTGAAGACCAGGGAGGCTCCGAGCGCGATCAGTGCGATACCAATGCCTTTGTCGACAATGCCCTGTCGTTCAAGCATGCGTTGACGCATGGCAGGGGCAGCAAAAAACAGGGCGACAGCACTGAACCAAACCCAATGTGCCAGGGACATGAACAAGCCATAGGCGAAGTTATGACCTAGCGAGCTGTTGGGCTGCACGATTTGCGTATAGGTGGCCACGACGAACAACATGGTCTTTGGATTGAGTGCATTGGTGAAAAAGCCCATCAAGAAGGCGGCGGGCGCTGCAGGTGCTTTGCCCGATGCCTCTTCAAGGGAGAGTGCCGTGTTGTTGCTCAGGGATTTGTAGCCCAGGTAGATGAGATACGCGGCACCTATGAGCTTCATGAGCATGAATGCGGCAGGCGAACTGGCAATCAGCATGGCAATGCCAAAAACGGTGTACATCACATGTACTTGTACGCCGCAGGCGATGCCCAAAGCGGCTAGCAGCCCGATTCGGGGTCCGAAGGCATAGCTGTTGCGGATAACCATCGCAAAGTCGGGGCCGGGACTGATAACGGCCAGGACCGTGATGGTGGCTACGGCCAGCAGTTCATTCATTGGTTGAGTTCCGGGCAGACAGGACGGGAGTCGCGCCGGAGGTTTGGGGTGCGAATATTTTCGAAAGAAATCATCGAAAAATCCTGTTTGGCGATGATTTTGCACAGATTGAGGATTTCTATAGCATGACTTTGATATTGATGTGGTTTTGCTATTTCGGCTGTGGATGCTGTCCTTTTATGCATATATTCCATGATGACTGAGCGATTTTATGAGGCAAATTTTTGAATGGCTCAATTATTAAGGTGTTTAATGGTGCGGAAAAGCGATTTGTTTTGATGTTGATGTGATAGATTTCATCGTGCATATGAAATCACCATCTCTTGCTTCATTTCGATTTTTCGAAGCTGCTGCGCAAACCGGTAGCTTTGTCAAGGCTGCGGAGTCTCTTCACGTCACGCACGGGGCTGTGAGTCGGCAGGTGCGGTTGTTGGAAGAATCGCTGGGCGTAGAGTTGTTCGAGCGACGCAGCCGGGCTATTTTTCTCAATGCAGCGGGACGTTCTCTACACGCTGTTACTCATTCAGTTTTTGAACAGCTTGAAGGCGCGGTGTATCGGCTGCAGCAGATGGCGCAGGGCGAGACGCTTGTCGTTTCATGTGAGCCCACAATAGCCATGAAATGGCTGATCCCCCGGCTTCCTGGCTTTCACAAGAAAAATCCCGATATCCATATTCATCTTGTAGCCGCAGGCGGGCCTATTGATTTCTCGCGCAGTGGCGTGGATGTCGCATTACGTCGCGACGACTTTCACTGGAGTCCCGAAACGTATGCCGTCAAGATATGTGATGAATGGGTGGGACCGGTTAGCCGAAATGAGAAAGCCGCTGGAGCATCGCTGGATGGCGCGAAACTGCTGTATTCCGGGACTCGACCCAAGGCTTGGTCCGCCTGGCAGCGATCGGCTGGTGTCTCATTAAAGGGCAGTAGTCGAGTCGATTATGAGCACTTTTATCTGTGCGTCCAGGCTGCAGTTTCAGGTCTGGGCGTGGCTATGGCATCATTTCTCATGGTGCAAGATGAGTTGCACAACGGGCAATTGCACGCGCCTTACGGTTTTCTACGGGATGGCTCTGCCTACTACCTCTTATCACCGCAGCCATTGGAGCAGAGCGATAAGCACGCACGATTTCAGGAATGGTTAATGCAGGAGGTAAATTCGTGCTTGTCTGCGGTAGATAGTCCAGGGGCGTACGCAGGATCCAGCGCTGTTTGAAAGCCTCTCCAGAAAATACCCATCTATGCCGCAAATCAGCAGCCCATGAAGCCGGTGCGGCCCAAGGCCATGGGCTCGCGAGCAAGAGCCGGCTCCTTCCTCTTTCGGGGGCCGATAAAGCAGCGCCCCAGGATGCTCAAAATCTGTACGTCGCACCGACCAAGGGCCCGCTCATGCTGAAGTCCAGCCGCTGCCCGCCGTCGCGGTAATTGACCTTGAGGTGGCGGTAGCCAAAGGACAGGTAAAGACTGTTTCTGATCTCGTAGTTCAGCGAGGCCATGATCTGCCAGGTGGAGTCCGATCCCACGCCGAAGCCACCGGCGTCCGCATAGACCAGGCTGGACCAGCGCGGGCCCAGGCTGTGATGCCAGCGCGCGGCGAGTATCGGATCGGCAAAGTGCTCACGGCTCTCGAAGCTGCCAAGCCCCGGCACCTGCACCCTGGCCTTGATGTCCCACAGGCGAACGCCGGCCATGAGATCCAGGCTGGAGCCGGTGCCCAGTGGGCGGTTGATGCCGCCGGTCAGCGTGAGCGCGGTCTGGCGCAGCCTGGTATTGGCCGTGAGGCCCAGGGGCAGGGAGGCCTTGTCGGACACCGAGGCATAGCTCAGATCACCTTGCAGCACATACTGGCCCTGGCGCGCCGTGCCCGAGAGAAACAGGGCGGCATCCAGATTGGACAGCAGCTCCGAAAAGGACTCGTTCACATGGGCGGTAGGCGAGTTCGCGAGAGGACGCAGATGGCCGTTCATGCCCGTCATCCACAGGTAGGGCGTGAGCTGGTAGCGCCAGCCATTGCCGCCCTGGTCTGTCTGGTCGGCATGTGCCGAGGTGGTGGTCGCCGTGGCGCAAACGGCCAGCAGGGACAGGCCTGCCGCGTAGAGGTGTTTCATGGCTTGGGTACTTGTGGTGATGTTCTTGTGGTTCAGAGCGTGTTCTTGTGGATCTTGCCGTCCTTCATGATGAGGCGCAGGTTCTTTTCGGGATCGGCAAGAAAGTCCAGGCTGCGCACGGGGTCGCCATCGGCCACCAGGATGTCGGCATAGGCGCCGGGCGCGATGCGGCCCAGCGCATGGGGGTAGGGGTTGCGCGCGCCCGAGAGGGCCAGCAGTTCGCCGTTTCTGCCCGTGCCCTGGTGCAGTACGGTGAGCGGGTCGTAAAAGCGCGTGAGCTTGGCCAGTTGCTTGCCCTGGGTCTGGGCCGTCTTGGCGTTGAACAGCACGTCCGTGCCCCAGCCGGTCTTGATGCCGTATTTCTGCGCCATCTCATAGGCCTTGACCGTGCCCTGAGCCACCTGGCGCTGGCTTTCGCGGCGCGCGGCATCGGGGTAGGTGTTGCTGTCCTCGTCCTGCAAGAAGGGCTGCAGGCTCCACCACACGCCCTCATCACGCATCAGGCGCACGGACTCTTCATCGGCCAGCTGACCGTGCTCTATGCTTTTCACGCCCGCACGGATGGCGCGCTGTATGCCCTTGGGCGTGTAGACATGGGCCATCACATAGGTGTTCCAGTCGGTTGCGGCCTCGACGCCGGTGCGCAGCTCGCGCTCGGAAAACTGCGTGCTGTCCAGCGGGTCGTAGAGCGAGGCCACGCCGCCGCCGGCCAGCATCTTGATCTGCGTGGCGCCGAGCATGAGCTGCTCGCGCACGCGGCGCAGCACCTCGGCTTCGCCGTCCGCAATCATGGCCACGCCCAGATTCTCGACCTGGGCCAGCGGGCCGTTGGCTGCGCGCGGCACATCGCTGCGCATGCGAAAGTCGCCATGGCCCGAGGTCTGGGAGATCATGGCGCCGCTGGGGTAGATGCGCGGGCCTGCAACCATGCCCTCGTCGATGGCGCGCTTGAGCGCATAGGCCGGCCCGCCCGCATCGCGCACCGAGGTGAAGCCGCGCATCAGCGTGCGCTGCGCCTCCTGGGCGGCGGCCAGGTAGAGGTAGCCCACGTCGGCCGTCATGGCCACCATCTGGGGAATGGCGGCCATCATGGTGTGCCAGTGGGCATCGATGAGGCCGGGCATGAGCAGCTTGCCCTGGCAGTCAATGATCTGGGCGCCTTCCACGCTTTCGCCGGCGGCGGGCAGGGCGGCAATGGTCCTGCCCTGGACCAGGACGTTGAGGCCGTTCTTCACGCTCTTGCCCGAGCCGTCGAACAGGCGCAGATTGGTCAGCAGCAGCGGCCTGTCGGAGGACTTGGGCTGGCCCTGGCTCGCGCTGCCCGTGCTCTGGGCCTGTGCAAAAGGCGCCATGGTGGCGGCCACGCCGCCGAGAAACATGCGGCGCGACATGTCGGCCATGATCTTGCGGTACAGCAGCTCGCAGACCACGCTGCCGCAGTTGCAGGCTCGGGCGCGTATGGGGCCGGTTTTCCAGGACAGGTGATGTGTTTGGGCAAGCGCTTGCGCCATGGGCGGCTCCTCTGTGGCAGGCACGCAAAGGTGCTGCGATGTATGTGATTGTAAATTCGTGCGTAGAGATCGTGAACACGCTCTGAGACGACGTCGCAGAGCATAGGGCGGGCCTGCGCGGCTTCATGTAGGTCAAGTTCCTTCCAGCAAAGCCCGTCCGGGCCGCTGCGAAATTTCCTGATCGAGATCAATTCGTGGCCATCCCGTGCTGTGCTGGAGCGGCGGCGTTTTGCGGCCCCGGGTGGCTGCGCAGACCCTGCTTGTCGGTTATGGTGGCGGGTTGCGGCAAGGCCCGTGGCCGGGCCGCAGACTCGTCGAATCCAAGGAGCAACACAGACAATGACGCAGAACAACAACGAGGTGCTGGCCGAAGTGCGTGGCCAGCTGGGAATGATCACGCTCAACCGTGCCAAGGCCCTGAATGCCCTGTCCCTGGGCATGGTGCGCGATCTGCTGGCCACGCTGCTGGCATGGCAAAAGGACGAGCGCGTGCTGGCGGTGGCGATTCGCGGCACGGGCAAGAACGGGCCTTTTGGCGCGTTCTGCGCTGGCGGCGACATCCGCTTCCTGCATGCGGCAGGCAGCAGCGGCAATCCCGAGCTTGAGGATTTCTTCACCGAGGAATACGCGCTCAACCACCTGATCCACGCCTTCGGCAAGCCCTACATCGCCTTCATGGACGGCATCGTCATGGGCGGTGGCATGGGCATCAGCCAGGGCGGCACGCTGCGCCTGGTCACCGGGAGCACCAAGATGGCCATGCCCGAGACGGCCATCGGCCTGTTCCCCGATGTGGGCGGCGGCTACTTCCTCTCGCGCTGCCCGGGTCGTGCGGGCGAGTGGCTGGCCCTGACCGGCGACACGATCGGTGCAGCCGATGCGCTGGCCCTGAATCTGGCCGATGCCCATCTGCCCGCCGAGCAGCAGGCCGATGTGTGGGAGGCGCTGGCCTCGGGCAGCTTCAAGAATGCGGCCGAGATCGAGGCCCTGGTCCGCTCACGCTGCACGCCAGCAGGCGAGCCCGCGCTGACCCCGGAGGTCCGCGCCGAGATCGACCGCTATTTCGCCCTGCCCACGGTGGCGGCCATGATCGAGGCGCTGGAGGCCGAGGGCGCGAGCGAATGGGCCGCAAAGCAGGCGGCCACGCTGCGCAAGCGCTCGCCGCTGATGCTGCATGTGGTGCTGGAGCAGATCCGCCGTGCGCGCAACATGGACCTGGCCGAGGATTTGCGCATGGAGCGCGACATGGTGCGTCACTGCTTTTACCTGCGTCCCGGCGCGAGCGAGACCGTGGAGGGTATACGCGCCCTGGCCGTGGACAAGGACCACAGCCCCAGGTGGAGCCCGGCGCGCATCGAGGACGTGAGTGAGGGCGAGTGGCAGGCCTTCTTCGACAGCCCCTGGCCCGCGCATTCCCATCCGCTGGCCATGCTCAAGGACTGAAGCTAGCGAAAAAATGAGCTGCCAGCGCTTGCCTCTGCTGGATTTCAGGTTCAAAACAATCTGAAATCAATACAGGGCAGGCGCTGGCAGCTCTTGTTTTTGCTGTGCCGCCGATCAGCGGTTGCGGCTTTTCATCGCGCGCTCGACCTCGCGCTTGCCTTCGCGCTCCTTGATCACATCGCGCTTGTCGTGCTCGGCCTTGCCCTTGGCCAGCGCGATATCGCATTTGACCAGGCCGTTCTTCCAGTGCAGGTTGACAGGCACCAGGGTGTAGCCCTTTTGCTCGACCTTGCCGATGAGGCGCAGTATGTCGTCCTTCTTCATGAGCAGCTTCTTGATGCGTGCGGCATCGGGGCTCACATGGGTGGAAGCGGTCTTGAGCGGGTTGATCTGGCAGCCCAGCAGGAATAGCTCGCCGTTCTTGATGACCACATAGCCATCGGTGAGCTGTACCTTGCCGCTGCGCAGGGCCTTGACCTCCCAGCCGTGCAGCACCATGCCGGCTTCGTGGCGTTCCTCGAAGAAATAATTGAAGATCGCTTTTTTGTTTTCCGCTATGCGCGAGGGTGTATCTGGTTTTTTTGCCATGGATGTTGAGGGTGGGTATGCCGCATTGTCCGGGCACTACCTACAATCGGGTGTCTGCTCCCGTAATGGAGCGATTCTAGTTTCTCCCGATCCTTCTGGTTCCCAAGCCTGGTGAATGACCTGCCGAATGGTCCACGGCTTACGCAAACCCGGTTGAGGCAAGCTGCCGCTGCCATGATGCAGGCCAAGTCTTGCCGACCCTTGTGCGTGAGTCCTGTGACCCCTGGCAGGAGCCAAAGTCAGGCTCGCCCTGCATGAAAAGTCTCAACAAATCCGTCCTCATCTGGTACAGCCCCGAAGAAATGTTTGCCCTGGTAGCCGATGTGGCGAGCTACCCCGAATTCCTGCCCTGGTGCTCGCATGCGAGCGTGCTCGAGCAGGATGAACAGGGCATGACGGCCGAGGTGGGCATGTCCATGGGCGGCTTGCGCAAGTCCTTTGTGACGCGCAACGTGCACGAGGGCAAGCACACCATACGCATGCGCCTGGTCAAGGGCCCGTTCTCGCGGCTGGAGGGGCACTGGATCTTCCACCTCGTGGGCGACGGCTCGCAGCGTGCCTGCAAGGTCGAGCTGCAACTCGACTACGGCTTTGACAGCGCAACCCTGGGCGCGCTCATAGGCCCGATCTTCGACCGCATCGCGGGCAGCCTGGTCGATGCCTTCATCCAGCGCGCCGAGAAAGTCTATGGCTGAGGGGCAGGGCGCGTTGCAGGTCACGCTGGCGCGCTCGCCGGGCCCGGGCCAGGTGGAGGAGCTGCAACTGCAGTTGCCGGCCGGCGCCACGCTCGGCGATGCCCTGCAGGCTGCGGGCTGGAGTCATGAAGGTCAGGCGGTCGGCGTCTGGGGCAGGGTGGGGGAGCCGGGCCAGCTGCTGCAGCCGGGCGACAGGGTGGAGATCTACCGCCCGCTGACCGTGGATCCCAAGGAAGCGCGCCGCACCCGCTTCGCGCGGCAGGGCGCACGTACCTCGGGGCTGTTTGCCAAGCGCAGGCCCAACAGCAAGCCCGGGTACTGAGAACGTGTTCACGTTCCGAGAGCCGCGGCGGGCTCTCGATTCATTTCACCTGAGCACCAGCACCGGGATGTGCGAGTGCGTGAGCACGTGCTGGGTCTCGCTGCCCAGCAGCAGCCGCTGCAGGCCTTTGCGGCCGTGCGAGGCCATGACGATGAGGTCGCACTCGCGGCGCTTGGCCGTGTCGATCACGCTTTCGGCCACGAGGTCGGACTGCACGATCTCGGTGGTCACCTGGACCTTGCGAGACTGGCCTTCGGCCTTGATGGCGTCGAGCAGGGTCTGGGAGTGGCTGGCCCACTGGGCCTCTATGCGCTGGGTCTCCTTGAGGGGCAGGACCTCTCCGCCTTCGAAGTAGCTGCGCGGATAGTGGGGCACGACCTTGAGTGCAATCACCTGGGCACCGCACAGGGCGGCCAGATCAAGGCCGTGGGCGACGGCCTTGTCCGAGAGCTCGGAACCGTCGGACGCGATCAGGATGCGGTTGTACATGGCATGTCTCCTTGAAGTGAAGCGGATGGTGTGAGTTTATTAAGCATAGAAGCAGGTGCGACTTAATGTTTGACTAATGTCAATGTGTATATCATGGCGGCCAATTAAGCTAAAACCATGCCCCAGACCCCCGCTGATGATTCCGTGGCCGGAGTCCCAGAGTCTGCGCTGGAATTTGGCTCTCTGTCCATGCCGCAGGCCTCGGCCTTGCTGCTTGACGACCCTCAGGAGTGGAGTTCTTTTGGAAGGCCGGCCGGAGCTGGCGCTTCCGTGGACAGCTCCACGCCAGCTTGCGAGTCTCCTGTGTGGGACTCGTTTGTCGTTTTGGAGGGTATGCACTGTGCGGCTTGCGCGCTGACCATCGAGGAGGCGCTGCAGGCCGTACCCGGTGTGGACAAGGCCGAAGTCAGCGCTGCAACTCGTCGTGCCCGTATCACCTGGCGCCCTGCCCAAGTGCTTCCATCCGAATGGATGGCGGCCGTGCAGAGCGCGGGCTACAGCGCGCTGCCCGCGCGCGATGCCTTCGCGCGCGAGCGCCGCCAGGCCGAGAGCCGGCGCGCGCTGTGGCGCTGGCTGGTGGCCGGTTTTTGCATGATGCAGGTCATGATGTATGCGTGGCCCGCCTATGTGGCGCGCCCCGGCGATCTGTCGCTGGAGATGGAGACCTTGCTGCGTTGGGCCTCCTGGGTGATCTCGCTGCCCGTGGTGCTGTTTTGCTGCGGCCCGTTCTTCTCCAGTGCCCTGCGCGACATACGTGCGCGCCGCGTGAGCATGGATCTGCCCGTGGCCCTGGGCATGTTCATCACCTTTGTGATCAGCTCGCTGGGCACCTTCGATCCTTCGGGGCCCTTTGGTCAGGAAGTCTTCTACGACTCGTTGACCATGTTCGTGTTCTTTCTGCTCACGGGGCGCCTGGTCGAGCTGCATCTGCGCGATCGCACGGCGGGGGCGCTGGAAGCCGTGATGAACCGCTTGCCGGATTCGGTGCTCAGGCTGGATGCCGGTGGCCGGGCCGAGCGCGTGACCACGCGCAGGCTCAAGAATGGCGATGTGGTGCGGGTGCTCGTGGGCGAGGCCTTTCCTGCCGACGGCCGCATCGTGCGCGGCCGCACCCATGCCGACGAAGCGCTGCTCACGGGCGAGTCCACACCCGTGCTGCGCGCCGAGGGCGATGCGGTCACTGCAGGCAGCTACAACCTCGATGCCGTGATCGACATGCGCGTCGAGGGCGTGGGCGCGGATACGCGCTTTGCGCAGATCGTGGATCTCATGGAAAGCGCATCCATGCAAAAGCCGCGCCTGGCCCAGCTCGCAGACAAGGTCGCCCGGCCTTTTCTCGTGGTCGTGCTGCTGGCGGCCCTGGGCGCGGCCATCTGGTGGTGGCCCGTGGCACCGGGCAAGGCGGCCATGGTGGCCGTGGCCGTGCTCATCGTCACCTGTCCCTGCGCGCTGTCCCTGGCCACACCCGTGGCCATGCTCACTGCGGCGGGCACGCTGGCGCGCCGTGGCGTGCTGGTACGCAACCTCCAGGGGCTGGAGGCGCTGGCCGCCGTGGACACCCTGGTCTTTGACAAGACCGGCACGCTGACGCGCGACGGCCTGGCGCTGCAGAAGGTGAATGTGGCGCAGGGCGAGGACGCCGATCGCATGCTGGCGCTGGCTGCCCAACTGGCCCGTCAGTCCATACATCCGGCCTCGCGCTCCCTGGTGCGCGCGGCCGAGCTCGCGGGCCTGGAGAGCGCCAGCGGCATCCGAATCGAAAAAATCCAGGAGCTCGCGGGCCTGGGGCTGGAGGCCTGGGTGTCCATGCCGGGCTGCGCAGTCCGGCATTTGCGCCTGGGGTCGGCCCGCCATGCGGGCGTGGGAGAGCTCATGACTTTTGACGGCCAGAGCGTGCTGCTGGCCGAGCAGGTGGGCGAGGGCGGTGGCTGGACGGCCCTGGCCCAGTTCGGCTTCAGCGAAGACCTGCGGCCCGAGGCCCGGGCCGTGGTCCAGGCGCTGAAAAGCCAGGGCGTGCAGGTGCAACTGCTGTCGGGCGATCGCGGAGAGGCGGTGCAGGCCATGGCCGCGCGCGTGGGCATAGAGCGCGCCGAGGGCGATTGCCAGCCCCAGGACAAGCTCGATCGCCTGCGCGAGATCCAGCAGGGCGGCCACCACGTTGCCATGGTCGGCGACGGCCTCAACGATGGTCCGATTCTGGCTGGCGCCCATGTGTCGTTTGCGTTCGGCAAGTCCGTGCCCCTGGCACAGTCGCGTGCCGATTTCGTGGTGCTGAGCGATGACCTGGAGCGGGTGCTGCAGACTTTGCTGCTGTCGCGCCGTACGCTGCGCGTGGTGCGCCAGAACCTGGGCTGGGCGGCGGCCTACAACGCCGTGTCGATTCCTCTGGCTCTCATGGGCTGGATGCCGGCCTGGCTGGCGGGGCTGGGCATGGCCTTGAGCTCGCTGCTGGTGGTGCTCAATGCGGCCCGTCTGGTGCGCTCCGTGCCGGGATTGCCGTCCGGGCAAGAGGGCGGAGAAACAAAGAAATATGCAGGGCCTGGCGGCGTGGGAGGGACGCTGCCGGTGTCCTCGCCGGTCTTGCAGGAGAGGGCTTGAACCATGGATGTCTTGTATTTGCTGATTCCCCTGTCCGTGGTTCTGGTGCTGGCCATTCTGGCAGCCCTTTGGTGGGCTGTTTACCGAGGCCAGTTCGAGAGCGTGGAGCAGGAGGGTGAGCGCATTCTTCGCGACGATTGACGTGCGTCAATGCACGAAAAAGCCAGGCAATGAACACTTTGAAAGCAATCTAAGAGGTGCACGATGGAATCAACGAATAACAACGCTGTCTATTACGACGATACCGTCGTAAGGCAGTTCTCAATCATGGCCGTCGTCTGGGGGGTGGTGGGCATGGCCGTAGGCGTGCTTATCGCGTCGCAGCTGGCCTGGCCCGAGCTCAACTTCGGCATTCCATGGCTCAGCTATGGGCGCCTGCGTCCGCTGCATACGAATGCCGTGATCTTTGCCTTTGGCGGCTCGGCCCTGTTTGCCACGAGCTACTACGTGGTGCAGCGTACCTGCCAGACACGCTTGTTCATGCCCAAGCTGGCCAGCCTGACCTTCTGGTGCTGGCAACTGGTCATCGTGGCTGCAGCCATCAGCCTGCCCCTGGGCTACACCCAGGGCAAGGAGTACGCCGAGCTCGAGTGGCCCATCGATCTGCTGATCGCCGTCACCTGGGTGTCCTATGCGATCGTGTTCTTCGGCACGATTGGCATCCGCAAGGTCAGGCACATCTATGTGGCCAACTGGTTCTTCGGCGCCTTCATCATTGCCGTGGCCCTGCTGCACATCGTGAACAGCGCCTCGGTTCCAGCGGGCTGGATGAAGAGCTACTCGGCCTATGCAGGCGTGCAGGACGCCATGGTCCAGTGGTGGTACGGCCATAACGCCGTGGGCTTTTTCCTCACCGCAGGCTTCCTGGGCATGATGTATTACTTCATCCCCAAGCAGGCCGGCCGTCCCGTGTACTCGTATCGCCTGTCGATCGTGCACTTCTGGGCGCTGATCTTCACTTACATGTGGGCCGGTCCTCACCACCTGCACTACACGGCGCTGCCGGACTGGACCCAGTCGGTGGGCATGGTGTTTTCGCTGATCCTGCTGGCCCCCAGCTGGGGCGGCATGATCAACGGCATCATGACGCTGTCGGGTGCATGGCACAAACTGCGTGACGACCCCATCCTGCGCTTCCTGATCGTGTCCCTGTCGTTCTACGGCATGTCCACCTTCGAAGGTCCGATGATGTCGATCAAGACCGTCAACGCGCTCTCGCACTACACCGACTGGACCGTGGGCCACGTCCACTCCGGCGCTCTGGGCTGGGTGGGTCTGATCACCATGGGCTCGCTTTACTACCTGATCCCGCGCCTGTTCGGCAGGACCAAGATGCATTCGGTGCCGGCTATCGAGCTGCACTTCTGGATGGCCACCATCGGCATCGTGCTCTACATCGCCGCGATGTGGATTGCGGGCGTGATGCAGGGTCTGATGTGGCGCGCCGTCAACCCCGATGGCACCTTGACCTACACCTTCGTCGAAAGCGTGAAGGCGACCTATCCGTTCTACGTGATTCGCGTGCTCGGCGGCCTGCTCTATCTGGGCGGCATGCTGGTGATGATGTGGAATACCTGGAAGACGGCGATGTCCGGTCGTTCCGTGAAGGTGGCCGTGCCGGCTGTCGTGGCCCACGCCTGAGCATCAAGGAGCTTTATTCATGTCCGATCACAATAACGCGGCTCCCAAGAGCTTTTCCCACGAGAAGGTGGAAACCAACAACTTTCTGCTGATCGTGCTCACGCTGTTCGTCGTGGCCATCGGCGGTCTGGTGGAAATCGTTCCGCTGTTCTTCCAGAAGTCCACCACGGAAGCCGTGGCGGGCCTCAAGCCCTATACGCCCTTGCAGCTCATGGGCCGTGACGTCTATCTGCGCGAGGGCTGCTACAACTGCCACTCGCAAATGATTCGTCCATTCCGCGCCGAGACCATGCGCTACGGCCACTACTCGGTGGCTGGCGAGTTCGTCTATGACCACCCGTTCCAGTGGGGCTCCAAGCGCACAGGGCCCGATCTGCACCGCGTGGGCGGCAAGTACAGCGACGAATGGCATCGCATTCACCTGAACAATCCGCGTGACGTGGTGCCCGAGTCCAACATGCCTGCCTATCCCTGGCTGGAAACCGACAAGGTCGACGACACCGTGGTTGCCCAGCGCATGAAGGCGCTGCGCACCGTGGGCGTGCCCTACAGCGATGAGGAGATCGAGGGCGCGGCCGAACAGGTCAAGGGCAAGACGGAAATGGAAGCCGTGATCGCCTATCTGCAAGTCCTTGGTACGTCCGTGAAGTAAAGGAGAGGGCATATGGATATCACCACCATGCGCATCCTGGCCACGCTGGTTTCCTTTGCGTGTTTCCTGGGAATTTGGTGGTGGGCTTTTGCCCGCCGCAACAAGGCACGTTTCGACGAGGCGGCACAACTGCCCTTCGATCAAGACTGAGTCTCTCCACCAGAACGAGAACACCCCATGAGCGATTTCGTAAACAATTTCTGGTCGATCTATGTCGCAGCGATCACGCTGGGCGGCATCTTCGGCTGCATGCTGTTGCTGTATCTGACGGCACGCAAAAAGGTGGTTTCCTCGCCTTCGGGCGACAACACCACGGGCCACGTCTGGGACGAGGACCTGCGTGAGCTGAACAATCCCATGCCCAAGTGGTGGATGGGCCTGTTCATCATCACCACGGTGTTCGGCCTGGGCTACCTGGCAGCCTATCCGGGCCTGGGATCCTTCGAGGGCAAGCTGGGCTGGAGCACGACCGATGCCTACGCCAAGGAAATGGCCAAGGCCAAGGCCGAGCTCGAGCCCCTGTATGCCAGGTTCACGAGCATGCCCACCGAGGAAATGGCCAAGGATCACCAGGCCATGGCCATTGGCGAGCGCCTGTTCATGAACAACTGCGCCCAATGCCACGGCTCGGACGCGCGCGGTGGCAAGAGCTTTCCCAACCTGACCGACGGTGACTGGCTGTGGGGTGGCGAGCCCGACAAGATCAAGGAAACCATTACCAACGGCCGTATTGGCGTCATGCCTCCGCAGGCCGAAGCGGTGGGGTCGCCCGAGGATGTGAGCAATCTGGCTCACTACGTGCTGAGCCTGTCGGACAGTCCGCACAACTCTTTGAAGGCTTCGCTGGGCAAGTCCAAGTTCACGGCTTGCGCTGCATGCCACGGCATGGACGGCAAGGGCAACCAGCTGCTGGGCGCCCCCAATCTGACCGACGACATCTGGCTGCATGGCTGGGGCGAAGCTGCGATCACGGCCATGATCAACAACGGCAAGCACAACGAAATGCCGGCTCAGAAGGACAAGCTGACCGAGGCGCAGATCGCCGTGCTGACCTCCTATGTCTGGGGTCTGTCCAACACCCAGGACGGAAACTGAGACTCACAGCTGAAGGCGGCGCGAAAGCGCCGCCTTTTTGCCTTTAGGTAGTTTCAGACATTTCAAAAAGATAAAGGAATAGCGATGAAGTCCGACAGCGGGAAAGACGCGGGCAAGCCAGTCCGCAAAGTCATCCCGATCACGCCAGCCGAGCCCGATCCGAGCCAGATGGTGGCCATGTTCGAGTCCGAGAAAAAGGTCTATGCGCGCTCGATCTCCGGTGTTTTTGCGCGCTGGCGCTGGATCATGGTCTTTCTCACCCAGATCGTCTTCTACGGCCTGCCCTGGCTGGAGTGGGGGCAGCGCCAGATGGTGCTGTTCGATCTGGGCGCGCGGCGCTTTTACCTGTTTGGCCTGGTGCTCTACCCCCAGGACTTCATCTATCTGACGGGCCTGCTCATCATCTGCGCACTGTCGCTGTTCCTGTTCACTGCGGTGGCGGGGCGGCTGTGGTGTGGCTTCTCTTGTCCGCAAACGGTCTACACCGAGATCTTCATGTGGATCGAGAGCAAGGTCGAAGGTGATCGCAGTGCACGCATGCGTCTGGACAAGAACGGCTGGACCTTTGAAAAAGTCTGGAAGAAGTCGCTCAAGCAGGTTCTGTGGATTGTGTTTGCACTGTGGACCGGCTTTACCTTTGTTGGCTACTTTGTGCCGATCCGAGAGCTTGGCGGCGAGCTGCTGACTCTGCAAGGCAACTGGCAGATCTTCTGGGTGCTGTTCTATGGCTTTGCCACCTACGGCAACGCCGGCTATATGCGCGAGCAGGTCTGCAAATACATGTGTCCCTATGCCCGCTTTCAGAGCGCCATGTTCGACAAGGACACCATGATCGTGAGCTATGACACGGGCCGTGGCGAGCCGCGTGCACCGCGTACGAAAAAGATCGATCACAAGGCCCAGGGCATGGGGGACTGCATAGACTGCAAGCTGTGTGTGCAGGTCTGCCCTGTGGGCATCGATATCCGCAACGGTCTGCAGTACGAATGCATAGGCTGTGGCCTGTGCATAGACGCCTGCGACTCCATCATGGACAAGATGGAGTACCCGCGCGGGCTGATCCGCCTGACCACGCAAAATGCCGTGGCCAAGCTCTGGCAGCGTGCTCAGGTGATTCGCCGCATCTTCCGACCACGCGTGCTCATCTACTCCGGCGTGCTGCTGGCCTTGAGTATTGCCATGATCGCCAGCCTGGCCTTGCGCCAGACCGTGAAGGTGGACGTGATTCGCGATCGTGCCTCGCTGTCGCGTATCGTGGCCGGAGGCAAGCTGGAAAACGTCTATCGCCTGCAGATCATGAATGCCACGGAGCATACGCAGCGCTACCGGCTCAGCGCTCATGGCCTGCCAGGACTGGAGCTGGCATCCGAGACCGAGGTCGAGGTCGGCCCTGCAGAAACTCGCGGCATTGCAGCGCGGCTGCAGATTCCTTATGGCTCCGCCGAGTCCGGGTCGCATACCGTGTATTTCGATATCGACGCCCTGCAGGCGGGTGCGGGCCGGGCCACGGAGAAAGCCGTGTTCTTGGTGCCTCGATGAAGCATGCCCTGGGCTGTCTTCGCGGCCTTTCCCCCTCTCTTCGGGAGAGGGAGGCAGCCCCGGCAAAGGCGTAAACATGTTCTTGGGCCAGGCCGGTTTTATATTCGGTGCCATGGCCTGGTGAAAAGATGGTCGGACATTGCGTGGCCTGGGCTGCGCTGAAAGAAAGAGGTTTTTTTATGTCTTCAACTCCTGCAGAAGCGCCCCTGGCTTCGGCCACCGCAGCCCATCCCGAGGCCAGCAAGCCCTGGTGGAAGTTCGGCCATGTCTGGCTGGTGCTTGCGGGGCCGGCCATCGTGGTCGTGGCTGGTGTGGTCACGGCCATGATCGCCATGCACGATGCCGACCCCGTGATCGACCCCGACTACTACAAGAATGGCGTGGAAATCAATGAGCGCCTGAACGATGCGCAGAAAAGCCTGGCCCCCGCCGTCACGGGGCGCAACCACGCCATGACGCCAGCCGAAGACCACCCTGTGGACCGCTGATCCCATCGCTGCGGCCAGAGCCGGCCCGGCTCCTGAAGCCGGGGCCATTTTTGCCTGACTGCCGCAGAGGCTAGAAAAATGCCTGGATGCGCCGCTGCGCATGTTCCAGCAGCCAGAGCTTTTTCTTGGCCCGTGTCATGGCCACATAAAGCCGGTTGCGCTCCAGAAAGGCGAGCTCGCGCGCTGCGGGCGCAGGAAAGCGGCCTGGCTCCAGAAAGGGCAGGGCTACGTGCTCGTATTCCTTGCCCTTGGCTTCTTCAATCGTGCTCAGGTGGAAGTCGAAGCCCTGGCCTGCGCGCACGGCACGCTCAAAGCGTCTGGCCATGGCCGAGATATCGGCCAGCAACTGGGGCACGCTCATGCCAGCCGTGCTGTCCACAAAGGACTGAACGCGGTGGTGCAACTGGCGGGTGGGCTCATCCTGTCGTGCCTGGCTGGGAAACAGGCCCCAGACATCGGCCTGCATCAGCAAGGCTTGGGCGTCGGCTTGCAGGGACAGCGGCAGTTGCAGAAAGCTGCCAAAGGCCGCGAAGTTGCGCTGTCCGCCCTGCAGGCTGGATTCGCCGCGCAGAAAGCGCCAGATGATTTGCGGGTTGTGCAGCATCTGTCCTGCCATTTGCTGGGCCTGCGTGTGGCGGCTGGCGCTGTCCATGGCTTGCGCGTCCACACTGCCCTTGCCGTAGTAGAGAGCACCCTCCACAAAGGCCGAGAGCAGCTCCAGGCCCAGTGGACAGGTATCGGCCTTCCAGTCCAGGCGCTGCATGCTGTGGGCATAGCAAAGGCCGAGCAGCAAGGCTACCTCACGCTCGAGGTAAAAACGCTTGAAGCCATAAAAGCTCGCGCTCTTGCCCGCGCGGTGCAAGGCCCATTCAAGCGCGCAGGCCTCATGGGGCTGGCGCAGTATCACGGTCAGCGAGGCAGCTCCCAGGCTGGAGGCCTGCTGTGCCGATGCCTGACGCGTAAGCCCGGCCTGGGCTTGGAGCAAGAGCGCTATGCATTCCTCATCGGTTTCATAGCTTTGGAGAATCACCTTGCTCTGGCGTGTGGCTGTGGTCTTGAGGTCGAGATCAAACCACTGGTTGACGGCGCCTGCGATCTCGGGACCAAAGCGCCGGGACTGGGTCAGCGGCAGGCTTTGCGTGGCATGGGGCAGGAATTCGTCCAGACGGTGCAACTGGTCTTCGAAGACCGACCAGGCCTGGGCTTCTATGTGCTGGTTGAAGTCGCCGGCCCCAAGAAAGCTGCCATTGCTTTGTTGCAACAGGCCGCGCAGCACCTGCAGCGAGGCGAGGTCCAGATCGTGCATCTCATCGAGCACGACCAGGTCGTAGGCCGGGGTGTCCAGCGTCTGGCCGTCGAGGACGGCACAGGCCAGCGCATAGCTGCAATCGCCGTGCGCGTAATACAGCACGTCGCCGCAGGTGTCGACGCGCGCGCGCTCGTACTCAAAGAACAGGCAGGCCTGTCCGTAGTCGAGCAAATACTCCTCGCAGAACTGGGCAAGGCTTGTGCCCGAATCTTGCAGGGTCTGTGGCAAAAGCGATTTTTTGGCGCGTAGATTGAAGGCCCAGAACGCATCTAGGTCGAGCTCGCCGCTCAACTCCAGCCGCGCATCGGGTTGTTCCTGAGCGCGCCATTCCAGGCTGGTGCGTGCCTTGCGGACCTGATCGTGCAAGACCAGGCGATCGGCCTCAAAGCGGGCGTCCGGATCTTGCCTGCGAATTTGCTGGGCGGCCCAGCGCTCCAGCGTGGTGATTTGTACCTGGGGCGGAATCTCGCGCATCAGCCGCCCCAGTCGGTGGTGGAACGCCGCCACGCCGGCCCTGGAGTAGGCGAGCACCAGAATGCGCTGCGACTTGCCGCTTGCGCAGGCCTGGGCCACCTTGCTGGCCAGGGTGGTGGTCTTGCCCGTACCCGCGAGAGCAGAGGCAATGGCCGACTTGCCCGGATGCGCGAGTATGGCCTGCTGCTCGCGCGAGAGGATGAGCCGCGCGTCAGTCGAGGCTGGGGATGGATGAGTCATGCAAAAACAGTAGCTGGATGCCCGCGCTCCACGTTGGAGATGGGCCAAAAGTCTTGAAATTCCTGCGCATTGTGGCCTGTTCCTGCGGGACCGCAGGCTGCTTTGGTAATACCACCTCGGCTTTGATCCGGGCTTTTGCAGAAGTTGGCGGCAACTGCCGGTGGGTTGCAGGTGAAAGTCTTTAATTGATGCTTACGTCTTAGAAAATTGATTCAACTTCTTTTAAAGATAAGGTAATTTGCTGAAAGTTAAGGAGCTTCAAAAAGCCCCGATTATTTTTGCAGCTCAGAGGCTTTTTCCACTTGCGCATGGACTTTCGGCATCCAGAATAAAAAGCAAATGTGGATCCAAGGAGTTTTCGATGAGCACCAGCAACACCGCCCAGCCCGTGCAATGGCATGTGAGACAAGCTGTCCAGCCCGCGCCTGAAAAAAGAGCCTGGAGCGTGCAAGCCGTACAGCAGCTTTTGGACAAGCCCTTTTTGGATCTCCTGTTCCAGGCCCAGAGCGTGCACCGCGCCCACTGGCCTGAAGGTGACATAGAGCTGGCCACGCTGCTGTCCGTGAAGACCGGGGGATGCCCGGAAAACTGCGGCTACTGCCCTCAGTCGGTGGAGTTCGACACGGGGGTCAAGGCGGAAAAGCTCATGAGCGTGGAAGAGGTCACGCATGCTGCACTGGCCGCCAAAAATGCGGGAGCCACACGCTTTTGCATGGGCGCAGCCTGGCGTGCACCCAAGGACAGGGATATTGAAAAGATGAATGCCCTCATCGGTGCGGTCAAGGGGTTGGGCCTGCAAACCTGCGCGACGCTGGGCATGCTCGAACCCCATCAGGCCCGCTCCTTGCGCGAGGCGGGGCTCGATTACTACAACCACAACCTCGATACGGCACCCGAGTACTACCAGGACGTGGTCAGCACGCGCGAGTACCAGGACAGGCTGGACACTCTGCAAGCTGTGCGCGCGGCCGGCATCAGCGTGTGCTGTGGCGGCATCATCGGCATGGGTGAGGAGACCGTGCACCGTGCCGGGCTGATCGCCCAACTGGCCAATCTGAACCCGCACCCCGAATCCGTACCCATTAACAGCCTGGTGCGCGTGCCTGGAACGCCCCTGGCCGATGCCGAGCCCGTGGACCCCCTGGATTTTGTGCGTGTGATCGCCGTGGCCCGTATCACCATGCCCACGGCCCGCGTGCGCCTGTCGGCGGGCCGCCAGCAACTTGGCGATGCGGTTCAGGCCCTGTGCTTCATGGCTGGTGCGAACTCTATTTTTTATGGAGACAAGCTGCTGGTCACCGGCAATCCTGATGTCGAGGCCGATACTGCCCTGCTGCGCAAGCTGGGCCTGAACGATTACAAGCAGCCGGTTTGCTGAGAACGTAAACACGTTCTGAGAGATCCTGCGGCGCGTTCTGCCTGCAAGCAGCCTGGAACGGGAAGCGGCGGCGCAGGTCGCGTGGTGACGGATGAAGCCATGCTTGGACCGGGTCCGGGCAATAAAGTCACTGCCAACAGGGGCGAGCCCATTTCGGGCTTTAAGTGGATCATGGCCTGGCTACCATGGCTGACGTCACAACCACTCACAGGCAAGAGCCGGGCCGCCGGTTCTTGCTCCTGCCTCCATGTCCTCCAAGTCACTTCGCACATCAGAGCATGCGCGTTCCGAGGAAAGCTCGGTACTCATGGTCCTGGCCGTCATCGTCGTGCTGCTGGGCATTCTGGGCCTGGCCGGCTACCAGTTTTGGAAGCACAAGATGGAGCAGGAGCAGGCGCTCAAGGCCTCGCGCACTTACCGGGGTTATGTAGAGACCCAGCAGCCGGCACCTTCGGTATCCGAGCCCGAGCAAGCCTCGGCCCTCAGCGAAGAGCGGCAGATGGAACAAAAGCTGCTAGCCCATCCCGGCGTGACTCCGGGCCAGGGCTTCGGGGCACCAGGCGTCAAATCCACGGGCGTACGTATTATTGATGCCATCGATGAGGCCCAGGCGCGCCAAAAGCAGCAGCAGCCTTGACCCGGTCTCGGGCCGGCACATGCACCAGCTCGCTGGCCGAGGACCGAAGGCGGGTCAGCCAAGAATGACCACCTCCAGCAAGGCGCAGGCGCTGTGCCGAGGAGATCGTCAACAGGCTCTCAGGCGCTTAGGGCGATGGTCACAAGTGCCGACGCATCTTCCAGCGCGCGTACGCCGTGCGGGACATTCGGTGGGAGATGCATGAGCTCGCCGGCTTGAAGCGGGCGGGGCCCATCGCCCAGTAGCACATCCAGCCGGCCTTCCAGACAGTGCAGGCTCACGCTGCCCGGGATCTTGTGCGGCGGCAGCGACTGGCTGGCCCGCAGCACAATGCGGATGACTTCCATGTCCTCGGCTTTGAACAGGGCGTAACTCCTGGCGCTCGCCAGATGCGAGCCAAAGGGTTGCACATTGATGGCCTGGGCGCTGGCTGCTTTGGGTATGGACATGCTGGAACTCCGAGTGGTGGCACGGTTTCAGGCGGTAGCCGCATTGTCGGCCCAAGCCTCGAACCCTTTCAACTGCAAGCCCATGACAGGTGGGTGCCCAGCAGGGCTTTCTTCCCCAGATTGATCAAGCGCGCAAGGATGGCGCGCGGATGCAGGCCAGGCTGACAACCTGTCCTCAGAGCGTGTTCACGATCTCTACGCAGGCGCGTTGGAGCGCAATCGGGATGAGCTCGAGTCGATGAGCCGCAGCTTTTGCACCGGGTCTGGCGCGATGGTATCTGCGCCGTATGGCGCGCCTCGTCAAGATGCAGCGCGCTTTTGAGACGAAGGGCTCGGTTGTGGGCATAGGCATGCACGGGGCTCAGGCTGACCAGGCTCGCCAGGACATTGCTTTGCGAGCCTTGCGTAAGGCGGGATTCGCGTTAACCCCGGGCCGGCCTTTCCATCGAGAAGAAACCGCCGCAAAGAAGCAAAAAGAGGGCCAGGTTGCGGGGCTGGTGTCGTGCCACCGATCAGGTGTGGGACTTTTGTTTTTAAGGCTTGAGCTCGATGGAGTGCACCTGGCCAGCCGCCAGCCGGCTGGCCGCGCGGTCGGAAAAATAGTGCTCCAGCGTGACGCGTACGGTGCGAAAGGCAAGCTCGGACCAGGGGATTTCGGCCTCGGAGAACAGCTTCACCTCCATGGTCTCGGGGCCGGGATAGCACTCTTCGCGCAGCAACCGGGCCAGGTAGAACAAATGCACCTGCCCTACATAGGACACATCGACGATGGAGAACAGCCGTCCCATCTCTATGTCGGCTCCGGCCTCTTCGTCGGTTTCGCGCCGGGCGCCGCCTGCCGTGGATTCGCCCAGCTCCATGAAGCCTGCAGGCAAGGTCCACAGGCCCATGCGGGGCTCGATATTGCGCTTGCACAAAAGCACGCGGCCGTCGTCCATGACCGGAAGAGTGCCCACCACATTGAGCGGATTCTCGTAGTGGACGGTGTGGCAATGCGGGCAGATGGCGCGCTCACGCGTGTCGCCATCGTCGGGGAGCCGGTAGACCACGGCCGTGCCACAGGCGCGGCAGAACTTGATGGGGCTGCGAAAATTCATGCCTGGACTATAGAGAAAAAAGCAGGCCAGCGCTTATGGGGCGAGCGCTGGCAGCTACTGATTTACGAGCGTTCATGCGCTCAGGCAAGCTTCAGGCGCAAGGGCTCAAGTCCGGTGACGCTGGCTTCGAGCATGTCGCCGCGCACAACCGCGCCCACGCCTTCGGGAGTTCCCGTCATGATCAGGTCGCCAGGCCTGAGCTCCCAGGCAGCTGACAGATGCTCGATGGTTTCGGCAATATTCCAGATCAGCTTGGAGATCTGACTGTATTGGCGCGTGGCGCCGTTGACCTTGAGCTCGATGGCCGCGGTTGCAATGTCTGTGGCTTGCGCCGCAGGCGTGATGACGCCCACCGGGGCCGACTGCTCGAAAGCCTTGCCTATGCACCAGGGGCGGCCCTGTTTTTTCATCTCGTTTTGCAGGTCGCGCCGTGTCATGTCCAGGCCGACGGCGTAGCCATAGATGTACTCCATGGCATCGGCAGCGGCAATGCTTTTGCCTTCCTTGCCGATGGCCACCACCAGCTCGACCTCATGGTGCAGGTTGGCCGTGAGCCCGGGGTAGTCCATGGTGCCTGTGGCAGAAGGCTCAACGGCGACCAGTGCATCGGCGGGCTTGAGAAAGAAGAATGGGGGCTCGCGGCCCGTAAAACCCATTTCCTTGGCATGTTCTTCGTAATTGCGGCCCACGCAGAAGATGCGGCGTACCGGAAAACGCTGGGCACGGCCTGCAACAGGCAGGCTTGTCGGGGTGGGCGGTGGGAATACATAGCTCATGTGAGTCTTCCTGCGGGCAGATCCTGTCTTGAACGTGGCAGCAAGTGTGCCACGTGCCCAGCCTCTCCAGGCTCTGACGCAGGGTATGCTGCCAAACCATGAAGCTGCATACCTATTTCCGCTCGTCGGCCTCTTATCGCGTGCGCATTGCGCTGGAGCTCAAAGGGCTGGGCTATGAAGCCATTCCTGTGCATCTGGTGCGCAATGAGCATCTGGCTGCGGCCTATGCAAGCCGCATGGGCGATGCCCTGGTACCGGCGCTGGAGACCGATGACGGCTCGTGGCTGAGCCAGTCCATGGCCATCATCGAATACCTGGATGAAACCCATGGCGGCTTGCGCTTGCTGCCCGGGGATGCGCTGAGCCGCGCGCGCGTGAGGGCTCTGGCCCAGATGGTGGCTTGCGAGATCCACCCGCTCAACAACCTGCGTGTGCTCAGGTATCTGGTGCATGAACTCGGTGTCTCGGAGGAGGACAAAAGCCGCTGGTATGCACATTGGGTCAGGTCAGGTCTGGAGGCCATGGAGCGTCAACTGGACCTGTTCGATCAGCAAAGAGCGGCCTCGGGGCTTGCATCCTCGCCGTTTTGCTGGGACGAGACGCCGACCTTGGCCGACTGCTGCCTGGTGCCGCAAGTGTTCAATGCTCGGCGTTTCAAGGTGGCGCTGGACGGGCTGCCACGCATCAAGGCCATCGCCGAACGCTGCGAGGCCATGCCAGCCTTCGCCCGCGCCCATCCATCGGCCTGCCCGGATGCCGAATGAGATCGTCAGTACATCCTCAAAGCGCCCTGGTGGGGGTGGGGAGTTCCTTTCTGATTCCCGACTGGCCCGCGCCGACGGGTGTGCATGCGCTGTGCACCATGCGCTCTGGCGGAGTCAGTGCAGCGCCCTGGAATAGCTTGAACCTGGGGAGCCATGTCGGCGATGCGCCGGAGGCCGTGGCCGAGAACCGGCGCCGGCTCTCTCAGGCTATCGATGCGCTGACGCCTGGCGCCCGGCCCGTATTCCTCAACCAGGTGCATGGCTGCGAGGCTTTGCGCCTGGATGCACAAAGCTGTGACGGGCTGGCCTTTGATGCGAGCATCGCCCATGAGCGTGGACGGGTATGCACCATCATGGTGGCCGACTGCCTGCCCGTGCTGCTTGCGCACGAGAGCGGGCTGGTCGTGGGAGCCGCCCATGCGGGCTGGCGCGGCCTGGCGGGCCTGCCCGCAGGGGCGCAAAGGCCTCAGGCCACAGGGGTGGTGGAGCGCCTTTTCGCTCGATTGGGCGAGGCGCTCGAAGACGTAACCGGCCGCAGGCAAGGGGCCGGGCAGCTTGCGCGCCAGACCCTTGCCTGGCTGGGGCCTTGCATAGGAGCGCAGGCATTTGAGGTGGGAAACGAAGTGCGCGCGGTCTTCATGGCCCATGAGGAAAAAGCCGCACAGTGCTTCACGGCTTCGGGCGCCAGATACCTGGCCGACCTGCAAGCCCTGGCCCGTCAGCGACTGGCGGCTCTGGGCATCCATCAGGTCTATGGCAACGATGGTGGCCCTGGCTGGTGCACGGTCAGCAATGAATCAGCATTCTTCTCGCACCGCCGCGATGCCGCCAGGCTGGGCAGCAGCGGGCGCTTTGCGGTCTGTATCTGGCTCGGATGACGAGGCGGCCTGCTGCTCGGCGAGTGCGCGTGCGCGCAGTTTTCGTTTGCGGGCCGGGGTGGCCAGGATGTACAGCAGGATCGACAGGGGCAGCAACCCATAGAGAACAAAGGTGATGATTGCGCCCAGGATGCTGCCCATGGGGCTTGTGGCCTCAGCCAGGGCCATCATGAGCGTGACATACAACCAGGCGATAGCGACGAGATACATGGGCAATGAAAACCAGTTGATGTGCAGCAAACCGGATTGGGGCTTGTGCCAAGAAGGAGTTGACGGGGCTGGGCCACAATCGGCAGCAACAGAGCGCCACGCATGGGCATGTCGGGACGTTATCAGCAATCACGAGGGTAAAGCATGAATTTTGACTCACCATGGGGCCAGGCAGGCACGCTCTGGCAGCAGTTCTGGGGCGAGCAATGGGGACGCACGCTGCAGTCCCTGCAGCAAATGGGGCCGCTGGCAACTGTGGCCCAGCAGTCGCTCGATGGCGGACTGTCCCCGGCTGCTCTGGGCGAGCATATGCCGGCGGGGCTGGATGCCGAGAAGCTCAATGTCTTGCAGCAGCAGTATCTTGAAGGGGTCAAGGCCTTGTGCGAGCCGGGTGCGGTCCAGGCCTTGCTGGCCCAGGACAAGCGCTTCAATACGGAATCCTGGAGCTCCAACCCCCTGGCGGCGGCCACGGCAGCGAATTACCTGTTCAACAGCCGCATGCTCATGAATCTGGCAGATGCTGTGCAGGGCGATGACAAGACTCGCAATCGTGTGCGTTTTGCAGTTGAGCAATGGGTGGCTGCCATGTCACCCAGCAACTTCCTGGCGCTCAACGCCGAGGCCCAGAAAAAGGCGCTGGAGACCCAGGGCGAAAGCCTGGCTCAAGGGGTGGCGAATTTGCTGGCCGACATGCGCCAGGGCCATGTGTCCATGACCGATGAAAGCCAGTTCACGGTCGGCAAGAACGTGGCCACGACCGAAGGGGCCGTGGTCTTTCAGAACGACTTGTTCCAGCTCATAGAGTACAAGCCGCTGACGGGAAAGATCCACGAGCGTCCATTTCTCATGGTGCCGCCTTGCATCAACAAGTTCTATATCCTGGATCTGCAGCCCGACAACTCGTTGATCCGCCATGCGGTCAGCGAGGGGCACAGAACCTTTGTGATGAGCTGGTGCAACCCCGATGAAAGCCTGGCGCACAAGACCTGGGATGACTACATTGACGAGGGCGTGCTCACGGGCATTCGCGTAGCGCGCGAGATCGCGCAGGCTGAGCAGATCAATGTGCTGGGCTTTTGCGTGGGTGGAACCATGCTGTCCACGGCCCTGGCCGTGCTCCAGGCCCGGCATGAGCGCGAGCAGGGCCCAGCTACGAAGACTCCAGCCAAGCGAGCCTCAAGCAGCAGCCGGCCTGCGGCAAAGAGCTCGCCTGCGCGCGCCACGGCGGCGGCCGATGCGCCGTTTCCCGTGGCCAGCATGACGCTGCTGACCACCTTCATCGACTTCGGTAACACCGGCGTGCTCGATGTTTTCATCGACGAGTCCATGGTGCGCTTTCGCGAGCTCCAGATGGGGCAGGGCGGTCTCATGAAGGGGCAGGATCTCGCATCCACCTTCAGCTTCTTGCGCCCCAATGATCTGGTCTGGAACTATGTGGTCGGCAACTACCTCAAGGGCGAGACTCCGCCGCCTTTTGATCTGCTGTACTGGAACAGTGATTGCACCAACCTGCCAGGGCCTTACTACGCCTGGTATCTGCGTAATCTCTATTTGGAAAACAAACTGGTGCAGCCCGCAGCCCTGACGGTATGCGGCGAAAGCATCAACATGCAGGCGCTCAAGATTCCCGCCTATGTCTACGGCTCGCGTGAAGACCATATCGTGCCCGTGGCTGGTTCGTATGCGTCGACCCAGGTGCTGAGCGGGGACACGCGATTCGTCATGGGCGCCTCAGGTCATATTGCTGGCGTGATCAATCCTCCGGCCAAGAACAAGCGCAGCCATTGGCTGCGTGAGGATGGACAGCTTCCCGCGAGTCTTGCGCAATGGCTGGAGGGTGCAAAGGAGCATAAAGGCAGTTGGTGGAACGACTGGAGCCTGTGGCTGGCTTCGCATGCGGGCAAGCTCGTGGCAGCGCCCAAGCAATATGGCAAGCCTAGGGAATACACGGCCATCGAGCCAGCTCCGGGCAGTTACGTGCAGGTCAAGGCCTGAGGCACAATGGGGTTATGCTGCGGCGCAATATAAATGCTGCAGCAATGCAGGCGGGACTGGCTGCCACAGTCAGATCGGCCTCGCCTTGACCGTTTCAAAAGACCGAGGAAAGCATCGTCATCATGGAAGACATCGTCATCGTTTCCGCTGTTCGCACGGCTGTCGGCAAGTTTGGTGGAAGCCTGTCCAAGACTCCTGCCACCGAGCTAGGCGCTATCGTGATTCGTGAGGCCTTGTCGCGCGCCAAGCTGGGCGCCGACCAGGTCGGGGAGGTCATCATGGGGCAGGTGCTGACCGCTGGCGTCGGCCAGAATCCTGCACGCCAGGCCATGATGGCTGCAGGTGTTGCCAAGGAGACGCCGGCACTGACCATCAATGCCGTGTGTGGCTCTGGCCTCAAGGCCGTGATGCTGGCTGCCCAGGCCGTGGCCACGGGCGACAGTGAAATCGTGGTCGCAGGCGGTCAGGAGAACATGAGTCTGTCTCCCCACGTGCTCAACGGCTCGCGCGACGGCCAGCGCATGGGGGACTGGAAGATGACGGACACTATGATTGTGGACGGCCTGTGGGACGTCTATAACCAGTACCACATGGGCATTACGGCGGAGAACGTCGCCAAGGCAAAGCAGGTCAGCCGCGAGGCCCAGGACCAACTGGCCCTGGGCAGCCAGCAAAAGGCGGCTGCGGCCCAGGATGCGGGCAAGTTCGTGGATGAAATCGTGCCTGTCAGCATCCCCCAGCGCAAGGGCGATCCCATCGTGTTTGCGACCGACGAGTACATCAACCGCAAGACCAATGCAGAGGCCCTGGCCAGCCTGCGTCCTGCCTTTGACAAGGCCGGCTCGGTCACGGCCGGCAATGCCTCGGGCCTTAATGATGGCGCGGCCGCCTTGGTCGTGATGAGCGCCTCCAAGGCCAAGGCCCTGGGTCTCAAGCCTCTGGCGCGCATCGTTTCGTACGCGACCAGCGGACTGGATCCCGCGACCATGGGCCTGGGCCCGGTGTTCGCAGCACGCAAGGCATTGGAGCGCGCGAATTGGAGCGCCAAGGATGTTGACCTGTACGAACTCAACGAAGCTTTTGCGGCCCAGGCCTGTGCGGTGAATCAGGATCTGGGCATTGATGCCACCAAGGTCAACGTCAATGGTGGAGCCATTGCGATTGGACACCCCATTGGTGCATCGGGGGCACGCATTCTGGTCACCTTGCTGCATGAAATGCAGCGCAGCGGCGCCAGCAAAGGCCTTGCAGGCCTGTGCATAGGCGGTGGCATGGGCGTGGCCATGGCTGTGGAGCGTTGCTGAGCCAAAGGGCAGGCGGGTCACTCAGGGTAGATCCTCACGCTAGCAGAGGTCTGAATGGACTGGGTTGAATACAGCGCATTGCATACTGTTGGTGTGGTCGGGTGGCCGTGAGAGCCATGGCCCTGAGGCAATGCCTGGTTGAGTGGACCGGGCATTGTGGAGAGTGTGATCGTGAGACAGAAATCGATCTATAGGAGAGACAGATGGGGCAGAAAGTAGCGTACGTCACAGGAGGCATGGGCGGCATTGGTACTGCCATTTGCCAGCGCCTGCATAAGGAGGGTTTCAAGGTCATTGCGGGTTGCGGTCCTTCGCGCGACTACCGTAAGTGGCTTGATGAACAAAAGGCCTTGGGCTATGGGTTTCATGCTTCGGTGGGCAATGTGGGCAATTGGGAGTCCACCGTAGAGGCCTTTTCCAAGGCCAAGGCCGAATACGGCGTCATCGACGTGCTGGTCAATAATGCAGGCATCACGCGCGACCGCATGTTTGTGAAGATGACGCCCGATGACTGGCAAGCGGTGATCGAGACCAACCTCAATTCCATGTTCAACGTGACCAAGCAGGTCGTGGGCGACATGGTGGAAAAGGGCTGGGGCCGGATCATCAACATCAGCTCGGTGAATGGAGCCAAGGGGCAGGCAGGGCAGACCAACTATTCGGCTGCCAAGGCAGGTATGCATGGCTTTACCATGGCTTTGGCCCAGGAACTTGCCACCAAGGGCGTGACGGTGAACACGGTCAGCCCTGGCTACATCGGCACCGACATGGTCAAGGCCATACGACCCGAGGTGCTGGAGAAGATCGTAGGCACGATTCCCGTCAAGCGCCTGGGTGAGCCCAGCGAAATTGCTTCCATCATTGCCTGGCTAGCCTCGGAAGAGGGCGGTTACTCCACGGGGGCTGACTTCTCCGTCAATGGCGGCTTGCACATGCACTGAGTGGGCCTGAAGTAAACCAACAAAGGGGCTGCGGCCCCTTTGTCATTGGTTCAGCAGTTAGGGCATAGGCGGCAGACGTATGCTTGAGGAGTGCTCGGCCAAGTAAGGTCTGAGGCGGACAGGTTTCGAGAGGCGCCTCACAACAGGCGTTCAGCTGCGGTTGCTGGACTCATCGGTGTCCTGCTTTTCACCGCGCGGCTGCTCGTTTTGGCCTAGAACGGAAGGTACGCCCTCGACTTTGTTGCTGCGCATGTATTCATCCATGTCCTTCCAGCCGGCAAAGATCAAGGCTTTGGAAGACTTTGGGTTGAGTACATAGCAGTCCTCGAGTCCGCGCATTGCATGGCGACAGGCGCCACCTACAGCCTTGGCCTCGGCCTGTCTGGCGACGGTGCGCGGATCTGGACCAAGTCCAGGAATGTCGACATTGCAGCCTACGAGCAGGCTGCTCAGCAGCAGAGTGCAGCCAAGACGGTAGGGCGGGGGCTTGAGATAGGTGCTCATTGTTGCCTTGATCATTTCATGGCTTATCGGCCATGGCTTGATCAAGTTGAGTCTTCCGCCTGGACACGGCAAGAGCCATGAGTGAAAAAAGGCCTTCATGAGAAGGCCTTGGAGAGACTGGGCAGGGCGCTCTTAGTCGCGCTCGCCGCCAAAGATTCCCAGCAGTGCCAGCAGGCTCTGGAACACGTTGTAGAGGTCCAGATACAAGGCCAGTGTGGCGCTGATGTAGTTGGTTTCGCCCCCATCAATGATCTGTTTGATGTCGTAGAGCATGTAGGCACTGAAGATGCCGATGGCTGCGACTGAAATGGCCATCATGCCCGCCGTCGAGCCTACGAACACGTTGATGATGGAGCCCACGAACAACACCAGCACGCCGACGAAGAGAAATTTGCCCATCCCCGAGAGGTCGCGCTTGATCACCGTGGCCAGCGAAGCCATGACGAAGAACACGCCAGCTGTGCCGGCAAAAGCTGTCATGACGAGCTCTGAGCCATTCTGGAAACCCAGCACCATGGCAATCATGCGCGACAGCATGAGGCCCATGAAGAAGGTAAAGCCCAGCAACACGGGAACACCGGCAGCAGAGTTCTTGGTCTTTTCTATGGCGAACATGAAGCCAAAGGCCCCGCCCAGGAAGACGATCAGCCCCAGACCGCCAGACAGCGAGCGCGTAATACCTGTTGCCACGCCCAGCCAAGCACCGAGAACCGTAGGCACCAGGCTCAGTGCCAGCAGCCAGTAGGTATTGCGAAGGACACGGTTGCGCTCTTGTTGCGAGATACCGTAGCCTGCCGACTCTATTGTGGTGACTTGATCATCCATAGGTTTGTTCTCCGGGAGGGAGTTGTTACAAAGACGCTTGCATTCTAGGTGGTGGCCTGCGCCAAGAATGACAATACCCCGAGACAAAACCATGGTTTGGACAAAAGGTTTCCAGCATGCACTGACTCCTGCTGGGCTGAAAAAACGAATCCCCAGTCAGTAGGGAATTCGTTTGAGCCGGTCAATCACGGGCTCGGGCAGATGGCGCAGTCGACGCCCAAGACTACTTGGTCAGAATCAGCTTGCCTAGCTTGGTGGCTTGCAGCCGGTACAGGGTGCCGTTATGAACAATGGTGACGGCTTTTTGACCATTGAGCAAAAGGCTGCTGTCCAGGCCTGTGCCGCCCTGGGATGAGGCAGGCAATCCGGAGTTGGACATGAAGGCAGAGTGCTTGTCGGAGTTTCCGGACAGCTGCGAAGTAGCTGCGAATGTGGCAGGCATGCAGGAAGTTCCTTTAAGTTTGAGAGCTTGCTAATGATAACAATTCTCAATTAAAAAAGAAAGAATACCTGCTTTTCATTACATTTTTTGAAGGGGAATAAGCTATGCAAGGCCATTGAACCCGTGTGCAGGTATAGGCCTCAGTCATCCCAGGTGCTCCTCATTCATGGGGCAGGCTGGGCTCTGCAATCGCTTTCTTGGCAGGAGCCTGTAGGGCGTTCCTGGCCAGAGCCCAGGTCAGACGGACATCGGTCTTTTCAGCCCTGCGATAGACAAAGCCCTTGCCCAAAAGACCTCCCTGGCTGGGCATGGCTGGTGGTCGAGAGGGCGGCGGCGCGGAAGGCATGACCGTGGGTTGCTTACAGGGCAATGGCTGGTAGCCAGGCCCTGGCAAAAAGAAGTGAGGACCCCGTCACAAGCAGCCAGACAATATAGGCAAGAGCAGGGTGAGGATGGGCGGAATCTCTCTTCACGCTCATGGCATGACACGGACACTGATGGCCCTGGCCTCGGGGTAGCGGTACATGGCGTCAAGCACGGCCATGGTGCTGGAGCGGAACAATCCCACATAGCGCAAGGGTCCGATGGTGATGAGGCAAGTTTTCATGGATGTCTACTCCTGTCTTGATAGCTGCATACGCTTTCTGGATCTGCGCTTGAAGGTGTTTTGCCTGGAATTAAAGAAAAGGCTTGGATGGCTTGTTTTCTTGATACTGTTATTTTATACAGTATTTTGTAATCGTTCCAGCGCACTCTTTCAAGTGCGTGCTTTCTGAACCATGTCCGGCGAGACCTCCTGAAAGTGTTTTCGGCATGTGAGCGAGGGAGACTGAGCACACCCGGACGCACAAAGCAAAACGCCACGACGTTGAGGCCGTGGCGTTGATGAGGGTTGGAGCTGCTGTTTGTGTATTCAGCTCAGCAGCAAGGCATCATCGGCCAGCTTTTCTCCACGCACCTTCTCGAACATGTGCAGCAGGTCGGGAACGTCCATGCTGGCACGCTCGGTGCCGCTGACATCAAGAACCACCTGGCCCTGGTGGAGCATGACCGTGCGTTCGCCCACATCCAGGGCTTGGCGCATGCTGTGCGTGACCATCATGGTAGTGAGTCCGGCTTCGGCCACGATGCGCGCCGTGAGTTGCAGCACAAAGTCGGCAGTGCGCGGGTCGAGTGCTGCCGTGTGTTCGTCCAGCAGCAAGATACGCGAAGGCTGCAGCGCGGCCATGAGAAGACTGACTGCCTGACGCTGTCCGCCGGACAGCAGGCCAATGCGGTCGGTCAGCCGATTCTCCAGGCCCAGGCCAAGAGTGGCCAGGCGTTCACGATAAAGTTCACGGTTGCTTGCCTTGACTGCCTTGGACAGACTGCGAAAGTTGCCGCGTTCATGGGCCAGGGCCATGTTTTCTTCGATAGACAGATCTTCGCAGGTGCCTGCCATGGGGTCCTGGAAGACCCGGGCCACCTGCCTGGCGCGCGACCAGACGGGCAGTCGGGTCATGTCCTGGCCCGCGATTTCTATCTGGCCTTTATCGACGCTCTGATCGCCCGAGACGCAGTTCAGAAAGGTGGATTTTCCAGCGCCGTTGGAGCCGATCACGGTCACGAACTGGCCGTCGGGTATGGCCAGGGAGAGACCGCGCAGCGCGCGTGTTTCTATGGGCGTGCCAGGGTTGAAGGTCAGTTCCAGTTTTTGTGCATTGAGCATGGTGTTCTCCGCAGTTCTTATTTGCGCTTGGCGAGTTTTTTCTTGAGCTGCGGAATCACCAAGGCGATGGTCACCAGGACTGCTGTGACCAGGTTCAGGTCCTGGGCCTTGAGGCCTATGGCGTCAATGTTCAGGGCTGCGGCAATGAAAAAGCGGTAAACAATGGCGCCTATCACCACGGCCAGCGTGGCCCAGACGATCTTGCGTGAGGGCAGAATGGATTCGCCGACGATGACAGCGGCCAGGCCGATCACGATTGTGCCTATGCCCATGGAGATGTCCGAGCCGCCCTGGGTCTGCACGAATAGTGCGCCCGCCAGGCCCACTAGACCGTTGGAGACGGCCATACCCAGCAAGATCATGGCTCCGGTGTTCACGCCCTGGGCGCGTGCCATGCGTGCATTGGAGCCTGTGGCTCGTATGGCCAGGCCGCGCTCGGTGGCGAAGAACCAGTCCAGCGCCAGCTTGGCCACGATCACAAAACCCAAAAGGATGACGGGGCGCATCACATAGTCGGCCACGTTCTCGGGCTGCAGCATGGTGAACAGCGTGGGGTCGTTGATCAGCGGAACGTTGGGTCCGCCCATGACGCGCAGATTGACCGAGTACAGGCCGATCATCATCAGAATCGAGGCCAGCAGGTCCATGATCTTGAGACGGACGTTGAGCCAGCCCGTGACAAAGCCGGCTGCGGCACCTGCGGCCGTGCCGGCCAGGGTTGCCAGCCAGGCGTTGTGACCGGCTGCAATCATGATGGCACAGACTGCACCGCCAAGAGGGAAGCTGCCGTCCACGGTGAGGTCGGGAAAGCGCAGCAACCGAAAAGAAATAAAAACACCCAGAGCCACAAGGCTGAAGATCAAGCCGATCTCAATGGCACCGAGCAGAGAAAAAAGAGACATACACAAGGCGCAAAGCGCGCGGGCAAGCTGGGAAAAAAAGAGCAGGTGCGAGGCACCTGCGATCGTATGTGCGCAGCTGTCATGCAACCGCGCTGCATGGCCCTGTTATTTGACGACCTGGGCGGCTGACTTGATCAGCTCTTCGGAGAGCTGGATGCCCTGCTTTTGCGCAGCCCCGGGGTTCACGAACAACTCCATCTTGGTGCTGACCTCAGGCTTGATGTCGCCAGGCTTTTCGCCTTTGAGAATGCGCACGACCATGCGACCGGTTTGCTCCCCGAGGTCGCGGTAGTTGATGCCATAGGCGGCTACGGCGCCACGCTTGACGGAGTCCGTGTCCGAGGCAACCAGGGGAATCTTTGCGTCCTGGCCGACCTTGACCAGCGCTTCATAGGCCGAGACCACGTTGTTGTCGGTATTGGTGTAGATGACGTCCACTTTGCCAACCAGCGAACGTGCCGCACTGCTCACGTCCACCGAGCGCGGGGCGGCTGCAGTGACCAAATTCCAGCCCATCTTGGGCAGAAGGGCCTGCAGCTCCTTGACGACCACGGCAGAGTTCGCTTCACCAGGGTTATAGACCATGCCTATGCGCTTGGCGTTGGGAACGACCTGTTTGACCAGGTCCATCTGCTTGTCCAGTGCCAGCAGGTCGGATACGCCTGTCACATTGTTCTTGGAGGGCTCCCAGTTGGGCACAAGCTTGGCGACCACAGGGTCGGTCACGGCAGAGAACACCACGGGCACGTTCTTGGTCGAGGCAATCACGGCCTGAGCCGAAGGCGTGGCAATGGCGACGATGGCATCGGGCTTGTCACCCACGAATTTGCGTGCAATCTGGGCCGCCGTACCTGTATTGCCCTGAGCGCTCTGGTACTGCCATTTGAGGTTCTTGCCATCCTCGAAGCCTGCGGCCTTGAGTGCATCCTTGACGCCGTCGCGCACTGCATCCAGGGCAGGATGTTCAACAATGGCAGTCACGGCCACCGACTTGGTGTCCGCTGCATAGGCACTGCTCATTGCCGAAATGGCCAGGGCCAGAGTGCCCAGGGGTGCCCAAGACAACTGTTTCATGTGTATCTCCGCTTGTGTTTGTTCCTGTTTGCTTGGCTCAAGGCAGCGCAGGAGAGTCGCCACGCCTTGCGGCAAAGTCTACTGCAGCCATCTGCCGTACTTTTGGGTTTGGGCATGACTGCTTTCACCTATGGGTTTGTAACCAGAAATAGGCATGAAATCTGCAGGGAATGCCCTAGGATGGGTTGGATGCTGCGTTGGTTTATTGTTTTGAGGTGCAATTTTGCATTGTGTGAGGCATGTTTTTAGGCGTTTTTCACATTTTTCCTGCGTGGGGCGGTTCTTTTGCTGGCTTATGAGGAGAAGGTGCATGCAAAGACAAGCCGGACAATTTGATCTTTGTTATCCGGCTTGTACAAAAAAGCCTGCTAATGCAGGCCTTTGGGTTTTTGCATTTACATGCCCGCGTAATTGGGGCCGCCGCCGCCTTCGGGCGTGACCCAGACGATGTTCTGCGTGGGGTCTTTGATATCGCAGGTCTTGCAATGCACGCAGTTTTGCGCATTGATCTGCAAGCGCTTTCCACCCTGATTTTCGTTGTCCACAAATTCGTAGACTCCAGCCGGGCAGTAGCGGCTTTCCGGTCCCGCGAACTTGGCCAGGTTCACGCTCACGGGTACGGATGCATCCTTGAGTGTCAGGTGAGCTGGCTGATTCTCAGCATGGTTGGTGTTGCTGATGAATACGCTGGAGAGGCGGTCGAAGGTCAGCTTGCCATCGGGCTTGGGGTAGTCGATCGGCTTGCATTCCGAGGCTGGCTTGAGATAGGCGTGATCGGGTTTGTCGCGGTGCAGGGTCCAGGGAATGTTGCCCTTGAGAACGAACTGCTCGATGCCGTTCATGATGGTCGCCGTGGTCAGGCCCTTCTTGAACCAGGCCTTGAAGTTGCGCGACTTGTTGAGCTCCTCATGCAGCCAGCTGGCTTCAAAGGCCGTGACATAGCTGCTCAGCTCATCGCCCTGGCGTCCTGCGACGATGGCCTCATAGGCGGCTTCGGCCGCGAGCATGCCGGTCTTGATAGCAGCATGGCTGCCCTTGATGCGGCTGACGTTGAGAAAGCCTGCATCGCAGCCCACGAGCGCGCCACCCGGGAAGACGAATTTGGGCAAGGACATCAGGCCGCCAGCGGTGATGGCGCGCGCACCATAGGACAGGCGCTTGGCAGGCTTGATGCCCTGGGACTCATCGCCTTCGAGGTAGTAGCGGATGTTCGGGTGGGTCTTCCAGCGCTGCATCTCCTCAAAAGGACTCAGATACGGGTTGCTGTAATCCAGACCCGTGATAAAGCCCAGGGTGACCAGATTGTCTTCCAGGTGATAGAGGAAGGCGCCGCCATAGGTCTTGTTGTCCATGGGCCAGCCGGCCGTGTGCATCACAAAGCCGGGCTTGTGGCGGGCGGGGTCGATCTCCCACAGTTCCTTGATGCCCAGACCGTAGGTTTGGGGGTCCTTGCCTTCATCCAGACGATATTTGGCAATGATTTGCTTGCCCAGGTGGCCGCGTGAGCCTTCTGCGAAGATGGTGTATTTGGCATGCAACTCCATGCCGAGCTGAAATTCGCCCGTAGGCTCTCCATCCTTGTCAACGCCCATATTGCCTGTGGCCACGCCCTTGACCGAGCCGTCATCGTTGTAGAGCACTTCAGCCGCAGCAAACCCGGGGAAAATTTCCACGCCCAGGGCTTCGGCCTGTTCGCCCAGCCACTTGGTCACATAGCCGAGGCGAACAATGTAGTTGCCATGGTTCTGAAAGCATTTGGGCAGCAGAAAGTTGGGGGTGCGCAGAGAGGACTTCTCGCCCAGGAAAACCATGGCATCGTCGGTCACGGGCTGGTTGAGCGGCGCTCCCTTTTCCTTCCAGTCGGGAATCAGCTCGTTGAGGGCAATCGGATCCATGATCGCACCGGACAGGGTGTGAGCGCCTGGCTCCGACCCCTTCTCCAGCACCACCACGGAAACATCCTGGCCTTTTTCTGCAGCTAGTTGCTTGAGGCGTATGGCCGTGGCCAGGCCGCCCGGGCCTGCACCAATCACCACCACGTCGTATTCCATGGCTTCGCGTGGGCCGTACTGGGCCAGAATCTCTTGGTTTGTCATCGGGGTGTCTCGCTTGGGAATCGTCAAATTGAAAACTGGGTGTGCCTCTCCGAACGTAGCAGGGCCCGGGATGGCGCAATGTGGGCGATTCTATTCGGTGCACCAGGGGGCTGGATGGCATCTAGTTGACTGCGCAATATCAAAACCGGGTTCACATTGTTTGAACATGGCCTTTGACGGGCCTGCAGGCAGCGACAAAGCAAATCAGGAAGGAGACTTAAAAAGCATGCGTATAGAGATTCCGGGCAACAAGAAATGGGTGTATGAGCTGAATTTCCCCGTACGCTGGGGTGAGATGGATGCCATGGGCCATGTGAATAACACCATGTATTTCCGCTATATGGAAACGGCTCGCATAGAGTGGATGACTGCTGCAGGCATCAAGCCATCACCAGAAGGGCAGGGACCGGTGGTCGCCAATGCGTTCTGCAATTTCTATCAGCAGCTCGTGTTTCCTGATCAGGTGCTGCTCAAGATGTATGTGAGTGACCCTGGTCGAACCACATTCGAGACCTGGGCCACGATGGAGCGCTTGTCCGAACCCGGTGTGATCTGCGCGGCAGGAGGCGGAACTGTGATCTGGGTGGACTTTCCGCAACAAAAGGCGGTGTCCTTGCCTTCATGGATCAGTGAACTGGTGACTGCCGAGAGCGTGAACACGCTCTGAGAGATGGCGCCTGATGCCATCGCATTGATGGCGCAGACCGGTTCTTGCATTGCCATCGGTTCGGATTTCCGGTGGTGTGTTGAAGGCATTTGTTCGGAATCCCGAATGCTTCTATGCGGAAAAGTATGCGAGCCATAAGCAAATCAACTGTTTATGGCGTGGCAGCGGGTTGGCATGGTCTGTGCGATGTATCGGGCAGACCACGCAAGCGTGGTTGCGTATGCAGAAAAAAAGAGCCGAGGCGGTGTTTGCGTCTCTGGGTCGACTCACTGCAAGACCTCAACGCATACAGCGAGTACCCGCATGAAATTCAATCGCTTGACCACAATGGTCGTGGTTGCCATGGTCCTGGGCGTACTGGTGGGCTATGCCTGCCACGAATACGCCTCCAGTCCTGAGAAGGCCAAGGAGATAGCCGAATATTTCGGCATATTGACCGATATTTTTCTGCGCATGATCAAGATGATCATTGCGCCCCTGGTGTTTGCCACTTTGGTGACGGGGCTTGCCAATATGGGCGATGCCAAGGCTGTGGGCCGCATAGGTGCCAGGGCGCTGGGCTGGTTTGTGGCGGCCTCGTTCTGCTCGCTGCTCATAGGTCTGGTCTATGCGAATGTGCTGCAGCCAGGCCATGGGCTGGGCGTGGAGTTGCCCACCTCGGCGGCGGATTTGCACCTAAAGACTTCGGCGTTGAACTTCAAGGACTTCATCACCCATGTCTTCCCCAAGAACTTCTTTGAGGCCATGGCAACCAATGAGGTGCTGCAAATCCTGGTCTTTGCGCTGTTCTTCGGCATTGCTCTGGGGCAGTTGCACAACCAGTCGGCTCGCTCCCTGGTCGGGACTCTGGATGAGGTCGTGCATGTCATGCTCAAGGTCACTGACTATGTGATGCGCTTTGCTCCCGTCGGTGTTTTTGGCGCGGTTGCCAGCACGATTGCATTGCACGGTCTGGGCGTGCTCCTGGTGTTTGGCAAATTCATGCTGTGCTTTTATCTGGCGCTGGCCACGATGTGGCTGCTGCTGGTGCTGGCCGGCTATGTGGTGCTGGGGCGCAAGGTGTTTGACTTGCTGGCCATGATCCGCGGCTCCTTGCTTGTTGGCTTCTCCACGGCCAGCAGCGAATCTACCTATCCCAAGCTCATGGAGCAGCTTGAGAAATTCGGCGTGCCGCCGCGCATCGTGGGCTTTGTGCTGCCTCTGGGGTACTCTTTCAATCTCGATGGATCCATGGTCTATACCACCTTCCTGGCCATCTTCATTGCCCAGGCCTATGGCATCGACATGACGCTCACGGCACAGGTCACGATGCTGCTGGTGCTCATGGTTTCCAGCAAGGGGATTGCAGGCGTGCCGCGCGCCTCCCTGGTCGTGGTGGCCGCCGTGCTGCCCATGTTCGGTTTGCCCGAAGCCGGCATCTTGCTGATTCTGGGCATAGACCACTTCCTGGACATGGGGCGTACGCTGACGAACGTTCTGGGCAATGCCATTGCCACGGCCGTGGTCGCCAAGTGGGAGGGCGAGGCTGAGCCTGTCTCGTCCGATCAGCCGGTCCTGGACGCTGCTGCCCAGGCCGAAGCCGTATAGGCGTCTTCAGCTTGGGCATTCCCATGGAGGCCAGGGTTTGAGTCCGCCTTCAGGGAGCTTGCTCGAAAGGGGGCTGCTAATATTTGCCCTTTGACCATGGCCGTATCCCTTAGCTTGCGCAAGCCGCTGCTGTTTTTGCTCTGGCTTGGCCTGAGCGGGCTGGGCGGGGGGCTTGCGTACCTGCTGAGCCTGCATCTGGGAACCCAGGAGCTGCAGGCCACAGGGCTCAGCCGCCTTGAGCAGTACGACGCCAACCTGCAGCGCGAGATCGACAAATACGCTTTTCTACCCCAGGTGCTGGAGCTGCAGGGCGATGTACGGGCCCTGGTGCGCGGGGCTGCCGGCCAGCAGCCCGACCCCGACCTCATTCCCAGGGTCAACGCCTATCTGCAGCAGCTCAATCGAAGAGCCCAGACCTTGGTGATCTATGTGCTTGATGGCAACGGCCTTGTGCGGGCTGCAAGCAATTGGAGCGCGCCCGACAGCTATATGGGCGAGGATCTGAGCTTTCGCCCCTATTTTCGCGATGCTATGAGCTCGGGCAGCGGGCGCTTCTTTGGCATAGGCACCACGCGCGGCGAGCCTGGTTATTACCTGGCATCGGCCTTGGGCCAGGGGGCCCAACGCCTGGGCGTGGTGGTGGTCAAGCTCAGCCTGGATCAGCTGGAGCAGTCCTGGTTCAATGCCGAGGCGCCGGTCATCGTGGCGGACGAGAACGGGGTCGTCATCCTCTCCACCGAGGCTGGCTGGAAGTTTGCAACTCTGAGGCCGCTGGACCAAGCAAGACGGGCCATGCTGGAGCGCACCCAGCAGTACAACCGCCGTGCCTTGAGGCCGCTGGGCGTGGAGTTCTTGCGGAGTCTGGGCCCGGGGGCGCATGTGGCGCGTATCAAGGCCGAGGGCCAGGTCCTGGCGGAAGGCGCCGGTGGCCGTTACCTGGCTCAGTCCCAGGCTCTGGCGGGGACGCCCTGGACCCTGACCGTGATGTCGTCTCTGGCCCAGGTGCACCAACTGGCTCAGAGCCGGGCAGTGGCGGTGGGGGCGGGCATAGGTTTTTTGCTGGTGCTGGCCCTGATGCTGGATGAGCGCCGAAGACGTCTGCGCGAGCAGCTGAGTGCACGCGCCGCATTGCAAAAAGCCCATGACGAACTGGAGGTCAAGGTGCAGCAGCGCACGGCGGATCTTTCTGCCAGCAACCAGGCCTTGCAGGACGAGATCGTGGAGCGCAGGCGTGCCGAGGCGACTTTGCGTGCCGCCCAGGATGAGCTCGTCCAGGCTGGCAAGCTGGCGGCTATAGGCCAGTTGGCGACCGGGGTGGCGCATGAGCTCAACCAGCCGCTGACGGCGTTGCGCACCCTGGCAGGCAACAGCCAGCGCTTTCTGGAGCGGGGGGATACGGCTACCACCTATCTCAACCTGCAGCGCATGGGCGACGTGGCCGAGCGCATGGGGCGCATCACGGGGCAGTTGCGCAACTTTGCACGCAAGTCCAGTGGCTCGCTCGAGGCTGTGTCTCTGGTGCGTGCCATGGACAATGTGCTGAGCTTGCTCGAGCTCAGAATCGCCAGGCGCCAGGTCCGGGTTGTGCGCCAGGTCGATGCCGTGGAGCCTGTGGCCTGGTGCGACCGCAACCGCATAGAGCAGGTGCTGGTGAATCTGGTCAGCAATGCTCTCGATGCCATGCAGGATGTGGAGCACCCGGTGCTGGAGCTGGCCTGCGGTGTGACCGATGGCATGGTCGAGCTCAGCGTGCGCGATCATGGCCCGGGCCTGGCGCCTGAGGCGCTGAATCATTTGTTTCAGCCATTCTTCACGACCAAGGAGGAGGGGCGGGGGCTCGGCCTGGGCCTGGCCCTGTCGGCGAGCATCGTGCGCGAGTGCGCGGGCACGCTCACCGGCCGCAACCACCCTCAGGGCGGAGCGGTTTTCACCTTGAGACTGACCTTGGCATCTACTTGCGGGATTTCATGAAATTTGCCTTGAAGGTTTTGCTCGTCGAAGACGACGCCGATATCGTGCTGGGCTGCGAGCAGGCGCTGCAGCTTGAAGGCATTGACTGCGAAAGCGTCGGCAGTGCCGAGCTGGCAAAGCGGCGTCTGTCGCGGGACTTCGCCGGCATTGTGGTCAGCGATGTGCGCCTGCCAAAAATGGATGGCATGGCCTTTTTGCGCGAACTCGTGGCCATGGATGCCGAGTTGCCTGTGGTGCTGATCACGGGCCATGGCGATGTCTCCATGGCTGTGCAGGCCATGAAGGACGGTGCCCAGGACTTCATACAGAAACCTTTTGCGCCGGAGACCCTGATAGGCGCTGTGCGTCGGGCGCTGGAGCGCAGGCGACTGGTGCTTGAGGTCCGTGAGCTGCGCCGCCAGCTCGAGCAGCGCGACAGCCTGGAGAACAAGCTCATCGGTCGTGCGGCCAATATGCAGCAATTGCGGCGCACGCTCATGGGTCTGGCCGACAGCGCGGCCGACGTGCTCATCCATGGCGAGACCGGAACCGGCAAGGAGTTGGTGGCACGCTGCTTGCATGAAGCCAGTGCGCGCAGTCGTGGCAATTTTGTGGCCATCAACTGTGGCGGCCTGCCGGACACCTTGTTCGACAGCGAAATGTTCGGCAGCGAAGCCGGTGCCTATACGGGCGCGGGCAAGAAGCGCATAGGAAAATTCGAGCATGCAAGCGGGGGCACGCTGTTCCTCGATGAAATCGAGAGCATGCCCATGACCATGCAGATCAAGCTGCTGCGCGTGCTCCAGGAGCGTGTGGTCGAGCGCCTGGGCTCCAACATCTTGATTCCTCTGGACTGCCGGGTGATTGCGGCGACCAAGGTCGATTTGCTGGAGCTGAGTCAGCAGGGGCGCTTTCGTGCCGACCTCTACTACCGCCTGAGCGTGGCCAATCTGGCCCTGCCGGCATTGCGCGAGCGACGTGAGGATATTGCTCTGCTGTTCGAGTATTTCGCTTTGCAGGCTGCTGCGCGCCATCAAAAGCCCGTGCCTGAGCTGGACGCGGCCAGGATCCAGCAACTGCTGGCTTATGACTGGCCTGGCAATGTGCGCGAGCTGCGCAATGTGGCCGAGCGCGCGGTGCTGGGCCTGGAGCGCGGCCTGCCGCCATTCGGTACGCCCGAGCCAGCAGGTCAGCAGCCTCTGGCGGCGGCTGTCGAGGCTTTTGAGCGCGGATTGATTGCCGAAGCCCTGCGTCGTCAGGGAGGCAGCCTGACACGCGCTGCCCAGGCCTTGTCTGTGGCCAAGACCACGTTGCACGACAAGATCCGCAAATATGGCTTGGATGACCGGTATTTATAAGAGCGTGTTTACGATCTTTTTCTCCCCGACAATTCAGGGGTGGAACGACAGAAATACGCCAGCGATATCACTCGCGAACAGTTTGCCCTGATAGAGCCCGAATTGCGCAGTGTTCGGCGCATGATCTTGCCCCTGTTTTGTGTAGCTCTTAGCCCATGATCTACGCGGCCTTTTTACGCTGTGCCTCGTACCAGCGTTGCTCGTACTGCATAGGACTGAGATAGCCCAGCGCCGAATGCAGCCTGCGGTGATTGTAGAAGGCCATCCAGTCCATCACCGCCTTCCTGGCCTGCTCTCGGGTCGCAAACTTCTGCCCATGCACACAGGCCGTTTTCAGTCGGCCCCACAAGCTTTCTGTGGGCGAGTTATCCCAGCAGTTGCCCTTGCGGCTCATGGATGAGCGCATCTCCCACTTGTGCAGAGCCCTCTGGAATTCATAACTGCAATACTGGCTGCCTCTATCACTGTG
>NZ_AUCQ01000023.1 GCF_000429845.1 Comamonas composti DSM 21721
TCGCCGAACTCGCCCTTCAGAGTCTTCTTGCTCGTGCCGTTGCGGGTGTTGCCGCTGGCGTTGGCCACGGCGTCATGGCGCTCGTGACCCAGGTGCTCGGTCAGCTCTGCTTGCAGAGCCTTCTCCACCAGCAGTTTGGTCAGTTGCTTGAGTAAGCCGTTCTCGCCAATCAGGTCTTCAGGCTTCTTGTAATCGGCCAGCAGGCTGGTCAACAGTTCTTGCGGTACTTCGTGCTTCTTGGTTGTCATTGTGTTTGCGGACAAGCAGGCTATCGCCTGCGATGGATTGTCCGTTTACACAAAATTCTGTACACCCTCTGCCATTGACTGCTCAGTTCCAAACCCTAGCGAATACAGAGCACTACGAACAGAGTTATCGGACATCGGCCTTTCATGGTCACGCTGTCCTGAAAAAACATAAATGCCACGCCCCGTAAAAGCTTGCAGGTTTCGCAGCAGCTCTACAGCCTGCATCGGCAGCGGAACCACATGTGGTTCACCCTGCTCTTTTTCTACCTTTGTTCGCTTCATCTTCATGCTAGGAATCGTCCAAAGCGCGGCGTCAAGGTCCACCTCTGCCCATTCCATTGTGCGAAGGTTTCCAGGACGCTGGTATAGCAAAGGTGCCAGCAAAAGCGCCGTTCGCACGGTGTGACTGCCTTTGTAGACATGCATCGCGCGCAGCAATTCACCAAATCGCTTTGGCTCAACAATTGCGGGAAAGTTTGTTCCCCGGTACGGAGTCAGTCGGTTCTTCAATCCGACGGTGATATCGCGCCGGGTGTTCCCCGCTGTGGGCAACCAGTAGCGCCAAATCTGACGGCACAGCATCAATGCACGATCTGCCGTTTCCAAGGCCCCCCGCTCTTCAATTTTTTGCAGTGTCGCAAGCAGCTCCATTGGCTCAATACTGGACATTTGCCGGTCGCCAATCCAGGGAAATAGATCGCGCTCCAATTGCCGTTTGGTACGCTCGGCATGGGTATCACTCCATTGATCAACCTGCCGGCCATGCCATTCGAGCGCAACAGCCTGAAAGGTATCTCCACCATTTCGAGATCCCTTCAATTTTTCGAGCTTGCGTTCTTGAATGGGGTCAACGCCATCTGCCTTTTTCAACTTGGCGATATCGCGAGCCTTGCGCGCATCAGCCAGGCTCTGAGCAGGGTAGCTCCCCAGCGCCATCCGCCCTTCCTTGCCGTCAAAGTAGGTTTTCCAGAACCAACGCTTGGAACCGGATGGACTGACCTCTAGGTACAGGCCAAGAGAATCGGTGAAGCGCGCTCGCTTCTTATCTGGGGGCAGGTGGCGTTCTTGCATTGTTTATCAGTCAACATGTCCAAAGCTCCAAGCGGGGAACAGGCAAACCGGGGAACAAACCCCGTTATATGCACTTTACAGGGTTTTGTTCCCCGATACGTTCCCCGGTCAGCGCTTGGCTGCCATGGGACCTCATTGGACTAGATTGGATTGCAAGTTATTGATTTTTCAAAGAAAAAAGGCGTTCACTGGACTTCAGTGAACGCCTTTGGACAGTGTGGTGGTGGAGCTGGCGGGAATTGAACCCGCGTCCGCAAGCCTTCGCCGGGCAGATCTACATGTTTAGCACTCTGTTTTGAATCTCGCCTCCTGGATCGCGCAGATGCACGCTATCCAGCAAACCAGCCCCCTATTGTCTTGCCACGCATTAAGGAGCCCAATGCGCGACCAGCTGATGTAAATTCCCTTGCAGCCGGGAGGTATTGCTACCCCCTTGCCCAGCCCATCAGCGTGCTGTTGCAAGGCTCACCGGATTTAAGCGGCGAGTGCGAAACGTTCGTCGTTTGCAGTTAGTTTTTTGAATGGAGATTAACGAGCATCAATCAAGCTCGACATGCACCACGCCGGTCCCGAACCCACGTCGAAACCAGGACAGCCCCGTAAGCCTATAGTCTACCTTATTCCTAGCAATGTCAGAAGCTCAAGCGGGGCCGCGATCTGGGCGTCGGCATTCCACATCTCCGTCTCATGTTGGCTGCCCAGATAGCCATAGCAGGCTGCCACGGTCTTCATGCCGGCAGCCTTGCCAGCAAGAATGTCTCGCTCGTCATCTCCCACATAAACGCATAGCTCAGGCTCGATACCCAGGCGGGATGCCGCCTCAAGCAGTGGTGCTGGGTGGGGCTTGGCGTGTGGTGTGCTATCCCCGGACACAATGGCTCCAGCACTCGCGAACAAGGACATGTTTCGAGTCAAGGGATCGGTAAAGCGCATGGATTTGTTGGTGACCACACCCCAAGGCATGGAGCCAGCTTCGAGCTTGGCCACGAGTTCAGCGACCCCCTCAAAAGGGTAAGTACGCTCCGTCATGCAGCACTCGTAGTTTTGAAAAAACTCTTCGCGCATGTCAGAAAACTCTACTGAGTCAGGCGTAATCCCAAAACCCACGTCCAACATGCCACGTGCACCAGCACCGGCCATAGGGCGGTAGTTTTCAAAGGGCAGGGATGGCAGACCGCGGTCCAAACGCATCTTGTCCACTGCTGCCCCAAGATCGGGCGCGCTATCAATGAGCGTGCCATCGAGATCGAAGAGCACGGCCTGAACATGACCCCACATGGTTTACTCCTCGGGCCTGCGCGCAGCCAGCATGTAATTCACCGAAGTATCAGCACCAAGCCAATAGCGTCCTGTGATCGGGTTGTGCTGCATTCCCTTGCCGGAGTGCAGCTCAAGACCAGCTTCGCGCACAAAGTGCGCCAGCTCGCTGGGGCGAATCAGCTTCGCATACTCATGCGTCCCTTTGGGAATCATCTTGAGCAGATATTCAGCAGCCACGATGGCCAACCCAAAGGCCTTAGCATTGCGGTTGATTGTGGAAAAAAATACCCATCCGCCTGGTCTGACGAGCTGCGCACAAGCTTTGACGACGGAGGCTGGATCAGGGACATGTTCAAGCATTTCCATGCAGGTCACCACATCGAAAGAAGCCGGCCTTTCCACAGCCAGGCGCTCCACGCTGAGTTCGTGATATTGAATATTGGGCGTACCTGCCTCCAGAGCATGCAACTGGGCCACACGCAATGCCTTGGATGCAAGGTCTATGCCCATGACCTCGGCAGCTCCCTTGCGTGCCATGGAATCGGCCAAAATCCCCCCCCCACAACCTACATCAAGCACACGCTGACCTTGCAAGGATGCAAGGCCGTCGATCCAGTCCAGCCTCAAGGGATTGATCTGATGCAAGGGTTTGAATTCACTCTCAGGATCCCACCAGCGATGGGCGAGGCTGGAGAATTTTTCTAATTCGGCCGGATCGGCATTAATGGCATTGCTCATGTCTTGATTGTGCGCGATTGCACAAAGGTTTCAGGCATAAAAAAAAGCCCCGTTGCCGGGGCTTTCCAGAAAGCAATCTCTACGATTACTGAGCAGCGCGGGTACCGACCACTTCGATATCCACGCGACGGTTCTGTGCGCGACCTTCCTTGGTCTTGTTGTCGGCGACGGGCTGCTTCTTGCCCTTGCCTTCAGTGTAGACGCGGTTCTTTTCGATGCCCTTGGACACCAAATAGGCCTTCACGGCTTCGGCACGACGCACCGACAGCTTCTGGTTGTAAGCATCAGAGCCCACGGAGTCGGTGTGACCCACAGCGATCACGACCTCCAGGTTGATGTCCTTGACCTTGGAGACCACGTCGTCCAGCTTGGCCTTGCCTTCGGGCTTAAGCACAGCCTTGTCGAAGTCGAAGAAAGCGTCAGCCGAATAGGTAACCTTGGTCGAAGCAGGTGCGGGCGTGGGTGCAGGAGCAGGAGCTGGTGCAACAGTTGCAGGAGCAGGAGCCACGGCAGGAGCAGCCACGGGCTTCAATGCGCCGTCGCAGTCAGCAGCAGCGGTAGCAGGCGTCCAGTTGGCATCGCGCCAGCACAATTCATTGGTACCGTTCTTCCACACCAGCTCGCTGGTGCCGTTCTGCCAGTTGTCGATGGTCTTGCCACCATCAGCAGCCTTCACTTGTGCACCAGCGGCAGTTGCAAGGGCGGCAGAGGCAAACAACATCGCCACTTTGTTCAGTTTCTTCATGGTTCTCCTCTTGGGGAAAAAGCCGCAGCAGGGCTGCGAATCTGTGGACGTCATTAGTGACCATCACCAAAAACGCTGTTTTGATTGTGCCATACGTAACATGCTATCGGGCTGCGAAGACTATCTCAGCAAGTAGGACAGCAGCGGAATTGCCAGGATATGTTGCTAGGCTGCTACAGGCCATTGGTCCTAAAATGGTCATTTCTCTGCCATCCAAGTATCGCAAGACATGACCCAGTTTGCCAAAGAAACCCTGCCCATCAGCCTCGAGGAGGAGATGCGCCGCAGCTATCTGGATTACGCCATGAGCGTGATTGTGGGCCGCGCCCTGCCCGATGCACGCGATGGACTAAAGCCCGTGCATCGCCGCGTGCTCTATGCCATGCACGAGCTCAACAATGACTGGAACCGCCCTTATAAGAAGTCGGCGCGTATTGTGGGTGACGTCATCGGTAAATATCACCCGCACGGCGACAGCGCGGTGTACGACACCATTGTGCGCATGGCCCAGGATTTCTCCTTGCGCCACATGCTGGTCGATGGTCAGGGCAACTTCGGCTCCGTGGACGGTGATAGCGCGGCGGCCATGCGCTATACCGAAATCCGCCTATCCAAGATAGCGCATGAAATGCTGGCCGACATCGATAAAGAAACGGTAGATTTCGGCCCCAATTACGACGGCAGCGAACGCGAACCTCTGGTATTGCCCACGCGACTGCCGAATTTGCTGGTCAATGGCTCCTCGGGCATCGCCGTGGGCATGGCCACGAACATCCCGCCGCACAACCTCAACGAGGTTGTCGATGCTTGCCTGCACTCGCTGCAGAATCCCGGCGCCAGCGTGGACGAGCTCATGGAGATCATCCCCGCACCGGACTTTCCCACGGCCGGCATCATCTACGGCATCAATGGTGTCAAGGAAGGCTATCGCACGGGGCGCGGCCGCGTGGTCATGCGCGCCAAATGCCATTTCGAGGACATCGACCGCGGCCAGCGCCAGGCCATCATCGTCGACGAGCTGCCCTACCAGGTCAACAAGAAGACGCTGCAGGAGCGCATGGCCGAGCTGGTGCACGAAAAGAAGATCGAAGGCATCAGCCATATCCAGGACGAGAGCGACAAATCCGGCATGCGCCTGGTGATCGAGCTCAAGCGCGGCGAGGTGCCCGAGGTCGTGCTCAACAACCTCTACAAGCTCACCCAGTTGCAAGACACGTTCGGCATGAACATGGTGGCCTTGATCGATGGCCAGCCCAAGCTGTGCAATCTCAAGGAGCTGATCGAAGTCTTTCTGCAGCATCGCCGCGAAGTGGTCACGCGCCGCACGGTGTTCGAGCTGCGCAAGGCGCGCGAGCGCGGCCATGTGCTCGAAGGCCTGGCCGTGGCGCTCGCGAATATCGACGACTTCATCGCCATCATCCGCAACGCGCCCACACCGCCCGTGGCCAAGGCCGCCCTGATGGAGAAATCCTGGGACAGCCAGCTGGTACGCGAGATGCTCACGCGTACGCGCGCCGATGGCGGCTTGGTGAATGCCGACGATTACCGTCCCGAAGGTCTGGAGCTGGACTACGGCATGCAAGGCGATGGCCGCTACCGCCTGTCCGAGACCCAGGCCCAGGAAATCCTGCAGATGCGCCTGCAGCGCCTGACCGGCCTCGAGCAGGACAAGATCGTTGCCGAGTACAAGGACATCATGTCCGTGATCGAGGACTTGCTCGACATCCTGGCCAAGCCCGAGCGCGTGTCCGTGATCATTGGCGATGAGCTCACGGCGCTCAAGGCCGAGTTCGGCCAGAACAAGAAGGGCGAGCGCCGCTCCAGCATCGAGTACAGCGCGCAAGACCTGTCCACCGAGGACTTGATCACGCCCACCGACATGGTGGTCACGCTCAGCCACACCGGCTACATCAAGAGCCAGCCCCTGTCCGAGTACCGGGCGCAAAAGCGCGGCGGGCGCGGCAAGCAGGCCACATCCACCAAGGAAGACGACTGGATCGACCAGCTCTTCATCGCCAACACGCACGACTACCTGCTGTGCTTCTCCAACCGCGGCCGTCTGTACTGGCTCAAGGTCTGGGAAGTGCCCGCGGGCTCGCGCGGCTCGCGCGGGCGCCCCATCGTCAACATGTTCCCGCTGCAGGATGGCGAGAAGATCAACGTCGTGCTGCCGCTCACAGGCGAGTACCGCAGCTTCCCCGCCGATCACTATGTGTTCATGACCACCTGCATGGGCACGGTCAAGAAAACCGCGCTGGATGAGTTCTCCAACCCGCGCAAGGCCGGCATCATCGCCGTGGGCCTGGACGATGGCGACTACCTGATCGGCGCGGCGCTGACCGACGGCCAGCACGATGTGATGCTGTTCAGCGACGGCGGCAAGGCCGTGCGCTTCGACGAAAACGATGTGCGCCCCATGGGCCGCAATGCGCGCGGCGTGCGCGGCATGAACCTGGAAGAAGGCCAGAGCGTGATCGCCATGCTGGTGGCCGAGGACGAGTCGCAATCCGTGCTCACCGCCACCGAGAACGGCTACGGCAAGCGCACCTCCATCGTCGAGTACACGCGCCACGGCCGCGGCACCAAGGGCATGATTGCAATCCAGCAAAGCGAGCGCAACGGCAAGGTCGTGGCCGCCACGCTGGTGCGCGCCGATGACGAGATCATGCTCATCACCGACACCGGCGTTCTGGTGCGCACGCGCGTTTCCGAAATCCGCGAACTCGGCCGCGCCACCCAGGGCGTGACACTGATCTCGCTGGACGAGGGCGCCAAGCTCGGCGGCCTGCAGCGCATCGTGGAAAACGATGCCGAGGTGGACACCGAGGCCGACAGCGCCGAAGAAGCCCCGGACGCCGGCAATGCCGCAGGAGCCGAGGGCTCCGCCAGCGCCGCAGCACCGACCGATCCCGAGGTCTGAAAAGCCTCCACCCCATCGCCCCTGCCTCAGCGCAGGGGCATGTATTTTGATAGCATCAAGCGCTTGCCATATCGGCGCCTGCCCGTGATCTGACCGAGAATTCCAATGAATCGTCCCTTTAACTTCTCCGCGGGCCCGGCCGCGATTCCCGTCGAAGTGCTGCAGCAGGCAGCCGCCGACATGCTGGACTGGCAGGGCTCGGGCATGAGCGTCATGGAGATGAGCCACCGGGGCAAGGAATTCATCAGCATCTATGAGCAGGCCGAGGCCGATCTGCGCGAGCTGCTGGCCGTGCCGCCCGAATTCAAGATCCTGTTCATGCAGGGCGGCGGCCTGGCCGAGAATGCCATTGTCCCGCTCAACCTCTCGCGCGCGGGCGCCGTGGACTTCGTGGTCACCGGCGGCTGGAGCCAGAAATCGGCCAAGGAAGCGCGCAAGTACGCAAGCGAAGTGCGGCTTGCCGCCAGCGGCGAGCAGGCCGGCTTCACCAGTATTCCCGCACCGTCGAGCTGGCAGCTCGCGCGCGGCACCAGCTATGTGCACATCTGCAGCAACGAGACGATTCACGGCGTGGAGTTCCAGGAGCTGCCCGACCTCAAGGCCCTGGGCTGCGATGCGCCCCTGGTGATCGATTTTTCCTCGCACGTGGCCTCGCGCCCCGTTGACTGGAGTCGCGTCGGCCTGGCCTTTGGCGGCGCGCAAAAAAACCTGGGCCCGGCGGGCCTGACCCTGGTCATCGTGCGCGAAGACCTGCTCGGCCACGCCCTGCCCACCTGCCCCTCGGCCTTTGACTACCGCGTCGTGGCCGACAACCAGAGCATGTTCAACACACCGCCGACCTGGGGCATCTACATCGCCGGCCTGACCTTTCAATGGCTCAAGCGCCAAAAGGAAGGTGAGCTCACGGGCATCGCTGCCATGCAGGCACGCAATATTGCCAAGGCCGAGCTGTTCTACAACTTTGTGGACCAGTCGCAGTTCTACCTCAACAAGGTCGCAGGCAACTGCCGCTCGCGCATGAACATACCGTTCTTCCTGCGCGACGAATCGCGCAACCAGGCCTTTCTGGACGGCGCCAAGGCGCGCGGCCTGCTGCAGCTCAAGGGCCACAAGTCCGTGGGCGGCATGCGCGCCAGCCTCTACAACGCCATGCCCCTGGAGGGCGTACAGGCCTTGATCGCCTATATGCGCGAGTTCGAGCAAAGCCAGGCCTGACATCCCGGGGCCAAGCCATCAAACACAAAACATGAGCTGCCAGCGCATGCAGGGCAAGGATCTCCGCAGTATTTCATCTTGCAACCCTTGAACAACGTGCGCGGCACGCTACGCATTTGAGAGACTCATGAGCACAGAACCCCAAGCCAGCAGCGATTTGCTGCAACTGCGCACGCAGATCGACTCCCTGGATCACCAACTGCTGGACCTGGTCAACCAGCGCGCCCGCGTGGCCGAGCAGGTGGGCGAGCTCAAGAAGCGCGAAGGCTCGCCGTTCTTCCGCCCCGACCGCGTGGCCCAGGTGATCCAGAAGATCGAAGCCGCCAACCCCGGCCCGCTCAAGAGCGCCCACGTCTCGGCCATCTGGCGCGAGATCATGTCCGCCTGTCTGGCGCTGGAATCGCCCCAGCGCGTGGCCGTGCTCGGCCCGGCCGGCACCTTCTGCGAGCAGGCGGCCGTCGAATATTTCGGTGGCGCGGCCGATCTCATGTACTGCGCCAGCTTTGACGAAGTCTTTCATGCCACGGCCGCAGGCAGCGCGCAGTACGGCGTGGTCGGCATGGAGAACTCCAACGAAGGCGTGGTCACGCGCTCGCTGGACATGTTTTTGCACACGCCCTGCCATGTGGTCGGCGAAGTCAGCCTGCTGGTGCGCCACAACCTGCTGCGCTCCAGCAACTCGCTTGAAGGCATCGAGGTCGTGGCCGCCCACCCCCAGGCCCTGGCCCAGTGCCAGGGCTGGCTGTCCAAGCACTTGCCGCATGCCGAGCGCCGCCCCGTCTCCAGCAATGCCGAGGGCGCACGCCTGGCCGCGCTGCACCCCGAGATCGCGGGCCTGGCCGGCGAGCGCGCAGCCCAGCAGTTCCACCTGCACGTGGTCGCGCATGCAATCCAGGACGATGCCTACAACCGCACACGCTTTGCCGTGATCTGCCTGCCGCACACGCTGGCCACGCCCGAGCCCAGCGGCCGCGACTGCACCAGCCTGGTCGTCTCCGTGCCCAATCAGCCAGGCGCCGTGCACGATCTGCTGGTGCCGCTCAAAAAACACGGCGTCTCCATGACCCGCTTCGAATCGCGCCCCGCACGCACCGGTCAGTGGGAGTATTACTTCTACATCGACCTCGAAGGCCACCCCAGCCAGCCCCATGTGAGCGCGGCCCTGCAGGAGCTGCGCGGCCTGTGCGCCTTCTACAAGGTGCTGGGCTCCTACCCGGTGGCCAAGTGATGCAGGCTTTCGAACAACTGGGCGTGATCGGCTGCGGGCTCATGGGCGGCTCGTTCGCGCTCGCGCTCAAGCAGGCCGGCCTGGTCAAGCGCGTGGTGGGCTACAGCAAATCGCCGTCCACCACCCAGCGCGCGCGCCAGATGGGCGTCATCGATGTCGAAGCGCCTTCGGCCCTGATGGCGGCCTCGGGCTCGGACCTGATCCTGCTGGCCGTGCCCGTGGCGGCCACCGAGCCCACGCTCAAATCCATCAAGCACCTGATCACGCCCAAGACCCTGGTCATGGACGTGGGCTCGACCAAGACCGATGTGGTCCAGGCCGCACGCCTGTCGCTGCGCGACCGCCTGGGCAGCTTTGTGCCCGCCCACCCCATCGCCGGCAAGGAGCTTGCGGGCGTGGAGCATGCGGATGCGCAGCTCTACCAGGGCGCCCAGGTCATTCTCACGCCCACGGAGCGCACGCTGACCAGCCACCTCAAAAAGGCGCAGAAGCTTTGGGAAAAGCTGGGCTGCAAGGTACGCGCCATGTCGCCCGAGGCGCACGATGCGGCTCTGGCTGCGGTCAGCCACCTGCCCCACCTGCTGGCGTTTGCGATGATGCAAAGCCTGCTGTCCCAGACCAGCGGCGACGAGATGCTGGCCCTGGCCGGCCCGGGCTTTCGCGACTTCACGCGCATAGGCGCGGGCGACCCGCGCCTGTGGAGCGACGTGCTGCTGGCCAACCGCGAACAGGTTCTGGCCCAGTCGCGCCACTTCCGCCAGGCACTGAGCGAGCTCGAAGCCCTGATCGAGGACGGCAACCACCAAGGCCTGGAAGACCGGGTCACCCTGGCCAGCGCCGCACGCGCCCAATGGCGCATGAGCGGCCACTGAAAACATCCCCGCTGCGCAGGCGCGCCTGCGGACATATAAAAAGAGAGCTGCTACCGCAAGCTACAAGGTGATTTCAATACGAAATCAACCTTTAATCCAATGAGAGCAAGTGGTAGGCGCTCTCTTTTTTGAATAGTGCAAACCACTGCAACCCATCAACTGCCATGTTCAGCACCGCTTTTCTAGATCTTCCCGCACTTGCCCAGGCCCAGGGCGAGGTCAGCCTGCCGGGCTCCAAAAGCATCTCCAACCGCGTGCTGCTGCTGGCGGCGCTCAGCCAGGGCACCAGCGTCATCCACGACCTGCTCGACTCCGACGACACGCGTGTGATGCTGGCCAGCCTGCAGCAACTGGGCTGCAGCGTAAGCCCGGCCAGCATCACGCCCGGCCAGCCCGTGCACATCACCGGCCTGGGCGGGCAGCTGCCGCCAGACACGGCCGCCCGCCTCTTTCTGGGCAATGCCGGCACGGCCATGCGTCCCCTGACCGCAGCCCTGGCCGTGCTGGGCGGCAGCTTCGAGATGACGGGCGTGCCGCGCATGTACGAGCGCCCGATCGGCGACCTGGTGGACGCGCTGCGCCAGCTGGGCTGCCGCATAGACTACCTGGGCAACACGGGCTTTCCGCCGCTCAGCATCGGCGTGCCCGATTTCAGCCAGCTGGGCGATGCGCCCATCCAGGTGCGCGGCGATGTCTCCAGCCAGTTCCTGACCTCGCTGCTCATGGCCCTGCCCCTGCTGGCCACCGGGCGCGACATCCACATCGAGGTCGTGGGCGAGCTCATCTCCAGGCCCTACATTCACATCACCCTGGCCTTGCTGGCACGCTTTGGCATTGCAGTCAGAAACGAGGACTGGCAGCGCTTCGTGATTCCTGCAGGCAGCCGCTACCAATCGCCTGGCGAGCTGCACGTGGAGGCCGACGCCTCCTCGGCCAGCTACTTCATCGCCCTGGGCGCCATCGCCTCGGAGCCGGGCCTCAGAATCCTGGGCGTGGGCGAAAACTCCCTGCAGGGCGACATACGCTTTGTGGAAGCCGCCCAGGCCATGGGCGCACGCGTGGAAAGCGGACCCAACTGGCTGCAGGTCGGCCGTGGAGCCTGGCCGCTCAAGGCCATCGACCTGGACTGCAACCACATTCCCGACGCGGCCATGACCCTTGCCGTGATGGCGCTCTACGCCCAGGGCACGACCCGCCTCACCAATATCGCAAGCTGGCGCGTCAAGGAAACCGACCGCATCGCCGCCATGGCCTGCGAGCTGCGCAAGCTCGGCGCCGTTGTCGAAGAGGGCCAGGACTGGATCAGCATCACGCCGCCTGCCGGTATCGCCGATTGGAAGGCCGCCACGATCCACACCTACGACGACCACCGCGTGGCCATGTGCTTTTCCCTCGCGGCCTTCAACCCGGCGGGCCTGCCCGTGCGCATCGAAGACCCGAAATGCGTGGCCAAGACCTTTCCCGACTATTTCGAGGCCCTGCTGTCCGTCTGCAGCACGGCGCGCGAACGCATCCCCGTGATCTGCATCGACGGGCCCACGGCCTCGGGCAAGGGCACGATTGCAGCCGCCGTGGCCCAGCGCCTGGGCTACCACCTGCTGGACTCGGGCGCGCTCTACCGCATCACGGGCCTCGCGGCCTCGCGCGCGGGGCTGGCGCTCGATGAGGCCCATGCACCGGCCATTGCCGAGCTCGCGCGCGCGCTGCCCGTGCGCTTCGCGTCCGGGCGCATCTGGCTGGGCGACGAAGACATCAGCCAGGCGATTCGCACCGAAGAGGCCGGAATGAACGCCTCGCGCGTCTCTGCACTGCCCGCCGTGCGCAGTGCGCTGGTGGACCTGCAGCTCTCGTTTCAGCAACTGCCCGGCCTCGTGGCCGACGGCCGCGACATGGGCACCGTGATCTTTCCCCAGGCTGCGCTCAAGGTCTATCTCTGGGCCTCGGCAGCCTGCCGCGCCGAGCGGCGCCATAAGCAATTGATATCCCAGGGAATATCAGCTAGAATTGACGCCCTTCGGGCGGACCTTGAGGAGCGCGATGCGCGGGATATGAACCGCAGCGTGGCGCCGCTCAAGGCCGCCGAAGATTCCTTGCAACTAGACAGCTCTGCGCTTTCCATAGACCAGGTCGTGGAGCGCGTGCTTTCCTGGTGGCAGGAACGCCAGCCTTTCGGCCGGGCCTGACGGCCCGGCTGGAGAGCCGGCAAACCGTCCTTCGAGTCCAGGCATGGAAAGACCCCCTGCCGGATTCGCAGGTTTATTGACCCTAACCCCGTGGGCACGAGCCCTCAAACCCTCCGCAGGCAGTCTTAGAAACGCTTGGCAATGGTGCCAACGGAAACCTGCTTGCGGTCAAGGAACTACATGTCTGAATCTTTTGCCGCCCTTTTTGAAGAGTCGTTGACACGCACCGAAATGCGTCCCGGCGAAGTCATCACCGCAGAAGTCGTGCGCGTCGAGCACAACTTCGTGGTCGTGAACGCTGGCTTGAAGTCGGAAGCCTATGTGCCGATCGACGAATTCAAGAACGACCAGGGCGAAATCGAAGTCCAAGTGGGTGACTTCGTGTCCGTGGCCATCGGCTCCATCGAGAACGGCTACGGCGACACCATCCTGAGCCGCGACACGGCCAAGCGCCTGGCCTCCTGGCTGGCTCTGGAAAAGGCTCTGGAATCCGGCGAGTTCGTGACCGGCACGACTTCCGGCAAGGTCAAGGGTGGCCTGACCGTTCTGGTCAACGGCATCCGCGCCTTCCTGCCCGGTTCGCTGATCGACACCCGTCCGATCAAGGACCTGACTCCCTACGAAAACAAGACCCTGGAATTCAAGGTCATCAAGCTGGATCGCAAGCGCAACAACGTGGTGCTGTCGCGCCGCGCCGTGGTGGAAGCCTCCATGGGCGAAGAGCGCGCCAAGCTGATGGAAACCCTGAAGGAAGGCGCCATCGTGCAAGGCGTGGTCAAGAACATCACCGAATACGGTGCGTTCGTGGACCTGGGCGGCATCGACGGCCTGCTGCACATCACCGACATGGCATGGCGCCGTGTGCGTCACCCCTCCGAGGTGGTCACCGCTGGCCAGGAAATCACGGCCAAGATCCTCAAGTTCGACACCGAGAAGAACCGTGTCTCGCTGGGCCTCAAGCAAATGGGTGACGACCCCTGGATGGGCGTGGCTCGCCGCTACCCCTCGGGCACGCGCCTGTTCGGCAAGGTCACCAACATCGCCGACTACGGTGCGTTCGTGGAACTGGAGCCCGGCATCGAAGGCCTGGTGCACGTCTCCGAAATGGACTGGACCAACAAGAACATTGCTCCGACCAAGCTGGTTGCCCTGGGCGACGAAGTCGAAGTCATGGTGCTGGAGATCGACGAAGACAAGCGCCGCATCTCGCTGGGCATGAAGCAGTGCAAGGCCAACCCCTGGCAGGAATTCGCGCAAAACACCAAGCGCGGCGACCGCGTCAAGGGCCCGATCAAGTCCATCACCGACTTCGGCGTGTTCGTGGGCCTGGCTGCCGGCATCGACGGCCTGGTGCACCTGTCCGACCTGTCCTGGAACGAAACCGGCGAAGCCGCTGTTCGTAACTACAAGAAGGGCCAGGAAGTCGAAGCCATCGTGCTGGCCGTGGACGTGGAGCGCGAGCGCATCTCCCTGGGCATCAAGCAACTGGACAGCGATCCCTTCACGACCTTCGTGACCGTGAACGACAAGGGCCAGACCGTGAGCGGCAAGATCAAGACCGTGGACGCGCGTGGCGCCGAGATCGATCTGGGCGAAGACATCATCGGCTACCTGCGTGCCTCGGAAATCTCGCGCGACCGCGTGGAAGATGCTCGCTCGGTGCTCAAGGAAGGCGACGAGATCACGGCCGTGGTCGTGAACGTGGACCGCAAGACCCGCAACATCCAGCTGTCGATCAAGGCCAAGGACCAGGCAGACCAGCAAGAAGCCATGGCTTCGCTGTCGGCTCAGTCGGCCAAGGAAAACGCTGGCACCACCAGCCTGGGCGCCCTGCTGCGTGCCAAGCTGGACAACTCCGACAAGTAATCAGCCCCGGCTGATTGCTGACTGCTAAAGTCGGATGCGACGGGCGCCTTCCGGGCGCCCGTCGCCATTTCAAATCTTTGCTTCTTGAATAGCCCATGACCCGATCCGACCTCGTAGAAGAACTCGCCGCCCGATTTGGCCAGTTGGGCCAGCGCGATGCCGAGCTTGCCGTCAAGACCATTCTGGACGCTGTCAGCGATGCACTGGTGCGCGGCAACCGCATCGAGATCCGGGGTTTTGGCAGCTTCTCGGTCAATCATCGTCCCGCCCGCATGGGCCGCAACCCGCGCAGCGGCGAGGCCGTTCATATTCCGCCCAAGCGCGTGCCCCACTTCAAGCCCGGCAAGGCCTTGCGTGAAGCCGTGGACCTGCAGCCAGGCCAGACAGAAGCTCCTGCCGGCACCTGATCCAATACCCCTGAAAAGCAGCCATGACCCGCATGGCAGCATGCAAGGCTCTAGAATTGGCCGAGCCATACAAGGGAATGCATGAAATATTTTCTGTGGCTGCTCAAGGCGGCCATTTTTTTTACGCTGTTCGCTTTCGCACTGAACAATCAGCAGGACGTGACCGTACACTTTTTCTTCGGTACCTCCTGGACCGCAGCCCTGGTACTGGTGGTTCTGGCGGCCTTCACCCTGGGGCTGATGGTCGGCGTGCTGGGCATGGTTCCGCGCTGGCTCAAGCTGCGCAATGCCACACGCTCTGCCCCCGCCGAACATGCCTCCTCCGCGGCCAAGCCCGCCACCTCTTTGTCCGACGACTCGCATGGAATTTGACCTCAGCTGGATGCTGCTGGGCCTGCCCCTGGCCTTTGTTCTTGGCTGGCTGGCCTCTCGCTGGGATCTGCGCCAGATACGCGCCGAGAACCGCCAGGCCCCCAAAGCCTACTTCAAGGGCCTGAACTTCCTGCTCAACGAGCAGCAGGACAAGGCCATCGATGCCTTCATCGAGGCCGTGCAAAATGACCCCGACACCTCGGAGCTGCATTTTGCGCTCGGCAATCTTTTCAGGCGCCGAGGCGAATACAACCGGGCCGTGCGCGTGCACGAGCACCTGCTGTCGCGCGGCGACCTCTCGCGCAGCGACCGCGACCGCGCCCAGCACGCACTGGCCCAGGACTTTCTCAAGGCCGGCCTGCTCGATCGCGCAGAAGACGCCTTGCGCCGCCTTGAGGGCACGGGCTTCGAGGCCGAAGCCCGCCTGGCCTTGCTGGCGATCTACGAACGCTCGCGTGACTGGCCCCAGGCCTCGGGCATCGCGCGGCGCATGCAGACTTCGGGCCAGGGGGACTTCAGCGCCCGCCTCGCCCATTATCTTTGCGAAGATGCCGACGCCGTACTCGCCCAGGGGCAGCAGGCAGAAGCCCTGGAGCGCCTTGAACAGGCTGTGGCCACCGCGCCCCAGGCAGCGCGGCCGCGCCTGGCCCTGGCCCAGCTCCAGCACCGCATGGGCCAATCGGACCAGGCCCTGCAAAGCCTGCAGGCCCTGGCCGAACAGGCCCCAGCGGCCCTGCCTCTTGCAGCTGGCCTGCTGGTGGACCTCAGCGCTGCCACGGGCCAGCGTGAAGCCATTCATCAACTGCTCAACAGTCACTATCAGCAGTTGCGCTCCCTGGACCTGCTTCAGGCCCTGGTGACCCTCGATGCCCGGGAGCAGGACGCCAATGCACCCGGGCGCACACGCCTGATCCAGCACCTGGAGCATGAGCCTTCACTGGTGGCTGCCGCCCAATGGCTGACCGAGGAGAAGCTCGCGCACGAGGAGCACCACCCAGCCATACAACGGGCCCTCGACCACGCCGCCAAGCCGCTCACGCGCTACCGCTGCGCAGCCTGTGGCTTCGAGGCACGCCAGCATTTCTGGCACTGCCCGGGCTGCCAAAGCTGGGACAGTTATCCTGCGCGGCGCGTTGAAGAACTTTGACGCTGGCACAAAGCCCTGCCCGATGGCGGCCTCGTCAAGGCCTGCGTAATATGCATCAGGGCCGCAGCGGTTGCGGCTCTTCTTCTTTCAAGGAGCCAACTATGTTCGCAAGACTGATAGCAGGTTTGGTCGCTTTGATCTGGTCGGCCATGGCCCTGGCCGCCGTGGACGTGAACAAGGGTAGTGCCGCAGATCTGGACTCGGTCAAAGGCATCGGGCCAGCCATGTCCAGCCGTATTTTGGAAGAGCGCAAGAACGGCCAGTTCAAGGACTGGACAGACTTCATCAGCCGCGTCAAAGGCATTGGCGACGCCTCTGCAACCAAGCTCTCGGCCCAGGGGCTGACGGTGAATGGCGGCAGTTACCAGGGAGATGCCACAAAGGTCGCCAAGCACAGCAAAGCCAGCAAGGCAGATGCCAAACCTGCCGCGGTCAAGGACAGCAAGGCCAGCGCCAAGCCCGCTCCGGCACCCAGCGGCAAGACAGGAGCGAGTAGCTGAGCACATCGCCAGCTCCTTCTTGACCAACCCGCCCAGGCGGGTTTTTTCATGCCTGATACCGGAAGTTAGGATACTTTCCCGTCTTGGCACAGAGATTTTTTATAGACTTAATTCATTGAAGGCACACGCCCATAGCCCGCAACACGCTCAGGTTTTTATAGCAGTGCGACAAAGGCTTGCCCGTAGAATCAATCGCCCATGCCCTTGATTACCCTCATTCTTTTGCCGTTTGTCGGCAGTCTTGTCGCCGCCTTGCTGCCAGCCAACGCACGCAATGCCGAGTCCACCCTCGCCGGTGCGATTGCCTTGCTCTGCGCGATACAGGCTGGCCTGTTGTTCCCCGAGATCGCCGACGGCTCGGTCATCAGGCAGGAAATCGAGTGGCTGCCCGCACTGGGGCTGAATCTTGTGGTCCGCATGGACGGCTTTGCCTGGATGTTCTCCATGCTGGTGGCCGGCATTGGCTCGCTGGTCGTGCTGTACGCGCGCTACTACATGTCGCCGGCCGACCCGGTGCCGCGCTTTTTCTCGTTCTTTCTGGCGTTCATGGGCGCCATGATGGGCGTGGTGCTCTCGGGCAACATCATCCAGATTGCGTTCTTCTGGGAGTTGACCAGCCTGTTTTCGTTCTTGCTGATCGGCTACTGGCACCACCGCAAGGATGCGCGGCGCGGTGCACGCATGGCGCTCACGGTCACGGGCACGGGCGGCCTGGCCATGCTCGCCGGCATGCTGGTACTCGGCCACATTGTGGGCAGCTACGACCTCGACAACGTGCTCGTTGCCGGCCAGCAGGTGCGCGATCATGCGCTTTATCTGCCTGCATTGGTGCTCATCTTGCTCGGAGCCTTGAGCAAAAGCGCGCAGTTCCCGTTTCACTTCTGGCTGCCCCACGCCATGGCGGCGCCCACGCCGGTGTCGTCCTATCTGCATTCGGCGACCATGGTCAAGGCCGGCGTCTTCCTGCTGGCACGCATGTGGCCGGTGCTGGGCGAGACCGATGCCTGGTTCTGGCTCGTGGGCGGCGCCGGTACGGCCACGCTGCTGCTGGGCGGCTATCTGGCCATGTTCCAGCATGACCTCAAGGGCTTGCTCGCCTACTCGACCATTTCACACCTGGGTCTGATCACCCTGCTTCTGGGTCTGAACAGCAAGCTGGCTGCCGTGGCTGCCGTTTTCCACATCATGAACCACGCGACCTTCAAGGCCTCGCTGTTCATGGCGGCAGGCATCGTCGACCATGAGAGTGGTACGCGCGACATCCGGCGCCTGTCGGGCCTGCGTCACATGATGCCCATCACGGCCACGCTGGCCTGCGTAGCCAGCGCGGCCATGGCCGGAGTGCCGCTGCTCAACGGTTTTCTCTCCAAGGAAATGTTTTTTGCGGAAACCGTGTTCCTCGATGCCGCCCCGTGGGTACGCACGGCCCTGCCTGTGGCGGCCACCGTGGCCGGCATGTTCAGCGTGGCCTATTCGCTGCGCTTCACGGCCGACGTGTTCTTCGGCCCCAAGGCCATGGATCTGCCCCATACCCCGCACGAGCCCCCGCACTGGATGCGCGTACCCGTGGAGTTGCTGGTGCTGGCCTGCCTTGTGGTCGGCATCCTGCCGGCCTGGGCCATGGGCAGCTTTCTGGCAGCCGCAGCCACGCCCGTGGTCGGCGGCACCCTGCCCGAGTACAGCCTGGCCATCTGGCACGGCTGGAACATGCCGTTGATCATGAGCCTGGTGGCCCTGATAGGCGGGGTCATGCTCTATGTGATGCTGCGCTGGCAGCGCCAGATGGGGCATATCGAAGAGGTCCCTTTCCTCGGTTCATTGAGCGGCCAGCGCGCCTTCGAGAACCTGCTCGCACGGCTGTCGCTGCTCGCGCGTGCCGGCCGCAGAGGCCTGTCCACCATGAGGCTGCAGTGGCAGATGCTGTGGCTGCTGGGCCTGACCGTGCTGGCCGCCGTCCTGCCGCTGTGGCTGCAGGGCATGGAGCTCGGCGGGCGCGGGCTGCTGGCCACTTCGCCGGATTTTGTGCTGCTGTGGGTCGTGGGCTGCCTGTGCGCCCTGGGCGCGGCCTGGAAGGCCAAGTACCACCGCATGACGGCGCTGATCATGCTCGGCGGTGCCGGGCTTTGTGTCTGCCTGAGCTTTCTGTGGTTCTCGGCCCCGGACCTGGCCCTGACCCAGCTCGTGGTCGAGGTCGTGACCTCGGTGCTCATGCTCCTGGGCCTGCGCTGGATGCCCAAGCGCGACAAGACCGTGATGCCCCAGCCCTCCACCCTGCTGCGCGCACGTGCACGCCGTCTGCGCGATCTGCTGCTGGCACTGATTGCAGGCGTGGGCATGGCCTGGCTCGCCTTTGCGATGATGAACCGCCCCTTCTACGACGGCGCCTCCACCTTCTTCCTCGAACGCGCACTCAGCGAAGGCGGCGGCACCAACGTGGTCAACGTCATGCTGGTGGACTTCCGCGGCTTCGACACCTTTGGCGAAATCGTGGTCCTGGGCATTGTGGCCCTGGTGATCTATGCGCTGCTGCGGCGCTTTCGACCGGCACGCGAGACCCTGGACCTACCCGAGCAGCAGCGCTTCGTGCCAGGCGATCTGCGCACCGACCTCGTCAACCCGCGCAATGCCGGCGACACCGCCATCGGCTACCTGATGGTGCCTGCGGTTCTCGTGCGCCTGCTGCTGCCGTTTGCGGCCCTGGTCGCGGCCTACATCTTCATGCGCGGCCACAACGAGCCCGGGGGCGGTTTTGTCGCCGGCCTGGTGTTCTCCTCGGCCCTGCTCATGCAATACATCATCTCGGGCACGCAGTGGGTCGAAGCCCACCTGCCGCTGTTCCCGCGCCGCTGGATAGGCGTGGGCCTGCTGTTCGCGCTGGGCACGGGCCTGGGCTCCATCGTTGCCGGCTACCCCTTCCTGACCAGCCACACCTTCGATTTGACCCTGCCGCTGGCCGGCGAGGTGCATATCGCCAGCGCCCTGTTCTTTGACATCGGCGTGTTTGCGCTGGTCGTCGGAGCCACCTTGCTCATCCTCACGGCGATAGCCCACCAATCGGTGCGCAGCCACCGCTACCACGCCAGACTCATGGAAGAACAACAACAACAGGCCCAGGAGGCCGAAGCGGCCGTGCAGCAAGCCACGGCAGCGGCACTTGCACGAGGAGGCCTGTAATGGAGATCGTTCTGGCCATTGCCATCGGCGTGCTCACAGGCTCGGGCGTGTGGCTGCTGCTGCGCCCGCGTACCTACCAGGTCATCATGGGTCTGTCCCTGCTGTCCTATGCCGTCAACCTGTTCATCTTCAGCATGGGCCGCCAGGGCCTGGCGATCAACAAGGCACCGGTGCTGATCAACGGCATTCCCCAGGATCTGGCCCATTACGCCGACCCCATGCCCCAGGCCCTGGTGCTCACGGCCATCGTGATCGGCTTTGCCATGACGGCACTGTTCCTCGTGGTGCTGCTGGCCTCGCGCGGCACCACGGGCACTGACCATGTGGACGGAGCCCATTCGCGTACCGAGCAGGAGATGTCATGAGCGAATTCACCGCCCGCCTCATGCCGCACCTGATGCTGGCACCGATTGCCCTGCCCATGCTCACGGCAGCCTTCATGCTGCTGCTGCGCGAAGAACACCAGCGCCTGAAGCTGGGCCTGGGCCTGTTGTCGGCCATTCTTGGCCTGGCAAGCTCGATCCTGCTCATGGCCTGGGCCGACCAGGCCGGTGCCACGGTCAACCTCGGTGTCTACCTGCCCGGCAACTGGCCCATGCCCTTCGGGATTTCGCTGGCGCTGGACCGGCTCACGGCCCTCATGCTGGTGCTCACCCACAGCCTGGCGCTGGCGGCCCTGGTCTTTTCCAGTGCGCGCTGGCATCGCGCGGGCGTGCACTTTCATCCGCTGTTCCAGTTCCAGCTCATGGGCCTGAGCGGAGCTTTTCTCACAGCCGATCTGTTCAACCTGTTCGTGTTCTTCGAGATCATGCTCGCTGCCTCCTACGGCCTGCTGTTGCATGGCTCGGGCCGCACGCGCATCCAGGCCGGCCTGCACTACATCGCCATCAACCTCGTGGCCTCGTCCCTGTTCCTGATCGGCGCCTCCATGCTTTACGGGCTCACCGGCACGCTGAACATGGCCAACCTTGCCCAGGCCATTCCCCAGGTCGGCAGCGCCGACCGCGGCCTGCTGCATGCGGCAGCCGGCATTCTGGGCACGGCCTTTCTGATCAAGGCTGCGATGTGGCCGCTGAACTTCTGGCTGGTGCCCGCCTACAGCGCGGCCACGGCCCCGGTCGGGGCACTGTTCGCGATCATGACCAAGGTCGGCATCTATGTGATCCTGCGCCTGTGGACCTTGCTCTTCAGTGCAGAAGCCGGCCCCTCGGCGCTGTTCGGCAGCGCCTGGCTGATTGCGGGCGGCATGCTGACCATGGCCTTTGGCGCCATCGGCATGCTGGGCTCGCAGCGCCTCACGCATATCGCGGGCTTTGCGGCCATTCTGTCTTCGGGCACCTTGCTGGCTGCGGGCGGTTTTGGGCAGAACGCGCTCATGGCCGGCCTGCTGTACTACCTGCCCAGCTCCACGCTGGCCGTGGGCTCGCTCTTTCTGACCGCCGACCTCATAGACCGCTGGCGCAGCAACGGCCTGAGCGGCGAGCCCTATGAGGACGATGAGGCACCGTTCCTGAATGCCGAGCTGCTGCCCTCGGAAGGCTTCAACCTCGACGACGATGAGGAGCTGCTCATAGGCCGGGCCATGCCTGCAGCAGCCGCCTTCATCGGCATAGGCTTTGTGCTGGCCACCCTGGTCATCACGGGCCTGCCGCCGCTGTCGGGCTTTGTGGGCAAGTTCGCAATGCTCACGGCCTTGCTCAACCCACTGGGCCTGGGCACACCGGCCGGCATGGAGGCCGGCTGGGTCGGCTGGCTTTTGCTGGCCCTGATGATCATCACAGGCCTGCTGGCCCTGCTGGCCCTGGTGCGGGCAGGCATACGCCACTTCTGGTCCTCCGATGAGCAGGACACGCTCTCCCTGAGCGTGGCCGAAGGGCTGCCGATTGCGGTCCTGCTGGGCTGCTGCGTGGCCCTGACCCTGCAGGCCGGGCCGGCCATGCAATACACACAGCGTGCGGCCGATGCCCTGCTTTCGCCCGATGTCTATGTGCGCGCCATCATGGAGACCAAGCCCAGACCCAACCCAACCCCGTCGCTCAAGGAGGCGCCATGAGACATTTGCTGCCCGCCCCCTTGCTCTCGGTTGCGCTGGCCTTGCTGTGGCTGCTGCTCAACCGCTCGGCCAGCGTAGGTCATCTGCTGCTCGGCGCCCTGCTGGGGCTGCTGCTGCCCTTGCTGCTGCGCGGCCTGCGTCCCCTGCCGGTGAGCGTAAGCCACCCGCTCACCATCCTGCGCCTCGCGTTTCGGGTGATGCGCGACACCTCGGCCTCCAACTTCAGCGTGGTGCGCTTTTTGCTGTTTCCGCGCCTGCGCAAGCACCAGGCGGACTTCGTCCACATTCCGCTGGAGCTGCGCGACCCCAACGGTCTGGCCGTGCTGGCCATGATCGTCTGCATTACACCGGGCACGGCCTGGGCCGAGATCTCACGCGACCGCTCCATGCTGATGCTGCATGTGCTGGAGGTCGATGACCGCGAGCAAATCGTCGCCCATGTCAAGAAGTACTACGAGCGCCCGCTGATGGAGATTTTTGAATGAAGCCCTGGTTTTACTGGATCTTGGCGCTGGCCCTTTTCCTGCTGATCGTGGCCATGGGCTGCTGCGTGCTGCGCCTGCTCAAGGGGCCACATGCGCAGGACCGCATCCTGGCGCTGGACTGCATGTACCTCAACGGCATGCTGGCCATGCTGGTGCTGGGCATCATGCACACCAGCAACAACTACTTCGAGGCGGCCCTGCTCATCGCGCTGTTCGGCTGCGTGGGCTCCACGGCCATGGCCAAGTTTCTGCTGCGCGGCGAGGTGATCGAATGATGGAACACGACCTTCCGCTGTGGGCGCAGGTGCTGGTGGCCGGCCTGGTGCTGGCAGGCGCCATCGTGGCCCTGCTGGGCTCCATGGGCCTGCTGCGCCTCAAGAGCTATTTCGAGCGCGTGCACTCGCCCTCCATCATCGCCACCATGGCCTGCTGGCTGATCATGCATGCGACCTGGATTTATTTTTCCATGCAGGGCCAGGGCCTGTCGGTTCAGGCCTTGCTGATCGCCGTCTTCGTCGCCGTGACCGTGCCCATCACCACGATCTTTCTCATGCGCGCCGCTCTCTTGCGTTCGCGCCGCGCGGGCCAGGACGTTCCGCCCACACTGAGCTCCATCGTGCTCAACGAGCCCGTCGAGCACCCCGACGCATAATCGCGCATCGCCACCACGCCAGCTCCTGCCATGCTCAATGTCTTTGCAATCTGTGCGGGCGCCTGCCTGGGCGCCCTGGGCCGCTGGGGCCTGGGCCTGTGGCTGAGCACGGGGCCGGGCCTGCCCTGGGGCACGCTGGCCGCCAACCTCATAGGCGGCTATCTGATCGGCGTTTGCGTGGCGCTGTTCCAGGCCATGCCCGAGCTCGATCCGGCCTGGCGGCTGGCCCTGGTCACGGGCTTTCTGGGCGCGCTGACCACCTTCTCCAGCTTCTCGGCCGAGGTGATCGGGCTGCTGCAGCAGCAGCGCTGGGCCTCGGCCCTGGGCTGGACCAGCCTGCACCTGGGCGGCTCGCTGATCATGACGGTCGCAGGTCTGGCCAGCTGGCAGCTGCTTGCGCGCGCCAGCTCTTGATTCATCATAAAATCAGCCTCAATCGCTTACCCAGCAAGCGCCTACAGCTACTTTTTAGATAGCAATCACCGGCCCACAGGCTTGCTGGCAAACCACTGCGCGACGCCCTCAGCCAGACGTTCGAAAACGCTGTCCAGGGTCGGGGCCCGGGCTCCGAACAGTGCGCGCACCACCTCGGCGTTCTCGAACAGGCCGTGCCAATAGCAGCCGGCCACCAGGGCCTGGGGCCCATGCCAGAAGACGCCCGGCACAGGCTCTTCGACCAGGCTGCCCGCAGCCACCATGTCGGGCCGGACCGAGGTCTGGCCATGGCGAATCTCATAGACCCTGGCCCCGGCTCCTGAAAGCGGCTGCAGCACGCCGCCCAGCGCGGGCAGACGCAGCCTGGCGGAGCGAACGGTTTTTTGCTCCGCAAACACCGTGGTCAGAGGCAGCAGGCCCAGACCTGCGGCATTGCCATCCACGCCATGCAGGTCGATCAAGGCCTCGCCCAGCATCTGCAGGCCGCCACAGATGCCGAACACCCGGCCTCCGGCCCGGGCATGGGCACAGACGGCTGCATCCAGGCCCTGGGCACGCATCCAGCCCAGATCGGCGGCCGTAGCCTTGGAGCCCGGCAGAACAATCCAGTCCTGCGCCTTCAGGCCTGCGAGCTGGGCCGGGCTGCGGGCCCAGATCACACGCAGCCCCGGCAGATGCAGGAGCGGCTGGAACTCGTCGAGGTTGCTGATGCGCGGGTAGGCCACAATCGCCATGGTGGTGTGCACGGCCTCGCCTGCACCGCCCGAGCCTCGGTCGTCGAACACGCCATCCTCCTCGGGCAGGCCATGCTGCCACTGCATGGGAATCGTGGCCACCGTGGGCACGCGCGTGCGCTCTTCAAGCATCTGCGGCGCGGGCGCAAGCAGGCTGGCATCGCCACGGAACTTGTTGAGCACAAAGCCCTGGATCAAGGCCTGCTCCCCGGGCGGCAGCAGGGCCCAGGTGCCATAGAGGTGGGCAAAGGCTCCGCCCCGGTCGATATCCGCCACCAGCAGGCAATGCGCGCCGCAGTGCCGCGCAACACGCATGTTGACCACGTCGCTGGCATGCAGATTGATCTCGGCCGGCGAGCCTGCGCCCTCGATGACCACCACATCGTTCTCGGCGCGCAGACTGTCCAGCGCCTGTGCGATCTGCGGCCACACCTGCAGGCTGCGCCCGCGCCAGGGCAATGCCGTGAGCTCTTCGCTGACCCGCCCCAGCAGCACCACCTGGCTGCGCATGTCGGCCTCGGGCTTGAGCAGCAGCGGGTTCATGCGCACATCGGGCGTGCATCCGGCCGCCAGGGCCTGCAGATACTGGGCCGTGCCGATCTCTCCCCAGCCGCCCTCGGGCGTGGCCACGACGCGCGCGTTGTTGCTCATGTTCTGAGCCTTGAAGGGCGCCACCCTGTAGCCGCGCGCCCGGTACCAGGCGCACAAGGCCGTGGCCACCCAGCTCTTGCCGGCGCCGCTGCTCGTGCCCAGCACCATCACGCACAGGGCCGGTCTGTGCCCGGCCGGGGGCAGGGGCAGATTCACGGCCCGGGATTCTTCAGCGGTCATAGAGCTTGCTTCCAGTAGTTCATCCAGGCCTGCTCCAGGGCCAGCTGGGATGCGGGCGCGAGCACGCCCAGACGTACATGGCCGGGCAAGCCGAAGCTTGTGCAGTCACGCAGCTTGAGGCCTTGCTCACGCAGATAGTGCAGGCCTTGCGGCATGCGCGCCTGCTGCACATCCGGCAGACGCGCCACGAAATAGTTCGCCTCATGGCCTTGCAACACCTCCCAGCCCAGGCAGGCGCACAGGGCAAGCTGCTGGGCTTTCCATTCCCGCAGGAGCTCTCGGCTGTGGGCCAGCCACTGCTGGGTTGCAGCCTCGGTCCAGGCCTGCAGCATGGCCACGCCATGCGCGCCCACGGGCCAGGAGCAGGCCAGCGCCACAAGCGCTGCGATCTCCGCATCGCAGGCCGCCTGCGGTGCCAGCACATAGGCTGCGCGCACGCCCGTCAGCCCCAGGGCCTTGTTCGGCGTCCAGATCTGCCAGGCCCGGCCCATGGCCTCGCGCCTGAGCCGGTCATCGATATCCGCGCCCAGCCTCAGCGGGACATAGGCACAGTCCAGCACATACCAGCTGCCAGGTCCTGCCGCCTGCTGCCACAGCGGCCAGACATCCTCGTCCCGGCCCAGGGGGCTGGCAGGTGCACACGCCCAGTGCAGTCCAGGGCCGGGCGGCGCTCCGTTGCCTCGCGGCAGGGTCTTCAACCCCCAGATGCGCGCCGCATGCGCATAGTCGCCATAGTGGTGCTGCGGCAGGCTCACGCCCGCCGCGCCCTCGCGCCGCGCATGGGCCGTGATGCGGTGTATGAACTCGCTTGCACTGGCTGCCACCAGCACCTGCCGCGCCTGCACGCCATGAAATGCCGCCAGACGCGCACGCAGCTCGGTGTAATGCGGATCAGGGTAGTGCGCGGCATGCGCCTGCCCCAGGGCCTGGAGCACCAGCGGACATGGGCCACAGGCATTGCTGTTGGTGGAAAAATCATGGACTGGCGTGCCCTGGGCATCGCTGCCGCCATGAACGGGCAAAGAAAACTGCATCAAAACCTCGCCGCCAATGGGATCACAAGACCCGAAACCAGCACCAGAGCCAGGGCGACGCAGCCGAGCAGCCGCACCACGCGGCTGGCATGGCCTACGGCCTGCTGCAGCTGGAGCGACTGCGGCACACAGCCCCCGGGGTTGAGCACATAGACGCCGGGCTTGCCCAGGCGCACGCCCAGAATCCGGGCCATGGCCCCCATGGGCCAGCCGCCGTTGGGCGAAGGCGTGCTGTGCGCATCGCGGCGCAGGCCTTGCCACTTGGCGCCGGGCGCCACCACAAGCAGCAAAAGCGCCGTGATGCGCGCGGGAATCCAGCTGAGCACATCATCGGCACGTGCCGTCCATTTGCCTGCCCATTGCCAGTAGCGCCGCTGCGCGCCCTGGCCGCGCCAGCCCGGATAGCCCCACATGGCATCGGCCGTGTTCGCCAGGCGGTAGAGCGCAGCCCCGGGCAGGCCCGCAACGGCAAACCAGAACAGCGGAGCGACCACGGAGTCGTTGAGGTTCTCGGCCAGGGTCTCGATCGCGCTTTCACGCACCTCGGCGGCATCGAGCGCGGCCGTATCGCGGCTCACCAGCCAGCGCAGACGCTCGCGCCCCTGGCTCAGGCCTTGCTGCAAGGCAGCCTCCACGGCCAGGACTTCGTGCTTGAGCATGCGCCAGGCAAACAAGGGCTTGAGCAGCACGGCCATCACCAGCGCCTGCAGCCACCAGGGCCGGGACGCAAGCAAGGCCTGGAGCAGGCCATAAACTCCTGAAACAATAGCTGCAAGCGCGCACCAGGCAAGGGCTGCAAGCCAAAAACTCTTGTAATCACGTCGCTGTACGGCCTCTGGATCGGCAGGAGCCACGCGCTGCCCCAGAGCCTGCAAGACCCGGCCCATGGCCACCACGGGATGCAGAAAGGCAGGCGGCTCGCCCCAGAGCGCATCCATGGCCAGGGCCAGCACCACGGCCAGAGCCAGGGCCTCGGGGCCCCAGGGAAGAAACATCATTGCCCGGCCTTTTCGTCCCAGTAGTCTTCGAACAGCATGCTGTCCAGAGGAGCGCGGCCAGCCCATTTCTCCTGCTGCAGCATGGGCTCGGCGTAATAGGCGGCGACCGGCCCCAGGCACAGGACGGCCAGCGGCCGGCTGCCTGCGGGCATGCGCAGCAAGGCGGCCAGGGCATCGGGCTCGAAGAGCGACACCCAGCCCATGCCCAGGCCTTCGGCACGCGCAGCCAGCCACAGGTTCTGTATGGCGCAGGCCGCGGACGCCACGTCCATCTCGGGCAGGGTGCGGCGGCCGAACACATGGGCCTCGCGCCCCGGCGGCATGGCCAGCACCAGCAGCTCGGCCGCATCGAGCACGCCCTGAACCTTGAGTTTCATGAATTGCGGCTCGCGCTCACCCAGCGCCTGGGCCGTGCACAAACGCTCCTGCTCCACCAGCGCATGAATCTGCTCGCGCAACTGCGGGCTGCGCACGCGCACAAAGCGCCAGGGCTGCATAAAGCCCACGCTGGGCGCGTGATGGGCTGCGCGCAGCAGACGCAGCAAGACCGCCTCATCGACCGATCCACCGCAGAAATGCCGCATGTCGCGCCGCTCGTGAATCGCCCGGTAAACGGCTGCGCGCTCGGGCTCGCTGAAAGGCCGGGCGGGTATCGTGTCGTGCGCTGCGGGGGCAGAAGGCGGGGTCGGTTCTTCGCTGCTCATGCGGGGATTGTCGGCCAAGGCCTGCAAGCCCATCCGCCTGCGCCGAGTATTCCCGGTCAGGGCATGGCCATCAAAGGCCTCTTTGCGACAGCATCAATCCTCGATGCCGCGCTGGGCGGGAATGCCGGCCTTGAAGGCGTGCTTGACCAGCTCCATGCGCGTGACAGTATCGGCCATCGCAATGATCTCCTCGGGGCAACGCCGCCCCGTGAGCATCACATGCACGTCGCGCGGACGCCTGGCCAGAGTCTCCAGCACGGGCTCCAGCGGCAGCCAGCCGTAGATCAGCGGGTAGGTGATCTCATCGAGGACCACGAGAAAGTATTCGCCCGACTCTATGGCCTGGCGGGCTCTTTCCCAGCCTTCGCGCGCCAGCTGTGCCGAGCGCTCCTGGTCCTGGCTCTTCCAGCTGAACCCGTCCCCCAGCCCTTCGATGGGAATGCCCAGTTGCTCGAACACACGGTGCTCGCCGAAACGGGCCGTGGGCACCTTCATGAACTGAAACACCTTGACCGCCTTGCCACGCCCGTGGGCGCGTACGGCCAGACCGAAGGCGGCCGTGCTCTTGCCCTTGCCATCGCCGGTGTTCACGAGAATCAGGCCGCGGCGCTCGCCCTCGGGCTTTTCATAGGGTTTTTCGGTTGGGGCTTGTTCTATCTGCATGGCTTGTCACCTCGGGTCACGGACTGGGTCCTGGCACTTCACTGCGCCCAGGTCCTGAACCCGCTGCCCAGAAAGCTGCCAGCCGCGCGGCGCCCAGGGCGGCTGCTGAGGCCGCCCCTAGACATGCTGCGGCCCGCCACTTTAACCGAGATCAGCTGCCGCATCGGCCGATGCCCCCAGCCTGAGCCGCAAGGCATGGACTGCGCTGTCCACCGTGGTGAAGACCGGCAGGCCGCTGGCCTCCTCGCAGGCCTTGCGGGCACGCGCCAGACTGAACTGGGCCAGCGCGATGCGCGTGCAGCCCTTGCCCGCGAGAAACCGGGCCTGCTCGGCCACGAGCCGGTCATGGGTAACCGCATCGCCACGGTGCAAGGCCTCGAGAGCTCCGGCAGCCAGCGCCGGCATCAACTCCACATCGGGGCCGAACTCCTTGGGCATGGAGCTCAGCGTAGGGCCAAAGCTGGCGATCAGGCCCAGCGGCCCCTGCAGGCCCGCACAGGCCTGCGCGATCATGGCCTCGTTGGGTTTGAGCACCGGGATGCGGGAATGCTGCTCGGCCACGGTCTCTATGCAGGGGCCAAAGGCCGAGCAGGTGAACAGTATGGCATCGGCCCCTGTCTCCACCACATACCGGGCCAGATGCTGAAAGCGCTGGTGCATGGCTTCATCAAGCCCACGCCCACTGCGAACCAGATCACTGGAGAGGCTGTCGTCCAGCAGGTTCATGCGCTGGGCCTGCGGCCAATGGCGTGCAAACGCCTGATTGATCGGATCGACGGAGTGGTTGAGGGCATGGATGAGGGCGATTCGGGTCATGAAAAAAAGCAGGCTGAAAAGCCATTCGAATAAACAAGAGTGGACAAGAAACGATGGATCAGGAAATCGGGGCAGTTGCGGCATCGATGGCTTCGGCCAGTCGGCCGGCCATGGTGACCAGCTCGTTGCGCGAAGCCACGAAGGGCGGAGCCAGCAGCACATGGTCGCCCGCCAGCCCGTCGACCGTGCCACCCGCGGGATAGCACAGCAGGCCGCGCTGCATGGCCTCGGCCTTGATCCGGGCATGCAGCTTGAGCGCGGGATCGAAAGCGGTCTTGCTGGCCCGGTCCGCCACCAGCTCTATGCCCCAGAAAAAGCCGCGCCCGCGTATATCGCCCACATGTCTGTGAGCCCCGAGGGACAGGCTCAGCATGCGCTGCAGGAACAGGCCATCCGAGCTCACTTTTTCGAGCAGGCCGTCGCGCTGGATCACGTGCTGTACCGCCAGTGCCGCCGCACAGGCCACGGGATGGCCCAGATAGGTATGGCCATGCTGGAAGAAACCGCTGCCGCGCGACATGGCATCGACAATGTGCTTTTGCGCGAGCACCGCGCCCACGGGCTGGTAGCCGCCCCCCAGGCCCTTGGCCACGGTGATCAGATCGGGCACCACGCCCTCCTGCTCGCACGCATAGAGCGCGCCCGTGCGCCCCATGCCGCACATGACCTCGTCCAGGATGAGCAGCACACCATGGCGGTCACAGACCTCGCGCACGGCCTTGAAATAGCCGGGAGTCGGCATCAGCACGCCGGCTGTGGCCCCGCCCACGGTCTCGGCGACAAAGGCAATCACGCTTTGCGGCTCCTGCGCCTGTATGGCCTCTTCCAGCTCCCTGGCCAGGCGCAGTCCGTATTGCTCGAAGCTCTCGTCCTCGCCCTGATCGCGATACGCATAGCAGGGCGAGACATGCGAAGCCTGGATCAGCAGCGGCGCAAACGGCGCTCGTCGCCAGGCATTGCCCCCGACGGCCAGCGCCCCCAGCGTATTGCCGTGGTAACTCTGGCGCCTGGCAATGAAATGCCGGCGCTGCGGCTGGCCGATCTCCACGAAGTACTGACGCGCCATCTTGAGCGCGGCCTCCACGGCCTCGGATCCGCCGCTGACCAGGTAGGCATGGCTGGTTCCCTCGGGCGCCCCCCGCACCAGGGCTTCGGCCAGGGCCTCGGCCACTTCGGTCGTGAAAAAGCTGGTGTGCGCATAGGCGAGCTTGTCGATCTGGGCATGCATGGCTGCAAGCACATCCGGGTGGCCATGGCCCAGCGAAGACACGGCCGCTCCGCCCGAGGCATCGAGGTAGCGCCGGCCATGGACATCGCGAATTTCCACGCCCCTGGCGGAAGCCGCAACCGGCGGCTGCTGGTGCAAATGGCGGTGGAACACATGGCTCATAACACACCTTATTCAGATCAATTGTTCCAAAAAATTATTTGTTGAAACAATTGATCCGTCAAGTCACAATTCCGTGAAACAGATCTTTCCTGACGTTATCTTTGTCAACAATCCCATGCCCATCTGTGAAGACATACGCCAGCGCTATCCGGACCTGCCCGCCGCCCTGCAGCAGGTTGCGAGGTTTATCCTCGAGCATCCTGGCGAAGTCGTCACATCCTCCATGCGCGGCCTGGGCATGCGCGCAGACAGTGCTCCTGCGACCCTGGTGCGCTTTGCCCAATCGCTGGGATTCGAAGGCTGGCCCCAGCTCAAGCAGGCATTTGCCCAGGATCTGGGCCTGGCGCAGGACAAGGCCTATGGCAGCAAGGCCCTGGCCCTGCTGCAGCGGGCCAGCCATGAGGACCTGGCCGCCGAGAACTTTGCCCAGCAGCAGCGCAACCTGGAAACCACCTTGCACAACCTGGGCGACAAGCTGCAGCACGCCTGCGGATTGCTCGAACAAGCGGCCAGCGTTCATGTCGCAGGATTTCGGGCCAGCTTTGCGGTGGCCTTTTCCTTTGTCTACCTCTACCGGCTGCTGCGGCCCAGCGTGCATCTGATGGACGGCCATGGCGGCACGCTGGAGATGCAATGCCGCGCCTTATCGGCCGGTGACAGCCTGCTGGTCATGGGTTTTGCGCCTTACTCACGCGAGGCACTGATGGCAGCGCAGGCAGCCCAGGCCGCGGGCTGCCGCATTGTGGCGCTGACCGACAGCCCGGCCTCGCCCCTGGCCCTGCTGGCCGACGTCACCCTGCTGTTCTCGCTGCACAGCCAGTCCTTTTTTCCCTCCACCACCGCCGCCATGGCCTTGTCCGAAGCCCTGGCCGAGATGCTGGCCAGCCGCGCAGGCCAGGATGTCGTGGCCCGCATAGACCAGGCCGAGGCCCAGTTGTTCCACTCCGGCGCCTACCTGCAGCGGCCCAGGCCCAGGAGTTCAAGACCAGGCCCGCGCAAAGAAGAAGGCTAACGTCCCGGGCCCAAGGTTTGCCTGTGTTCGAGCCCTTGCCGGACATCCCGGGTTCTGGGCAGGGCCAGCCATTGGCCGTCGATGGAGCAAATGCGCAGCCGGTGCTCGAACACCTCCTCCAGAGCCGCATGCGTGCCCTGGTCGCTGCAAGCGCCCTGGTGCAGGACGCGCCCCTGGTTCAGGATGACAAGCTCCTGAGCCTGCAAGGCCATGGAGATCTCATGCAGCACGCTGATCACGGTGTGCCCGCTCTCGACCAGTGCCTGCACGCATTCAAGCCAGTCGGCCTGGTGCGGCGGATCGAGGTTGGCCAGGGGCTCGTCCATGAGCAGGACCTCGGCCTGTACGGCGAGGGCTCGCGCCAGCAGCACGCGCTGGCGCTCCCCGCCCGAGAGGCTGCCCACGCTGCGCCGGCGCCAGTCCCAGCCCTGGGTTTGATGCAGGGCCTGCTCCACGGCCTCGTGGTCGGCGCGGCTGGGCGCGGCCAGCCAGCCCTGGTGCGGCAGCCTGCCCAGCATCACCAGGTCATAGACCGCCATATCGCCGGCCACGGGCTGGTTCTGGCCCAGCCAGGCCAGACTGCGCGCACGTTCGCGTCCCGGCCACTGTTTCAGCTCACGGCCCAGCAGCTCGATCTCGCCGCTCTGACTCTGGCCTGCGACATCCATGCCGGCCAGAGCCCTGAGCAACGTGGATTTGCCCGCACCATTGGGGCCAACCATGGCCGTCCAGCGCCCGGCCGCAAAGCCCAGCGAGACCTTGTGCAAGATGCGCTGGCCGTGCAGACTCAGGCTTACATCCCTGGCCTGCAAAGCCATGCCCGGCCGGGCGCTTGCATTCTTGCGGCTCATGCTGCCTCCCCGCTGCGCAGTCCATGGCGGCGGTGCATGAGCCACAGCAGATAGCTGCCACCGAGCACGGCCGTGAGCACGCCCACGGGCAGCTCCTGGGGCGCGATCAGCCAGCGTGCAAGCAGGTCTGCACCCAACAGCAAGACCGCGCCCATGGCCGCGCTCAGCACCAGCAGCCAGCGATGCAAGGCCTGAACCAGGGAACGCACCAGATGCGGCGCGGCCAGGCCAACAAAGGCAATGAGCCCGGTCTGGGCCACGGCCGTTCCCGTGGCCAGGGCCAGCAACAGAATCAGCACCATGCGCAGCGGCGCCAGCGGCAGGCCCAGGCTGTGGGCCGTGGCTTCGCCCAAGGCCAGGCCATCGAGCACACGGCTCAGACTCCAGGCCACGCCGCAGCTCAGCAGCAGCACGCCCAACATCAGTGCGCAGGCGCTCCAGCTCACAAAAGAGGTGCTGCCGAGCATGAAGGACTGCATGGCCTGCATGATGTCGGGGTTCATGAGCAGCACCAGCGAAGCCGTGGCCCCGAGCACCACGCCCACGACCACACCTGCCAGCAGCAGACGCATGGTGTTGTGCGCGCCCTGGGCCAGCACCAGGGTCAGCAAGACGGCCAGGGCTGCGCCTGCAAAGGCCGCGCCGGTCACACCCAGACGTGCTAGGCCGGCCAGTGCAAATGGCGACGCCCCCATGGCCGCCATGCTCAGGGCCACGCCCAGCGAAGCCCCCGAGGCACTGCCCAGCAGATAGGGGTCGGCCAGAGGGTTGCGGAAAACCCCTTGTGCCACGGCGCCGGCCAGGCCCAGCAGGCCACCGGCCAGCCAGGCGCCGGCCGTGCGCGGCAGCCGGATGTCGGTCACGATCTGCCAGGCCAGAGGATCGCCATGGGCTTTCCATACGCTGTCCCAGCCGGTGCTGCCTATGCCTGCACCCAGCAGCATCAAAAGCAGGCTCAGCAGCAGCAGGGCCAGGGCCATCCAGGGCGCCGCAAGACCGGTTTGAAGCGTACAGGGCCTGGCTCGGCACTCGCTCATTGCACTCCTCCTGGCTGCTTGAGGCCCTGGCCCTTGTCGCTCAGGCAGCGAGCCATGAGCCAGGCTCCTTCGGCCATGCGCGGGCCCGGTCGGATGAGCACATCCGACTCCTCATGCTTGAAGCGGCAGATGCGCCCTGCCTTGACGGCACGCATGCTGGCCCAGCCAGGATAAGGCAGGCCCGACTGTCCCAGACTGCGCTCTCCGCCCATGATGAAGTCCGGGTTGGCGCGCACCACGTATTCGGGATTGATGCGTGGAAACGACCCCAGGTCCGCCCCAACGATATTGCCCACGCCCAGGCGCGTGAGCGTCTCGCCGATGAACGAGGTCTGGCCGGCCGCATAAGGGCCTCGGCTGGCCTCGAAGTACACCTTGCTGCCGCGCAGCCCTTGCGGAACGCTCAGGGCAGCTTTCTGAATTTCGGCCTCTATGCGGCCCCAGACGCGATCCGCGCCCTGCTCGGCTGGCAGGTCCAGCAGTTGGCCCAGGGTCTGGAGCACGGCCCTGGCATCGGCATGGGTGCGCGGCTCCAGCGCCACGACCTTGAGGCCCAGGGCCTCCATGCGCGTCACCGCCCGGGAGGCCATGGAGACCAGCACCACATCCGGCTTGAGCGCCACGATGGCCTCGATGTTCGGATCGAGCCCTCCACCGACCACCTTCAGGCTCTTGATGTGCTCGGGCCAGTTGGAATAGCGGTCCACACCAACCAGACGCTCGCAGGCGCCGAGTGCACACACGCTTTCGGTCAGAGACGGCAAAAGGCTCACGATGCGCTGGGGTGGACGCGGCAATTGCACGGCCACACCGCGGCCGTCGGTGATTTGTACGGCCTGGGCCAATGTCGGACCAAGCGCCAATGCCCCGGCCAGCACCCATGCCTGGCATTTTTTAAACAGCTTCATGTGAATCATTCATCGCAAAATTCGCGGCCCATCAAGCCGGCGGAAATCCAGCCAGAGGCCGCGAGCAGGATCGAATACCGCGTTTTGCGCAGCGTACAAAACCGGCGCAACCCAAGCCCAGAGACAGCCAGCAAGGGCCGCCCCGCAGCGAGGCTGTCGTCCCCTCCCGCAGAGAGAGGGGGAAGGCGCGCAAGCGACTCAAGACTTCATGGCGCAGCGCACAAAATCGGCACTGCCAAAGCACGGAGACAGCGAGCAAGGGCTGCCGCGGAGCGAGGCTGTCGTCCCCCTCCTGCAGAGAGAGGGGGAAGGCGCGCAAGCGACTCAAGACTTCATCGCGCAGCGTACAAAACCGGCACTGCCAAAGCCCAGAGACAGCGAGCAAGGGCCGCCCCGCAGCGAGGCTGTCGTCCCCTTCCCGCAGAGAGAGGGGGAAGGCGCGCAAGCGACTCAGGGGGTGTTTCATTTGAGCCCCAGCGCCAGCCCCGCACACATCAGCGTGACCGATTCACAGCGTCTGGCCACCTGCTGGTTGAGCTGGCCCAGCGCATCCACAAAGGCACGGACTTCGGAGCCCAGGGGAATCACGCCCAGACCGATCTCGTTGCCGACCAGGATCACAGGACCCGGGGCCTGCTCAAGCGCTTCCATAAAAAGAGCACATTGCGCTTGCCAGTCCTGGGCTAGAGTGCTTTTTGATGCCAAATCATCAGCAGGCATCAGCCAATTCGTCAGCCAGAGCGTGAGGCAGTCTATGACCAGCAGCCGGTGCGGCGCGCTGTTCTGGGCAAGCAGGCCGGCCAGGTCGCGCGGCTCCTCCAGAGTCCCCATGCCGGGCACGCGCCGGGCACGATCGACCTGATGACGCTTGATGCGCGCGCGCATCTCTTCGTCCCAGGCCTGGCCGGTCGCGATGAGTTGGGCCTCGCGCCGTGGAGTGCCCTTCCCCCCCCCTGCCAGCCAGGCCTTGGCCTGCATTTCGGCGCGGCGCGACTTGCCACTTTTTTGCCCACCCAGGATCAGTTCGCGGCGCCAGGGGCGGCCATCGATGTTCTGTTCGTTCAGCATGAATTGCTCGCTCTCAGTGCGCGCCCAGCAGGCCCGCCACGGCGCGTGGCTGCGAGGCAAACCAGGCATGAAAAAAGCTCGCATGCACGCTGCCCAGCCGGTAGAGCGCCTCGCCGCGCCCGGGTTGGGGCTGCTGCCCGGGACGGCTGCTGCGTCCGACCTCGGCCAACGTGGTCTCCATGCGGCTGTAGTGAAAGGTGTGGCCGCGCAGAACGCCCCAGGGTGTCTCAAGCTGCTGCATGCCAAGGCCTGCAAGCTTTGCCTGCATCAGGGCCTGCGCCGGCAGCAGCCCCCAGAGCTGAGCCGTGCGGCCCTCGGCATCGGTCAGGGTCTCGCACAGCGAGAGCATGCCGCCGCACTCGGCCCACACAGGCTTGCCAGCCGCCACGTGGCGCTCCAGATCCTCGCGCAGCACGGTATTGGCGGCCAGGGTTGTCACATGGAGCTCGGGATAGCCGCCGGGCAGCCACAGCGCATCGCATGCTGGCAGGCCCTGCCCTGCCAGCGGCGAGAAAAAGGCCAGCTCGGCCCCCATGGCGCGCAGGCAGTCGAGATTGGCCTCATAGATGAATCCAAAGGCCGCATCACGTGCAATCGCGATGCGTCGCCCGGCCAGCCAGGGCTGGATTTCAGGTATCTCGGTGCTGCCTTTCGCATCGCTGCCTGGCGCAAGGAAATCCACACACCAGTCCTGCCAGCTCGCCTCACCTTGCGGGGCCAGCCAGGGCCTTTGGCCCAAAGGCGTGGCCTGCAGCGCATCGGCAGCCGCATCCAGACGCTGCAGACCGTCATCAATCTCCCGCGCTGCCACCAGGCCCAGATGACGCTCGGGCAGCAGCGACTGCTTGCCCCGACCGACCCGCACAAGCGCGCCCTGCCACAGGCTCTGATCACGCAGACCGCTCATCAGCAGATCCGCATGGTGGCTGCTGGCCACGCGGTTGGCCAGCAGGCCTGCCCAGCGCAGCCCCGGGCGATAGTGCTGCAGCCCATAGGCCAGGGCACCAAAAGTGCCGGCCATGGCTGCCGCATCAAGAACCGCCAGCACATGCAGGCCCAGGAGTTCGGCCAGGTCGGCCGCGCTGGGATTGCCGTCGAACATGCCCATCACGCCTTCAATCAGGATGAGGTCCGCCTCGCGGGCCGCAGCATGCAAACGCGCGCGCGCATCCGTCTCGCCCGTCATCCACAGGTCGATGTTGTGCACGGGTGTGCCGCAAGCCAGTTCATGCCAGTGAGGGTCAAGAAAATCCGGCCCGCACTTGAACACGCGCACGCGCCGGCCCTGGCGAGCATGCAGCCGTGCGAGGGCCGCCGTGAGTGTGGTCTTGCCCTGGCCCGAGGCCGAGGAGGTGATGAGCAGCGCAGGACAGCGAGCCAGATGCATAACAAAAATCCCAGAGGGCCTCGATTATTCGTGGTGCTGCGCTTCACGAGCAGCAGCAGAAAAAAGGGGGAGCCCAGGCCGAGGCCGTGGCTCCGTCACACGAGAGCGCGGCGCAACAACACAAGCGCTCAGTGGGCGCTCCATTTCAGGCCCACATAAACCACACGTCCGGCCGTGGCGTAGTCTCTGGCGAGCGTGTAATCCTTGTCCAGCAGATTGTCCACGCGCGCGATCAGACTGAGACCGCGACTCAAGGTGCGCGAGGCCGAAAGATTGAACAAGGTATAGCCGCCCAGCCGGTACTGGTTGTCCACCTTGTCGTAGCGGCCCGAGGCGGTCTGCATCTCGCCCGTCCACTGCCAGCCGCCCCACCCGCCCTCGGCACTCAGGTTCGCAAAGCGTTTGGAACGGCGCGCCAGCAGCTTGCCCGTTTCCTCGTTGCGCGGATTCTGGAAGTCCAGCGACGCATTCCAGCGCAGGCCTGCGAAGCGCGTGCTGCCAGCCAGGGTCAGGCCTTCGAGCCTGGCACTGGAGACGCTGGAATAGTGCTTGCTTGCCGAGTCGTATTCGATGAGGTTGCTCAGATTGTTGCGATAGGCCACGGCCGAGAAGCTGTTTCCGCCCTGACTCCAGCGCAGGCCCAGTTCGAAGTTGCGGCCCTGCTCGGGCTGCAGATCGGGCGAGCCATAGGTCTTGTGAAAGCGCTGGTACAGCGTGGGCGCACGAAACGAGTTCGCAGCCGAGGCTGTGGCCTTCCAGCCCGGGGCAAATGCGTAGCCATAAGCCGCGCTGCCGGTGTTCTTGCCGCCGAACTCGCTGTCGTCATCATGACGGGCATTGAGCTGCAGCGTATGAGCTGCGCACACATAGCCCCAGCCCAGGGCCAGAGCATTTTGCGAGCGCGTGCGCCGCATCTGGTCCAGATCACGGTTGTCCAGTCTGTCCTCGCGGCGCTCCAGATTGGCGGTCAAGGTATGCGCGCCCTGAACCCATTGGTTTTGCAGCAGATAGCTGCGCACCTGGGTTTCCGTGAGACTGGAGTTCTTGGGCAGGGTCACGGTTTCGTAGCGGTTGTCCGCCTGGCTCAGGCTCAGGCGCGTGCTGTAGCTCGCACTCCACTGGGCCGCCCATTGCAGGCCCATGCTTTGCAGCCGGCGCTTGCTGCGGTCGTCGAGCTGGCTTGTGTCGTAGCCGCTGTTGGACTGGCTGCTCAGTGCCGTGGCCTCGAGCCGGTGATCGCGGCTCATTTGCAGCCCCAGCTTGGCGTTGGCCGCATGCAGGCGATAGTCGTCATCGTCGGGATTGGCACCGGCCGAGGTCTTGGAGTTGAAGCCATCAGTGCGCTCTGTCTGCAGGCCCAGTGCATAGTCCCAGGCGCCTTGCGCGCCCGACAATCCGGCTTCGGCCCTGAGCGTGCCGCGGTTTCCAAGACCCAGCCCCAGGCTGGGGTGAAAGCCTGTTTCACCCTTTTTGGTGAAGATCTGGATCACGCCACCCATGGCGTCCGAGCCATAGACCGCCGCCGCCGGTCCGCGCAACACTTCAATGCGCTCTATGAGCGGCAGGGGAATCGTCTGCCAGTCCATGCCGCCGCTGCCCGACTGCGAGTCCACGCGCACCCCGTCCACAAAGACCGCCGTGTGCTGGGTGTTCGCGCCCCGCAGAAAAATGCTGGTGCTCGAGCCCATGCCACCCGTGCGCACAATCTGCACTCCGCCCTGCCTTGCAAGCACCGAAGCCAGATCGTTGAAGCCGCCACGCTCTATGGCTTCTTTGTCGATGACGGAGACATCGGCCAGCAGGTCGGGCAGCGGCTGGGCGACACGTGTGGCCGTGACCACGGTTTCCGAGAGATGCGCCTGGGAACTGGAGGAGTGGTCCTGCGCCAGGGCCGGGCCGGTCGCCGCGCACAGTATCAGCAGGGCGCTGAAAGGCGTGTCTTTTTCAAACAAACTCATGAGGAAGAGAAAACGAGCGCGCCCTGACCAGCCTCCCCGCCGATCGTGGGCATTCACAGCACCGCAGCGCATGCATGCGCCTGGGCACCCCTGTGTTGGCCGGTATCCGGGCTAGGCGATGACCTCATCCCAGCCTTCCCGGCGCAGCAAAGCGCCAGTGACCTGTCATGGGCTGAGGCGGAGGCTCGCTATGGCTGCGTCATCCGCTCGCTGACCGTTGCGGGGGCAGCGCAGGCGCGGCAGCCGCTGCACGGCCCTGCCTTCCTGCTTCCCGTTGAACTGGGCCGCCTGAACGGCGGCGCCGAGCACCAACGCGGCGCATTGTATCGGGGTCGGACATGACAGGAGCGCGGACGGCTTTCCCAGGCATGGTCGCGGCAAGAAACGGTGCCGTGCCACCGATCAGAGGCACTGGATACACGCCCGAAACCTGCAAAGCGCCCCCTGCCAGGACTGGCTGAGGATTTCGATAATCCCAGCGCCTATCATGGCAAATGTTTTTTAAGCAAAATAGGCAGCCAGCGCATATGGGATGAGCGCTGAGCGCTACGATTTTAGAAAAACCGCCGTCCTGTCCTCGAATACCCGAGCACCATGCTGCTGCCTTGCCCGGCATGTGCTCATGCTTACAAGCTATTGCCCCGATACTACAAGGCCGCAAGCCCTACAATGCCAGAGTCTATGATCCCCCAGTCTTCCCTAGACCTCATCGCAGAGCGCGTGGAGCTGCTACTGGTTCGTCATGAGGAGTTGCTGCGCACCAATGCCTTGCTTGAAGAGCAGGTCGCAGCCCTGACCCAGGAGCGTGATTCGCTGCGCTCGCGACTCAATGCCGCCCGGGCTCGCGTAGATGCGCTCATCGAGCGCTTGCCATCCAACCAGGTGTGAGCCACGCATGTCCATGAAGCAGATCGAAGTACAAATACTGCAGCAAAGCTATGTGCTGACCTGTCCCGATGGTCAGCAGGAGCGCCTGCTCGAAGCCGTGCGCCGGGTGGACATGGCCATGACCCGCATACGCGATGGCGGCAAGATGCGCTCGCGCGAACGCGTGGCCGTTCTGGCCGCGCTGAACATGGCCTTCGACCTGCTGGATCGTGACGAGCAACAGGCCCAGCTTGCCATGGCCCAGGCCGAGATGCAGACCGTGGCTGCAGAGAGCACGCTTCAGGCGACGATTCTTCAGCCTTCGCCTGAAGAAGTGGCCGAGCAGCAGCGCCAGCAGCAACTGGCCGAGCAATTGGTGCTGCGCCTGGATCAGGCTCTGAGCAGCGATAACCGGCTGATTTGAGCCTCGAAATACTCGCACTTTCGACATTGGAATACCGCATTCGTCTTAGAATGAAGTCGTCTGCAAGACCGCCGGGCTTTATAGTTCCTTGAACCAATGCTCATATGAGCCCGGGCTTGGTACATTGCCCTGCAAGCGTGATCGTCTCGCGTCAGACGAACCCAAGACTTGGCTGCCCTCGCCCACCTGAACCCCCGGTTCAGGATGACGGTCCGGTGGTTTTTGCAGACACCTCTATCGACCCGGCGCCCCACGGCTGCCGGGTTTTTCTTTGCCCGCCCCTACCTCTTATGCTTTATCTGGAATTGGCCTTGCTGGGACTTTGCTCTGGTTTCTTGGCCGGCCTGCTCGGTGTGGGCGGCGGCATGATGCTGGTGCCATTTCTGACCTATTTTCTGAGCCAGCAAGGGCTGGGGCCAGACCTGGCCGTGAAGATGGCCATTGCCACGGCCATGGCGACCATCGTCTTCACATCGGTCTCGAGCTTACGCGCCCACCATGGCCGTGGTGCCGTGCGCTGGGACATCGTGCGCAGCCTGGCCCCGGGGATACTCACGGGCGGACTGCTGGCCAGCCTGGGAGTCTTTACCTTGCTGCGCGGCAAGTATCTGGCCCTGTTCTTCGGGCTTTTCATAGGCTTTACCGCCTTGCGCATGCTGAGCGGCAGCAGCCAGCCCAAGGCCAGCCGGGAGCTGCCAGGGCCGCTGGGCCTATACGGAGCTGGCACAGGCCTGGGCTTCATCGCCGGGCTGGTGGGCGCAGGCGGCGCCTTCATCAGCGTGCCCTTCATGACGCGCAGCTCCGTGCCTCTTCACCAGGCCATAGGCACGAGCGCGGCCCTGGGTTTTCCGATTGCCCTGGTGAATACGCTGGGCCTGATTTTCTCGGGCGCAGGCACCATCGGCAGGCCTGCATACTCCCTGGGCTATCTGTGGCTGCCCGCATTGCTGGGTCTGGCCTGCTGCAGCGTGCTCACCGCCCCCATGGGCGCAAAGCTTGCCCACAAACTGCCCATACAAAAGCTCAAGCGCATTTTTGCGAGCCTGCTGCTCAGCCTGGCCTGCTACATGCTCTGGAAGGGCTTGGTTTCCGAAGGCTGAGCTCCCCCTTGTACCTCGGCTGCCTGGGCGGCCTTTTGCACTGCCTGCTGCCAGTTGGCCAAGGCTCCTTGGCCCTGCTGCTGAGCCTGCAGACACTGGGCAAACTGGTCACGCGGCAGGCCTGGCGCGCACAAAAAGCCCTGAAAGTAATGAGCCTGCATGCCCTTTATGGCCGAGAGCTGCTCGACAGTCTCCACACCTTCGGCCACGATTTCCAACCCCAGGGACAAGCCCATTTTGGTAATCGCCCCAACAATGGCCCTGTCCCCGTCATCATGAGGCAGCCCACGTACAAAGCTCTGATCAATCTTGATCTTGGAGATTGGCAGCTTCTTCAGATATGCCAGACTGGAGTAGCCGGTGCCGAAGTCATCAATCACCAAGCCAACGCCCAACTCGGCTATCTGACAGACACGCAGCGCCATTTCCTGAGCTTCCTGCAGCAAAATGCTTTCCGTGAGCTCAAGCTCAAGAAGCTGGGGGTCGAGTTCATAGCGCCTCAACAACTCGGTCAAACGCTGCACAAAGCCTGATTGACGAAACTCCAGAGCAGAGACATTCACCGAAACCTTGATGTCCATGGCCTGCGCCTGCCAGCGCGCAGCCTCGCTGACGGCCTGCTCCAGAACCCAGGCCCCCAGGGCAACAATGTAGCCAGACTCCTCCGCCAAAGGAATGAAGACACTGGGCGAGACTGCCCCAAACTCGGGATCGTTCCAGCGCAGCAAGGCTTCGGCGGCGACGATGCGATCGCTGCCTATGTGCACCTGAGGCTGGAAGTACACCTGCATGCGCCGGTTCTCCAAGGCCTGACGCATCGCATGTTCAAGTTTCATGCGCGACAACAGGCCGGTGCTCATTTGTGGCTGGTAAAAACAGAAGTCACCGCGCCCACGCTCCTTGACGCGATACATGGCCGTATCCGCCAATCGGATCAATTCATCCAAAGCCATGCCATCTCCTGGATACTGGGCAACGCCGATACTGCATTGCACGGAAAAGCCCAGGCCATCCAGCAGAAAAGGCCGCTCCATGGCTTGCAGAATGCGCCTGGCCACATTGGCTGCAAAATCTTCGTTGCAGGCCTGCAGATAGAGAACGAATTCATCGCCCCCAAGCCGGCACAACATGTCCACGGGCCTCAGGCAGTCGCGAATGCGCTGGGCCACCAGTCTCAGCACGCGGTCGCCAAACTGATGGCCCAGCGAGTCATTGATGATCTTGAAGCGGTCCAGATCGATAAAGAGGATGCAAAAAGACTCCTCCCTGATCCTCGCATCACCTATCACCATCTCCACATGGCGCGTAAAACTGAGTCTGTTGGGCAGACCCGTGAGTGCATCGCTGTAAGCCAGTTGTTCTATGCGCTGCTGAGCTTGGCGCTGCTGGGTCAGATCACGCATGAAACCAATGCTTTGCACGATCTCGCCCTGGGTACTGCGTAGCGGCACCCAGGACAGGCGTACCGCGCAGCGCCCTCCCCCGAACTGGCGCAGCCACAGGTCCCCCTCCCAAAAACCGCCCTTTTGCCATAGCAAAGTGGCATGCACATCCAGCGCCTGAGTCTGAGCAGCACCACGCTCGAACAGTTCGACCACCGCCATGCCGAAGGCACCCAGCCCTCCCAGAAGCCTGTCGCAAGCGGGGTTGGTACGAACCACGATCTGTTTGTGATCCGCGATAAAGATGCCATCCAGGCTGGACTCGAATACGCGAGCCGCAAGCGCAAGCCCGGCCTGGGTCTGAGCCTCTGCAGTAATGTCTCGAAACGAATGTATGCGCCCTATGGGCAAGCCGCGCCTGAACTGGGGGACACTGCGTCGCTCAAGCACCGTACCATCGCGCAACTCAAAGACATCACAGGCCTGGAGCATAGGGGCCATCGCAAGCTCGGTGAGTTGCCTGACATAGGCGTCCGGATCACGGACCTGGGCAACAAGATGCGACAAGATCGCAGCGTCATTGCGCTTGAGCAACAAGGTTTCGGGAATATGCCACAGGCTTGCAAAGCGGTGATTGAAGGCTCGGATGCGTCCCTCCTGATCACAGGCCAGAATGCCATCGGCTGTCGATTCCAGCGTGGCCCGCAGCTCGCCCAGAAGTTGCTCGAACTCCGCTTCCTGACGCACCTGTTCACGCCTGTCCAGCATGCTGACCATGAGCAGCGAAGCCTCATTGCCCAGCGTCCTCACGCGCATCTCCACTGCGGCCAGCTGTCCTTCAGCGCGCTTGATTTCGGTAACGAACTGAGCCCCATCAGCCCAGTTGCCGGGGTCGGCCCAAAACGCATGCAATTGAGGCGTTGCGGCAAGCTCATGCACACAAAGTCCCAAAGCCGCCCTGGGCGAATAACCGGTCAAAACCTCACTGCCTTGATTGGCATGCAGGACTTTGAGGCTTTGCGCATCCAGCAACCACAGCGCCTCCTGCAAGGCATCAAGCAAGTCAGGCCAGGCTTTGTCCAGAGCCGCCTTGGTCACGATCGGGCCTTTGACATATCGAGCTTTGCGGCTCTCTCAAAGTAGTAGCAAACATGCCGCCTGGGTGACAAATAATCAAGCACCTCGCACGGCACTTGCCCGGGTGCCAATCCTCTTCTGATACACAGTCCTGTGCCTTGTTCAAGGTCCAATAGGAGCGCATCCTCCACAGGCCTCTGCGTCTGATACAGCATGACCACAGGCTTCAGCGGTTTTTGCACATTGACCGACATCACCATGGCCTGGCTTCCATCACTGAGCTCGACCAGAGATCCTGGCGGGAAAACCCCCATCATCTGGATGAATGCTGTCAGCACCGGTGCAGCAAACCTGTGCTTATGACTGCTGAACAATTGAGCCAATACTTCGTGAGGTGTTTGCAGAGCAACAGCCGCATGTCCTGGATTGCACAAGCGCTCATAGCTGTCGACCAGGGCCAGGATCTGGCCCATCAGATCCATATCCTCTTCCAGCAGATGCAAAGGAAAGCCCGAGCCATCAGCCCACTCATGATGCTGAGCTATGGCTGTAGCCACCTGTGCCGAGAGCCCCAGGCGCATGGCGATGCTCACCGACTCCCCGACATGCCCTTGATAGCGCTTGCGCTGCTCCTCACTGACTAGCGACTGTGCTACCGCCAAGCCGTGCAGATGGCTCGCACCCACAGCTAGCTTTCCCGCATCATGCAGCAAGGCCGCAAGCCCCAACTCACTTAGTTGAACCTCGGTCAAGCCCATGGACCGACCCAGCAGCATGCTGAGCACGGCCACATTCACGACATGCGCATTCTGACCATACCCGACCGCATCAGACAGCAAATGAATTGAAAGCTCGTGTTCCCCCAACAACTCTGCCAGACATTCCTGGATCAAAGCTTCACATGGCTGCCTAGCCTCTTGATCTCCTCTGGCCAGCATCTGAGCCAGACCTTCATAGACCAGCTCTATTTCCTCGAAACGTGCATCGAAATAGGCAATACGGCTACGCCACTGGCGTACATCAAGACCTTTGCGAGCAGCATTCCGACCATGCTCTGAACCGCTGCCGCCCGCCCCCTCGGACAAGCTGCGTTGTGCCTCAGGTGATGCATCATTGCTGAAAGTGGCCCTCCCGGCCTGTCGCCCCCGCCCAAACAGCTGTGGCCAGTTATCGCTTTTGCCGGGAATGCAGCGCACGGATTGCAGGCCAAGAGATCTCAAAGTCTCCAGTTGAGCCTGGCTTGCGATCTTGAAGCTATTGGCAGGGAAAGGATGGTTCATCCAACCCACATCCAGTTGGATGAACATGCCCAGACGCAGGTCTTGGATATCGAGAAGAACGGAGTTGTTTACTCGCGGCACAGGCCAGGACGGATTGAGGGTTTGGCATTTCGGCCAAAGAAGCCTGCATTATCCCCAGTTCCTGACACTTTTTTGCAAAGGAGCGACCCGCAGATAGTCACGTCAACCCTAGGTCCAGCAACATTCCTTGATTCGTCTTCAGCCAGCAGGAAGAGCGAACATACGCTTCAACACCTGATGCAAAAGCCCCATGCCAGGCTTTTCTCTGACCAGTGCAAAGCACCATTGAACACAGGAAAAACCTTTTCTTTCAAGATCAGAAGTGCTTCAGCGGCACCACAGGCTGGGTGTGTAGATCAGGTCCATCCACAAGGCCCAGACCGCCACAGCGACCAGCATGAGGCCCGCCAAGCGCGTTCCCCACTCGGCCCTGGCACCATTCATCCGATCCCGGCTCCAGCGCCACAGCAAAGGAGCTGAAATCAGCCAGAGAGCACTGCCCAAACCGAAGGCGGTCATGACCAAGGCGCCTTGCACAGCGCCACCGCTGAGGGCCGCCACGAGTACCGCCGAATACAAAAGCCCGCAAGGCATTAGAGCCCAGGCATAGCCAGCAACCGCCAGGCCTGCAGGCGCCTTGAGCATGGGCTGCACCTTCTGCCAAGCGGCCCGCCCTGCAGATTCCAGCCAAGCCGGCTGGCGCGCCTGAACCAGCATGGCAAGCCCCCAGGCCATGACGAGCACATGCATCAGGGTCCACAAAGGCTGCAAGGCCGTGGTCTGACTGGTCAGCCAAGACAGGCTTTCCATTGCCATGGCGGAAACGCCCCCCAGACTTGCATAGCCGGCAAGACGCCCACTATGGAACAGGGCTTGCCGAAACCACATGCGGCTTGCCTGACCAGGCAAGGTTACAACGGCCTCCTTGGGCAGCCCTCCCGAAGCGACTATCGAGCATGGCGCCGCACACATGGCCAGGCAATGGGGGCCGCCGACCAACCCCATGATCAGGGCCGTGCCCAACAAGGAAAGCAACATGACTGACGCAACTAAATGATCCGAGAAAAGCGCGCCCTGTTTTGATCTGCCTGAAAGTAACGATCAAACACCATGGCTACAGCGCGCACGAAAAACCACCCCAAGGCCGTAACCTTAAAGCCTTCTTCGTTGATCTGCAGCAACCCCTGGCTTTCAAGATTTTTCAGAGCCTCCATCTCGGAAGGAAAGTACTCTCGGAAATTCAGCAGCCAGGCCTGCTCCATGGGCTCGAACAGAATCGCCCCCTGGCACATCAGTCCCATGATCACGGCTCGGCGCACCATGTCGTCGCGAGACAAGGCCAAACCTCGCACCACGGGCAGTTGCCCTGCGTCAATGGCGTCGTAATACTCCTCAAGGGTCTTTGCATTTTGGCTATAGCTCGCACCAACCTTGCCTATGGCCGAGACGCCAAGCGCGATCAGGTCACAGTCAGGCTGGGTACTGTAGCCCTGAAAATTGCGATGCAGCCGCCCCTGACGCTTGGCAACGGCAAGAGCATCGTCAGGCAAGGCGAAATGATCCATGCCGACATACACATAGCCGGCCTGCATGAACGCCTCAATGGAGCGCGACAGCATGGACAGTTTGGCCTCGCCACTTGGCAAGTCGGCGTCGGCGATGCGCCGCTGTGGCTTGAAGCGCTGCGGCAGGTGTGCGTAGGCATACAGAGCGATGCGGTCCGGCTTCAGTTCATTCACCTTGGCCAGGGTGCGCTCGAAGGACTCAGGAGTTTGTTTGGGCAAACCGTAGATCAGGTCCACGTTGATCGACGCAAACCCCAGCTGGCGTGCCGTGGACACCAAAGAGAAGACCTGCTCCGCCGGCTGCACGCGATGCACTGCAACCTGCACCTGTTCCTCGAAATCCTGAACACCGAAGCTCAAGCGGTTAAAGCCCAGCTCTTTGAGTACAGCCAGGCGCTCATCGGTCACGGTACGCGGATCGACCTCGATCGAATATTCGCCACCAGGCTCCAGCTTGAAATGCTCGTGCAGCAACATTTTGAGGCTGCGCAACTCGTCATCCGACAAAAACGTGGGAGTCCCTCCACCCAAATGCAATTGACTTACAAGCTGCCCCTTTCCGCAGTGGGCAGTATGCAATGCCAGCTCCTTCTCTAGGTAGCGCAAATAAACTGCGGCGCGGTCATGGTGTTTTGTGACTATTTTGTTACAAGCACAGTAATAGCAAAGAGACTCGCAAAATGGCACATGCACGTACAACGACAAGGGCGTAGCCCGCGCGGCCGCACTGGCTTTGCGCTGCTGCAATGCCAGAACATAGTCCTTGGCGCCAAAAGCCTCCACAAATCTATCGGCCGTCGGGAACGATGTATATCGGGGTCCTGGGACATCGAAGCGCTTCAATAGCTCAGGGGTGACTGCTGTCATGTATTTTTTCCTCTATTGGACACAATGTGCCCGAGACCCCCATCCACTGCCTTGATTCACATCAAAAATCAGGCTATCGTCACCTGCGACAATTTGACTCATTTATTCAATTACTTTTCATCTGCTCACCTGCACGATAAAAACTGCGCGTACTGCTGATTTCTGCCCATGATTCTCCAAACCATCAAAGCCTCTTGTTCCACCTGCAATCTGCGCGAGCTGTGCTTGCCCGTGGGCCTGGATGCCGAGCAAATGCAGCGCATCGACGACATCGTGGCCACCAGGCGCAAGATCAAACGTGGAGGTCTTCTGTTTCGCAACGGCGAGGCCTTTACCTCGCTCTATGCAATTCGTACAGGCTTTTTCAAGACCTGCGTCGCTACCGAGGATGGCCGCGATCAGGTCACGGGCTTTCAGATGGCCGGCGAAATCATTGGACTAGACGGCATCGTCAATGAACACCACACCTGCGATGCTGTGGCTCTCGAAGACGCTGAAGTCTGCGTCATGCCTTTCGACAAGCTTGAACAGTTGTCACGTGAAGTCACGGCCTTGCAAAACCATGTGCACAAGGTCATGAGCCGCGAGATCGTGCGCGAGCACGGCGTCATGCTGCTCTTGGGCAGCATGCGTGCCGAAGAGCGCCTTGCAGCCTTTGTGCTGAATCTTGTCCAGCGCCTGCATGCTCGCGGCTTTTCCAAGTCGGAACTGGTGCTGCGCATGACGCGCGAGGAGATCGGCAGCTACCTGGGTCTCAAGCTCGAGACCGTAAGCCGCACCTTCTCCAAGTTTGCCGAGGAAGGGCTTATCGAGGTCAAGCAGCGCCATTTGCGCATTCTGGATACCGATGGACTCAAGTCCATAGTCAACGGCCAGCACTGCCAGGCGTGAACTGAACCGGCATGCGGCAGGGCAGCACCTATCAAAAGGAGTGCTTTCCTGCGCCACCCCTTGGTGGTTAAGGCAGTAGCTCCTGCCTCGCAGACCCCAGCGTCAGCGCCTTATCTCCTGCAGCACCGGAAGGCTCAAGCTCCCCAGCCAGTTGGTCATCAGACTGGAGAGTGCCGTCATGAGCCAGAAGACAAAGAAAGCCAGTGTATATGCACCCTGGCGTGACCACCCCATATCCGCCACCCAGTGCAAATCCAGCGGATCAACAAAGGCAAAGACCAGCATTTCCATGACTGCCGCAGTCAGAAAGGCCGGCCAGACAATCCACATCCAGCGTTGAGCCAACATAGGAGATCTCCTGGTGTTGTTGCGGTGATAAATCATTGTCCCGCGCTGCTATGCCTGGGGACCCTACGGAAAACCCGCGCTCAAACGGGGCCGCCCGGAAAATCTTCCGCACTTTGTTCGATGAAGAAAATCCTGAGATACAATAGCAGTCTGTTCTGTGAACTTTAGTGCTTCACAAAAACGCAGAACAGACATGCGGGAATAGCTCAGTTGGTAGAGCGCAACCTTGCCAAGGTTGAGGTCGACGGTTCGAGACCGTTTTCCCGCTCCAGTTTCAAAAGGGAAGCCAGGGCTTCCCTTTTTTATTGCTGCACAGATCGTTTCAGCGGCTTGCACGATGCATGCAAGTCGCCTAACGTGAGCGCATGGCCCCGATGGTGAAATTGGTAGACACTGCGGACTTAAAATCCGCCGCTTCCGTAACAGGGGCGTGCCGGTTCGATCCCGGCTCGGGGCACCAATCCGATCAGACAACTCTGCCACAGACTCAGACAAGCCGCGCTTGCAGGGCCGCGCAGGGCAAACATGAGAGAATCCCAGCTTGGCTTGGGGGCCAGTTTCGAGTCAGATGTGCTGATTCTGAAATGGCGACTGAACCCAAGCAGTTCGGCCGATCCGGCTGACGCAAGCCCTATCCTCTCACACGAGAACATGCCACATTACAACGCTCCTTTTGAAATCCACGTCCATGGTCAAGTCCTGCTTCGCGCGGATGTCACATACGAGCAGCTGCAGGATGCCTTGAAGCCGTTGTGGAAGTACGCAGGTGCCCGCTCGCTGGCCGATGGAGCGGGCAGCGCCTACGAGGAAGAGCCCGGCATCCAGTTCGACACCAAGGAGCACTTGCTGCAGATGTGCTGGAGCGTGAGTGGCGATAATGACTTTCGTCAATCCCTGGACGATATGTGCATGGGCATCAACGAACTCGCCGAACAAGGCGCGGCCATTGAAGTCACTTTCTACGATACCGAATTTGACGAAGAGGATGAGCCCGAGGAAGCTGAATCTCGCGATGACTTTCTCATGCTGTTCGTAGGCCCGACACCTGCGGCGATCATGCAAGTTCAGCGTGACCTGCTGGTGCAGGATGTGGTGAACCTGATGGAGCGTCACTTCGATGGATCCGAGCTCGGTGGCGTGGTGCAGGAGATCGACAAGCTGTTCTCCCAGCGCTTTGATGCCCTGGTGAGCTCGCTTGAACTCGGCAAGCCTCCGCGTGGCCTGGGCGGATCCGGTACGGGCGGTCATGGTGGTGGTCGCCGTCCTCGCCACCTGCACTAATCCTTTGTGCCCGGGCTGATGACCGGGCTGCACATGGCTTTGCACAGTTCCCCAAAATACAGCGGTGCACTGAACAACACTGCGCCAGGCGGCAAGCCCCCCTGCCATCCGGCCCTGCCCTACCTGTCAGCCTATCCAGCGCCGCTGCGCGAACAAGCCCGTCAATGGCTTCAGCAGGACAAGCTTGAGCCCTGGCTGCTGGACAAACACCCCCAGCCCCACGACCTGCGCACCGACAAGGCCTTGTACGGCTATGTCGCCGAGCTCAGAAGCAGGTATATGCGCAATGCGGCTCAACTGCAGAAAGTCCTCTACGACAGCAAGCTGCATGTGGTGCACAACGCCCTGGGCCTGCATACACGCAAGGCACAGGTACACGGAAGCCGGATCAACACCCGGCACGAGATACGCATCGCTGCCCTGTTCAAGCAGACACCCGAGGCTTTCCTGCGCATGATCGTGGTGCATGAGCTGGCCCATCTACGCGAACCCGAGCATGACAAGGCGTTCTACCAGCTTTGCACGCACATGCTGCCCGACTACCACCAGTTGGAGTTCGAGCTGCGCCTCTACCTCAGCTGGAGCGAACATGCAGGGCGCAGCCTGTGGCAGCCGGATCAGGCTGCGACTGCAGGCTCGGGCACGACAACCGCCGAACAGTCCTGAGCCGGCAGCTCCAGCCAGCGTCGAGCCGCAGACTGCAAGGCTGCCAGCGAGCCCGTGGTCATCAAGTGCATCCGCCCCTGGGCCTTGCCCTCCCCCTCGGCGGCCAGGGCCTGGATTTGCAGCAGCACTCGCCGCGTCTGGCGCGCAACGGCAGCCCCGGTATCGATGAGCTGTATGTCCGGCCCCAGCAGGGCGCGCAAATGCTCTCGCACGAACACATAGTGTGTACAACCCAGGACCAGGGCATCGATCTCCCCCGTCTTGTGCCCAAAATGGCCTAAAGCGCTTGTGTAGCGTGCGCAGAGCGCTCTTATTTCAGTAGTCTCTGGAGACAAGGGCTCGGGCTCTTCCGTGCTTTGCTCTATGGCCTTGGCCAGGCCATCGCAGGCCTGCACATGAAACTGTCTGCCTCCGCCATGCATGGCCAGCAGCTTCGTAAAGCGCGCACTGCTGACCGTGCCGCGCGTTGCCATGACCCCTACATGACCCGTCTGGCTACTCAAGGCTGCGGGCTTGATCGCAGGCTCTACGCCTATCAAGGGCAGGTCGGGCATATGGGCGCGCAGCATTTCCACAGCCGCAGCGGTCGCCGTATTGCAGGCGATCACCAGCGCCTTGATGGCGTACTGCTCCCGCAGATAGTGGGCAATGGCACGAGTGCGCTGCTGCACGAAAACATCGCCGCGCGCATCACCGTAGGGAGCATTGCCACTGTCGGCAAGATACACAAAGCTTTCATGCGGCAGCTCATGGCGCAGCGCCTGCAATACGCTAAGCCCGCCAATACCGCTATCAAAAACGCCAACCGGCGATGTCGAAAAAATCATAAGAACCCACAGAGCACAAGCCAGACCCACAGTATGCGGCCAGCCTCAGAGCTGGCCACAGTTCTCAGAACGTGTTTACGATCTCCTCGGCGCCGCGCCAGTGTCTGTGCGGGATGGAATACAAGGCGCGATACCGCAGCAATAGCCGTGCTATTGCGAGGATTCGCAACGCTGTAGACCGCCCGCAAAGGCACTGGCCCAAAGGGTTGGAGCGAAATCGGGCGATTTCCTAGCGCTAAAGCTTGCTTGCACCCCGGTGCAAGCTGCGCCCCATCGCTTTGAACTCATCCCGATTGCGCTCCAACGCGGCAGCGTAGAGATCGTAAACACGTTCTCAACGCTGCCGCCCCGTGTTGAGCGGCAGCCCGCACTGCGCACAAAAGGCATCGTCGCGGCCGACCTCATGACCTGCCGGGCACTGGCTTGGCTCCTGCAGATCGGGCTTGTGCATGACCGAGTAGAAGATGCAGAAAGCAGCACCATAAAACAGCATCCAGTGGCCCGAGGCCAGCCGGGCCTCCGAAAACCCGCCTGCGGGACTACCACCGGCCAACTGGAGCACGAAATTGAGCAAGGCATAGGCCAGCAGACCATAGGCAGCACCGCGCATCCAGGGCGGGCAGCCGGCCAGCACCTGACGCCAGGAAAGATTCATGCGCTCACTCCGGGTCGCCCGCCTGGCGATCAGTACGGCCGGAAACCAGACCACGAACACGCCCATGGTCAAGGTGGACATGATGTTTTCCCTGAAAGGCTCCAGCACCAAAGGAAGGCCGACAAAAAGCGCCGCCAGATGCGCAAGAAAACTCGTCACCAGACCAGCGCCGGCGAGCAGCATCAAAACAAGCAGCAAGAGATTCATATTCTTCTTCAGGGCAAGCCAAGGATCGCAAGTATCGACCTGAAATCAGGCGGAATCTGCAGGCGCCGCCGAAACCCCGGCCACCCACTGGCTGCGGTTCAGGCGATACAGGCAATGCCGACGCAGCGCATGTCCATCAGGCAAGGCGGGATGATCGAAATCCTGCACCTCGCGCTCCATGCCCAGGCGCCGCATGACAGCCTGCGAGCGCAGATTGGACAAAGCCGTGAACGCAACCACAGACGGCAGCTGCAACACCTCGAACGCATAGGCCAAGGCGATGCGCGCGCCCTCGCTCGCCAGCCCCTGCCCCCAGAAAGGCCGGGCCAGGCGCCAGCCTATTTCCACACAGGGCTGAAAGGGCAAGGCATCCTCGGGCACATGCAGGCCTATGAAGCCCATGAACCGGCCGCTGGTCTTGTGCTCGGCCGCCCAGAAACCCCAGCCACGTGGCTCGATCAAGCCACGGATCTTGTCAGCCATGGCATGGCTTTGAGCACTCGACAGCACGGCAGGAAAATGCTCCATCACATGAGGGTCGGCATTGAGTTGCGCAAACGGTTCATAGTCCGCATCGCGCCATTGGCGCAAAACAACACGCGGCGAACAAAGCTCGACAGGCATCAAAATCTCTCTGGATACGAAATCACGCAAGACTACAGCCAATCCCGATCTCCATTTGGGATGGCGCGGCATCTCTCTCCAAATCAGCGCCGCACAATGCGCTCTTCAGACCCCACCGCCCAAGGCGAGGGTGATGAAGTGCAAGGTGAAGAGACAAGGCGCGATTCCGACCCTGCCGGCAACCATGGATTTGCCGGGCCTTTGTCCTGTACCACGGCCTTTAAGACGAGGGCTCCACTTTCATAATGGGCTGCACCTTCCTATCCAGCCCCGCCATGAGCCCTCATCCACCCATAGCCCACAACACGGAAGACGTGCTGCTCAGTCTGTGTAACTCGGTCTCCCACGTACTGACTCTGGCCACACAGTGCCAGATACGCTATTCGGGAATGGTTCAGCGCATCAACAAGACCAGCCTCAAGCCAGACATAGGCTGCTTCGTTCTTGTCGATGGCGGCTTCTCGGGCCTGGTCATCATCAACTTCTCGGCCGATGCGGCCATGGAGCTCTACCGCAGCTATATGTTGAGCATGGGCATGGGCGAGTCCGACCTCGCGAGCTCCTACACCTCGGATGATGTGAGCAACGTCATGGGCGAGCTCATGAACCAGGTCGTGGGCGACTTCACAAGCAAGGTGCAGCGCGAGCTGCAGACCTACATCACGCAAAGCCAGCCCAAGATGATCCGGCTCAACAAGCAGGTCAACCTCAGCGTGGACGCCAACCTGGACAGCCCCGAAGCCCGGCGCGTGACCTTCTACACCGGCAACCACAACATTTTTTACCTGGAGCTGGCCATGGACCGCACGGAGTTCATCAAGGCCGTGGACTTCGTACCCCAGGACAGGCCCGATCCCGACGCCCTCATGGCCCAGGCACGCCCCGCAACACGCCCTGGGGCCCATGCCGCAAGCCATGGCAATGACAGCCCTGATACCGACGAGCTGCTCAAATCCCTGGGCATGTAGGCCTCATCTACGACCTGCATTCCGAACACTGCCAGCGCCGGGGCCCAACCCTGCGGCCAGTGTTTTTTATCACCTTGGCGACCACGGAGATTTTTGGGTCACCCATATAATTTGAATGCCAACTATTTGAAGATCACATAAATTTCATGCCTCAGCACGACAAGAAGCAGTCCTCCTCTGCGCAGGACTTGCAGCGCCACTTCATGTTCACGCTGGGGCAGGTCAACAAGCAGTGGCGGCGAACGCTTGATCAACTGCTGGCACCCATGGGGCTGAGCCAGGCACTGTGGATGCCGCTCATGCACCTGGCTCGCAGCCCTCAGGCCATGCGGCAAAAGGACCTGGCTCACTCCCTGGGCTTGGACAGTTCGTCCGTCGTGCGCCTGGTCGACGGCCTCGCCACCCAGGGCTGGATAGAGCGGGTGCACGACAGCGACCGCCGCGTCAAAAAGCTGCAGCTCACGCCTGCAGGCCGGGCCCAGGCCGAGACCGTTCAGCAACTGGTACAGCAGACGCGCACCCAAGTGCTGGGCAGCATCCCGGCCGCTGAACTCGCGGCTTCATTTGCCATCATGGAGCGCCTGCTCCAGGCCATGGCCGACCTTTCTCCCGTGGATGAAGCACACGATTCTTCGCAACCGCGACCCCAGCGCTCCCTCAGACCGCACCCTCACACGAACTAGCCCCCTCGCTCAGCCCCCGGTTGTCGACCTGCCTTCAGTCCGTGCCCCCCCAGCTCTCCCCCCGTTCTTCATGCAAAGCACCCCCTCTCGCCGGATGCCGCTGTGGCTTCTGGTCATCGTCACCATTGTCGGCACCCTGGCCATGCACATGTTTCTGCCGGCCCTGCCCGATGCCGGCCTGGCTCTTTCGGCCAGCAGCGGCCAGATGCAGCTCACCATCACGATCTACATCCTGGGCCTGGGTCTGGGCCAGCTGATTTACGGCCCGCTGTCCGACAGCCTGGGCCGACGCCCGATGCTGCTCACAGGCCTGGGCCTATTCTCGCTGGCCAGCCTGGCCGCCGCTGCGGCGCCATCAGCCTCCTGGCTCATCGGCGCACGCCTGTTCCAGGCCCTGGGCGGCTGTGCAGGCCTGGCCCTGGGCCGTGCGATCGCACGTGATACGGCCACGCCCGAGACCGCAGTCAGCAGCTTGGCCCTGCTCAACCTCATGATGATGCTGGGCCCCGGCATAGCACCGGCCCTGGGCTCGGCCATAGATCAGGCCTGGGGCTGGCGCGGCATTTTTGCGTGCCTGGCGGTGGCAGGGAGCATTACCGCAGCAAGCGTCTACAAGCTGCTGCCTGAAACAGGCCGCCCCACAGGCCGGCTTGACTGGCGCCTGGTACGCGACGACTACCGACGCCTGTTGTCCTCGCGGACATTCGTGGGCTTTGCCATTGGCGGCGGCTGTGCCACGACCTCGGTGTACGCCTTTCTTGCAGCCGCGCCCTTCATCTTCATAGACCAGTTGCACACCAGCAAACACGAGGTCGCCATCTATCTGGGCATTCTGATGGCCGGCATGGCTGCAGGCAATGCGCTGGCACGCCAGATGGTGCGCAGCATCGCGCTGGATAGGCTGATGCTCGGCGGCAATCTGCTGAGCCTGGTCGGGGCCATGGCCTTTCTGATCGCAGCCCTGCTGCACCAGCTCACACCTTATCTGGTCGTAGGCCTGATGCTCATGTTTGCCCTGGGCGCAGGCTTGGCCAGCCCCACGGCTTTGAGCCGCGCGCTGAGCGTACAACCCGATCTCACGGGATCGGCTGCCGGCGTCTATGGCTGCACGCAAATGGCTGTGGGCGGCCTGTGCACGCTGGGCGCCAGCTTTGGCAGCGATCCTGCACTGTCGGCAGCGCTGGTGCTGGCCCTGGCCTGCACCCTGGGCCAGTTGAGCTTCAGGGCTGCGCTACGCGCATCCGTACATCCAGGGGTCTCGCACTGAAAGCGTGAGCCCATCGACCATCACGATTCAACAATGCCGAGGACTGAAAGCAAACGCTGCTGCGCTCTATGGCCTTGTACCAGCACCAGTTGCCGCAGTCAGCGTTGCCAAGCAAAACACGCAGACGCGGCATCAGCCGCATCCAGACCTGCTCAATAAGCGACCATATGATCGCCGGGAATGCGATGTCTACAGATTGCCCACCATCTGCTCGGGCACCACCCAGGCGTCGAACTGTTCCCCCGTCACATGGCCGCTGGCAATGGCCGCTTCGCGCAGGCTTGTGCCTTCCTTGTGCGCTTTTTTGGCGATGAAGGCCGCCTTGTCGTAGCCGATGTGGGTGTTGAGCGCGGTGACCAGCATCAGCGAGCGGCCGACCAGCTCGGCAATGCGTTCGCGGTTGGGCTCAATGCCCACGGCGCAATGGTCGTTAAAGCTCACCATGCCATCGGCCAGCAGGCGCACGCTCTGCAAAAAATTGTGCGCCACCAGCGGGCGGAACACATTCAGCTCGAAGTTGCCGGAGGCTCCGCCAAAGTTGATGGCCACATCGTTGCCAAACACCTGGGCGGCCAGCATGGTCACGGCCTCGCTCTGCGTGGGATTGACCTTGCCCGGCATGATCGACGAGCCCGGCTCGTTCTCGGGAATGGACAACTCACCCAGGCCGCTGCGCGGGCCGCTGGCCAGCCAGCGCACATCGTTGGCAATCTTCATCATGCTGGCGGCCACGGTCTTGAGCGCGCCATGGGCATGCACCAGCGCATCGCAGCTGGCCAGCGACTCGAATTTGTTGGGCGAGGTCACAAAGGGGTAGCCGGTGAGCTGTGACAGCTCGGCTGCCACGCCTTCGGCATAGCCCTTGGGCGCATTCAGCCCCGTGCCCACGGCCGTGCCGCCCAGGGCCAGTTCATACAGATGCGGCAGCGCGGCGCGCACATGGCGCTCGCCATGGGCCAGCTGGGCCACCCAGCCGGAGATTTCCTGGCCCAGGGTTAACGGTGTGGCATCCTGCAAATGGGTACGGCCGATCTTGACGATATCGGCAAAGGCCTCGCTCTTGGCCTGCAACGTGGCGCGCAGCTTGGCCATGGCCGGCAACAGCTTTTGCTCCAGGGCCGTCACGGCGGCCACATGCATGGCCGTGGGGTAGACGTCGTTGCTGGACTGGCTTTTGTTCACATCGTCATTCGGGTGCACCAGGCGGCCTTCGCCGCGCTCACCACCCAAGATTTCACTGGCACGGTTGGCCAGCACCTCGTTGACGTTCATATTCGTCTGCGTGCCCGAGCCGGTCTGCCAGACCACCAGCGGGAACTCATCCGGATGCTTGCCGGCAACCACCTCATCGGCGGCGGCATTGATGGCTTTGGACTTTTTTTCATCCAGCAGGCCCAACGCGTGGTTGACGCTGGCCGAGGCTTTTTTCACCTGGGCCAGCGCATGGATGATTTCACGCGGCTGCTGCTCGCCGCTGATGTCGAAGTTCTGCAGCGAGCGCTGCGTCTGCGCGCCCCACAGCTTGTCTGCGGGCACGGCGATGGGGCCGAAAGTGTCTTTTTCCTGGCGGGTGGCGGTCATGAATCAAGGCTCCTGAACAAAGAAGCGGCACTGCTGGCTACGCAAAGGCCTGGCTGCCTGGCCGCGAACAAGTTCAGCATGGTAATGCCTTGAACAAGAACTCTTCTCACTTGAGACGCAAACGCCTTCACAAAGTGATGCCGCCGGTGGCTGCCTGTCCAGCCATACCCCTCGACTCTTCTACAAGACTGGCCTGTCTTGCTGCGCCCGCAGGCGCTCAGAGCCGATAATCGGCCCACCCTGTTTTCCCAATAAAGAAGCTTCACGATGACCACTCCCATTCGTCAGCAGGACCTGATCGATTCGATCGCGGGCGCCCTGCAGTACATCAGCTACTACCATCCCGCCGACTACATACAGCACCTGACCCGCGCCTATGAGCGCGAGCAAAGCCTGGCGGCCAAGGACGCCATGGCCCAGATCCTGACCAACTCCAAGATGGCGGCCACGGGCCACCGCCCCATCTGCCAGGACACGGGCATCGTCAACGTCTTCCTCAAGGTGGGCATGGACGTGAAGTGGGAAGGCTTTACCGGCAGCCTTGAGGACGCCATCAACGAAGGCGTGCGCCGTGGCTACAACCACCCCGACAACACGCTGCGTGCCTCGGTCGTGGCCGATCCGCACTTTGCGCGCAAGAACACCCGGGACAACACGCCGGCCGTGATCTTCACGCAGATCGTGCCCGGCAACACCGTGGACATCACGGTCGCGGCCAAGGGCGGCGGCAGCGAGAACAAATCCAAGATGATCATGATGAACCCCAGCGATTCGCTGGTGGACTGGGTGCTCAAGACCGTGCCCACCATGGGCGCGGGCTGGTGCCCTCCCGGCATGCTGGGCATCGGCATTGGCGGCACGGCGGAAAAAGCCGTGTTGCTGGCCAAGGAAAGCCTCATGGAAGACCTCGACATGTACGAGCTGCAGGCCAAGAGCTCACGCGGCGAAAAGCTCGACCAGATTGAGGAGCTGCGTCTTGAGCTCTACGAAAAAGTCAACGCCCTGGGCATCGGCGCCCAGGGCCTGGGCGGCCTGGCCACGGTGCTGGACATCAAGATCAAGATGTACCCCACGCATGCAGCCAGCAAGCCCGTGGCCATGATTCCCAACTGCGCCGCCACGCGCCACGCCCACTTCGTGATGGACGGCTCGGGCCCCGTCTACCTGGATGCACCCAGCCTGGACCTGTGGCCCAAAATCGACTGGGAGCCCGATTACAACAAAAGCAAGAAGGTCGATCTCAACACCCTGACCAAGCAAGAGGTCGCGAGCTGGAAGCCCGGTGACACCCTGCTGCTCAACGGCAAGATGCTCACCGGCCGCGATGCGGCCCACAAGCGCATCCAGGACATGCTGGCCAAGGGCGGGAAGCTGCCCGTGGACTTCACCAACCGCGTGATCTACTACGTGGGCCCGGTGGACCCCGTGGGTGACGAGGCCGTGGGCCCCGCAGGCCCGACCACGGCCACGCGCATGGACAAGTTCACCGACATGATGCTCGAGCAGACCGGCCTGATCGCCATGATCGGCAAGGCCGAACGCGGCCCCGTGGCCATAGAGAGCATCAAGAACCACAAGAGCGCCTACCTCATGGCCGTAGGCGGCGCCGCCTACCTGGTCTCCAAGGCCATCAAGAACGCCAAGGTCGTGGGCTTCGAGGACCTGGGCATGGAAGCCATCTACGAGTTCGACGTGGTCGACATGCCCGTCACCGTGGCCGTGGATGCAGGCGGCACCAGCGCCCACATCACGGGCCCGGCCGAATGGCAAAAGCGCATTGCCAGCGGCGAGTTCAAGGGCATCGAGCTGGCCTCGGCCTGAGGGCGTGAACACGCTCTGAGTGGCCGCAGCCCAGTGCGCCAGCCTTTCGGGCCCACGCGCTGGGCCCGGCCCGCGCAAGGGCTTGAGGTCTGGGCGAGAATGCCTGCATGGACTTGCAGACTGCCCCCCTCGCACCGCCAGCCTTTGCCCAGCGCCAGAGCTTTCATGCCCTGGGCCCGGGCTTTCATACCGAGCTCAACCCCAGCCCCGTGCCCGAGCCCCACTGGCTCGCCCGCAGCGACGACGTTGCCGACCTGCTCGGCTTTGATGCCGCATGGATGGCCGGCGACGAAGCCCTGCAGGTGTTTGCGGGCAATGCGCTGCTGCCCGGCAGCCGGCCGCTGGCCAGCGTCTACAGCGGCCATCAGTTCGGCGTCTGGGCCGGACAGCTGGGCGACGGGCGGGCCATCCTGCTCGGCGAGACCGACAACGGGCTTGAAGTACAGCTCAAGGGCGCAGGGCGCACGCCCTACTCACGCATGGGAGACGGTCGCGCCGTGCTGCGCTCATCGATCCGCGAATTTCTTTGCAGCGAAGCCATGCATGCGCTGGGCATTCCCAGCACGCGGGCACTGGCCCTGGTGGGCTCGCCCCTGCCGGTACGCCGCGAGCAGATAGAGACGGCAGCGGTCGTCACGCGCGTCGCGCCCAGCTTCATCCGCTTCGGGCATTTCGAGCATTTCGCGGCGCGCGACATGCAGTCCGAGCTCAAGGCCCTGGCCGACCAGGTGATCGACCAGCACTACCCCGAGTGCCGCAGCGCCAGCAGCCTTCAAGCCAATGCCTACGCCAACTTCCTGCAGGCCGTGAGCGAGCGCACGGCACGCCTGCTCGCCCAGTGGCAGGCCCAGGGCTTTTGCCACGGGGTCATGAACACCGACAACATGAGCATTCTGGGCCTGACCATAGACTACGGCCCGTTCCAGTTCCTAGACAGCTTCGATCCCGGCCATGTCTGCAATCACAGCGACAGCCAGGGCCGCTACGCGTTCAACCGCCAGCCCCAGGTGGCCTACTGGAACCTGTTCTGCCTGGGCCAGGCCTTGCTGCCACTGATAGGCGACGAGGAGCTCACGCTGGCCGCGCTGGAGTCGTACAAGCAGGTCTTCCCGCAGGCCTATGCCGCTCAGATGCTGGCCAAGCTGGGCCTGCCCGAGGATGCGCCCGGCACCTCGGTGGACGAAGGCAGATTTGCGCACCTGGTCAACCCCTTGCTGCAACTGCTCTCGGACAACCGCGTCGACTACAGCATCTTCTTCACGCGGCTGACCCAGGCCGTTCAAGACCTGGCCCGCAACCAGGCGCAGAATCCGCAGGTCCCGCAGCAGGCCGACTTCGAGCCCCTGCGCGACATCATTCTCGACCGCGCGGGTTTCGATGCCTGGGCGCTCCTTTATTCAGAGCAGCTTGCGCTTTTCACACCTGCGTCAGCGGCCAGTTTGATGCAAAAATCCAATCCTCGCTTCCTGCTGCGCAACCATCTTGCGGAAACGGTGATACGCGCAACGCAGGAAGGCGACTTCGGCCCGCTGACTCAGTTGCAGGCCGTGCTGCAAACCCCTTTCGACGCCCATCCCGAGCACGCGGACTGGGCCGACTTCCCGCCCGACTGGGCCTCCTCCCTAGAGATCAGCTGTTCATCATGAGCTATCCCGTACAGAAAACCGATCAGCAGTGGCAGGACTTGCTTGAGGCCAAAAATGCCGAGCCACACGCCTTCGAAGTCACGCGCCGCGCCGCCACAGAGCGCCCGTTCACGGGCAAGTACGAGCAGTTCTGGGCCGACGGCAGCTACCACTGCATCTGCTGCGGAGCCAAGCTGTTCGACTCCCCCACCAAGTTCGACGCCGGCTGCGGCTGGCCCAGCTTCGACCAGGCCTTGCCAGGCGCGATTACCGAGATCGTGGACCGCAGCCACGGCATGCTGCGCACGGAAACCGTTTGCAGCCAATGCGGCGCGCACCTGGGCCATGTGTTCCCGGACGGACCCACGCAGACCGGGCTCAGGTATTGCATGAACTCGGCATCGCTGGAGTTCAAGTAAGCGCCTGCTGAAAGCCGCAGCGCAGGCTCCAAGCACCCTGCCCCCACACATCCCAGGACCCTTTTCCAGAGCAATTCCGTGAGCCACGACGCCCAGCAAATTCTTTCCGTTCTCGACGACTGCGCACAGTCCTTCAGCTTTCCCATGCTGGACAACGGCTATGTCTACCCGGCCGCGAGCCGGCTGAGCCTGTTTCGCTCCGCGCAGGACTGGTGCCTGGTCGTGGAGATCTTCGGTTTCTCCCCGAGGGCCGGACTGCCCGACGTCCAGATCCAGACCATGGGCAGCCGCGTCAAGCTCCAGCGCGGCCCCGAGGATTTTGCAGATTCTCTGGCCTATGCCAGCTACCTGGACAACAGCGCGCACAACGAATCGGCCTTTGTCTACCCGGTGGACGAAGGCGACTGGATCGATCCCGAGGACGGCGAGATGCTGGCCTCCGATGCCAGCACCCTGACACTCAGGGGGAAAAGCCTGGCCCTGCCGCCGCTGCAAGCCTATGCGGATGCAGGCATAGAGCTGGAGCAGGCACCGCGCGTGCAGGTCTTCGAGCTCGCGCGCTACCTGGCCCATGTGGAGCGCGATGCCGTGCTGGCCACACGCGAGGAGCGGCGCCTGTGCGTGCCCGACGAGCTCGAGGAGGTGCTGGTGCTGGATGCATGGCTGCATCCCGACCTGGCCGGTGACGAGCTGCCCAGCAGTAGCCACTGCCTGCAGATGCTGGCCCAGGTGCTGGCCGGAGCCCCGGCATCGACCTACAGGCCCGAGCAGGCGCCGAATACGCACTGGTCCCACTGGCCCGATGGCGGAACGCTCTGAGCCACGCCCATGAGTCTTCCCCGCAAAGGCAGGCGCCGCATCGTGGTCGACGGCAGCGCCTATCTGTGGCGCATCAGGCAGCGCCCCACCTACACCCAGGGCCTGGCCTCGGCAGGGCTGAGCTTTGCCGTACAGCAGGAGAGTTCGCCTGCTTGCACCCTACTGGTGAGCCTGCAGACCCCGAGGCCGGACAACTGGATGGGACTTGAAGGAGCAATCGTCACGTCAGCGCTCGTGGCCCGGACGATACGCCTGGCTCTGGCCCAAGGCTGGCGCCCGGAGCGCAGCGGCAGCGCGCTGTGCCTGCAGTTGGACGATAGCGGCAGGCCCTCTGGCCCCGTCTCAAGCCCGGTTGAGCGCCCATGAACCACCGGCAGGCCCTGCAGGACAGGCGAGTCGCGCGCAACACCTGCAGGCCAAGAGCCTGCGCGCGCTCCAGCCCCCAGCAAGAGCAGGCCCCGCAATGGCCTGCATGTCTGAAGGCCCAGGCATGCAGCACCCGGCGTGTGGCCACAGCGCCTCAGCGCCGGTACAAGGTGGCCGAGGGCGATTCGTCAAAGCGCTTTCTATAGGCGGCGGCAAACAGGCCGAAGCTTGCATACCCCCATTGCGCAGCCAGGTCGCGCACCGTCGCCCCCTGAGGGGCGAGCAGCAGCTCGGCACGCACGCCGCTCAGCCTGAGCTCGCGCAAGGCCTGCATGGGCGTGCAGCCTCGGAACTCGCGAAAGGCTGCGCTCAGCGTGCGCACGCTGACGCCCGCAACCGCGGCCAGCTCGCTCAGCGTAGGCGCCTGGCGTGCATGCTCGCGCATGTACTGCTCGGCGGCCAGCACATGCCGGGGCGCCAGGCGGTGCACGGTGGCGGCTTCAGGCTGGTCCAGTTGCTGGCGCCACAGCGTGAGCAAATGCATGCCCAGAGTCTCCTCAAGATGCCGGCCCAGCGGGCCCTGCTCCACGGCTTCGGGCATTTGCGTGATGCAGCGGCAGGCATAGGAGAGCAGCGCAATCCAGCTCGACTGCGCGCCACCGAAGCGAAATTTGCAGCTCCACATGCGTTCGTCGGCAGGCCGGCCGAACCAGCGCTCGTAAAGCCCGGCCATGGCCTCGTGCGCAAAGGTCAGGTTCACCTGCAAATGCTCGGCATCCGCATCCAGCCGGTAGTGGGTGCGCGAGTTGTCGACCAGAAAGGCTTCGCCGATGCCGGTATCGCTATAGCTCTTGCCACAGGACCAGTGGCGTATGGCACCACGCAGCGTGGTCAGCACCATGCCCAGGCCGGCCTCGGCCGAGAACTCCCGCAGATGCACGGGAATGCCGTAGCTGAAGCGGCTGAGCGTGAAATGCCCTATGCGCACCGCATCCAGCACCGAGTCCGGCCTTCTGGCCGGCCCCTGGGGCGACGCCTCGTAAGGCATGTAGACCTGGCGGCACCAGTGCTGGACTTCATCCCAGTCGGAGGAAGCCACCAGCCGGTGTCGCAGGCTGGCAGCTCCCTGGGCATCGGTGATCAGGACATTGCGTATCGCGTCCATGCAATCGTCTCCTTGCGGTGCTCTGCGACCGCAAGGCGCGGCGAACTCAGCGCAGGTGATGGTAAATGGCCGACTCGAATTCCACAAACGCCGGGTAGGAGACTGCATCCTGGAACGGCAGGATCTGCGTGGCCCAGAAGCCGCCTATGCCCGTGCTCTTGTCTATCCAGTAATAGCAATTGGCAAGGCCCGCCCACATCAGCGAGCCTGCAGCGCGCCCGCTCGGCGTGGGCTCGCGGTTGGTCATGAAGCTATAGGACCAGCCCTTGGGCGTGCCTGCAAAGAATTCGCCCGAATTGCTCAGCGAGGCAATGGCGCCGGTCCAGCCGCCCGCGCTCAGCCCCATGGGCAACAGACCGTCGCGGGCCATGGCCTGCACGGTCTCAGGCTTGAGCACACGGCCATGGGGGCCGGCGCCATCGTTCAAGATCATGCGGATGAACTTCATGTATTCGCCCACGCTCGCATACAGTCCATGGCCGCCCATGTCCATGGGCGGCGGCTCGGGCAGCACCAGATCGGGCAAGGGCGTAAGCCGGCCATCCGCCGCGCGGTCGTGAATCGTCACCCGCCGCGCACGCATGGCGTCCGTCATACCGAAGCCGATCTCCTGCATGCCTAGCGGCGCGAAGATGCGCTCGGCCATGACCGCACCCAGGCGCTTGCCACGCAGCTTCTCGACAATCAGGCCCAGCCAGTCGATGTTCACGCCATAGCTCCAGGCCTCGCCCGGATCGTGCAGCAGCACGCTGCGTATGGACTCGGGGCTGCAGGAAACCACGGTGGGCAGGCCTTTGGCTTCGCGATACCGGAGGTCGTCGGCGCTGAAGAACTCGTAGGAAAAGCCGGCCGTGTGCAGCATCAGGTCATTGACCGTGATCTTGCGCCTGGGCGCGCGCGTCACGGGCTGGCCCTGGGCATCAAAGCCCTGGAGCACTTCGATGCGATCTATCTCGGGCAGATACTTGCCGGCCTCGTCCTCCAGCGTCAGCAACCCCTCCTCCACGAGCTGCATGATGCAGGTGCCGGTCAAGGCCTTGGTGGTGGAGAACAGCGCAAACACCGCGTCCGTGCCCATGGGCAGATCGCGGCCCAGCTCACGCGTGCCCGCCGCACCTTCATAGAAATTGCCGTCACGGTCCGTGGCCATGGCCACCACACCGGGCACTCCGCCATGGCGTGTGGCAGTCTGGGCAAGTATGGCGTCAAGTGCGATCCTGACATTCATCTTCATTGCATGTCTCCTTGATTGTTATGCGCCCCTGAAGGCCGTGGCCGCAAGCGCTGCAGCCATGCTCCATGGACAGCGCAAATCTAGTCCCCGGACCTGACTCCGGCGATCTGTATCCGGCAAGCCCCTGTCTCCATCCGGCAGAAAATGCCATCGCAGATGGCGCCCTGCGCATGTTTTGAGCTTGGTTCATACTCGCGGGCCTGGCAGAGAAAAAACAAGCACAAAACAAACATGAGCACAGCAGCATCGAGCACCGCGCCTTCGGGCATGCGCCAGGCAGACTGGATCAACGCCCTTGTCGTCATCGTGATCTGGGGCCTGAACTTCGTGGTCATGAAATGGGGCCTGGACACGATCTCGCCCATGCTGCTGTGCGCGCTGCGCTTCATGGCGGCCTCACTGCCGTTCCTGCTGTTCGTGCGCCCGCCCAAAAGCGTTTCCTGGGGTCTGCTCGCGGCCTACGGCCTGGTCCAGGGCGTGGGCCAGTTCGGCCTGCTGTTCACGGCCATGCGGCTGGGCATGCCGGCCGGCATGGCCTCGGTGGTGCTTCAGACCCAGGCCTTCATCACCATGCTGCTGGCCGCAGCCCTGCTGGCAGAAAAGCCCCAGCGCTGGCAGTGGCTGGGACTGTTCGTGGCCCTGGCCGGCCTGATGCTGATAGGAGCCACCCATGGCAGTGGCGCAGCCGGCATGTCACTGACGGCTTTCATCTGCACCCTGGGTGCGGCCGGCATGTGGGCGGGATCAAACCTGCTCACGCGCCTGGCCGCGAAGAACGGGCCTTACGAGCCCGTGTCCTTCATCGTCTGGTCCAGCCTGTTCCCCATCCTGCCTTTGCTGCTGCTCTCGGCCTGGCTCGATGGTACGGATTCCATGCAGCAGCAACTGCTGGCTCTTGGCTGGCGCGAGATGGGCGTGATCGCCTATCTGGCCCTGCTCTCGACCCTGCTCGGCTATGGGCTGTGGACGCGCTTGCTGCAGCGCTATGCGGCCAGCACCGTGGCCCCGCTATCCCTGCTCGTGCCCGTGATCGGCCTGCTCTCGGCCATGCTGCTGCTGGGCGAGCTCCCATCCTGGCTGCAATGGCTGGGCACGCTGGGCGTGCTGCTGGGCATGGTCGTGAATCAGTTTGGCGGCAAATGGGGCAGATCGGGCCGCTGAGCCTGGCTGCCCTGCAAGAAGGCGCGCTCCACCAGTGAGGCCAGTTCGGCCCGGGCCACGCGGCCACGGCGTTCGGCGTCGGCCAGGCCGAGCAGTGTGGAAATCCAGATTTCTGCCAGCGCAGCTGCGCTGAAGTCGATGCGAAACACGCCCTGCTGCTGCCCCCGCAGGAAAAAAGCATCCAGCTGCTCGTCCCAGTGCGCGCTTTCGTCCACAGCGGCGTCCACTTCCTTCCAGTAATAGGTCAGAAAACCGACGAATTCACGCTGCTCCAGGTTCAGTGCTGTCAGGCGCTGCAGGGCCTGCAGCGGGTGATCTTCCTGCAGCCTGGCCTGGGCCAAGGCGGCCGACATGGTCTGCATGCTGTGGGCCAGCAGCCTGGCCACCAGATCTTCGCGCGTGCGGCTGAAGCGGTAGAGCGTGGCCTTGCTGATGCCTATGGCCTTGGCCAGCTCCTGCAACGAAGCTCGGGGATGGTTGGTCAAGGCCAAAGCCAAAGCCGGCAGTATGGATACCTCTTGGGCGGGGCTGCTTGCAGTCATGGAATGGTTCTCACCTCCGTTTGAAACGAAAAAGATTCAACTCGAGCAATATTGTGCCTTTCAGAAGGTGTGACTTCTGTCTCCGAGGTAAAGATTGACCTCACAATAAATGAACCTTTTTCGATTCATTTGGATTTTTGAAATACTATCCAACACTTTCAAGAATTCAAAAGATAGCGTCATGTCTATGCGACACCCCGGTCTGTGGCGGCCTGTGGCCACGGCGGCATTGCTGGTCCTGCTGGCCGGCTGCGGCAAATCTCCCGAAACCAATGCCTCCGGCGCCGCACCCGAGCCCGTGGATGTGCTGGCGGTTCAAACCCAGGCCTTTACCGTCAGCAGCGAGCTGCCGGGCCGTGTGGAGCCGGTGCGTGTGGCCGAGGTGCGCGCCCGCGTGCCCGGCATTGTGCTGAGCCGCCATTTCCGTGAAGGGGCCGACGTCAAGGCCGGCGAGCTGCTGTTCCGCATCGACCCAGCGCCCCTGCGCGCCGCGCTGTCGCGCGCCCAGGGCGAGCTGGCACGTGCCGAGGCGGCCCTGGCCGAGGCCCAGGCCCTGCTGCGCCGCTATGAGCCCCTGGTGGCCATCGAGGCGGTGAGCCGCCAGGACTTTGACAGCGCCCAGGCGGCCCAGCGCAGTGCCAAGGCCGCGCGCCAGTCGGCCCTGGCCGAGGTGGAGGCCGCCCGGCTCAACCTGGACTACACCGAGGTCAAGGCGCCCATTGCCGGCCGCATAGGCCGTGCGCTGGTGACCGAGGGCGCGCTGGTGGGCCAGAACGAGGCCACACCCATGACCTTGATCCAGCAGATCTCGCCGGTGTATGTGGACTTCCAGCAGCCTGCGGCCGAGGCCCAGCGCCTGCGCGTGGCCATGGCCGAGGGCAAGCTCCAGGGCGCCTCGGGCAAGGATGCGCCAGTAAGCCTGATCTTGGAGGGCACCAGCGTGCAGCGCCAGGGCAAGCTGCTGTTCTCCGACATCAGCGTGGACCGTGCCACCGGCCAGCTGTCGCTGCGCGGTGAGTTCGACAACCGCGACGGCCTGCTGCTGCCCGGCATGTATGTGCGCGTGCAACTCCACCAGGGCCAGGACCCTGCCGCCATCCTGCTGCCCCAGCGTGCCGTGCAGCGCGGTGCCGACGGCAGCGCCCATGTGCTGGTGGTCGACCAGGAACAGAAGGCCCAGATCCGCCCGGTGCGCACCGGTGCCATGCAGGGTGCGCTGTGGCAGATCACCGAAGGGCTGGTGCCCGGTGACCAGGTCATTGTGGGCCGCATGGCCAAGATCCAGCCCGGCAGCAAGGTCGCTCCCGCGCCTGTGAAGCCCAAGGCCGCGGACGCTGCAGCATCGGAGGCCGCCGCCCCCGAAGCCCCTGCGCCCGCCGCAACGAAATAAAGCGATATGTCCCAGTTTTTCATCAACCGCCCCAATTTCGCCTGGGTGGTGGCCATCTTCATCACCTTGGCGGGCCTGCTGTCCATCACCGCTTTGCCGGTGTCGCAGTTCCCGAACGTGGCGCCGCCCCAGATTTCGATCTGGTCGTCCTACCCGGGCGCCTCGGCCACCACGGTCATGGAATCCGTGACCAGCGTGATCGAAGAGGAACTCAACGGCACCAAGGGCCTGCTGTACTTTGATTCGTCCAGCGACTCCACGGGCCAGTCCGAAATCTCGGCCACATTCGCACCGGGCACCGACCCGGCCATGGCCCAAGTGGAGGTGCAAAACCGCATCAAAAAAGCCGAGGCACGCCTGCCTGGCGCGGTGATGCAAATGGGCCTGCAGGTGGAGCAGGCCAGCGCCAACTTTCTGCTGATTTACTCGCTGACCTACAAGGGCGACGACACGGGCAAGAACGAGGTGGCCCTGTCCGACTACGCCGTGCGCAGCGTGAACAACGAAATCCGCCGCATTCCCGGCGTGGGCAAGGTGCAGTTCTTCAGCGCCGACGTGGCCATGCGCGTGTGGATCGACCCGCAGAAACTGCTGGGCTACGGCCTGTCGGTGGCCGATGTGAATGCCGCCATTGCCGCGCAAAACGTGCAAGTGCCCGCAGGCAGCTTTGGCGCCCAGCCGGGCTCGCCCGAGCAGGAGTTGAGCGCTTCCATCGTGGTGCATGGTGCCTTGAGCTCGCCCGAGGAATTCGGCCATATCGTGCTGCGCGCCAAGGGCGACGGCGCCACCGTGCGCCTGGCCGATGTGGCCCGCCTGGAAGTGGGCCAGCTGGACTACACCTTCTCCTCGCGCGAAGACGGTCGCAAGGGCGTGGCCGCCGCCGTGCAGCTGGCGCCCGGCGCCAATGCCCTGGCCACCTCCAAGGCCGTCAAGGCGCGCCTGGCCGAGCTGTCCCAGAACTTCCCCAGCGACATCCAGTATTCCGTGCCCTATGACACCTCGCGCTTTGTGCAGGTGGCCATCGGCAAGGTGATCCAGACCCTGATCGAGGCCGTGGTGCTGGTGTTTCTGGTGATGTGGCTGTTTCTGCAGAACCTGCGCTACACGCTGATCCCCACCATCGTGGTGCCGGTGTGTCTGGCGGGCACGCTGGCCGTGATGTATGGCCTGGGCTTCTCGGTGAACATGATGACCATGTTCGGCATGGTGCTGGCCATTGGCATCCTGGTGGATGACGCCATCGTGGTGGTGGAGAACGTGGAGCGCCTCATGGCGGAGGAGGGCTTAAGCCCACGCGAGGCCACCATCAAGGCCATGCAGCAGGTCTCGGGCGCGATTGTAGGCATCACCCTGGTGCTGTCTGCGGTGTTCATACCGCTGGCTTTCATGAGCGGATCGGTGGGGGTGATCTACCGCCAGTTCTCGCTGTCGCTGGCCGTGTCCATTCTGTTCTCGGGCTTTTTGGCGCTGACCTTCACGCCGGCGCTGTGTGCCACATTGCTCCAGCCCATTCCCCAGGGCGCGCACCATGCAAAGCGCGGCTTTTTCGGCTGGTTCAACCGCCGCTTTGCGCGGCTGACGGAGCGCTTCAACCTGCTGAACCAGAAGCTGGCCCGGCGCGTGGGCCGCTCTATGCTGCTCTACGCCGCCCTGGTCGGCCTGCTGGGCGGCATGTATGTGCGCATGCCCGAGTCCTTTGTGCCGTATGAGGACATGGGCTACTACATCGTCAGCCTGCAGCTGCCCCCAGGCGCCACCGAGTCGCGCACCGCAGCCATGGTGCGCGATATGGAAGCCTATCTGCAGGAACGCCCCGCCACCGAGCAGGTGGAGTTCTTGCTGGGCTGGAGCTTCTCTGGCTCGGGCCAGAACGCGGCCATGGCCTTCATCACGCTCAAGGACTGGTCGCTGCGCACACCCGCGCAGGCCTCCTGGCATGAAGTCGAAGCCTTTAACAAGCGCTTTGGCAGCATCCAGGACGGTACGGCCATGGCGGTGGACCCACCGCCCATTGATGGCCTGGGCAATTCCGGCGGCTTCTCGCTGCGCCTGCAGGACCGTGCCAATCTGGGCCGCGAAGCCTTGGTGGATGCCCGCAACGAGTTGCTGAAAAAAGCCAATGCCTCGCCCGTCATCGCCTACGCCATGATGGAAAACCTGGAAGATGCGCCCCAGCTGCGCCTGGATATAGACCGCCGCCAGGCCATGGCCCAGGGCGTGGACTTCACCGCCATCAGCACGGCGCTGTCCACCGCCTACGGCTCGGCCGTGATCAACGAGTTCCCCAACGCCGGCCGCCTGCAGCGCGTGGTGGTGCAGGCCGATACCGCGGCGCGCATGAAGCCCGAAGACCTGCTGCGCCTGTATGTGCCCAATGACCAGGGCCAGCAGGTGCCACTGGCCTCGTTTGCCACGGTGAAGTGGGAAATGGGCCCGGTGCAGATCTCGCGCTACAACGGCTATCCGGCCTTCCGCATCTCGGGCGACGCCAAGCCCGGCTACACCACGGGCCAGGCCATGGCCGAGCTGGAGCGCATAGCTGCCGGGCTACCCCAGGGCATTGGCTATGAATGGACCGGCCTGTCCTATCAGGAACGGGCTGCAGGTGCCCAGGCACCCAAGCTGTTTGCGCTGGCGATTCTGGTGGTGTTCCTGCTGCTGGTGGCCTTGTACGAAAGCTGGAGCATTCCGGCCTCGGTGATGCTCATTGTGCCCATTGGTGCCCTGGGCGCCGTGGCGGCGGTCTCGGCCGTGGGCCTGGCCAACGATGTGTACTTCAAGGTGGGACTGATCACCATCATCGGCCTGGCAGCCAAGAACGCGATCTTGATCGTGGAGTTCGCCAAAAGCCTGCATGAGCAGGGCCTGAGCCTGCGGGATGCCGCCTTGCAGGCCGCACGCCTGCGCTTTCGGCCCATCATCATGACCTCGCTGGCCTTCATCCTGGGCGTGGTACCGCTGGCTCTGGCCTCGGGTGCCGGCGCCTCCAGCCAGGCCGCCATCGGCATTGCCGTGATTGGCGGCATGCTGAGCGCCACCTTGCTGGGCGTTGTTTTTGTACCGGTGTTTTTTGTCTGGGTGCTCTCGCTGTGGCGTGGACGCACCAAGGAGGACGGCAAAAAGCCCGCCCTCCCCGAGCAAGGAGAGTCCGCATGATGCGTGACCTGATCTCATCTGCCCTGCCCTCTACCCTTCCGACTGCGCCAGCACCTGGCCGCCTGGCCTTGCTGGTGGCCGCTGCGGCCCTGGTCGCGGGCTGCTCCATGGCCCCTGTCCACCAAAGACCGGCCGCGCCGGTGCCTGCAGTCTGGGCATGGGCCGGTGACAGCAGCGCTACGGCCCCTGCCGCCGCCACCCTGGCCTGGCAGGACTTTGTGACCGATGCCCTGCTGCGCCAGCGCATAGCGCAAGCCCTGGCCCATAACCGCGACCTGCGCCAAGCCCTGCTGGATGTGGAGGCCGCACGCGCCATGTATGGCGTGCAGCGGGCCGAGCGCCTGCCCGGCGTGGAGGTACAGGCCTCTGGCAACCGCCAGCGCCTGCCCGGCGACCTCAGCGCCGCAGGCGCATCCACCGTGCAAAGCAGCTACCAGGCCGGCGTGGGTCTGGCCGCCTTCGAGCTGGACCTGTTCGGCCGCGTGCGCAGCCTGTCTGAAGCCGCGCTGCAGGAATACCTGGCCAGCGAGGAAGCCGCACGCAGCGTGCAGATCAGCCTGGTGGCCGAGGTGGTGCAGGCCTCGCTGCTGCACGACAGCGCCCGCCAGCGCGTGGCGCTGACCCAGCGCACCCTGGCCTCGCGCGAAGCGGCGCTGCAGCTGGTGCAGCAACGCCGCCAGCATGGCCTGGACACGGCCCTGGACCTGCACGAGGCCGAAAGCCTGACCGAGCAGGCCCGTACCGAGCTGGAGCGTTCCGAGCGCCAGTACCGCCAGGCCGGCAATGCGCTGACGCTGCTGCTGGGCCAGCCCCCACAGGACCAGGAACAGGCCGCAGACCAGGCCATGGACCAAGCCCTCTCCACCTTGCCCCTGGTGCAGGACATAGGCCCGGGCATGCCGGCCGATTTACTCACCCACCGCCCCGACATCCGTGCTGCCGAGCACCTGCTGCAGTCCCGCAACGCCAGCATTGGCGCGGCGCGCGCGGCATTCTTTCCGCGCATCTCGCTGACCGGCGCCTTGGGCAGCAGCAGCGCCGAGCTGTCCCATCTGTTCCAGGGAGGTCAACGCAGCTGGTCCTTCATGCCCCAGCTGCAGCTGCCCATTTTTGACGGCGGCCGCAACCAGGCCAATCTGGACCTGGCCCAGGTGCGCAAGGACATGGCCGTGGTGGCTTACGAAAAAAGCATCCAGACCGCTTTCCGCGAAGTGGCCGATGCCCTGGCCGCTACCGACACCTTGCGGCGTGAAGAAGCGGCCCAGCGCAAGCTGGTCACCAGCAGCGCCCAAAGCCTGACCCTGGCCACGGCCCGCTACCGCGCCGGTGTGGACAGCCATTTGCGCTATCTGGATGCCGAGCGCAGCCACTTTGCCAGCCAGCTGGCCCTGATCGATGTGGCCACCGAGCGCCAGATTGCGCTGACTACGCTGTACAAGGCTTTAGGCGGCGGCTGGAAAAAGGATAGAACACCCCCCTGAGGCGCTGCGCGCCTTCCCCCCGCTCTTCGCGAGCTGCCTGCTGATTTGTTCAGGCCCGCCCGGGCTTACCGGCCATGCCCTGTCTGCCGCCGTGCCAGCGCCTAACGCGTCGCAACGGCAGGCAGAGCATCCTGCCTCATGGCTCGCACAATGGCGGCCAGCATCAGGCCATAGGCCGGCACGAACAACAGCAGGCTGACCAAAAGCTTGATCACATAGTCCACGGCTGCGATCTCCACCCAATGGGCTGCCATGAAAGCATCGGTGCTGCGCCAGAACGCAATGCCGAAGAAGGCCACGGTATCCAACGCCTGCCCGAATACCGAGGCCGCGACCGGCGCCAGCCACCAGTTGCGGCTTTGCTGGCGTATGCGGTCAAAGACCTGGATATCGAGCAACTGGCCCAGCACATAGGCCGCAAAGCTGGCGAGCGCGATACGAAACACGAAAGTGTTGAACTCTCCCAGGGCTTGCCAGCCGTTGAAGTGTCCTTCATGGAACAGCACGCCCACCACATAGGAGGCCAGCAGCGCGGGCAGCATGGCCCGCGTGATTACGCGGCGAGCCTGGACCTTGCCGATGAGCCGCACCGTCAGGTCCGTGGCCAGAAAGATGAAGGGGAAGCTGAACGCCCCCCAGGTGCTGTGAAAGCCCAGCAGGTTGATCGGCAACTGCACCAGGTAGTTGCTGGCGATGACGATGGCGATATGAAATACCACCAGGGCGCAAAGGTAGAACGGCACGCGCGAAGCCTGTGCCTGCATGGAAGTCATGAGCATCCTTTTTGATCAATGGGGGTGAGGGAACCCATGGAACGGCAGCCAGGCAAATCCTGGAGCCGCAGATTGCGAAGGCGCAGATTGTAGGCTTGCTGGCAATGGCCTTGCACAGCCCGTGAAAACCAGGCTTGGGATTTTTCAATCGGATCTGTCACAAAACACCATCACTCCACGTCTTAACGGCATGTACCCCTCATCCCGCCCTGAACCCTCTGCGAACCGGCATCTGCCCATCTTCGAGCAGCAGCGCTCGCGCCTCATGGGAATTGCCTATCGCATGCTGGGCTCACGCGAGCAGGCACAGGACGTGCTGCAGGACGCCTGGCTGCGCTGGAGCGCCACGCCGCTGGAAAGCGTGGACACCGCCCAGGCCTGGCTGACCAGCACGGTCACACGCCTGTGCGTGGACAGCCTGCGAGCCACGCGCAGCGAGCGCCAGGCCTATAGCGGGCCATGGCTGCCGGCACCCTGGTTGGAGCCGGACAGCGCTCCTGCTGCCGATGCGCGGGCCGAGCTCGCCAGCGACCTGTCGATTGCCCTGCTGGTACTGCTGGAGAGCCTGACACCCGACGAGCGCGCGGCCTTTTTGCTGCACGACGTGTTCGACAGCGACTATGCCGAGGTCGCCAGCGTGCTCGGCAAGACCCAGGCCGCCTGCCGCCAGCTCGTGCACCGCGCGCGCAGCCATGTGCGCCAGCGCAAGACACGCTTTGCGGTCACGCCCGAAGCCTCGCGCGCACTCATACAGCGCTTTGTCGAAGGCATGCGCACGCAGGACCACGCGGCCCTGCTCGCACTTTTTTCCCAGGATGCACTGTGGACTGCCGACGGCGGCGGCAAGGCGCCTGCGGCCAGCAAGAGCCTGCACGGACCACGCGCACTCTCGCGCCTGGCTGCGGCCGTGTGGCGCTTGTACCTGCAGTTCCGCCGCTTCGAGGAAGTCGATGTCAATGGCGCCCCAGGCCTGGTACTGCGCGATGCCCAGGGAGCTGCCCTGTCCGTCATGGGCTTCGAGACCGACGGAGTGCATATCCATGCCGTGTATTCGCAGCTCAACCCCGACAAGCTGCGCAATCTCTAGTGTCCTGAAGCAAAAGTGCATTGAACAAGCCTCCAGTCCAGAGCACCGTCTTGTCATTCCGCCAACCCTCAAAGGAGAAATCATGACCCATGCCCAGCGCATAGACCTCCCCCGCAACCACGCTGCAAGCTATGCGGCCATGCTCGGCCTGCAAAAGCATGTGAATGCAGGCAACCTGCCCATACGGCTGCATGAGCTCGTGAAGATGCGCGCCTCGCAGATCAACGGCTGCGCCTTCTGCCTGGACCTGCATGCACGCGTGGCACGCGAGCACGGCGAAACCGATCAGCGCCTGCATCTGCTGAATGCCTGGCGCGAAAGCGGCGCCTTCGATGCGCGCGAATGTGCAGCCCTGGCCTGGACCGAGGCGCTCACGCGCGTGGAGCAATCCCAGATGCCGGACAGCATCTACGAGGAGGTCAAGGCCCAGTTCAGCGAAGCCGAGATCGTCGAGCTGTCCATAGCCATCGTCACCATCAACAGCTGGAACAGGCTCATGATTGCGTTTCGCACGCCGCCTGCAGCGCATGTCCCAGGCTGACATAATTTATAAAAATCGGGCTCCAGCGCTTACCTGGCATGCGCAAGCAGCTATTTTTTCGATAGCAAAACAACGATTACCAGAGCTGGCCCTCGAATCTGCGCACCAGAAAGTCGAGCAAGGCCCTGAGTGCCGGAGCCATATGCTTGCGCGAAGCGTAGAGCGCATACACCGTGAGCGCAGGCGGCTGCCATGCTGGCAGCAGCAGCTCCAATCGACCAGCCTGCAGCAAAGGCCGCACCAGGTAGGCCGGCAACAGCGCGATACCTGCACCGGCTTCGGCTGCGGCCATGAGAGCCGTGGCGTCATTGGCCGTGAACTGCGTGGGCACGTCGACCACCTGCTCGCGCGCCTCGTTGCTCTCGCGCGCAAAATGCCATTCGCTGCGGCCGAAGTTGGCATGGCCCAGACAGCGGTGGTCTTGCAGATCGCGGGGCTCCTCGGGACTCCCGGCACGCTCCAGATAAGCAGGCGACGCGACCAGCAATGACTCGCAAATCGCCAGCGGCCGTGCGATCAGGGCCGGATCGGGGTCGGCACTGATGCGTATCGCCAGGTCGATACGCTCGGCCACCAGGTTCAGCGCGCCTTCGCTGACGTTCAGATCCAGCTTGAGCCGGGGGTGCAAAGCCAGAAAGTCGCCCAGCACGGGCGCCAGCTGGGCGTAACCAAACGACATGCTGCAGGTGAGCCGCAACTGACCGCGCAGCTCGCCGTTGGCCGGAGCTGTTTCCTGCTCCACCTCGGCAGCCAGGGCCAGCATTTGCAGACAGCGGCGCAGGCATTGCTCCCCCGCATCGGTCAGCGTCACACTGCGCGTGCTGCGCTGCAGCAAGCGCGCACCCAGCCATTGCTCCATATGCGCCACATAGCGCGTGACCATGGCACGCGACATGGTCAACCGCTCGCTGCTCGCCGTGAAGCTGCCGGTCTGGGCCACATCGGCGAAAACGCGCATGGCAGTCAATCTATCCATGGTATTTGATCGATTCAAGAAACAATAAAGCGCATTTTCAACGGTTTATCTGAATCATTTCAAGCAATAAATTCTGGGAATCGATATTTTTGATTCAGGACCTCGCCCATGACTTTGCGTCTCAAAACCAGCAGCCTTGGCTGCGCCCTGGCGCTCACCCTCGGTACGGCCCAGGCGGCAGCCCCGCTGGAGCTCAAGACCTATCAGGCCGATCACAACAGCTTCAGCGTCACCTCCACGCTGGTCAGCGGCCCCACGCAAGCCATCGTCGTGGACAGCGGCTTCACACGCGCCGATGCCTTGCGCATCGCCGCGAATGTGCTGGACAGTGGCAAACAGCTGACCCATGTACTGATCAGCAATGCCGACCCCGACTATTACTTCGGCGCCCAGACCCTCAAGCAGCTGTTTCCGCAAGCAAAGTTCGTGGCACCGGTGGCCGTGCGCGAAAAAATCCAGGCTGGCCTCGACGGCAAGCTGGCTTTCTGGTCGCCCAAGATGGGAGCCAATGCACCCCAGGCCCTGCCTGCAGGCAGCCTGCTGCCCGAGCCCCTGCAGGAAGGCTCACTCAGCGTGGACGGACAGGCGCTGGAAATACGCGGCACCACGGGGCCGCTGGCCCACAGGCCCTATGTGTGGATTCCGTCGCTGCAGGCCATTGTTGGCAACGTGTCCGTTTTCGGCAACATGCATGTATGGACGGCAGACACCCGGACAGACACCGAGCGCCGGGCCTGGATTGCCCAGCTCGACGAAATGAAGGCCTTGAAGCCACGCGTGGTCGTGCCCGGCCACATGCAGCCCGGCACGGCCCTGGATGGCAAGAGCATTGACTTCACACGCGGCTATCTGGTGCGCTTCGAGACGGCTCTGAAAAAAGGCCACACCAGCGCAGACGTGATCAAAAGCCTGGAGCAGGCCTATCCCAAGCTCGACGGCCGTGCCTCACTGGAGCTGGGTGCCAAGGTCGGCAAGGGCGAGATGTCCTGGTAGGTCTTGCGCTTACTTGAGGCTTCCCGAGAGAAAGCGCGCCAGGCGCTCGCTCCTGGGCGAGCTCAGCACCTGGCGGGCATCGCCCTGCTCCTCGATCAGGCCCTTGTGCAAGAAGACCACGTGGTTCGAAACCTCGCGTGCGAATCCGATCTCGTGGGTCACGACCAGCATGGTGCGCCCCTCATGGGCCAGCAACTGGATCACGCGCAGCACCTCGCCCACGAGCTCAGGGTCGAGTGCGCTCGTAGGTTCGTCGAACAGCATGACTTCAGGCTCCACGGCCAGGGCCCGGGCAATGGCCACGCGCTGCTGCTGGCCTCCGCTCATATGGTTGGGCCAGCTGTCCTCGCGCCCCTCCAGGCCCACAAGCCTCAGGTATTTGCGGGCACGCTCCACGGCCTCATCCTTGCCAATGCCCAGCACATGAATGGGCACCTCGACAATGTTCTGCAGCACCGTTTTATGCGCCCACAAGTTGAAATGCTGGAACACCATGGCCAACCGGGTGCGCATGCGCTGCAACTGGGCGGGCTCCACAGCCTCGAGCTCGCCTGTGCGCCCGGCCTTGAGCCTGAGCTCCTCGCCCGCTACCACAATGCGGCCTTGCTGGGGCTTTTCCAGCAGATTGATACAGCGCAGCAGCGTGCTCTTGCCCGAGCCCGAGCTGCCCAGGAGGCTGATCACGTCTCCGGCCCTGGCAGCCAAGCTGACCCCCTTGAGCACCTGGTTGTCTCCATAGCTTTTATGGATGTTCTCGGCCTGTAGCTTGTATTCGGTAGAGCTCATAAACATTCAATGCGTGCGCGGAACCAGATACGCCAGAAAGTGCTTTTCCAGCAGACGAAAACAGCCTATGAGTGCAAAGGTCACGCACAGGTAGAGCACGGCTGCGGCCAGGTAGGCCTCGAACGGCAAATAGAAATCTGAATAGATCCGGCTGGCGACGGCCGTGATGTCCGTCAGTGCAGGCACGGCACTGGCCAGCGTGGTCGCATGCAGCAGCATCACGGCCTCGTTGCAATAAGGGGGCAGAGAGCGGCGCAAGGCTCCGGGGAGAACCACTCGCGCCATGATCTTCCAGCGGCCCATGCCCATGGCGCGCGCCGCCTCGACCTCACCCTGAGCCGTCTCGCGTATAGCGCCAGCCACGATCTCGGCCGTATAGCCTGCGGTATTGAGTGCAAAGGCCAGCAAGGCACAAAAGAACGGCTGCTTGAAATACGTCCAGGGCCAGATCTGGTCCCAGCGCGCCTGAATCCACTCAAGCTGGGCCAGTCCGTAATAGATCAGATAGACCTGGATCAGCAGCGGCGTGCCGCGCACAAAGTAGGTAAAACTGCCCAGCAGCCTCTCCAGCAGCCAGTTGCCGCTGGTCAGCCCCAGGGCCACGAGCAAGGCCAGCACGCCTCCTGCGACCAGGCTGGACAAAAGCAGGCTCAACGTCGTGAGCAGACCTTGGCCATACATCAACAGGTGCTGGGGCTCAAAGATCACGTCCCAGCTCATAGGCCCACCTTTTCCGAGCCAAGGCTGTAACGGTTGTTCAAGCGCTTGAGCACCCAGAGCGAGATGCTGGTGAACACCAGATACAACGCAGCCGCAAACAACAGAAACACAAACGGCTGGCGCGTGGCCGCACTCGCCTGCTTGGCCAGATACGTCATGTCCTGCAGGCCGATCAGGCTCACCAGGGCCGTGGCCTTGATCAGCACCAGCCAGTTATTCGTGTAGCCAGGCAGGGCATAGCGCAACATCTGCGGCAGCGTGATGCGAAAAAAAGTCTTGCCCGGCCCCATGCCGAAAGCCCAGGCAGCCTCCATCTGCCCGCGCGGTATCGACATGATGGCGCCCCTGAACGTCTCGGTCATGTAGGCACCGTAGATGAAGCCCAGCGTGACCACACCCGCAACAAAAGGATTGAGATCCAGCGTGTAATCCAGCCCCATGGATTCGAACAGGCTGTTGATGCCAATGGCTGCGCCATAAAACACCAGCAGCATGAGCACCAGCTCGGGGATGCCGCGCACCACGGTGGTGTAGAGCGTGGCCAGCCAGACCAGGGAGCGCCGCCCCGAAAGCTTGGCCGTGGCGCCCAGCAGCCCAAGCATGGTGGACAGCATCAAGGAAGCCAGGGACACGGCTACGGTCAACAAGGCTCCTTGCGTAATCGACAAAAGGTATTCACTCATCGGCGCACCGTTCTCATGAGGCCCCGCCGCCCGGGAAGGCCGGGCCCGTCAGGATTCAGTTGCCGTAGGGGTCGAAGTCGAAGTACTTCTTGGCAATGCTGCTATAGCTGCCATCGCTGCGTATGGTCTTGATGGCTGCATCGATCTGCCCCTTCAAGTCCTTCTGCCCCTTGCGCATGCCTATGCCTATGCCGTCGCCGTAGTACTTGGTGTCGTAAAGGTCCGGGCCCACGTAGCCGTAGTCCTTGCCCTCGGGCTTGCGCAGAAAGCCGCCATGCACCTCAACCTTGTCGGCCACGGTGCCGTCCAGCCGCCCCGACTTGATGTCCAGATAAACCTGATCCTGGGCCTCATAGGGCACGATGTTCGCGCCTGCGGGCTTGAGCTCGCCCAGAGCCCATTTCTCCTGCGTGCTCCCCTTGAGCACACCGATATTCTTGTCTTTGAGCGAAGCCGGTCCCGTGTAAGGGGTGCTTTTCTTGACGACCAAGATGCTGGGCGTCTTGTAATAGCGGTCGGAGAAATCGATGACGCGCTTGCGCTCCTCGGTAATCGATAGCGAGCTAACAATGACGTCGTATTTACGCGCCTGAAGGCCTGGAATCATGCTGTCCCAGACCTGCTCCACAAAAACGCATTTGCGCTTGAGCTGGGCGCAGACTGCATTGGCGATATCCACGTCGAAACCGGCGGGCTGGCCGTCCGGAGTCTTGTAGGTGAAAGGCTCGTAGGTCGGGTCTATGGCGACCCTCAGATCCGCGGCCTGCGCCACCGAGGCACAGACTCCAAGCAATGCAAGACTCCAGAACTTTCTCACCATGCCAGTTCTCCTTGTGTGTGCTTTGACACCTTCCGACGCTTGCACGATGCATGCCAGAATGCGGCTCATTCTAGGGGCTTGAACTGGATACGAACTGGGTTTTGTACGGCTACTCCTACAAGCCCACATGTGCTTGAAGCTGCCCTCGCTCTTCGCTGCACATAGACCTTTTCAGGGGAGAAACCACGCCTCCGCGAAAATCTCGAAGTGCCTCGCACATCTTCTTGAGGTAACGATTTCAGACAATAAAACAGGCAGTGTGCATTGCGCCGGGACTCACACCAAGGCGCAGCCGATTTGCGCAAGCAACGCCCTTCGGCTTCTTGCCTGCGACTTTCTGCCGATAGGGCTCAGCATGCGCCGCCCTGCTTCTTTTCAAAAGTGGCCATCACCTCTCCGCGCCCAGGTGTGATCCACCTGGTGCGGTATGTAATGGCGTGGATGATGGGGTTGTGTTTTTCGGCGGGCATCCGCACCGCCACGCACACCCTCCAGGCACAAGAAACAGGCAAGAAAAAAGGCCATCTTCATAGAGAAAATGGCCTTTTTTGCTCAAGATGCGCGACTCAGTGTGAGCCGGCATTTTTCTTCTGTGGTGCGCGGGGGGCGCACCAAATAAACATAAATATCAATCACTTACAAAAACATGAGTGATATATGAGTTATTGAACTGCGCACTAGTGTCCTGAGTTAGAAATTCATTGAATTTATTGTCTGTCGATTGATCAATCGTGTAATGTGGCAACACGACGAGGTGATCATGAGAGGCAGACCCAAAGCGCAACTCGTGCTGAGCAACGCAGAGCGCGAGCAACTCACGGCATTGACCCTGCGGCGCAAGACCGCGCAGGCGCAGGCACTGCGTGCGCGCATCGTGCTGGGCTGTGCCGCTGTGCTTGCGCCTTGATTTGATGGTCATAGATTTCTCCAGATTCGGCCTGCTGTCAGGCCATTTTTACGGGAAGAAATTTCGCTTAGCCAACTGTTCAAAAAACCGGGGCCACTTTTCCATGCAAAGCGGATAACGATTTTTATCTATTTTTTCATCCAAAATACGACACCTATCCAAGTATCAATAAGATAAATTAAGATAATTGAATATTTGCATAAATATATTTCACGCTTCGAAGAATTTTATTATAAACACGGAGAATTTAAATTATTTTATAAAGAGAGCTAATTCCACCTCGCTAAACGAAGTGTGGATATATGCATCACATTCCGATTGTGAAATGATTTTTAAAGAGATATGAAGTATAGAAAAAGATATTTAATTATTTTTGCTTTCGTGATTTGGATGATTGCCGCCATTTGTGCTATGTATTTACCTCTAAACATGGCGCATCAAATTAATGAATACAATCCAATTCCTTTTGTTTGGAAGAAAATTAGCGGATGGCGTGGATTTGTAAAATCTGATTTCGAAGAAATATCGTCCATTTATTATTCTATAATATGGTTTGATTTTCCAATATTTTTCATATTAATTTGGAGTTGGTTGAAAAGAAATTTGGCTATTGAAGCTGGTGGATTGCTTGCAAAGAAAAAATTAAATATTTTGGATAAGATAATTATCATTTTTTATATACCTTTATTTTCATTGATTATTTATGGGGTAATTATAGGAAATGAAGGGCAAGGCTTGAGATATTTTGATTTAGGAAAATCGAAATTTGACTTGGCATTTTTTGGGATAATAGCTCCTTTGGCTGCAGCAATTGGCTCTGCATTTATATTTTTTGGTATTTTTAGAATATTCAACCTAGAAGATAAACATGAGTAATTCCAGTCCATCTTCAAATTATATTATTTCCGCTATTTCAGACCTATGGGCCTAAATTAGCTCTAATGTATCTCTTGCATCTATTTACTTGAATGAATCTTCTGCCATATTAGATCGGGCAATTCAAGAGAAAAATGCTGTACGAACGGGATGGCGGCCTCAAATCTGAAGTGCAACACCCTTCAGAATTGAGGCCACTTTGATAGCCAGAACATGCGAACAGCTCACCGAAGCAGAGCGCCACGCAATAGCTCTGGGCCTGCAGCAAAAGCAAAGCATCCGAGCCATCGCCAGAGCACTGGAGCGCAGTCCAAGCACCATCAGCCCGCAGCGCCCCCATCAAGCACACAACCGAGCTACCCCTGATGAGGCGTACTTTGCAGCTTTGCCGTTTGCACAAATGCAGGCGGCATAACCCCGAGGATCTCGCTTAGCAACTGGGTTGAGTTGTTCAAAGGAGTGGGACCACTTCTCTATGAAGTTTTTTGAAAACCGCACGAAACCGCTCAAAAAAAGGCCCTAACCCACACGTGGAACTTCTATTTTTCCGTCCACATGAGCTATAGGCACAGCGATTTGGAGGCGATAGGCTGCTCTCGGCCATGAACAGCCGGTGACATTTAGGCAAAGCGGACGCTCAACGTGGAGCTAACCGGCCGCCGGGGCGCGTAGCGCGGAGGGAACCTGAAAGCGTAGCTTGCAGGCGGTCCGTGTTGAGCGCAGGGTTAGATTTCACTGGCTGAGGATTGCGGCGGATGCAAGGACTTGAATTTGTGCGCTCTCTGATGGAGCAGTAGTGAGGGTGAACAACATTTTTTTCGTAGTGTTTGGAACCGACCACTCGTAGGCGATGGTTTGAGTTTGCCCATTCGCTGCGGTCTGCGCTTGTTCGTTCCTTATTTGCCTTGCCACTAGCGGAGATGGGGCGTTTGCGACCAGACCGGTGAACTGCTTCTTTGCTGCTTCGGTATTTGCCCGGCGGACATGTACTGCACAGAGATTCTTTCCACTTGGGAGAGCAAGCACAAAGGTTCCGAATTTGTCCGGAACCGGCCAAGCCTCCCCAGGGGCGCCTGCGAGAAAAATTGCAGCCTTTTCCGGAGGAAGCTTTGGCATAGGCTTAAGCTTTTCGCGAAGCCCATCAAGGCTCGACAAATTCTTCAAGCAAAGTGATGCGTAAATATTGGCGAATGAATTTGCTTGGTCTTCACCTTCACCGGCGTGGCAAACACCTGATGTCAAGGAAAGCGCAAGTAGCGTAGCGATAAGCTTGAGCATGAGAGAACCTTGTGAAATCTAACGTTCGACGTAAGCGGACCCCGGAGGCTGGCGTAGCCAGCCGGAGTGGGTCCGCTTGATAGAGGGGTTAGGGCGCATTTTGCTCGTGCTCAGGTGAGAGCGCCCATGGTGCGTAGCGCTGAACGTGTAGCTTCTTACTGCCGATGGCCTTCTTGCACACCTCGAGCGTGCGCGCTAGGTCCAAGTGCATGGCTAGACGCAGCTGGTCTTTGAATTGCTCCGAGAACTGACCGCTTGAGAGGCGGCCAGTGATGCACTCAAAGAGTTGTGTACGGTGAGTTCTGCCAAGCGAGCAATGCTTCAGGCGCCGACTAATCATTGCCCGTGCGCGGCCATGCCAGAGGCCCTGCGTATCTGCAAGCATGAACTGGACAGCGCGCTCGATGATGAGCGGCTCTGGCACAAGAAGCCCATCGGCGAGCTCGTGCAACTCGCGCTTCGTAAGGGTGGCGAACTCAGCGTGTGGACGGACAAGAAACAGGCAAGAAAAAAGGCCATCTTCATAGAGAAAATGGCCTTTTTTGCTCAAAATGCGCGACTCAGTGTGAGCCGGCATTTTTCTTCCGTGGTGCGCGGGGGGGGACTCGAACCCCCACACCATTGCTGGCGTCAGGACCTAAACCTGGTGCGTCTACCAATTTCGCCACCCGCGCTGGTTCTTGGGGGTCGAGGCTGGCCTCGACCCTGGTCAGGGCGCTGATTCTAGCCGCAATTGCGCGGCCCGAATCCAAACACCGGCTCCTGCCCTTCAATCCCCTGCGGATTGGGGTTCGCGGCGCACGCGAAACACGGCTGCGTACATCGCCGGCAGGGCCAGCAGCGTGAGCACCGTGGCCACGATCAGCCCGCCCATGATAGCCACGGCCATGGGGCCCCAGAACACGCTGCGCGACAGCGGCACCATGGCCAGCACTGCGGCTGCGGCCGTGAGCACGATGGGGCGCAGGCGGCGCACGGCGGCCTCGATGATGGAGTCCCAGGCCGGCAGGCCGCGCGCGCGGTCGGACTCGATCTGGTCGATCAGGATCACCGAGTTGCGCTGGATCATGCCCATCAAGGCCACCACGCCCAGCAGCGCGACGAAGCCGAAGGGCCTGTCCAGCAGCAGCAGGGCTGCTGCCACGCCGGGGATGCCCAAGGGGCCGGTGATGAAGACCAGCAGCGAGCGGCTCACGCTGCGCAGTTGCAGCATGAGCAGGGTGAAGCTGATGAACAGCATGATGGGCACGCCCGCGACGATGGCCCCCGAGCCCTTGGAGCTTTCCTCCACGGCGCCCGCGACCTCGATGCGGTAGGCCGCATCGCCTGCGGCATGCCAGCCGGACTCCAGCGCACGCAAGCCCGGCAGCAAGGCCTGGGTCAGCGTGGCGCCCTGCAGGCCTTCGCGCACATCGCCCTGCACGGTGATGGCGAACTCGCGCTTGTCGCGCCACATCACGCCCGGCTCCCAGGCCATGACGGGCTTGGCGATCTGGGTCAGCGGAATCGAGCGGCCCGAGGCCGTGGGCAGGTAGGCGTTGGCCAGATCGGTGATGGCGTCGCGCTCGGACAGCGGCGGGCGCAGCACGATGTCCATGAGCTTGTCGCCCTCGCGGTACTGGCCCACGGTGGCGCCGCTGAGCATGGTGCGCGCGGCCTGGGCGATAGCCTGGCTGCTCACGCCCAGGGCGCGGGCCTTGTCCTGGTCCACCTCCAGGCGCACGGTCTTCACGGATTCGTTCCAGTTGTCGTTCACGCCGCGCATGTCGGCATGGGCCATCATGGCCTGCTTGACCTCATCTGCATGCACGCGCAGGCGCTGGGGATCGGGGCCAGAGACACGGAACTGCACGGGATAGGGCACGGGCGGCCCGTTGGGCAAAAGCTTGACGCGCGCACGCGCCTCGGGAAACTCCTGGGCCAGCAGCGCCGGCAGGCTTTTGCGCAGGCGCTCACGCGCCGCCAGGTCCTGGGCCACGATGATGAACTGCGAGACGTTGCTCTGCGGAAAGATCTGATCCAGCGGCAGGTAAAAGCGCGGCACGCCCGACCCCAGCCATTCGCTGACCGTGCTCACGCCCTCGATTTGCTGCAGGCGCTGCTCCACGCGGATGCTCACGGCCTCGTTGGCCGACAGGGCCGTGCCTTCGGGGAACCACAGATCGACCAGCACTTCGGTGCGGCTCGAATCCGGGAAGAACTGCTGCTGCACGCGCGCCATGCCCGCCAGGCCCAGCACGAAGACCGCCACCGTGATCGCAATCGTGATCCAGCGGTGCGTGACGCACCAGTTCACGGCCTGCCGGAAGCGGTTGTAGAACGGGCTGTCAAAGACTTCGTTGTCGGCCGAGGAGACGCTCAGCCCGCTTTCCTCCAGCGGCACTTCGCCCGAGGCCACCTCGGGCGGCAGCTGGGCTGCGTGCGGCGGGCGCTTGAGCAGCAGCAGGCCCAGATAGGGCACGAAGTACACCGAGACCACCCAGCTGATGACCAGGGCGATGACCGTGACCGCGAAGATCGCGAACGTGTATTCGCCCGTCATGGACTGGGCCATGCCGATCGGCAGAAAGCCCGCCGCCGTGATCAGCGTGCCCGTGAGCATGGGCTTGGCCGTGATCTCATAGGCAAAGGTCGCGGCGCGGTATTTCTCGTAGCCCTCCTCCATTTTGCGCACCATCATCTCCACGGCGATGATGGCGTCGTCCACGAGCAGGCCCAGAGCAATGATCAGCGAGCCCAGGGAGACCTTGTGCAAGCCTATGTTCCAGTACCACATGGCCAGAAAGGTCGCGGCCAGCACCAGCGGAATGGTGATGGCCACGACCAGCCCCGGGCGCGGGTCTATGTACCAGCGCCGGTACCAGGGCCCTGACGGAGTGCCATGGCGCTTGTGCAGGCCCAGGCTGATGAAGCTCACGGCCAGCACCACGACCACGGCCTCGATCAGCACCTTGACGAATTCGTTCACCGAATCCGAGACCGAGCGCGGCTGGTCCTGCATGTTCGCCAGCTCCACGCCCAGCGGCAGGCCGCGCTCTATCTCTTCGGCGGCCTCGCGCAGCGCACGGCCCATGCGGATGATGTCCCCGCCCTTGGTCATGGCCACACCCAGCGCAATCGCCTCGCGGCCCTGGTGGCGCACCTTGACATTGGCCGGATCGGCATAGCCACGGCGGATCTCGGCAATATCGCCCAGACGCAACTGCTGGCCCGAAGCCCCGCGTATGGGCATGGCGCGCAGGTCTTCGACGGCCTCGAACTGGCCGGCCACGCGCACCTGCAAATCCTCATCCGGCGTGCGCACCTGGCCTGCGCCTTCGACCGCGTTTTGCTGTCCCAGTTGGGCCAGCACCTGGTTCATGTCCAGGCCCAGCTGGGACAGGCGGCGCTGGGACAACTCGATGTAGAGCTTCTCGTCCTGCACGCCGAACAGCTCGACCTTGGCCACATCGGAGACGCGCAGCAGGCGCTGGCGCACGTCGTCGGCCATGGTCTTGAGTTCGGCATAGCTGAAGCCGTCGGCCTGCAGCGCATAGATCACGCCATAGACATCGCCGAACTCGTCGTTGAAGAACGGCCCCTGCACGCCCTGGGGCAGGGTGTAGCGCATGTCACCTATCTTCTTGCGCACCGTATACCAGAGCTGGGGCACCTCGCCGGGGCGGGAGTTGTCCTTGACCTGGAAGATGATCAGCGACTCGCCGGGCTTCGAATAACTGCTGATCTTGTCCGCATACGGCACCTCCTGCAGCGTGCGCTCCAGCTTGTCCGTGACCTGCTCGGCCACCTGCTGGGCCGTGGCACCCGGCCAGTAGCTGCGCACCACCATGGCGCGGAAGGTGAAGGGCGGGTCCTCATCCTGGCCCAGCTGGAAATACGAGGCAAAGCCCAGCACCAGCAGCACGGCCATGAAGTAGCGCGTCAGGGCCACATGGTCCAGGGCCCAGCGCGAAAGATTGAAATGCCCGCCGCTCGCAGCAGGTCTTGGGGGCTTGGGCGCGCTCATGGGGCAGCCTTTTCGACGGCTGCTTCCTTTTCAGGAGCTGGCTGCGCTTGTCCCTGCTGGGCTGCAGGGGTATTTTTCTGATACTTGTCCTGGTAGATGCCGACTTTTTGCCCGGGGTTGAGCACATGCACGCCCGTGGCCACGACCTGCATGCCGGGCTCCAGGCCCGAGAGCACCACCACCTCGTTGCCGTCGGCCGGCCCCAGCTCCACGGGCTGCAGCCTGACGCTGGAGCTGGCCGCATCGAACAGCCATACGGCCGTGCCCTGGCCCTCGCCCCCATGCTGGCGCAAGGCGCTCAGCGGCAGCTTGATCAGGGCCGGCGCGCTCTGGCCGTCCACGGGCCGGGCGCGCACCGTGGCGCCCAGCGCAGGCGCCCCCTGCTCGGGCAGGGCCACCTTGACCTGGTAGGTGCGCGTGACCGGATCGGCGCTGGCCGCGATCTCGCGCACCCGGCCCATGACGGGCTCGGCCTCGGCCGCCCAGAAGCTCACGTTCACGTCCTGGCCCAGGCTCAGGCTCGCGCGCCGGTCCTCGGGCACGGCAAACACCGCATCGCGCGGACCGTCCTTGGCCAGGCGCACCACGGGCGTACCCGCCCCGACCACCTGGCCGGGCTCGGCATCGATGCCCGTGACCACGCCGGCCGCATCGGCCAGCAATTGCGCATACGAGGCCTGATTGCTTTGCGCGGCCAGCTGGGCCTGGGCCTGGTCCAGGCTCGCCTGGGCGGACTTGAGCGCGGCCTCGCGGCGTTCGAGCTCGGCCCCGCTGATGAAGTTCTCGCTCTTGAGCGCCGCATAGCGGCGCACATCGGCGGCGGCCAGATCGCGCTGGGTCGTGGCCGCCGCCACCTGGGCGCGCGCGGCATCGGTGCTCAGGCCCAGATCGCGCGCATCCAGACGCGCCAGCACCTGGCCGGCCTCGACATGCTGGCCCGGCTCCACGCTGCGGCTCACGATCTTGCCGCCCACGCGAAAGCCCAGGCGCGACTCCACCCTGGCCCGGACCTCGCCCGCATACTCCAGCCGCGCCCCCTGGGTGCCTGGCGCCACGGTCAGCAGCTTGACTGCGCGCAGCGGCTCGGGCACAGCCTCGGTCCTGGAGCAGGCCTGGAGCAGCAGCGCAGCCGCACAGACCGATGCCAGGGCCCAGCAGCGCGGCAGGGCTGTCATGCCCGGAAAAGAGGGAGACGGGGGAGAAGAAGGCATAAGAGAAGATTGAAAGGCAGGGAGATGGCTGCGGCGCCAGGATCGGCCAAGGCTAGCCGAAATGGCGGCCCCGGATGAGCGCGGGTAGCAATCTAGGAGAAGGGCTATTGCGCGTCAAGCCGGGCCTTGCTGTCCGCGCAGCCTGGTTAGAGCGTGTTTACGATCTCCTCGCGGCGCGCCAGTGTCTTTGCGGGATGGGATACGAGGCGCGACACCGCAGCAATAGCCGTGCTATTGCGAGGATTCGCAACGCTGTAGACCACCCGCAAAGGCACTGGCCCCAAGGGTTGGAGCGAAATCGGGCGATTTCTTCGGAGGGTGTACAGAATTTTGTGTAAACGGACAATCCATCGCAGGCGATAGCCTGCTTGTCCGCAAACACAATGACAACCAAGAAGCACGAAGTACCGCAAGAACTGTTGACCAGCCTGCTGGCCGATTACAAGAAGCCTGAAGACCTGATTGGCGAGAACGGCTTACTCAAGCAACTGACCAAACTGCTGGTGGAGAAGGCTCTGCAAGCAGAGCTGACCGAGCACCTGGGTCACGAGCGCCATGACGCCGTGGCCAACGCCAGCGGCAACACCCGCAACGGCACGAGCAAGAAGACTCTGAAGGGCGAGTTCGGCGAACTGTCCATCGAGGTGCCACGCGATCGCCACGG
>NZ_KE386975.1:0-40827 GCF_000429845.1 Comamonas composti DSM 21721
CTTTGCGGGCGGTCTACAGCGTTGCGAATCCTCGCAATAGCACGGCTATTGCTGCGGTGTCGCGCCTCGTATCCCATCCCGCAAAGACACTGGCGCGCCGCGAGGAGATCTTGAACACGCTCTTAGAAGCTGGCCGTCACGTTGAGCACATAGCGGCGGCCGTCATACACGGCGCCATAGCCGGTGTAGTCGACCTTCTTGTCGAACACGTTGTAGATGCCGGCGCCCAGCTTCACGTCCTTGCGGATCGCGTAGTTCAGGCCCAGGTCCACAAAGGTGAAGGCCGGCGTGCCCTGGGACATGCTGGTACGGCTCAGGTACTCGGAAGTCTTGCTGCGGAAGTTCAGGCGGCTCCAGACATTGAGCTGCTGGCTGGTCTTCCAGTCCAGCGTGGTGTTGAACATGTGCTTGGGCGTCTTGTTCAGTGGCTTGCCCTTGAGGTCGCCGCTCTTTTGCTCGGTGCGGGTGAAGGTGTAGTTGGCAGCCAAGCGTAGATCGGGATTGAGGTCCCAGGTGGCCGTGGCCTCGATGCCGCGCATATTGGCCTTGTCCACGTTCATGCGGTCGCTGATGAACTTGTAGGCCGTGCCCAGCACTGTGCAGTTGCGGTCCACGATCGCGGAGCCCACAGGCGAAGCACCCGAGTCCGAGCAGGTGCGGATTTCGGTGATCTTGTCCTTGAAGTCGGTGTTGAACAGCGTCAGGCTGCTGCTGAAGTTGCTGCGGTTATCCCACTGGACGCCGATTTCCTGGCTGGTGCTCTTCTCGGGCTTGAGGTTGGGGTTGCCGCGGATGATGGCCGGATCGCCGCCGCCGCCCGTGACCTGGCCCCATTCGGCCACGGCTGCACGCAGGCCCGGAGCCTTGAAGCCGGTGGAGACGCCGCCCTTCAGGCTCAGTTGTTCGTTGGCATGCCACACGCCGTACAGACGCGGGGTCCAGTGCGTACCGTAGTTCTCGTCGCGGTTCATGCGCAGGCCGGCCGTGAGCGCAAACGCGCTGGTGACCTTCCACTCGTTCTCGGCAAACAGCGCCCACTGATAGCGCTCCAGCGTGCTGATGGGGTTGGCCACCTTCATCTGGTTGCCCATGTCGTCGAGCTTTTCGTTCTTGTACGAGAAACCCAGGGAGGTCAGATGGCTGGTGCCCAGCGGCATGACGAGCTGGCTGTTGAACTCGGTGTTCTTCAGGCTCATGTCGCGACCGGGGTTGTCGGTCTTGTCATGCTGCAGATAGGTGGTGGAGGTGCCAAAGCCCCAGCGGCCGGTATGCGTCAGGGCAAACAGATTCTGGTCGTAGCCGCTGCTGGAGATGGTGTTGGGCGTGCACACACCACGGCTGCAGGATTCCCGCGCCATGCTCTTGCCGGGCGTGGATGTACGGTCTTGCAGCGTGCGCGTGGCTTCCAGCACCAGGTCATGGTCCTTGGTGGGCGTCAGGGCCAGCTTGATGGTGCCCGAGGTGGTGTCCTGCTTGTTGAAGCCGTTGAGGAAGCGGTCTTCGTTGCGGCGCGATTTCTGGCCGTAGACCTGCAGGCCCAGCATGTCCTCCTTGATCGGACCGGTCAGATAGAAGTTGCCCTGGTAGATGTCGCCGGAGTCCGAAGAGCCCTGCTGGGTGGTTTCTGCACGCACCTCGCCACCCCAGGCCTTGGCGACCTTGCGGGTGATGATGTTGATCACGCCGCCCATGGCGTCCGAGCCGTACAGCGAGGACATGGGGCCGCGTATGACTTCGATGCGCTCGATGGCCGACAGCGGAGGCAGCCAGCCTTGCTCGATACCCGCGCCGTCGCTGTTGGGACGGGTTTCACGCGTGTTCTGACGCTTGCCGTCGATGAGCAGCATGGTGTAGTTGGAGGACATGCCGCGCACGCTGATGTCGGAGCTGCTGCCGCCACCGGTGACCAGCACGCCGGGCACGTCGCGCAGCGCATCCGTGACATCGCGGTAGGCGCGCTTTTCGAGCTCGGCACGTGGGATCACCGTGACCGATGCGGGTGCATCCTCGACCGCCTGCTCAAAGCCCGAGGCCGTCACGACGACGGCGCCCATGGTGGTTTCCTTGGCCTCGGTCTGGGCATGGGCGGCGCCCATGGCCAGGGCGGCGCTCAGGGCTGCGACCAGGGGGGCAGGACGCAGGCGGCCCAGGCCGGGCTGGTGTGCGAAAGCAATGAGGGACATGGCCGGAGCGTGCGAGGCTCCAGTCGCGGTGAGGTTAGAAGGCATGGAAAGCTCCCAGAGAAAATTCGTGAACAATTCCGAGCAGGTTGGCTGTCACTGACTCACCCTCTGGGGGTGGCTGTTGGCATGTCCTGTATGAACAAGCGAGGCGCTTGTCAGGCCATTGACATATCAGCGATTGCTGCAGAAGCCATGTGAATATGGCCTCTTGCAAGGAAGAGTGTTGATATTAAGAATCATTTTTATTCTAATAAATATTTTAAAAAATATGTAATACCTTGCATGTCATTCAGAGCATGAATCGGGCTTGCCGGCGCTTGCCCGGCGATGCGTGAATCGCCTGAAATCCAGTCTGGGCGCGTGTTTCAGCTTTTCAGGTGTCGAGCATGCACGGGCTCTGACGGGCTGCAGATTGTGTCTGCTAGCTACAACATTCGGTATCAGCGCCAGGGCTGAAAACAAAAAATCCCGCAGAGCTTGCACTCTGCGGGATGAATGTTTGGTGGTCGTAGAGGGACTTGAACCTTCGACATCAGCATTATGAATGCTGCGCTCTAACCAACTGAGCTATACGACCGACAGAACGAGATTATATACCGAATTTTCAGGTGTTCGAGAATTGCGCGGCACGCTTGTTCAAAAAGGCATCCATGCCTTCCTTCTGGTCCTGGGTCGCGAACAGCGAGTGGAACAGGCGGCGCTCGAACATGATGCCGTCGGCCAGCGTGCCTTCAAAGGCGCGGTTCACGGATTCCTTGGCTGCCATGACCGCAATCTGCGAGAAGCCGCAGATGATGAGTGCGGCGCCCAGGGTTTCTTCCATGAGCTTGTCATGCGCCACGACGCGGCTGACCAGGCCTGCACGTTCGGCCTCCGCCGCGTCCATCATGCGGGCGGTCAGGGCCATGTCCATGGCCTTGGACTTGCCCACGGCGCGCGGCAGACGCTGGGTGCCGCCTGCGCCGGGGATCACGCCCAGCTTGATTTCGGGCTGGCCGAATCTGGCGTTGTCGGCTGCGATGATGAAGTCGCACATCATGGCCAGCTCGCAGCCGCCGCCCAGTGCATAGCCGCTGACGGCAGCGATCACGGGCTTGCGGATGCTGCGTATGGTCTCCCAGTTGCGCGTGATGTAGTCGCCCTTGTAGGCGTCGGCAAAGCTGTACTTGGCCATGGCTGCGATGTCGGCGCCGGCCGCAAAGGCTTTTTCGCTGCCGGTGATGATCATGCAGCCGATGCGCTCGTCGGCATCAAAGGCCTTGAGGGCCTGGCCGAGCTCGTCCATGAGCTGGTCGTTCAGGGCATTGAGTTGCTTGGGGCGGTTGAGCGTGATGATGCCGACCTTGTCCGCCTCCACGCGGACTTCAATCATTTCGTAGGCCAAGAGAGTCTCCTGCAGGTTTGTTATGGCAAAAAAGTGACCATTGCCAGGACACTGGCGGCCACTTGAAGGCTGCAAGAATAACCTGCAAGCGGCTCCGGGCCCAGCAGCCGGCGGGCGGTGGCTCAGGGGCGCTGGCGGGGTTCAGGCCGGTTGGGCCTGCCCGCCCAGCCAGCGCTGGGCGGCTTCGGCGTCCGTGATCTCCAGGCCCAGGTTGCTGGGCGCCTGCGCGGCAGAGGCTGGCGAGCTGGCAGTTTTTGCATCGTCGCTGTCGCTTTTCTCGCCGCTTGCGGCTGCCTGCACCAGGGCCCAGTCGAGCTGGAGCGCGAGCAGTTCGCGGTCGCGGGCGACCCAGGCCTGTACCTGCGGGGCCGGGCCTGCATAAAGGCTCAGGTCGTCCAGGCGGTTGAGGCGCCAGCGCCTGGGCTCGGCTTCCTGCGATCCGGCTGCCACTTCCAGCGCCAGCCATTCGTCGCCGGCCATGAAGCCGGCCTGCTCGGCCAGGCTGCCGCGCAGCACGGTCTTGATGTGGATGCTGTGACTCTCCTGCACGCGCAGGCCCAGGCGCTGGGCCAGTTGCGCGGGCTCGGCCCTGGCCTTGATGCCATGGGCGGCGAGCAGCTCGGCCAGGGGCAGCTCGCTCTTGCCATGCACCCATTGGGCGATCTCGGCTTCGAAGCTGCGCCCGCCAAGCTCCTGCAGCACGGTCAGCACATCGTCCTCGCCCATGGGACCGGCCTCGCAGCGCAGCCAGAGCGCGCGCATCACCTCGTCCAGCGTGGTCCGGCCTTCGCGGCGCAGCGTGAGGTCCAGGCACAGCGCGACCAGGGCGCCCTTGGTGTAGTAGCTCACGGTCTGGTTGGGCGTGTTCTCGTCCTGGCGGTAGTACTTGACCCAGGCGTCGAAGCTGGCCTGGGCCACGGATTGTTCGTGCCGGCCCGGCGTCTGCAGCACCTGGTTGATGGTGCGCGTGATCAGCTTCAGATACTGGGCGCTGTCCAGCAGGCCTGCGCGGCGCAGCAGCAGGTCGTCGTAGTAGCTGGTGAAGCCTTCGAAGAACCACAGCAGTTCGGTGTAGTTCTCGCTCTCGTAGTCGTAGCGCGAAAACTCCCGGGGGCGCAGGCGCTTGACGTTCCAGGTGTGAAAATATTCGTGGCTGATCAGGCCCAGCAGGGTGGTGTAGCCATCGGCGGCCTTGGCCAGGCCCTGGCGCGGCAGGTCGCGGCGGCCGCAGATCAGGGCCGTGGAGTTGCGGTGCTCCAGGCCCCCATAACCGTCATCCACGGCATTGAGCATGAAGACATAGCGTTGCATGGGCGGGTGCGTGGCGGCCTCGCCCTCGCCGTGCCAGAACGCAATCAGGGTCTCGCAGATTTTTTGCGTGTCGGCCAGCAGGCGCGCGCCGTCGAAGCCGGGTGTGGCGCCGGCCACCACGAAGCTGTGGGGTATGCCGGCGGCCGTGAACTCGCCGCGCCAAAAGCGCCCGAGCTCCACGGGGCAGTCCACGAGCTCGTCGTAGTCGGCTGCGCGGTAGATGCCCCAGCCCTGGGCGTCGGCTGTCACGGCCTCCAGCCCCGTGGCCACTTGCCAGGTGCTGGTGGCCGGGCTGGGGGCGAGCTCCAGCGTATGTGCGGCCTGCTCCTGGCCGTGCACGCGCAGGCACAGGCTGGTGCCGTTGAAAAAACCGCGCCGGCTGTCGAGCCAGGCCGTGCGCACGGAGTTGTCGTAGGCGCAGAACTGATAGCTGACGACCACGGGCAGGTCGGCGCTGCAGTCGATCTCCCAGAGATTCTTGGCTAGCTGCCTGAGGGCGGTGCTGCGCCCGTCCTGCTCGGCGCTCAGCGCCTGGAGGTTCTTGGAGAATTCGCGCACCAGATAGCTGCCCGGAATCCAGACCGGCAGCGAAAGCCGCTGGCGCGCGGCAGGGCGGGCAATCCGCAGCTGCACGCTGAACAGGTGTGCGTGCAGGTCATGGGCCTGCACGCGATAGTGCAGACCGGCTGCGGCAGAGGATCCGGGGCGCTGGGCGGTGGCGGGCATTCAAACTCCTGCAAAACGGGTGCCGGCAGGAGTTGAGGCTCCCACCTTGAATGGGATGGCGGGCCGGGGCGGGCCCGGCGATCGAAGAGCGCAAACCCGCTCCTGGATCGCGGAGATGTTCTTAGCGCTGTTCGGCAGCGACCAGGTTCTTCTCGACTTCCTGGGCGCTGATGGCTCCGGGAATGCGTGCGTTGTTGGAGAAGATGATGGTCGGCGTGCCCGTGATCTTGTACTTGCGGCCATAGGCCAGGTTGCGCTGCAGGGCCGAGGTGTCGCACTGCACTGCGGCCGGGTTCTTGTCGCGCAGCATCATGTCGGCCCAGGCCGTGGCGGGCTCCTTGGCGCACCAGATATTGCGCGACTTCTCGGCCGAGTCGGGGCTCAGGATGGGGTAGAGGAACAGGTAGACCGTGACGTTGTCCACGTTCTGCATGTCGCGCTCGAAGCGCTTGCAGTATCCGCAGTTGGGGTCTTCGAACACGGCCATCTTGCGTTCGCCCTTGCCGTGGACGATGGTGATCGCATCCTTGAGCGGCAGGTGCTTGAAGTCCACGGCCGTGAGCTGGGTCATGCGGTCTTCGGTCAGGTTGCGCTTGGCCTTGGTGTCTATGAGCTCGCCCTGGATCAGGTAATTGCCCTTGGCATCGGTGTAGAACAGGTCCGTGCCCACGCGCACCTCGAACAGGCCGAACATGGGGGTGGGCCGGATCTCGTCGATCTTCTCCAACTGGGGAATGCGCTCGATCAGGGTCTTGCGCAAGGCGCTGGTGTCCTGGGCATGGGCGCTGGCCCCAAGGCCCAGGCAGGCAACGGTCAGCAGGCTGGCAAAGAATTTCATGGCAAAAGAGTTATCAGATGGGCTGTGGCCGCGCTGACAGAGGTTGATGTGAGGGAGAAAGCCGCCAGGGAGGCGGCGCGAAATGGGTAGGAGTCGCAAGCGCGCAAAGGGTTCACTTCAGTGGCTCATGGCCTGGCGCGCAACCCAGTGCTTGACCGGGCCCAGGCGCTCAAAGCCCTTCATGCCGAGATTGCGCAGCATCTGCACGGGCACTTCGGGGCGCGCGAACAGCTGCTGCAGACCATCCATGGCCAGGCCCATCGGTGCCAGGGCGGCCTTGCGCTCGCGCTCGTAGCGGCGCAGCAGGCGCAGGTCGGCCGTGCTGCGCCAGTAGGCACGCTCTTGCAGAATGCGCGCCAGAGCCTGCACGTCGCCCAGCCCCAGGTTCAGGCCCTGACCGGCGAGCGGGTGGATGTTGTGGGCCGCATCGGCCACCAGCACCCAGCTGCGTGCGGCGTCGCCGGGCATGCGGCCGCACCAGTGGTCGGCTGCGGCCTGCTGCAGGGGCCAGCACATGCGCGCCGCGCTCAGGCTCAGCGAGCCCAGCGCGTTCTGGCTGATGGCCTGCAGGTGCTCGGCAAAATCCTGCGCGTCGGCAGCCTGCCAGGCCTGGGCCTGCTCGGGGGCCGTGGACCAGACCACGCCGACCTCCTGACCCTGGGCGCCATCCAGCGGCAGAAAGGCCAGAATGCCTTCGTTGCTGAACCACTGGCGTGCGCTCTGGCCGTGGGGCAATTCACAGCGCAGCCGCGTGGCAAGCGCATGCTGGGGGTAGGGGGTGATCGCAAAGTCCACGCCGAACTCGCTGCGCGTGCGGCTGGAGCGGCCTTCGCAGACGGCGGTCAGCGGCGCGTCCACGGGCTCGGACACGACCTCGACCATGGGCTGGTAGCGCACGGCTTCTGCAAGGCGCTGTTCGAGCGCGGGCACATCGACGATCCAGGCCAGCGCATCCACGCCCTGGCTGGCAGCATCGAACTGCACGGAGCCATCGAGGTCGCCAAAGACCTGCATTTGCGTCACGGCCGTGGCGTGCTCTTCGTCGGGCCAGCAGCGCAATTGCTGCAGCAGGGTGCGTGAGCTGGCGTTGAGCGCGTAGGCGCGCACATCGGCAGCCTGGGGCTTGGGGCCGGCCACCAGCGCCACGCTCAGGCGCTCGCGCGCCAGCAACAAGGCCAGGGCGCGGCCTGCAATGCCGGCCCCGCGAATACATACATCAAAGGTTTGCGCCATGGCCGGCATTGTAGAAGTCTGGCCGGGCCTGCCGGCCGCTGCCGCGCAAAGCCTGCAGCTTTTGCTGGCACAGTCGGCTGCAGGGCCATAGGCGCGGGCGCCGGCAAGCCCATGGCCGCAGTAAGACAATCGGCTGGCCCAGCCTGCTTCGATTGCGCGGAGATCACAAAAACATGAGCTGCTAGCGCTTGTTGGTATTCACTTTCAGATGCTTTTTGATTTGAAACCCATATGAGGCAAGCGCTGGCAGCTCTCTTTTTAATGGAGTGGCGTCCGAGGTTTTTGATCCATGAATGCAATAGACAAAGAAGTGCAAGCCAGCATCACCCAGCTGTGGGTGTATCCCGTCAAGTCCTGCGCGGGCATCGCACTCGAGCGCGCAAAGCTGTGCGCGAGCGGCCTGGCCTGGGATCGCAGCTTCATGCTGGTCGATGCCCAGGGCGAGTTCCTGACCCAGCGCAGCCATGCGCGCATGGCCTTGATACGCCCCGAGCTGGAGGCCGAACACCTGGTTTTGCACTTTGCCGGGCAAGCGCCGCTGCGCGTGGCCTTGCAGGCCCGGGGCCCGGAGCGCCGCGTGCGCGTCTGGAGCGACTGGGTCGATGCCTGGGACATGGGCCCCGAGCCTGCCCGCTGGCTGAGCCAGGCTCTGGGCACGGACTGCGCGCTGGTGCGCTTCGATCCGGCCAGACCGCGCCAGGCCAGCCGGCGCTGGTGCGGCGAGGAGCATGCGCCCGTGCAGTTCGCCGACGGCTATCCGCTGCTGGTGCTGAGCCAGGCCTCGGTGGACGAGCTCAACCAGCGCCTCCAGGCCCAGGGTCATGAGGCCGTGACGGCCCTGCGCTTTCGTCCCAACATCGTGCTCGGCGAGCTGCAGGCCCATGACGAGGACCGCGTCGATGCCTTCGAGTTCGCGGAGCTGGCAGGCCTGAGCCTGCGCCTGGTCAAGCCCTGCACGCGTTGCCCCATCCCCGATATCGACCCGGCCACGGCTCTTGCGGGCACGGCCGTGAGCCAGGCCATGGCGGCCTACCGGCAGGATGAGCGCGTGGGCGGGGCCATCACCTTTGGCATGAATGCGCTGGTCTTGGGACTGGATGCAGGCGCTGCCGAGCAGGGCCTGGAAATCGCGCTGGGCCAGCGTCTGGGGGCGGACTGGAGTTTTGGATAGGCGCAGAAGCCGGGCCAGGACTGGACGGGCACGAGTGGCGGGCGCTGCCATGAGCCTCGGGCGTCATGCAATCCGCCGCGTTCTGCCCGTGATTCGCGGGTCATTACAATCGGGGCCGATTTCATGACGCATCCGGCCCCGGCCTGAAACGCCTGCCAGACCTGTGCGTCTGTCCCCTCCATATAAAAACTGCATGAACAGGCGGCGCGCCGGGCGCTGCCGCCCCATGTCTTCAAGGAACTTCCATGAGCCTCAAATGCGGCATCGTGGGCCTGCCCAACGTCGGCAAGTCCACCCTCTTCAACGCGCTGACCAAGGCCGGCATCGCGGCCGAGAACTATCCGTTTTGCACCATAGAGCCGAATACCGGCGTGGTGGAGGTGCCCGATCCGCGCCTGGACCAGCTGGCCCAGATCATCAGCCCCGAGCGCATCGTGCCGGCGATCGTGGAGTTTGTGGACATCGCGGGCCTGGTGGCCGGCGCCTCCAAGGGCGAAGGCCTGGGCAACCAGTTCCTGGCCCATATCCGCGAGACCGATGCCATCGTCAACGTGGTGCGCTGCTTTGAAGACCCCAACGTGATCCACGTGGCCAACAAGGTCGATCCGATTGCCGACATCGAGGTCATACAGACCGAGCTGTGCCTGGCCGACCTGGCCACGGTGGAAAAGGCCTTGAACCGCTACAGCAAGGCCGCCAAGTCGGGCAACGACAAGGAAGCCGCCAAGCTGGTGTCCCTGCTGACCCCCATCCAGGCCGTGCTCAACGAGGGCAAGCCCGCGCGCGTCGTGCCGGTCTCCAAGGAAGATGCGCCCCTGCTCAAGCAGTTCTGCCTGATCACGGCCAAGCCCGCCATGTTCGTGGGCAACGTGGCCGAGGACGGCTTCGAGAACAACCCCCTGCTCGACAGCCTCAAGACCTATGCCGAGGCCCAGGGGGCGCCGGTGGTGGCCATCTGCGCCAAGATCGAAGCCGAAATGTCCGAAATGGACGATGCCGACCGCGACATGTTCCTGCAGGAGCTGGGCCTGGAAGAGCCGGGGCTGAACCGCCTGATCCGCGCGGGCTTCAAGCTGCTGGGCCTGCAGACCTACTTCACTGCAGGCGTCAAGGAAGTGCGCGCCTGGACCGTGGCCGTGGGCGCCACCGCTCCCCAGGCCGCAGGCGTGATCCACGGCGACTTCGAACGCGGCTTCATCCGCGCACAGACGATTGCCTTCGACGATTTCATCCAGTTCAAGGGCGAGCAAGGCGCCAAGGACGCAGGCAAGATGCGCGCCGAAGGCAAGGAATACATCGTCAAGGATGGCGATGTGATGAACTTCCTGTTCAACGTCTGAGCGCACTCGACGCCTTTCGCACCGCGCGCGGCGAAGGCGTCAATTCATCTGCGGCGCAGGCTCCGGCCGGGCCAGCGAGAGGCGGGGGTCAGCCGCTCTCGGCTCGGCACCTGCATCTGGCAGATTGAGGCTGTAGGCCACCAGCCCGTCAGCGGCAGGAGCGCGCGTCAGCAGTCCGGCTCTTGCCATTTCTCTGGCCGCTCTATAGACCGCAGCTTCTGCAAGAGGCATTCCGGCGTTTTCCAGCTGCAGGCAGATATCGCTACACCTCACATCCTTCTGGCCAAGGCTTTCCATGGCCTGCAGCACCTGGAGCCTGGGCAGGGTCAGCCGTATCCGGAACTTGTGCCTGCGCCGGAACAGGGTGGAGGCGTTGGCCACCGCATACGCCGAGACGACGGGATCTTTGGGAATGATGTTCATTCTCATCATGCTGGCGAGCGAATATTGCACCGCTTTGTCGCTTTATGTCGGCATGTTGCGCTCTGGCGCGGACTTGGGTGGGCTCAGACTCACCTTGCCATATTTCGCCACATAGCGGCATAGCGCCACCACATTCATTGGTAATGATTCTCAACATCAAGCCACGGCTTCCGATCTGAATCACTCCGCCGGAGTGATTTTTTGTTGAGTTTTCAAACCAAGGAACATTGCATGCGTCACAACCACAACCTGCGCCTTCACCCTCCGGCGGAGATTTCCCAAATCGCTCTGGCAGCCTGCCTGTGCCTGGCAAGCGCGGCATCGATGGCCCAGGAGGCCACCCTGGATGCAGTGACCGTGAAGGAGACGGCAGCCGGATCCTTCAAGACCGAGCAGGCACCGTCGGCCAAGTTCACGGCACCGCTGATCGACACCCCCAAGACGGTGCAGGTCATCAGCGAAGAGGTGCTGAAGCAGACGGGGGCAGCGAGCTTGCAGGATGCGCTGCGCTCCACCCCTGGCATCACCTTCGGCAACGGGGAGGGCGGCAACCCTTCGGGTGACCAGCCCTTCATCCGCGGCATGGATTCCCAGTCCAGCACCTTTGTCGATGGCATGCGCGACATCTCTGCGGGCACCCGCGAGATCTTCAATATCGAAGCCGTGGAAGTCATCAAGGGCGCGGACTCGGCCTATGCCGGCCGTGGCGGTGCCGGTGGCTCCATCAATCTCGTCACCAAGAAGGCCAAGAACGAGGACTTCGTCTCCGGTGATGTGGGCCTGGGCAGCGACAGCTACAAGCGCGCCACCCTGGACTTGAACCGCAAGATCAACGAGACCACGGGCTTTCGCCTGAATGCCATGGCGCATGATGCTGACGTTCCCGGCCGCAACGGCCCGGAAAACAAGCGCTGGGGCATTGCTCCCACACTCACTTTCGGCATGGGCACCCCGACCGAGGTGACGCTGTCGTGGCAGCATCTGCAAACCGACAACATCCCGGACGGTGGCGTGCCCTATCTCTACACCAGTGGCGCCATGGCCGGCCTGCCAGGTGGCAGCCGGGTCGGTCCCACCTATGGCAATGACCGCGAAAACTGGTACGGCCTGACATCCCGTGACTACGAAAAGGAGAAAAGCGATCTGTTCACGGCCTCGGTGGAGCACAGGCTCAGCGGCAGCAACAAGATTCGCAACAGCCTGCGCTACAGCAAGACCCGCCAGGACTATGTGTGGACCCAGCCCGACGACAGCAAGGGAAATGCCATCCAGGGCTATGTCTGGCGCCGTGGCAACGCGCGCCTGGCCGACGTGACCACGCTGCAGAACGTCACCGAGTTCACGGGCAAGGCGCAAACCGGCTCGGTTGCTCATAGCTTTGCGGTCGGCCTGGAACTCTCGCGCGAAAAGTCCGATGTTCGCTCCACAGCCATCCAAAGCGGCGGCGTCTGCACCAGTGTTTCGCCGCCCTGGTGTACATCGCTGAACAACCCCAACAGCTCCGACGCCTGGGACTTCGCCTGGTCACTGCCGGCGCAGGCCACGCACAACAGGATCGACACCACAGCGCTGTACGCCTTTGACACCCTCCAGTTCAACGCGCAGTGGCTGCTCAATGCGGGCTTGCGCGTCGATCACTACAAGATCAATACGGCAGGCCCTGCGTCCACGGGGCGCAATCCCGCACCAGCGTATGACATCGACCGCAGCGACACCCTGGTCAACTACCAGTTGGGCCTAGTGTACAAGCCTGCGGAAAACGGGAGCATCTACGCCAGCATCGGGACTTCTTCACGCCCCGGCGGCTCCTCTCTGGGCAATGGCAACGAAGATCTGACGATCAATACGGATGTCCTGGCCGATCTCAAGCCTGAAAAAACGCGCGCCATCGAACTGGGCACCAAATGGGAGCTGCTGGACAAGCGCCTGGCGCTGTCCGCAGCACTGTTCCGCAACGATGTGCGCAATGTCCGCATCACGGAAAACGGCGTCGTCCATATGGGCGGCAACAAGCTTGTCAACGGCGTGGAACTGGGCTTTGGCGGTAGCCTGCTGCCCAGCCTCAGTGTTTTTGGCGGCTATACCTATATGGACAGCGAGCAAAAGGACATGGGCGGCGGCAATATTGCCAACGGTCTGCCGTTTGCAAATACCCCCAAGCACAGTTTCAGCCTGTGGACCAGCTACAAGCCCATGGCCCGGCTGACCCTGGGGCTGGGGGTGTACGCGCAAAGCAGCGTGAACCAGGGCTATGTCCGCTCCACCATCGATGGCGGCATCGTCACCAAGGGCGCGAGCGGCTATACGCGCTTCGATGCCATGGCTGCCTACCAGATCGACAAGAACCTGTCGCTGCAGCTCAATGTCTACAACCTGGGCGACAAGGTCTACTACAGCGGCATTCGTTCGCCGCACTACGCCAGCATTGCGGCTGGCCGGTCGGCGGTGGCCACGCTCAAGTTCACGTATTGAGAAGCTTGCAAGACCATCTGCGGACAAGCGCAGATGGCATGTACCGCCTCGCCTGCAGCCCATGCCGGCGGGGCTTTTTCATCCCCAAACTGTGACTGCCCATGCTGCTTCGCATTCCCGCCTTGCTGACTCCCGAGGAGGTGCGCCACTGTCGCCAGGCGCTGCACCACGCCCCGTGGCAGGATGGCCGCACCACCGCCGGCCCTGTTGCGGCCCAGGTCAAAAGCAATCTGCAACTGCCGCTGGACAGCAAGACCGGGCAGCAGATCGGCGAGCTGATACTCGACCGCCTGGGACGCAACCCGCTGTTCATGTCGGCCGCCTTGCCCCTGAAGGTTCTGCCGCCGCGCTTCAACCGATACGAAGGCGGTGGAGCCTATGGCAAGCATGTGGACAATGCCTTCTTCTCGATTCCGGGCACGGCCATCAAGCTGCGTTCCGACATCTCCACCACGGTCTTTTTCAGCGACCCGGATGAATACGAGGGTGGTGAGCTGGTGGTGGAGGACACCTACGGGCAACAGGTCGTGAAGCTGCCCGCGGGCGATGCCATCGTGTATCCCGGCAGCAGCCTGCACCACGTCCATCCCGTGACACAGGGCTGCCGCTATGGCGCCTTCTTCTGGACGCAGAGCCTGATCAAGTCTGCCGAGCAGCGGCGCCTGTTGTTCGAGCTGGATCGGTCCATACAGCAGCTCACGCAGGAGCACCCGGCCCACTCGGGCATCGCGGCGCTGTCAGGCACCTATCACAATCTGCTGCGCATGTGGGCGCAGGCCTGATTCCCACGCCGGCTCCAACCCAGGCCATTCCCGCAATGTCTGCCGTGAGCAGCGTCTACAGCGGCATCTCGATGACCACGCCCAGGCCGCCTTTGTCACGGTTGTGCAAGCTGATCTCTCCGCCATGGGCACGTATGGAGGAGCGCGCAATCGAGAGCCCGAGGCCGACACCGCCGGTGTGGGCGCTGCGCGCCTTGTCCAGGCGGATGAAGGGCTCGAACACCTGTTCCAGCTGTGCTGGGGGAATCCCCGGGCCATCGTCATCCACCTCGATGCGCAATACCTGGCGTTGGCTATCCACCTGGGCCCCGACACGCACTTCGCCATAGTGTGCGGCGTTGTCGATGATGTTGTGCAGCGCGCGCTTGAGCGTCACCGGTCTGCAGCGGTAATGCAGGCCGGGGTCAAGCTGCTGGGTGCGGCGCACGGAGTTCCCGCTGGCCGACTGCGCATCGAGGACTTGCTGGATCAGCGATTCGATGGCGACCTCCTGGGTAGCCTCCTGCTGGGCCTCGTCGCGGGCAAAGCGCAAGGTCTCCTCGACCATGGCCCCCATTTCATCCAGCGTGGTGATCATGGCGTTGCGCAGGTCCTCGTTGTCGATCAGCTCGGCGCGGATGCGCAAAGACGTGAGCGGGGTGCGCAGATCGTGGCTCATGGCGGCCAGCATCTGGGTGCGTCCGTTGACAAAGCGGACCAGGCTTTCCTGCATGTCGTTGAAGGCCTGGATGATGTCGCGCACCCCGCTGAGGCGGCCGGGCTGGGGCAGGATCACGCGCTCTCCCCGGCTCAGACGCCGGGAGGCCTCGGCGAGTTCACCCAGGGGGCGCATGAGTTGCCTGCCGAACAGCAGCGCGATGATGGCTGCAGGAATCGTGCCGACCAGCAGGGAAAAGCTCAGCACACGGCTCCAGTGCGCGGGCACGAGCGTAGGCCAGTGCCTGCTGTAGAGCCAGCGCTGGTCGGGCAACAGAACCTCGACGTCCATGGCCAGCGCATGCTGGCTCTTGAACGCTTTTTCTATCCAGTTGCGCCCATCCTTGAGGCCTGCGCCGCTGGGCAGGGCGTTGAGCAATTGCACGTGCAAGGGGGTGTCGGAGGACAGCTCCAGGCGGCTGCGTATGGCCTGGGCCAAAGCTGCTTCCTGGCTGCTCCAGCGGCTGTCCGGGTTGCGGGCGCCAGGTGCCGCAAGCAAACGGAACTCGGAATCCGGCAGGCTGATGTCCTCCAGCAGCCGGCTTGCCTGTGCCTCATGGCCGGCAGCCTTGTAGGCCGCCAGGATGCGGGTCTCTATCGTGCGTGCTGACAAGGGGTGGATGGCGATGTTGTCGGAGCGCCACCAGGACAGGGCCAGTACAGCGATCAGGTGGGCCAGCAAGATCGCCACGATCCACAGCGCAAGCAACTGTCCCGAAATACTGCGCGGCAGCCACTTCATGCGGGCTCTACGCCAACCCTGGCGGCCAGCATGTAACCGTCACCGCGCACGGTCTTGAGCAGGTGAGGGCGGCGAGGGTCGGGCTCCAGCTTTTTGCGCAGACGGCTGATCTGACTGTCGATACTGCGGTCGAAGCTCACCACATCGGCGCGCTGCGTATGGTCGAGCAGCTGACCGCGGCTGAGCACGCGACCGGCATTCTCCACCAGCACGCGCAGCAAATGAAACTCGGCAGTGCTCAAGGAGATGCTGTGGGCACTGGGGTTGCACAGCTCCCGGGTGCGAGTGTCCAGCGCCCATCCGCTGAAGGTGAACCGGTATTCACGCTCCTGCGCGGGCGATGGGGCAACCAGTTGCGGGGCCGCATTCTCCTCGGTCCGCATCTTGCGGCGCAGCACGCTGCGTATCCGGGCCACCAGCTCGCGTGGATTGAAAGGCTTGACCAGGTAGTCGTCTGCGCCGATCTCCAGCCCCGCAATGCGATCCGTTTCATCGGCCATGGCCGTCAGCAGGATGACGGGCGTCCCCACATGCTCGGAAACATAGCGGCACAGGGAGAAGCCGTCTTCACCGGGGAGCATGACATCGAGCACGATGAGGTCGAAGCGCGACCTCTGCAGGCATTGCCGCATGGCCACGCCATCGGCAACGGCCTGAACCTCAAACTCGTAGCGCCGCAGGAACGTGGATAGAGGCTCCCGAATGTCTGCATGATCGTCAACGATCAGGATATGGCTTTGGGAGTTCATGAATATCGAATGATATTGATTTTTATTTGTATTTTATCTCCCCCTGAACGCTCTGCTCTTCGCCATGGCCGTGATCACGGCGGCGGTTGGTGTTTCAAGAAAGCGCAAGTCTGGCAGGAGCGGTGCAGCGGCGCCTGGCCATGGCCAGCCTGAACAAGTCCATATAGCGGGGCGCGACCTGGCTGATGTGAAAACGCTGGCCTGTTCTGATGGCCGCTTCAGCGTAGCGGGCACGCCGTCCGGGGTCGGCGCGCAGTGCGCGAATCGCGTCCAGCCAGGCCTGGTCGTGATCGGGCAGCAGCATGCCATTGATGTCGTGTTGCACCAGCTCGGGCACAAAGCCCCAGTTCGATCCCAGAACGCAGCCGCCGCGCGCCAGGATCTCCATCAGGCCCCAGTTGGCCACGCCATGGCGCAGCGGGTAGAGAAACAGGTCCACGCTGGCCAGCAAGCGGGAGAACTCGGCATAGGGCAGGCGGCCCGGGAACTCGACGACCTGTGCGCGTGGATAGAGCCTGAGAAAGTGATCGCGCAGGTTCAGATCCTGGCCCGGATAGCGCCTCTCCAGCCATTGCTTTTCATAGCCGTAGCTCACGTTCGGTGCGGCATCGCCTATGGCCACGAAGCGGGTCTGCGCCCCATCGCCTTGCTCGACCATGCGATCCACCAGACGCAGAAAAGTCTCGAAGCCCTTGGCGGTGGACAGGTCGCGCGCCGAAAAGCCAATCGTGAAGCGCGGGTCCTCGGGCAGGCCGGTGCCGGTCTTGAGCGGCTGGGGCCGGATGTCGAAGCCTTCGAACTGCACGGCAATCCTCTCCTGCAGCACGGGCGGGAACAGACTGCGCGCATAGGCGCTGGGCACGATGCTCAGATCGCTGCGCAGCGCCTGGTGGAAGTGCAGCATCTCCATGTTGCGGTCGGCCTGGCGCTGGCTGGGATCGGGCGGGAAGGCCGGGTCCCAGCCATGGGCCAGAAAGCTAGGGAACTCTATGTAGCTGATGATGGCGGCATCGATCTCGTCATACAGCCAGTTGGGTGCGCCCCAGAGCGAATGGGCCACGACCAGGTCGACGCGCCGGCCCTGGCGCTTCTCGAAGGCCTGCAAGGCCTTGAGCAGGCCGCGTCCTATGCGTGCCGAGCGTTCGACCTTGCTGGAGTAGTAATAGCTTTGCGGCCCGGAGATGGCGCCATCGGGCTGGAACTCCAGCAAATGGTCGCACTGCGGGCCATGGAGCTTCACATGGCCGGGCATGGTCATGAACCAGCTGTCGGCCAGGCCGTTGGCGCGCAGATGGCTGCACAGCAGGCTGTGCTGGCTGGGATAGACGGTGCTGATGAAGACGATGACAGGCTTGTCCTGCATGCTGGAAGTCCCGGTAGTCAAAAAAATCAAGTCGGCAGGGACACTTGCGGCTCGCCATCGCTGATCTGGTATTTGCGCATCTTCTCCCACAGCACCTTGCGGCTGATGCCCAGGTGCAGGGCCGTGTTCTGGCGCTTCCAGTCATTGGCGCTGAGCGCCGCGATGATGCGGTTGCGCTCGTCCATGTCCCAGTTGCTGCGGTCGGCAAGCAGGACAGGGCTGCTCTCGGGCTCGGCTGGCAGGGTCAGGGACGACAGGCTTTGTGCGCTCGTGAGAATGCGCTGTGTCGCACCATCGGCCGCCCAATCCCGGGTCTGGCGGGCAGCCACACCAATGCGCTCGGCCAGGTTGCGCAGCTCGCGCACATTGCCGGGGAAATACATTTGCGCCACGGCATCGGCAATGAAGAACGGCGGCTCGCCGATTTCCTGTATCAACGCAGGGCCCATGACCTTGCGCAATATGCTGTGGAAGATGGCCAGCTTGTCGGCCTCGCCGCGCTCTTCCAGGCTGGGAATCTGCAGCTCGATCACGGCCAGCCGGAAGAACAGGTCGGCGCGGAAGCTGCCTTCGCGCACCAGCTCGCGCAGCGGCTTGTTGGTCGCAGCCACCAGCCGGAAATCCAGGCGCACGGACGAGGCCGAGCCCAGGCGCGTGATGCAGCGCTCCTCCAGCACGCGCAGCAGCTTGACCTGCTGGAACAGCGGCAGATCGGCAATCTCGTCGAGAAACAGCGTGCCTCCATTGGCCTGCTCGAAGAAGCCCTTGTGCACGGCGACCGCTCCCGTGAAGGCTCCCTTGGAATGACCGAAGAACAGGGACTCGAACAGGCCGTCGGGGATGGCGCCGCAGTTGACCACGACAAACGGGCCCGAGCCATAGCGGTTGTTGCGCTCGTGCAGCCGCTCGGCGATGCGCTCCTTGCCGACGCCGGTCTCGCCAAAGAGCAGCACGCTGTGCTCGCAGTCGGCAAAGGTGTCCACATCGTGCAGCAGCCGTTTCATGCACTCGGACTCGGCAACCATTTCGTCCGAGCGCTGCACCTGGCGCCGATTGCTTTGCATGCGCCGCAGAATGCGCACCAGCATGGCGCGCAACTCGGCTCCGGTGAAGTCGAATGGCAGCACATGTGAGTACTCGGTGGCATAGCTGCCCGGGCTGGCTTCGCGCGGATTGGCGCTGACCCACAGCACGGGCATGCCGAACTTGCCTTCCACGCTCTGGCGGGTAAAGCGCGCGCCTTCGAGCATGGAGACGCTGACCACGGCAATCGCATTACCCAGCTCGCCCACATTTCCGCTCAAGCCCAGTCCGTCGGCGCGGATCACATCCACTCCCAGATTGAGCACGCAGCGCTCGACCCGCTCGGCGATATCTGCCTGGCCTTCCCAGACATAGATGACCAACTCGTCCAGATTCACTGTGGCTTCCTTGTTTTGTTATCCGTGCACCTGTTCGCGCCCTCAATACACGATCTGGGCGGCTTCGCAGTTGATCTCCAGGGCCTTGACTTCGTTCTGCCCCAAATTCAAGCCAAGGACCTTGGTGAGCAATGGGGAAAGAATGGCCTCACCCAAGCCATTGAGCAGCCATTTGAGGGGCTGAAGAATGGGCTTGAGCATGATGCACAGGGCGCCGCTGCAGGTCATGCTGTCTGAGGATTTGTCCTTCAAGGAGTTGACCAGTGCATTTCCATCAGTCAGGTTGGCATGGTTGCTGTGGTTTTTGAGCAGGCTGTTGAGGTTGTTCAGAACACAGGTGTTCCAGCTCAGCAAGGATGAGAGCAGGCCGGCGCAGCTGTAGTAGCCATTCTTGGTATCGATGAGAGGAATACCCACGATGTTCAGCAGCCCCATGGGCTTGCTGGTATAGGCCGTGAAGGCCTCCGAGAAGCTGCCTTCAGACCAATTGCTGGTTGGGCATGCGTACAGGCCAAGAGTCCAGACACAGTCCAGCGTTGGAATTGCCTTGTTGAAGCGAAAGTCGTTGTTGACCAGCTTGGGCATATACCCTTCCTTGCTGGGGTCGCCTTTACCGTTGAGCAGCAGATCGAGTGCGGCATCTACGTTGTAGAAACCGTTGACTTTGGTTTCTTCTAGGTAGGCTTCAGCAAGCATTTCTATCTGAGCTGCCTTGGCCTGCTCAGGGCTCATGCCCGAGGAGCTCATGCCACTCCACCCCGAGCCGAGCATTGGAGGGGTGAAAATTCCCCCCAGCAGATTGAATACAGTATTGGTCAGGGCCTCTACCGTGTTCCCAAGAAGCAAGGAGTTTTTCTTGCTCCACTTGAGCTCATCCTTGATGAGATTGATGGACTCTTTGCGAGCTTCAAGAACAGAGGCCGTGATGGGGCCTCTGACGTTGACGGCCAGAGGCGTTTTTATCAAGGTGTTCTCGGGGTCGGTTGCGCTCCGGTCGGGATGGCCGATCACAATTTTCGCGACACGCGAGTTCACTCCAAGATCAATCGACGGCTTGTTGTCCCGGTCGGGATCGGGGCAGTAAACGGCCTCGAGCTTGGCGTCGGCGCTCACGCTGTCAATCTTGATGGGCAGGTTGATACGTATCTTCAGCAGTTTGTTGAGCAGGTCGCCAAGCAAGGGCATGCGGTTGGAATCAATATCAATATTCAGCCGTATCTGTGCGCTATTGGCCTTGGTGCCAATCGGGCCCACGGCAATCGTGGGGGGCTCGACCACGGTGAGGCTGGTCTTGACCAGGTTCAGCACATTGAGCTCCTTGACCTGCAGCGCATGACCGTTGGCGCCCACGAGAATCGCGGTCTGCAGAATGTCGGCCAGGCCTAGCTGTACATCCAGGGCTGCGAAGTTGGGCGAGCTGTTCGAGCCCAGCGACAAAAAGGTCAGCAATCCCTTGTTGTCATCGCCGCCCAGCAGCGGAACCTTCATGTCGAGCAGCTTGAAGCCGTCGATCTTGACATCCAGCAGATCGATGATGGCCTTGATGTCGGCTTCCAGGGTCTTGTCTCCGACGAGCTTGAGCGAGGCGTCAAGCAGGTGCAGCAAGGTCAGATTGCTGAGTTTGGCGATCTCCTGAGGGGAAAGGGCTGAAAGTCCGTCCAGGCCCAGGTTTACGCCCAGGGCCTTGAGCAGGCCGGAAGGCGTGATCTTGGCATTCGCCAGGCCCTCCCAGTCGAGCACGGACAGCTTGTCCACATCCACGCCGACCAGCTTGAGGATCTTGCCCAGAGGCGCATTGGCATTGAGGTTCAGCAACTGGGAGCCGACCTGAAAGGCCGCCATGGGCTCGCTGCGCTTGGCAATCGCCTCGGCGCTGATGGTATGGCTCCACAGACCGGGAATCAGCACCAGCGACTGGGCTTCCAGTTCCACATGGGCTGCATTCGGCGAGCTGTCTTGACCAGACTGGCTGAGTGTCTCGAAGTATTGAGGCGCCTTGTGGGCCAAAGCCTTCGAATCCCAGATGCCGCAGAGCACCGAGGATCTGGAATAGCTGTCCACGAACAGCGGGAGGTTGCGGGCGAGGCTCTCCTGGCCTGCGCTCTGGCATAAGCCCAGGCTGCCGGGCGCTCTTGCATTCGGCCCCAGGCCATTCACGGCCTCGATGGCTGCGAGGTCGGCGATGCGTTGCAGATCGCGCTTGGCATAGAACATGAAGCCCAGGTCGGCCGTACCCAGCATCAAGGCCAGGACCGAGGCTGCGAGCGCAAACTGCACCAGAATGCTGCCGCGCTGGCTGGCCCGGCGCCTGCGGGCGGCGAAGATCTTGTGGACGTTGGAGAAGTGCGTCATGCGTGGACTTCCTTTTTACTGCCTCAAGGGAAGCGTGATGATGCTGACCGCCTGCAAGGTGTCCGGCTCTTGAGATAAAGGCTTTGGGTTGCTTGGGTGTGTCTCATCCGGGTTTTTGCGGCCCAGCATGGGCGGACGCTGGTATTCGACGGTGAGTTTTCTTTCGCGGGGCCGGCCTGCTTCCTCGGTCAAAGACACCTTCACGTCCTGCGCACATGACTGCAGCGGCAGATAGGAGTCGAGGCTGTCGCACACGGTGCGCCCCACGACGGACTCGATCTCGGAGGTGTTCATGCCGCCGGACGTCAGCAGGCGGTGTGCCTGGCGTGCACCGTCCCCCGTGGCTCTGCTCAGAACCTGCTGGGTTTGGAGAACATCCCAGTAGATGCTCAGGCCGGCAAACAGGCTCAGCATGACTACCGCGATCAGGGCAAACTCCACTGCCGCCACGCCTGCCTGGCGTTTGCGTGCCAGAGGTTTTTTTTGATGAGGATTCATATCACTTCTCCAGCGCGCACCCAGCTGGGACACTCCGGTTGCGGAGGCTTGGGTGGGCGGCTCTTGCGCTGCTGCCGCTTGGCCGAGGCGGTCATAAACACGTTCTTAGAGGGCACTTTGGCTGACGTCTTGTTCGATGAGGATGCTGGCCCTGGCAGCCATCTCCGGGGCATCGAGCTGTGCAAAGCCCGGAATCCAGGGCATGGGGGCCAGGGGCTGCTTGTCATAGGGGATGAAGACCTGCAGATGTGCCATGCACAGCTTGTCGGGATGGCTGCTGCACTCCAGAGAGGGGCTGCACAGCGCGTCATCGCCTAGCCGGCACAGCTTGAGGCTGATGCGCGAATCGTCGGGCCGCAGACCGTCGGGCAGCCAGCCGAGACTGTCCTTCACCACCTGCTTGGCGTTGACCTCCCTCAACTGCCAATTGGCCTGGTATTGCAGCGTGGCACGCACACCATCTTCGGCCGCCCATTGGGCTGACTCCCTGACGAGAAACGCCAGGCCGAAGCTGATGATGGCGTAGAGCAGCGCAAAAAATACCGGAAAGATGATCGCCCACTCCAGTGCGTAGACACCGCGCTGGCGGCCTTGAGGGCTGGGCGGGGAATGACGGGGCTGTATGGGCATGACGGTGTCTCAGCGTGAGCTCGCGCCCGTGTCTATCCCTGTCTCGTAGTGCTCGGGGATTTCGGTCTCGAAACTCTTGAGGTAGCGCTGCAGGCTGCGGCTCGCATGCTCGCCGTCTATGGGACGCGGGCGCTGGCCTTCAGAGGCGCGCTGCATGGCCAGCAACTGCTCGGTGGCATGGCCGACCTCGGCGGCCGTTCTGTTGAGAGGCTGCAGCGCTCTGGTGCTCGCGGGAACAGCAGGCCGTGGCGCTGCTGCCTGCACCGGATCTGCCTGCGGCCCGAGCCTGGTGCCGGCATCGGGTGCCAGCTGGATTTCGACCTGGGCCACACTTCGGTCGGGTGCGTCCTGCTGGGCCTGGGCCTGGGCCAGGCCGAACACGAGCAGCATGGGCAGTGCGTGACGGACAAGGCTGCAAGCCAGCTCTTGAGGACGGCTGAGGGTGGTGGTGGATTGCATGGCGGGCTGCTTAGAACGGGTGGTTGTTGGCATGGCTCTCGGCCGTGCTGGCCGTGGGTGGTTGGGGCATGGCAGGGGGCAGGGCTGCCGGCGCAACTGCCGGCGCTGCAACCGGCTGGGCCGCAATGGCCTGGCGGGTGATGGTGATGGAGCGCATCGCTGGCGCGGCTGCGGCCTGCGGGGCTGCCGCGCGCATGTGCACGGCCTGCCGCACCTGGGCCAGCTGGGCCTGCAGGGTTTGCAAAGAGTCTTCATCTATCAGCGCGGGGGCATTCTTCGCCTGCGGCTGGGACAGCTTTTGCAGCAGCTCGGCCGCCTGGGCCTGCTCGCCGCTGGCCAGCCAGAACAAGGCCAGGTTGAGCTGCACGCGCGCATTCGCGGGTGCGAGCTGGGCAGCCTGCTGGATGGGCAAGCGGGCGGGCGCCAGTTGTCCGTCCAGCATGTGGGCATAGGCGAGATCGCTGAGCACGCTGGCATCTATGGGGTTGAGCCGGCGTGCCTGTTCGAACTGGCTGACCGCTTGCGCATACTGGCCCTGACTCGCATGCAGCAGGCCCAGGCCGCGCCTGGCGCGTGCAAGCAGTGTGCTGTCGCTACCGTCCAGCAAGGCCGTGTAAGCCTGTTGGGCTGCCGGAACCTGGCCAGTGTTGCGCAGCGCATCGGCACGCAGCAGGCGTATCCGGACGTTGGCGCCGTGCTGCTGCTCAAAGGCCTCGGTATGGGCCAGCGACGCATACCACTGGCCGGCCTGTTGCATCTGCACGATCAGGTCCAGATAGGTCTGAACGGTATCCACCTGGTTCGCCTGTTCTGCGGCCTGCATTTGCTGCTGGGCCTGGGCGGCCGTGCTTTGCTGTGCTGCCTGGCCGTAGCCCTGCCCGGGCTGGCTGGCACAGCCGCCGAGCAGGGCCAAGGCGGCAAGAAGAGCAGCCACTGCATATCTTCGGGGCTGGTGGCGGAATGTCGGGGCAGCCATGTTCAGCGTCCTCCCATGCTCGATAGCGAGCGTATGACGGCCATGAAGCCTGGGCCGGCCGTGATCACCAGCAGGGCTGGCAGCAGGGTGAGCACCATGACGCCGGTCATCTTCACGGTGATGGCACCGATCTTTTCCTTGAAGCCGGCCTGGCGCTTTTCGCGCAGGCGCACGCTGAATTCGCGCAGCGGCTCCTGCACGGCTCCGCCATGGCGGTCCACCTGTACCAGCAGGTTGACCACGGCGCTCATGTCTTCGTCGGCGCTCAGGTGGGCCAGGCGCTGGAAGGACTGTTCGCGGCTGCGGCCGTTGGCATAGAGCTGGTTGGCCAGCGTGAGCTCGCCGCTGAGCACGCGCAGCACGCTGCCGAATTCCGTGGCCAGGATTTGCAGGCTCTGGTCCACGCTCAGGCCTACGCCCTGGAGCAGGCGCAGCAGGTCCACGAACAGGGGCAGCTCCTCGACCACCTGCTCGCGTCGGCGCCTGGCCTTGGAGCCCACGATCCACTTGGGCAGCATCAGGCCCAGGCCAAAGCCGAAAAAGGCGTAGATGAGAAGACTGATGCCGGCAGGCTTCAACAACACCAGGGCCAGCAGCGGCAGGGCTATGCCCAGGGCCAGCCGGCTGGCCACATAGACCATGGAGCCGTTGCGCAGGCTGATGCCGGCCTGGTCCAGCAGCTTGCGGTCCTCATCGGCAAGCAAGGCCTTGGCCAGGCCGGACTCCAGCCAGGCCGGGGGCTGCAGGCTGGCAGCCAGGTCCTGGGAACTGCCCGAGCCTGGGGTTGCCTGCGGGTTGAGCAACTGCTGCGTGCTGCCGGGCATTGTGAAGGGGCTGCCTTCGGCCATGAGGGGCGCTGGCGATGCTGGCGAGGAGACCGGTGCATGCGCTTCACGGTCCTGCAGGAGCTTGCCGACCTGGGCCTGGGCCCGGGCCGAACGCAGCAGGCGCCAGATCAGGCTGGCAGCACCCAGGGCCAGGCCCAGGGCACCCAGAGTCAGGCTGATGATCCAAAGCAGCTGGGCGCTCATGCATGGCTCCCGATGGGTACGGCTGTCAGGTGCAGGAGCACAGACCAGGAGAGGGGGGTAGACAGGAACATGTGCTCTCCTGAACTATTTGAGGCGCGCCAGGCGATAGAGCAGCAGCGAGCCAAAGGCTTCGAGTCCGGCCGCGATCAGAATCATTCTCTGGCCGCTGGCGTCGTTCCACATGCGCATGAAATAGCCCTGGTTGAGCACCATGATGAGCGCGCCCACGACGATGGGAAGCAGGGCCAGAACCCAGGCCGAAAGCCTGATTTCTGCGGACATGGCGTGCAGTTCGCGCTCGGCCGACTGGCGGTCGCGGATATAGGTGGAGACACGCTCTAGCACCAGGTCGGCGCGCCCGCCGTAGCGCACGCTCATGCGGAATACGGCGGCCAGCAGACCGAACTCGGCCAGGCGCCAGGAGCGCTCCAGCTGGCCCATGGCCTGGCCCAGGTCCGGCGAGGCGCTGAGCGCAGCGACGGCCTGCTCCAGCGCCTGGCCCAGCGGTGCGGGCACATTGCCTGCGGCCAGCTGAAATGCCGCATGCGGCGAGTTGCCGATGGAGATCAGGCGCACCATGTTGTCCAGAAAGCCGGGCAGCTGGTGCAGCAGCTTTTCGCGGCGCTTGGACAGCCGGCGCCAGATGGCAAAGCTGCACAGCAGTGCGTAGAGCGCCAGGGCCATGAGGCCGAGGACCAGGCCGCCCTTGACCGAGGCCAGCAAAAGCAGCAGCAGGCCGCAGCCCAGCAAAAGCAGCAGGGCCTGCGGCGTGATTCCCCAGGCTCCCAGGCTCAGATGCTGCTCTATCCAGGTGGACAAGGCCGATGCCTGTGTCCGGCCCATGGATGGGGAGGCTCCGGCCTCGGCCTTGTGCAACTGATCGAGCTGCAGGTCCAGGCGACGCTGCAGGTGCTGCCGTGTGGATTGCTGCTGCTGCCGATGCTGCGCGCGCAGCAAAAGACCCAGGGCCAGGGCCAGAAACAGGCAGGCCAGGGCCGCCAGGACCAGGGTTGCTGGGGACAGGCTCGTCATCCACGGCCTCCTTGTGCAGCCTGCTGCAGGCGCCACCAGTTGAGCAGCTTGGGCGAATGCGGGGAAATGCCCAGCGAGACCCACTGGTCATGCTCCTGGCCATCGGGCCCGACCTGGGGCTCGTAGCGGTAGAGCTCCTGCATGGAGATCATGTTGTCCGTCATGCCCGTGACCTCGGTCAGCGACAGCAGACGCCGGCGTCCGTTGGACAGTCGGCCTATCTGCACGATGAAGTCCACGGCATTCGCGATCTGGCGGCGCAGGCTGATTTCGCTGCCCTGAAAGCCCGCAAAGCCGGCCAGCATCTCGGCGCGGTAAAGGCATTCGCGCGGAGAGCTTGCATGGATCGTGCCCATGGAGCCGTCGTGGCCGGTGTTCATGGCCTGCAGCAAATCCAGCACCTCGCCGCTGCGCACCTCGCCCACGATGATGCGGTCGGGGCGCATGCGCAGGCTGTTGCGCAGCAGGTCGCGAATGCTGATCAGGCCCGTGCCGTCAAAGCTGCCGGGGCGGCTTTCCAGCCTCACCACATGGTTGTGGTTGAGGGACAGCTCGGCCGTGTCTTCTATGCTCACGATGCGTTCGCTGCCCGGGATGAAGCTGGCCAGGGCGTTGAGCAGCGAGGTCTTGCCCGAGCTGGTGCCGCCGCTGACCAGGATGTTGCAGCGCGACTGCACGGCCATCTCCAGAATGCGGCAGATATCCTGGTTGAAGGTGCCCAACTGCACCAGCTCGGCCGGGGTCAGCGGATCCTTGCGGAACTTGCGTATGGAGACCGAGGGGCCGTCTATGGACAGGGGCTCGATGACGACGTTGATGCGTCCGCCGTCGGGCAGGCGTGCATCGACCATGGGGCTGGACTCGTCCAGACGCCGGCCCAGCGGCGCAAGAATGCGCCGCACGATGCGCAGCACATGTTCGTTGTCCTTGAAGTGCAGGCTCTCGCGCTTCAGCATGCCGCCGCGTGAGACAAAGATGTTGTCGTAGCCGTTGATCAAAATGTCTTCCACGCGCGCGTCTTCGAGCAGCTCCTGCAGCGGGCCCAGGCCCGTGAGCTCGCGTGTGAGGGCCCGGGCCACGAGCAGGGCTTCCTGCTCGTTCACGGGTACGGAGTGCAGGCGTATGAAGCTGTCGAGCTCGAGCAGCACGAACTGGGCTATGGCCGCTTGCGACCAGCGGCCGAACTCGGCCCCCAGCTCTTCTATGCGGCTGAGCAGGTGCTCGTGCGTACGGTTCTTCAGGTCGGCGAACAGGGGGCTGTGCTCGAATTCGCTGGCCGAAATTTCCGTGGGCGCGGGATAAGCCGTGGTCGTCATGATGGGTTCAGCTTCTTCTGATGTGTTGCAGGAATCGGCTCAGGACACCAGTTGCAGGGGCAGCCGCAGTCCGGGGGTGATGTCTGGAGAGCAGGGGCGCGGCAAGTCTTTGCACGGCCTGCATGTAGGGGTCGACCTGGGGTTGCTCGGTCAGCAGCCGGCCCTGATTCACGGCCTGGACCAGCTCGCGGCGGCGCTCGGGAATCACGCCCAGCAGGGGCAGTTGCAACTGCTGCGCTATCTGCTGGGCATCGAGTTCGAGCTGCCTGTCATGGCGATTGACGATCAGGCCCATGCGCTTGCGGTCCACCTGCTGTGCGTCGAGCCTCAGCAGCAGCTCCGTGGTCGAGACCACGCTGGCCACGCTTTGGTCGCAGACCACCCAGATCTCGCTGGCCTTGAGGGCCAGGCGGCTGGCCAGCCGGGGCACGGCCACGGCACCGAGGTCGGCAAACACATGCTGGAAGTACTGACGCAGATTGAGCAGCAGGCCGTCCACATCGGACGAGGCCAGGTGCTCGCAGGCCTCGGGCTGGCGCGGCAGGCCCAGCAGATGCAGGCCGCTGGCGTGGCGTGCCAGGGCGCTGTGGGCCAGGCGCCGGTCGAAGCGGCGCAGATGGCTGACGGCCTCGACGAAGTCGAACTCGCCCGCGGTATTGAGGTACAGGCCGCAATCGCTGCTCGGGCTGCCCAGGTCGATGAGCAGACTTTGAAGCGCATCGGCAGCCGGTTCATTCCCGGTGGCAGACTGCTGCAGCATGTGCTGCACATGCAGGGCCAGGTGAGAAGCCAGAAGACTGGTGCCCATGCCGGCGCGAGCCGAGACGAGGGCCGTGAGGGCGCAACCAGGCCTGGGCGCGGCATGCACGGGGGAGCGGCTCAAAAGGGCCTGCACGGTCTGCAGGACTGCATGGGTGGGCGCATCCACATCGAGAAAATCCTGCACGCCTGCGCGCAGGGCGGCAAGCATGCAGTCCGGCGTCTTGGTGTGGCCCACGGCCACGCGCGGCATCCTGGGGTGCAGGGCCTGCAGCTCGCCGGCCAGGGCCGTGGCGGCCTCCATGGTGGCCGGTGTGAAGTGGATGAACACGAGCTGGGGCTGGTGTTGCAACTGATGGCGTATGGCCAGATCGTCAAAGTGGGCCAGGTGCAGCTTGGCGCCCATGAGCATGCTTTGCATCCAGGCCTGGACCATGGCCCCGTCCGGGCCGCCCGAGTGGATCAGCAGCAGCTGGGTATGGGGTGCAATGCTGGCCTCTTCGGCGGCTGCGGTGTCAGCGGGCATGGCCAAGGGCCGCACACGCTGCGCAGCGAGAGGGGGCTTCTGAGCGGATGCAGAGTCGGCGGGCGAAAGCCCGGGGGCATGCAGCCGCCCGGGCTCGGCCTGGGCAGCCGCTGCGGGGGCCCGGTCCAGCGAGAGCAAGGCTTCCAGGGTGGTTGGCGACTCTGCTGGAGATGATGCCGGTGGCGGCGCAGCGCAGGCCCCGGGCTCCACGGGCCGCTGCGAGGGAAAGGGCAGGGTGCTCATGGCCTTAGCGCGAGAAGCCTGGCAAGGCCATGGAGCGGTCCACAGGACCTGCAACAAACGGTGCCCAGACGCGGCCTGCGTTGCGCTGTTCGGCGCGCTCGCCTGGCAGCAGGGCCTGCAGATCCGAGTGCGGGGGCAGGGGCTTGACCAGATGCGGGGTGACGATGATGACCAGCTCGCTGTCCTCCTGTGAGTAGTTGAGGTTCTTGAAGAAGCTGCCCAGCACGGGCAGGTCGCCGAGCAGAGGCACCTTGTTGACGCTGGAGGTGGTGTTGCGGCTCACCAGGCCACCGATGACAAAGCTCTCGCCGTCGGCGAGTTCGACCATGGTGTCGGCACGGCGCATGCGCACGGCAGGCACGGACACGCCGCTGATCGTCACGCCGCCCGTGAAGTCCAGATCGCTGGCCTCAGGCGCGACCTTGAGGGCAATGCGCTCGTTCGAGAGGATCGTGGGTGTGAGCTGCAGCTTGACGCCGAACTCCTTGTAGCGGATGGCCACGTTGCCGTCACGGCTGGGCACGGGAATGGGGATTTCTCCACCGGCCAGAAAGCTTGCGTTCTGGCCCGTGTGCGCCACCAGGGTGGGCTTGGCCAGCACGCGCGCCAGGCCGTTGCCCTCCATGAGGTTGAGCTGGGCGCTGAGGCCGCTGCCGCCAAAGGCCTTGCCAAAGCCCATCACCAGGTTCATGGCGCTGGAGATGGCCGAGCCCCCGCCGTCACCCGAGCCCCCCGACGAGCCACCGCTGCCGCCCGAGCCCGGCGTATACATGCCGAAGCTGAAGCCGTGGCTGTTGGCGCCATTGCTGAGCAGGTTGATGCCTGCGCGCTTGAGAGCCGATTTCTTGAACTCCACCACCTGCACTTCGACCTGCACGGTATTGCTGCGGGTGCTGATCTCCGAGCGGTCGACGACAGGCGTGTTCTCGGGCGCGCCCTGGCGCAGCTCGCTCAGCGCCTGGTCGTGTGCGATCACCGAGGACAGACGCTTGGCGAGGACCAGGCGCTGGCCGCTGACCTGGACCTCCCGGGTCTCGGGCAGACCCTTGGGTGGCCACAGGGTCAGCGTGGTCCGGCCCGGGGCCTTGGGCGTGAGCAGCAGCTCGGCCGCCGTGCCGCCGCTGGCCGAGCGCAGGATCTTGACGTCGAGCACGTTCGGGTCGCCCACGGCAATCCGGCTCAGCGTCGTTGCGGGCTGCAGCAGATGCTGACGTCCCACGGACAACTGCAGCGCCGGGTCTTCGGCTTCCAGGCTGGTGAGCTCGGTGTCCTGGTCCGAAGTCTGCTGCTCTTCGGAGGAAAAAGCAGCAGTCGGCAAGGCCAGGGCCAGCAGGGCCGCACAGGCTGCGAAGTGGTGTGGCGAAATCATTGCGGTTGTCATGGTCGCTCCCTCACCAGAGCTGGGGACGGGCCCCGGTATTCGAAGACTTGCTATTTGAAAGATAGCTGCTAGCGCTTTTTCCATGGGGGTTTGCGGTGGTTTTATTCATTTTTTGTGCAGATCCTGGGCGCTTTAGTAGCTGACTCTTTGCACGGCTGCGCCCTGATGGAGCTCCACGCTTTGCTGGCGCTCGGGCCTGGGGCTCGCCTGGGTGCGTACGGCGCTGCCCGTCTGGCGCGGTGCGGCGCCAGTACCGGTTGCTGCCAGGTCCTTGAAGCGCAGACCGGCAAAGGCCTTGTCCGCAGCCTGCATCTGCTCTCCCTTGGGCAGGCGTCCTGGCAGCGGGCGCAGCGCTGAAGGCAGGGCGGCGAACAGCTCGGGGTTGGGCAGGGCTGTGTCGTCGGGGTGGCGCAAGGCCAGGGTGAGCTGGCCGTATTTCTCGGCCAGGGCCAGGCGCTGCACGTCTTCCAGAGGCACGGCCAGCACGGCGGTGTTGGCGTTTTCAGGGCGTGAGGCCTGGTATTCGCGCTCGCGGCTGCTGCCCCGGCGCTGGCTGCTTTCTTCCTCCTGGGCGGCCTGGGCTGCGGTGGGCGGTGGGTTCTCCACGCTGGCCTGGCCATAGGCCAGAACGCGGCTGCGGGCCAGCAGCAGGCGCGCATGGGTATCGGCTGCGGTCTGGCCGCTTTTGTCTTCCAGGGTCACAAAGACATCCACGAAGTCGCCGGGGCGCACATGGTGGCCGGCGGCCATCTGCTCCTTGATCGCAATCGACAGCGCGCGCTGGCCGGGCTCGATCTGCAGGGCCAGGCCGTGCAGCAGATGCTGCTCGAACAGCGGTGCTTCGGCGGGCAGCGCAATCAGGGTCGTGCGGCCCAGCACGGCTTCGGTCTTGGCAAAGCTGTTCACGATGGGCGTGGGCATCTGGCCGAGCTTGAGGTCCTCGGCCGTCAGACGCTGGCCGGCCGCCACGGGCCTGGCGATCAGGACCACGTCATGCATCTGGGCCGGCTCGGCTTTGGCCGCCGCCTCGCCACTGGCGGCTGCAATCGGTGCCACGGGACGCTGGGGCTCGCGGCCCAGCATCCAGGCAACAAAGGCCAGGCCAATGGCCAGCACGACCAGCAGCCCGGCAAGAATCTTGGTGAGGTTCATGGCTTGTGTTCCTGCTCAAGGGTGTCTATAGGTGTTTGGAGAAATTCCCGCGCATGGCATGCGCGTGCGGCAATCAGCGGCTTTGCTGTCGTGCCTGCAGCAAGCTGCGACAGCAAAGCATCCAGTGGCCGTGGCTGCCTGGCAGAGAAGGCTGGGTGCATGCATATGGGCTGAATATTCATGAGCTGCTCAGCGGTGGGCCGTTTTCTAGCACCAGCCAGATGGCGGTCAGGGCCATATAGCCTGCGTAGGGAATGCTGCGCTGTATGACCCGCCGGGGCGCGCCGGCAGCCGGCAGGGCCGGCTGTGGCGCACCATGACCTGGCGCCGGGGCCGCGAGGCCCGAGAGGGCGGAGCCCAGACGCAGCGGCAGCCTGGCCTGCAGCCAGCTCGCATACGGACTTGGGCTGAACGCTCGCCATGCGAGCACCAGCAGGCCATGCAGGCCTGCGAGCAGGCTGCCGCCCAGCCAGATGAGCAGCAGCGAGGGCGAGAACCCGAACCACAGCCCCATGACGGCGGCAAACTTCACATCCCCGGCTCCCATCCAGCGCAGCGCATAGAACGGCAGCAGGGCCGCAAACGCGGCCAGCATGCCGATCACGCCATCCCAGGGTTCGACCCAGAACGGCTGTACGCCGCTGAACAGCGCCACCAGACCTGTTGCCAGGCCCAGCAGCACCATCCAGTTGCGCACCTTGCGCATGCGCAGGTCCATGACGGCTATGGCAGTCAGCCATAGCAGAAGCAGGATGGATGGGGTGGCGCCCATGAATTTACTTCTTGTCCGCGGACGTTACGGCAGCCTTGAGGCCTGTGCTGACTCGCTTGAAAAGATCGCCCAGATCAGTACCAAGTGTGGTCATGACTCCGATGAGTGCCACGGCAATCAGCCCGGCAATCAGGCCGTACTCGATGGCGGTTGCGCCTTCTTCGTCCTTCCAGAAGTTCTTGATGATTTGGTTCATGGCTTGGTCTCCATCTACTAAACAAGGCCCATGGATAAAAGCAGTGGCTGGCGATGGGCGAACACCGGTCACTGTGACGAAAACGTTGGCTTCACCAGCTTGCGCTGGCGCTGATCGGGGGTCTGTCATAGGGCGGCAACCGCCGCGTATTCAAGCTGGAAGCCAGGCGTAGCTGCGGCCTGGGGGCTGGCTGCTGGCGCTGGGCGTGTCGGCTGGCCGGGGCGGCGGGGCTGGGCGGCGGGGCCGCGAACAGCTTGTCCAGCCAGTGCTCGGGCAGGGTGGGCGGCAGCAACTGGCCCGTGGTGCGCACCAGGCGCAGCTCGTTGATGCGCTGGTCGTAGATGGCATCGGCTTCGTCGAGCATCAGGCGCTGCATGTCGAGCTGGGCGTCGAGCACCTGGGCCAGGCTGCCTCGGCCGACTTCGAGCAGGCGCCTGCGTCCTTCAAAGGTGGCACGGGCTTCGCGCACGGCATCGGCAAGCTGGGTTTCGCGTTCGTGCCCGGCCTGGGTTCGGCCCCAGGCGGCGGAGGCGGTTTCGCGCACCTGGCGGCGCACGGCTTCCTGTTGGGCCTGCTGGGCCTGCAGCTCGTTGATGGCCTTGAGAATGCGGTCGCGCAGCTCGAAGCCGTTGCCGAAGTTCCAGTTGAGCTCCACGCCATAGCGCGTGCCGTCAGCATAGAGCACGCCCTTGGGGTCGCGGGTGTGCGCGACCACGGCGGCCAGCGTCGGAAAGCGCTGGGCCTTGCTGCGCTCGACCTCGGCCTCGGCCTTGGCGATCTGCTGCTCCATCTCCCTGAGCTCGGGGCTGTGGGCTTCGGAGGCCTGCAGGGCTGCGTTTTCGCTGGCCGGCATCCATTGCGCAGGCACTTGCAAGGCGGGCAGCCAGCCATTTTCGGGCCTGAAGTTGAAGTAGCGCGTAAAGCGTGCGAGTGCATCCATGCGCTGGGCTTCGAGTGCATGCTGCTGGCCCAGCGCTCCTGCACGGCGCGAGGCCGCCTGGCGCAGGTCGTTGCGGCCCACGGCGCCGAGCTCGGCGCGGCGCTCCTCGATGCGGGCCAACTGGCCGATGATGCGCGCCGACTCGGCCGCGATGCGCGCCTTGCTGTCAAAGCGGTGCCATTCGAGCAAGGCGGTCAGCGCTTCCAGCAGCACGTTCTGGCGCGCGCCGTAGAGCACGCTGGTCTGGGCCGCCTGCAGCGATTCGGCCGAGCGTATGCCGGCGCCTATGGCCCCGCCATCGAGCAGGTTCATGCGCACTTCGGCATTGACGGTGGAGTAGGACTCCCGGGTCTGGCGCAACTGGGCATTGCCGCCCGAGGTGCCGATCTTGAAGCTGGGCCAGCGTGCACCGCGCGCCGAACTCAGGTCGTGGCCTGCGGACTCCAGTGCGGCCTGGGCCTTGAGCACGTCGGGGTGTTCGATGAGCATGCTCAGCAGCGCGGCGCTCAGGCGCTGCTCGCCCTGCTGGCCTGCGAGCGAGGCCGGTGCAAAGCGCTGCTCCAGCTTGAGCCGTGCCGGTGCGGCCTGGGCCTGAACGGCACAGCCGAGCCAGAGCGCGCACAGCAGGCCTGTGCAGCATGGGCGGCGAAGGCGGTGGACGGCTTGCATCATGGCTCCCGGAAAGCCTCGCTCTGGATGCGCAGCATGGGGCGCAGCAAATACCAGATGAAAGGCTCATGGCCGAGCAGCAGGTCGAGCTCGGCCTGCATGCCCGTGGTGATGCGGTTGTCCGTGCGGCCTACCCAGGGCTGTCTGAGGTTGGCCTGGATGCGGAAATACGAGCCTGCCTGGGGCTGGTTGGGGTCGCGGTCGGCGTCGGGGGCAACCAGGGTGACCTCGCCGGGCACGAAGCCGTAGCGCAGAAAGTCATAGGCCGTGATCTTGGCCTTGGTGGCCTGGCCTACGCGCACATAGCCGCGATCCGCAGGGTTGAGGCGGGCTTCGACGAGGATCTCATCCTTGTCGGGCACGACTTCCAAAATCGGCTCGCCAGGCTTGATGACCCAGCCCGCGCCAGCGCTGCGCAAACCCTTGACCACGCCGTCCGTAGGCGCCAGAACGGCCGTGCGCGTGCGCTGGCTGCGGGCACGCGCGAGGTCTTCACTCAGACTCAGCAGCTCGCGCTCGACCTGGGCCAGCTCTTCCGAGGCGCGGCGCTGAAAGCTGCCCTGGGTCTCGACGAGTCTGGCCTGGGCCTGGGCGATCTTGGCCTGGTTGCTGACCAGGGTCTGGCGCGCGGTGGCCAGCTCGGCCCGCACCTGTTCGAGTGCGCGCTGCTTGTCTATGACTTCGAGCTGGCCTATGAGCTGCTCGGCCACGAGCTGGCCTGCAATCGCCGCCTCCTCCTGGTGCAGCCTGAAATTGGTCTCCAGACCCTGAATGCGTGCCTGGATTTGCGCGACCTCCCCATGGGCCTGGGCGAGCTGGGCCTGGGCCGAGGCCATGCTGCCCCGGTGCTCCAGTGCGCGCGAGGCAAAGGCGCCGAGCTCGGCCTGGACGATATGCGCTTCGAGCTCGGCTGCGAAATCGCCGGCCTGCAAGGGCTTGCCCAGGCTCTCGGCCGTGAGGCGTGTCTTCACGCCACGTGCCGTGGCATGGCGTGCGCTCAACTGCTCAAGGTTGAGGCTGGCGCCGCCCAGATCGATCTCCAGCAGCGGCTGGCCCTGGGCCACGGCCTGGCCTTCGCGCACATGTACGGCCGTGACGATGCCGCCCTCAAGATGCTGTACGGTTTGCACGCGGTCCGAGGGAATCACCTGGCCGCTGGCGACGACCACGTTTTCCACGGGATAGAACAGGCCGATGAGCACCAGCACGGCGGCCGCCCCCATGATCAGCTCGCGCCGGCCCGGGCGGCGCCTGCCAGCAGGCAGGGGCCGCGGTGCGGCGGTGCGGCCCTGGGCTTGCTTGAGTGCCAGGGGCAGGTCGCGGCCGGTGTCGCGTGTCATGGCGTGAGCTCCTCGGCCGGAGCCTGGGCGGCATTTGTCTGGGACGCCGAGGCCTGGCTGGCGGTCTGGGCCGCAGGAATGCCGAACAGCGAAGGCATGAGCTCGGCCGGCGTGCCCTGCTCCACGCTGCCGTCGCCACGCACGTGATAGATGCGGCGGGCCAGCGAGGCCACGCGCGGGGAGTGGGTGACGATGATCACCGTGTGCTGGGCAGCGATGCGCAGCAAGGTCTGCAGCAGGGCGGTTTCGCTCTCGAAGTCCAGATCGCTGCTGGGCTCGTCCAGCACCAGCACCGAAGGATTGCGCAGGAACAACTGGGCCAGGGCCAGCTTGCGCAGCTCACCGGCCGACAGACCTGCGCCGGCTTCGCCCAGCGGGGTCTGGTAGCCATGGGGCAGGCGGCTGATGAAGTCATGCGCTCCAGTGAGCTGGCAGGCAGTGAGGATCTGCCTGTCGTCCGCATCGGCAGCAGCCATGCGCAGCGCCTCGATGATGGGGCCGCTGAACCAGTACACCTGCTGGGCCAGACAGCCTATCCACCGGCCCAGGTCCTCGCGCGAGAACTGGGCCATGTCGTATTCGTCTATGAAGATGCGGCCCTGGTCGGGCTGGTACAGGCCGGCAATCAGCTTGGCCAGCGTGGACTTGCCGGCGCCGTTGCGGCCCACGATCACATGCAGGCCGCCCGGGCCTATGTCCAGGCTCACCTGCTCCAGCGCGAGGTGTCCGCCCGGGTACTGGTAGCTGACCTGGTCGAGCACCAGCCGGCCCTTGGGGCGCGGCAGCTCCAGTTCCTGGGCTGCGATCTGCTGCGGCTCCTGCAGTGCGGATTGCAGGCGCTGCGCGGCCTCGTTGGCCTGGGCCATGGAACGCCAGCCGCCCGCGAGCTGGGCCACGGGCGCCAGGGCCTTGCCCGAAAGCAGGTTCACGGCCATGAGTGCGCCAATGCTCATCCATTGGGCATTGATGGCGATGGCGCCCACAGTGATCACGGCGATGGAAAACAGGGTCAGCAGCACGGTGCTGGACTCCCTGGCGTTCTCCAGCTCGCCGTTGCGGGAAAAACTCTCCGCTAGCCAGCGGTCGTAGCCTGCCTGCCAGGTCTGGAGCGCGGCTGCGTCATAGCCGAGCACCTTGAGCGTGACGCGTGCATTGCAGATCTCGGCCGTGCCGCGATCGAGCAGGCGCGAGCGTGCAATCTCCTCGACGCGACCGCTGCGCACCTCGTCCGACCACCACCAGGCCAGCAGGCCGAGGATCAGCATGGCGACCAGCAGCACAGGCAGTACGGGCCAGGCAATGATGCCGACCACGATCAGGGCCAGCGCCGCCATGGGCAGGTCGAGCATGGCCGAGGCCAGTCCGCCCGAAAGCCCGGAGCGCATGGTGCCCACATCGCGGAACAGCTGCAGCCACTGGCTCGCAGGGCGCTGCTCGAGTGCAGCCAGCGGGCGGCGCAGCATGGAGTGCATCAAGGCCTGGGAGACATCGCGATCGATCATGGCCCCGGCTTCGCGCAAGGCTCGCGCGCGCTGGCGGCGCAGCCACCATTCAAGACCCAGAAAGCACAGGGCGCCGGCCACCATGGCCGTGAGCGTGGCCGTGCCGCCATGGGCGATGACCCGGTTGTAGACCTGGAGCAGAAAGATCGACGGCAGCAACCCCAGCAGGCCTATGGGCAGTGAAAGCCAGGCTGCCTTGTGCAGCTGCTGTCTGGCCTTGGCAAACGCATGGGCGATGGCCGAGGCGGGCGAGTCCTGCGTATCCCCGGGAGGGGATGCCGAGGCGGCAGCTGTCGTGGGAAAGGGGTGCAGATATCCGAGCATTTATGCTTGTTAGAGGTGTTTTTTCATCGTCTGACAAATGAAAACAATTGTTACGATGATGCATCACAGATTGAGTTTTGGTGATTTGCATCAAGAAAATTAATTAATCAACTGCTTAACTTAATTAGTTTTGATAAAAGAGCTTCCATCTTTTTCTTGTATGTGGTAGTTGACCTTGCTTGCGGTACAGGCGTATTCGCGCAGGGCATCGGCCGCAATGGCGAAGTTGGCGGAACTGCGGCCCGCGAGCAGCACGGTGTCGCCGGGGCTGCTTACATGCAGCAGGCTGCGGATCAGTTGGTTGAGGTCGTTGAACCACTGGACCTGGGCGAGATCCGCGAGGGACACGGCCAGGGCGCGCAGCGCAGGGCCGTAGAGCAGTACGCTCTTGGCACGGCTGGCACGTATCAGCGGCTGCAGGGTGAGCTGGGCGGCTTCGTCCGATGCGTGGCCAAAGTCATCTATGCCCGCGATGGCGATCACGCTCTGCAATCCCAGGGGCGAGTGCTTGATCAATTGCGCAAACGCCGCCTGCATGGAAAGCAGATGCCTGGCCCGGCTGTGGTCCAGCAGGCAGATGCCACCGGGCAGGTGCTGGGGCTGGCCCAGGCCGCTCATGGGCAGCCATCGGGCCAGACGTGTGCTGGCCATGTTCAGGCAGCGGCCCAGGGCCTGCAGCGTGGCCAGCGTGGCCTGGGCGTTGCGGGCCATGTGCAGGCCGTCGGCGCTCAGGCGCAGCTTGAGTTCCAGATCCGGGGCGCGCAGTTGCAGGCTGTCGTAATGGACGATGAGCTCGCGCAGCGATGCCCCGGGCTGGGGCCCGAAGGTGATCAGGCGCAGGCCGTTTTTGCGGGCCATGCCGGATGCCACGAGCCGCAGGCTCAGGTGCTGGGGCATGATCAGCGTGGTTCCGGGGCGCAGCGCGCGCAGCGCGCGTCTCACGGTCTGCAGCAGCAGGCCGCTCATGGCGCCTTGCTCGGGGCTGCTTGCGTGCTCGGCTTCGAGGTTGGTGATGACCAGTACATCGGGCAGGACCATGGGCAGGTCCTGCTGCAGATCGCTCAGGGCCAGCTCCACATGGGCGCAGGCAGAGGTCTGGCTCCAGTTGATCATCTGCAGGGCCGTGCTCTGGGTTTGCAGGGCCTGCGTGCGCGGGCTCGGCTCCTCATCCTGGCAGTGGCGCAGCATGCTCAGCGTGGAGCTCTTGCCCGTGCAGCCGGTGACGGCGATCACGGGCCGGTTGATGCGGCTGCGCGTGGCGCAGGCCAGGCGGCGCAGGCCGGCTTCCAGATCTGCGACATGCAGCACGGGGTAGCCGTGGGTCAGCAGAGGACCGGGGCTGGCGCTGATCAGCGCCGCTGGATTCAGGGTCGGCAGCAGGGCTGCGGGCACGCCCAGAGGCTGGTCGTTCTGGCGCACGAGCACGGCTGCTCCCGGCAGATGGCTTTGCCGGCTTACATCCAGGCCTGCGCAGGTGAGCGCCTGCGGATCGGTAGGCGCATTGAGCCAGCGCCCCTGCATGACGCAGGCCAGCGTGGCCGCATCCCAGATCAGGGGCTGGTCCAGGGGCTGGACGGAATTTTCCTGGCTTTTGGTCGGCGCCTGGAATGGCGAGGGCTCGCTCCTGCGATGCAGTCCCAGAAGATCCTGGGCTCTGGTGCCATAGGAGGCTAGCAGGTCCAGCAGCTCGCGCCCGGCCAGCAAGGTGGTGAGCAACTGGGCCGAGGTGCTGGGTGTGGTCAGCAGGCGTCTTGCATCCGGGGTCAGCATGGCCGCATGCAGTCGCTTGGCCGGAGGCAGGTGCAGCGCATGCTCGGGCAGCAGCGTGTGCTGGTTGAGCCGGTACAGATGCTCGTGCAACAGGGCCGAACACTGGCTCAGGGTTTCGGTGTCCGGCGCCTTGCTGTCGGCTGGCAGCAGCACGCATTCGGCCAGCACCATGCCCAGCCAGGGCTGGCTGGACAGCGGCTGCGAGGACTGCAGCAGCGTCAAGGCCTGCTGGCGCAGAGGCCGCTGGCTCAGGGCTAGGCGTGTGGCCTGCAGCAGGGCCGATGGCGGCTCTTCGGGACGCATCTCGCCATAGGCCTGCAAGGCCAGCAGCAGCCACAGCAGATCCCATTCCCGGGCCGAGTGCAGGTTGGCCATCAGGGTCGTGGCCAGCAAATCCATTTGCGGCAGACGTCTGGCAGAGCCCGGCGCGCCTGGAGCCCTGGCAAGTGCCGAACTGCCCAGGTAACGGGAACGCACCACGAGTGCCATTGCGCAGTCGATCAGGGCACCCGGTGCAGGCAGGGGCAGCAGCTCCAGGTAGGCCATGGCGCGCTCTATCGCATAGGGCAGGCGGTCGTCGTGTATCTGGCGCTGGGCATGAACCAGCGCGTAGGTCATGCCCAGATGAGTGGACAAAGAGGGCTGCTCCTGCCAACTGCCATTGCTGCGCTGTTGCTGCAGCAGCAGGGACAGCGTGGTGCGCATGGGAGGCATGCGCTGCGGCCTGGGGCTGGGGGCGGGGTCCAGGGTCTGGACCAGGGCTGTGACAGGCCCTGACTCCTCTATGTAGATGCTGCGCAGATGCAGCAGCAGGGTCGGCTCCTGATCTCCCCGGGGTGCCTGGGCACCGGTATGGAGGCGGCGAGAAAGGCCCGGACCCTCAGGCAGCCAGGATGAGGGCAGCAGGTCTATCCGTTCGAGCTTGCTGTCGGCTACGGCGAGGGGCAGGATGCCGCCTTCGGATCTGGGCTCGTAATCCTCGTTCAGATCCGAGATCTGGTGCACCCAGTCTATGCGCAGCGTCACCGCATTTTGCTTGCGTGCCCAGGCCCATTGCCTGAGCCGGGTCGCGCCTTCGTTCCAGGCCGCATCGAGAGTGCTGGCGCGTACGTGAAACACGGAGACTTCCTGATCCGCTGCCGAGACCGTGAAAAACATCACGCAGCCCGGATAGGGGGAGGGCAGGAGCAGCAAGTGCCTCTCCAGGTACTCCAGGCTTTTTGCCAGTTGCTGCGACAGCATGTTGGTTTCTTTATCAGAGTGCGAAAGCAGCGGGGACTGCGGGGACGGGACCGGTCTCAGCGGTACTTGAACTCGACGCGGCGATTGCGCTGGTGCGCAGTCTCGCTGCTGGCGTTGTCGGCCAGCCGCTCCTTGCCGTAGCTCACGGCCTCGACGCGGGTCGGCGAAGCGCCGAGCAACTGAAGGCTCTTGCGAACGGCTTCGGCACGCTTCTGGCCCAGGGCCAGGTTGTATTCAATGCCGCCACGGCTGTCGGTATGGCCTTGCAGGCTCAGCGTCTGCTGGGGGTTGTTGCGCAACCACTTGGCATGGCTTTCGAGCGTGCCGCGATCCGCGCTACGAACGGTATAGGAGTCATAGTCGAAATAGACGATGTGGGCCGTGTGCGCGGGGCCGCTTCCTTCGGCCGGGCTTTGGGCGACCACGGGTGTGATCTGCGAGCTGGTGCCAGCCGGCTTGCCAAAGGCGTAGTTGTGCTCTGCGCGCTTGGACGTGGTGGCGGGGGCGGTGCTGCAGGCCGCCAGCCCCGTGGTCAGGCAGGTGACGACCACAAGCGCCGTGGACAGTGGGAACAGGTTGAACATGGGGTCTCCTAGAACCGGCACCACTTTCCGGTGGTGCCGGCAATAACAGGCGGCCTGGCCGCCGGGCATCACAGCAACTGGCTGTGCTGCAGTTGCTGGGCCAGGGACAGGCTGGCGCCCATTTCATGGCCGAGACCATGCTCCTGGCTGCTGATGGCCATGGCCACGGGTTGCAGGTCTGCGCTGGCGAAGTCGCCGCTCGCAAGAGCTGCGGCTGTGGGCTTGCCGCCCAGCAGGCCACCGAGCAGGCCGCCATTGCCTCCAAGCAGGCCGCCCAGCAGGCCCTTGTCACCCAGCAC
>NZ_KE386975.1:41234-42613 GCF_000429845.1 Comamonas composti DSM 21721
CCGCCCAGCAGGCCCTTGTCACCCAGCACACCGCCGAGCAAGCCACCGTTGCCAGTCAAACCGCCGAGGAGGCCGTTGTCGCCGAGCAGGCCGCCCAGCAGGCCACCGTTCTGCTCGCCGCCCAGCAGGCCGCCGAGCAGGTTGTTGACCAGGCCGCCAATCGCGCCTTCGGCAGGGTTGCCGCCCAGACCGCCCAGGCCCTGGAGCAGACCGTTGAGGGTATCGATCAGCGGGTTCAGCGCCTGGCCGGGAATGTTCACCAGGCCGTCTACCAGCTGGGTGACCACGCCCAGCGGGCCGCCTTCGACGGCCGTCAACTGCTCAAGCGCTCCGGTCACGCCCGACAGGGCTCCGTCCTTGGGGTTGATCAAGCCATTGAGCAGATCGGTTACGGGGCCGGCTACGGTACCGCCCAGAAGACCGTTCACCAGATCCTGGACCGATGTGATCAGCCCGTCGCCATTGTCCGTGCCACTATTGCCGTCGCCGACCAGGCCGCCAAGCAGGTCACCCACACCCGACAGCAGGCCGCCTGTGCCACCCTGGCCGCCACCCAGCAGACCGCCGAGCACGTTGTTGACCACGCCGCCAATCGCGCCGCCGCCGAGGTTGCCACCCAGGCCGCCCAGGCCCTGGAGCAGGCCGTTGAGGGTGTCGATCAGCGGGTTCAGAGCCTGGCCGGGAATGTTCACCAGCCCGTCGACCAACTGGGTGACCACGCCCAGCGGGCCGCCTTCGACGGCTGTCAACTGCTCGAGCGCATTTGTCACGCCAGCCAGCATGCCGTCCTTGGGGTTCACCAGGTTGTTGATCAGGTCGGCCACGGGGCTGGCCACGGTGCCGTCGAGCAGATTGCTGACCACGTCCTGCACCGAGGTGATCAGGCCGTCATTGCTGCCGGTGTTGCCGCCCGTGCCGCCGTTGCCTGGCGTGCCACCGCCCAGCAGGCCGCCGAGCAGATTGCCCACGCCGGACAGCAGGCCACCGCCATTGCTGCCGCCGCCCAGCAGACCGCCGAGCAAATTGTTGACCAGGCCGCCGATGGCGCCGCCACCGGTATTGCCGCCCAGGCCGCCCAGGCCCTGGAGCAGGTCGTTGAGGGTGTCGATCAGCGGGTTCAGTGCCTGGCCGGGAATGTTCACCAGGCCATCGACCAACTGGGTGACCACGCCCAGCGGGCCGCCCTCTACATTTGTCAGCTGTTCGAGCGCATTCGTGACGCCAGCGAGGGCGCCGCTCTTGGGGTGGACCAGGTTGTTGATCAGGTCGGCCACGGGGCCGGCCACCGTGCCGCCCAGCAGACCGGTGACCACGTCCTGTACCGAGGTGATCAGGCCCGTGCCATCGGTGGGATCGGTGCCGCCCGTGCCATCGGTGGG
>NZ_KE386975.1:42718-81956 GCF_000429845.1 Comamonas composti DSM 21721
TCGGTGCCGCCCGTGCCATCGGTGGGGTCGGTGCCGCCCGTGCCATCGGTGGGGTCGGTGCCGCCCGTGCCGTCGGTGGGATCGGTGCCGCCCGTGCCGTCCGTGGGATCGGTGCCACCCGTGCCATCGGTGGGGTTGCCACCAGGGGGAAGGCCCGAACCTGAGGACGAATCATCGTCGTCATTCTTGGCGATCAGTGCGCCTACGCCTGCACCAGCCAGGCCGGCCAGCAGAAAGTCGCCCAGGGTAGAGCCGCCGGCTTCCGAAGTTTCCCGGGAAACGATCAGGCCCATGGCCTGGCTTTCGTCCAGGGGTGAGACCTGGACGTCGCCGGAGGCCAGGTCCAGCACCAGGGAGCTCATGCCCTCTTCGGTGCTGCGCTGGGCCAGCGTGGCTTCGGTGCCGCCCGCAAAGCTGCCGGCCAGCGTCTGCCCGTTGGCGCCGTTGAACAAGGCCTGGGCATGGCCGTCGGCGGGCACGATGATCTTGTCGCCGATCTGCAGGGTCGAGCCGGCCTGGGCTGCCAGAGTCTCTCCGTTGCGCACGATTTGCACGCCGGGGCTGGCATTGGCCAGGGTGGCTGCAGCAGGCTGGGAGCTGGCCGTGGCAGCCGGCGCGAGCTCGGAAAGCGAGGCCTGGGCGACCATGATGGATTCTGCGGGCGAGGAGGCCAGAGGTGCGTTGCTGGCAGGCTGGGGGATGGAGACGGTCATTGCTCTCTCTTCAAAAAAGTTGGGCGACAGCTTTGTGAGGCCGGATGTCGTGTCTGAAGACGCAACTTGCGTGCCAGGCTTTTTTACCCAGGGGAGAAAGAGAAAAAGTCACCCAAGTGTTTGATTCGTATGAGGTAGGCCCTCAGGGTAGGGTGGTGTTGCGTGCAGTGTTACTGCAGACGTTACGTAACGCCCGCACATTTGTTTCGTTACCTTCTCCGCGGGCATTGCGGCAGATTGGTGAGCCGCAATGGGCATTTGCCGAGCGCCAGGGTGATCAGGATTTATGCCTATAAAATTGCCAGCTTTTCTTGCAACCCCGGGCCTTCGTGCCCGGGGCCAAAATCAGCCCCCATCTCATTGCACAGAAAGCATCCATATGCGGCTTGCGTCCAGGCTTACATTGCGAAAGCCCGAATCCCTTGGTTCATGGCTTGTTCGCCCGGCTGCCGTGGCAGCCGCAAGCCTGGGGGTATGGCATGGCGCCCATGCAGCCCAGGATGCCGTGGCCGAGGTCGCGCAACTGCTGGAGCAGGGCAAGACCGCGCAGGCTGCGCGTGAGGCCGAAAGCTATCTGCGCAAGACGCCGGGCGATGTGCAGATGCGCTTCATGCAAGGTGTGATCGCGGCCGAGCAAAAGCGCAGCAGCCAGGCGATCGCGATTTTCACGGGGCTGACCAAGGATTATCCGAACCTGCCCGAGCCCTATAACAATCTCGCGGTGCTGTATGCGGAAACCGGGCAGGAGGCCAAGGCCGTGGAGGTCCTGGGCCAGGCCATCCGCACCAATCCCAGCTATGCGACCGCCCATGAAAATCTGGGCGATCTTTATGCGCGCATGGCCAGCGAGGCCTATTCCAAGGCGCTGCAGATCGATGGCGGGCGCCAGGCCGGCCCCCAGCCCAAGCTGGCCCTGATCACGAGAATTCATCCCAAGGCCGGCGATGGCGGCAAGACCGTGCTGGCTGCGGCTCCCAAGCAGGCGACAGCGCAGGTTGTCGCGCAGGCTCAGCAGCCTGCGGCCCAGAAAGAGCCACCCAAACCCGTGGCTGCAGCAACCCTGGAGCCGAGGGCTGCGGCCAGGAAAGACCCGGTCGCGCCAGCGCCGCAGCCCGTACCGGCACCGCCACCACCGGCCGTGCCAGCGCCAGCCGTAATACCGCCTAACCCCTTGCCGCCCAAGCCCTTGCCGCCCAAGGTGGCCGTGGCGGCGGCTCCTGCGCCTGCCGTGTCTGCGCCCGCTCCAGCACCTGAGCCCGCCAAGCCACAGCCGGCGGCCAAGGACGCAGGCAAGGAAGCCGCCAGGGACCAGGCCCGGCAGCTTGCCAAGGCCGAGGTGGCCGAGGTCGAGCAGGCGGTGCAGGCCTGGGCCCAGGCCTGGGCCCGTCAGGATATGACGCGCTATCTCGATGCCTATAGCGACAAGTTCAAGCCCGGGGATGGCAGCAGCCTGCCGCGCTGGAAGGAGCAGCGTCGCATGCGCATCGTGGGCAAGGCCGCGATTACCGTGACCCTGAGCCAACTCAGGACTACGGTCAACGGCAGCCAGGCCACGGCCCAGTTCCGCCAGCAATACAAGTCCGGGGCGCTGAATGTGTCCACGCGCAAGACCTTGCGCATGCAAAAGGAAGGCAATCGCTGGCGCATCACGCAGGAAAGCACGGGCTGATGCCTGGGCACAAGGCTTTGTTCAAGGTGCCAAAGAACATGCAGGGCCTGAGGCCGCTCCGGACCCATCTTCTGGCCCTGGGCCTGGTGGCGGGCGTGGCGTTTTCGGCCCAGGCTGCAGCCGATGCCGCCCAGGTGGATGCCGAAGCGCGGCTGCTGGGCGTGCTCAGGCTGGTGGAGCAGCGCGATCTCGATGGCGCCATCAAGGCTGCGGGCGAGCTCACGGCCCAGGTGCCGAACTTCCAGGCCGCCCAACTGGTTTATGCGGACCTGCTGCGCTTTCGCATGGGCCAGGGGCGGGTTGCGGCTCCGGGCTTTGGCGCCAGCGCCGTGCTGCGTGCCGAGCAGGCTGCGGGGCGCGGCGTGCTCGCGGCCCAGCTCAGGCCGGGCAGCAGCACGGCCGGTGTCGAGCCCATGACGCTGGACGAGCAATTGCGCGGCCTGCAGCAAGAGCTCAAGCGCCGGGTCGAGGCCAGCCACCAGGCCCTGCCGGAGAACGCCGTGCCCAGCGACTTCCTGCAGCTTGCAGCTTCGGTCAAGCATGCGATTGCCGTGGATGCGGGCAAGTCCAGGCTTTATCTCTTTGCCAACGAGGGTGGTGTGCCCAGGCTCCTGGGCAACTACTACGTCACCGTGGGCCGGTTGGGGCTGAACAAGCAAAAAGAGGGCGATCAGCGCACGCCCGAAGGCATTTACTTCATCTCCCGCCAACTGGCGGGATCCAGGCTGCCCAGCTTTTACGGCAAGGGCGCGCTGACCGTGAACTATCCGAATGACTGGGACCGGTATCTGGGCCGCACGGGCAGCGGCATCTGGCTGCATGGCACACCGCCCGAGCAGTTCGCGCGCCTGCCCATGGCCAGCGATGGCTGCGTGGTGCTGTCCAACCCCGACCTGCTGCGGCTCATGAAGGATGTGGGATGGCAGACGCCGGTGCTCATACGCGAGAGTCTGGAGTGGGTGGCGCTGAAGAATGCGGGCCGCGAAAGCGCGGCCCAGGACCAGCAGCGCCTGCTGCAGTCCTGGGTTCAGGCCTGGAGTGGCGCCGGCGGCAAGGGCCGCGCGGCGGAGCAATCGCTGGAGCAGCAGGCCGAGTCCCTGTCCGGGGTCTATGAGGCGGGCTTTCTCCGCTCCCGGCCGGCGCGCAACACGCTGGACCAGCTGAGCCGCCAGTTCAAACAGCCGCAAATGGGCTTGCAGGATGTGGGCGTGTTCTCCTGGAGCGAGCCCAAGGGCGAGCTGCGGGTGGTCAACCTGAAGCTGGTGGGCAGCAACCCTGCATCGGCCTTGCAGCTGCGCCAGTACTGGCGCAAGACGGGGAATGGCTGGAAGATCTTTTCCGAGGACATTCTGCGCTAGGCCCTGGGCCGCTGTGCCTGTACGCCCGTGGGCATGAGGCACACGGCACTGCAGCTACCATAGGCCGCACCGGTCCTGCTGGAGGCCGGTGCCCGAATCTTCCATCCACTGCCTGTGCCCCGATCCTCCGAACCCTCACCCCATCCGGAAAGCAGCGCCCAGCATCTGCTGCAGGCCGAGCTTGTGGCCGTGCTGGCCAGCGTCAGCAATGGGCAGCCGCGCGTGCTCACCACGCATGGCGGCAAGGGCCTGCCCGCAGGGCCGTTCGAGGCCGGGCACCGCTCCCTGCAGACCAGCTTGCGCGCCTGGGTGGAGCAGCAGACCCACCATCCGCTGGGCTATGTGGAGCAGCTCTACACCTTTGCCGATCGCGACCGCACGGATGGCGGCCAGCACATGATCTCCATCAGCTACCTGGGGTTGGCGCGCGAGGCCGTGGACCGCAGCGAAGGCCAGGCCGTGTGGCGCGACTGGTATGACTACTTTCCCTGGGAGGACTGGCGCCATGGCGCGCCGGCGCTGATCACCCAGCAGATAGCGCCCGCACTCGCGTCCTGGGCCGAGGCGCAGGACGATGCTGGACAGCGTGCGCGCCGGCACCAGCGTGCGCAGATCTGCTTCGGGCTCGGGGCGATTGCCTGGAACGAGGAGCTGGTGCTGCAGCGCTACGAGCTGCTGTTCGAGGCCGGCCTGGTGGCCGAGGCCAGGCGCCAGGGCCGCTGCGTGGCCCAGGTCCTGCCCGGCGAGTCCATGCACCACGATCACCGGCGCATTCTGGCCACGGCCATGGCACGCCTGCGCGCCAAGATCAAGTACCGGCCCGTGGTGTTCGAGCTCATGCCGCCCGAGTTCACGCTGCTGCAGCTACAGCAGGCCGTGCAGGCCCTGGCGGGGCGCGGCCTGCACAAGCAGAACTTTCGCCGACTCATGGAGCAGCAGGATCTGGTCGAGGAAACCGGCCAGCTCACGGCCGGTGCGGCCGGCCGCCCGGCCAAGCTGTTCCGCTTTCGCCGCGATGTGCTGCTGGAGCGGGCCATGGCCGGCAGCAAGCTGCCGCTGGTGCGGCAAAGCCCATGATGCGGCTGGCACGTGGGTGACCCTGCTCGTGACAATGGCTTGACACTTCGGCCTTCGGTTCTTTAGGATCGCCGACCTGTGCCTTGGCCTGATCCAGGACGCGCTTTTTTTTGCCCTATAAATACTCAATATGAGCATTAATACACAGAACACGACGGCCCGCCTGCCTGTGCCGCCCTTGCCCGAGCTCATGCTCGAACCCCTGGTGCGCCATGCCCTGCTGGAGGATCTGGGGCGGGCCGGAGATCTGACCACGGATGCCATCGTGCCCCAGGACGCCAGGGCCAGGCTGCGCCTGGTGGCGCGCGAGCCCGGGGTTCTGGCCGGGCTGGACATGGCGCGTCTGGCCTTTCGCGCGCTGGATGCGGGCTCGCAGTTCACCCCCTTGCTGGCCGATGGCAGTGCGCTTGCGCCGGGCATGGAGATTGCACACATCAGCGGCAGCGCGCGCGCCATCCTGAGTGCCGAGCGCGTGGCGCTCAACTACCTGTGCCACATGAGCGGCGTGGCCTCGGCCACGGCCTCCATCGTGCGCTCCATCGAAGGCACGGGCGCGCGCGTGACCTGCACGCGCAAGACCCTGCCGGGCCTGCGCGCCGTGCAAAAGTATGCGGTGCGCGTGGGCGGAGGCAGCAACCACCGCTTCGGCCTGGACGATGCCGTGCTCATCAAGGACAACCACATCGCCCTGGCCGGCAGCGTGGCCCAGGCTGTGGAGCGTGCGCGTGCGGGCGTGGGCCACATGGTGAAGATCGAGCTGGAGGTGGACACGCTGGCGCAGCTCGAAGTTGCGCTGTCCCTGGGCGTGGACGTGGTGCTTCTGGACAACATGGACCTTGACACGCTGAGCCGTGCCGTGGCCATGGCGCGGGGCCGTGCCGTGACCGAGGCCTCGGGCCGCATCACGCCCGAGACCGCGCCCGCCGTGGCCGCCACGGGCGTGGACCAGATCGCCGTGGGCTGGATCACGCACAGCGCACGTGTGCTGGATATCGGGCTGGATGAATAAATGCCCCCTGAGCCGCAGTTGAGGCTGCGGGGCGGCCCTGGGGCGCTGTCTGCGGCCTTGGGCCGCGCCGGTTTGAGGTGCTCAAAAGGCTTGCAAGAGGAGATTGGAGCGTGGGGATGGACACCCGTTTGAAGCGGCTTCCCGGGCGCCGCAGCCTGCTGGCCGGGCTGGCAGGAATGGCCTTGGTGGCCGGCAGTCTGAGCCTCGGGCCCCAGGCTGGCGGCTGGGCCGGCGCCTGGAATGGGGCCCGGCCGCTGACCATCGTCGTGAGCTTTCCTCCGGGCGGCGGCACGGATCTGCTGGCCCGGCGCCTGGGCGAGCAATTGCAGCAGCGTCTGGGCCGGACCGTGATCGTGGAGAACCGGCCCGGCGCCAGCGGCAACATCGCCGCCCAGCTCGTGGCCCAGGCCGGGCCGGATGCCTCGACCCTGCTCATGGTCAACAGCTCGTTTGCGATCAACCCCGGCGTCTACAGGCATCTGGACTTCGATCCGCTGCACGACTTCAAGGCCGTGTTCAACGCGGGCAATATCGCTTCGGTGCTGGTGGTGCCGGCTGCGGGCCCGCTGCAAAGCCTGGGCCAGGCCCTGGCCACGGCCAGCCCCGCTGCGCCGCTGGCCTATGCCTCCTGCGGCAATGGCACGCCCCAGCACCTGGGCGCGCAGATGCTGGCCGAGGCTGCGGGCGTGATCCTGCAGCATGTGCCCTACAAGGGCTGTGCGCCAGCGGTGGCGGCGGTGGCGGCGGGCCAGGTGCCGGCGGGCATGGTCACGCTCAGCAGCGCCTGGCCGCTGCTGGAGGCCGGACGCCTGCGTGCCCTGGGCGTGACCTCGCTGCGGCGCCAGCCTCAGCTGCCCGAGGTGCCTACCGTGGCCGAGCAGGGCCTGGCGGGCTTCGAGGCCCAGCAGTGGCACGGCCTGCTCGCGCCCGCGGCCATGCCCGATGCCCAGGTGGATGGGCTGCACCAGGTGCTGAGCCAGATCATCGAGCAGCCGGCCATGCGCGAGGCGCTGAGTGCCCAGGGCTATACCCGGGTCAGGCAGACGCCCCGGCAGTTCCAGCAGTTGATCGCGGACGACATGCAGCGCTATGCACGCCTGACGCAAAGCCTGGGCCTGGGCGTGGATTGATGGGGATTCATTAAAAAATGAGCTGCCAGCGCTTGCCAGTCATTGATTTCAGTAGATAAACCATCTGAAATCCGTTTGTAGCAAGCGCTGGCAGCTTTTATTTTGATAGCGATAGCGCTGGGGTTTCAGGGGGCAGATTGCATCTGCCCCCGCCTGAGCGCTTGCCGGTATGGCTTCTTTCCCCGAAGGGGAGGGGCTTGATGGCATCGGTTTTGAGATGCCATCGCCCTGGAGAACGCGCTCTTAGATCGTGGACACGCTCTTACTGATTCAGCGCGCCAAAGGGCAGGGGCATCTGCTTGCCGTTGAGCTCCATCTTGCCGCCCTGCATCCTGAAGCTGCTGGTCAGGTTCTCGCCTTCGAGCTTGGCGTAGCCCGAGGCCTCGGCCATGCCCAGCATGGCTTCGATCTCCTCGGGCGCAACCTCGTCCTGTCCCGTGGACTTCATGATGGGCCCTATCCAGCTCTTGGGCAGGCTGGCATTGGCATGCAGCACGCCCGACTGCACGAGCACCGGCATGAAGCCCATTTGCTGGATCTGCTCGGCCTCGGGTGGGTTTTGCACTTCGGCGCCGTATTCCAGCATGCCGGTCTTGCCCAGGTAGGTGGCCGACAGCTTCATCGAATACGCGGGCTTGGCTGCGATCAGACGCGGGGCGTTCTCCATGAGCAGCTCGGGACCGCGCTCCTCGGGGGCCGGCATGGCCTGGTCGGTGTTTTTCGCGTAGTAGGCGTCGATGATGTAGCGCTGGAAATTGCGCAGCGCCTCCATGTCCAGGCGCTGCAGCTTTTCCTCCAGCTCCAGGGAGTCGAAGTCCAGCTCGCCGATGCGGCCCTTGGCCTTGATGACATTGACCATGCCCAGGGTCGCCTTGTCGGCCTCGACCACGCTGTTGCCCTTGAAGTCCTTGAGGTCGGCCACGGTCTTGGTCTCGCCGCCGCCAGCCGGTGTATTGCTCACGAGCAGGCGGGCCAGGTTCATGCTGCCCTTGCCCGGGCCCATGCCCCACAGGCCTTCGAGCATGCGCGTCTCGAAGCTGCCGTCCAGGCCCTCGAAGCTGATGAGGGTGCGCTCGCCCAGGGACCGGGTGGCGGCCAGGGCTTCGGCGGCCTGGCCTTCCTCCAGGTCCTCGGGGTCGGCCTCATCGTCCTCGTCTTCGTCCTCGTCGGTGTTCTTGGTCAGCGCGCTGATGCTCAGGCCGGGCCAGCGCAGATCGCCCTTGGCATGCTGGTTGTTGTCGCTGAGCTTGCTCTCCATGATCAGCTCCTGCCAGCTCATGGTCATTTCCTCGTCGCCGAGCTCGCCCTGGGGCAGCACGAAGCGCAGGCTGTGGCTGCCGCCCAGGTGGTGGACCGTGGTCAGCGTGGGCGCTGTGGCCTTGGCCAGCACCTGCCTGGATTTTTCGTCCATGCCTTCGATGGCAAAGTTGGAAACCGTGGCTGCAGCTGCAAAGCGCCCGCCGGCCATGGGGCCGTGGCGCACATGGCTGTTCACGACCAGGTGCATGGGCTTGGGCGGCTCGGCGGTCTCGTCGCCGTCATGCTCCTGCTCGACCTGGGGCTGCTTCCATTCGAGCACCAGGCGTGCATCGGCCGAGAAAAAGCCTTTCCTGTATTCGTTGGTGAGAATGGTCTTCTCGCCAATCAGCTTGCCCAGCCGGGTCACGGCTTCCTGGTAGCTGGCCTCGGCCTTTTGCCCCATGTACCAAGTGGCGCCGCCATAGGCGACGATGGCCAATGCCACGCCCGCGGCCAATACGGTTTTTTTATTGCTCATTATGAAATTTCATTGGTTGCAAAGCCCCTGTAGCTGGGGGTGGCCAGTTTACCGGGCATCAGGAAAACCCTGAGGGTTTTCCCGGCTGCTGGAAAAGTTCACAAACCAGAGCGCGCAGCCATTGTAGGGCCGGCTCCTGCTCGAAGCGCCAGCTCCAGTGCACGGAGACATGGAAATCGCTGGCGGGCAGGCTGGCCTCAAGCACCGCATAGCCGCCGAGCTGCACAAAGCCCTGGGCGATCTGCGCGGGCATGAGCACGGCCAGATCGGTCTGGCTGACGATGGATGGCACGGCCAGGAAATGCGCGGCCGAAAGCCGTATGCGCGCATCGAGCTCCAGACTCTTGAGGATGCGCAGGGTCTCGGAGTGCGAGCGCACGGCCACATAGTCGAGGCGCTTGAGCTGGGCCGGTGTCAGGCGCCGTCCCTGGGCCGCATCCAGCAGCGGATGGCCTGCGCGCAGCAGCAGGCAGTAGTGATCCGACAGCAGCACGCTTTGCCGGGTGCGCGTGACGCCGGGCAGAAAGCCTATGGCCAGATCCAGCAGGCCGCGGTCCAGCGCATCGGCGATCTCGGCCATGGGCAGGGGCTGGGTCTGCAACTGCACATGCGGTGCGCGCTGGCGCAGGGCCTGCATGAGCTGGGGCAGAAAGCGCGCCTCGCCGATATCGCTCACATGCAGGCGAAAGCACTGGCGCGCCTGCAGGGGCTCGAAGCTCTGGGCTTCGGAGACGGCGACCTCCAGTGTCTCCAGCGCCAGCCCCACGGCCTGGGCCAGGCGCTGGGCGCGCGGCGTGGGCCGCACGCCGCCCTGGGTGCGCTCGAACAAGGGATTGCCGAGCAGCAGGCGCAGCCGCGTCAGCGCCTGGCTGGTCGCGGGCTGGGACAGGTTGAGCTCCTCGGCCGCGCGGCTCACGCTGCTGTGGCGGAAGACGGCGTCGAAAACGCGCAGCAGATTCAGGTCCAGGGTTTTGATATCCATGGGGTGAATATCTCATAGATGCTTTATTCAATTGCTGAAAATCTCAGCGCCATGCACCATGCAGGGCTTGCAGTCACACAAAGGCGTCTGTGCTCATGCGTGCGTGGCCGCAGGCACAGCGCCTGCCATACCAAAGGAGATGCGCTTTGCACGCCGATCGAATCGAAGTCCTGAGCCCTGAGAGCCAGCAGGCCCATCCCCAGGCCTGCGGTTATACCGTGCGCCATGCGGTGATCGCCATGCTCAGGGAGCTGGGCATGACAAAAATCTTCGGCAACCCGGGCTCCACCGAGCTGCCGCTGTTCCGCGACTATCCCGAGGACTTCAGCTATGTGCTGGGCCTGCAGGAGGCCGTGGTCGTGGGCATGGCCGACGGCTATGCCCAGGCCACGCGCAATGCGAGCTTTGTGAACCTGCACTCGGCCGCTGGCGTGGGCCATGCGATGGCGAACATCTTCACGGCCTTCAAGAACCGCACGCCCATGGTGATCACGGCCGGCCAGCAGGCGCGCTCGCTGCTGCAGTTCGACCCCTTCTTGCACTCGGCCCAGGCGGCCGAGCTGCCCAAGCCCTATGTGAAGTGGAGCTGCGAGCCCGCGCGGGCCGAGGACGTGCCCCAGGCCCTGGCACGCGCCTACTACATCGCCATGCAGGAGCCGCGCGGCCCGGTGCTGGTGTCCATTCCTGCCGACGACTGGGACCGTGCGGCCGAGCCGATTGCCGTGCGCCATGTGGGCTTCGAGTCCCGGGCCAATCCCCAGACGCTGGAGCTGATCGGTCAGGCGCTGGAGTCGGCGCAGGCCCCGGCCTTTGTCGTGGGGGCGGCCGTGGACCGTGGCCAGGCCTGGGATGCGGTCGTGGCCCTGGCTGAGCGCCACCAGGCGCGCGTATTCGTGGCCCCGATGAGCGGACGCTGCAGCTTCCCCGAGGATCACCGCCTGTTCGCGGGCTTTCTGCCGGCCATGCGCGAGAGCATAGTCCAGCACCTTGACGGCCATGACGTGGTGTTTGCCGTCGGGGCCGCAGCCTTTACCTATCACGTGGAAGGTGAGGGGCCGCATATCCCCGAAGGCACTCGGCTCTATCAGCTCATAGAGGACCCGGCGATTGCAGCCTGGGCGCCCGTGGGCACGGCGGCCGTGGGCAACATCCGCATGGGCGTGGAGGAGTTGCTGGCGCGTGCGCCCGGCGCCGAGGCCGGGCGTGCGGCGCCCAGGGCCAGGCCCGTGCCCGAGACGCCCGCGCCGCCCGCGCCCGGCGAGCGCATGTCGGTGGCCTATGCCATGCATACGCTGACCCAGGTGCGCGATGAGCACAGCATCATCGTCGAGGAGGCTCCGAGCTCGCGCCCCGTCATTCAGACCCATTTGCCGATCTTTCACTCGGCCACCTTCTACACCATGTGCAGCGGCGGTCTGGGCCACAGCATGCCGGCCGCCGTGGGCGTGGCCCTGGCGCAGCCCCGGGCCAAGGTCATCGCCGTCATCGGAGACGGCTCGGCCATGTATTCCATACAGGCGCTGTGGAGCGCGGCCCAGCTGGGGCTGGCCATCACCTTTGTGATCCTCAAGAACCGGCGCTATGCGGCCTTGCAGGACTTCTCCCGGGTGTTCGGCTACCGCGAGGGAGAAAAGGTCGAAGGCACGGAGCTGCCGGACCTGGACTTCGTAGCCCTGGCGCGCGGCCAGGGCTGCGATGCCGTACATGTGGAGCAGGCCCATGAGCTGGAGGCCGTGCTGCGCAAGGCATTGCTGCACGAGCGGCCCATGCTGGTCGAGGTCGAGGTGGCCTGAGATCGTGAACACGTTCTCAGGCCTGGACGCAGATCCTTTTCAAGACAAAGCAACAGAATCCAAGGAGACAAGCAGATGTTCAAAAGGCAGATTTTCAGGCGCCGGCTTATGGTCCTCGCGGCCCTGGCGGGAGCCGGCCTCATGGCCCAGCCCGCATGGGCGCAAAAGAGTGCGCAAAAGTGGCCCGAAAAACCCGTGCGCCTGATCGTGAACTTTGCGCCCGGCGGTGCGGCCGACGTGCTCGCCCGGGCGGTCACGCCCACCATGAGCCAGGTGCTGGGCCAGTCGGTGGTGGTGGACAACAAGCCCGGCGCAGGCGGCAACATCGGCATCAGCGAGGCCGTGCGCGCGTCCAAGGACGGCTACACCCTGCTGCTGAGCTCGGGCGGGGCGATCACCATCAACCCCATGATCTACAGCCGCCTGAGCTTCAATCCCGAAAAGGATTTGACGCCCGTGGCGGCCGTGGCCCGCGTTCATGTGTTCCTGGAGACCCATCCCAGCGTGCCGACCGCGGATGTGGGCGAGTTCATCAGATACATCAAGGCCAACCCCGGCAAGCTCGCCTATGGCTCGCCGGGCCAGGGCACATCGCCGCATCTGGCCGGCGAGATGTTCAAGCGCATGGCCGAGGTCGAGGCCACCCACGTGCCCTACAAGGGCGCGGGGCCGGCCCTGAGCGACATGCTCAGCGGCCAGTTGCAGTTCTGGTTCGATCCGGGGCCGGGCCTCAAGCAGGTCGAGGCCGGCAAGCTCAGGCTGCTGGCCATAGGCAGTCCCCACCGCCTGCCCCAGTACCCGGATGTGCCCACGCTGGCCGAAAGCGGCCTGCCGGGCTTTGATGCCGACACCTTGTTCGGTCTCTATGCGCCAGCGGGCGTGCCCGAGGCCGTGATCGCCCAGGTTCGAGCGGCCCTGGCCAAGGCCCTGGAGCAAAAAAGCGTGCAGGACGTGATCCAGGCCCTGGGCGCCACGCCTGCGCCCATGAGCCGCCAGGCCTTTGTGGAGCACCACGCCAAGGAGCGTGAACGCTTCGGCGACCTCGTCAAGGCCATAGGCTTGCGCGTGGATTAAGCCTGCTGCAGGCCCCTGTGCCCTGCATGCACCCCATGAGCCGCCAGCGTTTGCTGGCGGCTTTTTTGCGTCTGCGGCGGTCCGCATGGGACGACCTCTATACCAAGGTATAGGACGGCACTACCAAAAGCGATTCCGGCCTACCCAATATCAGTGCCTCATGGAGGACAGTGGCTTCGATAATTCAGCGTCACCCAGAACAAGACCCTGGTGCGCGGAATGGACACCGGTTTCTGCGCGCGCCGGCCGCTTGCCAGGCGGCCTTTAGAAATTGAGGAGGTAGTGCATGGACCCCGATCCTGCGAGGCGCAGCCGCGCCGTCCCCATCGTCTGTATTTCCTTCGCCACGACCCGCAGCCCCCGCACCGGGCGCTGCTTTTCTAGAGCCTGAGGACGGCAAGCCATGCCGGTCCCGGCCTGCTGGATCCGTCATGCCATCTTTTGCCACTCTCCAAAACCGCCCCGGTCCCTGGGGGCTGCTTGCCAGCGAGCCCGCTCACCGGGCCCGTGCCCATGACCCGGGCCGGTGTTCGCGGCCGCGCCGCCTGCCGGGCCGCATCCTGCTTTCCTCGTTTATGACCACTGTCTCCATGCCCCGCTTTCTCACGTATTCAAGACCGGCCAGCCTGTTGGCGCTGTGCGCGGCCCTCGCGGCCTGCGACGGCTCCAAGCCATCGGCGATTGAGCCGGCAGACGGCGCCGCCCTGCGCCGCGAAGGAGCCCTGGTCATCGTGCCCCAGGGCTCGCCCCTGCTGCCCAAGCTCGAAGTCGCGAGCATCCAACTGCAGGAGTTGCAGACCAGTCTGTCGGCTCCGGCCAGCATCGAGGCCGAGCCCGAGAAGCTGGTCAAGATCACGCCGCCCGTGGTCGGCCGCCTGGTCAGGCTGCACCACCAGCTCGGCGATGCGGTCAAGGCCGGCCAGGCCTTGATCACCATGGACTCGTCCGAGGTCTCGGGCGTGCGCGCCGAGCACTCCAAGGCCCAGGCAGCCCTGGTGCAGGCGCGCCAGGAATACGAGCGCCAGAAGCTGCTCTTCGATGCCGAGATCGCAGCGCGCAAGGACTACGAGGCTGCGCACCAGGCGCTGGAAGCTGCCAGCGCCGATGCCAGCGCGGCCAGCGATCACCTGGCCCAGCTGGGTGCCAGCGTGCAGCGCAGCGCGCGCGGCAACTATGTGCTGACTTCGCCGATCAGCGGCCGCGTGGTGGAGATGGAAGGCTCGCAAGGCGCGTACTGGAACGATGTCAACGCCTCGGTGATGACCGTGGCCGACCTCAGCCGGGTCTGGCTCAGCGCCAATGTGTCCGAGCGCGACCTGGCCCAGGTGGATGTGGGCCAGCCAGCGCACATCACGCTCTCGGCCTATCCCGATCTGCGCATCGAAGGCCGCGTGCAGTATGTGGGCGAGCTCGTCGATCCCGCCACGCGCAGCGTCAAGGTGCGCGTGGCCGTGGACAACCGCGAAGGCAAGCTGCGCCCCGGCATGTTTGCGCGCGTGAGTTTTGACCGCGCGGGCCGCGAGGCGTTGATGCTGCCGGCCACGGCCTTGCTGCAGGGCAGCGTGAGCACGCGCGTGTTCGTGGACCAGGGCGACAACCGCTTCGAATCGCGCCAGGTGCAGGTCGGCGTGCAGCAGGGTGACCTGGTGGAGATCACCTCGGGCATTGCTGCGGGCGAGCGCGTCGTGGTCAATGGTGGGGTGCTGCTGCAATGATAGAAAAACTCGTCAACCTCAGCTTTGCCCGCCGTGGCGTGGTGTGGCTGGTCTTCATCTTCGCGGCCCTGTATGGCGTGTTCAGCTGGAAGCAGCTGCCGCTGGAGGCCTATCCCGATATCGCCGACGTGACCTCGCAGATCGTGACCCAGGTGCCGGGTCTGGCGGCCGAGGAGATCGAGCAGCAGATCACGATTCCGCTGGAGCGGGCGCTGCTGGCCACGCCGGGCATGCATGTGCTGCGCTCGCGCAGCCTGTTTGCGCTGTCGCTGATCACCGTGGTCTTCGAGGACGGCGTGGACGGCTACTGGGCGCGCCAGCGCCTCAAGGAGCGCATGGACGAGGTCGAGCTGCCCTATGACGCGCGCGCCGAGCTCGACCCCTACAGCTCGCCCACGGGCGAGGTCTACCGCTATACGCTGGAGAGTCCCACGCGCAGCCTGCGCGAGCTCTCCGAGCTGCAGCAGTGGGTGGTGATTCCGCGCCTCAAGAAGGTGCAGGCCGTGGTCGACGTGACCAACTTCGGCGGCCTGACCACGCAGTTCATGCTGGAGCTCGATCCTGCGCGCCTGCTGCAGTACGAGCTGACCCTGGCCGAGGTCATCGATGCCATCAACGACAACAACGCCAGCGGCGGCGGCAGCGTGGTCGATCGCGGCGACGTTTCCTACGTGGTGCGCGGCGTGGGCCTGCTGCGCTCGCTGGACGACATGGGCAACGTGGTCGTCAAGACCACGGACAGCGGCACGCCCATCCTGGTCAAGGACCTGGGCCGGCTGACCTACGGCAACGTGGAGCGGCGCGGCATCCTGGGCAAGGACGGCAACTCCGACACCTTGTCGGGCATTGTGCTGCTGCTCAAGGACGCCAATCCCTCGCTGGCGCTGCAGGGCATTCATGCGGCCGTGGACGAGCTCAACACCAAGCTCTTGCCCGCCGATGTGAAGCTCGTGGCCTACCTGGACCGCACCACGCTGATCGACAAGACCACGCATACCGTGGGCAAGACCCTGGCCGAAGGCCTGGTCGTCGTGACCCTGGTGCTGCTGCTGTTCCTGGGCAGCCCGCGTGCCGCGTTCATCGTGGCGCTGACCATTCCCATGGCGTTGCTGCTGGCCTTTGTGTTCATGCACCATGCGAGCATTCCTGCGAATCTGCTGTCGCTGGGCGCCATCGACTTCGGCATCCTGGTCGACGGTTCGGTGGTCGTGGTCGAGAACATTCTGCGCCGCCGCGAGGCCGAAAAGGACAGGCCGCTGACGCCGCGCGATGCCATCGTGGCCACGCTGCAGGTGGCGCGTCCCATCTTCTTCGGCATGTGCGTGATCGCAGCTGCCTATCTGCCGCTGTTCGCGTTCGAGCGCATCGAGTACAAGCTGTTCTCGCCCATGGCCAGCGCCGTGGGCGCGGCCCTGGTGGGCGCGCTGGCCGTGGCCCTGCTGCTCACGCCGGGTCTGGCCTGGCTTGCATTCCGCCGTCCGCGCAAGGTCTTCCACAACCCCGTGCTGCACTGGCTGGGCGAGCGCTACGAGCGCTTTTTGCTCGGCGCCGTCGGCCATGCTCGCTGGCTCATGGGCGCGGTGGCTGCGGCCCTGGTGGCGCTGGTGGTGCTGGCCGGATCGATTGGCCGTGACTTTCTGCCCTATCTGGACGAAGGCTCGATCTGGCTGCAGGTGCAGATGCCGCCGGGCATCACGCTGGACAAGGCGCGCGACATGGCCGACGAGCTGCGCCGCGTGACCCTGGAGTTTCCCGAAGTCTCCTACATCGTCACCCAGACCGGGCGCAACGACGACGGCACCGACTACTGGACGCCTTCGCACATCGAGGCCAGCGTGGGTCTGCACCCCTATGGCGAATGGAAGTCGCGCCTGAGCAAGCAGGAGCTCATCGACAAGATGTCCGAGCGCTATGCCCAGTTGCCCGGCTATACCGTGGGCTTCATGCAGCCCATGATCGACGGTGTGCAGGACAAGCTCTCGGGTGCGCACAGCGATCTGACCGTGAAGGTCTACGGCCAGGATCTCGACGAGGACCGGCGCGTGGCCGACGACATGGTGGCGATTCTGTCGCGCGTCCCGGGCGCGGCCGACGTGGCCGTGGACATAGAGCCGCCCCTGCCCAATCTGCGCATCGACCTGGACCGCGCAGCCGCCGCGCGCTACGGCATCAATGCGGCCGATGTGGCGCAACTGATCTCCACGGGCGTGGGCGGGGCCTCGATAGGCCAGCTGTTCGTGGGCGAGCGCAATTACGACATGACGGTGCGCTTCACGCCCGAGACGCGCAGCAGCCCCGAGGCCATTGGCGCCCTGCGCCTGACGGCTGCCAGCGGTGCCCAGGTGCCGCTGGCCGATGTGGCGCGCATCTCCACCACCGTGGGCCAGAGCGTGATCGTGCGCGAAGGCGGCGAGCGCCACATCCTGGTCAAGCTCAATGTGCGCGGTCGTGATCTCGCCAGCTTTCTCAAGGAGGCGCACGAGGCCATCGATGCCGAGCTCAAGTACGACCCGCAGCACATCCATGTCGAATGGGGCGGCCAGTTCGAGAACCTGCAGCGTGCCGAGGCCCGCTTGCTCGTGGTGCTGCCGCTGACCCTGGGCATCATGCTGGTGCTGCTGTTCGGCGAGTTCGGCAACCTGCGCCAGCCGCTGCTGGTGCTGGGCGTGGTGCCGCTGGCCATGATTGGCGGCCTGGCCGGGCTGCTGCTGCGCGGCATGACGCTCAACGTCTCCAGCGCCGTGGGCTTCATCGCGCTGTTCGGCGTGGCTGTGCTCTCGGGCGTGCTCATGGTCTCGCAGATCAATCGTCTGCGCCGCGAGGAGAAGATGGACTTGCGCGCAGCCGTGCTCGAAGGTGCCTGCAGCCGCATGCGCCCCGTGCTCATGACGGCCACGGTGGCGGCCTTCGGCCTCACGCCGGCCATGTTGGCCACGGGCCTGGGCAGCGATGTGCAGCGCCCCCTGGCCACGGTGGTGGTCAGCGGCCTGGTCAGCGCCACCTTGCTGACCTTGCTGCTGCTGCCGAATCTGTATTACGTGATCGAGCAGCGCGCGCAAAAGACGGCCGAGCGCAAGCGCCAGCGTGCGCTGGAGCGCGGCGAGCTGTATGAGGACGAGGCCCGCGAGGACGGCGCTGCAGCCGCCGCCCGGGGATGAGGTCTCGCAGGAACACAGGATTTGCTATGCAGTTTTTCTCTTATTCCATCAGCTGCTCGGCCGTGCTGCTGGCCCTGGGCCTGAGCGGCGCTGCGTTCGCGCAACCCGCTGCGACCCCGGCCCCGGCTTCGGCCGGTGTGAGCTTTGCCAACTATCTGGATGCCGTGGAGCAGCACAGCCTGGAGCTCAAGTCCGAGCTGCAGAACGTGGAGTCGGCCAAGGCCGAGATCGGCATGGCGGGCATACGGCCCGATCCCGAGCTCAGCTACGAGGTTGCGCGCGAGCGCGTCAAGACCGGCCTGCCTCGGCCGCGCGAGCGCAAGCTGGAGCTGAGCATGGAGGTCGAGACCGGGGGCAAGCGCGCGGCCCGCATCAAGGCGGCGCGCAGCGCGCTCAAGCTCACCGAGGTCGGCGTGGAGGCGTTCCGCCATCAGCTGTTCTCCGATGCGGCCGAGAACTTCACCCAGGCCTGCATGGAGCACCAGGCCTTGCAGCGCAAGCAGCAGACCCTGAAGGCCTTGTCCGATGTGGTGAGCGCCAACGATGTGCGGCGCAAGGCCGGCGACATAGGCGCCATCGAATGGCGCCAGTCGCGTGTGGAGCGCGACCAGTTCCAGGCCGAGGTGACCGAGGCCCGGGCCCAGGTCCAGACCTCGCGCCTGGCCCTGGCCATTCCGCTGGGGCGCAGCCTGAATCAGGTGTTCTCCAGCCAGGAGCTCGACTGCGCATTCCAGCCCTTCAGCCAGAGCCAGGACATAGAGGCCCTGGTGGACCAGGCCCTGCAGGCGCGCAGCGATGTGCGCGAGGCCCATGCGGCCCTGGACCATGCGCGCGACAACGCAGGCCTGGCCCAGGCCAATCGCTGGATCAACCCGACCGTGGCCGTGGGCATGACCACGCGGCCCGGAACGACGGCCGGCGTGGACCATGGAGGCGATGCGTTTGATGCCGAGGGGCGCTCGCGCGTGCTCAACATGTCGGTCAGCGTGCCGCTGCCGTTCTCGCGCCTGAACCGCGGCGAGATCCTGCAGGCCGAGGCCGCCGTGACCCAGGCCATGCTGGGCCTGCAGCAGGCCCAGAACAAGGCCGAGGCCGAGGTGCGCTCCGCACATTTCCGCTTTCTTGCGGCCAAGGAGAATGTGGAGCGCTACCGCGACGGCGTGCTCGCCGATGCTCAGCGTGTGCTCGAAGGCATGCGCCTGTCCTACCGCCATGGCGAGGCTTCGCTGCTGGAGCTGCTGGCCGCCCAGAGCTCGGCCGACGAGGCCTACCTCGGCTATCTGCAGGCCGAGGCCGATCTGGCCACGGCCACGGTGGAGCTGCAGCTGGGCATAGGCCAGCGGCCCGCACTGTGAGCGGACCCGAGCGGCGCCCCGGCCCCGGGCCGGGGCGCCTCAGAGGCGGCGGCTTGCGTCACAATCTGCAGGTTCTTCCTGCCGTCGCCCGCCTGTTTTCCATGAAGTCCGAACTGCGCCAAGACTCGCACCTGCGCCGAACCCTGGTTCTGCTGGGCATGGTCGCGGCCATGGCGGCCATCTTCGCGCTGGACACGCTCACCGAGTATGCGGTGGCCGCCGCCGTGTTCCACACGGCCATCATCCTCGTGGCCCTGCGCTGGTTCAGCCCCAGAACGGTGATCGTGATCACCGGCATCTGCATCGTCCTGACCCTGGCCAGCTTTGCGCTCACGCCGGCCGGGGCCTATCGCACGGGGCTGATCAATACCTGCATCAGCATTCTGGCGATCGCCATCACCGCCTATCTGGGCCTGAAGATGGTGACGGCCCAGAATGCCGCCCATGCGGCCCGCACCCAGTTGCTGCGCATGACCCAGGCCACGAGCGTGGGCCAGCTCACGGCCTCGATTGCGCATGAGGTCAACCAGCCGCTGGCGGCCATCGTCACCAGCGGCAATGCCTGCCAGCGCTGGCTGGCCCAGCAGCCGCCGAACCTGGACAAGGCCGGGCAGGCGCTGGGCAGAATCCTGGCCGATGCCCAGCGCGCGAGCGAGGTGATCGTGCGCATGCGCGGCATGGCGCGCGGCGATGCTCCGCACAAGCAGGCCTTCGACCTCAACGAGGCCGTGCGCGAAATGCTCAGGCTGTCCCAGGCCGAGCTCGACAAGCGCTCGGTGCTCGTCGAGGCGGACCTGGCCAGCGGCCTGGCACCGGCCTTCTGGGACCGGGTGCAGTTCCTGCAGGTGCTGGGCAATCTGCTGCTCAACGCCATGGATGCGATGCAGGATGTGCCGCCCCAGCGCCGGCGCATAGGTGTTGCGACCCAGGCCCTGGGCCAGCAACTGGTGCTGACCGTCAGCGATGCCGGTCATGGCCTGTCGCCATCCGCGCAAAGCCATTTGTTCGATGCGTTCTGGAGCACCAAGAGCCAGGGCATGGGCCTGGGGCTGAACATCTGCCGCCACATGGCCGAGGCCAATGGCGGGCGCATCTGGGCCACGGACCGCGAGGACGGGGCCAGCGGCGCAGTCTTTCATGTCACCATGGCCACTGCCGCGCGAGAGCGCGCATGAAACGGAGTCCGCTGTGCTTGCTGACGGCTTGAATATGCAGGGCCAGGGCGCCGAGGCCCGGGTCTATGTGATCGATGACGATGCCTCGGTGCGCGCGGCCGTCGAGGATTTGCTGGCCTCGGTCGGCCTGGCCGTCGATGCCTTCGGCTCCACGCGCGACTTTCTCGCCCACTGGGAGCAGGCTCCTTCGCAGGGGCCGGCCTGCCTGGTGCTGGACATTCGCATGCCGGGCCAGAGCGGCATGGAGTTCAGGCGCCAGATGCTGGAGCTGGATCTGCGCCTGCCCACGATCTTCATCACCGGCCATGGCGATATTCCCATGAGCGTGGAGGCCATGAAGATGGGCGCGGTGGAGTTTCTGACCAAGCCCTTTCGCGATCAGTGCCTGCTCGACGCGATACAGGCGGCCATCGCCCAGGACCGCGAGCGCCGCGCCCAGGATGCCACGCAGGACGCGCTGCGCGAGCGCTGGCAAAGCCTGTCGCGTGGCGAGCAGCAGGTGCTGGTCGGCGTGGTGCGCGGTCAGCTCAACAAGCAGATTGCGGCGGACCTGGAGGTCAGCGAGATCACGGTCAAGGTCAGGCGCGCCCAGGCCATGCGCAAGATGCAGGTCCGCACCCTGGCCGATCTGGTGCGCGCGCTGGAGCGGCTGGAGATCCGGTGAGATCCGGCAGCCCCTGAGCCGCCTCGCGTCTTCCCCCTGAAAGGGAGACGGTGCCTGCTTGCTGCCTGCGGTGTCCGGCCGCAAAAGACAGCGTCATGAACCATGTAAAAAAACAGAGCTGCTAGCGCTTGATATATCTGGCTTTCAGATGCTTTTCAATCTGAAATCCATGACTGGCAAGCGCTACCAGCTCTCTTTTTATAGATCGTAAACACGTTCTTAGAACTTCCAGGAGGCGGGAAGCAACTGCAGCAGCACGGTCGTCATGACCAGGTAGCGGGCGAACTTGCCGATTGCCATATAGAACACGCAAGCCCAGAAGGGCATGCGCAGCCAGCCGGCCACGGCGCACAGCGGATCGCCGACGATGGGCAGCCAGCTCAGCAGGCAGGCCTTGGGGCCGAGCCTGCGCAGCCAGATGCGCGCCCGTCTTTCGTTGCGCGAGAGCGCCCTCGGCGGCTTGCTCTGCTCGGGCTGGCCTGCGCGGCGGCGCGCGCGCGCCGCATGCCAGGCCTTGTGCGCGCCCAGGCCCATCCACCAGCTGATCGCGCCGCCCAGCGTATTGCCGGCCGTGGCCACGAAGATCGTGGGCCAGAACAGCTCGGGGTTGAGTTGCAGCAGGCCGACCACGGCGGGCTCCGAGCCCAGTGGCAGCAAGGTGGCCGAGAGCAGGGCCACGACAAAAACCGTGCTCAGGCCGAATTGGGGCAGGGCCAGCCAGCCCAGCAGCTGTGTTATCCAGACTTCCATAGCAGCGCAAGTGTAGGTGTAGGCCGATTGGCCTGAGCGTGGCGCGCGGCTATTGTGGGGACTTTGTTCATCAGGCAAGGAAGAGGCATGCAAGCTCGCGCACCAGGGAGGGGACAGCTGGGAATGGTCGACAAGGCGAAAGCCTGGGGAGCGGGCGCCGTGGCCTGGGGCCTGCTGCCCTTCGTGCTCGGGGGCTGCGCAGCGACGGTGGATTCCGGCCGGGAGCACGACCCCTGGCGCCAGGCCCTGGCCGGCGCGGGCTGTGCGGCCCAGGCACCAGCCGTGCCGCAGCGGCTGCAGGCCGTGCAGCACGATCTGGGGCAGGCCGGGCTGGAGCTCAGGCTCGTGGGCTGTGAATCCGTGGCCGGCAAGCAGGCTCTGCGCTTCGACCCCTGGGTGGTCGATGGGCGCCGGGCCGCCCAGGTGGTGCGCGGCCCCATGGCCAACGGGCAGGTGCTGGATCTGGGCTGGCCCCAGGGCCGCAGGCAGGCAGCGGCCCTGCCCGACGAACAGGTATCACCCGATGTGATCTTCAACCGCCAGTGGTGGCGCGCGGTCCTGGCGCGGCATGGGCTGGAGCCGGTTGCCGGAGACTGGCACAGCTATGCAGCCAGGCCTTGAGCCCTGGGGCGCCGGCCGGGTTCAAGGCCCGGGACTTGCCCGTTTTCAGTTTGCTGAAAATTTGGGCAGGTACAATCTTGCTCCCCCGCTCGCGTCTTTTCTTCATCTCTCGCCATGCTTTCACAGCCGCTGTCCATAGGTGCGCATGCTGTTCCTAACCGTTTGTTCGTCGCTCCCATGGCCGGAGTGACGGACAGGCCGTTCAGGCAGCTGTGCAAAGCCCTGGGCGCGGGCTATGCAGTCAGCGAGATGGTGACCTCGCGCAAGGACTTGTGGAACAGCCTCAAGACCAGCCGGCGTGCGAACCATGAGGGCGAGCCCGGGCCCATCGCGGTGCAGATCGCGGGCACGGATGCGCAGATGATGGCCGAGGCGGCCATCTACAACGTCGAGCGCGGCGCGCAGATCATCGACATCAACATGGGCTGCCCGGCCAAGAAGGTCTGCAACAAGTGGGCGGGCTCGGCGCTGATGCAAAACGAGGCCCTGGCCGTGGAGATCGCGGCTGCGGTCGTGGCCGCCTGCGAGCCCCATGGCGTGCCCGTGACGCTCAAGATGCGCACCGGCTGGTGCGCGGCCGAGAAGAATGCCGTGGCGCTGGCGCGGCGCTTCGAGCAGGTGGGCATACAAATGCTCACCGTCCATGGGCGCACGCGCGAGCAGGGCTACAAGGGCTTTGCGGAGTACGAGACGATTGCCGCCGTGAAGGCCGCAGTCCGCGTGCCCGTGGTCGCCAATGGCGACATCGCCAGCCCCGAGAAGGCGCGCGAGGTGCTGGCCGCGACCGGCGCCGATGCGCTCATGATCGGACGCGCGGCCCAGGGCCGGCCCTGGATCTTCCGCGAGATTGCACATTACCTGGCCACGGGCGAGCACATGGCGCCTCCCCTGGTCGCCGAGCTGCGCCGCCTGCTGCTCGAACATCTGCAAGACCACTACAGCCTTTATGGCGAAACCACGGGCGTGCGCAGTGCAAGAAAGCACATCGCCTGGTATCTACGCGGCCTGCCCGAGGGCGAGCCATTCAGACAACACATCAACACCATCGAGGACTGCGCAGCGCAATGGCAGGCCGTGGCCGATTATCTGGACGCTTTGGGCGCCCGCATGGATCGCATACCGGCCGTCATCGGGAGTGGTGCCCTGGGCACCGGTCTCGCAGAGCCCGCAGGAATGACGGCATGAGCAATCAAAACATAGAACAATGCGTCCGGGAAAGCCTGGAAGTCTATTTCCGGGACCTGGACGGCGAAAAGCCCAATGGCATGTACGACATGCTGATTCGCCTGGTCGAAAAGCCGCTGCTGGAAGTGGTCATGAACCAGGCCGACAACAACCAGTCGCGTGCTGCCGACTGGCTGGGACTGAACCGTAATACCTTGCGCAAGAAGCTGCTCGAGCACCAGATGCTCTGAGCCTGCGCCTGCACAGATCACGCTGCAAGCCTTGGCTCACGGGCTTGCAGCCCATTTTTCAAAACCTGCATTGACTGACGCCATGAACGCCCTGTTATCCGTCTCCGACAAGACCGGTATTGTCGAATTTGCCCAAGGCCTGCATGCCCTGGGCATCAAGCTGCTGTCCACAGGGGGCACGGCCAAGCTGCTGGCCGGGGCCGGCCTGCCCGTGACCGAGGTGGCCGAAGTCACCCAGTTCCCCGAAATGCTCGACGGCCGCGTCAAGACCCTGCACCCCAAGGTGCATGGCGGCCTGCTGGCCCGCCGCGACCTGCCCGCGCACATGGCGGCTCTGCAGGAACATGGCATAGACACCATCGACCTGCTGGTGGTGAATCTCTACCCGTTTGAAGCCACCGTGGCCAAGGCCGGCTGCACGCTGGCCGATGCCATCGAGAACATCGACATCGGCGGCCCTGCCATGGTGCGCTCGGCTGCCAAGAACTGGAAGGACGTGGGCGTGATCACCGCCGCCGACCAGTACGAGGCCGTGATGGCCGAGCTCAAGGCTGCCGGCAAGCTCTCCGACAAGCTGCGCTTTGCGCTGTCCGTGGCTGCCTTCAACCGCATCGCCCAGTACGACGGCGCCATCAGCGACTACCTGTCTTCGGTCAAATTTGAAGACGAAAAGCTGAGCGAGGAATACGTGCCCGAGCGCAGCCTGTTCCCCGCCCAGAGCAACGGCCACTTCATCAAGGTGCAAGACCTGCGCTACGGTGAAAACAGCCACCAGCAGGCTGCGCTGTACCGCGACCTCTACCCCGCTCCCGGCTCCCTGGTCACCGGCCAGCAACTGCAGGGCAAGGAGCTCTCGTACAACAACATCGCCGATGCCGACGCAGCCTGGGAATGCGTGAAGAGCTTTGACGAGGCCGCCTGCGTCATCGTCAAGCACGCCAACCCCTGCGGCGTGGCCGTGGGCAAGGACGCGCACGAAGCCTATGCCAAGGCCTTCCAGACCGACCCTACCAGCGCCTTTGGCGGCATCATTGCCTTCAACCGCACCGTGGACAAGGCCGCGGCCGAAGCCGTGGTCAAGCAATTCGTCGAAGTGTTGATGGCCCCTGACTTCACTGCCGAAGCGCTGGAAATCTTCAAGCCCAAGGTCAATGTGCGTCTGATGAAGATCGCTTTGCCCCAAGGTGGCAAGAGCGATTGGGACCATGGCCGCAACGCCATGGAATCCAAGCGCGTGGGCTCGGGACTGCTGCTGCAGACTGCCGACAACCACGAGCTGGCCCTGGCCGACCTGAAGGTGGTCACCGTCAAGCAACCCACGCCTGCCGAGCTGCAAGACCTGCTGTTTGCCTGGAAGGTGGCCAAGTACGTCAAGTCCAACGCCATCGTGTTCTGCAAGAACGGCATGACCATGGGCGTGGGTGCAGGCCAGATGTCCCGCCTGGACTCGGCCCGCATCGCCTCCATCAAGGCCGAAGCCGCCAAGCTGTCGCTGCAGCACACCGTGGTGGCGTCGGACGCCTTCTTCCCCTTCCGCGACGGTCTGGACGTGGTGGTGGACGCCGGTGCCACCTGCGTGGCCCAGCCTGGCGGCTCCATGCGTGACCAGGAGGTCATCGACGCCGCCAACGAGCGTGGCGTGGCCATGGTGTTCACGGGCGTGCGCCATTTCAGACACTAAAAGCTCCCCCTGAGCGGCTGCGCCGCTTCCCCCTCTCTGGCTTTCGCCGGAGGGGGACGACACCAGCGCTGCGGGGCGGCCCTTGCTCGGTGTCTTTGGCGAATGGGGTCTTCGCATGCGACATGTCTGTATTACTGAGGGCCTCTAGGCTGGCCGGAGCGGGTGCAAGAAGTCCATTGGGCTTTTGAACCTTCGCCACAACGCCCAGACAGTACTTGTGTACGGCAAGGGCCAGCAACAATGCATGAAGCGCTGTCTGGGCGCCATAGCGCGAGCAAGGATCGAAGCGATCAAAAAGCAATGACGGATTTCAGAGACGACGAAGAAAACTATCCGCCCCGGCCGCGCTGGATCGCCTGGGTGATTGCGGCCTTCATGGCGGCGGCGGCGCTGGGTGTGGCGAATATCGGTTGGCGCATCATGCGGCCTGCGTCTGTGGCGGCCCTGCCCACGGACCCGGTGCTGCTGGCCGGCAAGACCCAGGTCGAGGCCAGCGATTGCATGCGTTGCCATGGGCTTTCACGCAACTATGTGGGGCCGTCCTTTCAGCAGATCTCGCAGCGCTATGGAGAGCGCAGCGATGCGATCGACTACCTGGAGCGCAGGATTCGAGAAGGCAGCGTGGGTGAATGGGGGCGGACCATCATGCCGCGCCATCCCCAGCTCAGTCAGGAACAGGCCAGGCAGATGGCGGCCTGGATACTGGCGCAGCGCGCGCCCGCTCAGTCTTCCAGCTGAGCAGCGCTGCAGCGCCACGGCGGCAATGCTAAGAGCGTGAACACGCTCTTAGAGCTGTGGCGGGCTGTCTTGTGCAGCTGCCGCCGGTTTGGGTGGTTTGGGGCGTGGCGGCTTGGTGGTGTGTATGAGCAGCGTGGCCTTGTCCATGGCGCCTGATTGCAGCTCAGGCCAGGCCTTGAGCGAATGCGCAATGCTGTCTTCGATGAGCTGGCGCTGATCGGGCGCGGGTTTCTTGAGCACCCAGTTCGCGACCTCGGCCTTGTGGCCCGGATGGCCTATGCCGACGCGCAGGCGCCAGTAATCATCCGAGCCCAGCTGGGCATGGATGTCCCGCAGGCCGTTGTGGCCGCCATGGCTGCCGCCGCGCTTGAGCTTGACCTGGCCGGCTGCGAAGTCGAGCTCGTCGTGGACGACCAGAATCTCCTGGGGCTGGATCTTGAAAAAGCGCGCCAGCGAAGCCACGGACTTGCCCGAGAGATTCATGAAGGTCTGAGGTTCAAGCAGCCACAGGGTCTCGCCCCTGATGCTGGTGCGCGCCATGAGGCCGAAGTAGCTGCGCTCGGGCATGAGCTGGACCTTGAGCTCGCGTGCCAGCGCATCTATCCACCAAAAGCCTGCGTTGTGGCGTGTGTCTTCATATTCGGGCCCTGGGTTGCCCAGGCCGACAAACAGTTTGATCATGGGCCGTGATTATGCTTGTGTGCAGCAGGGGGCTGGGTGGGCGCTGGCCATGCAAAAGGCCCACGCAAGGTGGGCCTTGGGTGGCAGGCGACGGAGCCAGTCCGTCGCCGGGGCGCAGAAATTACTTCTTGCCCTTCTTGGCGGGAGCCGCAGGAGCGGGAGCTGCTGCAGCTGCGGCATCGGGAGCCACTTCGGGCAGCTTGATCGACACCAGAGCGGGGTTCTTGTTGGCGCCGCGCACCACAGCCTTGACGCCGTGAGGCAGCTTGATGCTTTGCAGGCCCAGGGCCGACTTGGAATTCAGGCCGCTGAGGTCGACGGCGATGAATTCGGGCAGGTTGGCGGGCATGCAGATCACGTCGAGTTCGTGGATCAGCGGGGTCACGGTGCAGTTCTCGACCTTGACGGCCTGCGACTCGGCCATGCCTTCGAAGTGCAGAGGCACCTTGAGGTGGACGCGGGTCTTGTCATCCACGCGCTGGAAGTCCACGTGCAGGACCTGGCGCTTGAAGGGGTGGTATTGCACATCGCGCAGCACGACCTTGGAGGTCTGGCCGTTGACTTCCATTTCCAGAACGCTGGAGTGGAACACTTCCTTTTGCAGGGCGTGCCACAGGGCGTTGTGATCGATCTCGATCAGTTGGGCTTCGGCGGTGCCGCCGTAGACGATGCCGGGGGCCTTGCCCGAATTGCGCAGACGGCGGCTCGCACCCGTACCTTGCTTGGCGCGCTCAAAAGCGACGAATTGCATAACTAACTCCTGTTTGGACGGACCGCGACCAGTCCCATCCGTTTGAAAAAAGAGCGGCACACACATGCAGGCCGCTCTTGCCTTGGTTGCCGAAAAGGATTTTCTGCAACGCACAAACCTCCCGAAGGAGGTTTGCCTGAAACTCACGTTCCGTGAAAGAGCGCGATTTTATTCCGAGAACAGGCTCAGCACCGAATCACCCGTGGAGATGCGCTGAATGGTTTCGGCAAACAGCGGTGCCACGGAGAGCTGGCGGATCTTGCCACAGGCCTTGGCTGCGGGGCTGAGCGGAATGGTGTTCGTGACCACGACCTCGTCCAGGGCGCCGCCATTGGCGATGCGCTCGATGGCCGGGCCCGAGAAGATCGGGTGGGTGCAGTAGGCGTAGACGCTTTTGGCGCCGCGCTGCTTGAGTACCTCGGCGGCTTTCACCAGGGTGCCGGCGGTATCGATCATGTCGTCCATGATCACGCAGTTGCGGCCGTCGATGTCGCCGATCACATGCATGACTTCCGAGACATTGGCCTTGGGGCGGCGCTTGTCGATGATGGCCAGGTCGCAGCCCAGCTGCTTGGCCAGGGCACGTGCGCGCACCACGCCGCCCACGTCGGGCGAGACCACGATCAGGTCCTCATAGTTCTTCTGGCGCAGATCGCCCAGCAGAACCGGCGTGGCATAGATGTTGTCCACGGGGATGTCGAAAAAGCCCTGGATCTGGTCGGCGTGCAAGTCCATGGTCAGCACCCGCTCCACGCCCACGGCCTGCAGCATGTTGGCCACGACCTTGGCCGTGATGGGCACGCGCGTGGAGCGCGGGCGGCGGTCCTGGCGGGCATAGCCGAAGTAGGGGATCACGGCGCAGATGCGCTCGGCCGATGCGCGCTTCAGGGCGTCGACCATGACCAGCAATTCCATCAAATGGTCATTGGTGGGGGCGCAGGTCGATTGCACGACGAAGACATCGCGCGTGCGTACGTTCTGCTTGATCTCGACGGCGACCTCGCCATCGGAGAAACGGCCCACGTCGGCAACACCCAGTGTGGTGCCCAGGTGCTGAACGATTTCAGCGGCCATGCCAGGGTTGGCATTGCCGGTGAAGACCATGATATCGGGATGATGTGAATGCATTGAGCGCCCCAGATGATGGGTGTTCTAGACGCTTGAAGATCACGATCTTCGCAAATCCAGTTGAAGCAGGCCGACAGCTCTATGGCGTAAGCCGTGTTCGCATTTTTGTTTGCGTAGATCCTAAAGATGTTTGGCAGGGGAGGAAGGACTCGAACCCTCGCATGCCGGAATCAAAATCCGGTGCCTTGACCAACTTGGCGACTCCCCTACACAGGCCCGCTGCCGTAAGCAACAAGCCCAGAACCTTTAATCTGCAACCCAGCTCATCAGAGGATGGCTTGCGAGATTCCTGCAAACCTTGACTTGCCAGGAGCCTGGGGCTTCCATCAATTCAAGATCCGCTTTCATTGGTGCAAACACTGCACTTCCTGAGCCCGTCATTCTAGCATGCATTTTTTGCGATTCAAGCCATTTTCTGGCTTTCTTCACTTCAGGCTGCAAGCTTTCAGCGACTGGCTGCAAGTCGTTTCGACCAAAGTCAAAGTGCTCTGCAGCAAAGACCGAAATTGTAGCATGCTCTGAATTGCGTTGAAGGTTTGGATCTGAAAAAATCTTTTTCGTCTCCAGCCCCGCATCAGGCTTGACTACAACGAACTGCCTGATTTCAAGCGCGTCCGCGTTTTCGAGTGGCGTGATTATGTCACCAATTCCAGCCACCCAAGCCGAAGTTCCGCACAAAAAAAACGGCACGTCGGCGCCCAGGCCCAGACCTATGTGCTGCAGCTGACGGCGAGAGAGGTTCAGCCCCCAGAGCCGGTTCAGGGCCATGAGCGTGGTTGCCGCATCCGAGGAGCCGCCGCCCATGCCGGCCTGGGCAGGGATGCGCTTGTCCATGCCGATGTGCGCGCCCAGGCTGCAGCCCGTGGCTTGCTGTAGCGCGCGGGCTGCGCGTGTGCACAAGTCGTCTTCGGGCAGTTGCAGGCCCGAGAGGTCTTCGCGGCTGATGCCGCCGTCGCTGCGCAGCTCGAAGTGCAGGAGGTCATGCCAGTCTATGAGCATGAAGACCGATTCCAGCAGGTGGTAGCCATCGGGCCTGCGGCCCGTGATGTGCAGGAACAGGTTGAGCTTGGCCGGAGCCGGCATGTCATACAGCGCGTGCATGGCGGATCATGAGAGAAGGTGATTCTTTAAAAGAGGAGCGGCTTGCGCTTGCTGTACATGGGTTTCAGATGCGTTTCTATCTGAAACCGTTATGACAAGAGCGCTAGCAGCTCACTTTTGTGCTTGGTCCAGCACGATGCGCAGCGTGGCCGAGGGGGCGGGGTCCAGGCGCTGGGCCAGCAGGCGACCCTGCTCCATGCGCGAGAGATCGGTCTCCCAGCCGGGCACGGAGGTGGGCTGGCCGTGCAGCCAGTCGAACAGGGCTGGAATGGGCAGCTCGGTGCCTGTGAGTTCTAGCACCAGGGATTGCAGCGAGTCCGAGCTTTTGCTGTTGCCGCCTTGCTCCAGGCTGGCCTGGTCCGGCGTCCAGCTCAGCCGCGCGAGCACCGAGCCCAGCGGGGTGAGCAGCAGCAGCTCACCGTTGTGCGGCGTGCCCTGGAGCTCGAAGGCCGCGCTGAAGGACTGGTTCTGATCGGCGCCATAGGACTGCGTGTCCTGCACCTGCAAGGCCATGCGGCCCGACCAGTGGCCGGCCAGGGCCTGGGCCGTGTCGCCGGGCAACTGGCGCGGCAGCTGGCTGCAGCCGGCCAGGCCCAGCAGGGCGGCACCCATCAGTGCCGTGCACAGTCTGCGCCGCAGAGGCAGGGGGCTGGCGGCCATCATGGCGACACTCCCAGGCGCTTGAGGGTGTCGCGCAGGGATTGGTTGTCGGGGCTTGCCGCCTGGGCCTGGCGCCAGATCTTGCGCGCGCCGTCTTTCTGGCCCTGGGCCCACAGCACCTCGCCCAGGTGGGCGGCTATCTCGGCATCGGGGCGCTTGGCATAGGCTTTCTCCAGCAGCTCGCGTGCTGCATCGAGATCGCCCTGGCGGAATTTGACCCAGCCCAGGCTGTCGGTGATGAAGGGATCGCCGGGGGCCATCTCCAATGCCTTGACCACGAGCTGCTCGGCTTCGTCGAGGTGGATGCCGCGCTCAGCGAAGGAGTAGCCCAGGGCGTTGTACGCATGCTGGAAGTCGGGCTGGCGCGCAATGATGCCGCGCAGCAGCTTCTCCATCTCCTGGTGCCGGCCCAGGCGCTCGGCCAGCAGGGCGGCGTCGTAGGCGAGTTCGGGGTCTTTGGGAGCCTGTTGCAGCATTTGCAGCTGCAGTGCATAGGCCTGTTCGACGCGGCCGGCATCACGCAGCAGTTGCACCTTGGTCAGTTGCTTGAGGCGCTGCTGGCTGGGGCCGTTGGCGGGCACGGCATCGATCAGGGCCAGGGCCTGGTCGGGCTTGTTCTGGCGCAGCAGCAGGGCGGCGCGCCGGGCCTGCACGCTCAGTGCATTGGAGGCATCTGCAATCTGGCTCAGCAGCTCGTCGGCCTTGGCGTACTGGCCTTGCTGCTCGGCCAGTTGGGCCTGTAGCAGATAGTGCTGGGACTGGGCTGCGCTGCGCGCCACGCCGGGGGGAAGCTGCGGGATCAGGGCGCCAAACCTGTCCACGGATTTGCGCGCGGCCTCGAGCTCGCCCGCGCGCAGTTGCAGGCTGGCCTGCAGGGCCCAGGCCTCGGGGTAGTCGGGGGTTTCCTGGGTGATGGTGTCCAGCAGGCCACGAGCCTCTTTCAGGCGCTGCTGCTCCAGCAGGGCGCGTGCATAGGCCATGCGCATCTGGGCGCTGGGCGTCTTGGCCAGATAGCGCTGGACCACGGGCTCGGCTTCGGGCAGGCCGGCTTCAAGCAGTTCCATGGCCAGCAGGGCGCCTGCGCCCGTGTCGGGCTCGAGCGCCTGGGCCTTCTCCAGGGCCAGCACGGCCGCCTGCCTCTGGTCGGCATTGAGGCGCATGTGGCCTATGGTGGCCCAGGCCATGGCGCCAGTCTCGGGCTTGGCGAGCTCGGGCTCCATGGCCGACTCGACCACGTCGGCCGCCAGGGCCTTGTCCCCGGCATTGTTGTAGAGCTGGGTAATGGCCAGAAAGGCCGCGGGCTTGGAGGGTGCGGGCGTGAGCGCGATCTCGCGCTTGAGATAGGCGCCGGAGTCGCCTATGCGGTTCAGGGCGACGAGAATCTGCAGCACGAACCGGTTGGCATCGCGCGACTCGGGATAGGCTTCGAGCCAGGCCCTGGCGTTGATCAAGGCCCGGTCGCCGGAGCGCGACTGCAAGGCCAGCTCGGTCGCGCGGCGGTAGAGCTGCTCGCTGTTGCTGGTGCGCGCGGCCTCCATCAGCATGGCCTGGGCGTCAAGCAAGGCGCCTTCGCTGGCCGCAATCTCGCCGACCAGAATCTCGTAGAACAGCTCGGCATTGAGAGCGGCACGCTGGTCTTCTGGCGAAAGCGCATCGCTGTCGTGGGGTTGCGCCTGCACCTGTGCGGCATCCGGTGCACTGGGGGGCGTCCTGGGCTTGGCTGCGGCAGAGCCCGCAAAAGAAAAGCCCAGGGCCAGGGCGGCGGCCAGGCCTGTAAGGCGTAGGAGATGAGGCATCGAATCATAATAATCGAAGCCCATTGCGCTTGAGTTTTGCTCCTTCAAGAATCACCCTCCTGTCCCATGCCTGAACTGCCAGAAGTCGAAGTCACACGCCGCGCCTTTGCCGAACCCATTGCGGGCGCCCACATCCAGAGTCTGAGAATGGGCAAGCCCCTGCGCTGGCCTCTGGGCCTGGATCCCCAGAGGCTGGTGGGGCGGGATGTGCTGGGTGTGCGGCGCCGGGGCAAATATCTGTTGCTCGACTTGAGCGAAGGCCTGCTTTTGCTGCACCTGGGCATGTCGGGCAGCCTGCGCTTTGCGCCTGGTGGCGAAGCCGAGCTCGGGCCGGCTGGAGCGCATGACCATTTCGATCTTCAGACTTCGCAAGGCTTGCTGCGGCTGCATGATCCGCGGCGCTTCGGCGCTGCCGTGTATGTGTCCGGCGAAGCCGATCCCCTGGCACGCAAGCTACTAGGCCGGTTGGGCATGGAGCCGCTGGAGCCGGGTTTTGGCTTCGAGGCCTTCAAGAGCCAGCTGCTGCTCAGCCGCATGCCCATCAAGCAGTTGCTGCTGGGCGGCAAGGTGGTTGTGGGCGTGGGCAATATCTATGCGTGCGAGGTCCTGTTCATCGCGCGCATCGCGCCTACCCAGAGTGCGCGCGAGATCGGTCCGCGCAAGATGCGCGCGCTCCACGAGGCGATTCGCAGCGTGCTGGCCCAGGCGGTTGCGAAGGGCGGCACCACGCTGCGCGACTTTTCCGCGCCCGACGGCATGCCCGGGCACTTCCAGCTCGAAACCCAGGTCTACGGCCGCCAGGGGCAGGCCTGCCAGCGCTGTGCTGGTCCCATACAACTGCTGCGCCAGGGACAGCGCAGCACCTATTACTGCCCGCGCTGTCAGAAGTAGGGATCTGGATCAAGCTTTTGACGGAATTGGCAAGGCCGTGCGAGGGTAGGATGGCGGCCTTTATCAATCCATAAGAGAGCAGCCTGCGATGCTATGCTTTGTGAACAACAGGCATTGGCCATAGGGCGGGGAGTCATGATGCAGGCATCGTTCAACGAGCAATTCGACCGCCATGGTGCGTGGCGCCGGGGGTTTGCACAGCAATTGCATGGCCTGCGCGAATGGCTGCTGTCCCAGGACCTGCTGGATGCAGCCGTGCAGGAAAGGCTGCAAAGGCTTGAGGCCCAGGTGCGCGGCGACAAGGTCATGGTGGCCTTCGTGGCCGAGTTCTCGCGTGGCAAGTCCGAGCTCATCAATGCCATCTTCTTCGCCCATTACGGCCGCCGCCTCATGCCGGCCAGCGCCGGGCGCACCACCATGTGCCCCACCGAGCTCGGCTGGGATGGCGAACTGCAGGCCGGCCTGCGCCTGCTGCCCATAGAGACACGTGAATCGGCCGACAGCCTGGGCCAGTGGCGCGCGCGCGCCGATGCCTGGCAGCAGTTCCCCATCGACGTGGACAACGCCCAGCAGATCGCCGATACCCTGGCCAAGGTCACCGAGGTCCAGAAAGTAACCCAGGCTCAGGCCGAAGCCTGGGGCTTTGGCCAGCACGGCGCGGCAGGCAGCGCCCTGGTCGATGACAAGGGCATGGTCGAGGTGCCCAGGTGGCGCCATGCGCTGATCAACATGCCCCATCCCTTGCTCAAGCAGGGCCTGGTGATCCTGGACACGCCAGGCCTGAATGCCGTGGGCGCCGAGCCCGAGCTCACGGTCAACCTCATACCCCAGGCGCATGCCGTGGTGTTCGTGCTGGCCGCGGATACGGGCGTGACCCAGTCCGACCTGGTGATCTGGCGTGACCATGTGCTGCCGCCGGAGGCCTGGCCGGGGCGCCAGTCCCTGTCGGATTCGCGCCTGGTGGTGCTCAACAAGATCGATACGCTGTGGGACAGCCTGAGCTCGGGCCAGGAAGTGCAGGCCCAGTTGCTGCGCCAGCGCGAGGAATCGGCGCGCATGCTCAGCATGCCCGTGGAGCGCGTGGTGCCGGTCTCCGCGCAAAAAGGTCTGGTGGCCAAGATCGGCAGCGACGGCCAGCTGCTCCAGGCCAGCGGCCTGCCGGTATTCGAAGAACTGCTGGCCCACGACATCATGGGCCAGCGCCAGCAGGTGCTGCAGGCCGCGGTGGCGGCCAATGTGCGGCAGATGGAGCTGGAGGTGCAGCGCGTGCTCAACATCCGCAGGCGCGACCTCGACGACCAGATGGCCGAGCTGCGCAGCCTGCGCGGCAAGAATGCTAGCGTGATTGCGAGCATGCGCCGGCGTGTCGAGGCCGAGCAGCAGGAGTTCGACAGCAGCGCCGCCAAGATCCAGGCCGTGCGCACGGTCTATATGCGCATGCTGCGCGAGCTGTTCCGCCTGCTGGGCTCGGGCTCCATCAAGCTGGAGCTGGCCGAGTTGCGCGATGCTCTGGAGCAGCGCGGGCTCAAGCTGGGGGCACGCAAGGTCTATGCGGAAACCTTTGAACGCCTGCGCAACCTGGCCGCCAAGGCCCAGGCCCAGGCGGCAGAGATACAGCAAATGCTGGGTGCGAGCTTTGCGGAGCTCAATGCCGAGTTCGGTTTTTCGCTGCAGCCGCCCGCCAACCTGGAGCTGCCCGAGCTGGCCGCAGACCTGCAGCGCATCGAGGCCGGCTACACCCAATACCTGGGCCTGGGCCATGCGCTCAAGCTCAGCAGCGAAGCCTATTCCCAGCGGCTGATCAAGGCCCTGGCGATGCGCCTGCGTACCGTGTTCGAGTCTGCTGCCAACGATGTGGACCTGTGGAGCAAGGCCGCCACGGCACAGCTCGATGCCCAGTTGAAGGAGCGCAAGCGCAGCTTTGCGAGGCGCATCGAGGCCATGGACCGCATACAGGGCGCGGCCTCTGGCCTGGTGGAGCGCATTGCCGAGATCGAAGCCGCCGATGCCCAGCTCACGGCCACGCACATGCAGCTCAGAAAAGCCGCAGCCCTGCTGCTGGCACCGTCGGCGCCAGTCCAGGACACGGCCCGGCAACCCTTTTTGATGGTGGTTTGATACCTTGAATGATGCATCCATCGCCACGGCCGTCGTGCAGTGGCAGGCCGCCCACGGGCGCAATCATCTTCCCTGGCAGGGCACGCGTGATCCCTACCGGGTCTGGCTCTCGGAAATCATGCTGCAGCAAACCCAGGTCACCACGGTGCTTGGCTATTACGAGCGCTTCTTGCAGGCCTTCCCCGACGTGGCCAGTCTTGCTGCAGCCTCTCAGGAGTCCGTGCTGGCCTTGTGGAGCGGCCTTGGCTATTACAGCCGTGCGCGCAATCTGCACCGCTGTGCGCAAATGGTGGTCGAGCAGTGGGGAGGCATGTTTCCGCGCAGTGCCGAGGATCTGGCCACTCTGCCCGGCATAGGGCGCTCCACGGCGGCTGCGATCGCGGCCTTTTGCTTTTCCGAGCGTGTGGCCATTCTGGACGCGAATGTGCGGCGTGTGCTTACGCGTGTTCTGGGGTTCGATGCCGATCTGGCCCAGGCCAAAAATGAGCGCGAGCTTTGGGGCAAGGCCAATGCGCTGTGCCCTCGCGAGAACCTCGAACAGGCCATGCCGCGCTACACCCAGGGCTTGATGGACCTGGGCGCGACCATCTGCCTGCCGCGCAAGCCAAGCTGCCTGGTCTGCCCCTTGCATGCGCTGTGCCGGGCCGGCCGGGCTGGCAATCCCGAGGCCTACCCCGTGCGCACGCGCAAGCTCAAACGAAGCTCCGAGGCCTGGTGGCTGCTGATCGCCGTGGATGAAGAGCGGCGTGTATGGCTGGAGCGCAGGCCTCAGCAGGGCATCTGGGCAGGCCTGTTCAGCCCCAGGGTTTTTGACAGCCGTGAGGCTCTGGAGCAGGCCGTGGCCCTGCAATGGCCTTCAGCCGGTGCTCCCAGGGATTTGCCGGCCTTTCTGCATGTGCTCACCCACAAGGACTTGCACCTGCACCCCGTGCTCATCCCCGTGCGCGCGGCTGCCGTGGCCCGGGTTGCTGAAGACGGGCGCTGGGCCGCAGCGGCCGACTGGGCCGGCATGGGGCTGCCCGCACCTGTGCGCCGTCTGCTTGACGAAGAGCTCGCGTCCTAATGGGCCCAGAGCTGGCAGGGCATTGGCTGCAGCAAGGCGCAATGAGTCTCAGCATCTGCGCTGTGCAAGCAACAGGCCGCAGCGCAGCAGCATCCAGGCCTGCCACTGGTCCTTGGTCACCGGGTCCCGCCTGGCCCGGTTGGTGGCTTCTATGATTTGCAGGCGCAGGTCGCGCAAGGTCTGGCGGTCGCGCAGTTGAGCGGCCTGCTCCCAGGCCTGCTCGCAGTGCCTGCGTTGCTGTTGCTGATCGGTGTTCATGGCTGTGCAGTCCCGGTCTTGGCTGGATCGTGGGTATTGCCAAATGCATACCAGTCGACGTGGCGTGTGCAGATCATGAGCAGGGCCAGAACCAGGAACAGGGCGATGGCACCCACGACCAGGGCGGTCTGCTCCAGTTGCAGCAGTACATAAAGCAGTGCGTAGAGTGCGCCAATGCCTGCGGCAAAAGGCAGGCCGCGCCGCATGCTGCCCAGGATATGGCTGGCGTAGTAGCCAAGCAGCGTCACGCACGCCACGGCCGCCATGGCATAGGCGCTGGCAAAGCCCAGGTGCTCGGACAGACTGATCAGCAGCAGGAAAAAACTGCACAAGGCCGAGCCTACGAACAGGTATTGCACCGGGTGCACGCGCAGCTTCTTGAGCACCTCGAACATGGCCACGGCCACAAAGGTCAGGACCACGAAAAGCAGGCCGTATTTGGTCGCGCGGTCGCTCAGCGAATAGGGATTTACGGGATCCACGAAATCCGTGCTCAGCGTCTCCAGACAGTCCTGGTTGGTGCTGTCATGGTAGGCCTCCTGATCGTGGCTGGTGTGGCAAAGCCGGGCCTGTTCGCGAAACGCCTGCTGGGCCGAGGAGGCCAGGGCTGAGAGATTCCAGCTGGCGCTAAAGCCTTGTTCGCCAATCTCGCGGCGTGTCGGCAGAAAGCTGCCGCCGAAGGATGGATGGGGCCAGTCGGCCGAAAGGTTGACCTGGCTCTGGCTGCCAAGCGGTACAAAGGCCAGGCGTTGCGTGCCCACAAGCTCCAGCTCCACGGACAACTCCAGAGGCTTGCCTTGGGTAAGCAAATCCATGGGAAGCAGGGCGTGAATGCCCTGGGAGTAGCGCTCCAGCCCGGTGCCCGGGGCAGCGTTGAGCGGCGTCTGGTCTGCAAGAATGCGTGCGCTGCGCACGCCCCGGGAATCACTCAGGGCCAGGACAATCTTCAAGGGCTCGCAACTCACGCTGGTGACGGAGCCGGCCTTGCTGCCCGTGGCTGGCTCCAGGTATTCACTGGCATTGGCAAAGCTGGCGTGGATGCGGTCCTTGAGGACATAGCTGTTGACCTTGTGCAGGCTGCGGGCAAGCTCCTGCATGCTGGCAGAGGCTTCGTGGCGCAGCTCGTCGGGCAGCAGCATGCGCTGGAATTTTTCGGTGGTGAGCTCGGTCTTTGTGCCGTTTTGCACGCTGGTGTGCCGGGTACAGTTTTGCACCAGCATCGGGCCCATCAAAGTCTGTTGGCCTGCAAGACTGGAGACTACGCCCTGCACCGCATGATCACGGTTGCGTATGCGGTCCTGCACCACGTCCTGAATCAGGCTCAGGCCGAGCATCAGCAGAGCCAGCATGACAAACAGGGCCCCAAGCTTGGTCAGCAATCGGTTCTTCATTTCGTGTTTCCGGCGATTGATCAAACCGGCAGTCTCGGCAGCGCCTGTGTGGGACGGATGAAGTCTGTGAAGCCGATGTGAAGCCCATGGGCGAAGGTAAGGTCCCCAGAGCCATTGCGCGCTCATTTCCAGCAAGGCCCTGGCTGCATGGCGCTAGGTTTGAGGCCGGACTCCGGACACTACGCCACAGCAACTGGCTCGCCGCAGGCCTTCTCCGAGGCCATGGTGTGCATTGCGTTCGCGGGCAGCAAGGGTTGGAGCGAAATCGGGCGATTTCTTCGCGCTGTGGCTTGCTTGCACCCCGGTGCAAGCTGCGGCCCATCGACTCGAACTCATCCCGATTGCGTTCCAACGCGGTAGCGTAGAGATCGTAAACACGTTCTGAGAAGTGCAGGGGCAGGTGCTGCCTTGCATGGGAGCGGATTTGAATGTGCCCCCATTTTTGAAATTTATGCCCCAAATGTCCCCTGTGGATTGCGGCACGGCGGCCTCAAATCTGAAGTACAACACCCTTCAGAATTGAGGCCGCCAGGTCTACAAAGGGGAAAAAGAAAAAGGCCGGAAGGTGATGCACCTTCGCGGCCTTGACTTTGGTTCCGACGGTGACTACTCGCACGTTTGCACGCCAAGTCGTGCCACTTCAGGTGGCGTGCCGGGCTGCTCAATCGCTTCAGTCAAATGGCGCGGCCTTGCACGGTGGCTGTGGCTGTCATGGCATAACTGCGCCTATGGTTTGGGGAGGTTCGGCTTTCAGGGATAGCCCTGTGGCGGCACCAAGACACAGGTTCGATAGGCACACTCGCTGACCCGTCCTAAATTAGGTTGACACCAGGATGGTAGAGCAAAGCCGGGAGCTAACCGGCCAATGACGCCCGGTGCACTGCATCGGGCGTTTGCATTTTGAGCGAAGAATGCAATCGCTCGTGGTTGTAGATATGCACGGACTGCTCGACCATGCGCCTGGCTTGGCTAAGATCGGCAGGGCGGTGCAGCAGGAGCTCCGTCTTGAGGATGCCATTGACCCGCTCGGCCAGAGCGTTCTGATAGCAGTCGTAGCCATCGGTCATCGAGCAAGTGACGCCATGGCGCTGATGCAAGGCCTGGTAGTAGGTGGAGCAATACTGGATACCTCTGTCCGAGTGGTGGATCAGGCGCTGGTGCGTCTGGCGTGTGCGCAGCGCCATCTTCATGGCCGAGGGTGTACAGAATTTTGTGTAAACGGACAATCCATCGCAGGCGATAGCCTGCTTGTCCGCAAACACAATGACAACCAAGAAGCACGAAGTACCGCAAGAACTGTTGACCAGCCTGCTGGCCGATTACAAGAAGCCTGAAGACCTGATTGGCGAGAACGGCTTACTCAAGCAACTGACCAAACTGCTGGTGGAGAAGGCTCTGCAAGCAGAGCTGACCGAGCACCTGGGTCACGAGCGCCATGACGCCGTGGCCAACGCCAGCGGCAACACCCGCAACGGCACGAGCAAGAAGACTCTGAAGGGCGAGTTCGGCGAACTGTCCATCGAGGTGCCACGCGATCGCCACGGCA
>NZ_AUCQ01000027.1 GCF_000429845.1 Comamonas composti DSM 21721
CGGTACATGACACGGAAGCTGCGGGCAAGCTGGAGGCGGGTATCGCGGTCATGGCGCCGGATACCGAGCTTCTGTTTAACTAGATACGATGTATAAGCCATTATTTTGTCTTGACAAGATAATAATCTTCATTCGCTCTTAAAAAAAGAGGATGGGTCGTTTTTTATAATGTTGTCCACATAACCGAAACCCTGTTTATCAGGGCGCGAATACGAATCGTCATTTGCAGCAGCTCGGCCACGCGATTCTTTTTCAGCGGTTATCGGACGCTGCTGGTTTGACATGGGGGGCACACCCCCCATACCCCCACGGGTCGAGCGGTGAGGGCCTGAATAGCCGTTTTGGCCCAGCCAGGTGCGGTAGAGCTGGTCGGTGAAGCGGCTCATAGTCCCTCAACCTCCAGAGCCGCAAGGCCCAGTGAGGTCGAGAGCCCCATGCTTTCCAGCCAGGCTACGACTATGCGAGCCTCAGGCCTTTCATCAGCCCTGGCCACACGAAGAAGCAGTGCCGCACCTTGCTGCAATTGCTGCAGAGTCTTGCTCTCCAGCAGAGCTGTTTCAGCACCAGCAACGATGTTCATCCATGCAGCCTGAGCTGCTTTAAACTCTTGATCAGCCATTTTCAGTTCCTCTTTAACTGTGAATCGGTCAGGGGTGCCAGCTGCCAGTAACAGCGAAGCGCCCCGCTTTTATTTCCTTGACCGCCACTGGCGGATCGCAGATCGAGGGCAGGGGCGTCGTTCCCTGCCAGGTCAGCCACGCGGCCGCCATTGGCAGCAGATGCAGCATCAGCTCACGCATTGGGTACCTCCCCAGACTGGGGAAGGCTGTACAGCGGGTACTGGGCTGTCCAGGTGGAAGGCATGTCAGCCATCCAGGCATCCAGCCAGGCTGCAGCGTGGTGATCACCGTCCTGGCGAGCCAAAAGGGCTGCAAAGGCTTTGACCAGGTCAACACGCAGCGCCGACGCATCAGCGGCGGTCGAGGCCCTGTAGTGCCAGGTAACGGCCTTGTAGGCGGCCTTGGCCAGCTCCTGAGCCTTGGCCGTGGTCAGGCCGTCCCAAGCTGCAATCGAGCGATTCATGCCGGCACGTTTGCGCTTTAGGTAGGCTTGCTGATGTTGGACATGCATAGAGGTCATGCGGCCTCCTGCAAGTCAGAATTGACGGCGTCTGATTGCCCGTTTTTTAGGCAAAAATTCTCATGAGTGAGACTTGATTGACGTGTTACAGGAAACGTCAATCCGGCAGCTGCAGAACGGGTATCTGTGTCACTGGTGAGACTAAAGTGAAGTGTTACAGGTACTTCACTCATTTCAAGCCCGCTGAAGCTGCCCGATGCTTCCCCGCAAGCGGGGCCCCTTCGTGCAGCTTCAGCTGCTCGCAACTTCTCCTGAAACTCGCTGCACATCCTGGCCCGAAGCACCAGGAGACCCCACCAGTTGCTGTCCTTGCCTTCGAACGAGCGTCCTTCGGGCGAAATCAGTTTGTTGCCGTAGAAGCACCATCCTTGCCAGGACTGGCCAGGCAGCTCCATGCGATTGAGTAACCTCAGCAGCTTGTAGGTGGCATACGGGATGTCGTGCTTGCCGGACTCCCAGTTATGTACAGTCCGGGTCGACACGTGAAGAAACTGCGCGCAGGCGTGCAGATCCATGCCCAGACTCCGGTACATGACACGGAAGCTGCGGGCAAGCTGGAGGCGGGTATCGCGGTCATGGCGCCGGATACCGAGCTTCTGTTTAACTAGATACGATGTATATTATGTTTAATCGCATGCTGCGCAGATTGTTTGCGCCCAAGTGTCGATCATACTTTGTATGGGCGTAACTTGATGTTTCGTGCATCAGCACATTCTCAGTACGCCTGGATTGAGCAAATGAAGCACCGCTATCCGTGCGCTTGTCATGTGAGTTGCCGGAGGTCAGCGTCAGCAGGTCCTGTCGCTGGCAACGTCGGCGTGGCGTTGCGTACACCGGCAATCCGGGATGCGACACCTAGCAGCCAATGCGAAATTGGCGATCACGCGCCAAACGTCGCTGCTCACGAATCCAGTCCATTGTGTAACCTCCACCACCAACACGCCCCAAAGAATCCAGCCAATTTACTCGCTCCTCAAGAGCTTGGCACTCTGCCGCATTTGCTTTACCTGCTGCTTGCTGTGGAACTACAGGCACAATCTGTTCGGACGCTATGGATCTGGCCTTAGCCCACTGCTGCTCCGCAACGGCTACTTGCTGCTCCCAAGGAATATCGGCTGGCACACTCGCAATGCGCTGCATCATTCGGTTATTTAACGAGCACGGGCTGCTTTCCCAATACAGCCTGTCATAAATATCTTTGCAGAGGTAAATCTCACGCATTCCCGAAGCCCCGCCGAAGGCAGGAGCAGCAATGCTGACATTGACCGACCTGTCGCCTTCGCAAGGTTGATTGCTGTAGGTATTGCCACAGCGATAAACCTGCCCTGTATTCGCTGGAACCCGCACTACAGGCGGCTCTACACTGCGACTGGTTGTCTGAGCTGGAGCAGAAGATGGCGCATCTGAGCGCTGCACTGCTGTTTCTCGCACTGGCTCCGGCCTGGACAGGCGGTCTTTCGCACCTCTATAAACAAGTACACAAATCAAAGCTACGAAAATCGTCAGAAAAATCTTGCCAATAAAACTTGGCTCATTGTTTTTTGGTGGTCGAAAATCGATATATGAAGGTCTGCGCTCATCTGGCCGCCATTGACCTGGGTTCACATTTCTTCGTGCTCTATAGCGTTCGCGCCAGTAATCCCTATCCTGAATACCCATATTTCATCTCTCCTAGCCGAATCATAGGACAGAGCGTTTACAGTAGATTTGACTGACTACCGCCCTGCTCTGCAGGCATCACGCAACGCGAACTAGGTGGGGAGTTGCGGCAAGCTAAAAGATGCATGCGTCCTAACGCAGCGTTCGGCGATCACGTATGCGTGACATGGATCTGCGGGTTGTGGCGAGGCTGGTTTTGTCGGGGCTGTTGCCGCTTGAGGAGCGCTGGGCTTCGAGCAGGCTCTTGAGATCAGATGCCCGCTGCTGGGCGAGAGCTGCCATATTCTGGGCGGATTGCAGTTGGGCGTGCAGACTCAGTGTTTCCTGTTCAAGGCTATCGTGCCGTGAGAGCAAGTCCTGGAGTTTTGCATCGGCCTTGCGTTCCTGCTCGGCCGCTGTCTTACGCGCTGCAGCCAGCTCTTGGCGTGCTCGGTCAAGCTCGTTGAGCATGTGTCTTTCATTGCCGGCGTATTGCTCGGCCAGGCGCTGACGCTCCTGGGCTGCGGTCTGTATTTCCTGGCCATGCTTGTTCAGCAAGTCTTCTCTCTGCCTTGCCGTTTCACTCAAGACGTCGCGCATTTCTTCCAGACGCTGATCGCGGTCCTGCAACTGTTGCTGCATTTCATCGAGTCGCCGTGATAAATCCTTGGACTGAGTCTGGGCTACCTGCAGTGCCTGATCCATGGCCTCCTTCTGGGCTTGCATGGCGACTTCTCTTTGGCTCAGTTGTTCTTGCTGGGCCTCGTGCTCTTGCTGGGCTGTTTGCAATAGGGTTTCGCGCAGCTCAAGCGCTTTGTGCGCGGCTTCCATGGCTTCTTGCTGGGCTGTGCTCCAGAGCTCCTGGGCAAGGCGTTGCACAGGATCGGGAATCGGCGAGGCGACGGACTCACTCTGTCCGGCTGCCACACCCAGGCGCTGCCCCAAGGTGGCAAACCAGGTTTCCAGCATGGGGCTGACGGTGTTGGGTGAGCCTCTTCCTATGTGTTGGCGTACGCGCTCAATCGTTGGGCGCAGGCCCTGGGCTATCAAGGCATCAGCGGCTGCCCAGACATCGGCTTCCTGCACGCCTCGGCTACTTGTTTTTTGCATATCTGAGACTCTCTCAAAATAAGTGACGATAAGTGTTTGTTATCGCTAGTTATAACTGTATTTTGTAATATATCACACATGATATGTATTGCATATAGATAACAAAGCCACATTACAGGATTCAGTTCGCAAAAGAGTCGGAAAGAGCTTGTCCGGCAACCTGAAAATCCTGCAACTGAGGTGCTGTCTTGATCACGGGAGACAATGGCGCATGAACTTCAGTTCCTCACCGCCTTCAGTTTTGATGGCCAAAAAAGATGAGCAAGCTCTTCTGCTTCAAGAGGTCTCTACTCCTGGAATAGCGCTCCAACCAGGAATCCAGCAGGCTGTGAGCGATCTCATGCGCGAGGGAGAGTCTCCCAATACGCGATCCAGCTATCAGAGTGCGCTGCGCTATTGGGCGGCTTGGCATGTGCTGCGTTTCGGGCAGCAACTCAGACTCCCACTCGGAGTTGCATGTGTGTTGCAGTTCATCGTCGACCATGCACAAAGGCAAACTGCTGCAGGACTGATGTGTGAAATGCCCTCTTCTCTTGACCAGGCCCTGGTCGATGCAGGCTACAAAGGAAAAAAAGGACCGCCTGCACATAGCACCTTGGTGCATCGTATGGCTGTACTTTCCAAGGCGCATCAGGTCCATGGGCTGCCTAATCCCTGCCAAGATGTGGCCGTGCGTGAGCTGATGTCGCGCACACGCAAGGCTTATGCGCGGCGTGGTCAGCATCCCGACAAGAAAGATGCTCTGACACGCGATGTGCTGGAGCTATTGCTTGCAACTTGCGATGACAGCTTGCGCGGTTTGCGCGATAGGGCCTTGCTGCTGTTTGCCTGGGCCAGTGGAGGGAGGCGCCGTTCCGAAGTCAGCTCGGCCCAGATGCAGTATCTGCGTTCCGTGGGAGAGCAGGACTTTGTTTATACGCTGCACCTCTCCAAGACCAATCAAAGTGGACTAGATGCTCCAGAAAATCACAAGCCTGTGACAGGCCGGGCCGCTTTGGCATTGAGGCAGTGGCTGCAGGCCTCGGGGATTCGTGAGGGCGCTATTTTTCGGCGTATACGCAAGGGTGGACATTTGGGTGAGCCCTTGTCGCCTGCGGCCGTACGCAACATCGTGCTGCAGCGCTGTGCGTTGGCAGGCATTGAGGGTAATTTCTCGGCCCATTCGCTGCGTTCAGGCTTCGTGACCGAAGCCGGGCGTCAGAATGTGCCGTTGCCAGACACCATGGCATTGACTGGGCACCAAAGCGTAAATACGGTACTAGGTTACTTTCGCGCCGATACGGCGCTCAATAACAAAGCTGCCCGCTTGTTTGACAGCGAGTCTGGCGCTTCTTGAGAAGCCTCCATCCGACTTTGAAATACTGTGGAGATCCAGCTTCAGGCTAGCTCTCCACCCAGGACCTTCCAAAGCGTCACGCGGTTCAACTGCTCAGACAGGCGCAGGCTGATCAGCGTCTGCTGAGCGGTATACAGGCTGCGCTGGGCATCAAGAACGGATAAATAGTTATCCGAGCCTGCCGTGAAAAGTGCTTGCGATAGGTCCAGCACTTTTTGCGAGGCTTGGACCTGGCTTTTTTGTGTCGCGTGGCGTAAGGCCCATTGCTTCTGATCCAGCAGCGCATCTGCTGTTTCGCGAAACGCCGTCTGTACCGTTTTTTCATACTGGGCCAGTGCAATCTGCTGATTGGCCTGGGCGACTTCCACTCCGGCACGATTGGCTCCGCCGTCAAAGATCGGCAGCTTTATCAAGGGGATAAAGCTCCAGGTGCGGTTGCCCCCGGCAAACAGCTGGTCGAGCTCGCGGCTACCGCTTCCCACGCTGGCCGTGAGGCTTATCGTCGGAAACAGGTTGGCCCGAGCGGCACCTATGCTGGCATTCATGGCGCGCAGGTTGTGTTCTGCTGCCAGTATGTCGGGGCGTTGCAAAAGCACGCCTGAAGAGATGTCGGGCGGTACGGGGGAGATCGGGCCCAGGGCCTGGCCCTTTGCCGTGGCATCTTGATCGGGCAGCAGATCCTCAGGGACTGGTCCGCCGGTCAGCAACTGAAGAGCATTGCGGCTGCGTTGCACTTCGGCTTCGTAGAGAAAGACCTCTCCCTGAGAGGCGTCGCGCAGAGCCAAGCTTTGCGCCACGGCTAAGCCTGTGGCCGCCCCCAGCTTGAACATCTGGCTGGTGAGATCCACCGATTGTTCACGCGTGGTCAGGGTATCTTGCGCCAGTTGCAGGCGATCCAGGTTGGCTGCCAGATTCAGCCAGGCCGTCGCTGTATCTGCAATCAAGCCGATTTGCACATTGCGCTGGTTTGCCTGGCTCTGGAGAAACTGCTGTAGCCCGGCTTCACTGAGGTTGCGCAGGCGCCCCCAGAGATCGAGCTCGAAGCTGGCAAACCCCAGCTGCGCTGTGTATTGCTCCGAAATCGCGGCTTGACCATTGCTTGAGAGATCAGCAGCAGAGCGGCTGCGGCTGCCCTGGGCCTGAGCATTGACCGTGGGCAGTTGCGCTGCCGAGGTGATGCCGTACTGGGCTCTGGCTTTTTCCATATTGGCCACAGCCACACGCAAGTCGCGGTTATGGCTGAGCGCGAGTGCGATGACCTCGGCCAGTCGAGGCGACTTCACCCAGTTCAAGGCATTGGCTTGCTCCAGGCTCTGCTCGCTTGCAAAAATCGGGCTTGCCTGTACGCCCTCCCCGTCCACAGCCGTGGGCATTCCGGCCGACGGCTGTGGAAGGACTGGCGCCAGGTTGCAAGCGCTCAAGCTCAAGGCCAGCAAAGCACAGGCCATGGCAGGGGGACGAAGCGATAGTCTGCTCAGGTAATCCATGAAGTCTCTCATGCCGTCCCCTTCCCGGCTGGCTCTGCCTGAGAAGATGGTGTATGGCTGTCGTCATCGGTGCGCGAGTCATCGGTGCGCGAACGGCTCTTGAACCAGCTGCGTATTAGCAGGAAAAACACGGGGACGAGAAAGATGCCCAGCAGCGTGCTGGCCAGCATGCCGCCGAGCACGGCCGTGCCGATTGCATTGCGCCCGCCTGCGCCTGCGCCCGTGCCGATGGCCAGAGGAATGACGCCAAAGCCGAAGGCCAGGGAGGTCATCAAGATGGGCCGCAGCCTCAGGCGCACGGCCGCCACCACGGCGTCGAAGATGCTCTTGCCCTGTTCTTGCAGTTGCACTGCAAACTCGACGATGAGAATCGCGTTCTTGGAAGCCAAGCCCACCGTGGTCAGCAGGCCCACCTGGAAGTAAACGTCGTTCGTGAGACCCCGCAGATGTGTGGCAAGCAAGGCCCCGACCACGCCCAGAGGGACAGCCAGCATGACCGACAGGGGAACCGTCCAGCTTTCGTAGAGTGCGGCCAAGCACAGGAACACAAAGAGTATGGAGATCGCATACAGCAGCGGGGCCTGGGCGCCCGATTGGCGCTCCTGCAGCGAGGCGCCAATCCATTCGTAGCCAATGCCTGATGGCAAGGTGTTCAGAATATCTTCCACGATCTGCATGGCCTTGCCCGAGCTCACGCCAGGAGTCGCCCTGCCCTCGATTTCATAGGCCGGATTGCCGTTGTAGCGCATGAGCTGGGGCGAGCCATAGGCCCAGTGGCTGCTGGAGAAGGAGCCGAAAGGCACCATTTCGCCCTTGTTGTTGCGAACCGTCCAGCTGGAAATATCCTGGGGCAGCATGCGGTATGGCGCATCGCCCTGGATATAGACGCGCTTGACGCGCTCGTTGTTGAGAAAGTCGTTCACATAGGTTCCACCCAGGGCGCTGGAGAGCACGCTGTTGATGTCGGTATAGGACAGGCCCAGAGCCGCAGCCTTGCGATCATCAATGCTCAGGCGCAACTCGCTTGCATCCTCGAGATTGGTCATGCGCAGGCCTGTGAGCTCAGGGTGGCGGCGCGCCTCGGCGAGAAACTTGTCCTTGGCCTCCAGCAAGGCCTGGTGGCCCAGGCCATTCATGTCCTTGATCATGAAGTTGAAGCCCGAACTCGACCCCAGTCCTCGCACAGCAGGAGGCAGCAGCACCAGGACACGCGCATCGCGAATCGAGGCCAGATCCTGGGTGGCCTTGTGCGCAATGGCAGCAGCGGATTGATCTGCGGCAGGCCGTTCATCCCAGGGCTTGAGCCGCACAAAGCCACGTGCCGAGCTCTGGTCGCCATTGAGGCCCGAGACCTGGTTGAAGCTGACCACATCGGGCTGCCTGGCGAAATATTCGTGCACCTGATCGAGCACGCTTTGCAGCCGTGCGTCGGCTGCACCCGAAGGCAGGTTCACACTCACATAGACAAAGCCCTGGTCTTCGTCGGGCAAAAACGAGGTCGCCAGCTTGTTCATGAGCAGCCAGACGGCCCCGCAGATGACGATGAACAGAAGCACCATGCGCTTGGTGCGGCGCAGCGTATAGGCGACCGTTCCCTGGTAACGGGCTGCCGTGGCATCGAAGTGGTGGTTGAACCAGCGGAAGAACCGGTCCATCAGTCCCAGAGGCCCTTTGCGAATCGTTTTTGCATGACCTGCAGGGCCCGTATTCTTGAGCAAGGTGGCGCACAAGGCCGGCGTGAGCGTCAGCGCCACGAACACCGAGAACGCCATGGCGGCAACAATGGTGATGGAGAACTGGCGATAGATCACGCCCGTGGAGCCTGCAAAAAACGCCATGGGCACGAACACGGCCGACAGCGTCACGCCAATGCCCACCAGGGCCGGCGTGATCTCGCGCATGGACTGGCGCGTGGCCTCCTTCGGGCTCAGCCCGGTTTCGTGCATGACGCGCTCCACGTTCTCCACGACGACGATGGCATCGTCAACAAGCAGGCCGATGGCCAGCACCATGGCGAACATGGTCAGTGTATTGATGGAGTACCCGGCCAGCGCCAGCACCCCGAAGGTACCGAGCAGCACCACAGGAACGGCAATCGCGGGAATTAGCGTGGCGCGGAAGTTCTGCAGAAAGACGAACATCACGATCACCACCAGCACCATGGCTTCGCCCAGAGCCCCCAGCACTTCCTTGATGGAGGCGCGCACAAAAGGCGTGGAGTCGGAGCTCACGAAATAATCGATCTGATTCGGGAAGAATGGCTTGAGCTCGGCCAGCTTGGCGGCGATCGCATCCGAGACTTCCATGGCATTGGCGCCGTCCGCCAGCACAATGCCCATGCCCGCGCCTGGCATGCCATTGAGCTTGGACTTGACGGTGAGGTTTTCCGCACCCAACTCGACGCGAGCCACATCCTGGATCGTGACCACCGAACCATCCGGGTCCGACTTGAGCACGATGGCCTCGAACTGCTCCACGGTCTTGAGCTTGGTGCGTGCAGTAATCGTTGCGTTGAGCTCCTGACCGGGAACCGAGGGCAAGGCTCCGAGCTGGCCTGCCGAGACCTGGGCATTTTGGGCATTGAGCGCCGTCACCAGATCCGAGGGCATCAGCGCGTACTTCTCCATCTTGGCCGGATCCATCCAGATGCGCATCGCATAGTTGGTGCCGAAGACGCTCACATCACCCACGCCGTCCAGGCGGCCGATCACGTCCACCAGATTGCTGGTCAGGTAGTCGCCGATGTCGACCTGGCTCATGGCCGGGTCGTTGGAGAAGAAGCTGTAGGTGACCAGATAATCCTGGCCGCCCTTGTTCACGAACACGCCCCGGCTTTTGACGGCTTCGGGCATGCGGTTGAGCGCCGATTGCAGCTTGTTTTGCACCTGCACCTGGGCAACGTCGATATTCGTGCCCGGTGTAAACGTCAGCGTGGTGCGCGAGCGGCCTGCAGCATCCGAGGTGGAGCTCATATAGAGCATGTTGTCTATGCCCTTGAGTTGCTGCTCGATGATCTGGGTCACCGAGTTCTCCACGGTCTCGGCCGAAGCTCCTGTGTACTGAGAACCTATGGTCACGCGCGGGGGCGCGATATCCGGGTATTGCTCCAGCGGCAGCGTGAAGATGGATAGCGCCCCGCCAAGCATGATGATGATGGCGATGACCCAGGCAAAAATGGGCCGGCTGATGAAGAACTGAGCCATGTGTGTCTAGCCCCGCTCAGCGTGCAGTTGCCACGCGGGCTGGTGCTTTGTCATCTCCTGCTGCAGGCGCTGCGGCCGGCTGCCCTCCTGCTCCGGGTTTGGCGCCAGTTCCGGCTTGCAGCTCCAACTCCAGGGGCGTTGCCTTGTCGCCAGGCTTGACACGCTGAAAGCCGTCCACCATGACGCGCTCACCTGCATTCAGCCCGCTCTCGATCAGCCATTGATTGCCTACGGCACGCTCGATCTCCACGGGACGGCTCTCGACCACGCCATCCTCGCCGATCACGAACACGCTTGCCCTGCCCGTGAGGTCGCGCGTCACCGCACGCTGCGGAATAAGCAGGGCCTCGGGCGCAAGCCCTGTTGGCAGCAAGGCTTGAACATACATGCCGGGCATCAGCAGGCCTTCGGGGTTGGGCACTTCGGCACGCAGCGTCACACTGCCAGTGCTGGGGTTGACGATCATGCCCGAGAACTGCAGCAGGCCCGCATGCGCGTAGTCGCTGCCATCGTCAAGGCGGATGCGCACAGGCAACTTGTTTCCATCGATTCTCTGGAAGCGGCCTGCCTCCCAGTCGCGCTTGAGTGCCACCAGTTCGCTGCTCGATTGGGTGAAGTCCACATACATGGGGTCAAGCTGAACAATGGAAGTCAAGGCATCGGCCTGGTTGGCGGTGACCAGCGCTCCCGGGGTCACATTCGAAAGGCTGATGCGTCCGCTGATCGGAGCCTCTATGCGGCTGTACTTGAGATTGATGCGCGCACTGTCGAGACTTGCCTGGGCTACGGCCACATCCGAGCGTGCCTGAGCGGCTGCGGCCTGGCTCTCTTCGTGCACCTGCTGGCTCACCGCATGAATCTTCACCAGCTCGGCATTGCGCTGGGCCGTCGAGGCAAGAGTCCGGGCGCTGGCCTGGGCTCTTGCCAAAGCTGCCTGGGCGCTGGCCTCGGCGGCACTCAGCATGGCTGCATCGATCTGATAGAGCGGCTGCCCCTGGCGCACCACCGCACCTTCGGTGAACAAGCGCTTTTGCAAAATGCCCGAGACCTGAGGCCTGACCTCGGCCGTGAGAAAGGCTCGCGTACGCCCTGGCAGGCTCACATCAAGCTGCTGGCTTTGCTTTTTCAGGGTGATCACCCCGACTTGCGCAGCCTTCTGGGTCGAGGGCGCAGCCGAGTCGGCTGTTTTTGTGCAGGCCCCCAGCAAGCCAGCAGCCAGCAAGCAGCCCAGCAGCAAGCTTCCATAATCTTGCCGCCAGGCAACGTGCTCTTTGCCGCGCTGGGAACAAAAAAGCGCCCTCAGGCGCGAACTCAGCGAAGAAGGTTCGGCAAAAAGCATAGATCGACACAAGAAGATTCGTTAATAAACCAGAACATTGTGCTTGACTCATATTTCTTCTTTGTAAAGCAAGTCAAGCAATGCGCCTCAGGCAAAAACAGCCATCCAAAGATCTATCGCAAATGTAACCAATTATGCATAACCGCTCTGGCTGCGGCTCATGCAGGCTGCCAGTTCTCAGATGAGTCAGCGTGACCCTCAGATACAGATGCGACAGTGCCTCAGCTCAGCCTCGTACTTTTCCCAGGGTGATCCAGGTCAGGGCAACGCCCAGCAAGGCTCCCGTGGCCATACCTGCAACCATGGGCAGAGGCTGCCCCGAAGAGAACAGCCCGACGATCTGCATGGCAACCGCACCACTGAGCATTTGCAGCGTTCCCAGCAGGGCCGAAGCAGTTCCCGCAATGGCACCATGCTCTTCGAGTGCGAGCACGGACGTGGTAGGTATCACCAGGCCCATCAGGGCACTGCAGATAAAGTACAGGCTCAGAAGAACCGTCAGGCTGTCACCGCCGAGCAGGTAATACAGCAGCAGGCTGCTCATGACCACGCCCGAAGCACTGGCCGCCATCTTCACCAGGCGCACCAAGCCCAGGCGCTGACTCAACCAGCCCGTGAACTGGGACGAACCGACAAATGCGATCGCGTTCATGGCGAAAGCCAGGCTGTACTGGGTGGAGCTCAGGCCGTAGTGGTTGATGAGCACGAACGGCGAGCCTGCAAGATAGACAAAGAATCCTGCGAGCGCACAGCCACCGATGAAGACCAAGCCCAGGTAATGCCCGTCGCGCAACAGGACTCCATAGGCATTGAAGGCGCCTCCCAGGCTGCTGTTGATCCTGGCCTTGCTGTCGCGCGTTTCCTGGAGCACGGAAAACACGGCCACCAGGCCCAGCAAGGCTGCGACAGCCACGGCCCAGAACACGCCGCGCCAGCTGCTGAGCGCAATCACCCCGCTGCCGGCCAGGGGCGCAAGAATCGGCGAAACACTGAAGACCAGCATCAGCAGAGACATCATGCGTGTCGCCTCGTAGCCCGTATAGAGATCGCGCACGATGGCACGGGGAATGGCCATGCAGGCTGCGGCCCCCAGGCCCTGGACCAGGCGCAGGGCGATCAGCGTTTGAATGTTGGGAGCCAGCGCACAGCCCAGGCTGGCGAGCAGAAAAACGGCCAGGCCGAAGTACAGCGGGGGTTTGCGCCCCAGCATGTCCGAAACCGGGCCATAGAGCAGTTGCCCCAGGCCCAGCGACAGGAAGAAGGCGGTCAGACTGGCCTGCACGGCGCCAACCTGGGCGTCTAGGCTGCTGCCGATCTGAGGCAGAGCCGGCAAGTACATGTCGATGGCGAACGGGCCGATCGCGGATAGCAGACCCAGGATCAGGGCCAGGCGGATAACAGGAGATAAGGACATAGAGTAAGGCGCTTGCGATTCAAGAAACTCGCCAATGGCGCCGATGAAGAAAGTGGGCCTTATCGGCCACGGAGTTGAAAGTCTTACAGCAGATAGCGAATCTGCTCTGCATTGATTGCGGTTTTGCCAAGGAGGGTGCCATGTTGAGCCATTTGCAACTTCGCGGACTTGCAGGCATCAGTGCCACAGGGCTTGGTGCTTGTGTTTCAAATGCATTTCACCAAGGCAGCAGGCTGGTGCTCGCCGCCAGCCTGGCCGCAGCCGGATGCGTATTCGCACAGCAGCCACAAGCGCCTGCCCAGGAGAAAGCCCGGGCCATGTTCGAACTCTCGGATGATGGCCTGTTCGTGATCGACAGGCGGGCCCATCTGCTATGGCCGCGTTGCGTGGAAGGCATGCACTGGAACGGGCATCACTGTACAGGATTTGCGCTGCTGCTGAGCCACAAGCAGGCCCAGCAGCTCGCGGCCGAGCGCAGCCAGCAGGATGGGCAGCGCTGGCGGCTGCCCCGGATCAATGAGCTGCGCCGCCTGATCTCACGGGATACGCGACCTCCAGGGCTCTCTGCGGAGCTCTTTCCCCAGGCCCCGCGTGACTGGCACTGGAGCGGCTCGGCTAGCGTGAGCACGCGCTCCGTCAATGCCTATGACTATGCGCATGTGGCAGGCGGCAGCCAGAGCCCGGGCTCCCGGCTGTCGGCGCAGCAGGCCTGGGCCATCGATTTCGAGAGTCTGCAGACGCGAGCCGATATGAATCGCTCCAGCCTGTTGGTCGTGCGTCTGGTCCGCCCCTGGACAGCGGACGCCGACGAGCCGCTTCAGGAGCAGAGCGCCGGCGATGACGACTGAGCGCGCATTGGGCAATGCGCGTCTTTATGCACTTCTTTGTCAGCCGCCTGCGCGCAGGGCCGCCTTCAGGTTCTCCCCCAGCTCGGGCTTGTGGGCAAACGGATCCGTGGGGTTGCGCCCCTGGACCACATCCTCCATGCGCGTCTGCACCGAACCCAGGGCCTGTGGGTGGCTGTAGATGTAGAACTGGTTGGCGACCAGGGCATCGAACACTTTTTGCGCGACCTCGGCCGCCGTCACCTTGCCGGAAACCACGGCCTTGTCGGTCATGGCCTGACCTATCTTCTGGCTTGCGGTCTGGGGCTGGGCGGCAAGAGCGCCAGGGCGGTTGCGCTCGCTGTGGCTGATGCCCGTGGGCACGAAATACGGGCACAGCACGCTGGCACTGATCTGGTCCGACACCAGGGCCAGATCCTGGTAGAGGGTTTCGCTCAGGCTCACGACGGCATGTTTGCTGACGTTGTAGATGCCCATGTTGGGCGGCGCCAGCAGGCCGGCCATGCTGGCCGTGTTCACAATGTGGCCTTCGAAATCGGGATCGGTCTTGGCGGCCTGAAGCATCATCGGGGTAAACAGGCGCACGCCATGGATCACACCCCAGAGGTTGACGCCCAGCACCCACTCCCAGTCAGCCACGCTGTTTTCCCAGACCAGGCCGCCCGAGCCCACACCTGCATTGTTGAAGACGAAGTGCGGCGCTCCGAACGTGCTCTGGACTTCATCGGCCAGGGCCTGCATCTGCTCGGCCTTGGAGACATCGACGCGGCGCGCCATGACCCGAACGCCTGTCTGCTTGAGTTCGGCCTCGGCCTGGTCCAGAGCCTGCTGCTGTACATCGACCAGCACCAGGTTCATGCCTTTCTGTGCTGCAATGCGCGCGCACTCCAGGCCGAAGCCCGAGCCCGCTCCTGTCAATACCGCCGTCTTGCCCTTGAAGTTCTTGATCATGCTTATCTCCTTTGCTCTTGTGTTCATGTGCCCCAGCAAGGCAAGAGGCACCAGGTCCTGGGCAGGTCATCCCCGAGGGGCCGCCGCTCGCGGAGCTGGTGCGGCCCGCCCGGACCAGGGGCGCCGAGCAAGGCTTGCCCTGGACCAGCTGTCGCCCCCTGCTGAAGAGTGGGCGGGGTGCTGCTTGGCAGGGGTTTAGATGACCTTCACCAGTTGCTTGCCGAAGTTCTTGCCCTTGAGCAGGCCCAGAAATGCCGAAGGCGCCGAGGCCAGGCCCTGGGCAATGCTTTCGCGCGGACGCAGCTTGCCGGCTGCGACCAGGCCGCCGAGCTCGGCCAAGGCCTCACCCCAGACTTCCATGTGCTCGCTGACGATGAAGCCCTCGAGCTTGAGGCGGTTGATGAGAATCAGCGCCGGATTGGCCATGGGCAGAGGCTGGCCGTCGTAGCCCGCAATCATTCCGCACAGAGCAAGGCGAGCGAAGGCATTCGTGCGCAGCAAGACTGCATCGAGGATGTAGCCGCCCACGTTTTCGAAGTAGCCGTCGATGCCATTCGGGCAGGCCTCTTTGAGCGCCTTGGACATGGTCTTCACATCCGGGTGGGCGCGATAGTCTATGCAGGCATCAAAGCCCAGCTCTGCGGTCGCGTAGCTGCATTTTTCAGGGCCGCCCGCAATGCCGACCACACGGCAGCCGCGTGCCTTGGCCAGGGCCGCGAAAGCGCTGCCCACGGCGCCCGTGGCGGCGCTCACCACCACGGTCTCGCCCGCCTTGGGGGCAATGATCTTGACCAGGCCATACCAAGCAGTCACACCCGGCATGCCCACGGCACCCAGGTAATGGGACAGCGGCACATGCGTGGTGTCCACGCGGCGCAGCGCACCCGGCACGTCGCCGTCGACCACGCTGTACTCCTGCCAGCCGCCCATGCCCACGACCTTGTCGCCAGGTGTGTACTTGGGGTGCTGGCTCTCCACGACCTCGCCCACGGTGCCGCCAATCATGACCTCGCCCAGAGGCTGGGGCTCGGCGTAGCTCTTGCTGTCGTTCATGCGGCCGCGCATGTAGGGATCCAGGCTCAGATAGTGGTGGCGCACCAGCACCTGGCCTTTGCTCAACGCAGGGGTTTCGGTCTGCACCAGGCGGAAGTTGCTTTCCACGGCCTCGCCCTCGGGGCGGTTGTCGAGCAGGACTTGCTGATTCAATGGCATGGCTGTGTCTCCTTGATATTCAAAAATAATAGCTGTCAGCGCTTGTCAGTAAAGCGCTACAACCCTATTTAACCAAACCTGGCAAGCAGGTGGTACATGATGGCCGCGCCGGAGCGCATGCATCAATCGGTGACGATGGCTGTCTCGCCCCCTGCCCCCGGCTTGGGCGCACGCGGCATGTATTTGAAGGTGCCCGTTGCATGGCAACAAAGGCGGCCCGAGGCATCGAATACCCGGCCCTCGGTATAGGCCATGGTCCGGGTTCTGTGCAGCACCAGTCCCTTGGCGACCAGAGGTCCGCGCGAGGGCTGCATGAAGCTGGTCTTCATCTCTATGGTCACACAGCCGAAGTTCTCGCTCTCCAGGCTGCGCCCGGCCACGGCCATGGCCACGTCCAGCAGCGTCATCAGGGCGCCGCCATGGGTCATGGCAAAGGTGTTCATGTGTTCGGGCGCAGCTTCGTAGCGCAGTTCGGATTCGCCGCCCTCCATCTTGTGAAGCGTGAATCCCAGATGCTCTACGAAGGGAATGGTGGGGCCAAAGCTTTGCACAAATGTCTCCAGTTCAACTCAACAAAGCTGCCGAGCATAGCCGCGCTGCAAGCCGCGATGAACAAAGCGCATTCGTTTTTTCCAAAGGCCGGCCCAGGGTGTGATCAACCACCGACCAGGGCGCTGACGCCGCCGTCCACTGCCATCCACTGGCCCGTGATGTGCTTGCCGGCATCGCTGGCATACAGCAAGGTGATGCCCTTGAGGTCTTCATCATCGCCCAGGCGGCGCAGCGGCGCGTGGGACTTCATCTGATCCTCGCCCAGGGTCTCGATCAGCACCTCGGCCATCTTGGTCTTGAAAAAGCCCGGGCAGATTGCGTTCACACTGATGCCGTAGATACCCCATTCACCGGCCAGGGCACGCGTGAAGTTGAGGACTGCGCCCTTGGAGGTGTTGTAAGCAATGGTCTTCATGCCTCTGGAGTTGCCGCCCAGGCCGGCGATGGAGGCCAGGTTGATGATGCGGCCGCTCTTGCGCGGAATCATGCTGCGCCTGGCGATCTGCTGGCTCAGCAGGAAATAGCCGCGCACATTGAGGTTCATGACCTTGTCCCAGGCGGCTGTCGGATGGTCCTCGGCGGGAGCCCCCCAACTGGCGCCCGCGTTGTTGATCAGAATGTCCACATGGCCCATGCGGGTCATGGTTTCCGTGGCCAGCCGCTCAATATCGGCTTCGTTCGCGCAGTCGGCGGCAATCCAGTCGGCCTCGATGCCTTGGGCCTTGAGCTCGGCAGCGGCCTGCTCCAGGTCGGCGGCCTTGCGGGAAGTCAGCATGATTTTGGCGCCTGCCTCTCCCAGAGCCTGGGCCATCTGCAGGCCCAGACCGCGCGAGCCACCGGTCACCAGGGCGGTCTTGCCCTCGAGGCTGAAAAGTTGCTGTACCTTGCGTGTCATTGTGAAGTCTCCTTGTCCATGGCGCCGCACACCGGGCCGCGATTTGTGCATGAAGTGATGAGTGATGATTGGCTGTGCCGGCGCCCTGAAGGAGCCTGGACATGAGCCTCTCGAGAGCGTTCATTGTGCAAGCCTGCCTGCGCCGTGGATGTCACCTGGGTGTCGAAATCGAAAACCTGCTCTGCACAGCACCGGTGATGGCTGCAACACTGCCATGACCTGGGCTGCTTGCCGTGCGGTTTCAAGCCGGTTGGTGCAGCGAGTCCGTTGACCTGCCGAAGTCCTCCAGGGCCAGCTCCAGCATCAGCGCAATGCGCGCCTGGGGCCAGGGCTGGCGGGCCAGCTCAGCCCCTTCGGCGCCGGCCTGACCCGGCTGCTCTTGGGCCACGGGCAAGCCCTCCAGGCAGCGCGTCGCCAGGCGTATGCGCAGACCTTTTTCCCGCGCGCGCTGCAAGACAGGCTCCAGGGCCTGGTGAACGGTGGCATTGCCCGTGCCCACCAGCACCAGGCCGCGCAAGCCAGCCTGAATCAGGGCCTCCAGCGCCTGAGGCCGGGCCAGGGCAGCGCTGACCAGCACCTCCACCCATGGCAGATCATCGAGGCTCAGCAAATAATCGAGAGCCGCCTGGTCCTTGGGCCAGAGCGACTGAGCCGGCGGACTTTCTGCAGCAGGCACCAGCCAGCGCACGGCACCCTCTTCGATCACCGCATGCGGGCCACCCTCAAAGGAGCGCAAGGCCGTCAACCGGTAGGGGTGGACCTTTTGCACCTGCTGCGCAGCATGCACTTCCGAGGCTGCCACCACCCAGACGCCGCAGCGCCCGCCGCTAGCCGCCAGGGCCACGGCATCGCAGAGGTTTTGCGGGCCGTCGGCGAGCAGGGCCGTGGCGGGCCGCATGGCGCAAGTCAGCACCAGGGGCTTGTGCACGGCCAGTACATGCTGCAACAGCCAGGCGGTTTCTTCCAGCGTATCCGTGCCATGGGTAATCACCAGGCCCTTGATCCGCGGATCGGCAAGAGCCCTGGCACAGGCCTGCAGCAGACCGCGCCAAACGCTCCAGCTCATGTCCTTGCTGTCCACCTGGGCCAGTTGCTGCATCGCGAGCTCACCTCTTGCAAGCGACCTCAACTCGGGCAGGCCATCGAGCAGCATCTCCACTCCGATCTCGCCCGCCTGATAGCCCACGCCCTGCGAGCGGCTTGCAGCGCGGCCTGCAATGGTGCCACCCGTGCCAAGAATCAGCAGCCTTGTCTTGCTCTCTTGCATCTCGATGAAAACTGGTTAAAAATACAGTTACTGTACAAATTATCAGACAACGTCGCCTTGCCCGTACAACCCCAAGCCACAGCCATGCTCGACCATCCCAAGCTCACCGCTCGCCAGCAGCAGATTCTGGATCTCATACAAACCGCCATTGCGCGCACTGGCGCCCCACCCACACGTGCAGAAATCGCCAGCACCCTGGGCTTCAAGTCCGCCAACGCGGCTGAAGAGCATTTGCAGGCCCTGGCACGCAAAGGGGTGATCGAACTCGTCAGCGGTACCTCGCGCGGCATACGCCTCAAGGCCGAGACCGTGCGCAACATCAACGCGGCAAGAGGCTCCAGCTTTGCCCTGCCCCTGGCCGCTCTGGCCCCGCTGGTCCTGCCTCTTGTCGGCCGCGTGGCTGCAGGCTCGCCCATTCTCGCCCAGGAACATATCGACCAGACCTACTCCGTGGAGCCCAGCCTGTTCCAGGCCAAGCCCGACTACCTGCTGCGCGTGCGCGGCATGTCCATGCGCGACGCGGGCATCATGGACGGAGACCTGCTGGCCGTGCAGTCCACCCGCGAAGCACGCAACGGCCAGATCGTGGTCGCCCGCCTGGGCGACGATGTCACGGTCAAGCGCCTGCGCCGGACTGCCGGCGGGGTGGAGTTGCTGCCAGAAAACCCCGACTACCCGGTGATCCGCGTGAGCTCCGAGGAGCCTTTTGAAATCGAAGGCCTGGCCGTGGGCCTGATCCGCAACAGCATGTCCATGTAAACCGAACCTGAAGCCCCTGCGCGCACACAAGGCGTTGAAGCTTGCGAACAAGGAGTTGCCATATGGGATTTACCCAATCACTATTGCGCCTGGCTGTGGGCCTGGGAGCAGCGCCTGGCCCCAGGCCTGCCAGCGAACCAGATATCGATCTTCCTGATCGCAACCTGCATCCCGGCGGCGCCAAGGCCTGTGCCGACGCTGGCCATGCAGCGCCCGCAGGCCGTGTCCAGGTTCTGAGTTTTGCACGCCGCCCTGCACGCCGGAGGCGGCTGGTGGCGGCATCGCGAAAGCCCGATGCTCTGCAAGCATTCCAGCCATGCGCAAGCACATGCCATGAGCCTGGGCAGACCGAGCATGTTCGCGCCCAGCCTGCTCTGCGAATTGTTCAGCGCCGCCCTGTGGACAGGCCTGAATGCCTGCTCATCTCCGGGCGCATGGCCGATGTCTGCGCGGCGCTGGAGCGCATGGGGGATTGAGCCTTGTTGTTCGCTGTGCTGCCAGGACCTTCATGGTCGAGCTGCAAGCGCTGCCCACCTGGCACAAGGCCCTAGATCTTGCTAACTGCTTGAGGAGTGCCGGTCAAGCCCCCTGGCGCAATTACCGATTGTTGCTTTTGCGCCGTATTGTGACCAAGGCACAATCGGGACATGAACATCGTCGTCCTTGATGATTACCAGGACTGCGTGCGCAAGCTGTCTTGCGCCAGCCTGTTGGAACCCTTCACGACCAAGGTCTATACGAATACCGTCAAGGGCGTGGGCCAGCTGTCGGTGCGTCTGCGCGATGCCGAAGTCATCGTGCTCATACGCGAGCGTACCCAGATCACGCGGCAGTTGCTGGAAAAGCTGCCCCGCCTCAAGCTGATCGCCCAGACCGGCAAGGCGGGTGCCCATATCGATGTCGAGGCCTGCACGACCTATGGCGTGGCCATTGCCGAGGGCGTGGGTTCGCCCACGGCCCCGGCCGAGCTGACCTGGGCCTTGATCATGGCGGCCATGCGTCGCCTGCCCCAGTACATTGCCAACCTCAAGCACGGGGCCTGGCAGCAGTCGGGGCTCAAGGCCGCATCCATGCCTGCAAATTTCGGCCTGGGCAATGTTTTGTACGGGCGCCGCCTTGGCATCTGGGGCTATGGCCGCATCGGACGCATTGTGGCGCACTACGGTCAGGCCTTTGGCATGCAGGTCTGGATCTGGGGCAGCGAGGAGTCTCGCCGCCAGGCCGCTGCCGACGGCTTTGGCACGGCCGCCACGCGCGAAGATTTTTTCGCGCACAGCGATGTGCTGAGCCTGCATCTGCGCTTGAACGATGCCACGCGCGGCCAGATCACGGCCCAGGACCTGGCGCGCATGAAGCCCACGGCCTTGTTCGTCAATACCTCGCGGGCAGAGCTGGTCGAGCCCGATGCCTTGCTTGGCGCGTTGAACCGTGGCCGCCCCGGCCTTGCCGCCATGGACGTGTTCGAGAGCGAACCCATCCTGCAAGGTCATGCGCTGCTGAGGCTGGAGAACTGCATCTGCACGCCGCACATAGGCTATGTCGAGCAGGACAGTTACGAGCTGTACTTTCGTGCAGCCTTCGAGAACGTGGTGAACTTTATTGCGGGTCAGCCCAGCAATATCCTCAATCCCGAGGCCTTGAGCAGGCCTGCTTCTGCGCGCTGAAAAATCCCGGGCAGGCTTTCCGCCTTCAAAAAAGAGAGCTGCTAGCACGCGCCAGCAGGGGATTCTGAGCAGGTTTCGATCTGAAACCGCCAATAGGCAAGCGCAATCAGCTCCTTTTTTAAGAACGTGTTTACGATCTCCTCGCGGCGCGCCAGTGTCTGTGCGGGATGGGATACGAGGCGCGATACCGCAGCAATAGCCGCGCTATTGCGAGGATTCGCAACGCGGTAGACCGCCCGCAAAGGCACTGGCCCCAAGGGTTGGAGCGAAATCGGGCTATTTTCTAGCGCTGTGGCTTGCTTGCACCCCCGCGCAAGCCGCGCCCCACCCCCTTGAACTCATCCCGATTGCGCTCCAACGCGCCTGCGTAGAGATCGTAAACACGTTCTAAGAGTTCCTGTTGCGCGAGGCCTGGGCCTGCTGGGCCAGCTCATCAGCCACGGCCTCGTAGACGGCCTGACGCACCACGAATTCCACTTCTTCGCGCATGCGGGCCACGAGGGTGCGCGTCTGCTCCTGAACCACGCTGGCAATGGCCTCGCGCAAACGCTGGTCCAGCTCCAGGTCGACCTTCTGCATCAGTCTGTGGACCAGTTCCTCCCCTCTGTCCAGGGTTGTCTTCGGCAAGGGGCTGACCACGGCTTCGGCTTCTCGGCTGTGCGCGGTCTGCACGGCAGCATCTTGCCCAGGCTCGGCCACACTGCTTTGCAATGCCGGCAGGGATGCCGAGACTGGCAGCTCGATGACACCCCGCCCCAGATGGAGAAAGCCTTCGCCATGCGGCGGGATCACTTCGTCCAGGCCGTGGTCTGCGGGGCCGGCAGCCGCCGCAGTCTGCGTCTCTAAAGTGTCCGCCGGGAGGGCGGCCTGCTCCTCGGCAGATTCCAGGGCAGCAGGCGCTTGCCGCGATTCTTCCGGCACGGGCCTGACCACATCGGTCAAGGTCGGCACAAAGCGCGGCGGGACTTTGGGAGATGTGTTCATGCTCGACTACCCCTTGAGCACCAAGTCATGGCGCACGATCTCCAGGCCCTGGGCCTGGTAGTGCTTCCAGCGCTGGCGCGCAAACCAGCGGTCCTGCTCATCGGTGGCCGAGACCACTTCGACCACACGCGCAAAGCTTTGGAACTGCGGCGGGACCTGCTCTCCCAGATTGAGCAGCAGATCGTGGTGGGGCGCAGCATCCAGGCTCTCCAGCAGAGCGATCGGCGACAGGCTCAGAAGCTGAGCCTCGTCGCCCTCGCCCGCATGGGCCAGGAACTCCGCAGGCGCCAGACTCCAAAGCCTTGGCGACAAGGCCTTGAGCGTAGGCCCGCCTCCATGGATGACCAGTTTGCTGCCATGGCGCAAGGCTTTGCGCGCAAAGCGGCAGACATAGGCCAGCTTGTCCGGGGCGTTGAAGTGAAAGGCCACCTGGGTCATGCGTTGCTCCCTGCCCCGGGCCTCAAGCCTGGGCCGGCTTGCTGCGGCGCGTACGCGCAGGCGCGGCGGCCTTGGCCTCGGTCACCACGGGCGTGGCAGCCGGGCTCTTTCCTGCCGCAGTACGGGCGGCAGTACTGGCACGCTTGGCGGCCGTCTTTCCTGCGGCCGGCCTGGCTTTGGCTGTGGCCGGCTTACCCGCAGCCCCCCGGCTCTCCTGGGCCAGCATGTAGTGCAGCAGCAAGCCCACGGGCCGGCCCGTGCTGCCCTTGGCGGCACCGCTCTTCCAGGCCGTGCCTGCGATGTCCAGGTGAGCCCAGCTGGTATCGCCCACGAAGCGCTGCAGGAACTTGGCCGCCGTGACCGAGCCTGCGGCCCGGCCGGCCACATTGCCCATGTCGGCAAAATTGCTCTTCAGGCCCTCGCCATATTCCTCGTCCAGCGGCATGCGCCAGCACGGATCCTGGGCGGTATCACCTGCGCTCTGCAAGGCCGTGGCCAGCGCATCGTCGGTGGCGAACAGGCCGCTGCGCAGGCCGCCCAGGGCGATCACGCAGGCGCCGGTCAACGTGGCGATATCGATTAGCGCTGCAGGCTTGAAGCGGGCTGCATAGGTCAGTGCATCGCACAGCACCAGCCGGCCTTCGGCATCGGTGTTGAGGATTTCAACGGTCTGGCCGCTCATGCTGGTGACCACATCGCCGGGCTTGACGGCCGTGCTGCTGGGCAGGTTTTCGCAGGCCGCGATCAGCCCCACCACGTTCACTGCGGGCTGCAATTCGCCCAGCGCCTGGAACAGGCCGAGCACGCTGGCTGCACCGCCCATGTCGTACTTCATCTCGTCCATGTCGGCTGCCGGCTTGAGCGAGATGCCGCCGCTGTCGAAGGTAATGCCCTTGCCGACCACGACCTGGGGCGCTGCGCCCTTGGCGCCGCCGTTGTAGTGCAATTCGATGAAGCGCAGCGGCTGGGCCGAGCCCTGGGCCACGGCCATGAATGCCCCCATGCCGAGCTTGGCCACTTCGGCCGGCCCATGGATCTTGCAACTGATGCCGGGCAGCTTGGCAAGCCCGCGCGCAGCCTCGGCGAGCATGCTGGGCGTTGCGTGGTTGGCCGGGCGGTTGGCCCATTCGCGCGCCAGGTCCATGCCATGGACCTGGGCCTGGGCGATCTTGAAGGCCGGCGCCAGAGAGGCATGCGCCGGGGCCGCGAACACCAGTTTCTGGAGCGTGGGCAGTTGGGGCTTCGACTTGGTCAGCGTGTAGGTGTAGCAGGCGTCGCTGGCCGCGAGCACGGCTGCGGCCAGGGCCGGACCTTGGGTCTCGAAGGCAAAGCACAGCACGGCCTTGGCCACGCCCGGCGCCTTGAAGGCGCTCGCCACCGCCGCCACGGCCTGGCGCACGTCGCGCGCCGAGCCCGAGCCCGCGCCGACCAGCAGCACACGCCTGGCCGCCACGGCCGGCAGGTTGTACATGGGCAGTTGCTTGCCCGCGCCGGTCTCGAAATCCCCGGCCTTGAGTGCATGCGCGACCAGGGCGGAGAGCGCGTCGCTGCCCTGAGCCGAGGCTGCCGTGGTCAGCACCAACAACAAGTCACACTTTTCGCGCGCTGCGGCCGCAGTCGTCAACGACTTCAGTTCAAAGTTCATAATCGGTGTTTTCCTTTCAGCCAATGTTATTCGATTCATCCATACGCAAAGAGCTGGCCCGCAGCTTTGGCGCTACCGTCGTCGTGCTTGTGACCGTGGTCATGACCATGATGCTGATACGCACGCTGGGCCAAGCTTACAAGGGCAGCGTAAGCCCTTCCGATGTGCTGCTGGTCATGGGCCTGACCGTGCTCGGCCAGCTTCCGATGATTCTGGGCCTGGGCCTGTTCGTGGCCGTGGTCGGCACGCTGTCGCGCATGTACCGGGACAGCGAGATGGTGATCTGGTTTGCAGCCGGCCAGGGCATGGCCAGCCTGCTCAGGCCGCTGCTGCGCTTTGCCTGGCCGGTGATTGCCGTGACAGCCGCGCTGGGTCTGCTGATCCTGCCCTGGAGCAACCAGCAGATCGAGCAGATCAAGAGCGAGTTCGAGCAGCGCAGCGACATCGACCGCATTGCGCCCGGCGAGTTCCAGGAGTCGGCCGGCGGCACGCGCGTGTTCTTCATCGACAAGGACACGCCCAGCGACATGGCGGCCAGCAATGTGTTCATCGTGACCAATGAGCGCGGGCGTGAATCCGTGACCTCGGCGCGCGGCGCGCGGCTGGAGATCATCAAGGGCGAGCGCGTGGCAGTTCTGAGCGACGGCCAGCGCATGGAAACCCAGGCCAGTGACGGCGGCGTGAAGATCAGCGAGTTCAAGGAATACGGGACCCAGATGGGTGGCAGTGGCAGCCGCGCGGCGGCCGAGGAGCTGGCCGCGCGCAGCACGCCCACGCATTTGCTGGTCCAGCGCACCGAGCCCATCTTTCGCGCCGAGCTCGGCTGGCGCCTGGGTCTGCCGCTGGCCGCGCTGAACTTCGTCATCCTCGGCCTGGCCGTGGCCAGCGTCAACCCGCGCGCGGGTGGCAGCAGCAGCCTCATGATTGCCTTGTTCGCCTTCATCGTCTACTACAACCTCATGACCCTGGCCGAAAGCTGGGTGGCGGCCAGCAAGCTCAGCATGCCGACCATGGCCGGGCTGCTGCACGGCGGCACCCTGGTCATCGGCCTGCTGGTGCTGGCCGCCCGCCACAACCGCTGGTCGCTGCGTGATCTGTGGCGCAAGAGGAACCGTTCCCCGGAGCTGCCTGCATGAAGGTTCTACGCCGGCTTCTGTACCGCGACATCGTTTTTGCGGTCGCCTTTGTCACGCTGGGCTTTCTGGCCCTGTTCTTCTTCTTCGACCTCGTGGACGAGCTGCGCTGGGTCAACCGCGCTGGCAGCGCAAGTTATGGCGTCGCGCATGCGCTGATCTTCGTGGCGCTGCGCATTCCCAGCCACCTCTACGAGCTGCTGCCGATTACCGTGCTCATAGGCACGATTTACGTGATGGCACGTTTTGCGCAAAGCTCGGAATTCACCATCATGCGCACCAGCGGCATGGGGCCCTGGCTGGCCCTGCGCACGCTGCTGGCGCTGGGCGCGGCCTTTGTGCTGCTGACCTTTGCCATGGGCGACTATCTTGCGCCGGCGGCCGAAAACCTGGGCCAGAAGCTGCGCTCGGCGCAAATGGGCCAGCTCTCCACGGGTGCCACCGGGGCCTGGCTCAAGGAGCGCCAGGGCGAGCATTCGGTGGCCGTCAATGTGCGCGCCGTGCGGGCGCCCGGCAAGTTCGCGAACGTGCGCATCTTCGACTTCGACGGCCAGGGCCGGATCTCGGCGCAAATCCACGCCGAATCAGCCAGTGTCGACGAGCGTGACGAGCTCTGGCACCTGCAGGGCGTAAGCGTCAGCCGCCTGGAGCAAAGCGGCGAGCTCACGCAGCTGGTGCGCGCCAATGAGAGCAGCATGACCTGGCCTACGCGCATCAGCGCCGAGATGGTTTCGGCAGCCCTGCTCAAACCCGACCGCATGTCCACGATCTCGCTGTTCCAGTACGTGCGCCACCTGGAGGCCAACGGCCAGGCTGCGCAAAAGTACGAGATCGAGTTCTGGCGCAAGGTGTTCTATCCGCTCAGTTGCCTGGTCATGGTGGTGCTCGCCCTGCCTTTTGCCTATCTGCACTTTCGCTCGGGCGGTATCGCGGCCTATGTGTTCGGCGGAGTCATGGCCGGCATCAGCTTCTTCCTGCTTAACAACGTGTTCGGCTACATCGGCACGCTGCAGGCCTGGCGGCCCTGGCTGGCTGCAGCTACGCCGGGCCTGCTCTATACCCTGCTGTCGCTGACGGCGTTTGGCTGGCTGGTATTGCGGCGCTAGCCCCTGAGCCGCCTTTGGCGTCTTCCCCTAAGGGGGACGATGCCATCGCTGAGGAGCGGCCCTTGCTCGGCATCTGTGGCCCGGGCTGCGCCTGTATCGAAGGCCAAGGGCCAGACTGGAGAGCCATTGATGACCTTGAACCAAGACCTTGATCCTGCCCAGGCCGGCAGCGGCCTGATTTTGCTGGCCCACGGCTCGCCCGATGCACTGTGGCGTGTACCCATCGAGGCCGTGCTGCAGGCCGTGCAGCAGCAGGCCCCGCATCTGGCCTGCTGCTGCGCCTATCTCGACGCCTGCGAGCCCGAGCTGCCCACGGCCGCAGCTGAACTTGTCGCCGCAGGCGCCTCGCGCATCGTGGTGCTTCCACTTTTCCTGGGCACGGGCAAGCATGCGCGCCAGGATATCCCCAGGCTGGTGGAGCTGGTGCGCATGCAGCATCCGCAGCTGGACCTTGTGCTTGAGCCTGCAGCTGGAGAAAACCCGCTGGTCACCGGCCTGCTGGCCCGAATTGCGCTACAAAGCCTGGAAAAGAAAGAGGATTAGCCCTTGGGATGATCTGATTCAAAAAATAACAAATCGATTCTTTATATAAATCAAGCATAATGGCAGGCAGATTTTTGTTGTCATTGCCATGAACCTGCATCAATTCCGATTCGTCCAAGAGGCGGCTCGCCGCAATCTCAACCTCACCGAGGCCGCCAAGGCCTTGCACACTTCGCAGCCCGGAGTCTCCAAAGCCATCATCGAGCTGGAGGAAGAGCTGGGCATAGACATCTTCGCGCGCCACGGCAAGCGCTTGAAGCGCATCACCGAGCCCGGCCTCGAAGTCCTCAAGAGCATCGAAGTCATCATGCGCGAGATCGGCAACCTCAAGCGCATCGGCGAGCAGTACAGCGCCCAGGACAGCGGCACCCTGTCGATTGCCACCACCCACACCCAGGCGCGCTATGTGCTGCCGCCGTCCGTGGCGCGCCTGCGCGAGCTCTATCCCAAGGTCACGGTCAGTCTGCACCAGGCCACGCCCCATGAAGTGGCGCGCATGGTCATCGACGAGGTCGCCGACATCGGCATGGCCACCGAATCCCTGGCCGACTACCCGGACCTCGTGACCCTGCCCTGCTATGAGTGGCAGCATGTGCTGGTGCTGCCCACCAGTCATCCGTTGACGCAGAAGGAGCGCATCTCCCTGGAGGACATTGCCCAGGAGTCGCTGATCACCTACCACCCCTCGTTCACGGGCCGAGGCAAGATCGACCAGGCGTTCGAGTCGCGCCGGCTGCGTCCGCGCATCGTGCTCGAAGCCATTGACTCGGATGTGATCAAGACCTATGTGCGCCTGGGCCTGGGCGTGGGCATCGTTGCCGAAATGGCCATGCGCGACGATCCCACGGGCGATCTCGTCGTGCGTCCTATGGGCCATTTGTTCGGCCAGAGCGTGACCCGCGTAGCCATCAAGCGCGGCGCCTATCTGCGCAACTTCGTCTACCGATTTGCCGAGTTGCTCAGCGACCGCCTGTCGCGCGATCTCATCATGCGCGCCATGAGCGGGCATGTGCATGATTACGAGCTCTGATTCAAATAAAAAATGAGCTGTTAGCGCTTGGTATATATGGATTTCAGGGTGTTTAAGACCTGAAATCCTTTACTGACAAGCGCTAGCAGCTCACAAAAATTTCTTTGTCTGGTATTTCCCCAATGTCCACCCCGCAATTTCCGAGCAAGCTGCCCAAGGTCGGCACCACCATCTTCACCACCATGTCGGCCCTGGCCAGCCAGCACCAGGCCGTGAACCTGGGCCAGGGATTCCCGGATTTCGGCTGCGACCCCAGGCTGGTCGATGCAGTCACGGCGGCCATGCAGGCCGGCCACAACCAGTACCCGCCGATGACGGGCATGCCCCAGCTGCGCGAGGCTGTGGCAGCCAAGATGGAAGCGCTCTATGGCAGGCGCTATGACGCGAATGCCGAGATCACCATCACGGCCGGCGCCACCCAGGCGATTCTCACGGCCATCTTGGCCACCGTGCATGCGGGCGACGAAGTCATCGTGCTCGATCCCTGCTACGACAGCTATGTGCCCAACATCGAGCTGGCCGGCGGCAAGGCGGTGCGCGTGCCGCTCACGCCCGGCAGCTTCAGGCCCGACTTCGCGAAAATCGCAGCCGCCATCACGCCGCGTACGCGCCTGCTGATCATCAACAGCCCGCACAACCCCAGCGCCACGATCTGGAGCGATGCCGAGATGCGCGAGCTCGAAGACCTGCTTGCACCCACCAATGTGCTGCTCATCAGCGACGAGGTCTACGAGCACATGGTGTATGACGGCCAGCTCCACCAGAGCGCCGCGCGCTTTGCAGGACTGGCGGCGCGTGCCTTCATCGTGTCCAGCTTTGGCAAGACCTACCACGTCACGGGCTGGAAGGTCGGCACCGTGGCCGCACCCACTGCGCTCACGGCGGAGTTTCGCAAGGTGCACCAGTTCAACGTCTTCACCGTGAACACGCCCATGCAGCTGGGCCTTGCGAGCTACATGCAAGACCCGGCGCCTTATCTGGAGCTGCCCGCCTTCTACCAGGCCAAGCGGGACCTGTTCTCCCAGGGCCTGCAAGGCTCGCGCCTCAGGCTCCTGCCCTCGGCGGGCACGTATTTCACATGCGCCGACATCTCCTCGGTCTCCGAGCTTGGCGAAGCCGAGTTCTGCGAATGGCTGGTCAAGGAGCATGGCGTGGCGGCGATTCCGCTGTCGGCCTTCTACGGCGATGGCTTCGATCAGCGCGTGGTGCGTTTTTGCTTTGCGAAGAAGGACGACACCTTGCGCGAGGCCGTGCAAAGACTGCGCAGACTCTGAGCCGACCATATTCGGCGCAGAGCTGGCGAAACTTCTTTTCCTGCAGCAAAAGCCGGGCTGCCCCGAGGTGACAGCCGCGCAGCCGCTCCTGCCCTATGGTGGGGGCATGCCCTCGCCACGACCGACTCCCCTGCCCGCCGAGGAGGACCGGCACTTCGTGACCTCGCTCGCACGGGGCTTGAACGTGCTGTCCTGCTTTCGTTCGGGCGAAAAGCTGCTGGGCAACCAGGAGATCGCCCAACGCTGCGGCCTGCCCAAGTCCACGATTTCGCGCCTGACGCGCACGCTGACGGCACTCGGCTATCTGATCCATGTGCCCGAACAGAACAAATACCGCCTGGGAACGGCCACGCTGGCCCTGGGCAGTGCCATGCTCTCGCGCCTGGATGTGCGCCGCATCGCCAGGCCCTGGATGCGCCGCCTGGCCGAATCCACGCTGGCCGAGGTCGCCCTGGCCACGCGCGACCGGCACAACATGGTCTATCTCGAGCACTGTCCCAGCGCCCACTTCCTGCACCACGACCTGGACATGGGCTCGCGCCTGCCCCTGGCCACGACAGCCATAGGGCGCGCCTGGCTGGCCGCCAGCCCGGCGGCCGAACGCCAGCAGGCCCTGGACTATCTCAAGCTGCACGCCCCCGAGCAATGGCAGGCCGCCCAGGAGCAATTGCCGCTATGGCCGCCCGCCGCCGACCATCCCCAGCCCTGGCTGTCCTGCTCCTTCGGGGACTGGAACTCCGATGTGAATGCCATAGCGCTGGCCTTCTCTCCCGGCCATGGCCTGCCGCTCATGGCCATCAGCGTGGGTGGCCCCGCGCGCTATGTCAGCGCAGACTGTCTCAGGCAGGACGGTACCCAGGCCCTGCAGCGCGTGGTACAGCGCCTGCAGCAGGATCTGGACCGGGCCTGATGTGGACGTTGCGCAAGGCACAGCCATGATCCAGCCGGCTTCACCGCTCCCCGTCGATGGCCTGCTCCAGATGGGGCAGGAATCACGACCGGACGAGATCAAAGGCCCTGGCTCTTGAAATACGACAGGGCCGAGAACGTAGAATGGCGGCTTCGACCCCCTTCTGGTTGCCGGCTTGGCTGACTGGCTTTGAGATCCGTGGATTCGCAAAAGCGATTTCGCCTTTGCAAAGCCTGCGACAAAGACCTTGCCTGCCTGCTGCCTGTATTGGACCAAAGGCGAACCAGAGTTCGCCTTTTCTTTTTCTGCGACAGAAAGACAGACCATGTTCGAATCCATCCGCAAGCACTCCAAGTTCGTGATGATCTTGCTGTTCTTGCTGATCATTCCCTCGTTCATTTTTGTAGGCGTTAACCAGAACTACTTTACCGAGTCCAGTGCCACCGTCGCCCGGGTGGATGGACACGATATCAAGCAGTCCGACTGGGACAATGCGCATCGGATGGAGGCCGACCGTCTGCGCGCGGAAAACCCGTCCATGGACCCCAAGTTCCTGGACTCGCCCGAGGCCCGCTATGCCACGCTGGAAAAAATGGTGCGTGAGCAGGTCTTGCTCAGAGCCGTGCAAAAGCTGCATCTCACGGCATCGGACGCCGAGCTCGTGCAAACCTTGCAGGACATTCCGGCCATTGCCTCGCTCAAGAACGCAGATGGCAGTCTCGACGCCAAGGCCTATGCAGCCCTGCTCGGCTCCCAAGGCATGACCCCCGAAGGTTTCGAGGCCAACCTGCGCCGCGAACTATCCTTGAACAAGGTTCTGGGCACGGTCTCGGACACGGCTTTTGCCACGAATGCGCGCGTCAAGCAAACCATCGATGCGCTCTACCAGCACCGGGAAGTGCAGGTCCAGCGCTTTGACGCCAAAAGCTATCAAAGCAAGGTCCAGCCTTCGGAGGCGGAGCTCAAGGCCTACTATGAAGGCCATAGCAGCCAGTTCCAGCAGCCCGAAGAAGCTGATGTCGAGTACCTGATGCTGGACCTGGCCAGCGTGGCTGCAGGCATCACGGTCAGTGAAGACGACCTGCGCACCTATTACCAGCAAAACGAACAGCGTCTTGCAGGCCCTGAAGAGCGTCGCGTCAGCCATATCCTGGTGAAGGTCGCGCAGGATGCGCCTGAAGCCGAGGTTGATCAGGCCAAGGCCAAGGCAGAGGAGCTGCTCGCCCAGGTGCGCAAGGACCCCAAGGGCTTTGCCGAACTGGCCAAGACCCAGTCGGATGACAAGGGATCGGCCGCTGCCGGTGGCGACCTGGGCTTCTTCGGCCATGGCGCGATGGTCAAGCCGTTTGAAGATGCGGTCTATGCCATGAGCAAGGGCAGTGTCAGCGATCTGGTGCGAACCGATTTCGGTTTTCACATCATCGAGCTCACGGACATCAAAAAGCCCGCAGCGCCAAGCTTTGAATCCATGCGTACCGAACTGGAGGCGCAGCGCAGGCAAGAGCTCGCCCAGGCCAAATTTGCAGAGATGGCCGAGGCTTTTACCAACACCGTGTATGAAAAGCCTGAAAGCCTGGCTCCTGCAGCCGAGCAGTTCAAGCTCAAGCTGCAAAAAGCCGAGCATGTGGCACGCCAGCCCCAGGCCACGGCTCAGGCCCCGCTGAACAACCCGCGCTTTCTGGAAGCCCTGTTCTCCTCCGAGGTGCTGGAAAACAAAAGCAATACGAATGCCGTTGAACTGGCCCCAGGTCTGCTTGTCGCAGGCCGTGTGAGCGAATACCGCCCGGCACGCACCTTGGCCATGAATGAGGTTGAGACCAAGCTGAGCCAGTTGTATACGCAAGCCAAATCAGCGGAACTTGCCAAAGCCGAAGGCCAGGACAAACTCAAGGCCTGGGAGGCACAGCCCGACACTGCAAAACTGGGCCCTGCTCAGGTGCTGGGCCGCGACAAGACCGAAAACCTGCCCCAGCCCTTGATTGATGCCGTGTTGCGCGCGCCCACCAACTCCTGGCCGCAATGGGTTGGGGTCGATCTGGGCAACGCAGGCTATGCCGTGGTCAAGGTTCTGGGCATCGCCGAGCGCGCGGCCCAGGATACCCAGACCGTGCAAATGCAGACCCAGCAGTTCGCGCAAATGTCGGGGATGGCTGAAACTATGGCATACTACGAGCTTCTCAAAAAACAGTTCAAAGTGCAGATCAAGGTCGCACATCCCTGAAAATTCAGGCGATAAAGAAGTTTTAGAAAAAACAAAAACTTCAAAATTGAGCATGTTTTTTGACATATAATAGAAATCTCTTCCGGTGGCTGTAGCTCAGTTGGTAGAGTCCAGGATTGTGATTCCTGTTGTCGTGGGTTCGAGCCCCATCAGCCACCCCAAATAAAAAAAGCCGTTGTCAATCAACGGCTTTTTTCTTTTCAAACGCTGCAAAGGCATGAAGACCAGCAGTCTTGGATCGCCCCCACCTATCTCTGGCATCGATGCCGCCGCGTAAGCGCCTGAGACTCTGAGCAAAGCAGTTCACTGTCTTTTGCTGCAGGCCTGAGACCTGAAAGCCAAGGCTCTTTGGGCTCTTCTCTCAAGATATCGAGCCCCATGCGAGCCATAGACTTCGCGGTGCACCTCCAAACACCGACGATAAAGAACAGGTGAAAAGATGGATCGCAGTGCACCGCCAGAAGATTTTTGCAATATGAGTGCCGATAAAATCGTTGAAAATCAAATAGATAGCAGCATGTGGCGCATGAGCGTGGCGCCAATGATGGACTGGACCGACAAGCATTGCCGCTATCTGCATAGGCTGCTGAGTCAGCATGCCCTGCTCTATACAGAAATGGTGACCACGGGGGCACTGCTGCATGGCGATGTGCCCCGACATTTACGCTTTGAGGCAGAGGAGCATCCTCTGGCCCTGCAGCTGGGCGGCAGCGAGCCTGCTGATCTGGCCCAATGTGCGCGCCTGGGTCAGCAATGGGGCTATGACGAGATCAATCTCAACTGCGGCTGTCCCAGTGAGCGAGTGCAGCGCGGCGCATTTGGCGCCTGCCTGATGAAGGAGGCCCCCTTGGTCGCCGACTGCATCAAGGCCATGCGCGATGTCGTGGACATTCCGGTTACGGTCAAACACCGCATCGGTATAGATCGGAACGAAAGCTACGAATTTGTGCGCGACTTTGTAGGCCAGGTCGCCGATGCAGGCTGTGAGGTGTTTATTGTTCATGCACGCAATGCCTGGCTCAAGGGCCTCTCTCCCAAGGAAAACCGCGATATTCCGCCACTGCGCTACGAGATCGTGAGCCAGCTCAAGCAAGACTTTCCTTCGCTCACCATGGTCGTCAATGGCGGTATCAAAAGCGATACGCTGGTGCAGGAGCTTCTTGGCAATCTGGACGGTGTCATGATCGGGCGCGAGGCCTATCACAACCCCTGGTGGCTGGCCTCCTGGGATGCGCTGTATTACGGACGAGAGCAGCAGGAAATCACACGCGAGCGGATCGAGGAGCAGATGGTGGTCTATATGGAGCGCGAGGCCAGCACGCACGGAACGCACTGGTATTCGATTGCCCGACACATGCTGGGTCTGCGCAACGGCTTGGCAGGGGCCAGACGATGGCGCCAGGTCTGGAGCGACCACAAGCTCAAAGAGCTTCCACCAGCTCGGGTCATGGAGATCGCACGTACCAAGCCGCAGCTCTAGTTCCATGACTCAGATCCGAGGTCGAGGCTGAATTTCAGCAGTCTTGAATCCACTGATGCATGCCTTGGCCTAGGCCTCAAACCCTATTCTTTGCAACAGCGTTTACGCATGTCTCCATAAGATTTCAAGAAAGTTGACATATAAACAGGGGCTTATGGTAAAAATTAATCAATATCAACTGATATATTGCACCGCAGCAAAACCACTATAAGAGAAAGAGTTAGTGCCATGCTCTACCAGCTCTACGAAATCCAGCGCTCGATGGTCGAACCGTTTGCCGATTTTGCCCAGGCAGCTTCCAAGCTTTACAGCAATCCTCGCTCCATGCTGAGCCAAGGCCCCATGTCTCAGCGCATGGCAGCGGGCTTTGATCTGGTCTACCGCCTGGGCAAGGACTATGAAAAGCCCGAATTCGATCTTCGCAGCGTGGATGTGGGTGGCGTGGATGTAACGATTCGTGAGCGCGTCGAGGTCAGCAAGCCATTTTGCGAACTGCGCCGCTTCAAACGCTTCTCTGACGATCCCAAAACGCTGGAGACCATGCTCAGCCAGCCTGTCGTGTTGATCGTTGCCCCTCTCTCGGGTCACTATGCAACGCTGTTGCGCGACACGGTGCAAAGCATGCTTGGTGGACATAAGGTCTATATCACGGACTGGAAGAATGCACGCCTGGTTCCACTCAGCGAAGGTGAATTCCATCTGGACGACTATGTGAACTACGTCCAGGAGTTCATCCGCTATCTGCAAGGCAAATACGGACAATGCCATGTGATCAGCGTCTGCCAGCCCACGGTTCCCGTGCTCGCGGCCGTATCTCTCATGGCCAGTCGTGGAGAGACTCCACCGCTGTCCATGACCATGATGGGCGGCCCTATTGATGCACGCCGCTCCCCCACGGCCGTCAACAACCTTGCTCAGAACCGCAGCTTCGAATGGTTCGAGAACAATGTGATTTACCGGGTCCCGGACAGCTATCCCGGTGCAGGTCGGCGCGTTTACCCCGGATTCCTGCAGTACTCTGGCTTTGTTGCCATGAATCCCGACCGCCATGCCAAGAGTCATTACGACTATTTCAAGGACTTGATCAAGGGAGATGGCGCCAGTGCTGAGCACCACCGCAAGTTCTATGACGAGTACAACGCGGTACTCGACATGGATGCAGATTATTACCTTGAGACCATTGCGACGGTGTTTCAGGACTACAAGCTGGTCAAAGGCAGCTGGGAGGTACGCTCTCCTGAAGGACAGCTGGAACGAGTGCGCCCCCAAGACATCAAGGGCAGCGCGCTCCTGACCGTCGAGGGCGAGCTTGACGACATTTCCGGCTCGGGCCAGACGCGTGCCGCTCATGAGCTGTGCTCCGGAATTGCTGCGGACCAGCGCCAGCATCTTGAAGTGCAAGGCGCTGGCCATTACGGCATCTTCAGCGGTAGACGCTGGCGCGAAATCGTTTATCCACAGGTGCGCGATTTCATACTTGCCCACCAACCGCCCTGTGCAACCGAGGCCAGTGCAGCGGGCCATGCCAGCAGCCTCAGCAGTAGCACGACGATCACCGAGGCGCCTGTGCCCAGCAGGCGCATCAAGGCGGCTTGAGCACCATGCAAGCAGCCATGCCCTTGCAAGGTCTGGCTGCTGTCATCGACGCAGCCTTGCCTCAGACCCAATGCACGCGCTGCGGCTATGCCGATTGCGCAGCCTATGCCCAGGCCTTGGCTGACAATGAGGCAGACATCAACCAGTGCCCTCCGGGTGGTTTCGAAGGTGTGGCAAGACTGGCAGAGATCACGGGCCGGCCCGTGATCGCACTCAACCCCGAGCACGGACTTGAAGGGCCACTGCAAATCGCTGTCGTGGACGAGTCCTGGTGTATCGGCTGCACTCTGTGTATCAAGGCCTGCCCGACGGATGCCATCCTGGGTGCAAACAAGCTCATGCACACCGTGATCAGCGCCCATTGCACTGGCTGCGAGTTGTGTATTCCCGTCTGTCCCGTGGATTGCATTGAGCTGCACAACTCAAGCGGGTCAGCAACAGGTTGGCAGGCCTGGAGCCCTGCTCAGGCTTTGCATGCACGTCAGCGCTATGCTGTTCACAAGAAACGACAAGCCCAAGAGCCGCTCGCATTTCGGATTGCTGCCGAGGCAGGAGCTCACCCCAGCGATTCGGCTGTGCAATCTCGGGGGCCAGAGCAGGAACTCAGAGTCACGGACAAGCAAGCAAAAATTGCAGCGATTCTTGCGAAGGCCCGCAACCAACGGGACCCGGACGGCAAGCAGGCCTAGATGGCGGCCAGGCTCTTGTAGACGCCGCAGCCCCAGTACAAACCGTCGTGCTTGCGAACATACGAGAGCTTTGTCTGTACCTGCTGGGTTGCGGGGTTGGTGATGTCGTACTCCACCCAACCCGGGCCTCTTTCGGCCTGGGCGATGATGTCAGCCAGCAGCCTCTCTCCCTGAATTCCCGGAAGGCTCTGAAGGCGAATACCTACGCGCTTCGGATTACCGGCAAAGGCGCGATAGCTGCCATCCGGGCTCAGGGCAAAGACATACATGTCACGGTCGTGAAACGGCTGCCCAGGATCATTGACAGCAGCAAGCAGCTTTTCCGTAGGCTGCCCTTTGTGGGCGCCGGCGAGCGCAGACTGAAGCAAAGCCACCGCCTCTTCGGCCGTTCCCTGACTCAGCTTGAAGCGAGAGACCGAGCTCGATAACGTCTGAGCCCTATGTCCAAGGGCCTTTGCCAACCCCAGAGCCTCTCCGACCATTTGCATGTTGTGTTGAGTGATCTCGTCAATCTCGCACACGGCCTGGTTGATTTCAGCCAGGCCCTGACTCTGGCTGACTGCAGACTTTGAAAGCGCTCCCATATGGGAGGCAACCTGACGTATGCCTTCCGAGACCCGGCACATCTCCCCTTCGGCCGCACGAATCAAGCCGGTGCTGCGCTCCACCTGCTGCACTGCTCCTCCAATGAGCTCCCGGATCTCCTGCGCTGCCTGGGCCGAGCGCTGTGCCAGACGACGCACCTCGGTTGCAACCACGGCAAACCCCCGCCCTTGCTCACTGGCCCTGGCCGCTTCAACAGCTGCGTTGAGTGCCAAGATATTGGTCTGAAATGCAATCATGTCTATGACACCAATGATTTCACGCATGCGGCCCGTGCTGTGCTCAATCTCGGCCATGGATTCCACGGCCCGGCCCATGACTTCCATCCCCTGATCGGCTGCACTGCGCACGGTATTGGCCTGCTTGTGAACGACGCCCGCAACCTCGGCGTTGTGTTGAACGGTCGCATTCAACTGCTCGACGCTGACTACAGTCTGTGCCAAGTTTTGCGCTTGCTGCTCCGTGCGCTCGGACAAGGCCTGGTGCTCAAGCACCAGTTCCTGCCCGGCTTGGGCCACGAGCACGGCATTGCTACGCACATCTGCGACCATGGCCGACAAAGCCCTGGCCATGTCACGCAACACAGGAGTAACACCTTTATTGCTTTTGCCGTCGACGCCTGCAGGCACCAGGCCTAGGCTGAGGTCCCCCTGGGCCATGCAGTGCATGGTCCGCTCCTGCAGCAACTGCCCTGTACGAGGGCGAACGGATAGCCTGTAAAAAACCAGCAAAAGACCGCAGCCCCATAGCGACAGCCAAGCCTGAGCCCACCACTCTTGGGGTAGCCGCTCACCCAATTGCAGCAAGAGCACAGGCCCTAGCATGATCCAGGCCACAAGGCCCACAAAACCCGCGACCGCCTTGAGCGACGAATCGCGCAAGCCTGGCAAATTGCCGACGGTGCCTGTCTCCATGTCTTGTTCCTTCCCCAGTGTCCATGGACATCAAGTTTTTTAACTAATATTAATTTGCATGATGCTTGGGCTCCATAAGCGGAGTAAGGGTAACAAAGTGAAAAAACAAGGCCAGAAAAGCCGATCAACGCTGAATCAATTCATGCACAAAGTGCATCACTTCATAATGCAAATCCATGAATCCCCTACTCTCCCGTCTCCAGCCTTACCCGTTTGAGCGTCTGCGCCAACTGCTGGCCACGGCTTCGCCTCCTCAGGGGCTGCGTCCCATCAGCCTGGGCATTGGAGAGCCGCGCCATGCCACACCAGAGTTCGTGACCCAGGCCTTGTGTGCCGATCTTTCGGGCCTTGCCAAATATCCGGCCACTGCGGGCGAGCCCGCATTGCGCGATGCCTGCGCCGACTGGGCACGCAAGCGTTATGGGATAGAGATTGATGCAGCAAGCCAGTTGCTGCCTGTGAATGGTTCTCGCGAAGCCTTGTTTGCCTTCACCCAGACGATCGTGGACGACAGCCAGCCCGGTGCATGCGTGGTGTTCCCCAATCCCTTCTATCAGATCTATGAGGGCGCAAGCCTGCTGGCCGGAGCCATGCCGTATTACACAGCCAGCGACCCGGGGCGAAATTTTGCCGTGGACTGGGATGCCGTACCCGACGAGGTCTGGGGCAAGACCCAGTTGCTCTTCGTCTGCTCGCCCGGCAACCCTACAGGCGCCGTTATGCCGCTGCAGGAATGGGCAAAGCTGTTTGCACTGTCCGACCGTCATGGCTTCGTGATTGCCAGCGATGAGTGCTATAGCGAGATCTACTTCACTGACGAGCCCCCGCTCGGCGGTCTGCAGGCTGCAACTTTGCTCGGGCGCGCTGACTTCAAGAACCTGCTGATGTTCACCAGCCTGTCCAAGCGCAGCAATGTGCCGGGCCTGCGCAGCGGCTTTGTGGCCGGCGACGCCGATCTCATTCGCGCCTTTTTGCTCTATCGCACCTATCACGGCAGCGCCATGAGCCCCGTGATCCAGGCGGCCAGCATTGCGGCCTGGAGGGACGAGGAGCATGTGCTGCGCAATCGCGCGCTTTATCAGCACAAGTTCGACCAGGTCACACCCCTGCTAGCCCGGGTTCTGGATGTGAGCCTGCCCGATGCAGGCTTTTATCTCTGGGCGCGAATTCCCGAGGAGCTGGGCCTGAGCGATACCGCGTTTGCACGTGAGCTTTACGCGCACCAGGGCGTAACAGTCTTGCCCGGCAGCTATCTGGCGCGCGAGGCCCGGGGCCACAACCCCGGCGCCCAGCGCGTACGCATGGCTCTGGTGGCCGAGGTCGATGAGTGCCTCGAAGCCGCGCAGCGCATTGCGCAATTCATCACCCGTCGCCTGCAGGCCTGACCTTTTTTCCAGCCCCTTGCCGAATTCACCGAGATAAGCACCATGACACAGCAACTGCAATCCATCATCGATACCGCCTGGGATCATCGCGGCGAGCTCTCGCCTTCAGCCGCACCCGCCGAGGTCCTCCAGGCCGTGGAGCATGTGATCGAGTCCCTGAACAACGGCCGGTTGCGCGTGGCCACGCGCGAAGGCGTGGGCCAGTGGACCGTGCACCAGTGGCTCAAGAAAGCCGTGCTGCTGTCCTTTCGCCTCAAGGACAACGCCTTGATGAAGTCTGGCGAACTGGTTTTTTTCGACAAGGTGCCGACCAAGTTCTCCGACATGAGCGAGGCCGAGATCGCAGCCACGGGCGTGCGGGTCGTGCCTCCTGCCGTGGCACGCCGTGGCAGCTTCATTGCCAAGGGGGCGATTCTCATGCCCTCCTACGTGAACATCGGCGCCTATGTGGATGAAGGCACCATGGTCGACACCTGGGCCACCGTGGGCTCCTGCGCCCAGGTGGGCAAGCATGTGCACCTGTCGGGCGGCGTCGGCCTTGGCGGCGTGCTCGAGCCCCTGCAGGGCAATCCGACCATCATCGAGGACAACTGCTTCATTGGCGCGCGTTCGGAGATCGTCGAAGGCGTGATCGTGGAGGAGAACTCCGTGATCTCCATGGGCGTCTACATTGGCCAGTCCACCCCGATTTACGACCGTGCAACCGGTGAGATCAGCTATGGCCGCGTGCCCGCAGGCTCCGTCGTGGTCTCTGGCAATCTGCCCAAGGACAATGGCCGCTACAGCATGTATGCCGCGATCATCGTGAAAAAGGTCGACGCCAAGACCCGCTCCACGACAAGCCTCAACGACCTGCTGCGCGATTGATCCTCAAGTCCTCCTGCGGCCCTCATGCGCCAAGGCATACTAATGCCCTTAGCCCGAGGCCTGTCGACGCAGCTCGACAGGCCTCCCATAACGACCGAGGGGGAAAATCAATGAGCACCATGGAGAAGATTCTGCGTCTGATGGCTGAAAAGCAGGCCTCCGACGTGTATCTCACAGTCAATGCGCCTGCGCTCATCAAGATCAATGGCGAATGCGTGCCCGTCAACAACCAGTTGCTGCCGCCCGATGCTCCCCGCAACCTGCTGGCCGAGATCGTCCCTGCCGAGCGCATGCATGAGCTCGAGACCACGGGCGAACTCAACATGGGTGTGCCGCTGCGCGGTGTGGGGCGCTTTCGCGTCAGCGCCATGCGCCAGCGCGGCTCGTATGCGGTCGTGATCCGTTTTCTGGCCCAGCAGGTTCCCAAGCTCTCAGCCTTGAACCTGCCGCCCGTGCTCAGCGAGCTCATCCTGCAAAAGCGCGGCCTGCTGCTGGTCGTGGGCTCCACGGGCTCGGGCAAGAGCACTTCGCTTGCGGCCATGATCGACGAGCGCAACGAAAAGCTCACGGGTCATATCCTGACCATCGAAGACCCCATCGAATACCAGTTCTCCAACAAGCGCTCCATCGTCAATCAGCGCGAGATCGGAGCCGACACGGCCTCGCTGGAGGTGGCGCTCAAGAACGCGCTGCGCCAGGCCCCGGACGTGATCATGATCGGCGAGATCCGCGACCGCGAGACCATGTCCGCAGCCCTGGCCTATGCACAGTCCGGCCACCTGTGCTTGGCCACCCTGCATGCCAACAACAGCTACCACGCGCTCAACCGCATTCTCTCGTTCTACCCAGAGGAAATCCGCCCGACCATGCTCAGCGAGCTGTCCTCGGCGCTCAAGGCCGTGATCTCGCAGCGCCTGATCCGCACCCTCGACGGAGGACGCGCGCCTGCGGTCGAGGTGCTGCTCAACACCAAGCTGGTTTCCGACCTGATCGTGCGTGGCGACTTCTCGGCTGTGCGCGATGCCATGGAGCAATCCATGGCCGAAGGCTCGCAGACCTTCGAGGAGGATCTGGCTGCGCTCATACAGTCGGGAAAAATCTCGCGCGACGAAGGTCTGTCCTATGCAGACTCCCCGACCAACCTGATGTGGCGGCTGGAGAACGACCAGGGTCGCGCCATGGCTGCGCCCGCGTCCCCGCAGGCGGTGATGGAGGGCAATGACGACGCACCGTCCTTTACTGAAATCGTGCTCGACATCAAGTCCGACTGAGCTTTTTCTCACCTCACAATGTCGGAACGCACCGGTTTCCCCGGCCTTTCCGATTTTCTGTTTCCACCCGCACCATGTCCCAAACCCTGCAACTGGCCGAGCAGCTCATCAGCCTGCCCTCGGTCACACCCGAAGATGCCGGCTGCCTCGAGTTGATTGCCGATGCCCTGATACCGCTGGGCTTCGTCTGCGAGCGCCTGGACAGCGGGCCCGATAGCTTTCGGGTGCGAAATTTATGGGCAAAAAGGCTTGTAGCGCCCTCCAGTCAAGCGCTGGCAGCTATCAAAACAGAAGAGACTGCAAGCGCTCCCACCCTGGTCTTTGCCGGCCATACCGACGTGGTGCCCACCGGCCCTCTGGAGCAGTGGAGCAGCCCCCCTTTTGTCCCCACACACCGCGATGGCAAGCTCTACGGGCGTGGTGCAAGCGACATGAAGACCTCGATCGCGGCCTTTGTTGTCGCCCTCCAGGAGTTTCTGGCCGCAACGCCCGAGCCCGCATTCAACATCGCCCTGCTGCTGACCAGCGACGAGGAAGGTCCGGCGCACGACGGCACGAAGATCGTGGTCGAGCTGCTGCGCGAGCGCGGCGAACGCCTGGACTGGTGCATCGTGGGCGAGCCCACCTCGGTGCACCGCACGGGCGACATGGTCAAGAACGGGCGCCGCGGCACCATGAGCGGCAGGCTCATGGTCAAGGGCATACAAGGCCATATCGCCTATCCTCAACTGGCCCGCAACCCCATACACCAGGCCTTGCCTGCGCTTGCCGAACTGGCAGAGATACGCTGGGACGAGGGCAATGCTTTTTTTCCGCCGACGAGCTGGCAGATCAGCAACATCCATGCAGGCACGGGGGCATCCAACGTGATTCCAGGCCATGTGGTCATCGACTTCAACTTCCGCTTTTGCACCGAATCCACAGCCCAGGGCCTGCAGCAGCGCGTGCAGCAAGTGCTGGATCGCCATGCGCTTGAATACGAGATCGACTGGACCCTGGGGGGCCTTCCGTTTCTGACCGAACCCGGCATGCTGGTCGAAGCCGTGCAGGCGGCGATACGCGCCGAGACCGGGCTGCAAGCCGAGCTCTCGACCACGGGCGGCACCAGCGACGGCCGCTTCATTGCCCAGATCTGCGCCCAGGTGATCGAGCTGGGCCCGCCCAATGCGAGCATCCACAAGATCGACGAGCACATCGCCGTGGCCGACATAGAGCCGCTCAAGAACATTTATCGCCGCAGCCTGCAAGAGCTGCAGCGCAAACTGGGCGGCTAGGCCGGCCCTGGGAAACCCATGTCATCCACCTCCAACCTCCCTGCCGTCAGCGGCGATACCGTCTCGGCCCTGATCGCCTCGGGCGCGGCCGCGCTCACCGCCGCCGGTGTGGCCTTTGGTCATGGCACGGCCACGGCCGAGGACGAAGCCGCCTGGCTGGTGCTGTGGCGCCTGGGCCTGCCGCTGGACAGCGAGCTTGATCCCGGCACTTCAGAATCCATAGCAAATCAGGCTGTAGCACATGACCAGCAAGCGCTGGTTGCTACTCTTTTTGAAGAGCGCATCCGCAGCCGCAAACCCGCTGCCTATCTGACGCACGAGGCCTGGCTGCAAGGCGTGGCCTTTTACGTGGACGAGCGGGCCATTGTTCCGCGCAGCTTCATTGCCGAACTACTGGCCGACGGCTCCATAGACGGCTGGCTCTCGGACCAGACGTGCGAAGTGCTGGATCTGTGCACGGGCAATGGAAGTCTGGCCGTGCTGGCCGCCATGGCCTGGCCCGAGGTCTGCGTCACAGGTGCCGACATCTCGCCTGATGCCCTGGCCGTGGCCCACATCAATGTGGAGCGCCATGCTCTGAAGGAGCGCGTGCGTCTTGTCGAGTCCGACGGCATGCAGGCCCTGCCCGGCCCCTGGGACCTGGTGCTGTGCAATCCGCCCTATGTGAATGCCCAGAGCATGAGCGGACTGCCTGCCGAATACCGCGCCGAGCCCGAGCTGGCTCTGGCCGGTGGCACGGATGGCATGGACTTTGTGCGTGCCCTGCTCAAGGACCTGCCCGCGCGCATGAGCCCGCAGGCCGTACTGGTACTGGAGATCGGCAATGAAAAAGCCTTCTTCGAAGCGGCCTTTCCCGATCTGCCGGTCTTCTGGCTGGACACGAGTTCAGGCGATGAGCAAGTGCTGCTGATCACGGCTCAGGCCTTGCAGGCCTGGGCCGAAGGCCGGCGCTGGATCTAGCGCCGGCACCACAGGCATCAAGCGAGGCGCGGCGCAGCAAGCCTTTCAAGCTTGCGCTTCTTGCAACAAGCGCCACATCACCTTGCCGCTGCCACTCTTGGGCAGAGCCTTGACGATCTCGACGGCACGCGGGGTCTTGTAGACCGCCATGTTCTCGCGGCACCAGGCAATGATTTCCTCGGGAGTCGTGGCTTCATGGCCTGCGCGCAGCACGACCACGGCCTTGACCGACTCCCCGCGATAGGCATCGCGCATGGAGATCACGCAGGCCTCCTGAATCGCAGGGTGGCGGAACATCAGCGACTCCACCTCGGCCGGCCAGACCTTGAAGCCGCTGGCATTGATCATGCGCTTGAGGCGGTCGGTAATGAAGAAGTAGCCGTCTTCGTCCATATGCCCCAGATCGCCCGTGCGGAAGAAGGACTTGCCGTCGATTTCCATGAAGGACTGGGCCGTGGCCTGCGGGTTCTTCCAGTAACCTTCGAATACCTGGGGGCCGTGGACCGCGATCTCGCCCTGCTCTCCAACCGACAGCTCGGCTCCGGTATCGGGGTCGATGATGCGCGCATCCACGCTCATGAACGGAATACCCAGGCATTGCTGCTTGGGATGATCGGGAGGATTGCTGTGCGAGGGCGCCGAGGTCTCGGTCAGACCGTAGCCCTCGCAGTAGCGCAGCCCATATTGGTCCAGCAGGCGCTGGGCCACGGCCTGGGGCATGGCGGCGCCGCCACCACCAATGTATTTGAGGCTGCTCAGGTCAAACTGGGCGAAGTTGGGACTGCCCATGAGGTCGATGACCATGGTGGGGATATTCGTCCAGCTCGTGACCTTGTGCATGGAGATCAGGCGACCCGCAAGCTCCCTGTCCCAGCGCGGCATCAGCACCAGGGTCGCACCCAGGTAGATCGAGCTGTAGAGCATGGAGACCATGCCCGTGATGTGGAACATGGGAACCACCGCCAGCACCACGTTGTCGCTGGTGCCCGAGCCCCAGTAGGCCCCGGCCAGTGCATTGTGGTTGACCGAGCGGTGCAAATGCATGCACCCCTTGGGCAGCCCTGTGGTGCCGCTGGTATATGGCAACACGGCCAGATCGTCGCGCCCCACCACATGCTCGGGAGGCTGGTTCGTACAGGCAAGGGCCTGCTGCCATTCATGGATCTGACCGTCGTCAAGCTGCGGCAGGGGGCGCTGGGTCAGAAGCCAGTCGCGCCATTGCTCTGGGGGCGCTTCAGGCCCTTCGATGTTGGCATCGAACGCATCCGTGAACTGGCTGACCAGCATATGGGCGAGCCGATCCTGTGCAGGCAAGCCGTTGCTGGCCTTGGCCAGTTCGCCGGCAAGATCGGCGGTGGTGATGGCCAGCTTGGCTCCCGAATCGCTGATGTAGTGAGACAGCTCGGCGGCCGTGTTCATGGGGTTGACGGGCACGACCACGGCATTGGCCCGCAGGATGGCGTAATGCGCGAGTATCAGCTGGGTCGTGTTCTGCATGAGCAGGATCACGCGATCGCCGCGCTCAACCCCCAGACCGTGCAGATAGGCGGCCAGCCTTTCGCTGCCCTCGCAGAGCTCGCGATAACTGGTATCGCGGCCAAAGTAGCGAACGGCCGTCTTGCGCGGATAGCGCGCGGCGTTGACGGCAAGATTTTGCCAGACGCTGGTTTCGGGAACCGTAATCGAGTGCGGAAGGCGGCTGGGCCAGAATTGGTAATGAGGGCGCATAGGGAAAAACCTGATTTGAACCTGCGAAGCCTAGACCGCAAGTCAGGTCCGGGCATCGGGGAAGCCACCAAGTCAGGGTCGCTTAGGCGACCATCCCTGATTCAGCTCAAGCCCGGTTTCAAGCCCCTGGGTCGAAGTCGTTGACGGCCAATCCCCGGGCATCGACCCTGAGCGCCAGCACTTTGCCCGACAGCGGCAGCTGTGCAATCTCCTGTGCGCTGCGCCCATGGGAGGCCGAGGTGAGAAACAGCGTCCGACCGTCAGCCCCTCCGAAAGCAGGCATGGTGGGGCAGCGTACCGGCGTGGGATAGCTTTGCACGACACGGCCTTCGGGGGAGATGCGCAGCACGCGTGCGCCTTCGTACATCGCAACCCATAGATGGCCTTCGCTGTCCACCACTGCACCATCGGGGCGGCCCCCGTAGCCTGCGTCGCCGGGCAGCCAGCCGTGCGGCTTGGGGTCGAAGCGCATGAAAACGCGCTGCCGGCTGAGCACGGCAGCGTCCACATTGAAGTCCCAGGCGTAAATGCAATGGCTGGGGGTGTCGGCCCAGTACAAGGTCTTTCCATCGGGCGACCAGGTCAGGCCGTTCCCAGTCAAGGCCTGCCCCGCCTGTTCACGAATATCGGGCGCGGCATCTGCTCGCGCATCCAGGCTGTAGAGCGCGGCCAGTCTGGCATCGCGTGGCTCATAGACCGTGCCCACCCAGAAGCGCCCCAGGGCATCGCATTTGCCGTCGTTGGCACGGGTCGTTGCAGGATCGTAGGGCAGTACGGCAATGCGCTGCACCGGCCCTGCCCATTCGCGCAGGCGGTAAACCCCGTCGCGCATGGCAATCACCAGGCCGCCGCCACGCACAGGAGCGATACAGCCGGGCTCGGCATGCAGGTCCATGGACTCCAGGTCTTGCCCATTTTCATTGCATCGGTTGATCCGGCGGCCCACGATGTCAACCCAATAGAGCTTTCTCTGCTCTGCGTGCCAAAAAGGCGACTCCCCCAAGGCTGCAGCAGGAGCCGCCAAGGGCTGCCAATCCATTGAGAGCGTACTTTCAGACATCAGCACTCCATTCCCCGTGTATTCGCCATGCCAGCCTGCAACAGCGATTGATCCAAGGCCCGGGCCGCGCCCGCGAGTGCGGGTGAGACGGGCGAGCAGATGACCCAGGTCGGCACCTCGGCCAGATAGTTTCCCATGCGGCCTTTTTGCTCAAAACGCTCGCGAAATGGGGAGCACTCGAAGAAGTCCAGCATGCGCGGCACAATGCCGCCGCCGATGTAAACCCCGGAGCGCGCTCCCAGGGTCAAGGCCAGATTTCCGGCCAGATTGCCCAGCAGTGCGCAAAACATGGTCAGCGTCTGAGCGCACAGCGCATCGCCGGCCAGCCCGCGCGTGCAGACCTCTCCCGCATCCAGCGGCTCGGGGGCCTGACCGTCGAGAGCGCAAAGTGCCTCATACATCCAGACCAGGCCGTTGCCGCTGAGCGCTCTTTCCCCGGAGGCATGACCAAAGCGCTGCTGCAGAGCCTGCACCACGGCCGCCTCTCTTGGCGTGGTTGGCGACAGCGTCACATGGCCCCCCTCACCGCACACCGGCAACCAGCTCGGGCCGCAGGGCAGCAGGCCAGAGACGCCAAGCCCGGTTCCCGGACCTATGAGCGCCACCGCCTGTCCCTGGACTGCCCTGCCCCCGCCTATCGCATGCAGCTCATGCGGTGGCAGATCTGGAATGGAGAGCGCGAGCGCAGTGAAGTCATTCAAGACCAGGAGATGATCGAGCTCCATCTGCTCCCTCAATCCTGTCTGCGAAAAGCTCCAGCTGGGACGGTTGGTCAGCTTGACCAGATCGGAGGTGACCGGCGTTGCCACGCCCATGGCCATGGCAACCGGCCGGGGCAGTCCCGCCCTGCTCAAATAGGCCTGTACAGCCTGGGCCACGCCTGCATGCTGCTCACACTCCAGCGTACGCACATGCTGCATGGCCGCATGCTGACTGCCCAGCCAGCCAAAGCGCGCATTCGTACCGCCTATGTCGGCCACGATACGGGGGTAGGAGTCTTTCATGCGAGCTTTTCCTTTGCCTTGCCAAAGCTGTGTTCCCAGGCAAAACCATCGCGCGCCAGCATGACGCTGGCCGCCTCCGGCCCCCAGGTTCCGGCAGGATAAAAATGTGGCCCCCTGCCATCAGCGCTCCAGTAATCCAGCAGAGGCTGCACCCAGCGCCAGGCCTCCTCCTGCTCATCGCTGCGCACAAACAGGTTGAGGCGGCCCGCTATCGCGTCCAGAAGCAGGCCTTCATAGGCGCCCACACGCTCGGAGCCAAAGCGCTTGTCAAAATCCAGATCCAGATGGGCCGGAGCCAGTGTCTGAACCCCATGCTCGCGCGGCGCGTTGCGCGAGGCCTTGTCCTCGGCCAATAAATGCAACTCCAATCCATCCTGGGGCTGGAGCTTGATCACCAGCTTGTTGCTGCCACCGTCCGGCGTTCTCAATATGGGGTGAGGGCTGGGCCGAAAGTTCACCACGATGTTGGCTTCCCGCGCCGCCATGCGCTTGCCCGTGCGTATGTAAAACGGTACCCCGGCCCAGCGCCAGTTGCCGATCTCCACACGCAAGGCTGCAAAAGTCTCGGTCTGGCTGTGGGCTGGTACTCCCGCTTCCTCGCGATAGGCCGGAACATGCTGCCCGGCTATGCTGCCCGCCGTGTACTGGCCGCATACCGCATGCTGAGCCAGGGTCTGGGCTGTCCAGGGCTGCAGACAGCGCAAGGCCTTGAGCTTTTCGTCACGAATAGCCGCAGCCGAGGCATTGATGGGCGGCTCCATGGCCATGGCACACAGCAACTGCAATGCATGGTTTTGCACCATGTCGCGCAAGGCCCCGGTACCGTCATAGAAAGCGCCACGCTGTTCCACACCCAGATCCTCGGCAATCGTGATCTGAATGTTGGCGATGTGCTCGCGTCGCCACAGGGGCTCGAACAATGCATTGCCAAACCGCAGGGCAAACAGGTTCTGTACCGAGGGCTTGCCCAAGTAGTGATCTATGCGAAAGACCTGGGACTCATCAAAAAAGCGGCGTACCACCGCATTGATGGCGCGATTGGAATTCAGATCATGGCCTAGAGGCTTTTCGAGGACGATACGCGTCGATGGCGTCGCCAGGCCCGAAGCCGCCAGTTGTTCGCACACCGTGGTGAAAAGCCCGGGAGCCGTGGCCAGATACATCACCACGGTCTCCGCACCTCTTGACTGCAGTACCTGGGCAAGCTGCGCATAGTCTTCAGGCTTGGAGAGGTCCATGCGCACAAAGTGCAGCAAGGTCGCAAAGCGCTCGAACTCATGCGCCTGCGGGCTTTTTTCACCACCTGTCTTCGCAAGGCGCTGGCGTATGAATTCACGGTAACCGTGATCATCCAGATCATCACGGGCCACGCCTATGATGCGCCCCCCTGAGGGCAGGCTGCCGTGACGAAAGGCCTGGAACAATCCAGGCAGCAGCTTGCGCCAGGCCAGATCACCGGTACCACCAAACAAAACCAGATCAAAGCTCATAAATTCAACTTGGCAATTTCACATCAAAAGACCGAGGACCAACAGCCAGCTCCCAATCAACAAAGACGCTTGGTGGAGGGCCTGAAGCTTCACCCCGGACACGCGCATACCGTCAAAGTCCGGCCAGACAGCCGGCGCTTCAATGCAGTCGCAAAAAGAGCCATGGCTGCATAGGTATCAAGACACGACGGCCTCAGAACGTGTTTACGATCTCCTCGGTGCCGCGCCAGTGTCTGTGCGGGATGGGATACAAGGCGCGATACCGCAGCAATAGCATGCTATTGCGAGGATTCGCAACGCGGTAGACCGCTCGCAAAGGCACTGGCCCGAAGGGTTGGAGCGAAATCGGGCGATTTCTTCGCACTGGCCCTTGCTTGCACCCCGGCCAAGCTGCGGCCCATCGCTTTGAACTCATCCCGATTGCGTTCCAACGCGGCAGCGTAGAGATCGTAAACACGTTCTCAGGGGTCTGGCAGCGACAGCCCTGGGCCTCGGGGCTCTTCATACAGTTCCAGCGGCAAACCATCGGGGTCGAAAAAGAACATATAACGCAGCCCTGTCTCAGGATCCACTCTGATTTCCTCCGCCTTCACTTGCTGCAACTCCAGCCATTCTCTGGATGCTTCCAGATTCGTCACAGCAAATGCGAGATGGCGCAAGCCACAGGCCTCGGGAAAGGAGGCTCGCGGCGGCGGATCAGGAAAGCTGAACAGCTCGATCTGCCCCCCATTAGCCAAGCCCAAGTTGAGCTTGAACGAGCCTCGCTCAGCTCGGTAAACCTCGCCGAGCACATGCAACCCCAGGACCTGAGTGTAGAAATTCCTGGAAGCTTGGTAATCGCTGCAGACAATGGCAATGTGATGCACACGCTCAAGCATCAACCCCGTGGCATAGTCCTTTTTTCTCATAAATTATCTCGAGCCATTTCGGGAAAATGTGCCAAGTCCATGATTGCAGAAAGTATCTGTGCCGCCACAATGAAAAACTCATAACAGCAAAAATCTACCAACTTGGGCTGTCCAATCCCTTTCAGCCGGGAATAGTTCCGTCATTGCCAAGCAGCGGTTCATAGGCCTCGCCTGACTTTTCGATAGAAGAATTTGCCTGAAAATGCGCTATCACATGAAGATCTTTGCATGGAGAGAGCTTCTTTACAGCAACAGGATGCTAACGCCAAATCAATATAACGTAAAAAAACCAAGCGATTTTATTTGTTAAAAACAACAAGAAATATGATTAACTCGAATCAATATTGTTGATTTTTAAAATATTTGCCAGTTAACTTTCATTGTTTAATGAAAATTATTTAGAAGATAGATTGTTTATATGCGATTCAGCCAAGGCATCAGGGAGGTCGTAAAAACGCTCTCTTTGGTGCAGCAGCCGTATGAACTGCCCTGAGTGAGTGCATTCGGCAAGTCCGTGATTTGCTCAAGAGAAGTAGCTCGTGCAGCCGAACCCCGTACAGCAGTTGGGACTTGGTGCCAAGAAGAGTTTCAGATGTGCGCTTGCAAAGCCAAGGCGTACATGATTTAGAGCAGCACGATGTCGTATTGCTCCTGCCCCATGGTAGCTTCTGTCTGCAAGGAAATGGGCTTGCCGATGAAGTCGGACAAGCCGGCCAGATGCTGGCTTTCTTCGTCCAGAAACATCTCGATCACCATGGTCGAGGCCACGACGCGGAATTCGCGGGGGTTGAACTGGCGGGCTTCCCGCAGTATTTCGCGCAATACCTCATAGCAGATGCTGCGCACAGTCTTGACATGCCCCTTGCCTTCGCAGGCGGGGCATGGCTCGCACAGCATATGGGCCAGAGACTCGCGCGTGCGCTTGCGCGTCATCTCCACCAGGCCCAGCTGGGAAAAGCCTCCTGCCATGGTCTTGACACGATCACGTGACAACTGGCGCTTGAACTCGGACAGAACTTCGCCTTGGTGATCGTCGCGGACCATATCGATGAAGTCCACGATGATGATGCCGCCGAGATTGCGCAGACGCAGCTGGCGCGCGATCTGCTGCGCAGCTTCCAGGTTGGTCTTGAAGATGGTGTCGTCGAAGTTGCGCGCCCCCACGTAGCCGCCGGTATTGACATCAATGGTGGTCAAGGCCTCAGTCTGGTCCACGATCAGGTAGCCACCGGACTTGAGGTCCACGCGCCGTCCCAGGGCGCGCACGATTTCCTCGTCCACGGCATACAAGTCGAAGATCGGACGCTCCCCCTTGTACAACTGCAACTTGGGCACGGCTGCAGGCATGTATTCCTGACCAAAGGTCTTTAGCAGTGCAAATTGCTCCTGGGAGTCGATGCGGATGCTTTGCGTGTGCTCTCCCACGAGATCGCGCAGCACACGCTGCAGCAGATTCAGGTCCTGGTGCAGCAAAGACATGGGAGGCAGACGCAGAGAGGATTCACGAATGCGGCCCCAGGTCTTGCGCAGGTAGGCGATATCGTCGGCGAGTTCGGCATCGCTGGAGTCCTCGCCGTTGGTGCGCAAGATGAAGCCACCGCCGCCGCCCGCCTCTTTGGTGCCGACCAGGGCTTGCAGGCGCTCGCGTAGCGCATCGCGCTCGCCCTGCGGAATCTTCTGGGAGATGCCGATGTGGTCGTCCTGAGGCAAGAACACCAGCAGCCGCCCTGCAATGGAGATTTGCGTGGACAGGCGTGCCCCCTTGGTGCCTATGGGATCCTTGATCACCTGGACCATGATGGTCTGGCCTTCGAACACCTGTTTTTCTATGGGTACGGGCGGCGTGTCCTTGCGCGCAAACATGGGGGCTTCTCCACCCTCCTGACGCTGCCAGACATCAGCCACGTGCAAAAAGGCGGCACGCTCAAGACCTATGTCGATGAAGGCCGACTGCATTCCGGGCAGCACACGCGAAACCTTGCCCAGATAGATGTTGCCGACCAGGCCGCGCTCCAGGGGGCGCTCCATATGCAGCTCCTGCACAGACCCGCCTTCGATGATGGCGACGCGCGTTTCCTGGGGCGACCAGTTGATGAGAATGTCTTGTTGCATGGGGCTTTGAGAAATGAGAGGACCATCATGCCTGAAACCCAGGGGCCCAGCAGGCGGAACAGGGCAAGAGTCAGAGGCCGATCTGTGTGGGATCGGGAGGCGTCTGGTCAGACTCGCACAGCCCGTCAATCGGGCAGCATGCCGGCCACACGCAACAACTGGGCCGTCTCGAACAGTGGCAACCCCATGATGCCCGTATAACTGCCGCTCAAATGGGATACATACTGAGCTGCCGGCCCCTGTATGCCATAGGCTCCTGCCTTGCCCATGGGCTCGCCGCTGGACACATAGGAGGCTATCTGCGCCTCACTCATGGGCGCAAAGCGCACACACGATACCGAGAGCGCTGTCCAGCGCTGGCCTCCGTCCTGCAAGGCCACCGCCGTAAGCACCTGGTGCTCTTGCCCGCTGAGCTCGGCCAGCATGCACTTCGCATGCTCGGCATCATCGGGCTTGCCATAGATTCTGGAGCCCAAGGCCACCGTGGTATCCGAGCAGAGAATGGGAGCGGCCTCCAGGCTGCGGCGCCCATGGCGGGCCACGGCGGCATCCAGCTTCAGGCCTGTGACGCGCTGCACATAGGCCTCGGGCGCCTCGCCGGGCAGCACGGCCTCCAGGGCTTCTGCGTCCTCGGCCTGATCTCCCGGGGCATTGGGCAGCAGCAACTCATGGCGCACGCCCAGTTGCTCCAGCAGTTGGCGCCGGCGCGGACTTTGCGAGGCAAGATAGATAAAGGCCGCCATGATGATTCAATGAAAATATGCCTCCAGCCCTTTACCAGAAAGCGCTAGCAGCTATGAAAACAGTAGCGCAGAGCTACTCGCGATGATAGGGGTGGCCGGCATTGACGGACCAGGCGCGGTACAGCTGCTCTATGAGCAACACGCGCACCATGGCGTGGGGCAAGGTCAGATCCGACAAGCGAATGCGCTCATGGGCCGAAGCCTTGAATTCCGGATCCAGCCCATCGGGCCCGCCTATGACCAGAGCTACGTCATCACCTTCGAGCTGCCAGCCCTTGAGCCTCTGGGCCAGGGCCTTGGTCGTCAGGTTGGTGCCACGCTCATCAAGCACCACGATGCGGTAACCACGCGGAATGGCCGCTTCAATGCGTTTGCGCTCGGCTGCATACAAGGTCTCCACGGTCTTGGAGCCGCGCGGCTCGGTCTTCACGGGCTTGAGCTCGACCTTGAGCTCGGGCGGAAAGCGCTTGCCGTAGTCGTCATAAGCCGTCTGCGCCCAATCGGGTACATGCAGACCCACGGCCACGATGAGAAGCTTCATGCGAGCCTCAGCACCACATCAGGCCTTGCGCTTGGCTGCAGGTTTGGCTGCGGTCTTGCCGGCAGTCTTTGTCGCCGCGTTCTTGGTCTTTGCCGGGCCGTTGACGACCACGGTCTTCACAGGCTTGGCCGTGGCGCTTTTCTTGGCGGCGGGCTTGGCTGCCGTGCCTGCAGCCGCCTTTTTCGCAGGTGCTTTCACCGTCTTGGCGACAGGCTTCGCTGCCCTGACGGGCTTTGCCGCCTCGGCGCCTGCCGTTGGCCTTTTTCTGGCGGCGCTCTTCGCCTTCGCCGGCTTGTCGCCTGCAACATCTGCCTTGACGGGCTTTACAGGCTTGGCTGCTCCGAGCTTGAGGCGCACGGGCGTCTCGCCCCAGATTTCCTCGAGTCGGTAGTACTGGCGTATCGCAGGCTGCATGATGTGGGCCACGGCTTGGCCGCAGTCCACGATGATCCATTCGCCGTTTTCTTCGCCCTCCTGGCGGGGTACGGGAAAGCCGGCTTTCTTCACGGCCTCACGCACACTGGAGGCCAAAGCCTTGGTCTGGCGGTTGGAGGTGCCCGAAGCAATGATCACACGCTCGAACAAGGGCGACAGCGCTTCAGTGTTGAAGACCTGGATGTCGTGGGCCTTGACATCCTCGAGTCCATCAACAATGGCGCGCTGCAGCTTGGTGACATCGCGCTTGGCTGCGGAGTCTGATTTGATGGAAGTGCTCATCAGGCGAATGTGAAAAAGAAAGAGGTCAATATAGCGCGAGCGCCTCAAGGTTCGTAGAGGGCTGTCATAACAGCGCCATGGACTCGGCCTAAAGGCCAGGCTGCAGTCCATGCTGTTTGATGCTGCGCAGAAGAAGGAATGCACAGAGCAGGTCTGTGCATGAAGCTACGCAAATTATAGCTTTAGCGCTTGAAGGCCCGGTTTGCAAGACCCGGCCACAGCTTTGGCATGTGCGTCAGAGCCCTGCAAGCCAGTCGCGCGGACGCAGAAACTGCTCGACCAGTTCACGCTCCGGTGTACCGGGCGCATCCTCGCGCTGATAGCTCCAGCTTGCATGGGCAGGCATGGACAGCAAGATGGACTCAGTGCGCCCCCCCGATTGCAGACCGAAGTGCGTGCCTCGGTCCCAGACCAGGTTGAACTCCACATAGCGACCGCGTCGGTAGCGCTGGAAATTCACCTGCTGCTCGCCATAGGCGAGGTCTTTGCGCTTTTCGACGATGGGCAGGTAAGCGCCCAGAAAGGCATCTCCCACCGAGCGCAGCATGGCAAAGCTGCCGTCCTGGCCAAGTTCAGAGAAGTCGTCGAAGAAGATGCCCCCAATGCCGCGCTGCTCTCCCCGGTGCTTGAGGCAGAAATACTCGTCGCACCAAGTCTTGAAACGCGGATAGAGCTGCTCGCCAAAAGGCGTGAGCGCATCCCGGCAGGCGTGGTGAAAATGCCGGGCATCTTCCTCAAAGCCATAGACAGGCGTCAGATCCATGCCTCCACCAAACCAGCAGGTCGGCTCCTGACCTGCATGACCGGCAGCGATCATGCGCACATTCATGTGCACCGTGGGCACATAGGGGTTGCGCGGATGAAAGACCAGAGATACGCCCATGGCTTCAAAGGGCGCACCTGCAAGTTCGGGCCGGTGCTGGGTTGCCGACGGTGGCAACTGAGGCCCGCGCACATGGGAAAAGCCGCAGCCTGCACGCTCGAACACGGCCCCTCCTTCGAGAATCCTGGTGATTCCCTGGCCCTGCAGCTTTTCCTCTGGGCCCTTGCTCCAGGAGTCGCTCAGAAAGCGCGCCCCATGCAAGCCTTCGACCTGCTCCAGCGCATCGGTGATGCGCGTCTGCAAGCCCATGAGATAGTCGCGCACCTGAGCCACGGCCAGGCCCTTGATTTGCTCGCTCATGGGGTCAGCTCTTGACGGCGCGGTAGCCTATGTCGCGGCGGTACTGGGCACCATCGAAATGGATGCCGCGCGCCACGTCATAGACCTTTTGCTGAGCCTGCCTCACGCTCTCGGCCAATACGGTCACGCAAAGCACGCGTCCGCCGCTGGTCACGGGCACGCTGTCCTGCAATTGGGTGCCAGCATGGAACACCATGGCGTCATCCAGTTGCTGAGGAAGGCCTGTGATGGCATCCCCCTTGCGCGGAGCCTCGGGGTAGCCAGCTGCAGCCATGACCACGCCCAAAGCCGTGCGCCTGTCCCATTGCAGCTCGACCTGATCGAGCTTGCTGTCGGTGGCCGCCAGCATTACATCCACAAGGTCGCTCTTCAAGCGCATCAGAATCGGCTGGGTCTCGGGATCACCCATGCGACAGTTGAATTCCAGTGTCTTGAGATGGCCTGCGGCATCGATCATCAGGCCCGCATACAAAAAGCCTGTGTAGGGGATGCCGTCCTTTTCCATGCCGCGAATCGTGGGCAGGATGATTTCACGCATGGCTCGGGCATGCACGTCGGCCGTGACCACGGGCGCCGGCGAATAAGCACCCATGCCGCCGGTGTTCGGCCCCTGGTCGCCATCCTTTAAGCGCTTGTGGTCCTGACTTGTGGCCAGGGCCAGCACGTTCTTGCCATCGCACAGAACGATGAAGCTGGCCTCCTCGCCTTCGAGGAATTCCTCGATCACGACTCTGGCACCACCTTCGTTGTGGGTCACGCCGTATTTGTTGTCCACGAGCATGAAATCCACAGCGTCGTGGGCCTCCTGCAGACTGGTGGCGACAACCACGCCTTTGCCTGCGGCCAGGCCGTCGGCCTTGATGACCACGGGCGCGCCGAACTGCTCCACGCAGGCATGGGCCTGTACAGGGTCGCTGAACGTGGCATAGCGCGCCGTAGGAATGCCATGACGCGCCATGAAGTCCTTGGAAAAAGCCTTGGAGCTTTCCAGCTGGGCAGCAGCCTTGCTGGGGCCGAAGATGCGCAGGCCATGGGCGCGAAACTCATCGACCACGCCGGCTGCCAGGGGGGCTTCAGGGCCGACCACGGTCACAGCGATTTTCTCGGCCTGGGCCCATTCACGCAGAGCCCGGGGCTCGGTGATGTCCAGGTTCTCCAGTTTCCCGCCGGCCAGGCCCGTCCCGCCATTGCCGGGAGCCACATACACCTTGGTAGCCTTGGGCGATTCAGCCAGTTTCCAAGCCAGGGCGTGCTCGCGGCCTCCGCCACCAATCACAAGAATTTTCATAGTTCAGCGTTGTGGTAGACGTCTTGCACGTCGTCCAGATCCTCAATCATGTCCAGCAGCTTTTGCATGCGGGCAGCGTCATCGCCCTCCAGGGCAATGGTATTTTCAGGGCGCATTGTGACCTCGGCCACCTCGGGCGTGAAGCCTGCGGCCTGCAGCGCATCGCGCACAGCCTCGAAATCACCTGGGGCCGTCAATACTTCGATCGCACCCTCCTCGTCGGCAATCACATCCTCGGCACCGGCTTCCAAGGCCACTTCCATGACCTGGTCCTCGTTGGTGCCCGGTGCAAAGACCATCTGGCCCACGTGCTTGAACTGGAAGGCCACCGAGCCTTCGGTACCCATGTTGCCGCCGTACTTGCTGAACGCATGACGTACTTCGGCAACCGTGCGCACGCGATTGTCGGTCATGGTGTCCACGATGATGGCCGCGCCGCCAATCCCATAGCCCTCGTAGCGTATTTCCTCGTAAGTCACGCCCTCAAGATTGCCCGTGGCCTTGTCGATGTTGCGCTTGATGTTGTCCGCCGGCATATTGGCGGCCTTGGCCTTGTCCACGGCCAGGCGCAAACGCGGGTTGGCACTGAGATCACTGCCACCGGCTCGCGCGGCGACCATGATTTCGCGGATGATGCGGGTCCAGACCTTGCCGCGCTTTTCGTCCTGACGACCTTTGCGGTGCTGAATATTGGCCCATTTACTGTGTCCTGCCACAGAGAATCCTTTGAGATTGATTTAACCTTAAGCCGAGATTCTACTTTTGCGCACCAGCTTCCTGCGAGGAACCCCGAAATGCCATCACCACTTCTGATCGCAAGCCACTCAGAAACCGAGTGTCTGCTACTGCCTGGCCTGGCCAATCGCCATGGTTTGATCACAGGCGCAACTGGCACGGGCAAGACCGTGACATTGCAAAAAATGGCAGAAAGCCTGTCCTTGATTGGCGTGCCCGTGTTCATGGCCGATATCAAGGGCGACCTCTCGGGCATCAGCCAGACAGGCAGCACAGGCGCCAAGATGGCTGCCACGTTGCAGGAGCGAGGCATCACCATTCCCGAGCCCCTGGCCTGTCCGAGCACGCTATGGGACGTTTTCGGAGAGCTAGGCCATCCGGTGCGCGCCACGATCTCGGACATGGGCCCCTTGCTCATAGGACGCATGCTCAACCTCAACGACACGCAGATGGGCGTGCTCAACCTGGTGTTCAAGATTGCAGATGACAATGGCCTTTTGCTGCTGGACCTCAAGGACTTGCGCGCCATGCTGCAGTACGTAGGCGACAACGCCAGGCAGTTCACCACGGAATACGGCAATATCAGTGCCGCCAGCGTCGGTGCCATACAACGCGGGCTGTTGCAAATCGAGGCCCAGGGCGGGGACAAATTCTTTGGCGAGCCCATGCTGGATATCAATGACCTGATGCAAACCGATGGCAGCGGCCATGGCGTGGTCAATATCCTGGCCGCCGAGAAACTCATGCACTCACCACGCCTGTACTCCACCTTCCTGTTGTGGCTGCTGTCCGAGCTGTTCGAGCGCCTGCCTGAAATCGGTGATCCCGAAAAGCCCAAGCTGGTGTTCTTTTTCGACGAGGCGCATTTGCTGTTCAACGATGCACCCAAGGTGTTGCTGGAGCGCATTGAACTCGTGGTGCGTCTGGTGCGCTCCAAGGGTGTGGGGGTGTTTTTTGTGACGCAAAACCCTATGGACGTGCCAGATACCATACTGGCCCAGCTCGGCAATCGCGTCCAGCATGCCTTGCGTGCCTTCACACCGCGAGATCAAAAAGCGGTCAAGGCCACGGCGACGACCATGCGGCCCAAGCCAGGCCTCAACATAGAAGCGGCCATCACCGAGCTGGCCGTGGGCGAGGCCCTGGTGAGCTTTCTGGATGAAAAGGGCCGGCCCGGCATGACCGAGCGCGTCTATGTGATTCCGCCCGGCAGCCAGATAGGCCCGATCAGCGAGGCTCAACGCAAGACCTTGCAGGCCCAGTCCCTGGTGGCAGGCGTCTATGAGCAGGCCGTGGACAGGGAGTCCGCCTACGAGGTTTTGCGTGACCGTGCCGCAGAAAAAGTCCCTGCAGGCTCGGCTGTGCCCCCCGCAGGGGTAACGGAAGCCCCGGGATCGAGCATGGTGGACAGCTTCAAGGACTTGCTGTTCGGCACCACAGGCCCACGCGGTGGCAAGCATGACGGACTGGTGCAGACCATGGCCAAATCCACCATGCGCACCGTTGGCAACTCTTTAGGCCGCGAGATCCTGCGCGGTGTGCTGGGCGGCATCATGGGTAACAAGAAGCGCTGAGCATGCCGACCCAAAAACATCAAATACCGTAGCATTCAGCCCTTCATGAGCCATGGTTTGCGTGCTTGCAAGGGCAGATCACCCCGTCCCCCACTCACACTGAAAAGCCATGACCATGAACAACCGCCTGCTGCCTACCTATGATGATGTGGTCGCCGCATCCAAGCGGCTTGAGAGGGTCATCCACCACACCCCCATTCTGCGCAGCCGCACGCTCAACGACAGGCTCGGGGCCGAGGTTTTCTTCAAATGCGAAAACCTGCAGCGCACTGGCGCCTTCAAGCTGCGAGGCGCCTACAACGCATTGAGCCTGTTCACGCCCGAGCAAAAGCGCCATGGCGTTCTGGCCTACTCCACTGGCAACCACTCGCAGGCCGTGGCCCTGGCCGCGCAGATACTCGACATGCCCGCCCTGATCCTCATGCCCGAGGATGCTCAGGCTGCCAAGCTTGCCGCCACACGCGCCTATGGCGCCCAGGTGCTGACCTACAACCGCTTCACCGAGGACCGCGAGGCCATCAGCCATCGCCTGGCCCAGGAGCGCGGCATGACAGTCATTCCGCCGTTCAATCACCGCGATGTAATTGCAGGCCAGGGTACGGCCGCCATGGAGTTGCTGGAGCAAGTGCCCAACCTTGACTATCTGTTTGTCTGTCTCGGTGGCGGCGGCCTGCTGGCAGGCAGTCTTCTGGTTGCCAAACAGCAGACTCCAGACTGCAAGGTCTACGGGGCCGAGCCCGAAGCCGGCAACGATGCTCAGCAATCGCTGCGTGCGGGCCGCATAATCACGATTCCCGCGCCTCGCACGCTTGCGGACGGAGCCCAGACTCAAGCCCTGGGCGAATTGCCTTTTGCGCTCATCCGTGAGCATGTTCAAGGCATTCTGACTGCCACGGACGAGCAACTGGTCGAAGCCATGCGCTTTTATGCCGAACGCATGAAGATCGTGGTCGAGCCTACAGGCGCCCTCTCTCTTGCGGTCGCCATGCATGGGGGCCTCGATCTGTCAGGCTCGCGCGTGGGAATCCTGATCACGGGTGGAAACATCGATATGGCGCGTTATGCGCGTCTGCTGGGCGAGTGAGGCCTGTCTCGATAGCCCACCCGGGTCACCCGAATGTTCTCTCACTAGAAATCATGAGCACTTTGCACCTCATAGACCACCCGCTGGTCCAACACAAGCTCACGCTGATGCGCCGCAAGGAAGCCAGCACCAACAGCTTCAGACGCATGCTGGGCGAGCTGTCCACCTTGATCGCCTACGAAATCACGCGCGACATGCCACTGCAGGACATAGAAATAGAGACCCCGCTGGAGACCATGACCGCCAAGGTCATTGACGGCAAGAAGCTGGTCCTGGTTTCCATACTGCGTGCAGGCAACGGCTTTCTGGACGGCATGCTCAACGTCGTGCCCGGCGCCCGCATAGGCCATATAGGCCTGTACCGCGACCCCGAGACGCTGCAGCCCGTGGAGTACTACTTCAAGATGCCGTCGGAAATGCATGAGCGCGATGTCATCGTGGTCGATCCCATGCTGGCCACAGGCAATTCGGCCGTCGCCGCCGTGCAGCAGCTCAAGACCAAGTGCCGGCCCAAGTCCATCAAGTTCATGTGTCTGCTGGCTGCACCCGAAGGCGTGGAAACCTTTCAGAATGCACACCCTGATGTGGACATCTACACGGCCGCCGTGGATCGCCAGCTCGACAGCCAAGGCTACATCTTGCCGGGCCTTGGCGACGCAGGTGATCGCATTTTCGGCACCAAGTAGCATCCCGTTTTCAGCTCTCGCAAGCCCGCCCCGGGTCTTGCGCACGAGACCCGAACCAGCTGCACACCGGCCCCATGCCTGTCCCAGGCTGACCTTGCCGCCTTCGAGGCGGTTTTTTTGCGCCTCCGGGATATCCGACAGGCGCCGCCTTTGGCCCTTGGGCAGTCCCTGAAATCTGGAAACATCAAAGGCCATGAGTTAGAGTCTCTTTTAAAAAATTAACAATCAATTGCACCCAAGACGCACGGTCAGCTGAGATCTTTGGCCCCCGGATCAACCTGCTTCATGCATGTGAGCCCCTTGCGTCCCCAGAGCCAGTGCCTGTGCCAGACAGGACGTAAAGCGGTTTTCAGAGATGACTGTCACACTTTCACCGCTCTACCAGCGCGCAGGCTTCATGCTGCGCAGAGCACACCAGCTCTCGGTCGGCCTTTTTGAAGAGCAATGCCGCAGCCTGGGCCTGACTCCGTCGCAATACACGGCTCTGAGCGTTTTGGCAGCCTCCCCTGGCATGGATCAAAGCTCTCTGGCTCGCAGCATGGGCTTTGACAAGGTCACCACCTTGCGCCTGGTTCGTGGACTGGAGCAGCGCCAATTGGTGCAGCGCTCCCTGAATCTGCACGACAAGCGCCAGCATCAGCTGACCCTGACCGAAGCTGGGCAGGAGCTTCTGGTTCTGGCCGCTCCCTTTGTGGATGCGGCCTACCAAAAGCTCATCCATCCCTTGAGCCAGGAGGAGCTCTCCCAACTTCTGGCCTTGCTCACCAAACTGGAAGCCGATCTGGGCCCAGGAGCCCGTGTGCGTTTCACCCCCTTGAACACCTTGCTCAAAGCCGGCAGTACACAGGCTTACTGAGCGCTTCATAGCGCTCCCAGGCATGTGCGAATTTGCACATCGAATCTGCAGGAATGGTTGTTGATTGCGAAAAATCGCACAGATACCATGTTGCCAGCGCCAGATACAGCAAGCTCTGGCGGCCGTCCCTCTCTCGGACGGACCTCAACGCAACAGGAGACATTCATGAACGCATCCACGCCCGCCAAGGTTCTGGCCCCCACCGTCAAGCTGCTGATCAACGGCCAGATGATCGAATCCAAGAGCACGCAATGGCGCGACGTGGTCAACCCCGCCACCCAGGAAGTGCTGGCCCGCGTGCCCTTTGCCACGCCCGAGGAAATCAATGCCGCCGTGGCCAATGCCAAAGAGGCCTTCAAGACCTGGAAGAAGACCCCCATCGGCACCCGCGCCCGCATCTTCTTGAAGCTGCAGCAGCTGATCCGCGAAAACATGAAGGAGCTGGCCGCCCTGCTGACGGCCGAGCAAGGCAAGACCCTGCCCGACGCCGAGGGCGACGTCTTCCGCGGCCTGGAAGTGGTGGAGCACGCTGCCAACATCGGCACGCTGCAGCTGGGCGAGCTGGCCAACAACGTGGCCAATGGCGTGGACACCTATACGCTGAACCAGCCTCTGGGCGTGTGCGCCGGCATCACCCCCTTCAACTTCCCGGCCATGATTCCGCTGTGGATGTTCCCCATGGCCATTGCCACCGGCAACACCTTTGTCTTGAAGCCTTCCGAGCAAGACCCCATGGTCACCATGCGCCTGTGCGAGCTGGCCCTGGAAGCCGGCGTGCCCCCTGGCGTGCTGAACGTGATCCACGGCGGTGAAGACGCGGTGAACGCCATCTGCGACCACCCCGATATCAAGGCCATCAGCTTTGTGGGCTCCACCAAGGTGGGCACCCATGTCTACAACCGCGCCAGCCTCAACGGCAAGCGCGTGCAGTGCATGATGGGCGCCAAGAACCACGCCATCGTCATGCCCGACGCCAACAAGGAGCAGTCGCTCAACGCCCTGGCCGGTGCCGCCTTTGGCGCAGCGGGCCAGCGCTGCATGGCGCTGTCGGTGGTGGTGCTGGTGGGCGAATCCCAGAAATGGATTCCCGAGCTGGTGGCCAAAGCCAAGACGCTGAAGGTCAGCGGTGGCACCGAAGCCGGCACCGATGTGGGCCCTGTGGTGAGCTGCTCCGCCCTGACCCGCGTGGAAAGTCTGATAGCACGCGGCATTGCCGACGGCGCCAAGCTGGAGCTGGACGGCCGCAAGCCCGATGTGAAGGGCTATGAAAAGGGCAACTTTGTCGGCCCCACCATCTTCAGCGGCGTCAAGCCCGGCATGAGCGTGTACGACCAGGAAATCTTTGGCCCCGTGCTGTGCATCGTGGCGGCCGACGATATCGACCAGGCCATTGAATTCATTAACGCCAATCCCAATGGCAACGGCACGGCCATCTTCACGCAAAGCGGTGCCGCAGCCCGCAAGTTCCAGGAAGACATCGATGTAGGCCAGGTCGGCATCAACGTGCCCATCCCTGTGCCCGTGCCCCTGTTCTCCTTCACCGGCAGCCGCGCCTCCAAGCTGGGCGACCTGGGCCCCTACGGCAAGCAGGTGGTGATGTTCTACACCCAGACCAAGACCGTGACGGCACGCTGGTTTGATGACAGCACCACCAGCCACGGCGTGAACACCACGATTAGTTTGAAGTAACCCCCTGAGCGGCTGCGCCGCCTCCCCCTGGCAGGGGGAGGACAGCCTCGCTGCGGGGCGGCCCTGGCTCGCTGTCCCTGAGTTGGGCCACGCCAGTTTTTCAGGCTTTTGCCTATGCCATAGTCAGGGCATGCGATACCTATGGACAGTAATGCGGCTCATGCTGTGTTTTTTGCCGGCTTGGGCTATGGCCCAAGCAGGTACGGCCTGCGTGGAAAACGGAACCGTGGCCCAGACCAATGCCTGTGCAGTCAAGGCTTTTCAGGAGGCCGATACCGGCAATCAGATTCTTTATGGCGATGTGATGCGAGCCCTCTCGGCCGATGAGCGCCCTGCGCTGCGCAGGAACCAGAACGAGTGGACACGTCAGCGTGCCCAGCACTGCAAAAGAGCCGAAGCGGCTTTGGAAGATCGCAGTGACTGGTCAGCCCGTTACCACGACTGCCTGACCCGGCAGATCAAGGCTCGCGACCAGGAGCTCAGGCGCTGGCTGCATCTGGGACCGCCGCTGCAATGACTATGAATTCAATAGCTGACAGCGCTTTATCCATAAGCCCTGGAGCCTAAAAAACTATAAAGGAGACTATCCATGGACTTTGACCTCAGCGAAGATCAGCGCGCCTTTGCCGATACCGCTCGCGCCTTTGCCCAGGCGGAACTGGCGCCCCATGCCGCCGAATGGGATCGCGAATCCATCTTCCCCCGCGAAGCCATCGCCAAGGCCGGCGAGCTGGGTTTTTGCGGCCTGTACGCCCCCGAAAGCGCCGGCGGCCTGGCCCTGCCGCGCCTGGATGCCACCCTGGTGTTTGAAGAACTGGCAGCCGTCGACCCCAGCACCACGGCCTTCATCACCATCCACAACATGGCCACCTGGATGCTGGGTACCTGGGCCCAGGATGGCGTGCACAAGCAATGGGGCGAGGCACTCACCAGCGGGCAAAAATTAGCCAGCTACTGCCTGACCGAGCCCGGCGCCGGCTCGGACGCAGCCTCGCTCAAGACCCGGGCCGAGCTGGTGGGTAGCGAATACCGCATCAACGGCGCCAAGGCATTCATCAGCGGCGCCGGCGCCACCGATATGCTGGTGCTGATGGCCAGAACTGGGGATGCCAACTCTGGCGCATCGGGCATATCGGCCTTTGCCGTGCCCGCCGATACCCCCGGCATCAGCTACGGCAAAAAAGAAGAAAAAATGGGCTGGAACAGCCAGCCCACCCGCGTCATCAGCTTTGACAATGTGCGCATTCCTGCCGACCACCTGCTGGGCCGCGAGGGCGAGGGTTTCAAGATCGCCATGAAGGGCCTGGACGGCGGGCGCATCAACATCGCCACCTGCTCGGTGGGCGCGGCCCAGGGCGCCCTCACCCAGGCCCAGCAGTACATGCAGGAGCGCAAGCAGTTTGGCAAGCCCATTGCCAGCTTTCAGGCGCTGCAATTCAAGCTGGCCGATATGGCCACCGAACTGGTGGCCGCACGCCAGATGGTGCGCCTGGCCGCCAGCAAGCTGGACGCCGGTGCACGTGACGCCTCCACCTACTGCGCCATGGCCAAGCGCTTTGCCACCGACGCCGGTTTCATGGTCTGCAACGAGGCCCTGCAGTTGCACGGCGGCTACGGCTATATCCGCGAGTACCCGCTGGAACGTTTGATGCGCGATGCCCGCGTGCACCAGATTCTGGAAGGCACCAACGAAATCATGCGCGTCATCATTGCCCGGCGCATGCTGGATGGCGATGCCTGCGAGTCCATACGCTGATATCCCATGCCCGCCAAACCCCTCTCCAATGAAGCCCTGCGCCTGATCGACGCCGTGCGTGAAGCGCTGGCCGAGCATGGCAGCGCGGTCGAGGAAAAGCGCATGTTTGGCTGCCATGTATTCATGGTGAACGGCAAGCTGTGCCTGGGGGTGGAGGACGATGAGCTGCTGGTGCGCCTGCCGCCAGACACACATGCCGCCGTGGCGGAGACGCCGGGCGTACGGACCCTGTCCAGCAAGGGCTTGATGGATGGCTACTTCTACATCGGCCCCTCGGCCTATGCCACCCAGGCCCAGTGGCAGCACTGGGTGGACGCAGCGCTGGCTTTCAACCCGCTGGCCAAGGCCACGCGAGCCCGTAAAGGCAAGCGCCCGACATCTGCCGGACACAATGTCCCGGCAGCAAGCGCCGATCGCCCACAGGGCGCATCCGGCCCGCGCAGACATTCGGTTTTCGACGAGGAATAAGCCATGAGTGTTCGCATCGTCCAGCTGGGCAGCCCCAGGCACAAAGACGAAGGCCTGCGCATAGGCACGGTGCGCCGCCCACCACGCGGCGTGCCCAAGGCGGAGTTTGCCAGCCGCGACTACTACGACTGCTGGTATCCCGAGCTCTCGCCGCTGGCCGAAACCATGGCTCTGGCCCAGCAGGCCCACAAGCTTCAGGACCAGGGGCAAACCGCTGAGGCCAGGGCCTTGTGGCAGCAATTCGACAAGCAATTTCGCAAGCAACTGGCCGAGCCAGCTGCCAGCCGCAGCCTGGACCTGCTGGCCGCCCTCTCACACCAGACCCATTTTTCCGTGGGCTGCTACTGCCAGGATGAGACCCGCTGCCACCGCAGCATCCTGCGCGCCCTGCTTGCCGACAAGGGTGCGAGCATGGCTTGATTTTTCAAGCCTTTTAGGCCTCAAGCGCTTATCTGACAAGCGCTAACAGCTATATTTTTTGCAGCAACAACAATTCACCACCAAGGAGACAGCAGCATGCGCATCGCATTCATAGGCCTGGGTCATATGGGCGGCCCCATGGCCCTCAACCTGCACAAGGCCGGCCACGAAGTTCAGGCTTTCGATCTTTCCAGCCAGGCCTGCGCCCAGTATGGCGAGCAAGGGCTTTCGATTGCCGCCAGTGCCCAGCAAGCAGTGCAAGAGGCCGAAGTCGTGGTCTCCATGTTGCCCGCCAGCCAGCATGTCGAGGCGCTCTATCTGGGCCGTGACGGCCAGGACGGCCTGCTGGCCCACATTGCCAAGGGAGCGCTGATCATCGACAGCTCCACGATTGCTGCCGTCTCCAGCCAGAAGGTGGCCAAGGCCGCTGCGGCCTCGGGCATGGGCTTCATCGATGCCCCGGTATCCGGCGGCACGGGCGGTGCGATTGCGGGCACGCTGACCTTCATGGTGGGGGGCAGCAGCACCGACCTGGAGCGCGCACGTCCGGTGCTGGAGAAAATGGGCGCCAACATCTTCCACGCTGGCGATGTGGGCGCAGGCCAGACCGCCAAGATCTGCAACAACATGCTGCTGGGCATTCTGATGGTGGGCACCAGCGAGGCCATTGCCCTGGGCGTGGCCAATGGCCTGGACCCCAAGGTGCTGAGCGAGATCATGCGCCGCAGCTCCGGCGGCAACTGGGCGCTGGAAAAGTACAACCCTTTCCCCGGCGTGCATGAGAATGCCCCCGCCAGCAAGGACTATGCGGGCGGCTTTGGCACCGATCTGATGCTCAAGGACCTGGGTCTGGCCCAGGAGAACGCCATGGCCGTGAAGGCCAGCACCCCGCTGGGCGGTATGGCGCGCGCCCTCTATGCCATGCACTCCCTGGATGGAAACGGCGGTCTGGATTTCTCCAGTGTCATCAAAAAGCTCATGCCTTGAGATCGCCAACATGTTCTGAAAAGCCCATCACCCTGGGCTCCACAGGGCTTTCCCACCCCACCAACACATCGCAGGGGCGGCAAGTCCCTCTGGATAAATGAAAAAATTCTTGTATAGCGTTACTGCTAAGTAACAAAGATATCTACTCTCCTTATGCTGTGATGGTTTCGCGCACGTGGAACGCAGACAACAACACGCACTAGGAGAACATTGCATGCATTTGCAAGCCCGCAATGGTTGGAAGCCCCTGTCACTGATTGCCCTCGCGGCCCTGGCCGCCTGCGGCGGCGATGGCGGTGGCTCCGGCCCGGAAACAGGCCCCAGCGCCAAATACAACGCCGAGATTCGCCGCACGGCCATGGGTATCCCCCACATCAAGGCCAAGGACTGGCTCGGCCTGGGCTATGGCTCCGGCTACGCACAGGCCCAGGACAACCTGTGCACCATGGCTGACTCCTTCACAACCTACCGTGGCGAGCGCTCAAGTTACTTCGGCGCAAGCGCCAAGGCCGTCAACAGCAGCACCATCAAGCAGCCCGTCAACCTGGATTCGGACTTTTTCTTCCGCCATGTGATCTCCGACGACGTGGTCAAGGAGATGCGCGAAGCACAGACAACGGAAATCAAGCAACTGGTGGAAGGCTTTGTGGCCGGCTACAACCGCGTGGTGCGTGAAGTCAAGGGCGGCGGCAAGGAGCATGCAGCCTGCGCCACGCAGGACTGGGTCAAGCCCATCAGCACCGACGACCTCTGGCGCCGCATGTATGCGGCCAACCTGGCAGGCGGTTACAGCAATTTCGTGGCCCAGATCGCCACGGCCCAGCCGCCTGCGGCCGTTGTCGCCTCGGCCGCCACAACTGCAGGCAAGAACGGCGCCAGGGCGGCCTCCGCCACGCAGACCCAGTTGGCCGCGCTCCCGTCCCAGCCGTTTGCCGCACATGAACTCGAAGTCGGCGGCACGCGTGGCATCGGCAGCAATATGTATGGCTTCGGCCAGCAGGCCACGGGCGGCTCCAGCGTTCTCTTCGGCAACCCCCACTGGTACTGGAAAGGCCCGGACCGGTTCTACCAGTCCCAGCTCACCATTCCTGGGCAGATCGACGTCAGCGGTGCGAGCTTCCTGGGCATTCCCCTGGTGCTGATCGGCTTCAACAACGATGTGGCCTGGAGCCATACCGTGTCCACGGCCAAGCGCTTCGGGGTGTTCATGTACCAGCTGGACCCGAGCAACCCCACGAAATATCTGCGCGACGGCAAGTACGAGCCCATGCAGGCCCAGGAGATCACGGTCAACGTGCTCAACGCGGCCCCGGTCAAGCGCACCCTGTACAAGACCGTGCATGGTCCTGTGCTCAATCTCGGCCCCATCAGCCCCGCCTTGTCCTGGAACTCGAAGCAGGCCTTTTCAATCCGCGACATCAACGCCTTCAACTACCGCACCTTCAAGAACTGGCTGGGCTGGAACCAGGCCAAGTCGCTGGATGAGTTCATCGCGATTCAAAAGAATGAATCCGCCATACCCTGGGTCAATACCGTGGCGGCAGCCCGGGACAGCGCCGATGTCTGGTATGCCGACATAGGCGCCGTGCCGAATGTCTCATCCCAGCAGTTGAAGCAGTGCGAAACCCCGTATTCGGCAGCGCTGAATAGTCCCCAGGTCCTGCCCGATGTGCCGGTGCTGCTCGGCAGCAGCAAAGCATGCGACTGGGTCAGCGATCCGGACTCCAAGCAGGAAGGTGCGATTGGCCCCAGCCGCATGCCCAGCCTCAAGCGCCAGGACTACGTGGCCAACATGAACGACAGCTACTGGCTGGCCAACGCCAAGGCACCGCTCACGGGCTTTCCCAGCATCTTCGGCTCCACCAACGCCACCCAGAGCCTGCGCACGCGCATGGGCCACGAAATGGCCTTGATGCGGCTTGATGGCTCGGACGGCTATTCGGGCAAGCTTGCAACCAGCGAAATCGTGCGCCAAATGGTGCTCGACAGCCGCGTCTACAGCGCACGCTTCAAGAACGATGTGCTGGCTCTGGCCTGCGACCAGCCCTCGGTGTCGCTCGGCGGGGAAGTCGTACAGGTTGGCGCTGCCTGCGCAGCCCTGAATGCCTGGGATGGCCGTGGCACGGTCAAGTCCAAGGGCTCCCATGTCTGGGACGAGCTCTGGAAACGTGCGGTCAACCCCGGCATTTATGCGACTCCGTTCAACGCCGCCGATCCGCTGAACACGCCCTCCGGCATCAAGTCCGATACGGCAACCGTCAGCGCGCTCAAGACAGCTCTTGGCCAGGCCGTCAAGGCCATCAATGCCGGCGGTATTGCTCTGGATGCGGAGCGCGGCTCGGTGCTCTTCTCGGCCCGGGGCGGAGACAAGATACCGCTGTACGGCGGTTGCGGAGAGGTCGGCTACTTCACCATCACTTGCTCGGAAAAGAAGATCGAGAACGGTGGCTATGACATGGACGGCCAGCCCCATGGCAACAGCTACATGCAGGTCGTGAGCTTCCCCGCGAATGGCGTCGAGGCCCACACCTTCCTGACCTTCTCGGTCTCCGATGACCCCGCCTCCAAGCACTATGTGGACTACACCAAGGCCTATGGCGAGCAAAAGTGGGTGAAGCTGCCGTTCACCGACAGCGCCATCGCGGCCAGCCCTGGCTACACCATCCGTAGCATCAGCGAGTAAGAACGTCCGGGCGCTACGGCGCCTGGCGATATTCGATTCGCGGCAACCCGAGCGCAAGCCCAAAAGGCTTGCGCTTTTTTGTTTTCATCTCCAAACAACAATAAATATCCCAATATTTGGGAATATTATCCCAAATAATATTGATATGATGCGGCATAGACGGCCTCTCGCCAAAAGGCCATGTACCAGCCAGAACAACACCAGCCTATTGAAAGGGGACATCCATGCCGACGCACTCACCGCTTGCGGGCTTCAAGGTCATAGAAATCTGCAACGTGGCCGCAGGCCCTTTTTGCGGCATGCTGCTTGCCGACATGGGTGCCGACCTCATCAAGGTCGAGAATCCCGAAGGCGGCGATACGCTGCGCAGCTGGCCGCCCATCAACAACGGCTATAGCGAGAACTTTGCCTCGCTCAACCGCAACAAGCGCTCGGTCACGCTGAACCTCAAGAATCCCGAGGATGCGCAATTGCTGCGCGCCCTTGTCAGCGATGCAGATGCCCTGATAGAGAACAACCGCCCCGGCGTCATGGACCGGCTGGGCCTGGGCTTCGAGGCCCTGTCCAGCATCAATCCGCGCCTGGTCTACTGCTCCATCTCGGCCTATGGCCAGACCGGCCCGCGCGCCAAGGAAGGCGGGTTCGATCTGACCATGCAGGCCATGAGCGGCATCATGAGCGTAACGGGGGAGCCTGGTGGTGCCCCCGTCAAATGCGGCGTGCCCCTGGCCGATTTCGCAGCCGGGCTGTATGCCGGTTTTTCCATCGTCTCGGCCCTGCACGAAACCAGAAAAACCGGACGCGGCATGCACCTGGATGTGCCCATGCTGGGAGCAACCCTGGGTATCGCGGCCTTGCAGACTTCGGAGTACTTTGGCAGCGGGCGCAATCCCCAGGCCCTGGGTTCGGCTCATCCGCGCAATGCGCCCTACCGGGTGTTCCGCAGCCAGGACGGCTACTTTGGCATGGCTGCCGGCAACAATGCCTTGTGGCGCTCGGTCTGCGAAGTCGTGGCCATGCCCGAGCTGCTGGCCGACGAGCGCTTTGCCACCCCCACGACACGTGCGGCCCATCAGGATGAGCTGCTGCAGATTCTGGAGCAGAAATTCGCCCAGGCCGACACCGAGCAGTGGCTTGATCGCTTTCGCGCAGCCGGCGTGCCCTGCGCCCCCATCAACAACTATTCCCAGGTACTGGCCGATCCCCAGGTCGACTTCATGGGCTGGGTGCAGGCGGTGGAGCTTCCCAATGGCATGCAGACCAGGACTTTTGGCGCCCCCGTACGCATCGACAACCAGACCCAGCCGATACGCACGCGCCCGCCCGCACTGGGCGAGCACAACACGGAAATCCTCGACCCCTTGCGCAACACGCTGAGCAGCCAGGAGAGCGCATGACTACAGGCATCGTGCAAAGCCCCCTGCTGGAAGTCCACCAGGAACAAGACATATGGAGCTTCACGCTCAACCGCCCCGACAAGCTCAATGCCCTGAACGCCGAGCTCGTCGATGCCTTGCTCGCAGCAGTGGAGCAGGCCCATGCAAGACAGGCCAGGCTGCTGGTGTTTCGCGGTGCGGGCAAAAGCTTTAGTGCGGGCTTTGACCTCTCGCGTCTCGAAGAGCAGAGCGAAGGCGATCTGGTGCTGCGTTTTGTGCGCATAGAAATGCTGCTCCAGGCCGTGGCCAATTCCCCGGCCCAGACCCTGGCCCTGGCTCATGGCAAGGTGTTTGGTGCCGGTGTAGACCTGTTTGCGGTCTGCCGCCATCGCGCGGCTTCAGCCGATGCACAGTTCAAGATGCCTGGCCTGAAGTTCGGCCTGGTCCTCGGCACAAGACGGTTCGGGGACATCGTGGGTCCGGCCAAGGCACGCGAACTGCTCGAAGACCTGAGCAGTTTTTCAGCCGAACAGGCCCAGAGCATGGGCTTTGCGACCCGGCTGGCCGAGCCTGAGCACTGGCCGGATCTGATGAGGCAAATCCATGCCACAAGCTTGCAGCTTGAAGACCTGCCGCGCGCCGAGCTTTACCGCGTGCTGGGCAGCCACAGCGGCGATGAGGATCTGGCAACGCTCACGCGCTCGGCTGCACGGCCCGGCCTGAAGAACCGCTTGCGGGCCTATCTCGGCAAATAAGCCAAAAATCTGCTGCTTTCTCCAGGCATCTGAAAAATACTGCTACAATCTCGGTCTTCAACGACAGGCGCGTAGCTCAGCTGGTTAGAGCACCACCTTGACATGGTGGGGGTCGTTGGTTCGAGTCCAATCGCGCCTACCAAACACCGCAAGCAAGACCAGAGCTTGCACAAAGTGCCCGCAATTCAAGCGGGCATTTTTGTTTTCCATGCCGCATACAGCGGCAACACCTTTTCCTCAGGCGGTTTTTCCATCAAGTGCCAAAGCAGCAAGCTTTTGCACGATGACCTCGACGCCCGCATCCTCCTTGCGCATGTAATGCAGGCAGCGCTCCAGCTCGCCTGCACGGATTGCCTCGAGCTGCTGCTTGTGCAGCTCTATGCCCAGGCGGTCCACGGCCAGCTCGGGATAAAACAGGTTCATCGTCGGCCCCGCAAGCAGCCATATGCCCTCGATGATCCGCAAGGTGATGGGCAAATCGGCCGCGCGGAAAATGATGAAGGAGAACTCCATGTTGAGTTCCAGCGCCTGGCGAAATCTTTGTTCGTCCAGCGCCGCTTCCCTTGCCGCAAGACAGTCTTCAAGTGCCTGGAGCTGTGCATCTCCGAGGCGAGCAAATGCAGCGCGCACCAGCTGCTCTTCCAGGGCCGCGCGAATCGCATACAGCTCACGTATGCGCTTTTCTTCCAGCACCGGAACCCAAAGACTGCGGTTGGCGCCAAATTCCAGCGCCCCTTCGGCGGCCAGCCGATTCAAGGCCTCGCGCGCCGGCGTGGGGCTGACATTCATCTGCTTGGCCAACATGCGAATCGTGAGCTGCTCGCCCGGACGATAAGCCCCCCTGATCAGGGCCAGACGCAATTGGTCGTAGACCTGCTGGGACAGGCTGTCGCCCCGCTCTACTGCTGAGATGTCATCCATACGAGTATTCCCTGCCCGCTGTTTCTTCAATGCGTTATAACATACACCAAACATCAATATAAAAGACTTTGTTCCGTAACCTCGGCTCAACCACAGGACCGCAGCGCCAGTGCAAAAAGCCAGCCAAGCCAAGAAAACCAGGTCTGAGGAGACTGCATGTCCACACTGTCATCGCCCCCCGCCATCAAGCTTGCCGGACTTCTGCCTCCCGAAGGCAGCTGGCGCTCCTGCTTTTCCTATCACCCTTTTGACATAGAGCTGGCCAAGGCCGAAGGCATTTATCTGCATGACACCCAGGGCCGGCGCTACATCGATGCTTCGGGCGGCCCCATGGCCATCAACATCGGCCACGGCGATGCACGCATGAAGGCGGCGCTGAATGCCCAGTTCGATCGCTACGCCTATGCCCACCCTTCCCTTGCCAACCGCGCACGCGCCGAGCTCAGTGAGGCGCTGGTCAGCCTTGCGCCCGCTTCGCTCAACTCCGTCTATCTGTGCAGCGGCGGCAGTGAAGTCGTGGAATCGGCGATCAAGCTGGCTCGTCAATACCATGCGCTCACAGGCTCACCCGGCAAATTCAAGGTCGTGAGCTGCTACGAGTCCTACCATGGCATGACGCTCGCAACCATGTCGCTGGCCGGCAACCCCGCGTACAGAAAGACCTTCGAGCCTGTGATGTCCAACTGGCCCCACATGGCCCAGTACAGCGAGATCCATATGCCGGAAGGCATGGACCGCGAGGCCTGGGGCCTGCAATGTGCGCAGGAACTGGAGCGTGTGCTGTATTTCTGCAACCCGGCCACGGTGGCCGCCTTCATCGCCACACCCCATGGCTCGGGTGCAGACTACGGCCTGGTTCCTCCTGGAAGCTACTGGCGTGAAATCCGCCGTATCTGCGAGCAGCACAACGTTCTGTTGATCGCCGACGAGGTGGTCACCGGCTTTGGACGCACGGGCAAATGGTTTGCCATGGAGCATTTCCAGGTCGAGCCCGACCTGCTGCTGCTGGCCAAGGGCATTTCCAGCGCCAACCTGCCGTTGGCCGCGATGCTGGTCAGCGACAAGGTCAATCAGCCATTCCTCGAAGATCGCGGCTATTTTCTGCATGGCTACACCCATCAGGGTCACCCCATGGCCTGTGCTGCCGGCCTTGCAACCCTGAACATTCTGCGCGAAGACGGCCTGGTCGAGCATGCCGCCGCCATGAGCCCGCGCCTGTTCGCCGCCCGCGACAAACTCATGGCCCACCCCACGGTTGCCGACGTACGCGGCTGGGGGCTGTTCATGGCGCTGGAGCTCGTTGAATCCAAGGACAGGCGCGAGTATTTCGGCATGGAAAAGCAGGCCGAATACCTGTTCCAGGCCCTGGCGTTCGAAAACGGGCTGGCGCTCTACGGGACCTTGTACGGCCCCAGGCGCAGCCCTGCTGTGCGCCGCGGCCTGCCTATCATGATCTCCCCCCCGCTTTGCATACAGCCCGCACAAATCGATGATTTGCTGCAAAGGCTGGATACAACGCTGAGCCAGTGGGAAGAGCGCCTGCTCGGCTGAGCCGCAAGCCAGCCGCAAATCCATGTGCTAAGCTGATTTCCCATCATGTAAGAAATCAGCTGCAAGATTTATGGACAAAACTCTGCTCAAGGGACTGGCGGTTCTGGAGACTCTGGCCGAGATGCAAGGAGAGGCCCGAATCATCGAAGATGTGGCGGCCCGTACCGGGCTGACACGCAGCAATGCCCATCGCACCTTGCAAACCCTGATCCACGCAGGCTATGTGGAGCGCGACAGCATCAACGGCGGCTACCGCGGCACGATGAAGATGTTTGCCCTGGGTGTGAGGCAGCAAGGCCAGCTTGACTTGCGCAAGACCGCCCCGCCCTTCATGGCCGAGCTCGCAGGTGAAACCGGCGAGACCATACACCTGTCCATACTCGATGGCAGCGATGTGATCTACATCGACAAAATAGACAGCAGCCAGCCCATACGCGCCTATTCGATGATTGGCGGCCGTGCTCCCGCGCATGCCGTGGCCACGGGCAAGGCCTTGCTGGCAGCGCAACTGGAGAACAGTCTCAATACCCTGCCCCCCAAGCTGGAGAGCTTCACCAAGAACACCATTACGGACAAGCAAGCCCTCAAGGCCGAACTGACGCAGGCCGCACGCATCGGCTATGCCGTCAATCGTGGCGAATGGCGCGAGGGTGTAGGCGGTGTTGCCTCTCCCATCTTCAACGGCTTCGAGAGGCCCATTGCCGCTTTGGGCATCTCCGGCCCTACCGAGAGATTGACGGCAGCCAGGCTCAAGCAACTGGCCCCCCATGTGCTTCAGGCCGCAGCAGGGCTATCCAAGGCCATGGGTTATCTCAAGCTCGGCTGAAGCTTTTTGCCGCAGCCAATCCGCGCCCGATACGGCATGCGCGGCCCATGCCGAAGCGCGTCTTTTTCACCCGCCTGTCAGCGCAGCAGTACTTGGCCAAAGCTCACAGCGGCATGAGCTTTAGCCGAGATTCACTCAAGGTGCCGACAGCATAGCCGTCGCACCCAGGCCCTGCTCGAACAAGCCCAGAGCACAGCACACCGCGCAAGCCTTGAGACTGCCCACGACAGCTCTCCTCTCGAAACATGCTCACCCAAGCCGTTTCAACGATTTTTTGGGCCGGGCTGGCTGAGCCTCGCAAACATTCGCCTGGAATAAAGCCCGTCATTGACCCCGCCCCACGCATCGCCAGCGAGCTTATTTCCCGGATTTTTCGGACAGCCTCGCAACCCCGGGGCATCCCTGTTGACGTGTGTTATTGCGGATCACAAAATCCTATTTATCAGGTTTTAATTCCTGATATTTAGGATTTCAAAAACAACGGAGACACACAATGAGGCAATGGATTCTTGTAGCTTTGGCTGCCTTGAACATAAGCAGCCAGGCCATGGCCGCACCTGGCGAATTTCCCAACAAACCGCTGACCGTACTGGTCTCCTATCCTGCAGGTGGCAGCGTGGACGTCACCGCCCGCATACTGCAAGAGCCCCTGGCCAAGGCCCTAGGCCAGACCGTGATCGTCGACAACCGTGGAGGTGCCGGAGGCAGCATAGGCACGGCTCTTGTTGCCAAGGCCCAGCCTGACGGCTATACGGTTTTGTTCACGCTGTCCTCTCACACCATCAATCCGGCCATACAGGTGAAGATGGCTTTTGATACGGAAAAGGATCTGGCGCCGGTTTCTCTCGTGGCTTCCTCACCCCAGGTACTGGTCGCCCACCCATCTTTTGCGCCATCGAGTCTGAGTGAGCTGGAAGCCTATGCGCGCAAGAATCCCGAGGTCATACCTTACGGCTCTGCGGGCATAGGCTCGCCCAGCCACATGGCAGGCGAACTGTTCCGCATGAAAACCGGCCTGCCGCTGAACCATGTGGCCTATCGTGGCGGCGGGCCTGCAACCCTTGATGTTCTCAGCGGGCAAATTCCCCTGCTCTGGGTCTCTCTGCCAGCGATTGCCCAGCACATCAAATCGGGCCGACTCAAGGCGCTTGCCATGTCCACAGCGCGCAGATTTCCCGAATTTCCAGATGTGCCTGCAGTAGCCGAAACCATTCCCGGCTTCAATGTCGACTCGTGGAATGCGATGTTCGTACCTGCACGTACGCCGCCTCACATCATCCAGAAGATAGAGCAGGCAGTCATGGCCGTGACCAAACAGCCGGCTGTGCAAAAAGCGCTGCTGGAGCAAGGCGCTCTGGCCACGGGCAGTACAGCTAGGGAACTCGGGCAGATCGTGCAAAAAGAGTTGCCCATGTGGCGCGAGTTGACCAAGGCAGCGCAAATACAGGCTCAGTAGGCAGAGCGAAGTGATGCCTCATGGCAACCTGCCTGGGGCATTACGTAACTGCCTTGATTCTTGAAGTTCTTTATTTATAGAGTTTTTTTAAAATCATGTAAGTTACATAAAACTTGATGCCAAGAATCCTCTGCTGATCTTTGTTCCTTGTCACGGCTTGAAGCCTTGCGTGAATCACGGGACGATTCATCCAGTCTTTTTTGCCTACGGCATACCGTGCTGTAGGGAACCTCTAAAAACTCCGAAACGCTCAGAGCCAGCCCGACAGGCATTGTCCCAGCAGTCCCCTTGCGGCTCATCGAACTCTTGATGCCGTATGCCGTCAGCTCATCCCTGAAATCATGGCTGGCGTATTGGCTGCCTCTATCGCTGTGGAAGATCACTCCTCCTTGCTTGTCCGGCTACCGCTTAGATGGCGCCTCTGAGCCGCGCTGGCGCGGCGCGCGAAGTGCTCGTGATATCCCGCCACGCTCACCTTCAGCACCCGGCACTGCACCGAGATCGGCCACTCCTTGCGATGCTTTTGGATGAGGGCGTACTTCAGCTCGATGCCTTTGCGAAGTACGCCGTCGCTTTTCCCAAAATGTCACGCTCCATCTTTACCCGCGCCAACTCGGCTCGCAGTCGCGCAATCTCCATCTGCTCGGCGCTCACAGGCTTGCTGTCAGCGCCGCAGAGCTTGCCGGCACGACTGGCCTTGACCCAATTGAACAAGGTCTGATCCACCACGCCCAGCGTACGTACAGCTCCCGCAATGCTCTGCCCGCCTTCAACCAGCCGCACAGCCTCCTGCTTGAATTCCAGCGTGTAACTCGCCCTGCTCATCGCCGTCTTTGTCTTATTCATTTCGTTTCCTCTTGCTTGGATTGGACCTCTCAGCAAGGGATACGTTTTTCAGGGACAAGATCAGCGCCTCAAATCCCCCGAAAACAGGGATATTCAGTCCTGCTTTTCCCCTCATTGGGAATGACATATCTCTCGCACATACATGTATAAATAAAGTGCTTTGCTTTAATGCTAAGCAGAAGGCGTATTTCGCTCGCAAATTAAATTACTTTATTTCAACGAGGCATAAAAATCACATATTAATTATATTTAAAACTAATTCAAAATTAATGTTAAAGAATCGCACAACCTCAAGCCAGCAGGATTAATATGAAAAAACTCTGCATCTCCGGCTCCATCTGTATTATTTCACTTACAACGTTATTTCCATCTCAGGCCCAAACCATATATAGTCAGATAGGTAGCACAGGATTTTCACTAGGCTACGCCCATAATTTTGAAAATTTTAATTTACGCAGCGATATCAATTTACTCAATTATGATAGTAATTTCAATGCGGGCAACATGCAATACGATGCCAAGCTGAAGTTCAGGAATCTTGGTTTTTTTGCCGATTACCACCCTTTTAAGTCCTTGGACAAATTTCGTCTGAGTGGCGGATTTTTTTTAGGGAAGGATGAAGCTACTGCCCAAGCTATAAGTTACAAGCATCGGCCCATTTCCGAAGGCGACTGGGTCCTTGGGAAACTTGAATCCAAGTCAATTCGTCCTTATCTCGGTATGGGATGGGGATTTGGAAAGCAGTCAAAAGGCTGGTCCTTTATTGCCGACATCGGTGCCAGTTACAGCCAGTTCCGGAGCAGTTACAGCGCCTCTCCCAAACTGCTGGCTCAAGGCGGCCAGCGACTTCAAGCCGAACGCGAGGCTTTTCAAGAAAAAGCCGAAAAATTAAACTGGTATCCAGTCATTCGATTGGGCATAAGCTACCGCTATTAATTCACTTCATACCCTTTGAAAATCACCCCAATATCATTCAAACCATGAGTGGGATGATTTTCATTTTTTTCGTCATCGCAATAATAATTTAGGCATCAATCACTGACTTTTATCCATAATTTCTTATTCATACAGAATTTTTCATATCTTTGCGCTCACGGCCCCAGTCTTGTTAAGATACGTGTTTGTTACAACCAATTATCTTTTCCCTCATGTTTTTTGGAATCAGTCATCTCGTCATCTCCGTTTCCGATCTGGATCGCTCCATTTTTTTCTGGCAGGATGTGATCGGTTTTTCTGAAGCCCGCCGCGGCGAAGGCTATGTGGATATAGATACCGGCAGCGCCGTTTTGAGGTTGATACAGGTACAGAGCGTAGAGGCCAGGGTCTCTCTGCGATTACAGGTCAACGATGTGGGCCAGGCCTACCAGACATTGCTGGCAGCGGGAGCTACCTCCCTCTATGCGCCCATGAAGACTCCCGAGCTTGAGGAAATGGCGTGTGTGAGTGATGCCGATGGCCATGCTATTGCAATGTGGCGGGCACTCACCGAGGACGAGTGGGACATCGTTCCTGAGTTGCCAAAGCGCGGAGAATGGATGCCCGATGCCGAAGACCTTCTCAAACGCCTGCTTGCCCACGTGCCTGCTCTTTTTCGTATGCTGGCCCGGCGCAAGACCACACGTGTCATCGAGGAACTCGCCACCGAGGCGGGTAGCCCGGTCACACGGGAATTGGTCATCAAAGGCTACATTACCTCTTCGGCCAAAATTACGCGCTACAGGCTAGCGGAGCCACTACGCGCCGAAGGCATCAACCCCGACGACTACAAGACGGATTTCGATTACGAGTAGTGGGAAGCTCCAAAAACCATTGTTTTTAGCGCAGTGAAGACCAAAGTCAGCATGGGGCCTTTGCGCTGAGATCTCCTGTGCTCAGGCAAGAAGCGTGCTTACTGAACGGCCGGAAGTGACTGCACCGGCAGGAACTGGAAGAACGGTCCGGCCACCAGGCCTTGCGCATAGCCTATGACAGAGCGCCTGTAGCGCTCGGTGGTATAGCTGGCGATCAAATCCAGACGGCCTATGACCATGCCCATCTCCCGCTCGAAGCTCAGGTTGCGCTCGCCCTCGTTCAAGTGGTTGGACAGCAGCAAGGGCGCACCTGTGGCTGTCCTGCGCGTGTTCAGAATCCAGTTGGCAATTTCCACATTGCGCGCTGCGTTGTAGATGAGTTGCGGATCCAGCCCATTGATCAGCGTGAAGCTGGTGCGTCCGCCATGGGCCGTGATCAGAGTGTCGGCCAGCGCATGGATGAAGGCCGCAACACGGTCGCCGGCAAAACCCGGCTCCAGTGCCAAGGACAGAGCCGCAACGTCGCGGCGCCCCTGCAGCTCGGCCCAGGGCTGGCGCTCCATGATGGCAATGCGTACATAGGCCGCAGCGGCCTCGCGGCTGTCGGCGGTTTTCTTCCACTCGGCAGGGTTGCGCTGGTAGAGCTTGTCCATGAGGCGCATCAGGCTTTGCAGGTTGGCCTTCATGGCCAGCGTGGCCATGCGGTTGCTGTCGGACTGAAGCAATTCGCCTGAGCCGAAATCCTCGCCCTTGACCTCTCCCCTGGGAGCCGGTGTCTGGGCGCAGCCCATGAGCAGCAGCATGCTCAGACCCAGAGGCAGCAAAGGTCTCAGGATCACAGCAAAAGACGGCCGACTATCAAACATGAGAGCACGATAACAGCTGTAGAAAAGGGCTAAGCCCACATGGCCGTGAAAAATTGTAGGCCTTGCCGCAGCTAAGAACGTGTTTACGATCTCCTCGGTGCCGCGCCAGAGAAGTGGCCCCGGTTTTTTGAACAGTTGGCTAAGCGAGATTTCTTCCCGTAAAAATGGCCTGACAGCAGGCCGAATCTGGAGAAATCTATGACCATCAAATCAAGACGCAAGCACAGTGCTACCTTCAAAGCCAAAGTCGCGCTGGAGGCGGTGCGCGGCGAGCGCACCGTCGCTGAACTGGCTCAGCAGTACGAAGTACACCCCAGCCAGATTGCAGACTGGAAGCGGCTGCTGCTGGAGCGGGCGGCTGACGTGTTTGGCCCAGCACCTGGGCCTGCTGCCCCAACGGTGGATCT
>NZ_AUCQ01000028.1 GCF_000429845.1 Comamonas composti DSM 21721
TGCTTGCACCCCGGTGCAAGCTGCGGCCCATCGACTCGAACTCATCCCGATTGCGCTCCAACGCGGCAGCGTAGAGATCGTAAACACGTTCTAAGAGTGTCGGCCATCCCGGTAGTGCGCAAGCAGTTGCCCGAGTTTGGAGAAGGCCTTGGGCTGCTCCACCATGGGCACGGAAATGCGCAGCATGCTCGAACTTTGCTGGGCCGGCGAGAACAGCAGGCCCGGCGCCAGCAACAGGCCCTGGGCTGCCGCGTGACGGGCCAGCACTTCGGAGTCCATGCCGCAGTCCACCCAGGCGAACATGCCGGCCTGGGGCTCCTGCAAGGGACGGCAGCCCAGGGCTTCGAGCTGGCGCAGGCAGCGGCTGCGCGCCCGGTCCACGCGCTCGCGCAAGCGCTCCACATGTTTGCGGTATTGGCCGTCGGCGAGCACGCGGTGCACCAGTTGCTCTCCGGGCAAGGCCGAGGTCAGCCCGCCCAGAAGCTTGTAGTCCACCAGCTTGTGGATCAACTGCTCATGGGCCGCAACATAGCCTACGCGCAGGCTGCCGGCCAGGGTCTTGGAGTAACCCCCGATCAGCAGCACGCGCTGCAACCTGTCCATGGCTGCGAGCCGCACGGGCGTGCCGGGCAGAAAGTCGGCATAGGTGTCGTCCTCTGCCAGGTAAAAATCATGCTGCTCCGCGATGCGCAGCACCTGATGGGCCACGCCCGCCGAGAGACTGTGGCCGGTTGGGTTGTGCACGGCGGTGTTGAGAATGAACAGCTTGGGTGCATGCTGGCGTGCCAGCCGCTCCAGCGCCTCGACATCGGGGCCACCGGGCAGCCTTGGCACGCCGACCACATTCACGCCCTGGGCCATGAGCCGCCCGAAGACCAGGAACCAGCCCGGGTCTTCGACCAGCACGGTATCGCCTGCGCGCACCAGGCTGCGCGCAATCAGATCCAGCCCCTGGGTCACGCCGGCCACGGTCATCAGATTGCGCTCGGGGTGGGCCGGCACGTCCTGCGCCTGGAGCTGGGAGGCCAGTTGCTGGCGCAGCGGCGCAAATCCCTGAGGCAGCCCGTAACTGAGCAGGCTGGGCCCGGCACTGCGGCCCATGGCGCGCAGTGCCGAGCTCAGCATGTCCATGTCCATCCAGCTCGGAGGCAAAAGCCCTGCCCCGCCCGCCTGGCCCTGGCCTTCGCGGAACATGTTGCGCAGCAGATAGGCCGTATCGAAGGCCGCGCTGTGGGCCAGGGTCGAAGGGCCCGACGCTTCCGGCATGGGGGCCTCGGCCTGAACCTGGCGCAAGGCATTCACAAAGAATCCGGCGCCGCGCCGCGAGTGCACCAGTCCCTGGGCCGCAAGCCTGTCATAGGCCTGGACCACGGTGTCGCGGCTGACCCCGGCCTGCTCGGCCAGGCTGCGCACCGAAGGCAGCCGCATACCTGCGCGCAGGCCATGCTGGCGTATCAGACTCGCGTAGTGGCCGACCAACTGCTCCACCAGAGAAAGCGGGGAAGAACGCAGCGGGCGCCAGCCCAAAGTCTGGATCTGGTTTACAGGATCCGGCATGGCGTGTGGATTGAGTGTCATGGTTGTGCAAGCAGGCCAGTTTTATATCTGCAGAGCAAAAGTGTACCGGTACTGTACTGAATTAAGGATCTAGCATCAACTCCTTGCCGCATTCCGGCGTGCATGACCAACCTGTGCCACACCCATCATGAGTTACGAGCCATCCCAGACCTCTTTCCTGCTTCCCCTGGCCATGTTCAGCCTGGTCAGCTCCATCACCCCCGGCCCCAACAACGTCATGCTCACGGCATCGGGTGCCAGCTTTGGCTACCGCCGCAGCCTGCCGCATATGCTGGGCATCACGCTGGGTGCGGTATTCATGGTCTTGCTGATAGGGGCAGGCCTGGGCCAGCTCTTCGAGCGCGAGCCCTGGATCTATACCGCCCTCAAATACATTGGCGCGATCTATCTGGTCTGGCTGGCCTGGAAGATCGCCATCAGCGCAGCCGGGAGTGAGCAGGCCGCCGCCGCCAAGCCCTTCGGCTTTTGGCAGGCAGCGGCGTTTCAGTGGGTCAATCCCAAGGCCTGGATCATGACCATCGGCGTCATTGCCACCTATACGCCGCGCGAGAATTTCCTGCTCAATCTGCTGCTCTCGGCCCTGGTCCTGGGGCTGGTCAATTACCCGAGCATCAGCGTCTGGACCTTGTTCGGCAGCGCGGTGGGCAAGGCCTTGCGCTCGCCCCAGGCCTTGCGCTGCTTCAACGGCCTCATGGCCGGACTGCTGCTGCTGTCGCTTTACCCGGTGCTGCTTTGAAGAGCGCTGACGCGATCAACGGGCCTCGAACGCAAACTTCTCGGTATCCACCTCGCGCTGCGATCCCAGCGCATAGCGGTCCCCCGCAATGCGCTCGGGCTTGAACAGCTCGTCGAGCTCGGCCAGCAGGCCGGCATCTAGCCTGACCGAGCCACCACGCAAATCCTCATGCAGGTGCTCCACGCTGGTGGTTCCGGGCAAGGCGATCACATGCTGGCCCTGGTGCAGCACCCAGGCTATGGCCAGCTCGGCCAGCGTGCAGTCCGCACGCTCGGCAATCGACTGCATGGGAGCCAGCAGCTTGAGGTTTTGTGCATAGACCGCAGGCGCAAAACGCGGCATGGCCGCGCGTATATCGCCTTTGACGAAGTTGCCGGTGTCCTGCAGCTTGCCTGTGAGAAAGGCGCGGCCCAGCGGGCTGAAGGCCACGTAGGCAATGCCCAGCTCCTTGCAGGCGGCCAGCGTGCCCAGCTCGGCGTTGCGCGACCACAGCGAATATTCGCTTTGCAGCGCAACGATGGGATGGGTTGCATGGCCGCGGCGCAGCGTGTCCACGCCGACTTCGGACAGGCCCAGAGCCCGGACCTTGCCCTCTTCCACAAGGCGCGACATCTCGCCCACGGATTCCTCTATGGGCACACGCGGATCCCAGCGGTGCAGGTAGTAGAGATCGATGACGTCCGTGCCCAGGCGCTGCAGGCTGTCCTCACAGTTCTTGCGCAGAGTCTTGGGATGGCCGTCGATCACGCGGCGCATGACGCCGTCTTCGCCGCGCACGCCCGCCATGCCGCATTTGCTGGCCAGGGTGATGCGATCCCTGTGGGGCTTGAGCACCGGGCCGATCAAGGCCTCGCTGGCACCAAAGCCATAGAGCGCAGCCGTGTCGAACAGGGTCACGCCTGCATCCAGGGCCGCGTGCAGCACGGCCTTGGATTGCTCCTCGCTGGGCGAGTTGCCGTAGGCATGGCAGAAATTCATGCAGCCCAGGCCGATGGAGCGGACCGAGAAGGAGCCGATGGGGCGACTGTCCATTGTGTTCATCCTTTGTCTGGCGAAAAAGCCCGCGCCCCCTGATTTTTCGGGGCGCGGGCTGCTGGTCGCGATGCTGGCAAGTCTATGGGGAATTTGAAACTTGAGCTGGAACAGGCCCATGAAGCAGGCACAGCGCAACCTCTACCCCACAACGGCAAGACAGCCCCTCAGGCTGGGCACTGCTCGCACTGCATCAAACTGGCCGTGGCCCAAGCCAGAGACAGCGAGCAAGGGCCGCCCCGCCGCGAAGCTGTCGTCCCCCTCCCGCAGAAAGAGGGGGAAGGCGCGTCAGCGACTCAGGGGGTGTTGTTAAGAGTTCAGTTGCTGCTCGAGGTCGTGCAGCACCTCGTAGCAGGCCAGCACCTGGGCCACGCTGGAGTTGGGCTCGCGGCCTTCACGTATGGCTGCGAAGAATTCACGGTCCTGCAGCTCGATGCCGTTCATGGACACATCGACCTGGGAGACATCGATCTTCTCCTCCTTGCCGTTGACCAGGTCGTCATAGCGCGCGATATAGGTGCCCGTGTCGCCGATATAGCGAAAGAACGTGCCCAGGGGGCCATCGTTGTTGAACGACAGGCTCAGCGTGCAGATCGCGCCGTTGGCGGCCTTCAACTGAATGCTCATGTCCATGGCAATGCCCAGTTCGGGGTGGATGGGCCCTTGCACGGCGTTTGCCTTCACGATGGGGCTGCCGGCCTGGTAGGCAAACAGGTCCACGGTGTGGGCCGCGTGGTGCCACAGCAGGTGATCGGTCCAGCTGCGCGCCTGGCCCAGGGCGTTCATGTTCGTGCGGCGAAAGAAATAGGTCTGCACATCCATTTGCTGGATGTTGAACTCGCCGGCCTGGATCTTTTTGTGCATCCACTGGTGGCTGGGATTGAAGCGGCGCGTATGGCCGCACATGGCGACCAGACCGGTCTTCTTTTGCAACGCCACCACGGCCTGGGCCTGCTCCAGGCTGTCGGCCAGTGGAATCTCGACCTGCACATGCTTGCCGGCCTGCATGCACTGAATGGCCTGAGCCGCATGCATTTGCGTGGGCGTGCACAGGATCACGGCATCGACTTCGGGCAGGGCCAGGCTGTCGGCCAGGTCCGTGGTCACATGCTGGATGCCGTATTTGTCGGCGACTTCCTGGGTCTTGGCCAGGTCGCGGCTGATCAGGGAGACGACTTCCACGCCGTCAATGTTCTTGATGCCGTCCAGGTGCTTGATGCCAAAGGCACCTGCGCCCGCGAGGGCGACTTTGATGGTCTTGCTCATTTACTGGTTCTCCAAAATCAGATGTCCCACGGCCGTGTTCGATGCGGGCACATGGTAGAAGCGGTGGGCAACCTTGGGCAGGGGCGCGGGGCCGTCCACATCGGACATGGCGCCGCGCGCGATCAGCCACATCACGAGCTCGATGCCTTCGGAGCCGGCTTCGCGCACATAGTCGATATGCGGCATCTGCGCCAGGCCCGAGGGGTTTTCGATGAGCAAGTCCAGAAAGCGGTTGTCCCAGTCCTTGTTGATCAGGCCGGCACGCGCGCCCTGGAGCTGGTGGCTCATGCCGCCCGTGCCCCAGATGTGGACATTGATGTCCTCGTCGTAGCTCTCGATGGCGCGGCGGATCGCGCGGCCCAGGTTGAAGCAGCGCTGGCCCGAAGGCACGGGATATTGCACCACGTTGACCGCGAACGGAATCACGGGGCAAGGCCAGGCACCGCTTTGAGGGTCCTGCTCGCCGCACATCAGGGACAGGGGCACGGTCAGGCCGTGGTCCACATCCATCTTGTTGACGATGGTGAGGTCGAAGTCCTGCTGGATCACGCTTTGCGCGATATGGCTGGCCAGTGCGGGATGGCCCTGGACCACGGGCACGGGACGCGGGCCCCAGCCTTCGTCGGCCGGCTGGTATTGCGCACCCGTGCCGATCGCAAAGGTGGGAATGCAGTCCAGGCTGAAGGCCGTGGCGTGGTCGTTATAGACGAGAAAGACCACATCGGGCTTGTTGTCCTTCATCCACTGCTTGGAGAAGTCATAGCCCGCGAACAGCGGCTTCCAGTAATCCTCCTGGGTCTTGCCCAGGTCCATGGCCGCGCCGATGGCGGGCACGTGGGAGGTGTAGACGGATGCGGTAATGCGTGCCATGACTCAGTTGCCTTCCTTGTTGTTCTTGCCTGCGCCGCCTTGCGGCTGGCGGTGGTCCTGGGCATCGCCGTCCTCGCCCACATAGCGGTTGCCCTCGGCCGAGCGGCCGCCCGAGACCATCATGGCGCGGTACTCGTCCTCGCTCATGCCCGTCATGGAGCCGGCCATCTGCTGAAAGCTCTTGCCATCGGTGGCGCCGATCTTCGCAAGAAAATAAATATTTCCGCCCGTGCGCATGCACCAGTTCAGATCGCGCGCCAGCACGGCCTGCTTTTGCTCCTCGCTCATGGCCCACTCGTCCAGATAGGCGCGCTCGTCGGCCTTGAAGCGCTCGCGGTTCTCGGCCTTCATCAGCGACATGCAAAACTGGTTGAGCCAGTAACCCTTGCGCGACTGCTCGGCATCAAAAATGATGGTGCCGGGCACGTCCAGATAAGGTTTTTCCAGTGCCATGATTTCTCCTTTTCAACTCTTTTAATTCCTGCCAGAGGCGTTAACCAGAACCCGTCCTCATTCAAGGGGCGAGAAAGTCATGCCAGGGGTACAGCGCACAAGACTGGCAGAGCCCGACTCAGGGGCATCAAGCAAGGGCCTCCCCGCCGCGAAGATGCCGTCCCCCTGGAGGGAAGGCGCCGCAGGCGACTCAGGGGGATCAAGCCTCCTCCATCCAATACAGGCGAAGCGGGTTGTCCACCAGCAGCTTTTGCTGCAGCTCGGCCGTGGGAGCGATCTGCGGGATGAAGTCCACCAGCAGGCCATCATCGGGCATATGGTCCTTCAGATTGGGGTGCGGCCAGTCGGTTCCCCAGAGCACGCGATCCGGGAACTCCTCGACCACGCGGCGCGCAAAAGGCACCACGTCCTGGTAGGCATTTTGCTCGCCGTCCAGCGCCTTGGGGCCGCTCACCGACAAACGCTCGGGGCAGGAGACCTTGCTCCAGACGTTGTCATGCTCGCGCATGAACTTGAGGAACAGCGCGAACTCCTCGCTGTCCACACCCTTGGCCACATCGGGGCGGCCCATGTGGTCCACAACCACGGTGGTGGGCAAGGCGGTGAAGAAGTCCCACAGCTCGGGCAGGTCCACGGCCTCGAAGTAGATCACCACATGCCAGCCGAGCTTGGCGATACGGCCCGCGATCTCCATGAGCTCGTCCTTGGGCGTGAAGTCCACGAGACGCTTGACGAAGTTGAAGCGCACGCCGCGCACACCGGCCGCGTGCAGCTCCTGCAGCTCTTCATCCGTGATGCTGCGCCTGACCGTGGCCACGCCGCGTGCTTTGCCATTGCTGGCCTTGCAGGCATCGACCATGGCGCGGTTGTCGGCGCCGTGGCAGGTGGCCTGCACGATCACGTTGCGTTCGAAGCCCAGGTGATCGCGCAGCGCGAACAGCTGGGCCTTGCTGGCGTCGCAAGGCGTGTACTTGCGCTCGGGCGCAAAGGGAAATTCCGCGCCCGGCCCGAAGACGTGGCAGTGGGCGTCCACGGCGCCCGCAGGCAGTTGGAACCTGGGTTTGCTGGGGCCGGCATACCAGTCCAGCCAGCCAGGGGTTTTTTCAAATGCGCTCATGCTTTTTTGTCCTTGAGAAATTGCAGCAGACGGTCGGCCTCGGTGCGCCAGTCGGCACTGCGCGCAAAGCCTGGCTGGCCGGGCTCGCCGAAGATGCCGGCCTGGGATAGATCGGCCATGAAAGCCTGGCGCTCGGCCGTACCCTGGGCGGAAAACGCGGGCATGCCCGTGTCGCGCACGGTGTTGGCGGACTCGAACATTTCCTCGCTGCGGCGCCGGCCATGCTCGATCACGCGCTGAAAGAAATACGCGCCCAGCTTTTCCCAGTCCATGCCGGGAAAGGTCTCGTGCAGCGAGGCCAGAACCTCGTCCTCCACGCCGTAATGGCGCGCCGCGCTAAAGCTTTCGATGACCATGGCCTCCAGGCCCTTGATCATCACGCTGCGGCACATCTTGGTGGCCGAGGCCACGCCCAGCCTGTCGCTGGCGACCTTGGCATCAAAGCCCAGCGGGTTGATCTGCGCGGCCAGCGCGGCCGCGAAGGCCCCGCCCAGCAGCAGCGGCACCTTGATGCGGTAAGGCGGAATGCTGGTCATGACCGCGCCTTCCACATAGCGCGCGCCGCCCGCATCGATGAGCGCCCCCGCAGCCTGCTTGGCGCCCGGCGAGGCCGAGTTGAAGTCCAGGTAGAAGGCGCCCGCACGCATGGCAGGCGCGCAGGCCCTGGCCGCGATCAGGGTCTGGCTGGCCGTGACTGCGCTGATCACGAAGTCGCTGGCGCCGGCCAGGGCCTCGTGACTGCCCGCGAGCTGCACGCCGTGCTGCTGCGCATGCGCGCGCAGCGGCGTCTGGGCTGCCGTGCCCAGCTTGAGGTCGAAGGCCGCGACCGGCAGCCCCTGGGCGCGCAAGTCCTCGGCCAGGATGCGGCCCACCTCGCCATAACCGACCAGGCCTATGCGCCAGTCGCCAGAAGATGCGGGAATGCTCATGCGCCCTGCCCCTTCTCAGCCCTTGTACGTGAGGCCGGCCTTTTCCAGCGGCTCGCGCATCTTGTACATGTCCAGGCCCAGAACGCCCGAAGCCAGTTTGGCGCGCTTTTCGCCTTCGAAGCTTTCGCGCTTTTGCGCGGCTTCCAGAGTGGCCACGGCCTTGTCGCGCGGCACGCAGACCACGCCGTCGTCGTCGGCCACGATGACGTCGCCGGGCGTGACCCACATGCCTGCGCAGACCACGGGGATGTTCACCGAGCCCAGCGTGGCCTTGATCGTGCCCTTGGAGGAGATCGCACGGCTCCACACGGGAAAGTTCATCTCCTGCAGGGTCTTCACGTCGCGCACGCCGGCATCGATGATCAACGCGCGCGCGCCGCGGGCCTGGAAGCTCGTGGCCAGCAGGTCGCCGAAGTAGCCGTCCATGCACTCGCTGGTCACGGCCGCGACCACGATGTCGCCGGGCTGGATCTGCTCGGCCGCCACATGCATCATCCAGTTGTCGCCGGGCTGCAGCAGCACGGTCACGGCCGTGCCCGAGACCTGCTGGCCCGCGTAGATGGGACGCATATAGGGCTTGAGCAGGCCGACACGGCCCATGGCCTCGTGCACCGTGGCCGAGCCCAGAGCGGCCAGGCCGTCGGCAGCCGCGCGGTCGGCGCGCTGGATGTTGCGGTAAACGACTCCGAGTTCGTACATGTCTTTCTCCTGAGAATGCTGAAAAGTGAGCTGCTTGCGCTTGCCCTGCTTCATATTCAGATAGCTTTGTATCTGAAATGCTTATGTAGCAAGCGCTACCAGCTCCTCTTTCTGATTAAAGGCCCTTGGCCTTGAGCGCCGTGTCCAGGCGCGTGAACACGCGACGCGCATTGCCTTCGTAGACCATGTGCTTTTCCTCGGCCGTGAGGTTTTGCGTGGCTTCGATATAGCGCTTGGTGTCGTCGTAGTAGTGGCCGGTGCGTGGATCGATGCCGCGCACGGCGCCGATCATCTCGCTGGCGAACAGGATGTTCTTCACCGGGATGACTTCGGTCAGCAGGTTGATGCCGGGCTGGTGGTAGACGCAGGTGTCGAAGAAGATGTTGTTCAGCAGATGCTCTTCGAGCAGCGGCTTCTTGAGCTCCTGCGCCAGCCCGCGGAAACGCCCCCAGTGGTAGGGCACGGCGCCGCCGCCATGGGGAATCAGGAACTTGAGCGTGGGAAAGTCCTTGAACAGATCGCTGGTCAGGCACTGCATGAAGGCCGTGGTGTCGGCATTCAGATAGTGGGCGCCCGTGGTGTGAAAGCAGCTGTTGCAGCTCGTGGACACGTGGACCATGGCGGGGATGTCGTACTCCACCATCTTCTCGTAGATCGGGTACCAGCTACGGTCGGACAGCGGGGGCGAGCTCCAGTGGCCGCCCGAAGGATCGGGATTGAGGTTGATGCCCACGTTGCCGTACTGCTCCACGCATTTGACGAGCTCGGGAATGCAGGTCTTGGGGTCCACGCCCGGCGACTGGGGCAGCATGGCTGCGGGGATGAAGTGCTCGGGGAACAGCTCGGAGACGCGATGGCAAAGCTCGTTGCAGATCGCGGCCCAGGTCGACGAGGTCTCGAAGTCGCCGATGTGGTGGGCCATGAAGCTGGCACGCGGGCTGAAGATGGTCAGATCCGAGCCGCGCTCCTTCATGAGCCTGAGCTGGTTGGTCTCGATGGTCTCGCGGATCTCGTCATCGCTGATCCGCAGGTCGCTGGCCTTGGGCGCCTTGCCCGGCTCCTTGAGGCCTGCGATCTGCAGGTCGCGCCAGGCTCCCAGCGCGGCGGGGGCCGTGGTGTAGTGGCCGTGAACGTCGATGATCATTGCATGCTCTCCTGTCTTCTTGAAATGAAAATGCCGCGCGCCTTCAATGCGCGCCCTGACTTGCGGCCTGTGCGGGCTCTGCAGTCCTGGCCGGGCTGGCCATTTGCTTGATGACCAGGGCCGCCATGGCGATCAGGCCGGGGATGGCGACCACCGCAAAGATCTGGCTGAAGCCCAGCTCGCGCGCCGTGAGTTCGGCCACGAGGTAGGAGCCCGCAATGCCGCCGAAGCGGCCAATGCCCAGCATCCAGGCCACGCCCGTGGCGCGGCCGCTCGTGGGATAAAAGCTTGCGGCCAGCGCCGGCATGGAGGACTGGGCGGTATTCATGATGGTACCGGCCACGAACACGGCCACGACCAGCCAGCCCAGTTGCCCGGCGGTCTGGCCTATCCACCAGATCGAGGCGGCGGTGAGCGCGTAGCCGATGGCGATGATGCGGTTGGCGTTGAAGCGGTCCATGAGCCAGCCGAAAAACACCGCGCCCACCCCGCCCAGCGGGAACAGCGCCGCGACCAGGGTGCCGGTCTTGGGGTCCAGCCCGGCCTCCTTGAACAGCACGGGCATCCAGTTCATGAGCGCATAGAAGATCACCAGGCCCATGAAATAGGCCAGCCACAGCATGACCGAGCCCACGCGGTACTCGCGCGAGAGCACCAGGCCCAGGCCGCTCCTGCCCTGGCCTGCGGGCGCGCTCTCGGTCATCACAAAGCGCTGCACGCCTTGCACGGCATGGCCCGCAATGCGCGCCAGCGTCCTGCGTATGCGCTCCACCGGGTACTGCCTGGCCACCATGTAGCGCACGGATTCGGGCAGAAAAACGATCAGGGCCACGACCAGCAGCAAGGGCACGGCGCCGCCCAGGATGAGCACGCTGCGCCAGCCGAAATGCGGAATCATCCAGGCTGCAAGAAAGCCGCCAAAGGCCGCGCCCAGCGGAAAGCCGCAGAACATGGCATTCGTGAGCGTGGCGCGGCGCGCATCGGGGCAGTACTCGCTCATCAAGGTGACGGCATTCGGCATGGCCGCGCCCAGGCCCACACCCGTGACGAAGCGCAGCAGGGCCAGGGTCTGGATATCGGGCGAGAAGCCCGAGGCCAGACAGGCCAGCGCGAACACCGCCACCGAGCCCACGAGCACGCTCTTGCGACCCAGGCGGTCGGCCAGGGGGCCGGCCATCAACGCGCCTGCAGCCAGGCCGAACAGGGCTGCGCTGAGCACGGGCGCCAGCGCGGGCTTGCTCACGCCCCACTCGGCGATCAGCGAAGGCGCGATATAGCCTATGGCTGCGGTATCGAAACCGTCGAGCAAGACAATGAAAAAGCACAGCGCAAACACCAGCCACTGAAAGCCGGAGAACGGATGCTCGTTGAGCAGGGTCTGCACATTGGCCGTGCTGTTGTCGCGGCCCTGGGGATTGGTCATGGCTTGTCTCTCTTGGGTTCACGCGGCCGCATCGCCAGGCGTGGCCGCCACTGCTCAGCTGCAAAAAAGCCCGCAGCCGGAGCAGCCCGACGGCGAGCCAGGAAGATCAGGATTGCGGGTCCGGCCCGGCCCAGACGGAGCGCGGCACCATAACCTCGCCACGCATCAACAGCCTGGCCGTGCGCAGCAGCGCGGCCTTGGTGACCACATCGGGATTGGCCGCGTCGCTGTCCAGCGTCACGCTGAATTCGCCCGTGGGGTGCTCCACGGACACCGTGACCGGGCCAGCGCCCTGCTCCAGCCGGGCCACGCCCTCGCAGACCGTGCCCGGCATCTTCACGGCCGTGCCCACGGTGACGGCGGCCAGCACGCCGATGGCGTCATGGCAGACATGGGGGATGAAGCTGCGCGTGGTGATGGCACCGCCGTTTTGCGGCTCGGCGATCAGCGTCATCTTCGGGTAGTTCTTGGCCGAGACATCGCCCAGGCCCATGGCCTTGGAGATCTGCATGCGCAGCGCCTCGATGCGGCGCTTGAGATCGGTGTTCGCATTGAGCTCGGCCGCGCTCTCCAGGCCTGTGACGCCCACATCCGAGGCCTTGAAGATGACCAGGGGCATGCCGTTGTCTATGCAGGTCACGTCCAGCGTGAAGGGCTCAAGGCCTTCGCCCGTCACCGTGACCGTATCCCTGGGTTGGCCCGTGGGCAGCAGGCCGGAGCAGACCGAACCCGCGGTATCGAGAAAGCTGATCTCTATGGGCGCCGAGGTTCCTGGCGCGCCGTCTATGCGGGCCGAGCCCTCGTACTCCACCCGCCCGCCCGGCGTCTGCACCGTGATGTCGGCGGCCATGCCAGTGTTCAGCGTGAGCACGCGAAAGGTGCTGCTCTCGCCGCGCGCGGCCAGCATGCCCGTCTCCAGCGCGAACGGCACCACGCCGGCCAGCATGTTGCCGCAGTTGGGCGTGGTATCCACCGTGTCCTTTTCGGGCTGGAGCTGGGCGAATAGGAATTCCAGGTCGATGCCCGGCTTGTCCGACAGACTGACCATGCCGACCTTGCTGGTCAGCGGATGGGCGCCGCCAATGCCGTCGATCTGGCGCTTGTCGGGCGAGCCCAGGGCCGCAAGCAGCACGCGGTCGCGCGTTGCAAGATCGGCTGGCAGGTCGCTGGCGCGAAAGAAAGGACCTTTGGATGTGCCGCCACGCATGAGCAGGCAGGGAATCGCCGTTTGCATCGCTGTCTCGTGAAATCTAGGAGTAGCTGACATTCTCGGCAAGCCAGGCGTCAAGGCCAAGAGCCTGGAGCCGCTAGCAGCTATACCAATATGGCATAGCTCGAAAGCAAAAAGTTCCACTCAAGAATTCAATGGAAAAGCGCTCAACCCATTGCAGATCAAGCGCTTTAAGCTATTTTTTTGAAAGCATTTCATGCTTTCATCACATGACAATAACGTTGGGTTTGCAGCTCCCGCGCTGAGGCGTCAGAGCTTTTTGACCAGCACCTGGCTTTTGCGGTCCCAGTTGTACTTGGCCTTGCGCGCCTCGGGCAGCCACTCGGGGTCCACGGACTGGAAGCCGCGCTTGATGAACCAGTGCATGGTGCGCGTGGTGAGCACGAACAGGCTCTCCAGCCCCTGGGCCTTGGCGCGCTGCTCTATGCGCTTGAGCAGCTTCTCGCCGTCGCCCGTGCCCTGACTCTTGGGCGAGACGGTGACGGCCGCCATCTCGCCGGTTCGGGCGCTGGGATAGGGGTAGAGCGCAGCGCAGCCGAAGATCACGCCGTCGTGCTCGATGATGGTGTAGTGGCCTATGTCGCGTTCGATCTCGGTGCGGCTGCGCTTGACCAGGGTGCCGTCCTGCTCGAAGGGCTCGATCAGCTGGATGATGCCGGCCACATCATCGGGCGTGGCCTGGCGCAGCTCTTCGAGCTTCTCGTCGATGACCATGGTGCCTATGCCGTCGTGCACATAGATCTCCAGCAGCAAGGCCCCGTCGATCGCAAACGGCAGGATGTGGCTGCGCTCCACGCCATGCTCGCAGGCATTCACGCAGTGCTGCAGATAAAAGCCCGTGTCCGTGGGCAGCAGGGCCGGCGGCAACTCGGCCAGCATGCGGCGCGCGGCCGCCAGCGGCAGCTCGGTGTCTATGGGGTTGTCCTCACCCATGGACTGGGACGGGTCCTGGCGTATGCCCGGCACCTCGGTCAGAAAGATCAGCTTGTCGGCCTTGAGCTCGATGGCCACGCGCGTGGCCACCTCCTCCATGCTGAGGTTGAAGGCCTCGCCCGTGGGTGAGAAACCGAACGGCGAGATCAGCACCAGCGCATCCATGTCCAGCGCGCTCTGGATGCCGGCCATGTCCACCTTGCGCACCAGACCCGAGTGCTTGAAGTCCACGCCGTCGACAATGCCCACGGGCCTTGCCGTGAGAAAGTTGCCCGAGATCACGCGCACCCTGGCATCGGCCATGGGCGTGTTCGGCAGGCCCTGGCTGAAGGCAGCCTCGATCTCGTAGCGCAACTGGCCTGCGGCCTCCTGCGCGCAGTCCAGCGCCACCGAGTCCGTGATGCGCATGCCGCGTGAATACTGGGCGGCATGGCCCTTGGCTTGCAGTTGCTCGTTGACCTGGGGCCTGAAGCCGTGCACGAGCACGATCTTCACTCCCATGGCCTTGATCATGGCCAGATCCTGGACGATGGAGCCGAGCTTGCCCGAAGCAATCGCCTCGCCCGTAAGCCCCACCACAAAGGTCTGATGGCGGAACTTGTGGATGTAAGGCGCAACCGACCTGAACCAGGGAACAAAGGTGAAGTTGAAAACAGTGGACATGGTGTTGCAGGACCTTGCGGGCGGCTGGGCAGAAAAAAAGCCTGGATGCCGGGACACTGTCATCCTCGGCAGCCAGGCAGGCGCCAGTGTAGCGGCATGCCAGGCGTTTGCGCATGTCAAAGCGCAGCATCCCGGCATGAAAAACGGGCCGACCGGCCTACAGACCCTTGAGCAACTGCCCGTGGGCCTGTGTGCCGTACATGGAATAGGGACTGTCGTGGAACTGCTTGCGCGTCTCGGCCACATTGCCCGTGAAGCGCGGGTCCTGGGGGCGCTCCATGCTGTTGATGTAGAGGGAAACATCCCAGGCCTCCTGGTCGCTGAGCGTGGGATTGCCGTAAGGCATGTTGTTCTTGATGAAGTTCGCGGCCTTGTCCACTTCATGCATGCCCGCGCCCCAGTTATAGGACTGCTTGCCCCAGAGCGGCGGGAACACGGTCACGCCACCGGTTTCCTGACCCTGGCCCTTGTCGCCATGGCACAGCGCGCAATTGGCTTCGTACACCTTGGCGCCGCGCTCCACGCTGGGCTCTTGCTCGGCCTGGCCGACCTTGGCAAAGCCCGCGCCCGGCAGCTTCTCGCCGGTCGGGGCTTTTTGCGCCATCCAGTAGGCATAGGCCTCTACAGCCACCAGAACATCATGCCCGTCGGCCGGAGCCTTGCCGTTCATGCTGTACATGAAGCAGCCGCGCACGCGCTCGGCGAAGGTGTCCACATGGTCGGTCTTCTTGCGGTAGGCCGGGTACATGGGATAGGCGCCCCACATGGGCGCCGCGCCCTTGAGGCGGCCTGCATCCAGGTGGCAATTGGCGCAACTCAGCGAATTGCCCGAGAAGCCCACGGCGTTCGCCGGGGTACGCATGAAGATGGCTTCGCCACGGCGAATCCACTCGCCCATGGGGCCTTCGGGGATATCACGCTCGCCGGGCGGCGAGAAGGCCACGGGAAGGGCCGAAGCCGCAGCCTGCTGCTGCGCACCGGCCCGGGCCTGGCGAGGCTTTTCGCCTTGCTCAATCTTGGGCAGCAGCGCCTTTCTGGCCGGCATGCTGGAGGTAATCCCATACAGCAAGGCCCCGCCCAGCACGGCGTACAGGCAGGCTGTGGCAATGTACTCGGGAACGTTCGAGCCTTGGCTCGCTTTTTGTGCTTGATCGCTCATTGTGCTTATCCATGGCGCCGGGCGCCTTGCGCATCGCGTCGAACCGCTCAGCGATGCAACAGGTGTTTCATCTCAGGCGGGCGTAATAGGCGGCGACGGCCTTGATGTCTTCGGGCGTGAGCTTGCCGGCGATCTTGCCCATGAGGCCCAGAGGTCCGGGATCGCGCTGTCCCTTGTTCCAGGCATCGATCTGGGTCTGCATGTAATCTGCAGACAAATGGCCTATCGCGGGGAAGTCCGCGCCCACGCCTACGCCCGAGGGTCCATGGCACTGCGCGCAGGCCGGAATTCCATCGGCCCAGCGTCCGCGCTCGACCAGCCAGGCGCCATCGTCATCGCCCCTGGACGGCAAGGGCCCGCGCACAGGCTTCATGGGCAAAGGCAGGCTCATGTAATAGGCAGCCACATCGGCGCGCTCCTGGTCCGACAAGGCCTTGGCCATGGGCCCCATGACCGGGGACTGGCGTGCGCCCTCGGCCAGTTGGTCAAGCTGGCGCACCAGATAGCCGGGGCGCTGGCCAGCCAGCGCGGGAAAGCCGGGCATGCCTTCGCCCTTGGCGCCATGGCAGCTCACGCAGGCCGCAGCGCCCAGAGCCGAGCCTGACTGGGCAATTTTTTCACCGGCAGCGGCATTGCCTTGGACGGTGCTCTGACCGGCCTGGACGGAAGCCGCGAGCAACAGCACCACACCAACAGCCACCCACGACCTGGATGGGGTCTTTGTATTCAAACGATTCATCATGGGGAAAAGGGTTAGCCCTGCTCCGGCCTATGGCCTGGAAGACTTGCGCAGGGAAACTGCAGCCGGGAGCCCAGCAATAACGCCCGACCCGGGAATGCCCGGGCCGGCGGACCCGCATCCTAGAGGGACCGGATTAAGCACGGGTTAATTGACTGCCTGCCGCTGCATGGCATGCAGGCATGTCTGTCGCAGCCCTTTCTCCGCCAGACCTGGAGCATGCCCAGGCTCTCAGAGCCTGTTCATGTTCTCAGAACGTGTTTACGTTCTCAGGGTTTGATGAGCCTCGAAACCGCCGAGGCACCGGGGCCATGATCGCGTGCGAGGTGCTGGATCAGGCTGAGGCGATCTGCCTGTGTTCGCTGCTGCGACAAAAAACGCTTGCCGCACAGGCTTTCTATCTCCACCTCGAAACCGATCAGCCGACTCGCAGCAGCAGCCAGGAATTCAGGATCTGTCTGGGATGCAGACCAGGGCGGGATGCGCTGCGCCTCCTGTGCGTGGGCCAAGGACTCAAGATGCGCACGCATCCACAAGGCATCATCGATGAGGCGGATGCGGCCTTGCGCCTGCACGGCCACATAGTTCCAGCTGGGCGCATTGCGCCCGCTGCGCTGCCCGTTGACATACCAGGTCGGAGAGATATAAGCATTCGGGCTTTGAAAAAGCACCGTCACGGACTTCATCTCATCACCCATGACCGCCAGATCATGCGACCGGCCGACATGGCCTGCCAGGCGCCCGAACGGGCCTGCCTCGACCAGGAGCAGAGGCAGCAGGTCCACCTCGATCTGCCCCGCACGGCTCGCGACCAGGGTCGCAAGCGGGTAGTCACGCATGACCTCGTGCATTTCATGGACCTCTGGCATGGAAAAAAGCGGCTGGACGTACATGTTTCCCTGTTTCTCCGAAAGATCCAGCCAGTATCTGTCAGCGCCCGACAAGCGAAAGTCGCCTCAGTGCCAGAGCCCGCCCCTGTGAAAAATGGACATCACCGCCAAACGGCTGTGGGGCAGCAACGAGAACACCAATGGACGGCGAGCACTGACCTCCAAGAGGATGGAGAGGAGATCGTGAACACGCTCTTATTCCTCCCCTCTTTGTCGAGATGCGCTGGCTCTGGCAAGCCCGTCAGCCGGCCTCGGGCACGATGGCATCGGCCCAGTCGTAGAGCTGACCCAGGATTTCCTCGTCGTGTTCGTCGGCGCTTTCCGAGAGCTGGTCGATCATGGCGAACATCTGCTCGGCCGTGCGCGCCCCGCCCTGACCTTCGATCAGACAGGCCGCGCGGTGCCGGGCCCAGCGCTGCTGCTCGTGCGGGTTGAGACTTTGGGGGAAGTTGCGTGCGCGGTAGCGAAACAGCAGCTCGACCAGGCGCGCATCGTCAAAGCCCGTGCGATCCAGCGCCAGCTCCTGAGGCGAGAGGCTGCGCAAATGGACCAGCCTGCGCCGGTCCTCGTTGCCCACAAAGCCGCCATACAAGTCCTGGTCCGCATCCAGGCTCTGGGGCTCTCTTTGAAAGACCGCGCGCCAGAGCGCACTCATGTCGGGCAGGTCGCGCGCGATCGCCGCATGGGCCAAGGCCTGCTCCTGGTCCAGGGCCCAGCGCTGGGCCATCTCCGGGCTCAGGGTCTTGAGCTTGCCCACGACCATGGGCGACTTGTTGACATGAATGCTCTTGATCGGCAAGCGGCTCACACCCTCGGGCAGATCACTCTTGCGCGTGAACAGGCGCAGGCGCAGTTCGTCGACGCCCATGCTTGCCAGCTCCGAGGGGTCATGGGCCAGGTCCCAGCCAAGGATTTCGTTCTTGTTCGTGGGATGGGTTGCCAGCGGCCACATCATGGCGAGGCAGCCGCGCTCGGGGGCGAACATGCCGCTCACATGCAGGAAAGGCCTGGCATGGGACGGCTCGGCCGGCAGGCCCATCTCCTGCAGCACGCGGTCTTTCTTGTGCAGGCCGAAGGCGAAATCGAAAAGCCTGGGCTGCAGCTCGCGGATCCTGCGCGCCAGCGCAATCGTGGCGCGCACATCGGACAGCGCATCATGCGCTTTTTCATGCAACAGGCCGTTGGCACGCGCCAGGTCTTCGAGCTTGAAGCTCGGCGAGCCGTCCTCCTTTTCGGGCCAGTCCATGCCTTCGGGACGCAGCGCGTAGACCATGCGCACCACATCGAGCAGATCCCAGCGGCCACAGCCGTTTTGCCATTCGCGCGCATAGGGATCGATAAGGTTGCGCCAGAACATGAAGCGCGTGATTTCGTCGTCGAAGCGGATCGTGTTGTAGCCCACGCCCACGGTGCCGGGCCGGGCGAGTTCGGCCTCGATGCGCGCCGCGAACTCGGCCTCGCTCAGGCCCTGCTCCTGGCACAGTTGGGGCGTGATGCCCGTGATCAGGCAGGACTGGGGATCGGGCAGGTAGTCGTTGGCCTGCCGGCAGTAGAGCATGACGGGCGCGCCGATTTCATTGAGCTCGGCATCCGTGCGTATGCCCGCGAACTGGGCCGGTCGGTCATAGCGCGGCTGGGCGCCAAAGGTTTCGTAGTCGTGCCAGAAGAAGGTGTGAGCCATGGGGGCGAGTATGCCCGCGAAAGACGGGCGCCAGCCCCGAGCCCGGGGCTCAGCCCAGCAGGCCCTTGGGCTTCTTGTCCTTTTTGTTTTCCACGGGATTGGCCAGCAGCCAGTTGGCCGGATAGGCGCGCATGAACTCGCGCGCCTTGTCCTGGCGGGCACTGAGCCAGGCGTCGTAGCTGCCCTCGCCCAGGATCGCAGGCATGCGCTTTTCGCTGCCCGGGTGCTGGTAGCGGCGCATCAGCGCATGGCTGTTGGCATTGACGGTAAGCAGCGCATAGCTCATGAGCTCCTCGCCGGTTTGCGGATCGCACCAGCGCGACCAGATACCGGCCACGCCCATCGGTTGGCCGTCGACACGCGCAATGCGCGTGGCCACGGGCTTGCCGCTGCGCAAATCGTCTTCGTAGAAAGCCTGCATGGGGATGATGCAGCGCTGCCCGGCCAGCCAGGCATCGCGAAAGGCCTGGGTCGTGCTCACACTTTCATTGCGCGCCTGCAGCAGCTTGGCCGCACGCAGACGCGCATCGGAGGCCGACTTCACCCAGGACGGCACCAGCCCCCACTGTGCAGCCACCCATTCACGCTCCACAGGTGCGGCCCTGGAGACAGGCGCCGCCACCTGCGCACCGACCTCGGCGCCATCCTCCGCAACAACACAGGCAGAGGGCTCTGAGACTGCAAGATCCGCAGCCGGGTCCTGGGGCCGCGCCTTGGCGCGGATGAAGCCGCCGATGCGGCGCACACGCATCTGGTGCTCAGCCGGCAGGGCCGGCGGGGTCACTTTGAAAAAATCGGTCCAGAGCGCAAGCTGGCCCAGGTTTTCGTATTGGGAACTCATGGGCCGATGGTACGAGTATTTGTATGCGGGTTGTGCCTTGGCCGGACCCGGACAAGGCACAACCATATCTCCGGGCATGCAAAAAGCCGCCCTGGGGCGGCTCGCTGATCCGGGGCGCGCAAAGCGCGCGGCCTGGAGCTTATTCGCGCACCACCAGCACGGGCACGCGCACGGCGCCGAGCACGCGCTGGGTCACGCTGCCCAGCATGAGCTTTTCCAGGCCGCGACGGCCGTGCGAGCCCATGACCACCAGGTCGGCGCCCGCATTCTCCAGCGCTCGCACAATGCCCTCATGCACGGCATGGCCCTCGCCAATCGCGGTGGTGGCGACCACACCGGCCTCTTCGGCAATTTTCTTGACCTCATCCAGAGAAGCATTGGCCTCGGCCGTAGCAGCACTCAGATACTGGGATTGACCGTAGGCGAAATCCGCGCCCACGCCGGTGAACGGATAGGGATCGACGACATAGACTGCCGTCATCGCGCTGCCAAAGGCCTTGGCAAGCTCTGCGGCCTTGCGCACGGCCAGTTGCGAGCAGGCGGACCCGTCTACGGGAACCAGGATATGTTTGAACATGGTGCTTCTCCTTTTATGCGGCCGCCTCCAGAGGCTTGGCCAAGACATTGGTTCAAAGTCTGAGGCCCATCATGCCTCAGACTTTTGATCCCCATCAAATACCTGGCCTTGAAAGCCATCACGCCGCCATGTGAGTACCAGGGTGTCGCGCGTGCCGCCCACCCGCCCGGACTCGGGCTGTATGGGCGTGGTTTCATGGATCATGCGGGCGTCATCGAGCAACACCACGGACCAGGGCTCGGTCAGCGTAAAGCGCTGGCCACTGGGGCCTGCAGCTTCGAAGATGCGTGTCTCGCCGCCCTTGACCGCGTGCCGGCCCACGAGCACCACAGCCACCATGTCCACACCGTCGCGGTGCGCGCCCTCGGGCGTGGGCCGCCCTATGCCATCGGTGGTGTCTATACGGAACTGATGGGCCTCGATGAACCAGGGCTGGCCTCGGGTTGCAAAGACCTGGTCCGCAAGATCAGACAGACCCAGCAGCAGGCCGCCCCAGGCCGGGCTCTGGGCCGTTGCCGCGCGCATAGGCTCGAACATTCTGAGCATGCCGCCATGCAGGGCGTTGTATTCGACCGGCTGCCAGTGCGCGCGGTGAGCGACCTGTTGCAGCTGGTTGTGCGAGGCGATGAAGCAGGAGTGGCGCCGGCGTCGGTAGCGACCGCCATCCTTGAGGAAGGCATCGGCAGGCAGCTCGCTCCAGTCGGGCTCCAGCGCCTGCAAGCTGGCCAGCCCCACGCCAGCCCTGGCTGCGAGCTCCTGCGGAGCGAGCACGGCATGGCCGGTCTGGCGCAGCGCATGAGCCGCAGCAGACGAGGCGATATAGGGGGGAGGAAAGCTGATGTGCGCCATGGCTGCAAAGCTTACTCCCCGTGGAAGCCGCGCCAGGCCTTGCTTCATCGATTTTTTTGCAATGCAGTCGTGCCCGGCGCGCATCAATCCTGCACCTGGGCGCCGGCTGCAGCCGGATCAGACCAGGGGCAGGCCCACGTAGTTCTCGGCCAGGGAGGTCGAGCCCGCACGCGAGTTGACGATGTAGTCGAGCTCGGCTTCCTGCACCTTGGCGTCGAAGCTGCCGGCCTCGGGGAAGCGGTGCATGAGCGATGTCATCCACCAGGAAAAGCGCTCGGCCTTCCAGATCCGGCGCAGGCATTGCTCGGAGTAGCCATCGATGCCGGCCTCGCTGCGCTCCTTGTAATACTGCACCAGGGCACGCGACAGATAGCCCACGTCCGAAGCTGCCAGATTCAGCCCCTTGGCGCCCGTGGGCGGCACGATGTGCGCGGCATCGCCGGCCAGGAACATGCGGCCGAAGCGCATGGGCTCGGTCACGAAGCTGCGCAGCGGCGCAATGCTCTTTTCCAGCGAGGGGCCGGTCACCAGCTGGGCGCGCGCCTCGGGGTCCAGGCGCAGCCTGAGTTCGTCCCAGAAGGCCTCGTCGCTCCAGTCCTCGACCTTTTGCGTCAAGGGCACCTGCAGGTAATAGCGGCTGCGCGTGGCGCTGCGCTGACTGCACAGCGCAAAGCCACGCTCGGTCTGGGCGTAGATCAGCTCGGGCGAGACCGGAGGCGTGTCCGACAGCAGGCCGAGCCAGCCGAATGGATAGACCTTCTCAAAGGTGCGCAGCTTGTCGGCCGGAGCACTCGCGCGGCAGATGCCGTGAAAGCCGTCGCAGCCCGCGATGAAATCGCATTCGAGCTCATGCACCTGCCCATTCTTTTCATAGCGCACACGCGGCTTGCTGCCCTCGAAGTCCAGGGGCTGGACATTGGCGGCTTCATAGATCGTGGTCAGGCCTTCGGCCTCGCGCACTTCCATGAGATCGCGCGTGACTTCGGTCTGGCCATAGACCATGACGCGTTTGCCGCCCGTGAGCGCATGCAGGTCGATGCGATGGCGCTTGCCGCCGAAAAGCAGCTCTATACCGTCATGCGGCAGGCCTTCGGCATGCATGCGCGTGGCGGCGCCGGCCTGCTCGAGCAGGTCCACGGTCACTTGCTCCAGCACGCCGGCGCGGATGCGACCCAGCACATAGTCGGCGCTGCGCTGCTCGAGGATGATGTTGTCTATGCCGGCCTTGTAAAGCAACTGGCCCAGAAGCAGGCCTGCAGGGCCTGCACCGATGATGGCGACTTGAGTGCGCACGAGTATTGCCTCCGTTGTTCGATGCGATGCATGAGGCCTGAAGCCGGCCCATACGCTGAGCGCCAAGACTAGTTTTGCGCCAGCGCAATGAACAGGCTGTTTTCTGCAATTTGCGCGATTGGCGCGCAATCCGCACGACAATCGCGCACAAGCGTGAAACTTCTGCTGTCTTGCTATGACCACCACACCGATTGCTGCGGACGACCTCATTGCCGGCCTGGCCAAGGGCCTGGCCGTGCTGGAGAGCTTCGATACCGAGCGCCAGCGCCTGAATGCGACCATGGCCGCCGAGCGAGCGGGTATTACCCGCACCGCAGCCCGCCGGCACTTGCTGACGCTGGCCCACCTCGGCTATCTGGAGACCGATGGCAGCCATTTCTGGCTCGCACCCAAGGTACTGCGCCTGTCGGGTTGTTATCTGGCCTCGGCCCGGCTGCCGCGCATTGCCCAGCCGGTGCTGCACAGACTGGCAGCCCAGACCGGGCTGTCTTTTTCATGCGTGGTGCGCGACGGCCATGAGGTGGTCATCGTGGCGCGCAGCGCCACGCACGAGCGCGCCCAGCGCCTGCTGGCCCATGGCCTGCACCTGGGCAGCCGGCTGCCCGCCCATGCGACCTCCACGGGGCGCGTGCTGCTGGCCGCGCTGTCACCTCCGGAGCTCACGCAATGGCTGGCCTCGCGCGAGCTGCCGCGCCTGACCGCGCACACCATCACCGATGAGCCGGGCCTGCGCAGCCTGCTCGATGAGGCAAGGCGCCAGGACTATTGCCTGGCACTGGAAGAGCACGAGCTTGCGGTCCAGGCTCTGGCCGTGCCCTTGCGCAACATGACCGGTCAGACGCTGGCTGCGCTCAACATCGTCACCTCACCCCAGCGCATGAGCCCCGCAGCCATGCTGGCCGAACTCCTGCCCCTGCTGCAGGAGGCCGCGCGCGAGCTGCGCCCTCTGCTATGAACTGCTAGGCAAGGCCCCGGACCCACAGTACTGCAGACTCAGGCTGCGCAGGGCCTCGGAAGTGCGCCGGATCAGGGGCGTGGCCTTTTTCTTGGCCGACTGCACCAGGCACAAGGTGCTCACCACATGCGGGCCGACGATGGGCACTTCCTGCAACTGCTCATCGGTCGCATGGCTGTGCATGGCGCTGTCGGTCAGCGCCGCATAGCCGTAGCCGCCGCGCACCAGATCCAGGATGGCGGGCACGCTGGAGACCTCCCAGACCACGTTGAGCTTGACCTGCGATAGCGTGGCCTGGGCCTCCATGAGCTTGCGAAAGATCTGGCCGCGCTGGGGCATGATCAGCGGCAACTCGGACAGCTGCTCGAAGCGGATTTGTGCGCGGCCCTTGAGACTGCTGGCCGGGCCAATGAGGCACAGTCTTTCCTCCAGCACCGGCACGACCTCGATCTGCGGATGCGGCTCCGGCGTATAGACCAGCCCCAGGTCCATGCGGCCCGATCCCAGCCATTCAGCGATATTCATGGAAAAGCCTTCAACCACGGCCAGCCGCGCCTTGGGCATTTCCTTGCTGAAAACATCGATCAGCGGCAGAGTCAGGCGCCGCGCGAGACTGGGCGGCAGGCCCACGACGATGCGGCCCACGGGCTCGTCGCGCTGACTGCCCAGGTCCTCACGCGCCAGGGCCACGCGCTGCATGATGGCGTGGCCGTGCTCGAGCAGGCGGCGCCCCGCATCGGTCAGCGTCACGCCCCGGCCCGTGCGTATCAGCAGTGTCTCGCGCAGCTCGGTCTCCAGAGCCCGGACCTGGCGACTCAAGGCTGGCTGAGCCGTATCCAGCAGCACCGCAGCCTTGCTGAAGCTGCCGGTCTCGGCGACGTGAACAAAAGTTTCTATCTGCTGCAAATTCATGGCACTGTGATTTCCTCTCCCATGCCATTTTGCTATAGCAGCTAGCGCTTTCAGCGACTAGGAGCTTCACCCCCCGATGCCACAATGCTGCGAGCGGATCGTCCATCTGCCAAATGCCTCCATTAAGTGCCTCCATTTCCAGATCGATCGAACAGACAAAGAAAAGCGGAGCGCAGTCAGCCCCGCCCCCCGCCTGATCTGGCTCTGGAGTGACACCCACAAACATTCATCAAAGCAGGCGGCAGCCGCGGTAGCATCCAGCACCCAACCGCTGTTCACAGCGATTCTTCAGGTATCAGGGAGACAAACCATGACCCATAACGCTTTGTGCATCAATCGCCGCCAAGCCGGCCTGACCCTGGGCGCCCTGGCGCTCGGCGCCATGGCTCCGGCCCAGGCCCAGTCCTCATCGGGTGCCGGCAACTGGCCGAGCAAGCAGGTTCGCATCATCAACCCCTTCCCCGTAGGCGGCGGCCCCGACGGCACCTCGCGCCTCGTGGCGGACAAGCTCGGCCGCATGTGGAACCAGCCCGTGATTGTCGAGAACCGCCCGGGTGGTAACGGCTTCATCGCCATCGAGGCCTTCAAGCGCGGCGCCGGCGACGGCACGGACATCATCCAGCTGGACAACGTACACCTTGCGGCCTACCCCTACCTGTTCAAGAAGCTGCCCTACAACATCGACAAGGACTTCGAAGTCGTCCTGCCCCTGTTCCGGACCTTTTTCTTTGTCTGCGTGGCCACCGACAGCCCCTACAAGACCATGGCCGACCTGATTGCCGATGCCAAGGCCAAACCGGGCAAGCTCAACTACGGCTCCTGGTCCGTGGGCAACCCCGTGCACCTGGGCTCGGCCCTGCTGGAGTCCCTGACGGGCACCAAGATGGAGCACGTGATCTACAAGGAAACCAGCCAGCTCTACACCAGCGTGGCCACGGGCGAGCTGGCCTTTGCGCTGGGCTCCTCTGGCACGGCCGGGCCGCTCGCACGTTCGGGCAAGCTGCGTTTTCTGGCCGTGCTCGCGCCCCATCGACTCAAGGGCTACGAGGATATTCCCACCGTGGCCGAGTCGGGCGGCCCGGCCGACGCCGTGGTCACGGGCTGGAACGCTCTTGCGGTGGCCAAGAGCACGCCGGCAGCCGTGGTCGAGAAAATCCGCCAGGACACCATGAAGGCTCTGGCCGAGCCCGATGTCCAACCCAAGTTCCAGACCTTTGGCTACGAGAACTACTTCCCCACACCCAAGGAGTTCAAGGCCTTCATGCTTGAAGAGAACAAACGCTTCGGCGACGTGATCCGCCGCGCCAAGATAGAGCTGTAATCCAGGACCGGGCCCCATGAGGCCCGGTGACGCCCCCTGCAGATGTGCCGCTGCGGGAGTTCGCGCAGGGCAAGCATCTAAACAGCAATCCTCAATAGAGAACCTCTCATAACCTTCGAGTCGTCAGCTCCATTGCATACGCAGTGCATCAACGACGATATCGCGGGCGGGCATCTTGCCTTTTAAGAGCGTGTTTACAGGTGTCGGGGTGAGAGACTGGAGCCGCTATCGGCTGTTAGCGCAGACCGAGCGTATACGGCGCAGCTCGGCTGCCACTTCAGCTCGCTGCTTGCAGGGTCTGCTACCCTGTGACTGCCTCTGCGCTGCCCACCGCGGCTACAAAACCGTCAGCGCCGGGCATGAAATTCGCTTACGCTTGCGTTTGCACCCGTTCACACTACATTCCCCACGCGTTTCATTCATGTCCTCCAAAGTCCAGTTTCGTGTGCGCGTCTACAACGACAGCACCATTGCCATCGGCCCGGGCAAGGTCCAGTTGCTGGAGGCCATTGCCGAAGCCGGCTCCATCTCGGCTGCAGCGCGTGCGCTGGGCATGTCCTACCGGCGCGCCTGGGTGCTGGTCGATGAGATGAACCGCTCCCTGCAGACTCCGGCCGTCAACACTTCGGCCGGTGGCGCCCATGGCGGCGGGGCTTCGCTTACGCCCACTGGCTCGGCCATCGTGCTGCACTACCGCTCCATCGAGAACACGGCGCGCATGGCGGCCGCCACCGACATAGCGGCGCTCACGCGCCTGCTCGCGCCCAGCATCGAGCCCAGGCCCTGAGAGCGTGTTCACGCTCTGAGCGCGCCAGGCGCGTCCCTCTGGGTCCGCTGCGCCTGAACCAGGCCGCTGACAGTTACGCAAGCGGCCTGTAGGTGATCACCGATACTTTGCATGGGCTTGGCCGATCAGGGCCTGCGTTCATGCGGATTTGCCCTAAGCTTGGGGTCTGCCCCAATACCGCAGCCCAAGGAGGTGTTCCATGCGCAAGATCAACCTCACAGGACGTCATCCCATCCTTGCCTTTGCACTGACGGCCCTGCTCGCCCTCGTCGCCGGAGCCTCCACGCTCTGGCTGGACCATGCGGCTTCAGCTGCGGACACCTTGCTGCAAAAGAACCCCGAAGATTTTCTGCCCAGTTTCGATGCCGCTCCGGGCATGCACCACACAACGCCTCGCAAGGTTTCGAGCAGCAACAAATATCAGAGCAGCTTGCGCTTGCCCAGCACGGATTTCAGGCTCATTCATATCTGAAACCCTTATAGATCAAGCGCTAACAGCTCATTTTTTCAGAGTATCCAAACTCCGTCCCACAGGCGCGACCAGCTCGATCCTGCGCCGCACGGCCTCCTGCCTGGGCGTATCACCTGCAGCCTGTGCCGCCTTCTCCTGCAACAGCAGCCAGGCCAGCAAGGGCCGGCTCCAGCCCTGATCCGAGGCCGTAGCCACGGCCAGCGCCAGCAAGCCTTCCTCTGCAAGCCCTGCCTGCAAGGCCGCGCCAGCAGCCACCAGTCGCGGCCATGGATGCTCCACGGCCTGCACCGCAGACAGCGCCGCCTCGGGCGTGGCACTCTTTTCGAGCAGCAAGACCTTGGCCAGCCCCTGCTGGGCCGGTGGCAGCAGAGCCCAGTCCTCGGCCTGGGGCCGGCCCGCAAGATAGCGCGCGTAGGCGGCTTCGGCGGCAGCCGCATCCTGTGCCAGCGGCTGATAGAGCGGGCAGCCGTCCCAGGCCAGCGCGGCCAGTTGCGCCGCGCAGCGCATGAGCTCCAGCCTGGCCACGAGGTCGGGCCGGCCGGTGCGCGCGACCTCGGCCCTGGCCTTGCTCCACTCGAGCTCGGGCACGCGCGGGCGCCCCTGCAGATAGGCCATGCTCGCGCGCTGGGCGGCCGTCTCGGCCTGCAAGGCCCACTCGGGCGCGCTCGGGCTTGCGCAGCCGGCCAGCACCGCCAGCAGCAACGGGAAAAAGAGTCTGGACTTCATGGCAGCCTGAGTTCGGGTTGACGCGCGAATGGCCATTTGCCTTGCAGCTCGTTCAAGACGCCTTCCATGCGGCGCAGATTGCTTTCCACCTCGGCGCGCAGCGCGCCCAGATCGGTCGTGGCCTCGCGCGCATTCGCGCCCACGGCCTGGGCCTCGGCCAGCACGGCATCGATCTTGGTCAGGCTCTTGCGCGTATCGGCAAGCAGGCCGTTGAGCTCGATCACCGTGGCCTGGACCTGGGTCACGAGGCCGCCCTGATCGAAGACCTGGCGGTCGGCGCGTGCCAGCATGCGCTCCAGCCGTACCAGGGTGGCATTGGCGTTGTCCACGGTGGCCAGCACCTTGCGCGCCTGCTCCTCGCCGCCCAGAGCCACGCCGAGCACGCCGCCCGCGCCCTGCATGCGCTCGGCCAGGGTGCGCAGTTCGGTCAACGAGCCCCCGAGAGCCGAATCCTGGGCCGTGATCTGGGCCAGGTTTTCCACGACCTGCTTGGCCGCGGCCATGATCTGCGGCAGCTCGGCCGTGGCATCGCCGCGCAACACGGGGCGCACGGCGCCATCGGCCAGCGGCGCATCCTCGAGCATGCCGCTGTAGGCCTTGATGGTCGTGCCGCCGACCAGGCCCTTGACCAGGGTGAACACGCTGGATTCGCGCAGCCAGCGCGCATCCTTGCGCGCCACATCGACATGGATGCGCACATTGCCGTCGTCGGCCAGCTCGATGCGCCGCACGCGGCCTATGGCAAAGCCCGAGAACGTCATGTCCATGCCCACGCTCACACCCTCGGAGTCATCGGCCGTGAGAATGAGCTTTTGCGTGGGCTCGAACAGGCCGCGCGCATACATCAGATAAAAGGCCGAGCCCAGGATCAGCGCCAGCGTGAACAGCAAAAGGCCTGCGGCCTTGGCGCGCAAATGGGCAACGGGTTTGAGCTCGCCCTGGACGGAGCCATCCCAGCCAGGCTCTGGCGGTCGGTGATCGGTCATGGGTATTCCTTCGCGACACGCCCTGTTGCGCGCCTGTATCCAGCGTTCATGATTCTTCAGTAGTAATTGCCCAGCAGCGAGACCACCTCGATGAGCAGCAGCACCGCAAACATGCGTGCGAACCCGCCCAGCTCGGCCCCGCCGGGCTGATGGCGCATCAGTGATGCATAAAGCCCCGAGGCCAGCGGCATGATGGCCACGGTCAGGCCGAAGAAAAAGGTCTTGAGCACGAACACCAGGGTCACGCCCGGCGTGAAGATGCTGCCGAAGATGCGCGTATAGACCGGCAGCCCCGCAAAGCTGAAGCCATAGACGCTGACATAGACCGTGATCAAGGCCACCACGCAGCTGAGCGCGGCCAGCGTGATCGCCGCAAACACGCCGCCAGCCGCACGCGGCACCAGGGCCATGCGCAGCGGATCCAGGCCCTTCTGGCGCCAGCCGTCAAAGAGGCCGCGCGCACGCATCTGCATGATGGCGCTGCCGCTGGGAATCGTGCAGCGCATGGCCACGAACAGCGCGGCCGTGAGCGGAATCAGCTCGATCACCAGCACGCGCACCACCATCTCCAGCGCATAGCGCGACAGCCCGTAGCTCTGCGCCGTGACCACCACGATATGCGTGATCACCGCACACATCAGCGCGGCCAGGGCCGTGAAACCCAGCAGGACCGGGCCGGTCTGCAGATAAATCTGTCTGGCCATGGCCCGCCCGGCTGCACCTCGGTAGCTCGACGGCGACAGCACCAGCACCAGCATCGCGGCCCCCAGATAAATGCTGCGCCACCAGGCCAGGCCATGCGCGCCCAGCGCAGCCCATACACGGTCGGAAGCGGCCACAGTGGCCTGGCGGACATTCATGCAGGAATGATAGCGGGCCGCACCGGCCCGCATGGGCCAAAGGCCTGATGGCCTACTCAGGCGTCATCTCCCCGGAGAATCTGCGGCGTGCGCCCGCAGCCGGCTCGCGAAAGCCTGTACCCCAGGATTCAGACATGTCTTTTCCCGCCCCCGGACAGCGGCACAGGCAGTGGCTCGTCGGCCTTGGCATGCAAGGCCTCGATCAGATGGCAGTGCTCGTGCGAGCCATCGCACTGGCTGCGCAACTGGATCAAGACCTTCTCCAGCGCCTGCAGCTCCTCCAGGCGCTCACGCACATGGGTCAGATGCTCATCCAGCGTGTCGTTCGCCGCCGCGCAATCGGCCTTGCTCGCCCCATCCAGGGCCAGCAAGGTGCGCACCTCGTCCAGCGACATGTCCATGGCCCGGCACAGACGTATGAAGCGCAGGCGGTGTACGTCGTCGTCGCTGTAGAGCCGGTACTGGTTTTCCTCGCGCACGCCGGCCGCCAGCAGACCTTCCTTCTCGTAATAGCGGATATTCGCGGCGACCACGCCGGAGCGCTTGGCCGCCTCGCCTATGCGCAAAATGGGGACCTGGTTTGCGGACATGCTTGACCTTGAAGTGGCTTTACTGTTTCCAATCTTCCCATGAACTCCGATCGCCTTCACAACTCTGCGGACTCCGCCAGTGCAACGCCCGGCTCCGACAACTCGGCCTGCGGCACGGGCTGCTGCGCTCCGTTCACCACAGCCCAGCCGGCCAAGGCCCACAGCCACCCGCCTGGCGAGAGCCATGACCACGCGCACGAAGCAGCCGACGACCACGCAGGCCACGACCATGGCGTGCTGCCCGGCTGGCCGCGCATCACCGCCGCCCTCATGGCCGCCGTACTGGCCGAGGCTGCCGACTGGATCAGCGGCGCCAAGGGCGGCCTGCCCACACTGCAATATGCGGGCATGGCCATGGCCCTGCTCGCCATAGGCCTGTCGGGCCTGGGGGTCTACCGATCCGGCATCAAGGATGTGCTCAAACTGCGCCTGGGCATTCACGCGCTGATGGCCGTGGCCGTCACCGGCGCCTTCATCATCGGCCAGTGGCCCGAGGCGGCCATGGTCATGGCCTTGTATGCAGCCGCCGAGCGCATCGAAGATCAGGCCCTGGACCGCGCACGCCAGGCGATTCGCAGCCTGCTGCAACTGGCTCCGGAAACCGCCGACCTGCTGGCCTCCGATGGCAGCGTGCAGCGCGTACCGGCGGACCAGGTCGGGCTCGATGCCGTGGTGCGCGTGGCCCCGGGGGCGCGCGTGCCGCTGGACGGCGTCATCATCCAGGGCAGCAGCTCGGTCAACCAGGCGCCGATCACGGGCGAGAGCGCCCTGGCCAGCAAGGGACCTGGCGACGACTTGTACGCAGGCAGCATCAACCAGGACGGCGAGCTGCAGGTACGCGTCACGGCCCCCGCCAACGACAGCCTGATCGCACGCATCGTCCACGCCGTGGAGCAGGCCCAGGCCTCCAAGGCCCCCACGCAGCGCTTTGTGGACCAGTTTGCGTCTGTCTACACCCCGATCGTGCTCGTGCTGGCGATTGCGCTGGCCGTGCTCGCGCCGCTGGTCATGGACTGGGGCTGGCGCGAAGCCGCCTACCAGGCCCTGGCGCTGCTGGTCATCGCCTGCCCTTGCGCCCTGGTCCTGTCCACACCGGTCACCGTGGTCAGCGCGCTCACGGCAGCCGCACGCCGGGGCCTGCTGATCAAGGGCGGCCAGGCGCTGGAATCGGCACGCAGACTGCGCGCCATCGCCCTGGACAAGACCGGCACCCTGACCACGGGCAGCCCGCGCCTCGTGCAGTGGCAGACCTGGAGCAGCCACGGCCCGGCCCAGCCTGGCGACAACAGCGTCGCCGTCCAGGCCCTGACCCTGGCCGGGCGCTCCGACCACCCGGTCTCGCGCGCCATTGCAGCAGGCCTGCAAGAACAGACCGGCCTCACCGAGGCTGCAGCCGGACAGCTGCTGCACGATCTGCAGGCCCTGCCTGGACGCGGCGTGCAGGCACGGATCGACGGCAGGCTCTGGACCCTGGCCAATCTGCGCTGGGTCCAGGAACAGGGCTGGGGCACGCCTGAGCTCGACATGGCCTTGCTGGCCCATGAGGCCCAGGGCCGCACCGTGACCCTGCTTGCCGACGAAACGGCGGTCCAGGCCTTGTTCGCCGTGGCCGACCCCTTGCGCGCCGAAGCCCGCGAGGCCGTGGCCCAGCTCCAGCGGCTGGGCGTCAAGCCCGTGGTGCTCAGTGGAGACAACACGGCCACGGTGCGCACGATTGCGGCCGAGGCCGGCATAGAGGATGCGCGCGGCAGCCTGCTGCCCCAGGACAAGCTCGACGCCCTGGCCGAGCTGCAGTCGCGCATCGGCCCCACGGCCATGACGGGCGACGGCATCAACGACGCCCCGGCCCTGGCCCAGGCCGACATAGGTTTTGCCATGGGCGGCATGCACAGCACGGGCATGGCCATGGAGACCGCCGACGTGGTGCTCATGAACGACGACCTGCGCCGCATACCCGAGGTGGTGCGCCTCTCGCGCGACTCCCACGTGGTGCTGTGGCAGAACATCAGCCTGGCGCTGGGGGTCAAGCTGCTGTTCTTCGGCCTGGCACTTACCGGCCAGGCCAGCATGTGGCTTGCCGTCCTGGCCGACATGGGCGTGAGCCTGCTGGTCGTGGCCAACGGTCTGAGGCTGAGGAAGTGGAAGGCCCGCTGAGCCGCCCCGCACCGGCCCTCACTTTGCTCCTGAGAGGGCGGCGACTGCCCGGCGGCGCTGCGGAACTTTCCTCGTCAGCCACGTATCATTGAGGGCATGCGCCGCGCCCTCTCCTTCACCATGGTCTTGCTGCTGGTCCTGCGGGGCCTGCTCGGCGATGCCATGGCCATGGGCGCAACACCGGTGACACCCGCCGTGGGCATGGCAGTTGCAAGCACCCATGCAGTGCCACACCAGCATGCAGCCGCGCAGCCTGCAAGCCCCGATGAAGAGCATGCAGCCACGGGCTGTAACGGAGCCGGCAGCACGGATCTGGACAGCCACTGCTTCGAGCACGAGCACGAGCACGGCACGGGCTGCTCGGCCTGCGGCATCTGCCACTCGGCCTTGTTCACCCCCAGCCAGCCGGCCTCCCTCCAGGGCCTTGCACCCGATTTCCTGCGTCCCCAGGGCCATAGCGTGTTTGCCAGCGCCGCTGCACGCCAGATCATCAAACCACCGATTTCCTGAGCACTGACGCCCAAGTTGCGTCTGCGCCCTGCATGCCCCTCGATCAGGATGGGTGCATGACCGGGTGCGGGCGCGGTCTCAGCCCAGTTCCCAGGAGTCCTTTATGCGCTCTGCGCATGCTCTCACCCCATTCCTTCAGGCAGCCGTCTTGGCCGCCCTGTTCATCCTGCTTTCAAGCGCCCAGGCCCGGGACGGCGGCCGACAGCCGGCCTCAGCCGCCGTGCTGCCCGACTTTCTGGACCCCGAAGCTCCCCGTCTGCGATTGCAGCACCAGCCTTTGCACCAGGGCACCCAGCTCATAGACGAGCCTGGCGACTGGCACGCAGCCAATGCGGCCGTGGCCCGGTTTGCGAGCGGCCATGGCGACATTCTGAAATGGGAGGCAGCACAAGAAAGCCGGCCTGCTGATCCCGAAACCGGCCACCACCTGCATGGAGGTCGGCCATGAAGCTGCCCCTTTTTGCCCGCACCGGCCTGACCCTGGCCACGGTCTTGCTGCTCGCAGGCTGCGCCAGCATTGCACCCGACGGCATGCGCGGCCAGGTGCAGACATATGCGGCCCGTCACCTGCCCGAAGATGCCCAGTTGCCCGGCCGCGACCCCGAAGCGCAGCATCAAGCGCGCGAGCGCATCGCCCAGTGGCTGACCCGGCCTCTGGATGCCGATCAGGCCGTGCGCATTGCCCTGCTGAACAACCCCGGCCTGCAGTCCAGCCTGGCCCGGCTTGGTGTGCAAGATGCGCAGCGCGTACAGAGCCTGACCTTGCCCAACCCTACGCTGACCCTGGGCCGCTTTGTCAACGGCCATGAGCGCGAGGTGGAGCGCGAGCTAGGCTTTGGCCTGATCCATCTGATCACCCTGCCCTGGCGTGCACGCTGGCAGGGCCTGCAAATCGAGCAGGCCAGCCTCGACACCGCCCAGGAAGTGCTGCGCCTGGCCGCAGATACGCGTCGCGCCTGGCTGCGTGCCGTGGCTGCGGGGCAGCAGCTCCAGGCGCGCCAGACCATGTTCGAGGCCGCCCAGGCCGGCGCCGAGCTCGCGGCCCGCATGACTCGCACAGGCAACTTCAGTCGACTGCAACAGGCCAGGGAGATGGGCCTGGAGCAAGAGGCCTCGGCCCAGCTGGCACGCGCACGTCTGGCTGCGGCCCTGGAGCGCGATCAACTGGCCCGCCTCATGGGCCTGTGGGGAGCGCAACTCGACTTCCAGTTGCCCGCTCAACTGCCGGCCATTCCCAAAAACGCGGCCGAGCTGCAGGCCGGCGACGACGCCGAAGCCACGGCCCTGCGCCAGCGCCTCGATCTGCGCGCGCTGCGCCATGACCTCGATCAGCGCGCCCAGCGCCAGGGCTGGGCTGCTGCAGGCCAGTTGTTCGGCGACATAGGCCTGGCCTACAGCCGCAACACGGCCACGGAAAAGGCCAGCGGCCATGACGAGGCCACGCGCGGCTGGGAGATCGGCCTGCCGCTGCCGCTGCTCGACTGGGGCGGCGCAGCGCGGGGTCGCGCACGCGCCGAAGTCGAGCACAGCGCCGCCCGATTGCGCGAGGCCGCGCTCACGGCGCGCAGCGAGGCACGCAACACCTGGCTGCGCTACCGCACGGCCTGGGACCTCGCCCACCAGCAACAGGCCGAGGTACTGCCGCTGCGCCGCTTCATGCAGGAGGAGGCCGTGCTGCGCTACAACGGCATGTTCATCAGCACCTGGGAGCTGCTGGCCGAGGCCCGCGCCAGCACCCAGGCCGTGGCCACGGCCACCGAAGCCCAGCGCGACTTCTGGCTGGCCGACACCGATTTGCGACTCGCGCTCGCGGCCCGCTCGCCTGCCGCCCCAACCCCGCCCGTGCTCAGCGAAGCCACGTCCACCATCACTGCCACCAGCCATTGATATGAAGCGTCGCAATTTCTTTACCGGTGCGGCAACTGCCGCTGCCGTCGTCTCAACCGTCTCGGCCGCCAGCGTGAGCCGCGTGGCCATGGCCGCCCTGCCCGAGCCCGCCAGCCAGTCTTCGGCCGATACCGCTGCACCGCTGGCTCCACCCAACGGCCGCCCCTACCGCCCCGTGGTCACGCTCAACGGCTGGACCACGCCCTGGCGCATGCGGTCCGGCGTCAAGGAATTCCACCTCGTGGCCGAGCCCGTGGTGCGCGAGGTCGCCGAGGGCTTCTTCGTCAACATGTGGGGCTACAACGGCCAGTCGCCGGGCCCGACCATCGAGGTCGTGGAGGGCGACCGTGTGCGCATCTTCGTGACCAACCGCCTGCCCGAGCACACCAGCGTGCACTGGCACGGCCAGCGCCTGCCCAACGGCATGGACGGCGTCAGCGGCCTGACCCAGCCGCCCATAGGCCCGGGCAAGACCTTTGTCTACGAGTTCACGGCGCGCCGCCCGGGCACCTTCATGTACCACCCGCATGGCGATGAGATGGTGCAGCTTGCCATGGGCATGATGGGCCTGTGGATCACCCATCCCAAAGGGGTGCATCCGCTGATCGCGCCCGTGGAGCGCGACTACGCGTTTCTGATGTCGGCCTATGACGTGGAGCCCGGCGCCATGACTCCGCGCGTGGCCGAGATGACGGACTTCAACATCTGGACTCTGAACAGCCGCGTCTTTCCCGCGATCAGCCCCGTGGTCGCGAGGCGCGGCGACCGCGTGCGCCTGCGCATGGGAAATCTGAGCATGACCAACCATCCGATCCATGTGCACGGCCACGAGTTCGAGGTCACGGGCACGGACGGCGGCCCAATCCCCAAGAGCTCTCGCTGGCCCGAGGTAACCACCGACGTGGCCGTGGGGCAGATGCGCCAGATCGAGTTTCTTGCCGACGAGCCCGGCGACTGGGCGCTGCACTGCCACAAAAGCCATCACACCATGGGCGCCATGGGCCATGGCGTGCCCACCATGATTGGCGTGGACCACAGCGGCCTGGTCGGCAAGATACAGAAGATCGTGCCCGACTACATGGTCATGGGCGAGCGCGGCATGGGCGACATGGGCTCCATGGAAATGCCGCTGCCCGACAACACCCACCCCATGATGACGGGCCGGGGTCCGTTCGGCCCGCTGGAGATGGGCGGGATGTTCACCACGCTCAAGGTACGCGAGCAACTGGGAGCCAACGCGCATGGCGATCCTGGCTGGTTCAAGCACCCAAAGGGCAGCGTGGCCTACGAATGGCAAGGCCCCGAGAACGCAGCGCCTGCGCCGCGCCAGACCGCGCCCGGCCACGCCCCGGAAGCAGACAGCGTGCGCAAGCCCGGCCGCACGTCCCACAACCCTCATTGATGACTGCAGCAGGCCGGATCGGCCTGCGCCATCACGCCACCGACAACCAGCATCCAAAAGGAACACCAGATGCACCAACACTCTCTCCCCTCGCGCCGCAGCGCCCTCCTGGGCACGGTGGCTGCGCTCGCGGCCTTCGCCGCTCCTGGAATCGCCGCGCCCAAGGCCCGCATCCCCATGGAGCTCTGGAAAGACCCGAGCTGCGGCTGCTGCCAGGACTGGGTGGACTATATGGAAAAGAACGGCTTTGCCGTCACCGTGCATGACCAGGGCAACAGCGCCGTGCGCGCCAGACTGGGCATTCCCCCACGCCTGGGCAGCTGCCATACAGCTCTGGTGGGCGGCTATGCCGTGGAAGGCCATGTGCCCGCAGCCGATGTACACAGGCTGCTCGCACAAAAGCCCCAGGCCATAGGCATTGCCGCACCCGGCATGCCCATAGGCAGCCCCGGCATGGACGGGCCCGAGTACCAGGGCCGCAAGAACGCTTATGACGTGCTGCTGATCACCAGAAACCTCATGAACAGCGACGTCTCCACGCGTGTTTTCACCAGCTATCGCGGCTGAATCACAAGAGTCCAGGAAATCTTATGCGCAAGAAACTGACATCCCTTTGGCTGGCCATAGGCCTTTGCTCAGCCGTGACCACCCCTGTCCTCGCTGAGCAGCATGCATCTCACGGCGCCCATGCCGGCCCGCAGAGCACATCGTCCGCCGGCGCCCAGCCGGACATCGCCATGACGGCTGGCGAGATTACCCGTGTCGATGCCCGCAGCGGCAAGCTCGGCATTCGCCATGCAGAGATCAGGAACCTGGACATGCCGCCCATGAGCATGGTGTTCAGCCTCAAGGACCCGGCTGCAGCGGCGCGACTCAAGCCCGGCGACAAGGTGCTGTTCCATGCAGAGGACGACAACGGCAGACTCGTCGTGACCCATATCGAAAGGGCTCAGCCCTAAGAGCGTGTTCACGCTCTAACGCACAGGCGCTTGCCGGCCCCTGGGCCGGCAGGCCGCAAGCGCGCATCAGCCGCAAAAGCGAAAACGCCCGACAACAACCATGGAAATCCTCTGGGCCTGCGAGCCACCGGGCTCGGCATAGGACCAGAACGCCTGGACCGTCCCCTGGGCCACGTCGATGAGCTGGCTGACGGTAAAGCCCGCCCTCTCGATCCAGTTGAGAAAGTGTAGGTTGTCATCGAGCTGCAGATAGCTCAGACGCTCGTGCCCCTCCGACACCTTGCCCTGCGAGTCGATGACACGCCACAGCATCTCGCCCTGCAGGGTGTAGCGTACCGTGGCCCGGCTGTCGGGAAAGTCGATGACGGCCTCGCGCCCCATCAAAGTGCCGGCATATTGAAGTGACGGCATGGACATGATTGAAAGCTCCTCTGAAACAAGGTCTATGGCCTTGTAGTTCGCCCACGGCGCCTGTACCGCCTCGCCATGAGGCTGTTGCGGCCAGCCCCTGGACTGCGTGCAAGGGCTACCTCGCAACCAGATCAGCGCCGCCGTTTCAGGGGCAGAGGCGCAACGGGTGCAAGGCGTTCTTCTAGGAATACCGACAACTTCCCGCCCTCTCCTGCAGAGCATATTCATGGCCCTCAGGACGGTAGTTTGTGGGAGTGCACCGCATGCTTGCGTCAGCCTCTGCCCTGCAAGGCTTCGGCAATTGCCCCATACTGGGCGCCCGCCAGAAAGTCCCAGCCGGCCCACATCCATGTGACCACGGCCCCCAGCGGGCCACCTCTTGCCTTGGGGCGATCCGGCGGCCAAGTGCCGTCCCGCCCAGGCCTTCGCCCAGGATCCGAATCTTGCCCACTTCGTCTTCTTCGACCTCCTCTCCCGAATCACGCCCTGGCCTTCTGGCCAACGGCTTTGCTCCTTTCGTCGTAGCCCGCATGCTGGCCATGTTTGCCCTGCAAATGCAGGCCGTGGTCGTGGCCTGGCAGGTCTATGCGCTCACACGCGACCCCATGAGCCTGGCCTATGTGGGCCTGGCCCAGTTTTTGCCCATGGTGGTCCTTCTGATTCCTGCGGGCGACCTCAGCGACCGCATGCCGCGCAAGCTGCTGCTCAAGATCAGTTGGTGGGTGGCCTCGCTGTGCTCGCTGCTGCTGTGGTGGCTGTCCACGCACGGCCATGGCGATGCGCACTGGATTTACGCCGTGCTTGTGCTGTTCGGCTGCAGCCGCGCCTTCATGGGGCCGGCCACGCAGAGCCTGCTGCCCCAGATCGTGCCGCGCGAGCAACTGGCCAAGGCCCTGGCCACGAACAGCATGCTCATGCGCACGGCCGCGATTGCGGCGCCCGTTCTGGGTGGCCTGCTCTATGCCTGGGGCGGGGCCGGACTCACCTATGCGGCCTGCGGCAGCGCGCTTGCAGCTTCGGCCCTGCTGCTGCTGGCCGTGCCCGTGCGCTATGCGGGCATCCAGGGTCCGGTGACTGGATCGCTGTGGGAGCGCTTTGGCGAAGGCATTCACTTCATTCGCACGCGCCCCATCATCCTGGGCACGATTTCGCTGGACCTGTTTGCCGTGCTGCTCGGCGGTGTCGTGGCCTTGCTGCCGGTTTATGCGCACGAGGTGCTCAAGGTCGGGCCGGAAGGCCTGGGGCTACTGCGCTCGTCCATGGCGATAGGCGAGGTTGCCATGGGCCTGTGGCTTGCGACCCGCCCCGTTCAGCGCCGTGTGGGCCGCGTGATGTTCGGCGCCGTGGCCGTGTTCGGCCTGGCCAATCTGGTGTTTGCGCTGTCGGGCTGGTTCTGGCTGTCCATGGCGGCGCTCATGGTGGCTGGCGCGGCCGACATGGTCAGCGTCTTCATCCGCACGGCCCTGCTGCAGTTCTCCACCCCCGACTCCATGCGCGGCCGCGTGAATGCGGTCAACATGCTGTTCATAGGCTCGTCCAACGAGCTCGGCGAGTTCCGCGCGGGCACCAGCGCAGCCTGGCTGGGCGCCGTGCCCGCAGCCGTGCTGGGCGGCGTGTGCACGCTGGCCGTGGTCGGCGGCTGGATGAGGCTCTTCAAGCCCTTGCGCGATGTGGACCGGCTGGAGGATGCAGAGCCCCAGACCGCAGGAGCTCAGACCTAAGAACGTGTTTACGATCTCTACGCTGCCGCGTTGGAGCGCAATCGGGATGAGTTCAAAGCGGTGGGGCGCAGCTTGCACCGGGGTGCAAGCAAGCCACAGCGCGAAGAAATCGCCCGATTTCGCTCCAACCCTTCGGGACAGTGCCTTTGCGGGCGGTCTACAGCGTTGCGAATCCTCGCAATAGCACGGCTATTGCTGCGGTGTCGCGCCTCGTATCCCATCCCGCAAAGACACTGGCGCGGCACCGAGGAGATCGTAAACACGTTCTAAGAGCGTGCTCAGCGCCTTGCGCGCAACAAAAGGGCCAGGCCGCAGAAGGCGCAGACGCCGGCCACGAAGAAGCCGGCTCCATAACCCTGGGCATTGATCACCATTCCGATCACCGGCCCGGTCAAGGCGTAGGACGCATCCTGAAAGCCCGAGTAATAGCCCATGGCCGTGCCCCGCTCATGCGGGCTGCAGTGCCCGGTGGCTATGGTGCCCAGCGCCGGAAAGGTCAGCGAGCAGCTGCCGCCGATGAGCGCCACGCACAGCAAGGCCCAGTACTGGTTCGTGGCCAGTGCCAGCAGCAGCAGCCCCAGCGCCTGAAAGCCCAGGGACAGGGCTGCCAGCCGCACCAGCCTGTGGCCCTGCAGCAGATGGCCCAAGCTCAGGCGAACGACCACGAACGCGAGTCCGAACAGCGACAAGGCCAGGGTCACCATCGACCAGCCGGCCTCCAGGAAATAGAGCGAGACAAACGCCTCGATGGACACAAAGCCCACGCCATGCAGAAACAGCACGGCGCCGGGCAGCAGCACCTTGCCGAACACCTTGCCGCCGGCTGGCGGCTGATCTCCCTGGGGGGCTGCATCAGCCACATTGCGCAGCATGGCCATCGCCAGCAGCGGCAGCGCGGCAACCACGGCGGCCGCCGCCGGCAGGCCCCAGGCCTTGAAGAGCAAGATCCCTGCGGGCGCGCCGCAGGCCACAGCCCCATAAATGGATATGCCGGTCATGCCCAGGACTCTCGGCGTGCTGGACTCGCCAAGCTGGTCGATCGTCCAGACGATGGCGGCCGTGGTCAGCGTGCCAACGGCCACGCCCTGGACGATGCGCGCCAGGATGAGAACCGGCACCGCTGCATCGAGGGCCAGCCTGCTCGCGCCCAGCAAGAGCCCGTAGAGCATCAAGGCCCCCAGGCTCGCCAGCACGCAGCGGCGCAGGCCCGCGCGCAACAGCCGCCCCACGAAGAAGCGGCTCACCAGCGAGGCCAGGAACTGGACCCCGATCACCAGGCCGACGATGGCATCGCTGGCCGCGAGCTCATCGGAAATGAATAAAGGCAAGGCCCCGAGCGACAGGCCGACGATGAAGAAACTTGTGATGATCGCGAACTGGATGCGCGCGACATTGAAGTTGAACGGGGTGGGAGATGACATGCGAGCCCTTGAATTGGGCAGGGAGCGAACACACGCAAGCGCCCTGCCTGGATGAAGCAGTGCGCGTTGGTTGACGTTAACGCTTACGGCGCATTGTCAGGACCGGCCCGGATCCGGCGGCCCTGAATGCAACTGAGAATAGTTTAACCCCGAAACCCGGCAGGGCAAGCCACCGCGCACGAGAGGCCTCATGGCATCTTCATGCGACAGCCCTGCCGCAGCTGCCGGAATCAGGCTTGCGTCACAACAACTCGGCGCGCAGCTGCTCGGCGCTCTTGGGCGAGAGCAGGCCCGGCGCCACGTCGAACACCGTCTTGCAGCCGGTCTGGCCCATGGCGCGCATGCGGTGCACGGCACGCGCATAGGCCACGAGCACGCTGGAAGTGAACTCGGGGTTGCTGTCCAGTTGCAGCCGGTATTCGACGACCTGCTTGTTCTGCTCGCTGGTATTGCCGCTGCGGATCACAAAGCCGCCATGGGGCATGGCGCCGTGGTCGCGCGCGAGTTCCTCGGCGCTGATGAAGTGCACCGTGGTGTCGTACTCGTCAAAGTAGTGCGGCATCTCCACGATGGTCTGGCGCACGGTCTCGGCATTCGCACCTTCTGCCAGAACCACATGGCATTCGCGCCGGTGCTTCTGGCGCGTGGAGAGCTGGGGGCGCACGCCGCTGCGCACCTGGTCCACGGCTTCGTCCACGGGAATCGTGTATTGCACGCCGCCGGCCACGCCTTCGACGCGGCGGATCGCATCCGAGTGGCCCTGGCTCAGACCCTTGCCCCAGAAGGTGTAGGTGGCACCGTCGGGCAGCAGGGCTTCGCCCATGACGCGGTTGATGGAGAACATGCCCGGGTCCCAGCCCGCCGAGATCAGGGCCGTGGTCTGGCCCGCACGCGCAGCCGCATCCACCTTGGCGAAGTGCTCGGGAATGCGCGCATGCGTGTCAAAGCTGTCCACCAGGCAGAAGTGCGCTGCCAGCTCGGGCGACTGGTGCGGCAGATCGTCCTTGGAGCCGCCGCACAGCACCAGCACGTCGAGCTGATCCTTGTGGGCCAGCAGGCTGTCCATGCCGTGCACGCGCGTGGCCGTGCCAAGAGGCTTGAGGGATGCGGGATCGCGGCGCGTGTAGATGCCCGCGACCACCATGTCCGGGTTCTTGGCCACGGCGGCCTCCACGCCACGGCCCAGGTTGCCGTAGCCGACGATGCCTATGCGGATGGCCTTGTTGTTGTGCTCCATGCTTTGCTTTCGCTTTCCAGATTTCCAGGTGATAGGAGCCGGCGGCAAAAATCGCCGGTCCGCGCAAACCGTTTATCTTGCACGGTTTTGTTACCTGTTGCTTTGTGAAGGGGTTGATTTTCCATGAGCGCGCGCACCGCGACTTACACTGCGGGCCCCATGCCACCGATCACCGCCACCGACCTTCCCGCGCCCGATGCGCCCGACATGCGCCTGCATGTGCTGTGGCAGGACGAGCACCTGGTCGCGGTCTACAAGCCTGCGGGCTGGCTGGTGCACCGCACGGGGCTGGATGCCCACGAAACCCGGTTTGTGCTGCAGACGCTGCGCGACCAACTGGGCTGCCATGTCTACCCGGTCCACAGGCTGGACAAGGGCACTTGCGGCGTGCTGGTGCTGGGCCTGCACGCCGAGGCCGCGCGGCAGCTGAACCAGGCCTTTGTGCAGCAGCAGGTGGACAAGCACTATCTGGCCCTGGTGCGCGGCTGGCTGCCCGAGGCGCTGGAGGTCGATCACGCGCTCAAGCCCGACGATGCGCCCGCACATGCGCAGGCTCAGAGCGCGCAAACCAGCCTGCGCTGTCTTGCGCGCCTGGAATCGCCCGAGGCTTTCGATGCGCGCCATGCCGGCACGCGCATCAGCCTGATCGAGGCCAGGCCGGCCACGGGCCGACGCCACCAGATACGCCGACATCTCAAACATGTGGCCCACCCCATCATCGGCGATGCCACGCATGGCAAGGGCCCGCTCAACCGCTGGTGGGCGCGGCTCCTGGGCCAGCAAAGACTGTGGCTGCATGCGCATGGGCTGCAGTTGCCCCATCCGGTCACGGGCCAGCGGCTGCAACTGCAGGCCGACTGGCGCACACTCGCCCACCTGCCCGACGTGCAGCACTGGCAAGCCCTGTGCGCCCTGCCCGGCTGGCAGGTCTGCGGCGAGCTGCCCGAGGATTTACGGCTTGGCTAAATAGATAGCTGGCAGCGCTTGCTAGCAGGGGTTTTCAGATAATTTTCATATTGAAAACCATATACAGCAAGCGCTGGCAGCTCCTATTTTTACTTTGCCGTATCGGCCTCGGGCTCGGCCAGACCAGGCGCGGCCACGAATGCATAGTCGGCCCCGGCATCGGCCTTGAGCGTGCCGCCCAGCAGCTCGACCAGGCGTTCGTTGCCCATCTTGAAACCGCAGGCCTGGGCATGGCCGCCGCCACCAAAGCTCTCGGCCAGCGGAATGCAGTTGAACTGCGAGCGCGAGCGCAGTCCCACCTTGACGCCCTTGGTGCTCGCATGCCACATCAGCGCAAAGCTGCCGCTTTGGCGTGCGAGCAGATCGCCGACCTGGCTGTGGAACATGCCGGGGCAGTTGACCATCAGCCCCTGCATGCCGTTGAACACCAGGGGCTGGGCAGCCTCGGCGATATCGGCGCAGAGCTTCTGGTATTTCTCGTCCATGGCGCCGCCGCGCGCCATGAAGGCGGCTTCCTGCTCGGGCGTGAAGGCCGCGATCTGCGCCCAGCGCTCGAAAGTGCGCGGCTCCATGTCCAGGGCTGCGAGAAAGCCCGCGCTCTCGGCGAACTCCCACTTCCAGATATCGCGGTCCTCGATGTAGCGGATCAGGCCGGGCACGGGCTTGTCGGCCTGGAAGAACTCCCAGGCCAGGCGCGCGCCCGACTTGTTCATGTCGAAGTGCACGACGCCGCAGCGGCACTGGTAGCCGGTGAGCTTTTCAGCCGCGCTCTTGTGGTGGTCCAGCACCACAAGCTTGGCAACGCGCTCCTCGATCTCGGCCATGAGGGCGGGCTCGAATGCAAAGTCCAGCACATAGACGGCGCGGCCGGCGAGCTCGCCCAGATCGTCGGCGTGCTGGATCTCGCCATGGTCCAGGCCGCGAAACTCGGCCTGGCCTTCGTAGAACAGCCAGGCCGCAAGCGCTGCGCCAAAGCCGTCGGGGCAGCGTCGGCCGTGGTAGAGGATCAGGGGCTGGGGGTCGTCGCGCTCGGGGCGCACAAGCAATTGCAGGGGCAGGATGGTGGGTTTCATGATCCCCCGATTGTGGGGCCTGGGCCGGCGCCCCTGCAGCCCGCTGCCCCCAGGCGCTGCTCGGAGCCCATCTGCGCCTATCATGCGAGCTCCAAGACTGACATGCGGCGGCCCTCGATCCTCCAGACAGCCTGAGGCCGGGCCCGCCGCTTTCTTATGCGATCTTTACCGGACATCACACCTCACCTGGGTCAGCTGCTGAGATTTCGCCGCGACCTGCACGCCCATCCCGAACTGCGTTTTGAAGAACATCGCACGGCAGACAAGGTTGCGGCCTATCTGCAGGCCCTGGGCCTTGAAGTGCACCGCGGCCTGGGCGTAACAGGCGTGGTGGCAACCGTCCGCGGCAAGGGCCGCAGCGCCGCGAACCCAGGGCCCAGCCTGGGCCTGCGCGCCGACATGGATGCGCTGCCCGTGGCCGAACTCAACGACTTCGCGCACGCCAGCCGCCATCCGGGCTGCATGCATGCCTGCGGTCATGACGGCCACACCACCATGTTGCTGGGCGCGGCCACGCTGCTTTGCCAGAACAGGGACTTCGACGGCAGCGTGCACCTGATCTTTCAGCCTGGTGAGGAAGGCGGCGCAGGCGCCAAACTGATGATGGAGCAAGGCCTGTTCGAGCTCTTTCCCTGCGATGCCGTGTTCGCCCTGCACAACTGGCCCGACCTGCCGGCGGGCCAGATGGCGGTGCGCGTCGGCCCCATCATGGCCTCCACGCTGCGCTTCGAGATCCGCGTCAAGGGCCGGGGCGGCCACGCGGCCATGCCGCACGCCACGCGGGACCCGATTCCCGTGGCCTGCGCCATCGTGGGCCAGCTGCAGACCCTGGTCTCGCGCCGCACCGATCCGCTGGACAGTGCCGTGCTCACCGTGGGCAAGATCGAATCGGGCACGGTGGAGAACATCATCCCCGACGAGGCCGGCATCTACGGCACGGTGCGCACGCTCAGAACAGAGACCCAGCAACTTTTCATCGAAGGCATGCAGCGCATCAGCGCGCATGTGGCCGCAGCCCATGAATGCGAGGCCGAGTTCCTGCTCAAGCCCGGCTACCCCAACACCTGCAACCACGAGCGCGAAGCCTTGTTCATGGCCGAGGTGATGCGCGAGGTCGTGGGCGCGCACAACACCCATGCCGACGTGCTGCCGGCCATGACCTCGGAGGACTTCGGCTTCATGCTCGAAGCCGTGCCCGGCGCCTATGGCTGGATAGGCAACGGCCCGGCCGATGGCGGCCCCGGCACCAGCCTGCACCATCCGGCCTACGACTTCAACGACGACAACCTGGGCCGAGGCGCACGCTTTTGGGACCTGCTGGCCAGGCGCTGGCTGGCCAGGGCGGGCTAGCGTGCGGAGTCGCCCATGGGCCGGCCATCGCCCAGGCCCGTGAGCGCGCCCTGCAGACTGACCCAGAGACCGGCATCCATGGGCCGGCCGAAGTAAAAGCCCTGGAGCACGATGGCCTCATCCCAGGCAAGCAGGGCTTCGAGCTGCTCGCGCACCTCCACCCCCTCGGCGACCACGCGCATGCCCAGCCTCTTGCCCAGCAACAAAATGGCCTCGACTAGGGAGGCGCTGGTGCTCAGCACATGGCAGTCGCGCACAAAGGACTTGTCCACCTTGAGCTCCTGAAACGGCAACTGGTTGAGATAGGCCATGGAGGAGTGGCCGGTACCGAAGTCGTCCAGGGCCAGCTCCACGCCCAGGGCCCTGAGCTCGGTCAGGCGCTTGCGCGCTTCATCCACATCGCGCATGACCACGTTCTCGGTGATCTCCAGCGTCAGCCGCTGCGCATCGGCGCCCGTGCGCAGCAAGGTCTCGCGCAGCTTGCTGACGAAATCCTGCTGATGAAACTGGCGCCCGCTGATATTTACCGACAGACGCCAGCCCTGCTGTACGAAGTCCGGGCTCAGCAGCAACTCGCAAGCCTGGGCCAGCACCCAGTCGCCAAGTGTGACGATCAGGTCCGACTCCTCGGCCAGCGCAATGAACTCCCTGGGCTCGACCATGCCCAGGCGCGGGTGCTTCCAGCGCAGCAGCAGCTCGGCCCCATGGCAACGCCCCCGGCCATCGACCTGGGAGTGCAAAAAGGCCTGGATCTGCCCAGCCGAAATCCCGTGGCGCAAATCCCTCTCCAGACGAAAGCGCCTGCTGACAGCCCTGGCCATGCCGGGCTCGAACATCACGACCTGGCCAAAGCCCGCGAGCTTGGCCTGGTGCAAGGCCAGGCCTGCGCGGCGCAGCACATCGCGGCTGGGATTGCCGGTGCGCGACACCGTGAACACCGCCCCCCCTACGCAGCAGCTGGCAAGCACCTCCTCCTTGATCTCCTCCAGCCTCAGCGGCCAGCTCAGGGTTGCAAGCAGCTTGCAGGCCAGCGCACGCATGGCCGCATCGGCCTCAGCGGCGCTCTGACCGGCGCCCTCCACCAGCACCGCAAACTCGTCTCCGCCCAGATGCGCGAGCAGCGGCCCTGCCGGCAGGCCGCCGGACAGCCTCAAGGCCATGGCATGCAGCAGCACATCGCCACGCCGGGTACCCCGCACGTCATTGAAGGTCGTGAACCTGTCCATATCGAGCAGCAAAAGACCATGATGCAGCAGCCGCCCCTCGACCTCTTTGACACGCGCCAGCTCCTTGAGCCTCTGGGTCAGCGTCCAGCGGTTGGGCAGACCGGTCAGCGCATCAAAGTGCACCAGCGCCTGTATGCGCTGCTCGGCCCGCACATGCTCGGTCAGGTCGTGCTTGAGCTCCACATAGTTGATGATGCTGCCGTCGGCGCTGCGAATCGGCGCCAGCAGCACCGACTCCAGCAGCTCGCGGCCTTCACGTGTCCTGTTGGTCATGCGGCCGCGCCATAGCTCGCCCCGGTTGAGCTGCTCCCGGGCCTTGGCCCAGGAGCTGGCATCGAGCCCCATGCATGAGTAACGGCATGAGGATCCGCCAAGCACCTCATGGCGCGCAAAGCCTGTGCGCTGCACAAAGGCCTCGTTGACATAGACGATGTTCAGCGCCACGTCCGTGATCACAATGCTCTCCGGGCTTTGCTCCACGGCACGATGGAATTTTCTGAGCTCGTCCCGGTTGAGCTCCAGATCGGCCAGCGTCGCCTTCACCTCCTTGGCCCGCCCTTCCAGCCTGGTCCTGGCCAGCAAGGTCACACGGACCGTCAGCCCCAGCAGAGCCGCAAAGTACAGCACCCAGACCAGCAATGACTCCTCATGCTGGAGGCTGTCCTCGGCACCACGCCAGTCGCCCAGCCCCAGCAGCCCCATGAGCAGCAAGGTCATGAACAGCATCAGTTGTGCCGCTCGTTCGTTGAGCAACCAGGCGCACAAGGCCATCAAGGCCGGAAAGGCCATCAGCGCCGTGCTGTGCAGGCCGCCTGTGGCAAGCACGGTCCCCAATTGGGAAAGCCAGATCCCCCAGACAAAGAACTGGGCTGCAATGCGCCAGTGCCAGCGCGTGCCCAGCAGCACCGCACACAGGCTGACCACGGCGGCCGAGAGGCTGAGAATCGCACTGAAGCGCGGCACCGAATCAAGAGCCAGCAAGGACAAGGCCAACGAAACCGTCAAACTTGCAATCCAGATGCTGCTGACCCAGATCACACGACGCATCGACAGCCGCACCTGATCCCGGGCTGCTTGATTCTCCATGCCATTGCCCCAATCAAAACCGCCTCATGCGGCGGTCGCCAAAGGCAACTCTGAACGATTTCCCGGATTGCAGATACCAACAACCTTGATCACGCAATGGGGATGGACGCCCGCGCGCAGCAGACCCAGGCCGATCAGCGCGCCTCGCGTGCAGGCTTTTTGCGCGCCTTCATTGCGTCCTTGCGTGCCTGGCGCTCGGCATCCCTGGCCTGGCCTGCAGCCAGCCATTGCTCGAATTCGGCCGGTGTCTCCAGCGTGATGCAGCCCAGGTTGTGGGCGCGAAAGTCCGTGAGCACCAGCTCGGCCGCCTTTTGCACATTGACCCGCCCTCCCCCCATCATGGCGCCGCGCTTGCGGCCAATGGCTTCGAGCAGTTCGTCATCATGCAGTTGCGCAATCCGCTGCTCGCCCAGGCCCAGCTTGTAGCGTGCCTCCAGCCGTGCCCCGTAGCTCTTTTGCAGATAGGACAGCAACTCCAGTGCCACCAGCTCCTCGTCATAGGCATTGCGGCCCACGGCGCCGCTGGCTGCGAGGTTGTAGCCGCTTTGCTCGACGATGATGCGCGGCCACAGCATGCCGGGCGTATCCCACAGATAGAAGTCGTCGGCCAGCACGATGCGCTGCTCCAGCTTGGTGATGCCGGCCTCATCGCCGGTCTTGGCCTGTTTTTTGCCACTCATGGAATTGATCAGCGTGGACTTGCCTGCATTCGGCACGCCGCAGATCAGCACGCGCATGGGCTTGGCCATGCCGCCGCGCTGGGGCGCGAGCAGCTTGCACTGCTCGATGAGCCGGCGCGTGGGCGCGGGCTCGGACGCATCGAGCGCAATCGCCCGGGTCTGGCTCTGGGCGTTGTACCAGTCCAGCCATAGCAGGGTGCGCTCGGGGTCGGCCAGATCCTGCTTGTTGAGCACCTTCAGCCTCGGCTTGTGGTCGGTAAGCTCCTGCAGCAAGGGATTGGCGCTGGAGCCGGGCAGGCGTGCGTCCAGCACTTCGATGACCACATCGATTTCCTTGACGCGCTCGGCAATCGCCTTGCGCGTGAGATGCATATGACCTGGGAACCACTGGATGGCCATTGAAAAAACCTTCATGAAATGGGATAGCGTCCTGAGCGGCTTTGCCGCTCGCTCCCCAAGGGAGGACGACAGCCTCAGCGCAAGAAACGGCCCCTGCTCGCTGTCACGAGCCTGGGCCGCGCCGGCCTTATACGCTGGGCCACTGCCCTTGCTCGTTCGCCCTTCAGGGGAAAGGCCTGGGGCGGGGCCTGATCGCAGAGCGCTGCGGCGCCTATTGTCCCTGGCCGGCAGGCTCTCGGGAGCGCAAGCATAATCGGCAGCTGATTTTCTCACCGGAAACCGCAGCCATGTCCTTGTCCGATACCCCCTCTTCCCGCAAAACCTCGCGCAAGGCCGACAACGAACTGCTGATCAAGGGCCTGACCTGCGCCATCATCGGTCTGGTGATCCTGCTTGCACCGCGCTTCATGGCCCCCAGCGGCATGACCCAGATACTGGCCCAGTCCCATATCGTGGGCTGGTTTGCGCTGCTGCTGGGCACGGCCTTTGTATTGCTGTTCGCGCGCCGCAAGGCCGCGCGCGGCAAGGATTAGCCGCCGTGCAGGCCAGCCCTCTGGACCAGGCCAGGGCCCGCATCGCAACCTGGCAGCAGCGCGCCGCCCAGGTCCAGCAGGCACTGCGTGCTCCGCCGCCCGAGCCCACGAGCTGCTGCGGGCGCGGCTGCAACGGCTGTGTCTGGGAAGGCTATTACGACGCCCTGCAGTTCTGGTGCGAGGACGCCGAGCGGGCTCTGGCCCCTGCCTGACTCACAGCAGGTTGGCAGCCGACATATAGCGCTGACGCCACTGCTCGAAATCCAGACCGCCCTGCGCATCGGCGACCTCCATATCCCTTTGCTCCTGTAGGGACTGGGCTGCCCACTGCTCGAAGCGCTGCTGCTGCTCGCCGCTCCAGGGCAGGGCCAGCAGGCTGTCGCGCGAATGTTCGGAGCTCGCCAGTGCAAAACGCGCAAAGCTGTTGCCATAAAGCCCGATGATCTGTTCGAGCACGCGTGCCGAAGGCGTTTGCACCGGCTGCTCGACACGTGCCAGGGCCTGGGCCAGAGCCTGGCTGTAGTCTTCGCAGTCATGGGCCCTGTCCAGGGCCAGAGCAAAAGGCTGGCATTGGGCGAGCACCTCCTGCGCCCAGTCACGCAGACCGATTTCGCGGCCGCCGCGCAGCAGCATCAAGCCAGGCTCGCGGCCGCGCTCGGCCGTCAGGTGCTGGTTGTGCTTGAGCTCGGCGATTTCCTCGGGCGTGTCCGGCGGGCTGTCGCTCATGAGGCAGTGCAGCAGGAACACATCGAGCATGCGCATAGTGGGCGCGGCAATGCCGACCTGCTCGAAGGGATCGAGATCCATGAGCCGCACTTCCACATACTCGACACCGCGCTCGCGCAGCGCATGCAGCGGGCGCTCGCCCCGACTGACCGTGCGCTTGGGGCGGATCGTGCCGTAGAACTCGTTCTCGATCTGCAAAAGGCCCGTGCCCAGCTGGTTGTAGTCGCCGCCGGGATTGCGCACACCCAGCTGCTCATAGGCGGGGTATGCCCGGGTCAGCGCCTCATGCAGGGAGTCCGCATATCCTTGCAGGCCGTTGTAGCTCACATTGATGCTGGCCTGGGCATCGCTTTGATAACCCAGCCGCCCCATGCGCAGCGAAGTCGCATGCGGCAGATAAAGCGCCTGGCCCTCGCTGCCCAGACGCTGCAGCCTGTGCTCGCGCCCCTGCACAAAACAGGGGCACAGCGCGGGCGAGGCACCGTACAGGTACAGCAGCACGAAGGCGTGGCGGCGAAAGTTGCGGATCAGCGAGAAGTACTCGCTGCTGCTCACCCCCGGCAGGGACCAGTTGTAGTGGATGCCCGAGATGGTCTGCATGCGCCGCCCGTAGCGATGGCCCAGGCCCATGCGGTAAACGCTTTTGGAGCGCCCCGAATGCGAAGAGCCATAGCGGGCCAGCGGAATGGTCTCATCCGTGGGCAACTGGCAGGGCATGCTCGATGCCCACAGCATCTCCCCGCCCTGCTCCTTGAGCGTGCGCAGCACGAACTGATGGATATGCACCAGCTCGTCCAGACATTCCTCAACGCCCAGGCGCGCACCCGTGATCAGCTCGATCTGGGATTCGCTGTAATCGGTGGTGATATGGGGATGGGTCAGCGCCGCTCCCAGCGCCAGCGGATGCGGAGTCAGGGCCAAAGAACCAGAGGGCTGCACACGCAGCCCTTCTTTTTCTATGCCTCGGCGAATGCCTTTAAGCCTATCGGAATCGGGGATCGCCATGGGCGCCTGCGATATCTTCATTCTGGTTTACCGATTTGTTGATGGAGGCCGAAGGCAAGGCCCGACCCAAACGCCCCGCATGATAGAGAAACCCGGAACAGTGCGAGAGCAGCCCGCCGTTTAACCACTGGTTTTGGCCTGTTGCACGGCCCGCCTTGCGCGAATCCGAAAGGAATATGTCAGCGTTGGTCTGCACCAGGGCCGCAAAGCCCCAGAAAAAATGCCCGCAGGCCGAAACCTGAGAACGTGTTTACGATCTCTACGCTGCCGCGTTGGAGCGCAATCGGGATGAGTTCAAAGCGATGGGGCACAGCTTGCACCGGGGTGCAAGCAAGGGCCAGCGCGAAGAAATCGCCCGATTTCGCTCCAACCCTTGGGGCCAGTGCCTTTGCGGGCGGTCTGCAGCGTTGCGAATCCTCGCAATAGCACGGCTATTGCTGCGGTGTCGCGCCTTGCATCCCATCCCGCAAAGACACTGGCGCGGCACCGAGGAGATCGTAAACACGTTCTGAGGGCATTGTGGCGGGAATGCAAGCGCCCTGCTTTGCCAGACATGGACCTGAGAGCGTGAACACGCTCCAAGGAAAACACCTCGCACAAATGCCAGTTCGCTTGCCAATGCATTTGCCAGTTGACTTGCCAGTTCACTGTCGGCCTATTTCCCTGGCCTTTTCTGGGTGCCGGGACGCAGGGCAAACCAACCGCCCAAACGCTTAGAACGTGTTTTAAGCGGCGGACATGGCCTTGCCGACTTCTAGCGTACCCTGGGCCGCGCCGCTGGCCGGAACCTGCTCGCCCTCGCGCGCCACCACCTGGGCCAGACTCGCTGCCAGTTGCTCGGGCACCTGCTCACCCAGTCCCAGGTAAACACCTTGGGTCAGCGTGATGTGGGCAGCTTCAAAGCCTCCCGCGCCCGCGCACAGCGTGGTGCGTGTAGGAGCACTCTCATGAGCCAGCACCAGCATGGCCGGCACCACGGCCTCGGGCTTGAGCGCAGCCAGCACCTGTTCGGGCATCAGCCCTTCGGTCATGCGCGTGGCAGCCGTGGGCGCGAGTGCGTTCACATGAATGCCGTACTTGGCCCCCTCTATGGCCAGGGTCTGCATCAAGCCCACCTGGGCCAGCTTGGCCGCACCGTAATTGGCCTGGCCGAAGTTTCCATACAAGCCCGTCGAGGACGTGGTCATCACGATGCGCCCGTAATTCTGGGCCTGCATGTGGGGCCACACGGCCTTGCAGCAATGGGCTGCGCCCATCAGGTGTACGTCGACGACGAGACGGAAGTCCTCCATCTCCATCTTGGCAAAGCTCTTGTCACGCAAGATGCCGGCGTTGTTGACCAGAATGTCCACGCGGCCCCAGGCATCGACCGCCTGCTGAACCATGGCCTGCACGGCCGCGAAATCGGTCACCGAAGCACCATTGGCCAGAGCCTCGCCACCTGCGGCGCGGATCTCGTCCACCACTTTCTGAGCCGCACTCGCCGATCCGCCGCTGCCATCCAGGGCTCCGCCCAGATCGTTCACCAGCACCTTGGCGCCGCGCGCTGCCAGCGCCAGCGCATGCAGGCGACCCAGGCCACCGCCCGCACCCGTCACGATGGCCACGCGGCCCTTGAAGTCGATCTCCATTCGTTTCACTCCTTGTTGTTCTACCTTCGGGCCAGCTCACATGCTGCAGCCCAGGCCCCCAGAATGTAGACGCTGTGAACCGGCCTTGCCGTAGCTCAGGTGACTTGTTCAGTCCGAGCAGGGGTTTTCCCCATTTTTGACTGACAAGCTTGTGGACAAGCTTGAACAACAGCGGGAGACATGATTTAAGTCATTGTTTTAAAATAATTTTCCTACTTTGCATGTTTTTTAAGCACACCTGCATTCATCCGCAGAAACTTATCCCAGCTCTGCCTGCACAAGCTTGTGAACAACTCCCCTCCACCCCTGGATAAGCGGTGCAAGTCATTGATTTGTAACCAGGTCATGACAAGCGCTCAAAAAACAGGCAAAAAATCCTGCACCCCACCCGGTTCAGCCCTCAGAGCGTGTTCACGATCTCCGTCGCTGCCACAGCTGAACTGCAGCCGGATCATGGGCTCGCGGCCGCCCATATCGTGAGGCCGCAGCTTCTCCGATATTGCTGAACCTGCATCAAGCAAGTTGAAGGCTCTGATTCTGTGGCGATCCTGGCGAACAGGCTCTTGTAGAATTTGTTGCATTCTCAGAGCGTGCTTCAAATGGCTGCTGCCAGTTTCGGGCTGGTCATTTTTAATTGAAGCCTCTGTGCCTGGAAAACAAGAAATGCTGATGACCCCTGCCTTCTCTCCCGCCTCTTCGCCTGCGCGTTTCAAGCTGAACCGGCTTTTGTGCATCATGGCCCTGGGTCTTGCCTCGGGTCTGTCGCTGGCAAGCGCTGACGAGGCTGGCGAAATTTCACGCCTGCTCAATGAAGGCAGGGTGGAGCAGGCGAGCACCAAGGTGGACAACTACTTGCGGGCCAATCCAGGCGATGTGCAGATGCGCTTCATGCAAGGCCTGATCGCTGCAGAGCAGCACAAGTCCGAGCGTGCCATCAAGATCTTCACCGAGCTCACGCGTGACCACCCGAATCTGCCCGAGCCCTACAACAATCTGGCCGTGCTGTATGCGGCCCAGGGCCAGGATCAAAAGGCCGTGGAGGTACTGGAGAAGGCCATTCGCGTAAGCCCCGGCTACCCCACGGCCTACGAAAACCTCGGTGACTTGTATGTGCGCATGGCAGCCGAGCTGTATGGCAAGTCCCTGGAGCTCGATGCATCGAACAAGGCGCTGGAGCCCAAATTCGCCCAACTCTCCAGACTTTTGCCCGGTGGAGACATTGACCAGCAGGCCTTGTCGGCCCGCACCAAAGACGCGCCTGCAGCCAGCCAGCCGGCACCTTCTCCGCAAAGCGGCTCCTCGGCAATCGCAGCCAAGGAGCCGCCAGCCTCGCCTGTTGTGCAAGAGGCTGCCCCCAGCCCTGATGTCGAGCAGATCAAGAGCGTGGTGACCCGTTGGGCCAGAGCCTGGGAAAGCCAGGACCTGGAAAGCTATCTGGGCGCCTACAGCGAACAGTTTGTGCCGGCCGGCGGACTGTCCCTCGACAAGTGGAAGATCCAGCGCAGACAGCGCATCGTGGGCAGGCCAGACATCACGGTGAAGATCCATGAGGTCAAGGTTTCGGTTCAGGGCGACACGGCCAGTGCACGCTTCCGGCAGGATTACGCTTCGGGCGTGGTCAAGGATTCGGTCCACAAGACATTGCGCATGAAGCGCGAGGGCGATGCCTGGCGCATCGTCGGCGAGACGACCTCCTGATGATGCGCTCGCATCGCTGAAGCAGCAGGCCATTCGGGACTTTGCCCGGCTGGTCTGCGGCACAATGCCGGGATGCTGATGTATCCCCAGATCAATCCCGTGGCCCTGCAGATCGGCCCCGTGTCCGTGCATTGGTACGGGCTGACCTATCTGGCCGCTTTCGGCCTTTTTTTATGGCTGGGCACCTTGCGCCTCAAGCATCCGCCCTTCTCGCGCATGAGCGCCGACAGGGCCTGGACACGCAAGGACGTGGAGGACATCTTGTTCCTGGGCGTGCTCGGCGTGGTCGTGGGGGGACGCCTGGGCTATTGCCTGTTCTACAAGCCAGGCTACTACCTGAGCCACCCGCTGGAAATTTTCTTCGTCTGGCAAGGCGGCATGAGCTTTCACGGAGGACTCGTGGGCGTGGTCGCCTCCATGCTGTGGTTTGCGCGCTCGCGTGCCCGGCACTGGCTGGAAGTGGCCGACTTCGTGGCGCCCTGTGTTCCCACGGGTCTGGCTGCAGGGCGCGTTGGCAACTTCATCAACGGCGAGCTCTGGGGGCGGTTTGCAAGTCCCGAGCTGCCCTGGGCCATGGTCTTTCCGCAAAGTGGCTCCATGCAGCCGCGTCACCCTTCGCAGATCTACCAGTTCCTGCTCGAAGGCCTGCTGCTGTTCGTGCTGCTGTGGTTGTATGCAAGAAAAGAGCACAAGCGGGGCCAGGTCGCCGCCGTCTTTCTCATGGGCTATGGCCTGCTGCGCTTCGTGGCCGAGTACTTTCGCGAACCGGATGATTTTCTGGGCCTGCTGTCTCTGGGCATGAGCATGGGACAGTGGCTCTGCGTGCCCATGGTCTTGTTTGGCATGGGACTTTGGGCCTGGGCCGAAAAACAGCCTCAGACCCCGCATTGAAAACACAGAGAAACCCTGTGCAGCGCTTGCCTGGCAAGCGCATGAACTACTTTTTTCATAGCAGCGTCCTGGCCTGGCCAGGACGCTTTTTTTACGGGTAAATCAGGAGGATTTTTTTCGCCTCCATCTTGCAAAAATTCGACCTCACTTCATAATTACAGGAAATAATGGCAAAAGAAATGTCATTCAATGCTTTTGCCTTGATTTCAGTGCAAATGGCGACGTGGAAGATTTGAGCTGGCTCACCTCTACTTCTATCTGTTGATGATCGACCTGCCCTCATGCGCCCGGTAAACCAATCCCTGCACGACGAGGTCGCAGCCCGGCTGCGAACCCAGATTTTCGAGGGCTGGCTGGAGCCTGGCAGCTTCGTGGACGAGCCGGTTCTGTGCGAGCGCCTGGCTATATCGCGCACGCCGTTGCGCGAGGCTCTGAAGGTGCTGGTCGCCGAAGGATTGCTGCGCCACGAGCCGCGCCGGGGGTGCTTTGTGAGCGAAGTCACGGAGCGCGATCTGGACGAAATCTTTCCCGTCATTGCCTTGCTCGAAGGCCGAGCGGCCTTTGAGGCCACGAAGCGCGCAGGCGCGGCCGATGTGGCGGCTCTCGAGGTGCTGCATGAACGTCTGGTACGCCATGCGCAGCAAGGCTCGATTACCGAGTATTACGAAGTCAACCGCACCATCCACGAGGCCTTGATCACGCTGGCCGACAATCGCTGGCTGGCCCAGGTCATCGGCGGGCTGCGCAGAATTTTGCTGCTGGCCCGGTTGCGCCAGTTGCATGCTCCGGGCCGCCTCCAGGCAAGTCTGGCCGAGCACCTGCAGGTGTTCGCAGCGCTCAAGCAGCGTGATGCCCAGGCGGCCGATGCCGCCATGCAAAACCATCTTCTGCGCCAGCGCGAGGCGCTGAGCGAAGTTGCCCGCAACCACCAATCCCGTATCTCGCCATGAATACCGCCAGCTCCTGGATTTCGCGCAGCGTCTCCCGCCTGCGCAGCACCGATACGCCTGCCGATGAGAAAGTCGCCCCCAAGCCGCAGGCGCCGCGGAGCACCCAGCAGCGCCTGGATGCCACGCTGCGCCGTGGTCAGGAAGCCCTGGCGCCGCGTGCCCTGCGTCGGCTGCTGAATGATCTTCAGGCCGTGGCCGCACCGGAGGTCAGCGAACTCGAAGGCGGGCGCAGTGCCGAGCTCTTGATTGCCTGGTATGCCAAGGCCGAGCCCGAGCAGCGGCGAGATCTGTGGCTGCTGATGTGCGAGCAATTCATGCCGGATGCTGAGCGCATGCGCACGGCACGCGAGCGCTATGAGGCAGCAGCGGGCACATCCGAACAGGGCCAGGCCGAGATCGGCCTGCGCCGCGCCATGGTATCGCCGCGTACACGCTTGCTGCAGCGCTTTGCCGTGCCTCAGGGTGGCATGCGCTTTCTGGTCGACATGCGGGCCGAATTGCTGCGCGAGCTCAAGACCGACAAACGCCTGCTGGCGCTGGACGCCGAACTCGAGCATTTGTTCTCCACATGGTTCGATGTGGCCTTTCTGGAGCTTCGCCGCCTGTCCTGGGACTCGCCGGCTTCTTTGATTGAAAAGCTCATCAAGTACGAGGCCGTGCACGATATCCGCAGTTGGTCCGATCTCAAGAACCGGCTGGACAGTGACCGGCGCTGCTATGGCTTTTTTCATCCCAACCTGCCCAACGAGCCGCTGATCTTTGTCGAGGTCGCACTGGAGGACAGGATCTCTGAGTCCATCACGCCCTTGCTGGACGAGTCCGCCGCGCCTGCGGACCTGGCCAAGGCCACGACCGCAATCTTCTATTCCATCAGCAACACCCAGACTGGCTTGCGTGGCGTGAGCTTTGGCAACTCCTTGATCAAGCATGTGGTGGAGACCTTGAAGAAAGAATTTCCCAAACTGCGCGTGTTTGCAACCTTGTCGCCCATTCCGGGCTTTCGATCCTGGCTGGGCAAGAACCTGGCGCATTGCCTAGACCGTCTTGCAGACAAGCAGCTTGGCGAGCTGGCACGGCTGCTTGCGGCCGACGCAGGCAACCGCAAGGAGCTTGCAGCCCAGGTGATGCAGGCCGCAGACAAGGCTTTGGAGTGGGAGTCCAAATCGCCGCTGCGCCAGTTGCTGCTGCAATGTGCCGCCCAGTATCTGGGCCGGGGCCTGCAGGAAGGGCGTCCGCTGGACCCCGTGGCCCGCTTTCACCTCGGCAATGGCGCACGTGTGGAGCGTCTGAACTGGGCAGGCGACCCCTCGCCCAAGGGGCTGAAGCAGTCATGCGGCCTCATGGTCAACTACCTCTACGACCTCAAGCGTCTGGACAAGCACCGCAGCCAGCTCGCCCAGGGACAGGTGCCGGTGTCCACGGAGATAGAAGGTCTCTGTCTCGACTGAACTGGTCCTGAAGAATGCAGATTGCGCTTTTCATTACAACCATAACCACAGGAGGCAAGATGAAAAACACAGGTATGCAAAGACGAACGCTGCTCAAGAGCATGGCGGGCCTGGGGGCCAGCCTGGGGCTGGCGCCGGGCCTGCTTCAGGCGCAGACCGCCTGGCCCGCCAAGCCGGTCAATCTGGTCGTCCCCTTTCCCGCAGGAGGAGGAACAGATGCCTTTGCGCGCCCCCTGGCCGCGCAGTTCGCCAAATCCACGGGCAAGCCGCTGATCATCGACAACCGTGGTGGTGCGGGCGGCACGCTGGGGGCCAGTTATGCAGCCAAGGCCCATGGCGACGGCTATATGCTGCTCATGGGCGGCACCCACCATGTGATTGCACCGTCCATGTATCCCAAGCTCGATTACGACCTTGAGAAGGACTTTATCCCCCTGGCCTTGCTGGCCAGCGTACCCCAGGTCCTGGTGGTCAATCCGCGCAAGGTCACGGCCGGCAACATCCGGCAGTTGCTGGAGTTCCTCAAGGCCAATCCAGGCAAGCTCAATTACGGCTCGGCAGGCACTGGCAGCTCCCACCATCTCGCGGGCGAGCTGTTCAAGATGCAGACCGGGACCTTCATCACCCATATTCCTTATCGCGGCGCAGGCCCGGCCCTGCAGGACCTGATAGGTGGCAATGTGGACATGATGTTCGACGGACTGGGCTCCTCGGCTGGCCACATCAAGGGCAAGCGCATCAAGGCTTTGATGGTCTCAGGCAGCAGTCGCAACAGCGCCTTCCCCGACGTGCCCTGCGCGGCCGAGGCGGGTCTGCCCGACTACACTGTGTCCACCTGGTACGGGCTCTGGGCGCCCAAGGGCACACCGGCGGACCTGCAGGCGCGCATCGCAGAAGAAGTGCGCAAGCTGGGCTCGGCCGAGGAGATCAAGAGCATCTGGGCCGGCAACGGAGCCGAGTTCGGCAGCATGGGCCAGCCCCAGTTCGCGGCCTTTGTCTCGGCCGAGATCAAGCGCTGGGCTCAGGTGGTCCAGGCTTCGGGCGCCAGGCTCGAATAGGCCCGGACAGGCAGCAAAAAATCAATCGTTTCATGAAGAAGAAAGAGAGAGCCATGTCGGCAGAGGTGGTCACGTATTGGGCTGATGGCATGGGGCAGCAGCATGGTGTGCTGCAGGTCACGCTGCATCACGAGGGGCGCCTGAACGCCATGTCCCGCCCCATGTGGCGCCAGTTGCGCGCGGTCTTCGAGGATGTGCAGCGGCGCAGCGATGTGCGCTGCGTCATCGTGCAAGGACAGGGTCAGGCTTTCTGCGCAGGCGGGGACATCTCCGAATACCCGGACTTTCGCTTCGACCCGGTGCAACTGCGCGCATTTCATGAAACTGATGTCTGGGGCGGCCTAGCTGCCATGCAGGCCTGCGACGTACCCATCGTCGCCAGCATCGCCGGTGCCTGCATGGGGGCAGGCGTGGAAATCGCCAGTTGCTGCGACATACGCCTGGCATCGGAGGATGCACGCTTCGGCGCTCCAATTGCCAGGCTGGGCTTTCCCATGGCCCCGCGCGAGGCTCAGCTTGTTGCCCGGGCCGTCGGCGATCTCACAGCCAGACAAATGCTGCTGGAGGCAGCGAGCTTCAGTGCCCGGCAAATGCTGGAGCGCGGCTTTCTGAGCCATGTGCTCGCGCCCGAAGAGCTGGCGGCACAAGTGCAGGAGACAGCGCTGCGCATAGCCGCCCTGGCGCCAGGGGCGGCTCGTCTGAACAAGCAGACCCTGAGGGATTTGCAAAGCGTACACACGAACTCGGCCATGCAGGCACTCGTCGATGGCCAGAGCAATCCCTATGGCTATGCCGACAGTCACGAGCATCGCGAAGGCATAGAGGCCTTTATTGCCAAACGCAAACCTGATTTCAAGAACCTGACCTGATTCTTTTATGAACTCACAAAATCTTTTTGAAGCACTGCGCGCGGCTTTTCCCGAGGATCTTGACCAGATCGCCATAGAGACGACATCGGCCAGCGGCGAGCCGCTCCACTACAGCTGGCGCGATCTGGACCGCGCGAGCGCACGCATGGCCAATCTGCTGGCCTCGCTGCAATTACCCGCGGGCAGCCGTATTGCCGTGCAGGTCGAGAAGTCCGTGGAAGCCGTGATGCTGTACCTGGCCACGCTGCGCGCCGGCCATGTGTTTCTGCCGCTCAATACGGCCTACCAAAGTGCCGAGATCGAATACTTCATCACCAATGCCGAGCCTGCGGTCGTGGTCTGCACGCCAGCCAACTTCGGCTGGGTGTCGAAGATTGCGTTCACCTCGGGCGTAGGCCATGTCTACACACTCGGCGATGACCGCACGGGCAGCCTGCTCGAGCGCGCCATGCACCACAGCGACGCCCAGCAATGCGTGGCCAGAAAGGCCGATGACCTGGCAGCGATTCTCTACACCAGCGGCACGACGGGGCGCAGCAAGGGCGCCATGCTCAGCCATGGCAATCTGCTCTCCAATGCCCAGACTCTCAAGGATTACTGGGGCTGGCAGAAAGACGATGTGCTGATCCATGCCCTGCCCATCTTCCATGTGCATGGCCTGTTCGTTGCCCTGCATGGGGCCATGCTCAATGGCAGCCCCATGATCTGGTTTTCCAGGTTCGAGCCCGGGGCCGTGATCGACAGCATGCAAAGGGCCACGGTATTCATGGGTGTGCCCACGCTGTATGTGCGCATGCTGGCCGATGCCAGGCTGACGCGAGAAGCCGCAAGCCATATGCGGCTCTTCATCTCCGGCTCGGCCCCGATGCTCGTCGAAACCCATGGCGAGTGGCAGCAGCGCACGGGCCAGGTGATTCTGGAGCGCTACGGCATGAGCGAGACCATCATGCTGACCTCCAACCCCTATGGCCCTGACAAGCGCCATGACGGCCAGTCCGAACGCAAAGCGGGCACCGTGGGCTTTGCCCTGCCAGGCGTGGAGGTGCGCATCACGAATGAAGAAGGCCGGGATCTGCCTGTGGGCGAGATCGGAGGCATTCAGGTGCGCGGGCCCAACGTGTTTTCCGGCTATTGGCGCATGCCCGAAAAGACCGCCGAAGAGTTCACGGCCGATGGCTGGTTCAAGACCGGCGATCTGGGCCGCATCGACGAACGCGGCTATGTAAGCATCGTGGGGCGCAGCAAGGACTTGATCATTTCGGGCGGCTACAACGTCTACCCGGCCGAGGTCGAAGGCTTTATCAACGAGCTGCCCGGAGTGGCCGAGAGCGCACTGGTGGGCGTGCCCCATGCCGACTTCGGCGAGGTCGGCGTGGCCGTGGTCGTGCCCAAACCCGGTGTCGAACTCGATGCCCAGACCATCATCGGTGCGCTCAAGACCAGGCTGGCAAACTTCAAGATTCCCAAGCGCTGCCTTGTGGTGAGCGAGCTGCCACGCAACACCATGGGCAAGGTGCAGAAAAACCTGTTGCGCGAGCAATACCGCGAGCATTGACCGGCCTGCGATGGCATCGCCAGGCGCCTCGGCACGCGCCCGGTGGTTGGTGACCGGCTGGAGCGCAAGCACCTGCATATCTTCAGCACATTCAGTCCACGACGAAGCAAGGGCTGCCCGCGCAGCCACAACCAGCCTGGGAAGCCATCCCAAACGACAAAGGCAGCCCTCGGGCTGCCTTTTTCTTGGTGCGAGCTCCAGCGCTTTCTAGAGCTTACTTGCGCACCGGCGGCACATCCGTGCAGGAGCCATGCGCCACTTCTGCCGCCATGCCGATGGACTCGCCAAGGGTTGGGTGGGGGTGGATGGTCTTGCCGATGTCCACGGCGTCTGCGCCCATTTCTATGGCCAGAGCGATCTCGCCAATCATGTCGCCGGCGTGGGTGCCGACAATGCCGCCACCCAGGATCTTGCCGTGGCCATGGGCCTCGGGCGAGTCGTCGAACAGCAGCTTGGTCACGCCCTCGTCGCGGCCGTTGGCGATGGCGCGGCCGGAGGCGACCCAGGGGAACAGGCCCTTCTTGACCTTGATGCCTTGGGCCTTGGCCTGGTCTTCGGTCAGGCCCACCCATGCCACTTCGGGGTCGGTATAGGCCACGCTGGGGATGACGCGGGCGTTGAAGGCGGCGGATGCCAGCTCCTTGTTGCCCTGCAGTTCGCCAGCGATGACTTCGGCCGCCACGTGCGCTTCGTGCACCGCCTTGTGCGCCAGCATGGGCTGGCCCACGATGTCGCCGATGGCAAAGATGTGGGGCACGTTGGTGCGCATCTGGATGTCGACGTCGATGAAGCCGCGGTCGGTCACGGCCACGCCGGCCTGGTCGGCGCCAATCTTTTTGCCATTGGGCGTGCGGCCCACGGCCTGCAGCACCAGGTCATAGGTTTGCGGCTCGGGGGCAGTGCCGCCCTCTTCCGCTGCGGCGAACGTGACCTTGATGCCTTCGGGCGTGGCTTCGGCACCCACGGTCTTGGTCTTCAACATGATGTTGTCAAAACGCGGGGCGTTCATCTTCTGCCAGATCTTGACCAGGTCACGATCGGCGCCCTGCATCAGGCCATCCATCATTTCCACCACGTCCAGGCGCGCGCCCAGGGTGGAGTACACCGTGCCCATTTCCAGGCCGATGATGCCGCCGCCCAGAATCAGCATGCGCTTGGGCACTTGCTTGAGTTCCAGCGCGCCGGTGGAATCCACCACGCGCGGGTCCTTGGGCATAAAGGGCAGGCGCACGGCCTGCGAGCCGGCAGCGATGATGGCGTTCTTGAACTGCACCACCTTTTTGCTGCCCGTGCGCTCGGTGCCCTCACCCGTGGTTTCTTCAACCTCGATATGGTGGGCGCCGACAAAGTTGCCGTAGCCACGCACCACGGTGACCTTGCGCATCTTGGCCATCTGGCCCAGGCCGCCGGTGAGCTTGCCAATCACCTTTTCCTTGTGGGTGCGCAGCTGGTCGATGTTCACCTCGGGCGCGGCGAACTTGACGCCTGCGACTTCGAGGTGCTTGACCTCATCCATCACCGCCGCCACGTGCAGCAGCGCCTTCGACGGAATGCAACCCACGTTCAGGCAGACGCCGCCCAGGGTGGCATAGCGCTCGACCAGCACCACCTTCAGGCCCAGATCGGCCGCACGGAAGGCGGCGGAATAGCCGCCGGGGCCGCCGCCCAGCACCACCACGTCGCAGTCCAGATCGACCGCGCCGCTGAAGTTGCTGGCCACAGGTGCAGCCACCGGCGCTGCTACGGCTGCAGGAGCAGCCTGCGCAGGTGCAGCGGGCGCTGCAGCCGCTGCAGTCGGACTTGCCTGTGCTGCGGCCGCAGGGGCCACTGCCTCACCAGCCGCTTCCAGCGCGATGATGACCGAGCCTTCGGCGACCTTGTCGCCGATCTTGACCTTCACTTCCTTGACCACGCCGGCGTGGCTGGAGGGGATCTCCATGGAGGCCTTGTCGCTCTCCACGGTGATCAGCGACTGGTCCACAGCCACGGTGTCGCCCACCTTGACCAGCAGTTCGATCACACCCACTTCGGCGAAGTCGCCAATGTCGGGGACTTTGATATCAATGATTGCCATGTATCAGTCTCCGTTTACAGCAGGATGCGACGGTAGTCGGCCAGCACCGCGCCCAGGTAGGCGTTGAAGCGGGCAGCGGCAGCGCCGTCGATGACGCGGTGGTCGTACGACAGCGACAGCGGCAGCGTCAGGCGTGGCACAAACTGTTTGCCGTCCCACACCGGCTTCATGGCCGACTTGGACAGGCCCAGAATGGCCACTTCCGGCGCGTTGATGATGGGCGTGAAGTGGGTGCCGCCAATGCCGCCCAGAGACGAGATGGAGAAGCAGCCGCCTTGCATGTCGGCCGCGCCCAGCTTGCCGTCGCGGGCCTTTTTGGCCAGCTCGGTCATTTCCTGGCTGATCTGCAGAATGCCCTTTTTGTCGGCATCCTTGAGCACCGGCACCACCAGGCCATTGGGCGTGTCCGCCGCAAAGCCGATGTGGAAGTACTGCTTGTAGACCAGGGTGTCGCCATCCAGCGAGGCGTTGAACTCTGGGAACTTCTTGAGCGCAGCGACCACGGCCTTGATCACAAAGGCCAGCATGGTCACCTTGACATCGCTCTTGGCCTTGGCGCTTTCGGCATTGGTCTGCACGCGGAAGGCTTCCAGCTCGGTGATGTCGGCCTCGTCGTTGTTGGTGACGTGGGGAATCATCACCCAGTTGCGGTGCAGATTGGCGCCCGAGATCTTCTTGATGCGCGACAGGTCCTTGCGTTCCACGGCGCCGAACTTGGCAAAGTCCACCTTGGGCCAGGCCAGCACTTCCAGGCCACCGACGTTGCCGCCGCCAGACTTGGCGGGCGCTGCGGCCTGCTGTGCCAGGGTCTGCACCGCGCCGGCCATGACCGACTTGGTGAAGGCCTGCACGTCGTCCGCCGTGATACGGCCCTTGTTGCCCGAGCCCTTGACCTCGGCCAGCGGCACGCCCAGTTCGCGGGCGAACTTGCGCACCGAGGGCGATGCATAAGGCAGCGCGCCCGTGGGGGCCACGGTGGGGTTGTGGGCAGGCTGGGCAGCAGGTGCCGCCACGGCTGCTGTTGCTGCCACAGGGGCGGCAACGGGTGCGGCCACAGGGGCTGCAGCCACGGGAGCGGGTGCTGCGGCAGCGGGAGCGGGAGCAGCAACGGCCGCGCCCTGCACCGTCATCTGGCCGACCACGTCGCCCACGTTCACGGTATCGCCCATCTTCAGCGTCAGCGCGGTGATGGTGCCGGCGGCGGGCGACGGGATTTCCATCGACGCCTTGTCGGATTCCACGGTGAACAGCGATTGCTCGGCCGTCACGGTGTCGCCCACCTTGACCAGCATCTCGATCACGGCCACGTCCTTGAAGTCGCCGATATCGGGGATCTGGATGGCCAGACTGCTGGAAGCAGCAGCAGCAGCAGCAGCCGGTGCCGCAGGTTGCGCTACATCTTCAGGAGCTGGTTGCGCTTGTCCCACGGGTATTTCAGCTTCTTTTGGATCTGAAATCGTTTCTGAATCAGCGCTAGCAGCTACGGATTGTGCAGCAGGCGCTTCGGCGGTGGCCGCCGTCTCCAGCACGGCAATCACCGCGCCTTCGCTGATCTTGTCGCCCAGTTGCACGCGCAGCTCCTTGAGCACGCCGGCATGGCTGCTGGGGATTTCCATCGATGCCTTGTCGGACTCCACGGTCACCAGCGACTGCTCCACCTTGATGGTGTCACCCACTTTGACCAGCACTTCGATCACGCCCACGCTGTCGAAGTCGCCAATGTCCGGTACCTTGATTTCTGTCAGTGCCATTGTCTGTCTCCGGTCGTTTTAGGCGTGCAGCGGGTTGATCTTGTCGGTCTTGATACCGTACTTGGCAATGGCCTCGGCCACGGTGGTGGCGTTGATCTTGCCTTCTTCGGCCAGAGCCTTGAGCGCGGCCACGACGATGTAGTGGCGGTCGATCTCGAAATGCTCGCGCAGCTTGCGGCGGAAGTCCGAGCGGCCAAAGCCGTCCGTGCCCAGCACCTTGTAGGCCCGGCCCTTAGGGATATAGGAGCGGATCTGCTCGGCGTAGGCCTTCATGTAGTCGGTGGAGGCAATCACCGGGCCGCCATGGGGCTGGAGCTGTCGGGTCACGAACGGCATCCTGGGTGTCTCCAGCGGATGCAGCAGGTTCCAGCGCTCGGCCTCCTGGCCGTCGCGCGTGAGCTCGTTGAACGAGGGGCAGCTCCACACATCGGCGGCAATACCCCAGTCGGCCAGCAGCAGTTCCTGGGCGAAGAAGGATTCGCGCAGGATGGTGCCCGAGCCCAGCAGTTGCACGCGCAGGCCGCTTTCGGGCACTTTCTGGCCGGGCTTGCACATATACATGCCCTTGATGATCTGCGCCTCGGTGCCCGCAATCAGCCCGGGCATGGCGTAGTTCTCGTTGAGCAGCGTCAGGTAGTAGAAGACGTTCTCCTGCTCCTGCACCATGCGGCGCAGGCCGTCCTGCATGATCACCGCCACTTCATGGGCGAAGGTGGGGTCGTAGCTCACGCAGTTGGGAATCGTGCCCGCCAGGATGTGGCTGTGGCCGTCTTCGTGCTGCAGGCCCTCGCCATTCAGCGTGGTGCGGCCCGAGGTGCCGCCCAGCAGGAAGCCGCGCGCCTGCATATCACCCGCAGCCCAGGCCAGATCGCCCACGCGCTGGAAGCCGAACATGGAGTAGTACACGTAGAACGGGATCATGATCCGGTTGCTGGTGCTGTAGCTGGTCGCAGCCGCAATCCAGCTGCTCATGCCGCCGGCTTCGTTGATGCCTTCCTGCAGAATCTGGCCGGCCTTGTCCTCGCGGTAGTACATGACCTGGTCCTTGTCGACCGGGGTGTACTGCTGACCATGGGGGTTGTAGATGCCAATCTGGCGGAACAAGCCTTCCATGCCGAAGGTACGGGCCTCGTCCACCAGGATGGGCACCACGCGAGGGCCGATTTCCTTGTCGCGCAGCAGCTGGGTCAGGAAACGCACATAGGCCTGGGTGGTGGAGATTTCACGGCCTTCGGGCGTGGGCTCCAGAATGGCCTTGAAGGTGTCCAGCGCGGGCGCGGTGAACTGCTCATCGGCCTTCACGCGGCGGTGGGGCAGATAACCGCCCAGGGCCTTGCGGCGCTCGTGCAGGTACTTCATCTCCGGCGTGTCGTCGGCCGGCTTGTAGAAGGGAATGTCTGCGATCTGGCTGTCGGGGATGGGGATGTTGAAGCGGTCGCGGAAGGCCTTGATGTCCTCGTCGGAGAGCTTCTTGGTCTGGTGCACGGTGTTCTTGCCTTCACCGATCTTGCCCATGCCAAAGCCCTTGACGGTCTTGACCAGCAACACGGTGGGCTGGCCCTTGTGGCCGTTGGCAGCGTGGAAGGCGGCATAGACTTTTTGCGAGTCATGGCCACCGCGGCGCAGGTTCCAGATCTCGTCGTCACTCATGTGCTCGACCATCTTCAGCGCGCGCGGATCGCGGCCGAAGAAGTTCTTGCGCACGTAGGCGCCGTCATTGGCCTTGAAGGACTGGTAGTCGCCGTCGTTGCACTCCATCATGATCTTCTTGAGCACGCCGTCCTTGTCCTTGGCCAGCAGCTCGTCCCAGCCCTGGCCCCAGAGCAGCTTGATCACGTTCCAGCCCGAACCACGGAATTCGCCTTCCAGCTCCTGGATGATCTTGCCGTTGCCACGCACCGGACCGTCCAGACGCTGCAGATTGCAGTTGATGACGAAGACCAGGTTGTCCAGGTTTTCGCGCGCGGCCAGGGAGATGGCGCCCAGCGATTCCACTTCGTCCATTTCACCGTCGCCGCAGAACACCCAGACCTTGCGGTTTTCGGTGTTGGCAATGCCGCGGGCGTGCAAATACTTCAGGAAACGCGCCTGGTAGATGGCCATCAGCGGGCCCAGGCCCATGGACACCGTGGGGAACTGCCAGAACTCGGGCATCAGCTTGGGGTGGGGGTAGCTGGACAGACCCTTGCCATCCACTTCCTGGCGGAAGTTCAGCAACTGCTCTTCAGAGATACGGCCTTCCAGGTAGGCGCGGGCATAGATGCCGGGCGAGACATGGCCCTGGATGTAGAGGCAGTCGCCGCCGTGGTTTTCGCTCTCGGCATGCCAGAAGTGGTTGAAGCCGGCAGCAAACATATTCGCCAGCGAGGCAAAGGAGCCGATGTGGCCACCCAGGTCACCGCCTTCGGGCGGGTGGATGCGGTTGGCCTTGACCACCATGGCCATGGCGTTCCAGCGCATATAGGCGCGCAGGCGGCCTTCAAGAATCAGGTTGCCGGGGCAGCGTGCTTCCTGCTCGGTCTCTATGGTGTTGACGTAGCCGGTATTGGCCGAGAACGGCAGGTCCACGCTGTTCTGGCGTGCGTGTTCCAGCAGGTTTTCAATGAGTTGGTGCGCGTATTCGGCGCCTTCGCGGTCGATGACGGAGGACAGCGCGTCCATCCACTCACGGGATTCTTGGGCATCCAGGCTCGGCTTGGCGTTGACGCCAGCTTGGGGGTCGGTCTGAGCTGTCATGGGAACTGTCTCCTTGTGTAGAAGGTGGCATCTGGGAAGAGGCTGAATTGCCACGGGCTGCACAGCATGAGGGCATGGTACGGGGCCCGGGCAGAAAGGGAGATTTCAGCGCTCTTGACCGGATGAGTTTCGCATATTTTCTCCATATTTCAAATCGTGGCTTATGTTTTTGCAATATGAAAATATGCTGCAATTGCACATACAGGGAAAGCCCTTGGAGCCTCCATTCAAGCATCATTCGCAACCCCTGAGAAACACTCAGACTCTCCCCTACACTTCCACCCATGCAAGCCCCTGCCCCCGAGTCCGAGTCCGCGCCCTCTGTCAGCCCTGTCGCCGATGCCAAGACACCCGTACGCTGGTGGCGCAACTGGTGGCGCTCCCTATCGCCCACGCGCCAGGACCGCGTCGCTGCCCTGGCCCCCCTTGCATCGGTGCTGATGTTCATGATCGCCATCGCGGCCTCTTTCTGGTACTTGCGCACCGAGGAGGTGGAGCGCGAGCAGGAGGCCTTGCGCCGCGACGTCGAATACGCCCAGCAGCGCGTACGCCTGCGCCTGCTGGAGCGTCAGGAGCAGCTCATGCGACTGGCGCGTGACATGGCCAACCGCGACCTGGGCGGAGGCGACTTTGCCAGCCGTTCCGAGTCACTGATCAGCCAGTACCCGGAATTGCAGTCCATCTCCCTGATCGACATGCAAAAGCGCATCGTGGCCAGCCAGTCGGCTCCGACGGTGAGCAGCGATCAGCTGCGCGTGCCCCGCGAAGTCGTACACGACAGGGACACCCTCGCCGCCTATGTTCAGGCACGCGAGATGCAACAGCCCGTCTACATGCAAAGCAGCATGAAGCCCGGGCAAATCACACCACTACTGCAGTTGCACGTACCGCTGACACGCAACGGCCGCTATCTGGGCGAAATCCTGGGCGAGTTCTCCATAGACAGCCTGATGCGCTACAGCACGCCCACCGAGGTCATGGCGCGCTATGCGGTAACCATGCTCGACGGCGAAGGCCAGACCCTGGCCGGAACCTCGCTGACCCCGCGCAAGAGCACGCTTCCTCTGGAGCTGCTGCGCTGGCGGCGGATAGCCAACGAATACTCGGTCGCCGTGGCACCTGTGGGCGACGGCCTGGTTCTGCGCGCCCAGGCCTATCGCACCTCGCTGGGCGTGGTGGGCAGCGGCCTGTTCTGGCTGGTGGGCACGCTGAGCCTGATGACAGCCTGGCTGCTGCTGGCCACCTGGCGCCACATGCGCCGGCGCCAGCGCACCCAGGAGGCGCTGGTTGCGGAAACCAACTTCCGCCGCGCCATGGAAAACTCCGTGCTCACGGGCATGCGCGCCCTGGACCTTCAGGGCCGCATCACCTATGTGAATGCGGCGTTCTGCCAGATGACCGGCTGGAGCGAATCCGATCTCGTGGGACAGTTGCCGCCCTACTCCTATTGGCCGGCTCACGACCATGACAACCTGCATTCCAAATTGCGCGAAGAGCTCTCGGGCAAGACCGTGGTCGGCGGCTTTCAGGTACGCGTACAACGCAAGAACGGCACACAGTTTGATGCGCGGCTTTACGTCTCCCCGCTGATCGACGCCCATGGCCAGCACACGGGCTGGATGTCGTCCATGACCGACATCACCGAACCCAACCGCATACGCGAGCAGCTCTCGGCCTCCTACGAGCGCTTCACCATTGTTTTAGAGGCCCTGGACGCCTCGGTCTCGGTCGCGCCCCTTGGCAGCGCCGAGCTGCTGTTCGCCAACAAGCTCTATCGTCAGTGGTTTGGCTCCCAGACCGACGGGCATCTGCAGCTCGTGGCCCAGGCCGGCATGCTGCCCATGCTCTCACGCGCTCCTGCTCCATCAAAAACGCCCCCCACCTCGGAAAGCCTGGACGACGAAGACGGTCTCATGGGCCTGCCCACGGATACGCTGACCAGCGCACGCAGCGAAAATGCCGAGATCTATCTACCAGAGCTTGGCAAATGGCTGGAAGTACGCTCGCGCTATCTGAGCTGGGTGGACGGGCGCCTCGCGCAGATGGTGATTGCCACCGACATCACGCCGCGCCGCCAGGCCGAGGACCAGGCCTCGCGCCAGGCCGAACGTGCCCAGGCCTCAAGTCGCCTGATCACCATGGGTGAGATGGCCTCCAGCGTGGCCCATGAGCTCAACCAGCCGCTGACTGCCATCAGCAATTACTGCAGCGGCATGCTGACACGCCTGGAGAAAAAGACGCTCACCGAAGAGCAGATGCGCTTTGCGCTGGAAAAAACCGCACACCAGGCCCAGCGCGCCGGGCAGATCATTTTGCGCATACGCTCGTTCGTCAAGCGCAGTGAGCCCAATCGCACTCTGGCCCAGGTGACGGATATGGTCAACGAAGCCGTGGAGCTGGCAGGCATCGAGCTGCGCCGCCGCAATGTGCAACTCACCTACCACGTGGCCGAGCGCATGCCGCCCGTGATGGCCGACACCATTCTGATCGAACAGGTGCTGGTCAACCTCATGAAGAACGGGGCTGAATCCATAGAGCAATCGGACCGGCCCAGCCATCAGCGCAATGTGGAATTGCGCGTCGTGCCCCGCACCATTGAAGAGCAGCGCGTCATCGAGTTCACTGTGCAGGACACGGGCAAGGGCTTGCCGCCCGAGGTGCTGGAGCGTTTGTTCGAGGCCTTTTTCTCCACCAAGAGCGAAGGCATGGGCATGGGCCTGAATCTGTGCCGCAGCATTGTTGAGTCGCATCAAGGCCGGATGTACGCTGAGAACCTCTACAATGGCCCCGAGGTCGTCGGCTGCCGGTTCTCCTTCTGGCTGCCACTGGCTGCACCGGACAATGCAGCCACGGCGGCCCACGAACCTACAACGAGGACAAATGCATGAGCTTGATCCCAAAAAAAGGCACCGTATACGTAGTCGATGACGATGAAGCGGTTCGTGACTCACTGCAGTGGTTGCTGGAGGGCAAGGACTACAGGGTGCGCTGTTTCGATTCGGCCGAGACCTTTTTATCGCGCTACGATCCGCGCGAAATTGCCTGCCTGATCGTTGACATCCGCATGGGTGGCATGACCGGCCTTGAGCTGCAAGACCGCCTTCTGGAGCGCAAGTCGCCCCTGCCCATCGTCTTCATCACCGGCCATGGCGACGTGCCCATGGCGGTGAACACCATGAAGAAGGGGGCGCTGGACTTCATCCAGAAGCCCTTTGACGAAGACGAGCTGCTCAATCTTGTGGAGCGCATGCTTGACCACGCGCGCCAGGCCTTTGCAGGGCACCAGCAGGCCGCCAACCGCGATGCCCTGCTGGCCAAGCTCACAGGCCGCGAAGCCCAGGTGCTGGAGCGCATCGTCGCCGGCCGCTTGAACAAGCAAATTGCCGACGATCTGGGCATCAGCATCAAGACCGTCGAAGCTCATCGCGCCAACATCATGGAAAAGCTCAACGCCAATACCGTGGCCGATCTGCTCAAGATTGCGCTGGGCCAGAACGGCGCACCAGCCAAGACAGCTGTGCCGGGCTAAATATTCAAGACCTCAAAAGCTCTCGCTTTTGATAGCTGCTAGCGCTTGATCAGCAAGGGCTAGCAGCATTTTTTATTGGTAATCGCATGACAGCTCAACTCATAGACGGCAACGCCCTCTCCCGCCAGCTACGCGCCGAAGTCGCCCAGCGCGCAAGTACCCTCAAAACCCAAGGCACAACACCCGGCCTGGCCGTGATCCTGGTGGGTGACAACTCCGCATCCCAGGTCTATGTGCGCAACAAGGTCAAGGCCTGCGAGGACGCAGGTTTTCATTCCGTGCTGGAAAAGTACGACGCCAGCATGACCGAGGCCGAGCTGCTGGCCCGCGTCGAGGCGCTGAACAACGACCCCAGCATCCACGGCATCCTGGTGCAGCTGCCCCTGCCCAAGCACATCGACGACCACAAGGTCATCGAGACCATCTCGCCCGCCAAGGACGTGGACGGTTTTCACGTGGCCAGCGCCGGCGCGCTGATGGTGGGTGAAGTCGGCTTCAAGGCCTGCACCCCCTACGGCTGCATGAAGATGCTGGAATCCATCGGCATGAAGGACTTGCGCGGCAAGCATGCCGTGGTGATCGGCCGCTCCAACATCGTGGGCAAGCCCATGGCCATGATGCTGCTGGCCGCCAACGCCACCGTGACCATCACCCACAGCGGCACCGCCGACTTGGCCGCCATGACACGCCAGGCCGATGTGGTAGTGGCCGCCGTGGGCAAGCGCAACGTGCTGACCGCCGACATGGTCAAGCCCGGCGCCGTGGTGATCGACGTGGGCATGAACCGCAACGACGAAGGCAAGCTCTGCGGCGACGTGGATTTTGGCGGCGTCAAGGAAGTGGCCGGCTTCATCACCCCCGTACCCGGCGGCGTGGGCCCCATGACCATCACCATGCTGTTGGTCAACACCATGGAAGCGGCCGAGCGCGCCTCTGTCGGCTAAAAAAGGCCAGGAGCCCCCGGGTAGTGATACCACGGGGGCCACTCACTGAGGCGAGCCGGCCGCCTCAGGCCGCGCTGCTGCGAACCACCTTTTTGGCCGGAGCCTTCTTTGCTGCAGGCTTGGCAGCAGCCTTCCTGGCCGGCTTTGCTGCCAAAGCCTGGGCCACAGGCTTGGCCACGGTCTTTACGGCAGCCTTGGCTGCGGGTTTGGCCACCGTCTTGCGCGTCGCTCTTGTAGCTGGCTTGGCAAGCGGCTTTTCCAGAGCCACGCAGTCAGCGTAGTAGTGGACCTCACCGTCCTCGCCCTCCAGTTCCACCAAGCCATGGATATCGGTCTCGAAGCCCGGGCATTCCTTGGCGAATTCGCGGGCGAACAGCAGGTAGTCCACGATCTTCTTGTTGAAGACTTCACCGGGGATCAGCAGCGGAATGCCGGGCGGATACGGCGTGACCAAGCCCACGGTGGTGCGGCCCACCAGGTGGTCGATCTCCACGCGCTCGGTCTTGCGCTGGGCAATGTGGGCGTAGGCGTCCGAGGGCTTCATGGCCGGCTGCAGATCGGACAGATACATCTCCGTGGTCAAACGCGCAATGTCGTACTTGGCGTACAGCTCGTGCACGTGCTGGCACAGGTCCTTGAGGCCCATGCGCTCGTAACGGCGGTGTTGCTGGCAGAACTCCGGCAGGATGCGCGCCAGCGGCTGGTTGCGGTCGTAGTCGTCCTTGAACTGCTGCAGCGCGGTCAGCATGGTATTCCAGCGGCCCTTGGTGATGCCGATGGTGAACATGATGAAGAAGCTGTACAGGCCGGTCTTCTCGACCACCACGCCATGCTCGGCCAGGTATTTGGTGACGATGGAGGCCGGAATACCGGTATCCGAGAAGTCGCCATCCAGGTCCAGGCCAGGCGTGACGATGGTGGACTTGATGGGGTCCAGCATGTTGAAGCCGTCGGCCAGATCGCCAAAACCGTGCCAGTTGTCGAACTCCTTGCCGCTCTTGCCCTTGGCCTTGTGCTTGCGCGAGGCGTCGGGGCCACGAATGATCCAGTCCTGGGCCGAGCCCACGCCCTCCTCTGCCAGGGCCTCGGGGCCCCAGACATCGAACCACCAGTCGTCGTCACCGAACTCGTCTTCGACCTTGCGCATGGCCCGGCGAAAATCCAGGGCTTCGAGAATGGACTCCTCCACCAGCGCCGTGCCGCCGGGTGGCTCCATCATGGCGGCGGCCACGTCGCAGCTGGCGATGATGCTGTATTGCGGGCTGGTCGAGGTGTGCATCAAGTACGCCTCGTTGAACAGGTGATGGTCCAGCTTTTCGTTCTGGCTGTCCTGCACCAGCACATGCGAGGCCTGGCTGATGCCAGCCAGGAGCTTGTGGATGGACTGCGTGGCGTAGACCACCGAATGCTGGGGACGCGCGCGCTTCTTGCCCATGGCGTGGTAGCTGCCATAGAAGGGATGGAAGGCTGCATGGGGCAGCCAGGCCTCGTCGAAGTGCAGGTTGGCCACATAGCCGTCCACCATCTGCTTGATGACTTCGGTGTTGTAGAGCACGCCGTCATAGGTGGATTGGGTCAGCGTGAGCACACGCGGCTTCACAGTCTTGGGATCCACACCCTTCAAGAGCGGGTTGGCCGCGATCTTGGCCTGGATGGACTCCATCGAAAACTCGCTCTGCTGAATCGGGCCGATGATGCCGAAATGGTTGCGCGTGGGCTTCAGGAACACCGGAATCGCACCCGTCATGATGATGGAGTGCAGGATGGACTTATGGCAGTTGCGGTCCACCACCACCACATCGCCAGGCGCCACCGTGTGGTGCCACACGATCTTGTTCGAGGTGGACGTGCCATTGGTGACGAAGTAGCAGTGGTCGGCGTTGAAGATGCGCGCGGCATTGCGCTCGCTCTCGCCAATCGCGCCGTTGTGGTCCAGCAGCTGGCCCAGCTCTTCCACGGCATTGCACACGTCGGAGCGCAGCATGTTCTCGCCATAGAACTGGTGGTACATCTGGCCCACAGGGCTCTTCAGAAACGCCACACCACCGGAGTGACCGGGGCAATGCCAGCTGTACGAGCCGTCTTCCGCATAGTCCAGCAGCGCCTTGAAAAACGGGGGCTGCACGCCTTCCAGATAGCTCTTGGCTTCGCGGATGATATGCTTGGCCACGAACTCGGGCGTGTCCTCGAACATGTGGATGAAGCCGTGCAGCTCGCGCAGGATGTCGTTGGGCAGGTGCCGACTGGTCTTGGTCTCGCCGTAGATGTAGATCGGCACTTCCTCATTCTTGCGGCGTACTTCGCCGATGAAGCTTCGCAGGCTGTGGATCACCTCGGGATCGGTCTCTCCGCTCTGTGTGAACTCCTCGTCATCGATGGACAGAATGAAGGCGCTGGCCCGGCTTTGCTGCTGGGCAAACTGACTCAGATCTCCATAGCTGGTGACACCGAGCACCTCGAAGCCCTCTTCTTCTATGGCCTGCGCCAGAGCACGAATGCCCAGACCCGAGGTATTCTCGGAGCGAAAGTCCTCATCGATGATGACGATGGGAAAACGAAACTTCATGGCAGCAGCCTCCGTGAACAAAAACAGGCTTTAAAAGGAAACAGGCGCGAAGTGTAAGGAATATCCTGATTGCGCTTTTGCTATCTAGGGCTTTTCCCACAAAATGTCGCGCACCCAACACACCCTGAACTAAATGAGAGGTTGTAGGAATGGATTATTCAACCACCTGGTGGCTTGTGGCTGGTGCACTGGTCATCGCCGAGCTGCTCACCGGCAGCTTTTATCTGCTCATGCTGGCCATGGCCTGTGCCGTAGGCGCCCTGTGCGCCCACGCCGGCCTGTCCCCCATGGCCCAGGTCCTGACAGCATCGATACTCGGCGTGACCGCCGTGCTGGCCTGCTACCTGGTACGCAAGCGCCGCGCTGCTCTGCATGGGCTGAGCAGCAATCGCGAGCTCAACCTCGATGTGGGCGAGTCTGTCATGGTTGAACAATGGAGCTCCGACGGCACCGCCCAAGTCCGCTATCGCGGAGCCCAATGGACTGTCATAGGCCGGCCCGGCAACCTGCCCAGTGCAGGCATGCACCGCGTGGCAGAAGTCGTGGGCAACCGCCTGCTGGTCGACAAGATCTGAAAGCCAGCACGGCTCAGAACAATCCAGCCTTCTCAAAGCACTCTTTTCACTCCCCTCAACCAGCCTTCGGGCCTGGAGAATATTCATGGAAGTAGCCATCGTCATCCTGGTCATTGCGGCCATCTTCATTGCACAGTCGGTCAAGGTCGTGCCACAGCAACACGCCTGGGTCAAGGAGCGCCTGGGCAAATACGCTGGCACGCTCACGCCTGGCCTGAACTTTCTCGTGCCCTTTGTGGACCGGGTGGCCTACAAGCACATCCTCAAGGAAATCCCTCTGGATGTGCCCAGCCAGGTCTGCATCACGCGTGACAACACCCAGTTGCAAGTGGATGGCATTCTGTACTTTCAGGTGACCGATCCCATGCGCGCCAGCTATGGCTCGTCCAACTACATCATGGCCGTAACCCAGCTGGCCCAGACCTCGCTGCGCAGCGTGATCGGCAAGCTCGAGCTCGACAAGACCTTTGAAGAGCGCGACATGATCAACGCCCAGGTGGTTTCGGCCATTGACGAGGCCGCGCTGAACTGGGGCGTAAAGGTGCTGCGCTATGAGATCAAGGACTTGACGCCCCCGGCCGAAATCCTGCGCTCCATGCAGGCCCAGATCACGGCCGAGCGTGAAAAGCGCGCACTGATTGCGGCATCCGAAGGCCGTCGCCAGGAACAGATCAACATCGCTACCGGTGAGCGCGAGGCCTTCATCGCCCGCTCCGAAGGTGAAAAACAGGCCGTGATCAACAAGGCCCAGGGTGAGGCCGAGTCCATCAAGGCCGTGGCCGAAGCCACTGCCCAGGCTCTAGAGCGCGTGGCCGCAGCCATTCAGCAACCCGGCGGCCAGCAGGCCGTACAGCTCAAGGTGGCCGAAAGCGCCGTCGACGCTTACAGCAAGGTGGCTGCTGACGCCACGACTACCCTGGTCGTGCCCAGCAATATGACGGAAGTCTCCAGCCTCATCACCTCGGCCATGAAAATGATCCAGACAGGCCAACGCAGCAGCTAAATGCCTGCATGGATTGAGGGCCAAGCAATTTTTCAGGAATCCAGGCTAATTTCCAAAAACACCCAAAAACTACTGCTACAATAGCGTTCTTCCGGAGAGGTGGATGAGTGGTTTAAGTCGCACGCCTGGAAAGCGTGTGTGGGTTAATAGCCCACCGCGGGTTCGAATCCCGCCCTCTCCGCCAGATATGAAGCCCCGCCTAGCAATAGGCGGGGTTTTTTCTTGTACCCATCAATCTACCCATCAATTCGCCAGGTGCTTAAAACGCCACGATTTGATGGCACCAACGGAAAAAACCGCCCCCAGGCAGCCCGGCAATGGCGTCGGGAATGCCAATACCGCTCTAGACACCCGGGAAAGCGGGCATCTACCGCAAACACGCCAGGGATGGCCTCGAGGTCGTCAGGGAAAGGGGCCGTCAGCTTGGGAACCCCCTTTGGTTGCCTGGATTTCAAATCTGAGCAAGTTTTGATGCCAGAAGCCTGGTATCAAACGCCCTCAGTCTTGAGGGGGCGTGTCCCTGGCGCCGAAGCCATAGCAGGCCTTGCAGGTCTTTCCATTGGCCAGGTTGATGCCGCCACAGGATTCGCACCGGCGATCACACCACCACAGGAGCACATCAGCGAGCTTGGCCTGGCCGTCCTTGATGCCACGCGCCAGCACCCAGGGCATGAATCCAGCGTGCTGGTCCATGAGCTTGCGGAACGTGGGCAGTTGGGCCAATGTCTCGCGGCGACTTTCGGCCAGCCATTGCACGGCCAGGGCATGGGCGCCAGCAATATCCAGCACCTCGGTCACGCGCTCGCCTCTGCGGTCTTTCGTCTTCTTCACAATGCGCGGCATCCTCCTGGCCACGTGCTCAATGTCGGCGGTCGTCAGTGCTCGAGGCTTGAGCCTGGTATCCCATTCCGACATGAGCTGATAAACCAGGCGGCCGAGCTTTGCAGGCTGAAGGCCGACTGCAATCAGGTAGTCGGCATCGGTGCGCGTCTCGATGTTGACGGACAGGTCATGGCTATTGCTGGCACTGGTCAAGCGTTCAACGAGGGTCGGTTTTTCCTGAGTTTCTGCTGTCATTGCGCTCTTTCTTGGTTGGTGTCTTTTCGGCCTTCAGCGCCAGTATTGCGGCGGTCAATTGGTGCGGCAGATCCGCCAGCACTCCATGCGATTCGGCTGCATAGCGCTTGGCTGCCCACCAGGCGTAGCGCTTGTCGATGTGCGAACCGGATGCAGTGCGCCAGCATTTCGTGCCTGTGTTGCTCGTAGGCCATTCATCTCTCTATCTCTACCTTTGCCTGTATTCCCGATCTGCACGGGTTGAAGACCCTGTGAGAACGCATACCACCCCTATAACCCAGGGGGAACCTAGTGTCCTGAGTTAGAAATTCATTGAATTTATTGTCTGTCGATTGATCAATCAATGTAATGTGGCAACACGACGAGGTGATCATGAGAGGCAGACCCAAGGCGCAACTCGTGCTGAGCAACGCAGAGCGCGAGCAACTCACGACATTGACCCTGCGGCGCAAGACCGCACAGGCGCAGGCACTGCGTGCACGCATCGTGCTGGGTTGTGCCGACGGTATGGAGAACAAGGCGGTTGCCGCTCGCCTGCGCGTGACACCCCAAACGGTTTCCAAGTGGCGCGCCCGCTTCGTTGAACACCGCTTGGACGGTCTGCTTGACGCACCTCGCCCGGGCGCCCCGCGCAGCATCGATGATGCACGTGTCGATGCGGTAATCGCGCGCACATTGGAGTC
>NZ_AUCQ01000029.1 GCF_000429845.1 Comamonas composti DSM 21721
GAATCCTCGCAATAGCACGGCTATTGCTGCGGTGTCGCGCCTTGTATCCCATCCCGCAAAGACACTGGCGCGGCACCGAGGAGATCGTAAACACGTTCTAAGAACGTGTTTACGATCTAAAGGCCCAGCCTGGCCAGCAGCTCGCCCGCATGGGAGAGCAGAAACAGCAGCAGCCCCACGGCCCCGCCGACCAGGCTGCCGTTGATGCGTATGTATTGCAGGTCCTTGCCTATGTGCAGCTCGATCAGCCGGGCCAGCTGGCGCGCGTCCCAGCGCTGCACGGTGTCGGCAATATGCTGGCCCAGAAAGGTCGAGACCTCGGGCGCGAGCGCCTTCACCCAGCGCTTGAGGCGCTGGTTCATGGAGTCGCGCAGCGCGGCATCATGGGCCAGCGACTGGCCCAGCCAGCGGCCCATGGCTTCGGCCTTGCGCGCCAGCTGGGAGTTTTCATCGGCCAGATCGGCCTGCAGGCGCTGGCGCAGGCCCTGCCACAGCTGGCGCAGATAGGCGGCCAGCTTTTCGTCGTGCAGCAGATAGTGGCGCAACTGCTCGGCGCGCTCGGCCATGGCAGCATCCGTCTGCAGCCGCAGGATCAGCCTTTGCATGCCCGTATCAAAGGCCTGGCGCATGCCGTGGCCGGGATCTTCGGCGATCTCCTGCAGCAGGCTGTCCAGGGCATCGGCAATCGCGCCCGCGCCTTTCTCGCCCAGCCAGTCCGTGGGCAGGACTTTTTCCTTGAGCGGATGCTCGCGCTTGAGCCAGCTGACGATGGCCTGGGCGATCAGCACATGGGTCCGGGATTCGCGCAGCAGGCCGCTGACACGCACCAGCACATCGTCGAGCAAGGCCTGGTGGCGGCCATCGCGCGTCAGCCCGTCGAGCAGCTCGGCGGCCATGCGCGAGAGGTCCAGCCGGGCCAGCAAGGCCTTGAAGGACTGGCTCAGAAAACGCTCGACCTGCCGGTCCTGCACGGTCTCCAGCCCCGCCAGGGCCAGGCGCGCCACCTGGCGCCCGAGGGCGGCGCTGTTGGCCGGCGTGGTCAACCAGGCCGCCAGGGCCTTGGCGGGGTCGTGGCGCTCGATCAGGGCCAGCAGCGAGGGAGCATCAAGGAACTTGTCGCGCACGAATCCGGCCAGATTGCTGCCGATGCGGTCCTTGTTGCGCTCGATGATGGCCGTATGCGCACCCACCAGGGGCAGCGGAATGCGGCGAAACAAGGCCGCCACCGCAAACCAGTCGGCCAGGGCGCCGACCAGGGCCGCCTCGGTCACGGCCTTGATGCAGGCCAGCCACAAAGGCGTGGGTTGCAGGTGTGCGACCGCGATCGAGGTGATGGCAAACCCCAGGCCCATGCCCAGCAACAGCAGCAAGGGCAGGCGTTTGGCAGTGCGTAGCGCTTGTTCTTGAGGTGAAAGCATGGGCGCAGCATAAACGGCCACGGCTGCGAGTCAGTGGGATGGCAGGCCATGCCGGGCCCGGCAAAAACCCTGGGCATGGCTTGCCCTCACAATAGCGGGTTTCCTTTCAGCTCATCAAAAGAATCCGCCATGACCGATGCATCCACTCCCGACCAGCGCCCTGCCCTGCCCGATCATCTGAGCATAGACCCGCGCAGCCCCCACCACGTGGCCGCCGTGTTCGAGCACGACATCGGCATTCGCTTCAACGGCAAGGATCGCTTCGACGTCGAGGAGTACTGCGTGAGCGAAGGCTGGGTCAAGGTGCCTGCGGGCAAGACCCTGGACCGCAAGGGCCGCCCGCTGCTGATCAAGCTCAAGGGCGCGGTCGAGGCCTACTACCGCTGAGCTGCGGCCCGGCCCCCGAAGTGCGCCGCCATCAGGCCAGCGCCTCGGCCGGGCCGAAGAACTCGTAGCGCACCTGTGCATCGGGCACGCCCAGATTCCTGAGCGCGTGCCTGAGTCCGCGCATGAAGGGGCGTGGCCCGAGGAAGTAGACCTCGACATCGCGCGAAGCCGGCAGCCACTCGCCCAGGCGCTGCTCGGTCAGATATCCCTGGCCATGCACCGCGTCCTCGGGCAGGGCCCGGTCATAGCAGTAATAGCGCGTGAGCTGTGCATGCTCCCGGGCGAGCGCATCGATGGGCTCGCGAAAGGCATGCACCGCGCGCTCGCGCGCGCAGTGGATGAAGGTCACCGCACGCCGGCCTTCGAGCGCCGTGGCCAGCATGGGCAGCGTGGCCGTAATGCCCACACCACCGCTGATCAGCACCAGCGGCTTGTCGCCGGGCTGCAGCGTGAAGTGGCCGGCCGGCGGAAACAGCGCCAGCGTATCGCCAACCTGCAGTTGATCATGCAGGAAGTTGGAGACCTTGCCCCCGGGCTCGCGCTTGACGCTGATGCGCAGGCTCTGCCCGTTGGCGGCCGCCGACAGCGAGTAATTGCGCCGCTGCTCCTGCCCGTCGATCATCAATCGCAGCCCTATGTACTGGCCCGGCTGATGCGCAAGCACCTTGCCGCCGTCGGCCGGCACCAGATAGAAGGAGCTGATCTCGGCGCTCTCCTGCACTTTCTTTTCGAGCCTGAAGGCGCGCTCGCCGCGCCAGCCGCCCTCGGCCCGGGCCAGGCTCTCGTAGGCCTCGCCCTCGGCCGCGATCAGAAGGTCGGCCAGTTGCTGATAGGCGGCGCCCCAGGCGGCGAGCACCTCGTCGGTGGCGATCTCGGCGCCCAGCACCTCGCGGATGGCCCGCAGCAGACAGGTCCCGACGATGGGATAGTGCTCGGGCTGCACCTGCAGCGCCACATGCTTGTTGATGATTTGCGCGGGCAGGTCGCCCAGGGCCTCCAGCCGGTCTATGTGCTTCGCATACATGAGCACGCTGTACGCCAGGGCTCGCGGCTGGGCACCGCTTTGCTGGTGGGCCTGGTTGAACAGCGGACGCACCTCGGGGTACTCGCCCAGCATGGTGTTGTAGAAGTGCGTGATCAGCGCCTCGCCGCCGCTCTCCAGCAGCGGTACGGTGGATTTGACAATGGCGCGTTGGCTCTCGGTCAGCATGCAAAAACTCCTTGGGTCATGGCCTGCCAGTCAGCAGGTCGCAGATGCAGACGCAATTGCCGTGCCCGCCCCCACCCCGCAGCAAAACAAGGACTTGGATCAGATGAAGTCATATTGACTGCATGATGGGTGTAGACTTTTTGACATCAATCAAGGTCAATATGACAACATCCCACATGCTGAGCGCCGTCATTCCGCTGATCGCGGATCTGGCCCAGGATATGCCCGAGCGCGAGCGTCTGCGCCGCCTGCTTGCGGCCTTGCGCACCCTGTTGCCCGCCGATGCCGTGGCCCTGCTGCGCCTGGAGGGCGAATGGCTGCGCCCCATGGCCATGGACGGCCTGGTGCCCGACGTGCTGGGCCGGCGCTTTCGCCTGAGCGAGCACCCGCGCTTTGCCCAGTTGCTGGCCGCCGGCCAGGCCATGCGCTTTGCGCCCGACAGCCCGCTGCCCGACCCCTATGACGGCCTGATCGCCAACCACGGCCAGGTCCTGCACCAGTTGCACGTGCATGACTGCATGGGCTGCGTGCTGCAGCTCGGCGGTGCGCCCTGGGGGCTGCTCACGCTCGATGCGCTGCAGCCCGGGCGCTTTGCCGATCCGGCCGCGCTGGCCCTGCTGCAGGCCTTTGGCAACCTGGCTTCGGCAACCGTGGCCACGGCCGAGCGCGTGCGCCAGCTGGCCCTGCCGGCCCGGGGCTCGCGCCTGCCCGCCAGCCCGGGCCTGCCGCCCGAGCGCGAGCTGCTGGGCCAGAGCCCGGCCATGCGCGAGCTCAGAAAGAACATGGCGCTGATCGCGGCCAGCGATCTCAACGTGCTCATCACCGGCGAGACCGGCACGGGCAAGGAGCTCGTGGCCCAGGCCCTGCACGCCCGATCGGGACGTGCGCACAAGCCCATGATCAGCATCAACTGCGCGGCCCTGCCCGACAACCTCGTGGAAAGCGAGCTGTTCGGCCATGTGCGCGGAGCCTTTACCGGCGCGCTGTCCGAGCGCCAGGGCAAGTTCGAGCAGGCACACCAGGGCACGCTGTTCCTCGACGAAGTGGGCGAGCTGTCCCTGCCCGTGCAGGCCAAGCTGCTGCGCGTGCTGCAAAGCGGCCAGCTCCAGCGCCTGGGCTCGGACCGCGAGCACCATGTGGACGTGCGCATTCTGGCCGCCACCAACCGCGACCTGGCCGCCGAGGTCGAGGCCGGGCGCATGCGCGCCGACTTCTACCACCGGCTCAACGTGTATCCGCTGGCCGTGCCGCCGCTGCGCGAGCGCGACAGCGATGTGCTGCTGCTCGCCGGCTGCTTTCTCGAGGAAAACCGCTCGCGCCTCAAGCTCGGCGGGCTGAGGCTGGACGCAGCCGCCCAGTCCGCCCTGCTCACCCGCGACTGGCAGGGCAATGTGCGCGAGCTCGAACACCTGATCAGCCGCGCCGTGCTCCAGGCCCTGAGCCGCGCGCCCCAGACCCCGGCCGCGCCGCGCGGCGCCCTGCGCCCGCGCATGCTCACGCTCAGCGCCCAGGATCTCGGAGAGACAGCGCCCCGGGCCGCCTGCGCACCAGCGGCAGCGGGCCTGCCAGCCGGCATGCCGGTGACTGCGCCAGTGACTGCGCCGGACGCTCCCCCGGAAGGCCTGCGCAGCGCCGTCCAGGCCTACGAACGCCAACTGGTCCAGGCCAGCCTGCAGCGCCACAACCGCAGTTGGGCCGCCGCCGCGCGCGAGCTGCAAATGGACCGCGCCAACCTCCAGCGCCTCGCACGCCGCCTGGGGCTGGCCTGAGAGCGTAAACACGTTCTGAGATAACTATGAAAAAAGAAGCTGCAAACGCTCATCCACATTGGATTTCAAGCATGTTTCGTACTGAAATCCATATGTACCAAGCGCTACCAGCTCCTGTTTTCAGCTACGCCGTATCAGGCTGGCCAACCAGCCATGGCCGCTGACCAGCAGCACGCCGGCCAGCACCATGAAGGCGCCGAAGACAAAGCTCGACGCCAGGGGTTCGCTGAGCAGCCAGGCGCCGAGGATGACGCCGAGGATGGGCGTGAGAAAGGAGAACACGCCCAGGCGCGAGGCCAGGTACTGGGTCAGCAGCCAGAACCAGATCAGAAAGCTCACAAAGCACACCAGCACCGCATTGAAGGCCAGGCTCGCCCAGGCCAGCGGCGTGGGCTCGAAACGCGTCTGCCCCAGCAGCATGGCTGCAGGCATGAGCAGCGCAAAGCCCGTGGCCAGCTGATAGAGCAGGGTTTGCGCAGCCGGCAGGCCCGCGAGCCGGCTGGTGCGCACGGCCACCGTGGTCGCGCCCCAGGCCGCGCCCGCGCCCAGGGCCAGCAGATCACCCTTGAGGCTGACGCCCCCGCCCTGGCCGCCGCCGAGAAAGGCCAGTGCAATGCCCGCGAAAGCCAGGCCTATGCCCAGCCACTGCAGGCGTGCGAGCCGCTCGGAGGCCAGCGAGCAATGCAGGCCCAGGGCCGCGAACACCGGGGCCGAATACAGAAACACCACCACATGCGAGGCCGAGGTGTGGTTGATGGCCTCGCCCAGCAGCAAAAACTCCAGCGCGAACAGCGCCCCCACGAACAGCCCGGGGCGCCAGCTGTCCGCCCAGGTCACGCGCATGCGGCGCCAGCGCATGAACAGCCACACCAGCACCGCCCCCGCACCCGAGCGCAACGCAATCTGCAAGGTCGGCGCAATCGCATCGGCCGTGGCCTTGAGCAGCACCTGCTGCAGACTCCAGATCAGACACAGGCTCAGCATGAGCACATAGGCCCGCGGGTCCAGCGGTTGGCGATTGTCCATGGCGAAATCAGAGCTCCAGAAACGGCTTCAATGCTGCAAGCCTGCCGAGGCGCCAAGACCGGGGCGCCGACCGTCCCCCTTGCAGGGGGAAGGCGTGAAGCGAATCAGGGCGTGATGCCCAGCAACTCCACATCGAAGTTGAGCGTGGCATTCGGCGGAATCACCCGTCCCGCGCCGCGCGCGCCGTAGGCGATGGAGGCCGGGCAGGTGAGCCTGGCCTTGCCGCCCACCTTCATTTTCTGCAGGCCTTCGGTCCAGCAGGGAATCACCCGGTTGAGCGGGAACTCTATGGGCTCGCCGCGTGCGATCGAGCTGTCGAACTCCTTGCCGGTCTCGGGGAAATAGCCTCGGTAGTGGACCTTCACGGTATTGCCGGCCTTGGGGCTGGGGCCGGTGCCGTCCTTGAGGCTTTCATAAATCATGCCGCTGGCCGTGGTCTCGGGCGCCGCGTGAACGGCAGCGCCCAGCAACAGTCCGCAGGCGGCCAGCAAAGAGGCAAGGGTTTGGTGCATGCAAAAGCTCCGATCTCGGATAAGCAAAAGCGCAATTCTCGGCGATATCTGCAGGCCTTCGCAGCCGCGCCGCATGCGGGAAGCCCCTCACTGGCACGCGCCCCGAAGGGGGCGGGGCAAGACTGCGCGGCCCCGGATCAGGGACGCCAGGCTGGCGCCGCCCTGCCGCAAAGAGCATCGCCCCGGTCTGCCAGTTGCAGGGCAAGCGGCGCAGCCGCTCAGGGGGTATCGATCCTGTCCAGGGCCGCACGCAGATGGCCTACCGTGCGATCCACGTGGTGCCATTTCTCCAGGCCGAAGAGGCCGATGCGGAAGGTCTTGAACTGCGGCCCCTCATCGCACTGCAGCGGCACGCCCGAGGCCGTCTGCAGGCCCAGTTCGAGAAACTTCTTGCCGCTTTGGATGTCCGGATCGCTGGTGTAGCTGACCACCACGCCGGGCGCCTGCCAGCCCTTGGCGGCCACGCTCGCAAAGCCGCGCGACTCCAGCAGCTCGCGCACCTTGGCGCCCAGGGCGATCTGCTCCTCGCGCACCTTCTCGAAGCCGTAGGCCCGCGTCTCCAGCATCACATCGCGCAGGCGCACCAGCGCATCCGTGGGCATGGTCGTGTGGTAGGCGTGCTGGCCTTTCTCGTAGCCCTCGGCGATCTGCATCCACTTCTTGAGGTCGCAGGAAAAGCTGGAGCTTTTCGTGTGCTCTATGGCCTGGCGCGCACGCTCGGAGAGCATGACCATGGCACAGCAGGGCGAGCTGCTCCAGCCCTTTTGCGGGGCCGAGATCAGCACGTCGACGCCGGTCTGGCCCATGTCCACCCACATGGCACCCGAGGCCACGCAGTCGAGCACGAACAGCGCGCCCACCTCGTGCGCAGCATCGGCCAGGGCACGCAGATAGTCGTCGGTGAGAAGAATGCCGCTGGCCGTCTCCACATGCGGGGCGAACACCACCTTGGGCTTTTCGCTGCGGATCGCGGCCACGACCTCGTCTATGGGACAGGGCGCCCAGGGATCCTGGTCGCCGGCGCCAAGACGGCGCGCCTTGCAGACCACGGAGCCGCCTCCCAGGCCTTCGTCGGCATCGAAGATCTGCGTCCAGCGGTAGCTGAACCAGCCGTTGCGCACGATGAGCACCTTCTCGCGATTCGCGAACTGGCGCGCCACGGCCTCCATCCCGAAGGTGCCGCTGCCCGGCACCAGCACCGCGGTATGCGCGCCGTAGACCTGCTTGAGCGTGGACAGAATGTCCTGCATCACGCCCGCAAAGCGCTTGGACATGTGGTTGAGGGCGCGGTCGGTATAGACCACGGAAAATTCAAGCAGGCCTTCGGGATCGATATCGGGCAACAAGCCGGGCATAGTTTTTTTCTCCGTGCAAAACAAAGGCGGGCGGCCCTCGCATCCGGATGGACGAGGGCCGCACAACCGATCCAGCTTAGCACGCTGGCCCGGGGCTTTGCTCCGCGCCCTGCCACCGTGGCGACCGGCCCCGGCGCCGATCCCTGGCGGTTTACTCGCGCTTTACGCCAGAAATATCGGCCGATCACACAGACTTGGCACACTTGCATTCCATTACGAGAGCGTATGTGCTCTTACCGGTGAGGCATGGGCCGCACCGGGCCTTCATCCAAGCCCCATGTTCACAAGAATCCCACGCACTCTTCGCATTCTTCTGGCTCTCGCGATCCTGGCCGCCATCGCCTACGCAGCCAAGCTCGCCTTCTTTCCTGCCAAGCAGGAGCCGCGCTTCGTCACGGCCACGGTCAGCCGCGGCGACATCGAGGACACGGTCCTGGCCACGGGCACGGTACAGGCCTTCAAGCAGGTCAGCGTGGGTGCCCAGGTCTCGGGCCAGGTCAAGCAGCTCTACGTGGAGCTGGGCCAGCGCGTCAAAAAAGGCGACCTGATCGCCGAGATCGACTCCACCACCCAGCAAAACACCGTGCGCAATGCCGAGGCTGCGCTGGAGAACGTGACGGCCCAGCTCGCAGCCCAGCAGGCCTCGCTGGCCGAGGCCGAGCTCAACCACCAGCGCCAAAAGCGCCTGCGCGCCAGCGAGGCCAACTCGCCCGCCGATCTGGAGACGGCCGAGACCAAGCTCAACACCACGCGCGCCAACATCAAGGCGCTGCAGGCCCAGATCAAGCAGGCCGCGATCACGGCCGACACGGCCAAGGTCAACCTCGGCTATACGAAGATCCTCTCGCCCATGGACGGCATCGTCGTGGCCCTGGTCGTGCAGGCCGGCCAGACGGTGAACGCCAACCAGACCACGCCCACCATCATCAAGGTGGCCCAGCTCGACACCGTGACCATCAAGACCCAGATCTCCGAGGCCGACGTGGTCAAGGTCGCCCCCGAGCTGCCCGTGTACTTCACCATCCTCGGCGAGCCCGACAAGCGCTACCACGCCCAGCTGCGCACCATCGAGCCGGCCACGGACGCCATACTCACCGAGAGCAGCTCCAGCAGCAGCTCGAGCAGCACCAGCAATGCCAGCACGGCCATCTACTACAACGGCCTGTTCGACGTGCCCAACCCCGAGAACAAGCTGCGCATCTCCATGACGGCCCAGGTCTCCATCGTGCGCGCCCAGGCCAGCGATGCGCTGCTCATCCCCGCCTCGGCCCTGGGCCGGCGCGGACGCGAAGGCTATGCCGTGCGCGTGCTCGATGAAAAGGGCGAGCCCCAGCTGCGCAGAATCCAGGTCGGCATCAACAACAACGTGAACGCCGAAGTCACCGAAGGCCTGGCCGAAGGCGAGCGCATCGTGCTCGGCGAATCCTCGGCAGCAGGCGGCGCCCCGGCGCCTGGCAACAACCGCCGCGGCCCGCGCATGCGCCTGTGAGGCCCGCACGATGAAACACGACCTCAGCTTCCCGAGCGGCCCGGCCACGGCCGACCGGCCCCACCCTGGCGATAGCGCCCAGGGCCGCCCCTTGCTGGAACTCCAGGACCTGTACCGCGAATTTCCCGCAGGCGAGGGCACGATTGCCGTGCTCAAGAACATCAACCTCAGCATCCATGCGGGGGAGATGGTGGCCATCGTCGGCCAGTCGGGCTCGGGCAAGTCCACGCTCATGAACATCCTGGGCTGCCTGGACCAGCCCAGCGCCGGCAGCTACCGCGTGGCCGGGCGCGCCACGGGCGAGCTCGGCCACGACGAGCTCGCCGCACTGCGCCGCGAATACTTCGGCTTCATCTTCCAGCGCTACCACCTGCTGGGCGACCTCACGGCACGCGGCAATGTGGAGGTTCCTGCGGTCTATGCGGGCGCGCCCGTGGCCGCGCGCCACGAACGCGCCGCCGCACTCCTTGAGCGCCTGGGCCTGGCCGACCGCACGGGCCACCGGCCGGGCCAGCTCTCGGGCGGCCAGCAGCAGCGCGTCTCGATTGCGCGGGCCCTGATGAACGGCGGCAGCGTCATCCTCGCCGACGAGCCCACGGGGGCCCTGGACACGGCCAGCGGCAAGGAGGTCATGAACATCCTGCGCGAGCTGCATGCCGAGGGCCATACCATCATCCTCGTGACCCACGACATGCAGGTCGCCGAACATGCCGAGCGTCTTATCGAAATCCGCGACGGCGAGATCATCGGCGACCACCCCACGGCGCGCATGGCCAGCCAGCCGGCCCGCGCAGCGGCCCCGGCCCTGCCGCAGCGCCCGGCGGCGCGCAGCGGCCTGGGCGCGCTGCGCGACCGCTTCGTGGAAGCCTTCCAGATGGCACTGCTGGCCATGAACGCGCACCGGCTGCGCACCTTTCTGACCATGCTCGGCATCATCATCGGCATTGCCTCGGTGGTCGCCGTCGTGGCCCTGGGCGAAGGCTCACGCCAGCAGGTGCTCAAGAACATCAGCTCCATAGGCACGAACACCATAGAGATCTTCTCGGGCTCGGGCTTTGGCGACACGCGCTCGGCGCGCGTGCGCACCCTGGTTCCCGCCGACGCCGATGCCCTGGCCCACCAAGGCTATGTGGACAGCGTCACGCCCACGCTCAGCAGCTCCGTCACCGGCCGCTACCGCAACATCGAGGCCTCGATCAACGTGACCGGCGCCGGCGAGCAGTACTTTCGCGTCAAGGGCGTGAAGATCGCCCAGGGCAGCGCCTTCGACCAGGGCCATGTCTGGCGGCGCGAGCAGGTCGCCGTGATCGACGACAACACGCGCAAGACCATGTTCCCGAACACCCCCGACCCCGTGGGCGAGGTGCTGCTGCTGGGCAGCGTGCCGGTGCGCATCATCGGCGTGGCCGCCAAGAGCGACTCGGCCTTCGGCAACAGCGAATCGCTGAGCGTCTTCGTGCCCTACACCACGGCCATGAGCCGCATCGTCAACCAGAACCATCTGCGCAGCATCACGGTGCGGGTGCGCGACGATGCCTCCACCAATGCCGCCGAGCAGGGCATCAACCAGTTGCTCGAGCAGCGCCACGGCACCAAGGACTTCTATGTGCTCAACACCGACAGCATCCGCCAGACCATCGAGGCGACCACGCAGACGCTGACTCTGCTGATCTCCTCCATCGCCGTGATCTCGCTGATCGTGGGCGGCATCGGCGTGATGAACATCATGCTGGTCTCGGTGACCGAGCGCACGCGCGAAATCGGCGTGCGCATGGCCGTGGGCGCGCGCCAGAGCGACATACAGCAACAGTTTCTGATCGAGGCCGTGCTGGTCTGCCTGCTGGGCGGCGTGCTCGGCATTGCGCTGGCGCTGGGCTTCGGCCAGATCTTTGCGCGCACCAGCACCGAATTCCAGCTGGTGTACTCGCACGGCTCCATGATTGCCGCCTTCGTCTGCTCCACGCTCATCGGCGTGGTGTTCGGCTACCTGCCCGCGCGCAGCGCCGCCCGTCTCAACCCCGTGGAAGCCCTGTCCCGCGAATGAACTCCCTGATCTCCCGCCCCCTGATCCCCTCGGCACTGGCCCTGGCCCTGCTGCTGGCCGGCTGCTCCTCCCTGCGCACGCCCTACGAGGCGCCCGCGCTCAGCGTGCCCGCGCAATGGAGCCATGGCTCCACCGCCGGCGCATCCACCACCCGCGATGCCCAGGCGGATGCCCAGGCCCTGACCGGCGCCTGGTGGAAGGAGTTCAACGACCCGCAGCTCGACCAGCTCATCGCTGCCGCGCTGGAGCGCAACAACGACCTGGCCATGGCCGCCATCAAGGTGCGCCGCGCCCAGCTCCAGGCACGGCTGGGCGAGAACCGGCCCAGCGTGAGCAGCAGCCTCAACACCGGTGCGAACCGGCCCGTGGATGGCGGCTCCACCACGCGCAGCAACTCCGTCTCCCTGGGCGTGAGTTATGAGGCCGACCTCTGGAACCGCCTGGGCGCGTCCCAGGACGCAGCGCGCTGGGCCGCCATGGCCAGCGCCGAAGACCGCGAGGCCGCAGCCCAGGCCCTGGCCGGCACCACGGCCACGCTCTACTGGCGCCTGTCCTACTACCACCAGCGCCTGGACTCGGCCGCCAAAAGCATAGAGCACGCCGAGCGCACGCTGGCCCTGGTGCAGGCCCAGTACGATGCGGGCGCGATCTCGGCGCTGGAGCTGTCCGAATCGCGCCAGAGCCTGGCCGGCCAGCGTGCAAGCCTGGCCCTGCTGGAGCAGCAGCGCGTGGAAGCCGCGAGCGCGCTGAGCCTGCTGTTCGACGGTGCGGCCGCAGACCCCGTGGGCCCGGCCGATCCGGGCTGGAGCGCGCCGCGCGCCCTGCCCACGACAGCGCTGCCCGAAGTGGCCGAAGGCCTGCCGGCCGAGCTGCTCGCGCGCCGCCCCGACCTGCGTGCGGCCGAGCTGAGGCTGCGCGAATCCCTGGCCTCGGCCGATGCCACGCGCCTGTCCTACTACCCCCGGCTGTCGCTGACCGGCTCGCTCGGCGGCTCCAGCACCTCGCTGGGCCAGGTGCTCTCCAACCCCCTGGCCACGCTGGGCGCAGGCCTGGTGCTGCCGTTTCTGAACCTCACGGAGATGCGCCTGAGCACCGACATCGCCAAGGCCGACTACGAGCAGGCCGTGGTGGGCTTTCGGCAAACCCTCTACCAGGCCCTGGCCGATGTGGACAACGCCTTGTCGGCACGCAGGCAATACCTGGCCCAGGCCGAGCAGCTAGAGCAGTCGCTGGCCGAAGCGCGGCGCGCCGAGCAGCTCTATGAAGCCCGCTACCGCGAAGGCGCCGTCCCGCTCAGATCCTGGCTGGATGCCCAGGAAAGACGCCGCTCGGCCGAAATCTCCGTGGCCGACAACCGCCTCAACCGCCTGAGCAACCACGCCACGCTCTACCAGGCGCTGGGCGGGGCCTGAGCCGGCGTCAGGGCTTGGCTACACTCATCGCAGGGCGGCCGCAGATCGCGGCCGCGCCCCTACCGCCGATTTGTGAGCCGCCAGCATGCCCGCCCTCTCGTCCCCGTCTGCCGACACTCTTGCCTGCGTCGCGCTGGAAGGCAAGCTGCACCCGCCGCTGCCCGCGCTCGACCATGTGCCGCGCGCCAAGCTGCGCCGCCTGCTGGAGCAGACGCCGGGCTGGAGGCTGCTGCTGCTGCGCGCGCCCGCCGGCTACGGCAAGACCACGCTCATGGGCCAGCTGTTCGCGCACCTGCAAAAGGCAGGGCGCATGTCCTGCCACTGGCTGACGCTGGATCCGCGCGACGATGACCCCCTGCACCTGCTGGCCCACCTGGAGGCCTGCATCAGCCATGCACCGGACGGCCTCGGCGCACAGCCGCGCTCCCATCTTCCCGACCTGGGCAGCTGGCTCAATGCCGTGGGGCGCCTGCCCGGGCAGAGAGTGCTGTTTCTCGACGAGTTCGAGGCCTTGCAAAAGCCGGCCTCGGTACAGCTCATTCACCAGCTGCTGCGCTTTGCACCGCCCAATCTGCGCGTGGTGCTGAGCACGCGCCCCAGTGTGCACCTGGCCTTGCAGCGCATGAAAGCCGGCGGCGGCCTCGTCGAATGGTCGGCGCGTCAGCTGCGCTTCGATGAAGAGGAGACACAGGCCTTGCTGCAGGGCGAGGCCCGGCGCGATGCGCAGCGCCCCAGCCCGAGCCAGGCCCCGGCCGGCTGGCACAGGCTCATGGCCGAGCGTTGCGAAGGCTGGCCCGCAGCCCTGCGCCTGAGCCTGCTGGCCCTCGCGCATGGCGAGGCCGTGCGCTTCGAGGACCTGCCCCAGGACGGCAGTTGCGATCTGGCCGAATACCTGACCAGCGAAGTCTTCGAGCGGCAGACCGAGGAAGTGCGCGCCTTTTTGCTCGACACCAGTGTTCTGCGCAACCTGGTGCCTGCGCTCTGCGATGTGCTGGCCGCGCGCGAGGACAGCGCGCGGCTGCTGCAGAGCCTGGCGCGCGAGCTGCAGTTGCTCACGCCGTTCAGCCAGGGCACGGGCGACTCCTGGCGCTACCACTCCCTGCTCAAGGACTTTCTGCGCAAGCGGCTCGACATTCTTCACCCGGGCCGGGCCGCCGGGCTGCACCGCAGGGCAGCGCTGTGGCTGCAGCAGCAGGGCCGGCTGATCGAGGCCATAGACCATGCGCTGGAATGCGCGGACCCGGCCTTTGCGGCCGCCATGATGGAAGGCGCGGCCAGGCCCCTGGTGCGCAGCGGCCACCTGGCCACCTTGCAGCAATGGATTGCCCGCCTGCCCGCCCATATCGCCGACGAGCACCCGGGCATCGTCTGGGCCGCAGGACGCGCCCACACCTATTTCCACCAGATCGCCGAGGCGCGCGTGCGCCTCGGCCAGTTGCGCACGCTGGCCGCGCGGCGCGACTTCGACCGCCTGACCTGGGAGGACTATCTGGCGCTCGAGGCCCTGATCCCGGCTGCGGCCGACGACGTGGCCCAGACCATGGAGATCACGGCGCGCAACCTGCCCCTGGTCAGCGGCGACTACGCGCTGGGCAATATCTTCAACGTGCGCGCCCATGGCGAGATTGCGCTCAACCACTTCGACCAGGCACTCGATCTGCTCGACCAGGCCGACCTGCACAACCGCCGCGCCTGCAATCTGTTCGGGCTCTCGGCCACGCTGGGCCTGCGGGCCGCGATCTGGAGCTCGCGTGGCGAGCTGCGCCAGGCCATGGCCTGCTATGCGGATGCGGGCTCGTCGGCCGGCGCCGCGATCGGGGCCACGCGCCACGAGCACGCAGCCCTGGGCTCGGGCCTGTACTGCGAGCTGCTCTACGAGAGCAACCGGCTCGACGAGCTCCAGGCCCTGCTGGCCCTGCATGCGCCGCACGAGGACGACTACCTGGCCACCGATCTCGTCATAGGCGCCTATCTCGCAGCCGCCCGCCTGCAGTTTGCACGCAGCGACGAGGCCGGCGCCCAGGCCATCCTGCAGGAAGCGCTGGCGCGCTCCCTGCAAAGGCGCTTTCGGCGGCTGGAATTCGCCTGCCGCTGGGAAATGGTGCGCCTAGCCTGTCTTGCAGGGCGCCTGGAGCAGGCCGCAGCCCTGGTGCCGGCCGACATGCAGCGCGAGGCCGGCTTTCACTTCGCCACCGACACCGAGGCCTGCGACATCACCTGGCTCCGGCTGGAGCTGCGCCGTGGCCAGGCCTTGCACGCCCTGCCCGAAATAGAGCGGCAGCTGGCCCAGGCACGCACCACGCAGCGCGGCTGGCGTGCGCTCAAGCTCGAGGTTCTGCGCGGCTGCGCGCTCGATGCCCTGGGCCGGCAGGCGGATGCGCGCGAGGCCCTGGGCGCGGCCCTGCGCAAAGGCTTCGAGCAAGGCTTTGTGCGCAGCCTGGCCGACGAGGGCCAGCCTTTGCTCAAGCATGTCCAGGCCTGGCTCGCCGGCCGGCAAGCCATGCCCACGGGCCTGCCGCGCGAGTATCTGGAGCAGTTGCTGGCCGCCGCAGGTCAGCCGCCACAGGATGCGCCGCCGCTGGCCGCACCCGCCCCGGCGCCGCTGGTCTGCGAAGACTTCAGCGAGCGCGAGCTGCAGCTGCTGCAGGCGCTTGCGCGCGGCGCGCAGAACAAGGAGATGGCGGCCCAGCTCGGGCTTTCGGAGAACACCGTCAAGTGGTATCTCAAGCGCCTGTACCTCAAGCTTGATGCGCGCAACCGCGCCCAGGCCATCGCCCAGGCCAGGCGGCTGAACCTGGTCGACGACGCCTAAGAGCGTGAACACGCTCCAAGCGGCTGCGCAGGCACTAGCGACAAACCCTTGAACCACCCGAACAGGTGGTGACTTGCGGTGCATGCGGTTTCTAGACTGTCCTGGAAACAACAATCATGGAGACACCGCCCCTCGACGGGCGGGCGACAGACACGATGAACAAAGCCCTTGCAGCCCCGGCCGCGGATGGCGCGAGCCTGGACGACAAGTACGAGATCCAGGAAGGCTGGACCTTCATGTCCGGCACCCAGGCCCTGGTGCGCCTGCCCATGCAGCAGCGGCTCATGGACCAGGCCGCCGGCCGCAACACCGCAGGCTTCATCAGCGGCTACCGGGGCTCGCCCCTGGGACGCTACGACATGGAGCTGTGGCGCAATGCCCAGCGACTCAAGCAGCACCACATCCACTTTCAGCCCGGCGTCAACGAGGATCTCGCGGCCACGGCGGTCTGGGGCTCGCAGCATGTGGGTGCGCTGGCCGGCTCCAGGTACGAGGGTGTGTTCAGCATCTGGTATGGCAAGACCCCGGGCGTGGACCGCAGCGCCGATGTGCTGCGCCATGCGAACGCGGCCGGCACCTCGGCCTGGGGCGGCGCCCTGGCGCTGTGCGGCGACGACCATGGGGCCAAGTCTTCGACCCAGGCCGCGCAGTCCGACCAGATCCTGATCGCCACGGGCATTCCCGTGCTCTACCCCGCGAATGTGCAGGACATTCTGGACTTTGGCCTGCACGGCCTTGCCATGAGCCGCCATGCGGGCTGCTGGGTCGGCCTCAAGCTGGTCACGGACGTGGTCGAGTCCACGGCCAGCGTGCAGGTGGGCACGCAGCGGCCCGCGATCACCCTGCCCGCGCCTCTGCCAGGCCAGCCTGCGGACGGCCTGGGCATTCGCCGCTTCGACTCGCCCCTGCTGCAGGAGGTGCGGCTGTTCGAGCACAAGCTGCACGCAGCCCTGGAGTACGCACGCGCCAACGGCCTGAACCGCGTGCTCATCGACAGTCCCGCGCCGCGCCTGGGCATCGTCGCCGCCGGCAAGGCCTATGCGGATCTGCGCCAGGCCTTGCTGGAGCTGGGCCTGGACGAAGCCGCAGCCAGCGCGCGCGGCATACGCCTGCTCAAGATCGGCATGGTCTGGCCGCTGGACCCGCATGCCATCGAGGACTTTGCCCAGGGCCTGGAGACCGTGCTCGTGATCGAGGAAAAGCGCTCCGTGCTCGAAGCCCAGATCAAGAGCATCCTCTTCGACTCGGCCCAGGCCGCGCGCCCGCGCGTGGTCGGCAAATACCATGGGACCAGCGAGTGGGCGCGCACACGCGGCCAGCCCGGCCTGCCGTCCACGGGCGAGCTCTCGCCCCCGGCCATCGCCGCGCTGATCGCCGGCCTGCTGGGGCTGGATGAGGGCTGCGCTGCCCGGCCCGGCACAGCCCAGGCGGGCGGCGCGCCCGGCCCGGTGCGCATGCCCAACTTCTGCTCGGGCTGCCCGCACAACACCTCGACCCGCGTGCCCGAAGGCAGCCGCGCGCTGGCCGGCATAGGCTGCCATGCAATCGCCTCGCTGCAGCGGCCCGAGACCACGGGCAGCATCTGCCACATGGGCGGCGAAGGCGTGATGTGGGTCGGCCAGGCCCCGTTCACCGAGGAAAAGCATGTGTTTGCCAACCTCGGCGACGGCACCTATTTCCACTCGGGCTTTCTGGCCATACGCCAGGCCGTGGCCGCCAAGGCCTGCATCACCTACAAGCTGCTGGTCAACGGCTTTGTGTCCATGACCGGCGGCCAGCCCGTGGACGGCGAGCTGTCCGTGCCCCAGATCGCGGCCGAGCTGCTCGCCGAAGGCGTGGGCCGCATCGTGGTCGTGGCCGACGACCCCGGCCGCTACGAGGGCGTGCAACTGCCTGCGGGCGTGCAGCTGGAGCAGCGCCGCGAGCTCGAACGCGTGCAGCGCGAGCTGCGCGAATTCCCGGCCGTCTCGGTGCTGATCTACGACCAGATGTGCGCCACCGAGCGCCGCCGCCTGCGCAAGCGCGGCAAGCTGCCCGACCCCGACAAGCGCAGCTTCATCAATAGCGCGGTCTGCGAGGGCTGCGGCGACTGCGGCACCCAGTCCAACTGCATGTCCATCGAACCGGCCATGACCGAGCTGGGGCGCAAGCGCCGCATCAACCAGTCCTCGTGCAACAAGGATTTCTCCTGCGTCGAAGGCTTTTGCCCAAGCTTTGTGACCGTGCATGGCGGTGCGCCCCGGCGCGGCCAGGCGCGCGAGCTGCCCGAGGCCACAACCGCCGACCTGCCCGAGCCGGCCCTCGCGACCCTCGATGCCGCGCGCCCCTACGGCGTGCTGATCACGGGCATAGGCGGCACGGGCGTGGTGACCATAGGCGCCATCCTGGGCACGGCTGCCCACCTGGACGGCAAGGCCGCAAGCACGCTGGACGTGACCGGCCTGGCCCAGAAATACGGCGCCGTGATGTCGCATGTGCGCATCGGGCTGCACCCCGAGCAGTTGCAGTCCACACGCCTGGCCTCGGGCGAGGCCGACCTGCTCGTGGGCTGCGACCTGGTCGTGAGCGCGGGCGACGAGGCCTTGTCCCGGCTGCGCCCGGGGCGCGCGCGCGTCGTGGTGGACACCGGGCTCACGCCGACCAGCGAGTTCACGCGCAACCCCGACTGGCAGCTCGACCCCGAGGCCCTGCAGCAGCGCATACGCGCCGTCGCCGGCGAGCACATGCAGACCGTGGCCGCCTCGCGCCTGGCGCGCGAGCTCATGGGCGACACCATTGCCGCCAACATGTTCCTGCTGGGCTTTGCCTGGCAGCGCGGCTGGCTGCCCGTGGCACGCCAGGCCATAGAGCAGGCCATCACCCTCAACGGCGTGAGCGTGGACTTCAACCTCCAGAGCTTTTTCTGGGGCCGGCGCGCAGCCCATGACCTGCAGGACGTGCAGGCCCGGCTCAAGCCTGCGGCCGTGATCCAGTTCCAGCCCCGTCTGCAGCGGCTGGACGACATCGTGGCCGACCGCAGCGCGCGCCTGACCGCCTGGCAGAACGCCGCCTATGCCCAGCGCTATGCACACCTGGTGCAGCGCGTGGCCGAGGCCGAAAAGGCCCTGGGCCAGGGCGAGCGCCTGGCCCAGGCCGTGGCGCGCTACTACTACAAGCTGCTGGCCTACAAGGACGAGTTCGAGGTCGCGCGCCTGTACAGCACGCCCGAGTTCCGCGCCGAGCTGGAGCAGGCCTTCGAGGGCGACTACCGCCTGCACTTTCACCTGGGCGCCTGGCCTTTTGCGGGCAAGGACCCGGTCACCGGCCTGCCGCGCAAACGCGAGCTCGGGCCCTGGACCTGGAAGGCGCTGCGCATGCTTGCACGCCTGCGCGGCCTGCGCGGCACGCTGCTCGATCCGTTCCGCCACAACGCCGAACGCCGGCTGGCCCTGGCCCTGATCGCCGACTACGAGCAGGACCTGGAGCGTGTGCTCGCCGCACTGGATGCGCGCCACCTGGCCACGGCCATCGAGATCGCGCAGTGGCCCGAGCAGGTGCGCGGCTTCGGCCATGTGCGCGAGGCCAGCGTGGAAAAGACCCGCAGCCTGCGCGCCGAGCTTGCCCAGCGCTGGGCCCGGGCCGGCCAGGCGCTGGCGGCCTGAGGCCAGACATCAATAAACAGGAGCTGGTACCACTTGCCCAGTAACGATTTCAGGCCATTTCTGTATTGAAAACCATATATACCAAGCGCTAGCAGCTATCAATTTCTAAAACCACGAGGAGACAGACATGACACACCGCCCTTTGTTCCAACGCCTGGGCCTGGCCGCTGCGGCCACGCTGATCAGCACCCTGGGCTGGGCCCAGGCCCAGCCGCCCATCAAGCTGGGCATCAGCACCGCCGTGCAGCTGCAGATCGGCCGCGACACGCGCGACGGCGCGCAGCTGGCCGTGGACGAGATCAATGCCAAGGGCGGGCTGCTGGGCCGCCAGATCACCACGGTCGTGGCCGATGAGACCGAGGACCCGGAAAAGGGCATCAGCGCCATCAAAAAGCTCACGGCCGACGACAAGGTGGACGTCATCGTGGGCGGCTACACCTCGGGCGTGGTGCTCGCCCAGATGCCCCACATCTCGGCCGCCAAGACGCTGTACATCAACGTGGGCGCGGCCTCGCCCGCGATCAATGCCAAGGTCAAGCAGAACTACGAGGCCAACAAGTACATCTTTCGCATAGGCACGCTCAACTCCCTGCACCTGGCCGGTGGCCTGGTCAGCTACATGACCGACTATCTGCACGGCGAGCTGGGCATGAAGAAGTTCGCCATCGTGGGCGAGAGCGCCAAGTGGGTGCAGGACCTGCTGCCGGTGCTCAAGAAGGCGGCCACGGCCAAGGGCCTGGACGTGGTCATGAGCGAGACCTTCGACACCGGCACCACCAACTTCTCGCCGCTGCTGTCCAAGGTCAAGAACAGCGGCGCCGAGTACATGGTGGTCATCCTCTCCCACGCCTCCAGCGACGTGCTCGCCAAGCAGTGGTATGACGCGCGCATTCCCGTGCCCTATGGCGGCATCGACGTCAAGGGCCAGGACACGGACTTCTTCGAGCGCGTGGGCGGCAAGGCCGTCACCGAGGTTGCGGGCAACTACATCGTGCGCGCGCCGATCTCGCCGCGCACCCTGCCCTTCCTCGACGCCTTCAAGGAGCGCTACAAGCGCGAGGCCGTGTACACGGGCGCAGGTGCCTACGACGCAGTCCACGCCTGGGCCGATGCGGTCACGCGCGCCAAGACGCTGGACACCGAGGCCGTGATCAAGTCGCTGGAGAAGGTGGACATGCCCATCACCACGGGTCGCCTGCAGCTCGACGAGGCCCACGACGTCAAGGCCGGCCCCGGCCTCGTGAACATGCTGTGGGTGCAGTGGCAGGAAGGCGGCAAGCGCGTGATTCTCTGGCCCAAGGAGTCGCGCACCGGCGACTTCGTCAAGCCCCAGTGGATGAAGTGATCCAGGCCCGGGCATGACGGAAATTCTGGTTCACGGCGCGGTCACCAGCGCCATCTACGCCATGCTGGCCGTGGGGTTCACCCTGGTGTTCGGCGTGGCGCGGATTCTCAACCTGGCCCATGGCGCCTTCTACATGCTGGGCGCCTATTTCTGCTATCTGTTCGCGGTGCTGCTGGGCCTGCCCCTGCTGCTTGCGGCACCGCTGGCGATTGCGGCCACGGCCGGCGTGGGCCTGGCCGTGGAGCGCTGGCTGATACGCCCCCAGCGCGAATCGAGCATGGCCGTGATGATGGTCACCATGGCCTTTTTGCTCGTGGTCGAGCAGGTGCTGCTGGTGAGCTTCGGCTCCGAAGTCATCAACGTGCCGGCCTTTGTGGATGCCAAGTTCAGCCTGGGCAATGCCGACATCGGCGGCCAGCAGTTGCTGACCCTGGTCGTGGCCCTGCTGTCGCTGACCGCGCTGTGGGCGCTGATACAGCACACGCGCGCAGGCGCGGCCATTCTGGCGCTGTCGCAGGACCCGCTGGCCGCGCAGTACATGGGCATTCCCGTGAACCGCGTCTACGGCCGCGTGGTCGCGCTGTCGGCCGCGCTTGCAGCCCTGGCGGGCGTCATGGCCGGGCCTTTTCTGTCCACCTCGCCGACCATGGCCCTGCCCGCGCTGACCAAGGCCTTTGCGATCGTCATCGTGGGCGGCCTGGGCTCGCTGCCGGGCAGCCTCATGGCGGCCGTGCTGCTCGGCTATGCCGAGACCGTGGTTGCCTACCAGTTCTCCTCCTCCTGGACCGAGGTGGTCTCGCTGGCCGCCGTGGTCATGACCCTGCTGCTGCGCCCCGCAGGCCTGCGCGGCAAGCGCGCCGCTTTCTGAAGACACCTATGAAAATCACCGTGCGACAAGGCATCTTGCTGGCGCTTGCGCTGGCCCTGCTGGCCGCGATTCCCTGGCTGGGCAGCAGCTACATGACGGGCGTGTTCACCGTCTGCCTGATCTATGCGATCTGGGCCATGAGCTGGGACTTCTTCTCCGGCCTCACGGGGCGCGAGAACTTCGGCTATCCGCTGTTCATCGGCATAGGCGCCTATGCAAGCGGCTATCTGGACGCCAACTACGGCATCTCGCCCTGGGTGGGGATTTTTGCGGCCATGGGCCTGGCGGCCCTGCTGGGCGTGGTCATCGGCTTTCCCACGCTGCGCCTCAAGGGGCCCTACTTTGCGCTGGCCACGCTGGCCACGGCGGCCATTGCCCAGCGCATGCTGCTCATCCTGTGGGACATCACGGGCGGCGAGGAAGGCATCCAGGGCCTGACGCCGCTGATCCTGGACTCCGTGAAGTTCTACTACCTCGTTCTGGGCATCACCCTGCTCAGCGCCCTGGTGCTGGTGGGGCTGGCGCAGTCGCGCTGGGGCCTGCTGCTGCGCGCGATTCGCGGCGACGAGGCCAGTTGCCAGGCCGCAGGCATCAACATCACCTTCTACAAGATCGCGGCCCTGGTCATCAGCGCCCTGTTCGCAGGCCTGGGCGGCGCGCTCTATGCGAGCTACCAGATGCAGGTCAGCCCGCAGATCCTCTCGGTGATGATGCTCGTGGCCGTGGTGACCATGGTCTATGTGGGCGGCCTGGGCTCGGTCTACGGCGCCGCAGGCGGGGCGATTTTGCTGTCGCTGCTCGGCGAGATGCTGCGCAGCGTGGGCGAGTACCGGCTGCTGGTGTATGCGCTGGTGCTCATCTTCGTGATCTTTTTCCTGCGCAGCGGCCTGGTGGCGCCGCTGTGGCGCAGGCTCGGCGACCAGCGCCAGGAGGCAGGGGCATGAGCAGCATTCTCCAGGTCCAGGGCCTGACCAAGCGCTTCGGCGGGCTCACGGCCGTCAAGAGCATGGGCTTTGATGTGGGGCGCGGCGAGATCGTCGGCATTCTGGGCCCCAACGGCGCGGGCAAGACCACGCTGTTCAACCTGCTCACGGGCTTCATCCGGCCCGACGAGGGCAGCGTGCTGTTCGGCGGCACCAACCTCGCGGGGCGCTCGCCGACCCAGATCGTCAACCTCGGGCTGGCGCGCACCTTCCAGCTGTGTCGTCCCTTCGTGGGCATGAGCGTGCTCGAGAACGTGATGGTCGCCTGCTACTCGCCGCGCGGTGCGGCCACGCGCGAAAAGCCCGCGCAGCGCGCACTGCGCATGCTCGAACACGTGGGCCTGGCCCACAGGGCCCACTCCGCGGCCGAGCTGCTCTCCTACGGCGACCAGCGCCGTCTGGAGATCGCACGCGCCCTGGCCACGGACCCGCAGTTGCTGCTGCTGGACGAGCCGTTTGCAGGCCTTGGCAGCAGCGAGATCGAGCCGCTGTCGGCGCTGATCCGCGCGCTGCACCAGCAGCAGGGCCTGAGCATTCTCATCATCGAACACAAGCTGCGCGAATTCATGCAACTCGTGCAGCGCGTGGTGGCCATGGATTTCGGCGAACTGATTGCCGTGGGCGATGCCCAGGACATCGTGCGCCATCCCAAGGTCGTGCAAGCCTACATAGGAACAACGGAGGCCGAGCTTGCCACTGCTTGACATACAAGATCTGTCCGCCTCTTACGGCAAGGCCCTGGCGCTGGAGTCCGTGAGCCTGCAGGTGGAGCCCGGCGAGCTCGTGGGCGTGCTCGGCCCCAATGGCGCGGGCAAGACCACGCTGCTCAAGGCCGTCTCGCGCAGCCTCGCCGCAAGCGGCACGCTGAAGCTTGAGGGCCGCAGCCTGCTGGGCTACGCGGCGCATGAGGTCGTGGGCCTGGGCATATGCCACTGCCCCGAGGGGCGCAGGCTGTTCTCCGAGCTCAGCGTGCGCAAGAACCTGGAGCTGGGCGCCTACCTGCGCAGCTCGCGCCAGGAGATCGCGGCCGACATGGACAAGGTGCTGACGCTGTTTCCCATCCTGCGCGAGCGCCTGGACCAGATGGTGTCCACGCTCTCGGGCGGCCAGCAGCAGTTCGTGGCCATTGCGCGCGCCCTCATGGGCCGGCCCCGGCTGCTGCTGCTCGACGAGCCCTCGGTGGGCATTGCCCACAAGCTCAAGATCGAGATCTTCGATGCCATACGCACGATCGCGGCCTCGGGCGTGGCCGTGCTCATGGCCGAGCAGGACGCGCTCAACACGCTGCGCGTGGCCCAGCGCATCTATGTGCTCGAAAATGGCCGCATCGCCCACCAGGGCAGCAGCTCCGAAATGGCGGGCGACGACCACATCCGGCGCATCTATCTTGGAGTCTGAGATGGACCTGAACCTCCTGCGCGAGCGCCTTCTGGCCATCGTCGGCGAGGCCGGCATCGTGTGCGCCGCCGACGCGGCCCAAAGGCCGGCCGGCTTCATGCGCCCCGAAGGCGTGCAATGCCTGCTGCTGGTGCGCCCCGCAAGCACGCACGAGGTTGCGGGCGTGCTGCGCATATGCCATGAACTGCGCCTGCCCGTGGTCACCCAGGGCGGGCGCACAGGCCTGGTCCATGGCGCGGATGCCATGCCCGGACACCTCGTGCTGTCGCTGGAGCGCATGCAGCAGATCGAGGACATCAACCCGCGCCAGCGCGTGGCGCGCGTGCAAGCCGGGGTCACGCTGCAGGCGCTGCAGGAAGCCGTTCAGCCCCATGGCCTGGCCTTTCCCCTGGACCTGGGCGCGCGCGGCTCGGCCACGCTGGGCGGCAATGCGGCCACGAATGCGGGCGGCAACCGCGTGATCCGCTACGGCATGATGCGCGACATGGTGCTGGGCCTGGAGGCCGTGCTCGCCGACGGCAGCGTGGTCAGCTCGCTCAACCAGCTCATCAAGAACAATGCGGGCTATGACCTCAAGCAGCTGTTCCTGGGCTCGGAAGGCACGCTGGGCGTGATCACGCGCCTGGTGCTGCGCCTGCGCGAGCTGCCCGCGAGCCAGAACGTGGCCCTGGTGGCGCTGCGCGACTTCGAGTCCGTGAGCGGCCTGCTCAAGCACATGGACCGCACGCTGGGCGGCGGCCTGTCGGCCTTCGAGGTCATGTGGCGCGAGTTCTACGAGCTCGTGAGCACGCCGCCCGCAGCCTCGGCCCCGCCGCTGCCCCACGGCCATGCGTTCTATGCGCTCATAGAAGCCCAGGGCGCCGACCAGGCGCCCGACAACCAGCGCTTTGTCGCAGCCCTGGAAGCGGCGCTGGAGAGCGGCCTCGTGGCCGATGCAGCCATCGCCGCCTCGCAGCGCGAATGCGCAGCCCTGTGGGCCCTGCGCGATGACGTGATGCAGACCGCTCGCCATGGCTGGCCGCTGACCTTCGACATCTCCCTGCCGCTGGATGCCATGCAGGCCTATGTGCAGCAGCTGCGCGCGGCCCTCGCGCAGCGCTGGCCCGCGCATCACTGCTGGGTCTTCGGCCATCTGGGCGACGGCAATCTGCATCTGGTGATCCACACCGGCAGCGAAGCCGACCGCCCCGCCGTGGAACAGCTGGTCTACCAGCCCCTGGCCGTGCTGCAGGGCTCGATCTCGGCCGAGCACGGCATAGGGCTTGAGAAAAAGCCTTATCTGCACCTGTCGCGCAACCCCGCCGAGATCGCACTGATGCGCGCGCTGAAACAGACGCTGGACCCCTTGAACCTGCTCAACCCTGGAAAGATTTTCTGACACCCTGAGGCGCTGGCGCGCCCTCCCCTCTCTCGCCGAGCGTGAGGGGGAAAGCGCCCTCACTGCGAGGCGCTCGGGCACCAGCCCTACCAGGTATCGACAAAGCCCCCCGCCGCCTCGGCCACGCGGCTGCCGGCCAGGCCGCGCAGCAGCCAGGCGCGTGTGTCGGCCGGGTCGATGACGGCATCGATCTCCAGCGTGGCCGCCATGTTCTGGGCCTCGCCATGCGCGTATTGCTGGGCCAGCAGTTTCTGGAACAGGGCTTCGCGCTCGGGGCCTTCGGCCAGGGCCTCCAGCTCCTTGCGATAGCCCAGGCGCACCGCGCCTTCCAGGCCCATGCCGCCGAATTCACCCGTGGGCCAGGCCACGTTGAACACCGGCGCGTGAAAGCCCCCCGCCGTCATGCCCATGGCGCCCAGCCCATAGCCCTTGCGCAGCACCACGCTGAAGTACGGCACGCGCAGCTTGGCGGCGGTGACGAACAGCCGGCTCACATGGCGCACCTGGGCGGTCTTTTCGATCTCGGGGCCGACCATGAAGCCCGGGGTGTCCACCAGGCTGACCATGGGAATGCCATGCGCATTGCACAGCTGCATGAAGCGTGCGGCCTTGTCAGCGGCATCGGCGTCGATGGCCCCTCCCAGATGCGAGGGGTTGTTGGCCAGCAGCCCCACGGGCCGGCCTTCCATGCGCGCCAGCGCGGTGTGGATGCCGGCGCCAAAGCCGGTGCGCAGCATGAGCAGGCTGCCCTCATCGACCAGCAGGGCCATGGCCTGGCGCGTGTCGTAGGCGCGCAGGCGGTTTTCGGGCACCACATGGCGCAGCATGCGCACGTCGGGTGCGCTCCAGTCCTGAGTGCAGCCCTGGAAGAAGGAGAGGTAGTGCCTGGCCGCAGCCACGGCCTGGGCCTCGTCTTCCACCAGGATGTCGATCACGCCGCTCGCATGCTGCACGCTGCTCGGGCCGATCTGCTCGGGTTTGAACACGCCCAGGCCACCACCCTCGATCATGGCCGGCCCGCCCATGCCTATGGTGCTGGCGCGCGTGGCGATGATGACGTCGCTGCAACCCAAGAGCGCTGCATTGCCGGCAAAGCAGCGTCCGTGCGCAATGCCCACCACGGGCACCTGGCCGGACAGGGCCGCGTAGGCCGCAAAGGTGTGCACATGCAGGCCGGCGACCACGGGCATGTCGGTATCGCCGGGGCGGCCGCCGCCACCTTCGGCAAACAGCACCACGGGCAGCTTCTGTTGCAGGGCCACGCCCAGCATGCGGTCGGTCTTGGCGTGGTTGCGCATGCCCTGGGTGCCGGCGAGCACGGTGGCGTCATAGGACATGACGACGGTGCGCGCGCGCTCCTCGCCGCATTGCGCGCTGTTGATGCTGCCGATGCCGGTGACCATGCCATCCGCCGGGGTGTTGACCACCAGGTCTTCGATGCTGCGCCGGCGCGTTTGCGCGGCAATCGCCAGCGCACCGTATTCGATGAAGCTGCCGGCGTCGCACAGGTCGGCAATGTTCTCGCGCGCGCTGCGTCCGCCTTGCGCATGGCGCTTGGCCATGGCCTCGGGCCGGGCTGCGTCCAGCGTGAAGGCGTGGCGGTCGACCACGCGCTGCAGATCGGCGCGGATATGGTCCGGGTCCTGCGCCTGCTGCGCGGCCTGGGCCGTGCCCACCTCGCCCTCCACGGCCTCCAGCACCAGCAGGGCCTGGTCCTGGGCCACATAGCCTCCGGCCTCGGCCAGCAGGGCCGAGACCCTGCCCGCATGCGGCGCCAGCAGCATATGTTCCATCTTCATGGCCTCGAGCACGCCCAGCTCGGCGCCCTGGGCCACCACATCGCCCTCGGCCACGCTCCACTGCACGACGCGTGCGGGCATGGGGGCCAGCACTGCGTTTTCAGGAGCTGGTTGCGCAATGCCTGCGGGCAATTCAGAGGGGTTCAAGTCTGAATTCGTTTCAGGGTCAGCGCTGGCAGCTATCTTTTCTGCTTCAGCCACCAGCCCGGGCAGCACCTGCTCCAGCCAGCGCGTGTGCACGTTCTGGCTGTCCATCTCGGGCCGCCGGGCCAGGGCCTGCAGCAGGGGCAGGTTGGTGGGCAGACCGGCAATGCGGCATTCGGCCAGCGCGCGGCGCGAACGTGCCAGCACCTGCGCAAAGTGCGGCGCGCTGCTGTGGACGATGAGCTTGGCCAGCAGCGTGTCGTAATGCGGCGAGGGCGCCACGCCCACACGCGCATGGCTGTCTATGCGCATGCCGGGGCCTGCAGGCCAGTCCAGCCGGCCGACCCGGCCGCTGCCTGCGGTGGCTGTGCCCTGGGCATCCAGGGTTTCGGCATTGATGCGCCACTGCATGGCATAGCCGCGTGGGCGGGGCGGGGCCTGGGCGTCCAGTCCCAGATCGCCCAGATGTTCGCCGGCCGCAATGCGGATCTGGGCCTGGACCAGGTCGATGCCGAACACCTCTTCGGTGATGGTGTGCTCCACCTGCAGGCGCGGATTGGCCTCGATGAACACATAGGGCAGGTCTGGCGAGGCCATGTCCACCAGGAACTCGAAGGTGCCCAGGCTTTCGTAGCGGATATGCGATGCCAGCGCCAGCGCATCGCGCGTGATGCGCTGACGTAGATCCTCGCTCAGGCTGGGGCTGGGCGCGATTTCGACCAGTTTCTGAAAGCGCCGCTGCAGCGTGCATTCGCGCTCGCCCAGGGCCACGGGCCATTCGCTGCCATCGCCCAGCAGCTGGATCTCGATATGGCGCGCGCCCGTCATCAGGCGCTCCACATAGACGCCATCCACGCCAAAGGCGGCGCGCGCCTCGCTGGTGCAGCGCGCGTAGGCGGCGGGCAGATCCTCGGCCTTGAGCACGGCACGCATGCCGCGCCCACCGCCGCCGCCAATGGCCTTGACCATGATGCCGGGTGCGCCGGCGGCCTGCTGGGCCGCAAAAAACGCCTGAGCCTCTTGCAGGCTCACGGCCTCGCTGCTGCCGGGCATCACCGGCACGCCGCATTCCAGCGCCAGCGCACGCGCCCTGGCCTTGTCGCCCAGCAGGGCCAGCTGCTGCTGCGTGGGGCCGATAAAGCGCAGGCCCGCATCTGCACAGGCCTGGGCAAAGCCGGCGTGCTCGCTCAAGAAACCGTAGCCGGGGTGGATGGCATCGCAACCCGCCGCGCGCGCAATGCGCAGCAGGTTCTCACCATCCAGATAGGCTGCGGGGCCGCTGGCGCCCAGGGCCTGGGCCGCATCCGCCGCAGCCACATGGGGGGCCTGGGCGTCGTCGTCCGCATACACGGCCAGGCTGGCAATGCCCAGCTCGTTCAAGGCCCGCACAATGCGCAGCGCGATTTCGCCACGGTTGGCGATGAGTACTTTTTCAAACATTCGATTTCCTATTCAGCGGCGCATGGCACCTCGCTTGCCAGCGGTCTTCACCCCCTCCCTCGGGAAGGAGCCAGCCAGCGCTCAGGGGATATCGCGCAGCAAACGTCGCAGCACCTTGCCCGCGCCGGTGGACGGCAGCGCATCGATAAAACGCAGCTCGCGCGGCGCCTTGTAATTGGCCATGTTCTGCTTGGACCACTGCAGCAGCGCCTCGGCATCCACGCTCTGGCCGGGCTTGGCGACGATGAAGGCGCGCACGATCTCGCCCTTCTCGGCATCGGGCACGCCGATGACGGCGGCCTGGGCCACGGCCGGGTGCTTGACCAAAATGGTTTCCACCTCTTCGGGGAACACGCTGTAGCCCGAGACCTTGATCATTTCCTTGAAGCGGCCGATGAAGGTCAGATAGCCATCGGCGTCCATCTTGCCCATGTCGCCGGTGTGCACCCAGCCGTCCTTGAGGGTCTGGGCCGTGGCCTCGGGCTTGTTCCAATAGCCTTTGAAGTTGCCCGGCCCGCGGATGATGATCTCGCCCACTTCACCGGCAGGCAGCGGCTCCCCAGTCAGGGAGTCGATGATGCGGATCTCGTTGCCCGCCACCGGCTTGCCGTGCGTGCCCCAGCGTATGGCGTCCACAGGCATGGTGGTGTCCATGGTGTGGGTCTCGGACAGGCCATAGGCCGCCTCGCAGGACACGCAGTTGGGCGCGAACTGGCGCCACCTGGCGGCCAGCTCCTCGGTATAGGTGATGCCAAAGCTGGTCACGGTATTGCGGCGCAGCGAGCCCAGGTCCATGTCCTGCACACCGGGCAGATGCATGATGGCCACGTTCATGGGCGCAATGCTGTACCACCAGCTCACGCGGTAGCGCTCTATGGCCTGGGCCACGGCCAACGGATCGAAGCGATGCAGCAATACGCAGGGCGCACCGGCCTGCACCGGCATGTTCACACCCATGGACATGCCGGCGATGTGGTAGAGCGGGGCCACGGCCAGCAGCACATCGTCCGGCCCCACCTGCGTGGCCAGGCAGGCGGCGGCAGTCTTGCTGGCCGCGCTCCGGAAACTCAGCATGGCGCCCTTGGGCAGGCCGGTGGTGCCCGAGGTATAGGTCATCAGCGCCACATCGTCCATGGCCACATCAACAGGGGCGGGCCTGGCGCCGCTGTGCATCACGTCCCAGAAGGATTCCACGCCGCCGGGCAGGGGCTGGGCCGGCGCCTGCAACTCGGCCGGCAGCGGCAGCGTGGGCTGCTTTGGCAGCCAGTCCGCATAGCGCACCGCGAACACATGCTGCAGCGCCGTGCTGCTGCGCACCTTGTCGACCACGGGCAGCAGGCCGTCGGCCGCGATGATGACGCGCGCCTTCAAGTCATTCAGCTGGTACTCGAGCTCATGCTCCTTGTTCAGCGGACCGCAGGGACAGACGATGGCGCCCACCTTCTGCACGCCGTAATGGGCCACGATGTACTGCGGGCAGTTGTTCATGAACAAGGCCACAGGCTCCCCCCGGGCCACGCCCAGAGCCTGCAGGCGTGCGGCAAAGGCATCGCTGGCCTCGTCCAGTTGCCGCCAGCTGATGCGCTCTCCATACCAGATATAGGCCGTGGCCTCGGGCTGCTGGCGCGCATTGCGGCGCAGGGCTTGGTGCAAGGGAATCAATGTCTCTAGGTCCGCCATGGCTTGTCTCCTGGGTGTCTCGTTTCGCCGTTTTCTGCAGCCATCTCAGGGATAGCCATAGGTTTGCTTTCGGTCCGGCGTCTTGCCAATATATACCGTCTGGTAGAAGATTGCTACCAACTGGTATAACCAGTGCGACATCATCGATTGACCGACCATTTCATGCCCAAGCCCCCTGTTACCCCCCGAGGTCGCCAGCGCCTGCCCACGGCAGGATCGGACGAAAAGCGCGAGCGCATCCTCAAGGCCGCCGAGGCCTTGTTCGACCGCAACGGCTACGCCAACACCACGATGGAGCAGATCGTGCAGGCCCTGGGCGTGACCAAGCCTTTTGTCTACTACTACTTTCGCAACAAGCAGGAGATCTTCGAGACCCTGTGCTGGGCCCCCACCGAGGCCTGTTTCACGGTGCTGGACTTTGCGGCCGACGACCCGCGCCCGGCCCATGAAAAAGCCGTGGACGGCCTGCAGCGCCTGATTGCGGCCACGATTGCGCACCACCCTGCGGCCTTCTTCCCCTACCGCGAATCCAAGGCCGCATTCAGCCCCGCCTATGAAAAGGCCTCGCGCGCACTGGCCCGCCAGTTCTACAAGCAGTTCTGCGCGCTGCTTGAGGAAGGCCGCGCCAGCGGGCATTTCGACTTTGCCGAAACCCGCATCACGGCCCAGGCCGCCTGCAGCCTGCCGGGCTTTCTCTACAACTGGTACCGCCCCGGCGGGCGCCTGGGCACGGCCGAGATGGTGGCCGAGCTCACCCGGCTCGCGACCCGGGTTCTGGGGCTGCAGATCAGCACCGGAGCAGCGGCCAAGCCCATCGCCAGACCGGCTGTCAAATCCGCGGCAAAACCTGCAGCCCGCCCCACTACCAGGCGCACCGCCGCCCTGCCCCCGGGCGGGGCCAAGCCAGCCGCCCCCAGCCCGGCCGAAAGCAAGGCCGAGGGCAAGGCTGCGGCCTCGCCCAGGGCCGCCTCCCGCAGCGCGGCCGGCAAGACCTGATTCCATTTGCCGGATCGAACCGTTCACCCCAGCGCAGGCCGGGCAATGGTTCGACCGGGTTTGGGCATGACCTCACAACAACCAGGAGACAAATCATGATTTCACGTTCGGCAGTGTTTGCCGCAGCCCTGCTGTGCACCTCGGCCCTGCAGGCCCAGACGGCTGCACCCTTCAAGATCGCCTTCATCGACCCCTTGTCCGGGCCTTTTTCCAACGTGGGCGAGCTCATGCGCAACCACGTGCAGTACGCGGTGGAAGACATCAACGCCCAGGGCGGCCTGTTCAACGGCGCCAAGCTGCAGTTCCTGCAGTTCGACAGCAAGCTCTCGGCCCAGGAAAGCCAGAGCGCGCTGCAGGCGGCCATAGACCAGGGCGCGCGCGTGGTGGTCACGGGCGGCTCGGGCTCGTCCGTGGTCACGGCCCTGGTGCAGGCGGCCTCGCGCTACAACCAGCGCAACCCCGGCAAGGAGGTGCTGGTGCTCAACCACTCCTCCATCGATCCCGAGCTCACGGGCAAGGCCTGCAGCTACTGGCATTTCATGTTCGATGCCAACACGGCCATGCGCATGCAGGCCATTGCCAACTACATCAAGACCCAGCCGGCCATCAAGAACGTCTATCTGCTCAACCAGGACTATGCCCACGGCAAGCAGTGGGCCACCTATGGCCGGCAGATGGTGGGCGCGGCCCGGCCCGATATCAAGTTCGTCGGCGAGATGCTGCACCCCATAGGCCGGGTCAAGGATTTTGCGCCCTATGTGGCCAAGATGAAGGAGCTGCAGACCGACAGTGTGATCACGGGCAACTGGGGCCAGGACCTGAGCCTGCTGCTCAAGTCGGCCGGGGACTCGGGCTACAACCTGCGCTATTTCAACCACAGCGCAGGCGGCATGCCGGGCACGGTGACGGCGGTCTCCCAGGCCAAGGTCGGCGAGATCACCTGGGTTGCCGAATGGCATCCGGGCCAGGCGGACCGCGCACAGGCCGAAGCCCGCGCCAGGGACTACAAGGCCAAGGTGGGCCAGGACTTTCTCGCACCGCGCATGGACCTGGTGCCGCGCATGCTGGCCGCCGCCATGGCCAAGGCCCGCTCCACCGAGACCCTGAAGATCGCCGCCGCTCTCGAAGACCTGCAGATGGACACCATCTTCGGCCCCGTGCGCATGCGCGGCAAGGACCACCAGTTGCTGCTGCCCCAGGTGGTCAACACCATCGCGCCCGTGGACGGCAAGCTCGTCAAGGCCGGCTGGGAAGGCACGAACTACGGCTTTCGCACCGATGCCGTCTACAGCCTGGAGCAGACCGAGCTGCCCAGCGAATGCCAGATGAAGCGGCCCTGACCCTGAAGCGCGCTTGATGCAGGCGATCCCCTCTCCCGCGCGGCCAGAGCGGGGGTGCGGCGCAGCCGCTTAGCGCGCGTAGTCCCTTTTTCCAAAGATCCCGCTGCCCACGCGCACCATGGTGCTGCCCGCCATGATGGCGGCCTCGAGATCGCCGGTCATGCCCATGGACAGGGTGTCGAAGTTCTCGAGGCCCGTACCGCCGCTGGCCTTGATTGCATCAAAAACCGCTGCAGCCCTTTGGTGGAGAGCACATTGCGCTTCAAATCCAGGAGCATCATCGGGAATGCTCATGATGCCGCGCAGCACTAGGCGCGGCAGGCGTGCCACAGCCAGGGCCAGCTCCAGCGCCTGCTGCGGCGCAACGCCGGCCTTGGTCGAACCGCCATCCACGTTCACCTGGATGCAGACCTGCAGCGGAGCCAGCTCCTCGGGGCGCTGGGCCGACAGGCGCTCGGCGATCTTGAGCCGGTCCACGGTCTGGGCCCAGTCGAAGTTCTCGGCCACCAGCCGGGTCTTGTTGCTCTGCATCGGGCCTATGCAATGCCATTGCAGGGCCGGAGTCAGCGCAAGATCTGCGCACAGCGCACGCACGGCAGCGATCTTCTCCACGCCTTCCTGTATATAGTTCTCGCCAAAGGCCTGCTGGCCCGCCTGCAGGGCAGCGAGCACGGCCTCGGCAGCAAAGGTCTTGGAGACCGCAAGCAGTTGCACGGCTTGGGCCGGACGGCCTGCCTTGGCGCAAGCATCTGTAATTCTTGCGTTCGTCTGCTGCAGCTGATTTTCAATCGTCGTCATAATTGCCGCCAGGGTATCAAACAAGAGAGGGCTTTCGTGGACATCACCCAATTGCTGGCGTTCAGCGTCAAGAACAAGGCTTCGGACCTGCACTTGTCCGCAGGACTGCCGCCCATGATTCGCGTTCACGGCAATGTGCGCCGCATCAACGTGGACCCGCTGGACCACAAGGCCGTGCACGCCATGGTGTATGACATCATGAGCGATGCCCAGCGCAAGATGTACGAGGAGTTTCTGGAGGTCGACTTCTCCTTCGAGATCGAGGGGCTGGCGCGCTTTCGTGTCAATGCCTTCAACCAGTACCGGGGCGCGGCCGCCGTGTTCCGCACGATTCCCAGCAAGATCCTCACGCTGGAGCAGCTCAACGCTCCGCGCATCTTTGGCGACCTGGCCTTGAAACCGCGCGGCCTGGTGCTGGTCACCGGCCCCACGGGCTCGGGCAAGTCGACGACGCTGGCGGCCATGGTCAACCACCTCAACGAAACCGAGTACGGCCACATCCTCACGGTGGAAGACCCCATAGAGTTCGTGCACGACTCCAAGAAGTGCCTGATCAACCAGCGCGAGGTCGGCCCCATGACCCAGTCCTTCGCGGCCGCGCTCAAGTCCGCGCTGCGCGAGGACCCGGATGCGATTCTCGTGGGCGAAATGCGTGACCTGGAAACCATACGCCTGGCCATGACGGCCGCGGAAACCGGCCACCTGGTATTCGGCACCCTGCACACCTCGAGCGCAGCCAAGACCATTGACCGTATCATTGACGTTTTTCCGGCCGAGGAAAAGGAGATGGTGCGAGCCATGCTCTCCGAGTCGCTGCAGGCCGTGGTTTCCCAGACGCTTTGCCGCACCAAGGACGGCCAGGGCCGCATTGCGGCCCACGAAATCATGCTCGGCACCAGCGCCATCCGCAACCTGATACGCGAAGCCAAGGTCGCCCAGATGTACTCCACCATCCAGACCAGCCAGAACGTCGGCATGCAGACCCTGGACCAGAACCTCACGGACCTGGTGCGGCGCAATCTCATCAGCCCGGCCGAAGCACGCAGCAAGGCCAAGACCCCGGACAACTTCCCCGGCTAAGCCCCATCACTCCACACCCACGCCTGCTCCATGAAAAACTTTTTTCGCCTGCGCCGATCCAGCCCGGCTCCCGAATCTACGTTTTTCACGACCACGCTGGCCGCGCACGGGGTCTTCGACCCCCATACGCCGCCAGTCCCCTGGGAAGCCCGGGCTGTGGAGGTCGGGGCCACGCGCTTTGACGCGAGCCGGGGCATCGCCCTGCTCACGCAGCACTGGACACGCGACCGCTACCTCGGCCAGTTCGACGAAGCCAGCCTCAAGCGCCTGGGCACGTATTTCAGCTACGCGAAGATCGCGCCCCAGCGCGATGTGATACGCCAGAACGAGAACGGCAACTTCATGACCGTGGTTCTCTCGGGCCAGCTGGCCGTGGAACGCCAGCAACCCTGGGGCGAGCGCACGCGCCTGGCACAGACACGCCCGGGCGACATCCTCGGAGAGATGTCGCTGCTCGATGGAGGCCCGCGCTTTTCGAGCTGCACCACACTCACCGATTGCGAAGTCGGCATTCTCAGCGCCGAAGCCCTGGACGAGATGATGGATCAGGACGCCGCCCTGGCCGCCAAGCTGGTAGCCCTGCTGGCACGCAAGCTCTCGTTCCGGCTGCGCACCATCAGCGTCAGACTCAGTGAAGAGTCTCCGACCTGAACACCCCCTCATGACCACGATCCGCCTGGAGAAATGACAATGGAAAGAGATCAGGCCAGCAAGTTCATCAACGATTTGCTCAAGCTCATGGTCAGCCGCAACGGCAGCGACCTCTTCATCACGGCAGAGTTTCCGCCGGCCATCAAGATCGACGGCAAGGTGACCAAGGTCTCGCCCCAGCCGCTCACGGGCGCGCATACGCTGACGCTGGCGCGCTCCATCATGAGCGACAAGCAGGTGGCCGACTTCGAGCGCACCAAGGAATGCAACTTTGCGATCTCCCCGGCCGGCCTGGGGCGCTTTCGTGTGAACGCCTTCATGCAGCAGGGCCGCGTGGGCATGGTGCTGCGTACCATCCCCACCACCCTGCCCACCATCGACAGTCTGGGCCTGCCCCAAGTCCTCAAGGATACGGCCATGACCAAGCGCGGCCTGTGCATTCTGGTCGGCGCCACGGGCTCGGGCAAGTCCACCACCCTCGCCGCCCTCGTGGACTGGCGCAATGAAAACTCCTACGGCCACATCGTCACCGTGGAGGACCCCATAGAGTTCGTGCACCCGCACAAGAACTGCGTGGTCACGCAGCGCGAGGTCGGCCTGGACACCGACAGCTGGGAAGCCGCACTCAAGAACTCGCTGCGCCAGGCGCCGGACGTGATTCTCATGGGCGAGATCCGCGACCGCGAGACCATGGAGCATGCGATTGCCTTCTCGGAAACCGGCCACCTTTGCATGGCCACGCTGCACGCCAACAGCGCCAACCAGGCGCTGGACCGCATTCTCAACTTCTTCCCCGAGGAAAAGCGCGCGCAGCTGCTCATGGACTTGTCGCTCAACCTGCGCGCCATGATCTCGCAGCGCCTGATCCCCAAGCAGAACGCGCGGGGCCGCGTGGCCGCCATCGAGGTCATGCTCAACTCCCCGCTGATTGCGGATCTGATCTTCAAGGGCGAAGTCCCCGAGATCAAGGAGATCATGAAGAAAAGCCGCAACATCGGCATGCAGACCTTCGACCAGTCGCTGTTCGACCTCTTCGAGTCCAACCTCATCACCTATGAGGATGCACTGCGCAATGCCGACTCGGTCAACGATCTGCGGCTGCAGATCAAGCTCTCCAGCCAGCGCGCCAAGTCGCAGGACCTGGCCGCAGGCACCGAGCACTTCGCCATCGTCTAACCCCATTCTTCGCCCAGCACTCCATGCCCACGCCTTCCATCGCCGCGCGCGACTACGACTCCACTCCTCCCATGACGCTGGCCTTTCTGGGCCTGGGCGTCATGGGCTACCCCATGGCCGGCCACCTGTCTGCGGCCGGCCACAAGGTCACGGTCTACAACCGCACCGAGGCCAAGGCCCGTCTCTGGTGCGAGGAGTTTGGCAGCCAGACCCGGCATGCAGCCACGCCGCGCGAGGCCGTGCAGGGCGCACAGCTGGTCTTTTGCTGCGTGGGCAATGACGACGACCTGCGCTCCGTGGTGCTCGGCGAGAACGGCGCTTTTGCGGGCATGCAGCCAGGAGCCGTCTTCGTGGACCATACGACGGCCTCCGCCGAGGTCGCGCGCGAGCTTGATGCCCAGGCCCGCGCGCTGAAGCTGCACTTCGTGGATGCGCCCGTCTCGGGCGGCCAGGCCGGTGCCCAGAATGGGCGGCTCACCGTGATGTGCGGCGGCAGCGAGGCGGCCTTCGCAAGCATGCGTCCCGTGGCCATGCATTTCTCCCAGGCCTGCACGCTCATGGGCGAGAGCGGCGCCGGCCAGTTGACCAAGATGGTCAACCAGATCTGCATTGCAGGTTTGGTCCAGGCCCTGTCCGAAGCCGTGGCTTTCGGCCAGCGCGCAGGCCTGGACATGGGCCAGGTGCTCGACGTCATAGGCAAGGGCGCGGCCCAGAGCTGGCAGATGGACAACCGCGGCAAGACCATGGTGGAAGGCAGGTTCGACTTCGGCTTTGCCGTGGACTGGATGCGCAAGGATCTGGGCCTGGTCCTGGCCGAAGCCCAGCGCAACGGCGCGCGCCTGCCGGTCACGGCCCTGGTCGACCAGTTCTATGCGGATGTGCAGCAACTGGGCGGCCGCCGCTGGGATACGTCGAGCCTGATCAAGCGGTTGGAATAAACGTCCCCCCCTGAGGCGCTGAAGCGCCTTCCCCCTCTCTCTGCGGGAGGGGGACGATGCCCTCGCTGCGGGGCGGCCCTTGCTCGGCATCCCTGGCGTCTGGCCATGCCAGTCTCAAACAGCGTGCACGATGCTGCGCGCTTTGGGAGAAGAGGAGGCTGTGACCCCTGAGGCGCTGACGCGCCTTCCCCCTCTCTCTGCAGGAGGGGGCGATGCCCTCGCTGCGGGGCGGCCCTTGCTCGGCATCCCTGGCGTCTGGCCATGCCAGTCTCAAACAGCGTGCACGATGCTGCGCGCTTTGGGAGAAGACGAGGCTGTGACCCCTGAGGCGCTGACGCGCCTTCCCCCTCTCTCTGCAGGAGGGCGCGATGCCCTCGCTGTGGGACGGCCCTTGCTCGACATCCCAGGCGTCTGACCGCGCCAATCTCTGCGCTGTGAGCGGCTTGCTGTCCTGGATTCAGACCCGACCCGTTTGAAACACTGTGCACCACGCAATAAAAAACCGGAATCTGGTTCCGGCTTTTTTACTGTGTTCCATCTGCTACTGCTGCGGCGCGGTGCTGGCCTCTTCGTCGCGGGTCTCGGCAGCGGACTGGGGACGCATGCGTGCCATCTCCTCCTCGGAGATGACTTCCAGAACGCGCACCACCTTGGTCACGTCGTTGACCCCGCGCGCAATCTCGGCCCCGCGCTTGGCTTCACGCGGCGTGACGATGCCCATGAGATAGACCACCTTGGCCTCGGTCACGACCTTGAATGCCGAGGCCTGTATGTCCTTGGCATTGAGCAGGCTGGCCTTGACCTGGGTCGTGATCATGCTGTCCTTGGAGCGCTGGCTGAGCGTGGACGTGAAGGGCGCGACCACGATCTCGTTGTACACATTGAGCACCGTGGACTGCTCGCGCACCAGGCGCTCTATGGTCTGGCGATCGGCCTCGTTGCCGGCCTCGCCCGTCAGCAACACCTGGCGGTTATAGCTGGTGACGTTGATGTGCGCCTTGTTGCCTATGACTTCGCCTATGCGGTTGCCGGCACGCAGCTCTATGCCCTCATCCTCGATCTGGGTTCCGGTCGTGCGCCGGTCCACAGCCGACATGCCGGCCATCACGGCGCCACCGCCCACCAGGGCCACGCATCCCGACAGCAACGGCCCCAGCAAGGCCGCGGCAAGAATGGGGGCAACAGTCCAACGCAAGTTCATAAAGGCATCTCCTGGTCACCAAGCAGCTGGGCATCCACGCCGTCGCAAAGACAGTGCAGCACCAGCGTATGGGTTTCACGTACGCGTGCTGCACGGTCATGCGGCACGCAGATCAAGACATCGGTTTCGCGCACGCGCGCAGCCAGGGCGCCGCCCGTGCGTCCGCTGAGCACCACGACCATCATGTCGCGCTCATGGGCTGCATCCACGGCCTCCAGCACCGCCACATCGTTGCCGCTGACGGACATGGTGAGCAGCAGATCGCCAGGCTGGCCTAGAGCCCGCACCTGACGCGCCAGGTATTGCGTGGCGTTGCCGCCCGAGCCCGTGGCACCGACCGTGCCCAGCAGCCCGCCTTCGCAGGCCAGGGCCAGCGCGGCAAGCTCGGGCCGATCACGCTCGAAGCCCGCAACGCAAAGCGAGGCGAACAACTGGGCATCGCTGGCCGAAGCACCTGCGCCGCAGGCCAGAACCTTGCCGCCGCTAGTCACGCAGGCCAGCATGGCCTGCACTGCGCTGCCTATCGGCTGACTCAGTGCCTGCGAAGCCTGGTATTTGAGGTCGGCGCTATCGATGAAGTGCTGTTGTATACGTTGCTCAAGCATGGAGGCCCGATGATAACTGCGCGGCTGCGCGCATTGCGCGGAGAAGCCTTTTTTACCATTGATACAGCCAGGCATCACCTGCCGCTTGTTGCGTCAGCTCAGCCCGGCGCATCAAAGGCCGCAGGCAGCCACTGCAGGCCTGGCGATTGTCCGAGCACAGCAGCGGGCTCGACCAGCACCACGTCAAAACGGCATGGTGGAGGCGCGCCATAGCGCAGCAGGAAGTGCCTGGCCGCGAACACGATGCGCTGGCGCTTGAGCGCCCCTATGCTCGCACCTGCGCCGCCATAGTCCCGGCCGCTGCGGCTGCGGACCTCGACAAAGATCAGGCAGCCATCGCGGTCGCGCAAAATCAGGTCGATCTCGCCACCGCCCCGCCCTGGCGTCCGATAATTGCGCTCGACCAGGCGCAGGCCTGCCGCCACAAGATGCGCCAGCGCCAGCTCTTCGGCCTGCTGTCCTCTGTCACGGCTTGTCTGGCGGCCAGGCCCCGGCTGCGCTGCGCTGCCGCCCTTCGCCCCGACTGCCGGCTTTTTCGCAAGGAAACCCATTGAGCACCTCTTTTGCTTTGGCTTTGGAAGCCGCCAGAAACGCCGCCGCCCAGCAGCATTATCCCCAGGGCGCACTCTATGTGGTCGCGACGCCCATCGGCAATCTGGCCGACATCAGCCTGCGCGCTCTGCATGTGCTGCAACTCGTGGACTGCATCGCCTGTGAGGACACGCGCCACACCCAGGGCCTGCTGCGCAGCTACGGGCTGGAGCGTCCTGGCAGCCAGTTGCTGGCCGTGCACCAGCACAACGAGGCCCAGGCCGCGCAGCAGCTCATTGCCCGGCTTCAGCAGGGCCAGCGCATCGCCTATGTGAGCGATGCCGGAACCCCCGGCGTCAGCGATCCGGGTGCGCGGCTTTGTGCCGCCGTGCAGGCTTCGGGCCTGCGCTGCATACCGCTCCCCGGGGCCTCCAGCATCACCGCAGCCATCAGCGTGGCCGGGGCCGTGGCACCTGCGCATTCGGCCGAGGGCTTTGTCTTCCAGGGCTTTCTGCCCACCAAGAGCGCCGAGCGCCAGGCCGCCGTGCAGCGCCTGGCAGCCGAGCCGCGCTGCACCGTGCTGCTCGAAGCTCCGCACCGCATCGCCGATCTGGCAACGGCCCTTGCCACCCTCGCACAGCGCCCGGTCACGCTGGCACGCGAGATCAGCAAGCAGTTCGAGGAGATCGCCACCATGCCGGCCTGCGAGCTGTACGCCTGGCTTCAGGCCCAGCCCCAACGCAGCAAGGGCGAGTTTGCCGTGGTGCTGCACCCCGTGGCCGTGCAAGGCGATGAGGGCCAGGGCCTGCAGGTGCTGCGCCTGCTGCTGGCCGAGCTGCCGACCAAGCCGGCCGTGCGCCTGGCCGCCGAGATCACGGGCATGCCGCGCAACCAGCTCTACGATGCCGCACTGGCCTTGAAGCAGGCCGAGGAGTAGCGCCCACGGGCCGGAGACATCAGGCGCAGGCCAGGCCCGATGCGACGCCGCCAAACAGGTCGCCTTCGATCTGGGGAACACCGGGAAAGCTTTGTTGCAGGACCTCGCGCAGCGTGCGCAGCGCCGAGGAGCCGCCCGTGAGGTAGATCGCATCCAGGGCCTGAGGTCTGGCACCGGCCAGGCGCACGCACTCCAGCGCGCAAGCCACGACCTGCCCCAGCAGTGCCTGCAATTGCGTGTGCAGGATGGGCGCAGAAACCAGGGCCTGCAGGCCCGGCTCCAGCCAGGTCAGATCCACAGGCGCATCTGCATGCAGTGAAGAAGCCTGGATCTTGGCCTGCTCCACGGCATCGGCCAGCCTGTGACCCTCACGCTGCTCCAGCACGGCCATCAGCCGGCGGTGCAGGCGCGCGTCCGCATAGTCGCTGCGCAGCGCACGCGCATCGGCCAGGGCCTTGGGCGCATACAGCCACTGGATCAGATGCCAGGTCGAGAGATCGAAGAACACGCGACTGGGCACCTCGCGCCCGCTGGATCCCGTGTGCCGGTAGCCGAGCAAGGGCATGACCTGGGCCAGGTTCAGCCGCTGATCGAAGTCCGTGCCGCCGATGTGCACGCCGCTGGTCGCGAGGATGTCGCTGTGGCGCTCGGCCGCGCGCATGCGCTCGGGGCCAAGACGCACGACGGTGAAGTCCGAGGTGCCGCCGCCGATGTCCACGACCAGAACCAGGGCCTCGCGCTCCAGGCGCTGCTCGTAATCCAGGGCGGCCGCAATCGGTTCGAGCTGGAAATGCACTTCACCCAGGCCCGCCAAGCGGGCCGCTTCGGCCAGCGCCTGCTGGGCCTGGCCGTCGCGCTGCGGGTTGTCGTCCACGAAATGCACGGGCCGCCCGAGCACCACACGCTGCGGCAGGCGGCCATCGAGCGCCTCGCGCGCCCTGTCGGCCACGCGGCGCAGAAACATGCCGATCACGTCCTGGTAGCTGACGGGCCGGCCATGTACCGCCGTGCGCTCTTGCAGCAGCGCACTGCCCAGCAAGCTTTTGAGCGAGCGCATCAGCCGCCCGGGCTCGCCATCCAGATACTGAGCCATGGCATCGCGCCCGAAATGCGTGCCCTGCTCTTCGGCATGGAAGAACAGGGCCGTGGGCATCACCCGCGCCTGCCCCTCCAGCGGCAAGAGCCGCGCCGGGCCCTGCTGCCCACGCCAGGCGGCAGCCGAATTGGAAGTGCCAAAGTCGATGCCCAGCGTACCGGGCGCATGCAAGGGATCAGCCATGGTGGTGGGAACAGGGCAGCAGGTCTTTAAAAAAGTAGCTGCTACCGCTTGTCATACAAGGTTTTCAGATACAAAAGAAGCTGGAAACCTTATGCATAGAGCGCTAGCCGCTATTCTTTTGAGGAAAAGGAGAAGCAAAGATTTTTGCTAGCGTAAATAAAAAACGCCCGCTGAGGACAGCGGGCGTTTTCAACTTGGTTGCGCGAGAAGGATTTGAACCTCCGACCTTTGGGTTATGAGCCCAACGAGCTACCAGACTGCTCCATCGCGCGGTAAGCTGGTATTGTAGCAGATTTACTCGGCTGCCTGGGCAGCTTCTTCGGCGCGCTCGACCAGTTCCACATAGGCCATGGGAGCGTTGTCGCCCACGCGAAAGCCCATCTTCAGGATACGGGTGTAGCCACCGGGACGCTTGGCAAAGCGGGGGCCCAGTTCGTTGAACAGCTTGGTCACGCTGTCGCGGTCACGCAGGCGGTCGAAAGCCAGGCGGCGGTTGGCGACGGTGTCCACCTTGGCCAGGGTGATCATGGGCTCGATCACGCGGCGCAGTTCCTTGGCCTTGGGCAGCGTGGTCTTGATGGCCTCGTGCTCGATGAGCGAGTTCATCATGTTCTTCAGCATCGCCAGGCGGTGCGAAGTGGTGCGATTGAGTTTACGAAGGCCGTGACCGTGACGCATGGTGCTATTCCTTGATGTCTAAATTAATTCGGGCAGCCGTATCAGGTACTGCCCGATGCACATGTGCTTTCGCCCAAAAGCGAAAGCCAGCGATTATAGCGCTTAGCGCTTTTCCAGGCCAGCGGGTGGCCAGTTTTCGAGCTTCATGCCCAGCGTGAGACCACGGGAAGCCAGAACTTCCTTGATCTCGTTGAGCGACTTGCGACCCAGGTTGGGGGTCTTGAGCAGCTCGTTCTCGGTACGCTGGATCAGGTCGCCGATGTAGTAGATGTTTTCCGCCTTGAGGCAGTTGGCCGAGCGAACCGTGAGTTCGAGCTCGTCCACAGGACGCAGCAAGATGGGGTCGAACGAGGTCGCGGCACCGCGGCTGCCCGAAGGTGCATCGAACACGCTGGCGATGTCGCCACCGTCGAGCTGGGCGAACACGGCCAGCTGCTCGACCAGGATCTTGGCGGAGGCGCGCACTGCGTCTTCGGCCGTGATCGAGCCATTGGTCTCGATTTCCACCACGAGCTTGTCGAGGTCGGTGCGCTGTTCCACGCGTGCCGATTCGACCGCATAGCTCACGCGCTTGACGGGCGAGAACGAAGCATCCAGCACGATGCGGCCGATGGACTTCGTGGACTCGTCGCCATAGCGGCGCACATTGCCCGGCACATAGCCACGGCCCTTTTCAACCTTGATCTGCATGTCCAGCTTGCCGCCTTGCGACAGGTTGGCGATGACATGATCGGGGTTGATGATTTCCACATCGTGCGGGGTCTGGATGTCACGCGCGGTGACCACGCCTTGACCATCCTTGCGCAGGGACAGGGTGACCTCATCACGGTTGTGCAGCTTGAACACCACGCCCTTGAGGTTCAACAGGATATTGACCACGTCTTCCTGAACACCGTCTATGGACGAGTACTCATGGAGCACACCGGCAATGGTCACTTCCGTCGCTGCGTAGCCCACCATCGACGAGAGCAGAACGCGGCGCAAGGCGTTGCCCAGAGTGTGGCCATAGCCACGCTCGAAGGGCTCGAGCACGACCTTGGCACGATTGTGGCCAAGCTGCTCGACATTGATTGTCTTGGGCTTTAGCAAATTGGTTTGCATGCAGACTTCCTCTCAATACCCCCGGCTCGTTACACCGGTAAGGCTGGTGAAGCACCCCGGTGCGATGCCTCGTAGCCGGGGAACGTTTTTACAGAAATGCCGCAGCTCAGGATTAACGCGAGTACAACTCAACGATCAGGGATTCGTTGATGTCGGCGCCAAATTCGTCGCGGTCAGGAGCCTTCTTGAAGGTACCTTCAGCCTTGTCGGCAGCCACTTCCACCCATGCAGGGAAGCCGACCTGACCAGCCAGTTGCAGGGCTTCGACAATGCGGCCTTGCTTCTTGGACTTTTCACGCACGGCAACCACGTCGCCCACCTTCACCAGGTAGGAGGGGATGTTCACCGACTGGCCATTCACCAGGATGGCCTTGTGGGACACCAGCTGACGAGCCTCGGCGCGCGTGGAGCCAAAGCCCATGCGGAACACCACGTTGTCCAGACGCGCTTCCAGCAGGGACAGCAGGTTGGCGCCAGTGTTGCCACGGCGACGCTCGGCTTCCTCGAAGTAGCGGCGGAATTGCTTCTCCAGCACGCCGTACATACGCTTGACCTTCTGCTTTTCACGCAGTTGCAGACCGTAGTCCGAGGTACGCTGGCCCGAAGTGCGGCCGTGCTGGCCGGGCTTGGTGTCGAACTTGGACTTGTCGGCGATCGAGCGGCGAGCGCTCTTCAGGAACAGGTCGGTGCCTTCGCGGCGGGAGAGTTTGGCCTTGGGGCCGATATAGCGTGCCACTTGATCTTCCTTTATGTCATCTACCGTGCACAAACACGGGAGCCGCCCGCGATGTTACACATCTGGGCGGCGGTGGGCTTGATTAGAGATTAAATACGACGGCGCTTTTGAGGGCGGCAGCCGTTGTGGGGAACCGGCGTCACGTCCGAGATGGAGGTGATGCGGATGCCCAGGGCACCCAGGGCGCGAACCGAGGATTCGCGGCCAGGACCGGGGCCCTTGATTTCCACGTCCAGGTTCTTGATGCCCTGTTCCATGGCGGCACGACCAGCCACTTCCGAAGCCACCTGAGCAGCAAAGGGAGTCGACTTGCGCGAGCCCTTGAAGCCCTGACCGCCCGACGAAGCCCACGACAAGGAGTTACCTTGACGGTCGGTAATGGTGATGATCGTGTTGTTGAACGAAGCATGCACGTGAGCAATACCGTCCGAAATGTTCTTGCGGACCTTCTTGCGCACGCGCTGTGCTGCGTTGTTTGCAGGAGACTTAGCCATAGTGATCTCTCAATCCCTTTACTTCTTCAGAGTCGCTGCACCCTTGCGCGGACCCTTGCGGGTACGGGCATTCGTGCGGGTGCGTTGACCGCGCATGGGCAGGCCGCGACGATGGCGGAAGCCGCGGTAGCAACCGATGTCCATCAAGCGCTTGATGTTCATCGTGGTTTCACGACGCAGATCGCCTTCCAGCGTCAGGGAAGACAGCTGTTCGCGGATCTTCTCGAGATCGCCATCGGTCAATTCCTTGACCTTCTTGGAATATGCAATGCCGCATGCTTCGCAGATCTTGCGAGCTGTCGTACGACCAATACCGTAAATTGCGGTCAGGCCGATTTCAGCGTGCTGATGCGGCGGGATGTTAATGCCAGCTATACGTGCCATTATTCGTCCTCAAACTTTCTATCAACCCTGGCGCTGCTTATGGCGCTGGTCCGTGCAGATCACGCGCACAACACCTTTGCGGCGGATGATCTTGCAGTTACGGCAGATTTTTTTGACCGAAGCCGAAACTCTCATTTCATTCTCCTAAAACTCTTACATCCGTTGTGATCTGCGCTTTGGACCTTGTCCCGTGCAGATCGAATGGTATCTACTAACTTCTGTTCACCGACGCCTGGCGGCCAAGCTGCCAGGCATCGTTACAAGCTCAATTCAGTGTCGCCTTGAAGTTCGCCTTTTTGAGGAGCGACTCGTACTGCTGCGACATCATGTAGTTCTGCACCTGAGCCATGAAGTCCATGGTCACCACCACAATAATCAGCAGCGATGTACCACCGAAGTAAAACGGCACGTTGTACTTCAGGATCAGGAACTCGGGCAGCAGACACACAAAGGTGATATACACCGCGCCAGCCAGGGTCAGGCGAACCAGAATCTTGTCAATGTAGCGTGCCGTCTGCTCGCCAGGACGAATCCCGGGGATGAAGGCGCCGCTCTTCTTCAGATTGTCGGCAGTCTCCCGGCTGTTGAACACCAGGGCCGTGTAGAAGAAGCAAAAGAAGATGATGGCAGCGGCGTAGAGCATTACATAGATGGGCTGACCAGGTGTCAGCGTGCCAGCAATGTCCTTCAACCAGCGCATCGACTCTCCTGCACTGAACCAATTCACCACGGTCGCAGGCAGCAAGATGATGGATGAAGCAAAGATGGGAGGAATGACCCCGGCCATGTTCAGCTTCAGCGGCAAGTGCGAGGACTGACCACCATATACCTTGTTACCCACCTGACGACGCGCATAGTTCACCAGGATCTTTCGCTGCCCGCGTTCGACAAACACGACGAAATACGTCACGGCTGCCACCACGAGAACAATGAAGATCGCGGCCACGATGCTCATGGCACCGGTGCGTACCAGCTCCAGCAACCCACCGATAGAGCTGGGCAGGCCTGCGGCGATACCAGCAAAAATCAGAATGGAGATGCCGTTGCCCAGACCACGTTCCGTGATCTGCTCACCCAGCCACATCAGGAACATGGTGCCGGCCGTGAGGCTGACCACCGCCGTGAGGCGGAAGCCAAAACCCGGGCTCAGAACCAGGCCTGCCGAGCTTTCCAGTGCCACGGCAATTCCCAGGGACTGAAAAATCGCCAGGCCCAAAGTGCCGTAGCGGGTGTACTGGGTAATCTTGCGACGACCCGATTCACCTTCTTTTTTCAGCTGCTCGAATGTAGGGACCACATAGGTCATGAGCTGCATGATGATCGATGCCGAGATGTACGGCATGATCCCCAGTGCGAACACCGTGAAGCGCGACAGCGCCCCACCCGAGAACATGTTGAACAGATTGAGAATACCGCCCTGCTGGCCATTGAACAGCTGCTGCAGCTGCGCTGGATCGATGCCCGGCACGGGGATATGCGCCCCGATGCGGTACACGACCAGCGCGAGCAACAGAAAAACCAGCCGGCGACGCAAATCGCCGAATTTTCCAGTTTTTGCAATTTGAGCTGCGCTAGTAGCCACGGATGTCTTCTTTCAGAACTTTAATCAGGCGATGCTGCCACCGGCAGCTTCGATTGCGGCCTTGGCGCCGGCGGTAGCGCCGATGCCGTTGAGCTTCACAGCCTTGCTGATTTCACCGCTCTTGATGATCTTGACCACCTTGGCGATTTCACCAACCAGACCTGCTTGCTTCAGGGCTGCCAGATCGACTTCGGCCAGACCGAGTTGGTCCAGAGCCGTCAGAGTCACTTCTGCATTGAACTTCAGCAGATGCGACTTGAAGCCGCGCTTGGGCAGACGGCGCTGCAAAGGCATTTGACCGCCTTCGAAACCCACCTTGTGATAGCCGCCCGAACGCGACTTCTGACCCTTGTGGCCACGACCAGCGGTCTTGCCCAGGCCAGAGCCGATACCACGGCCCACGCGACGCTTGGCGTGCTTGGCACCTGCGGCAGGCTTGATGCTATTGAGTTCCATCATCAACCCTTTCAGAGAACCTTCACCAAGTAGGCGATTTTGTTGATCATGCCGCGCACTTCGGGCGTGTCCTTGAGCTCGCTCACGCTATTGAGCTTGCGCAGGCCCAGGCCACGAATGGTGGCGCGGTGCGATTCCTTGGTGCCGATGGGGCTGCGCACCAGCTGCACCTTGACGGTTTGTTGCGTTGTCATGTGCTTGACTCCGATCAGGCCGCGAAGATGTCTTCGACCGACTTGCCACGCTTGGCCGCCACTTCCGCAGGGGTCGTGGAGTTCTTCAAGGCGTCAAAAGTCGCGCGGACCATGTTATAGGGATTCGACGAGCCATGGCTCTTGGCCACGATGTCGGTGATGCCCAGCACTTCGAAGACAGCGCGCATGGGGCCGCCAGCGATGATGCCGGTACCCTTGGGAGCGGGGTTGAGCATCACCGATGCTGCACCGTGCTGACCCATCACGGTGTGATGGATCGTGCCGTTCTTCAGGGACACCTTGATCATGTTGCGACGGGATTCTTCCATCGCTTTTTGCACGGCGGCAGGCACTTCCTTGGACTTGCCCTTGCCCATGCCAACGCGACCATCACCGTCGCCAACCACGGTCAGTGCAGCGAAGCCGAGGATACGGCCACCCTTCACAACCTTGGTGACGCGGTTGACCGCGATCATTTTTTCGCGCAGACCGTCGTCACGACCTTCGTCTTGCACCTTGGGGGAAAACTTTGCCATTTCTATCCGCTCCGCTTAGAACTGCAGGCCCGCTTCACGGGCGGCTTCTGCCAAAGCCTTCACGCGGCCGTGGTATGCGAAACCAGCGCGATCGAAAGCCACTTTCTCGACGCCGGCGGCCTTGGCCCTCTCGGCAATGCGCTTGCCGATCAGTGCAGCAGCAGCGGCATTGCCGCCCTTGCCTGCAGCGCCCAGTTGGGCACGCACTTCGGCTTCTGCCGTCGAGGCGGTAGCCAGCACCTTGGTGCCGTCTTCCGAAAACACGCTGGCGTAGATGTGGAGGTTGGTGCGGTTCACGCTCAGACGCGCCACGCCTTGCTGGGCAATGCGGATACGGGTCTGGCGGGCACGACGCAGACGCTGCTCTTTCTTGGTCAACATAATGCAGCTCCTTACTTCTTCTTGGTCTCTTTGATCACGACCTTCTCATCCGAGTAACGGATGCCCTTGCCCTTGTAGGGCTCGGGAGGACGAACGGCGCGGATCTCAGCGGCCAGTTGGCCAACGGCCTGGCGGTCGGCACCCTTGATCACGATCTCGGTCGCGGAGGGGCAGGCCACCGTGATGCCGGCAGGCATCTCGAAGTTGACGGGGTGAGAAAAACCGATGGCCAGGTTCAGCTTGGCGCCCGAGGCCGAAGCCTTGAAACCCACGCCGACCAGGTTCAGCTTCTTCTCGAAGCCCTTGCTCACGCCCACCACCATGTTGTTCACCAGCTGACGCATGGTGCCGCTCATGGCATTGGCTTCGCGCGAATCATTCACGGGCTCGAAGGACAGCTTGCCTTCGTTGTTGGAAATCTTCACCAGGGCATTCTGGTTCAGGGACAGCGCACCGCCCGAACCCTTGACATTGACCTGGCTACCGTTGAAGGACACATCCACACCTGCGGGGATGGTCACATTGGCTTTTGCTACGCGAGACATTTCAGTATTTCTCCTTCAATGTCTTAGGCCACATAGCACAGCACTTCGCCACCGACACCGGTAGCACGCGCCTTGCGATCGGTCATCACGCCCTTGGGAGTGGTGACGATGGCCACGCCCAGGCCGTTCTGGACCTGAGGAATGGCGTTGCGGCCCTTGTACACGCGCAGGCCGGGACGGCTCACGCGCTCGATGCGCTCGATCACGGGACGACCGGCGTAGTACTTCAGGGTGATTTGCAGCTCGGCCTTGCCGTCTTCGGTCTTGATTTCAAAACCGTCGATGTAGCCTTCGTCCTTCAGCACCTGCGCGATGGCAACCTTGACCTTGGAGGCAGGTGCCGACACGGTGGCCTTGGCGACCATTTGTGCGTTACGGATGCGGGTCAGCAAGTCAGCGATGGGATCACTCATGCTCATGTTTCATCTCTCCTGCTTGCTTACCAGCTGGCCTTGGTGACACCGGGGATGTCACCAGCAAAGGCCATTTCACGGATCTTGGCGCGACCCAGACCGAATTGACGGAAGGTGCCACGCGGACGGCCCGTGATCTCGCAGCGGTTGCGCTGGCGAGTGGGGTTGGCGTTGCGGGGCAGCTTTTGCAGGCCCAGGCGGGCGGCATCGCGCTCTTCGTCGGTGCGCTTGGCATCACCGGCGATAGCCTTCAGTTCTGCGTACTTGGCAGCGTACTTAGCTGCCAGCTTTTCGCGCTTGAGTTCGCGCTCGATCAAAGCTTTCTTAGCCATGTGCCACCTCAGTTCTTGAAGGGGAAACGGAAGGCTGCGAGCAGTGCCTTGCACTCGTCGTCAGTCTTGGCCGTGGTTGTGATGCTGATGTTCAGACCGCGCAGGGCATCCACCTTGTCGTACTCGACTTCGGGGAAGATGATCTGTTCCTTGACACCGACGTTGTAGTTGCCGCGGCCGTCGAACGAACGACCCGAAATACCACGGAAGTCACGCACACGGGGCAGAGCCACGGTGACGAAACGGTCCAGGAATTCATACATCTGAACGCCACGCAGGGTCACCATGCAGCCGATGGCCTGACCTTCGCGGATCTTGAAACCAGCGATGGCCTTCTTGGCCTTGGTCACCACGGGCTTCTGACCTGCGATCTTGGTCAGGTCAGCCACGGCGTTGTCCATCACCTTCTTGTCGGCGACGGCTTCGCTCACACCCATGTTCAGGGTGATCTTGCTCAGACGAGGCACTTCCATGACGGACTTGTAGCCGAACTTTTCCTTCAGTTCAGCCGCGATCTTTTCACGATAGAGTTTTTGCAGACGTGCCATGTGTTACTCCTCAGGCGCTCTTGACTTCAGTGCCGTCTTTGAACACGCGGACACGCTTGCCGTCGGCATTCACCTTGACGCTCACGCGCTCGCCCTTGCCGGTAGCCGCATTGAAGACTGCCACGTTGGACTGGTGGATAGGCATGGCCTTTTCCACGATGCCGCCGGTGGTACCCTTCATGGGGTTGGGCTTGACGTGCTTCTTCACCAGGTTGATGCCTTCCACGACCACGTGGGTGTCATCCTTGCGCAGTGCAACCACGCCACGCTTGCCTTTGTCACGGCCGGTCAGCACGATGACTTCGTCGCCCTTGCGAATCTTGTTCATGGTGTGCTTTCCTTAGAGAACTTCAGGAGCCAGGGACACGATCTTCATGAACTTTTCGGTACGCAGTTCACGAGTCACGGGGCCAAAGATGCGGGTGCCGATAGGCTCCAGCTTGGCGTTCAGCAGCACGGCGGCATTGCCGTCGAACTTCACGAGCGAACCGTCTGCACGACGGATGCCCTTGGCGGTGCGCACCACCACAGCGCTGTAGACCTCGCCTTTTTTGACGCGGCCACGCGGAGCGGCTTCCTTGACGCTCACCTTGATGATGTCGCCAACACTTGCGTAACGGCGATGAGAGCCGCCCAGCACCTTGATGCACTGGACAGACTTCGCGCCGGTGTTGTCGGCAACCTCTAAACGAGATTCTGTTTGGATCATTTCAAATATTCCCAACTTGCTCCAGCAACGCTCGACAGCCCCAGAGTCTTCTCAAGGGCTGATCTAGCAGCCAGTCAGTCTTGGGCCCGTCGTCCACGTCAAAAACCATTTTTCAACGCGTCCACTGGGCAGAAAATTCACGCTTTTATACGTGAAGCAGAAGATTGTCGCGCAAAATCCATTGCATGTCAAATGCTTAGCCCTCTTTTTCCAGACGTGTCCAGCATGCACCGGACTCGACCCTGAGGCATCGCAGATAGCGCTATCAATTTACAAGCAAAAAGCGCCTGTCTGTCTTAGGTTTCAATAAGATAGGCATCATTTTTCGAGACAGAGCGGGTGCAGGCAGCTATCAAAGCCTTTGCACCACCAGTGCCGCTCAAACCTGCAACGGCAGATACTGGACCGCCAGGGCCTGGAATTCAGCCAGCCTGGCGTCGTGCCCCAGCTCCTGTTCAAGAATCTCGGCCACACGCGGCGCAAGTTCGGCTGCCAGGCGCGCATCCAGGAACAGCAGGCGACTGCGACGCGCGAGCACATCCTCCACGGTGCGCGCATATTCATGGCGTGCCGCGAAACGCACCATGGCCTCACTCAAGCTTTCGCTCAGCCACCGCTCGCCGCCTGGCAACTCTGCAACGCAGCCAGCTTCCGTTCCATAGGAATGCAGGCCCTGGGCCTGGTCCAGGCCGCGCGCCACCCCGCCGCCAGCGCCCACCAGAGGCAGATGCACGGTCACCCCTGCCTGGCGGCGCGGCAGGCGGCCGATGGAGAAGCACTCGGCAAGCACGTCTTCGGCCATGGCGCGATAGGTCGTCCATTTACCCCCCGTGACCGTAACCAGCCCCGTGCGGCTGGACATCACCGTGTGCTCGCGGCTGATCTTCTTGGTGTTCTCGCCATCGTCGTCCTGGGGCTTGACCAGGGGGCGCAGCCCCACCCACATGCTGCGCACATCGGCCAGCGTGGGCTGGCGACTCAGATAGCGACCGGCCTCGGTGAGGATGAAGTCCAGCTCCTCAGGAAAAGGAAGGGGCTCGCGCGCCAGATCGTGACGCGGCGTATCCGTGGTACCCAGGATGAGCTTGCCCAGCCAGGGCACGGCAAACAGCACACGGCCATCGGCGGTCTTGGGCACCAGCAGCGCATGCTTGGAGGGCAGAAACTCCCGATCCACGACCACATGCACGCCCTGGCTGGGCGCGACCATGGGCCTGGCCGGCCGCCCCTGGGCCCTGGCATCCTGCTCGCGAAACACATCCACCCAGGGACCTGTGGCATTGACCACGCACTGGGCGCGCACCTCGTAGCGTGCGCCGGTCTCCGCATCCTCGCAAAACAGCCCGGCCACACGCCCGTCTTCATAGATCAGCTCCCGGGCCGGGCAGTAATTGAGCAGCAAAGCGCCTTTTTGTGCCGCCGTGCGCGCCAGCGCCAGCGCAAGGCGTGCATCGTCGAACTGACCATCCCAGTATTTGACGCCGCCCTTCAGGCCCTGCTCGCGCACCGTGGGCAGGCATTCCACAGTCCTCGCGCGCGACAGGAATTCGGTGGCGCCCAGGCCCGCCTTGCCGGCCAGGGCGTCGTACATCTTGAGGCCGATGCCATAGAACGGCGTATCCAGCAGCTTGTATGAAGGCATCACAAACGCCAAGGGCTGGGCCAGGTGGGGGGCGTTGTGCAGCAGGGTCGTACGCTCGTGCAAGGCCTCGCGCACCAGGGCGATATTGCCCTGGGCCAGATAGCGCACCCCGCCATGCACCAGCTTGGTGGCACGCGAGGAAGTGCCCTTGGCAAAGTCATGCGACTCGACCAGCACCACCTTGAAGCCGCGTGCCGCAGCATCCAGGGCCACGCCCAGGCCCGTGGCACCGCCGCCAATCACGGCCAGATCATAGGTTTGGGGCTGGGCCAGGCGCTCCAGCAGGCTGGAGCGGGAAGTCGGCAACGGGCAGGCGGCTTGAGACATGGATCTTGAAGCAAAAGCAAAAAATTTGGCGGCAACCGCCGCGCCTCATATTCTCGCTCGTTTTTGTATTTTTTTCTTCGATATTTTTCGATCAGTAACTTCCGCCCCACTGGACTGCGAGCATCGCAGCAGCCGCACCCCTACTCAAAGAAGAGTGACAGCCACCCATAGCGCGTGTTCACGATCACCTCGCGGCGCGCCCGCAAAGGCACTGGCCCGAAGGGTTGGAGCGAAATCAGGCGATTTCTTCGCGCTGGCCCTTGCTTGCACCCCGAAAAACAGTTCCTTTTCTTTCGATTTCATGCATCAACCCAGTTTGCTGCCCGATCTGATGCGGCAAATGCGCTATAACCGGACGCGCCCAGAGCATGCCCACGATCTCCTTCGGCGCGCTCGCGCCGAGCCTTGCCGAGCCGCCGGGATGAGTTTGAAGCAATGGGATCGCAACCCGGACTCAGGTCCATGTAAGCTTTCACGCCACAAAGTCGTCCGATACCGCCTCATCCTGCCAAGCACGGTCGTGGCGCCGAGGAGATTGATGCCCAGCACGTTCCTGTGGCGTGCTCATGCTCCGACCGCTCTTGTTTTGATGGAATGCCCGTGAACACCAATCCCCGACAACTGCAACTGCTCGACGAGGTCCGCAACCGCCAATCCGCGAGCGTGGAACAGCTGGCCGACATCCTGGGCGTCACGCTGCAAACCGTGCGCCGCGACATACAGAAGATGGCCGATGCCGGCCTGCTGGTGCGCTTTCATGGCGGCGTGCGCGTCCCCAGCGCCACCGTGGAAAACCTGGGCCACACCCAGCGCCAGGTGCTGCACGCGGCCGGCAAGGCACGCATTGCGCGCGCCGTCGCCGATGCGATTCCCAACGGCTGCTCGCTGATCCTGAACATAGGCACGACCACCGAGGCCGTGGCCCAGGCCTTGCTCAAGCACCGGGGCCTGCGCGTGATCACCAACAATCTCAATGTGGCGGCCATCCTCAGCAGCAATGCCGACTGCGAGGTCATCGTCGCCGGCGGCGTGGTGCGCACGCGCGACCGTGGCATCGTGGGCGAGGCGGCGGTGGACTTCATACGCCAGTTCAAGGTGGACATTGCCTTGATCGGCATCTCGGCGATCGAGCCCGACGGCAGCCTGCGAGACTTCGACATGCGCGAGGTCAAGGTCGCTCAGACCATCATCTCCCAGTCGCGCGAGGTCTGGCTGGCCGCTGATCGCAGCAAGTTCCAGCGCCAGGCCATGGTCGAGCTCGCGCGCCTCAACCAGATCCATCGCCTGTTCACGGATGCGGCTCCGCCCGCGCCTTTCGATGCCTTGCTGCGCGAGGCCGAGGTGCAGTGCGTAATTGCCGATTGATCGCCGATTGCCCCGAATGCACCAGATACGCCCCGCCCGCAGCGCCGACGCCCCGGCCATAGCCGCCCTGCTGGCCGGCATAGGCTGGTTCGGCGTGTACGAGGCCACCACGCCCGCGCAGGCAACCGCCCATGTGCGCTCGCTCATCGAATCCGCAGCCGATCGCAGCCTGCTGCTCGTTGCAGAGCATGCAGACCAGGGCCTTTGCGGCTATTGCGCCGTGCACTGGCTACCCACCGCCATCATCCAGGGCTGGGAGGCGTACCTGAGCGAGCTGTTCGTGGCCGAGTCCGCACGCAGCCTGGGACTGGGCCACGGCTTGCTGGCCGCAGCCGTGCAGGCCGCGCGCGAACGCGACTGCCTGCGCATCTGGCTGGTCAACAACCGCCAGCGCAGCTCCTATGAACGCGGCTTCTACACCAAGCAGGGCTGGAGCGAACAGGCACAGATGGCCCGCTTCGTACTGCCTTTGGCACCGCTTTGAACCCACCACATCATGACGACCTATCTGCTTGCCCTGGACCAGGGCACTTCCAGCTCCCGCTCCATTGTGTTTGACGCCCAGGGCCGCCTGGTGGCCTCGGCCCAGCTGGAGCTGCCCCAGATCTATCCGCGTCCGGGCTGGGTGGAACATGACCCGCGCGAAATCTGGCGCACCCAGCTGAGCACCGCCAAAGAAGCCCTGGCCAAGGCCGGGCTCACGGCCCGCGACATCCGCGCCGTGGGCATTACCAACCAGCGCGAAACCACGGTGGTGTGGAGTCGCAAGACCGGCCAGCCCATCCACCATGCCATCGTCTGGCAGGACAGACGCGCCGAGCCCATCTGCGCAGCCCTGCGCGAGGCCGGCATGGCCGAGAGCATTCAGCAAAAAACCGGTCTGCTGATCGACGCCTATTTCTCCGGCAGCAAGCTGCAGTGGCTGCTGGACCATGTGCCCGGCGCCCGCGCCGCGGCCGAGGCTGGTGATCTGGCCTTTGGCACCGTGGACAGCTGGCTGGTCTGGCAGCTCACCGGCGGCGCATCAGGCACAGGTCGCCATGTCACCGATGTCAGCAATGCCAGCCGCACCATGCTGTTCAACGTCCACACCAACCAGTGGGACGAGGAGCTGCTGGCCGCCCTGCACATTCCCCAAAGCCTGCTGCCCGAAGTCCTGCCCTCGGCCGCCGACTTTGGTCGCACCGCAGCCGATGTGCTGGGCGGCGAGATCGCCATCGGCGGCGTGGCCGGCGACCAGCAAAGCGCCCTCTTCGGCCAAGCCTGTTTCTCCGCCGGCATGGCCAAGAACACCTATGGCACGGGCTGCTTCATGTTGATGCATACCGGTGGCAACTTTCAGCAATCCGCCAATGGCCTGCTGACCACCAGCGCCGCCCAGGCCACAGTCACACCCCAGTTCGCTCTGGAAGGCAGCGTCTTCGTCGGCGGCGCCGTGGTGCAGTGGCTGCGCGACGGCCTGCGCGCCATCGAGCACAGCGGCCAGGTGCAGCAGCTGGCGGAATCCGTGCCCGACAGCGGCGGCGTGATGCTGGTACCCGCCTTCACCGGTCTGGGCGCCCCTTACTGGAAGCCCGATGCCCGCGGCACCATCACCGGCCTCACCCGTGGCACCACCATGGCCCATATCGCCCGCGCGGCGCTGGAATCCATCGCCTACCAGAGCGCGGCCCTGCTGCTGGCCATGAGCCGCGACGCCGTGGCCAACGGCGGCGCAGCCGTCAGCGAGCTGCGTGTGGACGGCGGCGCCTGCGTGAACAATCTGCTGATGCAGTTCCAGGCCGATCTGCTGGGCATTCCCGTGGTGCGCCCGGCCTGCGTGGAAACCACCGCCCTGGGCGCAGCCTATCTGGCCGGCCTGTCCACCGGCGTCTACCAGAGCACCCAAGAGCTGTCCGCGCTGTGGCAGGCCGAGCGCCGCTTTGTCCCCACCATGGACCGGCACCGCGCCGAGGAGCTGATGGCACGCTGGGAGCATGCGGTGGCGCAGGCAACACTTGAGACCTGAGCAAATCCTGTGGATTCCCTGAAGAAAATCCTGTGGAAAACATTTGGAAAATGCTGTTGACCACTTATGCATGGGCTGTGAGCAAAATTCCATAGGGATGTGCGCGGAACTACAAAAACAATAGCTGGTAGCGCCACTCCAGCAAGGGATTCAGCATTCAACAGCAATGAAAACGCCGTAAACAATGCGGTACCAGCTCTTTTAAAAAGAGCATGCCTTCATCACCCTTCCTCTCCTTTCGCCAAGCACCATGACGACCTCTTCCTCATCCACCCCGCTGGACTCGATCGCCTTCATCGGCGGCGGCAACATGGCCAGCGCCATCATCGGCGGCCTGATCGCCCAGGGCCTGAGCGCCGGGCGCATCGTGGTCGTCGAGCCTTTCGAGGCTGCGCGCGAAGCCCTGCACAAGAACTTCGGCATCACGGCCCTGGCCCAGGCTGGCGCCGAACTGGCCGCGGCCCGCACCGTGGTCTGGGCCGTCAAGCCCCAGACCTTCAAACAGGCCGCTCAGGCCGTGGCCCCGCATACGCGCGAGGCCCTGCATTTGAGCGTGGCTGCCGGCATCACCACGCACAGCATTGCCCAGTGGACAGGCACGGGCCGCATCGTGCGTGCCATGCCCAATACCCCGGCCCTGGTAGGCAAGGGCATGACCGGCCTGTTCGCACGCCCCGAAGTCGATGCCGCCGGCAAGACCTTGATCGAGAGCGTGATCGCAAGCACGGGCCAGCATGTCTGGGTCGAAAAGGAAGACCAGCTGGACGCCGTGACCGCCTTGTCCGGCTCAGGACCGGCCTATGTGTTTCTGTTCCTCGAAGCCATGACCCAGGCCGGCGTGGACATGGGCTTGCCTCAGGCCCAGGCCTACCAGTTGGCCGTAGCCACCTTCCAGGGCGCATCGGAACTGGCGGCCCGCTCCGACGAACCCGCCAGCGTGCTGCGCGAGCGCGTCACCAGCAAGGGCGGCACCACCCATGCCGCCATCACCCATATGCAGGCCACCCAGGTGCCCGAGCATTTTGTGCAGGCCATGCGCAATGCCGAAAGCCGGGCCAAGGAGCTGGCGGCGGAATTCGGGAAATAAAGACACGCCCCTGAGACGCTACGCGCCTTCTCCCGCTCTCTTCGGGCAAGGGGACGACACCAGCGCGGCGGGGCGGCCCTTGCGCGGTGTCTCTCGCGAAAGAGGGCTCAGCATGCGGCGGAGAAAAACCGCGAGACGGCCAGCAAGAAGCTCTGCAGACTGCAACCGTCGCCCCCGATGAAAAAGACGCATAGCGCCTCACCGCATCACTTCAAACCATAGCCCACAGCCACGCCGGCAAAAATGGCGGCGCCAATCCAGTGGCTTTTGCTGAAGGCCACAAAACAGCCCTCGCGCGTGCGGTGGCGAATCAGCGTGAAATGCCAGGCAATCTGCGCTGCGGCCACGGCCATGCCCAGCCAGAAGGGCCAGCCCAGTTGCAAAGGCGTCAGCACCCAGGCGATGAGCGCCCAGCACAGCACAAAAAAGGCCATGATGCCGGCCACATCAAAACGGCCCAGCGTGATGGCCGAGGTCTTCATGCCGATCTTGAGGTCGTCGTCGCGATCCACCATCGCGTATTCGGTGTCATAGGCCAGCACCAGGAACATATTGGCCAACCACAGCACCCAGGCCGTGGCCGGCACCGTGCCGATGACGGCCGCAAAGGCGATGACGATGCCGAAGTTGAAGGCAATGCCCAGAAAGGCCTGGGGCATGGAGAAAAAGCGCTTGGTGAATGGGTAGAGGATGGTGAACAGCACGGCCGGCACCGACCAGGCCACGGCCTCCCAGCGTGTGGAAAGCACCAGCCCAAAGGACACCAGGGTCAGCACCAGCCCCACCAGGGCCGCCTCCTTGACGCTGACCAGGCCGCTGGTGATGGGGCGCTGCGTGGTGCGCTTCACATGCTTGTCGAAATCGCGGTCCGCAATATCGTTGATGCAGCAGCCCGCGCTGCGCATCAACACCGTGCCCAGCACAAACACGGTCAGCAAATGCCAGCCCGGAAAGCCATCGGCCGCCACCCACAGCGCCACCAGCGTGGGCCAGACCAGCACCAGCCAGCCCGCAGGCCGGTTGAAACGGATCAGGTCGAGATAAAGCGAGAGGCGGCTGCGCGGCTGCGCGGGCAGCGAAGGCGAGGTGCTGGACATGATGACAAGGCCCGGGGGATTTCACAAAAGTCCATTGTCGCCGCTGGACTCATGGCCCGGCAAACGCTCAGGCGGGGACCCCAGGCTGCCGGCCTCGGGCATTGGCCCATTCGGCAGCACCCATGACCAAGGCCATCCAGGCCAGCCCCAGCAGCCAGCCGGCCAGGACATCGCTGGCGAAATGCACGCGCAGCAGCACACGACTCGCGCCCACGCCCAGGGCCACAACCAGCCCCAGCAACAGCAGCGGCCGGCGCCAAGCCCGGGGCAGATGCGGCAGCAACAGCCAGGCCAGCATGCAGTACAGCACCAGCGTGCCTGCACTGTGGCCGCTGGGAAAGCTGAAGCCGCCTTCACTGACCAGGCCGTCCGCCGGGCGCGGCCGGCCAACCGCATGCTTGATGGCGCGAATCCACAACCCCACGCCGGCTGATCCCAGCACCCAGGCCCCTGCCCGCAGCCAGTCGCGCCGCCAGCCGAGCACCAGCAGCACAATGGCCGACAAAACGCTCATCCAGACCACATGGCCGAGCTGGGTGAGCCAGACCACGGGGGCCAGCCAGCCTTCTTGCCCATAGGGCCCCAACTGCTGCAAGACCCAGGCATCGAACCTCAGCCAGTCCACGCGGGCCGCACAGCCCCCGGCCTGGCTCAGGCACAGCATGTCCTGCGCCATCAGGGCCAGACCCAGGCCGGCCAGCAGGCCCAGCAAGGCCAGGATATGACGCGCCGGCCTTGGCATGGGAGCAAACGCTGGTGCAGATGAAGAGCGCAGATAGAGCGCGAGTCCCATGCCGCCCAGCAGAACCAGGCACAGGCCGGCCCAGGCCGCATGGGCATCAATCCAGTTCCAGAGCATGCAAAAAAAGAGTCATGTGTTGTCGACAAGCGCGCATTCCGGCTTTGCCAGGTTCATGCACAAAAGCCTGCCAGACCCATGGTCTGGCAGGCTTGCTGGTGAACTCGAAGCCAACCCGGTTGCGCACTCACAGCCTGCCCATGCTCTCAGGACAGGCGCGAGACGCCGGGCAACTCACAGGCATAGACCGCGTTGCGCAAGGCGGCAATGGCCTCGTAGCGCGTAAAGCTGCGGCGCCAAGCCAGGACCACGCGGCGCGTAGGCGGGGCCGTGCCGTCTTCCTCCACGATGGGGAGGTAGCGGATATGCGGCTCGTCGGTCTTGCGCCGACGCTCGGTGGTCTCCAGCGCATCGGCCGGCACGGACAGCCTCGGCACCAGGGTCACACCCATGCCTGCAGCCACCATGTGCTTGATGGTCTCCAGCGAAGAGCCTTCAAAGGTGCGGCGTATGCCCTCGGCATTGCTCGCATAGCGCGCAAATTCGGGACAGACCTCAAGCACGTGATCCCGAAAGCAATGACCCGCTCCCAGCAGCAGCATGGTCTCGTTGCGCATATCCGCCGTCGAGACGCTGGACTTTTGCGCCAGGGGATGGCTGCTGGGAACGGCGGCCATGAACGGCTCGTCATACAGCGGGGCCAGGGCCAGGCCGGTGTCGGGAAAGGGCTCGGCCACGATGGCACAGTCGATCTCGCCCGTGCGCAACATCTCCAGCAGCTTGACCGTGAAATTTTCCTGCAGCATGAGCGGCATTTGTGGCGTGCTCATGATGGAGTTGCGCACCAGATCGGGCAGCAGATAGGGCCCTATGGTGTAGATCACGCCCAGCGTCAGCACCCCCGATAAAGGGTCCTTGCCACGCTTGGCGATCTCCTTGATCTCGGCCGCCTGCTCAAGCACGCTTTGCGCCTGACGAATGATTTGCTCGCCCAGGGAAGTGACCGACACCTCGCCGGCGCTGCGCTCGAACAGCTTGAGATCCAGTTCTTCCTCGAGCTTCTTGATGGCCACGGACAGCGTGGGCTGAGACACATAACAGGCCTCGGCCGCACGCCCGAAATGCTTTTCGCGCGCCACGGCCACGATGTACTTGAGTTCCGTCAGAGTCATGGAAGTTGCTGCCTAATATCCTGCAAATAAATGGCCAAGTCCGAAATTTTGCCACCTGATGCAAATCCAATTTGTCAGATGGCAGTATGAATTCAGACGACTTTGTTACAAAAATAACAGATACGCAGCTGCGAAATCTGCCAGGGATTTTTCATCCCGCCAGGCCTTTGCCTTTCCACATTTCAAAAATAGTAACCACACCCGACGGATACCGCCTCCCCAAAAGCATGTAAAGCACATGTAAATAAGTCATTAGCAAATTCGCAAAACAGTTGGATTTTATGAGCCAGCCGTTTTGCATAAAGCTGGAGAAAGCGCCAAAACCAGGCAAACCCGGTGCTTCAGGCCTTGAGAAATTCGGCCTTGCCGCCCAGCCAGCGACTCACATGCTGCTGGGCCAGCCGGGGCTGCTGCTCCAGCATGCGCGGGGCGAGTTCGCGCGCCCAGTCAAGCAGCAAGAGGTCGCGCTCCAGATCGGCAAAGCGCAGCATGGGCGCACCCGACTGGCGAGCCCCGAGGAATTCGCCAGGTCCGCGGATCTCGAGGTCGCGGCGCGCGATCTCGAAACCGTCATTGGTCTCGGCCATGGCTCGCAGCCTGTCCTTGGCAGTCTCGCCCAGGCGCCCATTGTCTCCTACTGAATACAGCAGCACGCAGGCCGACGCCGCAGCGCCCCGACCCACTCGGCCGCGCAGCTGGTGCAGTTGGGACAGGCCAAAACGCTCGGCATGCTCGATGACCATGAGCGAGGCATTGGGCACGTCCACTCCGACCTCGATCACCGTGGTCGAGACCAGCACGCCCATGACGCCTGCAGAGAACAGCTCCATCACGGCCTTTTTCTCGGCCGTGGCCATGCGCGAATGCAAAAGCCCGACCATGACGCCAGGCAGCATCTCGCTCAGATAGGCATGGGTTGCCGTGGCATTGGACAGGTCCAGCGCCTCGCTCTCCTCTATCAGGGGGCAGACCCAATAGACCTGGCGCCCGGCCTCGACCTGAGCGCCTATGCGCTCTATGACCTCGTCCTTGCGGCTGTCGGCGATCAGCTTGGTGACGATGGGCGTGCGCCCCGGCGGCAGCTCGTCGATGGTGGAGACGTCGAGATCCGCGTAATAGCTCATGGCCAGGGTGCGCGGAATCGGCGTGGCGCTCATCATCAGCAGATGCGGCTCCATGGGCACCGTCGGCGCCCCCGCCTCCTTCGAAGCCTGCTCGCCAGGAAAGGGCTCGGCGGCAGCACCAGCCACCAGCTTCTGCCTCAGCGCCAGGCGCTGGGCCACGCCAAAGCGGTGCTGCTCGTCGATCACGGCCAGCGCCAGGTTCTTGAACTCCACCTGCTCCTGGATCACCGCATGTGTACCAATGACCAGGGCGGCCTCGCCGCTGGCGATGAGCTCCAGCATTTCCCTGCGCTGCTTCTTCTTCTGCGCGCCGGCCAGCCAGGCCACGCGTTTGCCCAGAGGTTCAAGCAAGGGCTCCAGCCAGCCCACGAGCTTGCCAAAGTGCTGCTCGGCCAGGATTTCCGTGGGCGCCATGAGCGCGCACTGCCAGCCGGCCTCTATGCAGGCCACGGCGGCCAGGGCCGAAACCACGGTCTTGCCCGAACCCACATCGCCCTGCAGCAGCCTGTGCATGGGGGCGGTGCGCTCCATGTCGGCACAGATCTCGGCCACCACGCGCTGCTGGGCTCCCGTGAGACCGAAGGGCAGAGCCGCCAGCAACTGCCCCTTGAGATTCAGGCCCCCAGCCCTGGGCTGGAGCACGGGGGCACGCAGGCGTGCACGTTCGCGCTTGGCCTCATATTGGGACAGTTGCTGGGCCAGCAGCTCCTCGGCCTTGAGCCTTTGCCAGGCCGGATGGGAGTGGTCCTCAAGCGTGGCCAGAGCAACATCCGGCGTTGGATGATGCAAAAATGAGAGCGCATCGCGCAGGCTGAACAAGCTCTGCAAGCCATTTTTTAGGTGAAACTGCGCCATGGGCGGCTGTTCACCCGCAGGCAGAGTCTCGGACAGATCGGCCTTGAGCATAGCCGTGGCCACGGCGCGGCGTATGTAGGCCTGTGGCAGGCCGGCCGTGGCCGGGTACACGGGCGTCAGGGCCGTGGGCAGCTCTCCGCCAGCCGTGCGAAACGTGGGATGCATCATCTGCCGTCCCCAGAATCCGCCCTTGACCTCGCCGCGTATGCGCAGCCTGGCGCCCACAGCCAGGGTTTTCTGGTGCGAGGGGTAGAAGCTGAAGAAGGTCAGCACGCAGTCTGCGGTACCGTCATCGACCGTGACCTTGAGCATGCGACGTGGGCGCAACTGCACCTCGCTATGGGTGACCACGGCCTCGATCTGCACGGTATCGCCTTCGCGCGCATTTCTCAGCGGCGTGATGCGCGTCTCGTCCTCATAGCGCAGCGGCAGGTGCAGAGCCAGATCGATATCGCGGACCAGGCCCAGCTTTTCCAGCGCCTTTTGCGCGGGGCTGCCTCCCGCTCTGGCCGTCGTCGGCCTGGCCACTCCTGCAGGCACACCCGCCGCATCCTTGCGCGCCTTGGCATTGCGCGAGGAATCGGTGGCGGCGTTGGAAGCAGGAGATGGCATGGAGGTTCCTGGGAGCAAATAGAGGGCTGCTGCGCTTGCGCATAGTGTATGCATATACAGGCATTCATGTGAGGTCAGCTTTTCCCTGCCTCTTTCCAGCTTTGGCCCCTCAGGAAATCATTAGCATGCCGATAAACATGTTGTTGTGTTATTTCCATTCGCCGCAATGTTGAAACGCATCCCTGTCGAACAGGTCATCCTGGGCATGTTTGTGCACGAGCTATGTGGCCCCTGGATGGGACATCCGTTCTGGCGCAAGCGCTTCCTGCTGGACTCCGAGCTCGACCTACAGCGCCTGCACACCTCCAAGATCACGGAGGTCTGGATCGACGTGGGCAAGGGCCTGGATGTACTGCCTTCGTCCCTCGGGTCGGGCCAGGCCAACGAATCGTCCTCCTCTCAAAAACCCAGACACCACGGCCTGGCCGAAGAGCTGCGGCGCGCCGCCAAGACCTGTATGCAAGCTCGCCAGCAGCTCAGCCGCATGTTTGATGACGCACGCCTGGGTCGGCCTCTGAACGCCGAGGCCGCCAACCATCTTGTAGGAGAGGTCACGGCCTCGGTCACGCGCAACCCGCATGCGCTGATCGGCCTGGCACGCATCAAGACCGCCGATGACTACACCTATATGCACAGCCTGGCCGTATGCGCCCTCATGGTCGGCCTGGCCAAGCGCATGGGGCTTGACGAGCAAGGCCTGCGCCTGGCCGGCCTGAGTGGCCTCATGCACGACCTGGGCAAGACAGCCATCCCCCTGGAGGTACTCAACAAGCCCGGGCCCCTGAACGATGAGGAATGGGCGCTGATGCGCGAGCACCCGCGCCATGGCGCCGAGCTGCTGACCCCGCTGGGCCTGGATGAACAAGTCATCGATGCCTGCCTGCATCACCATGAGAAAGTCGACGGCACCGGCTACCCTCATGGCCTGCAGCAACAGGAGATCGGGCTTTTTGCGCGCATGGCTGCGATTTGCGACGTCTATGACGCCGTGACCTCGGATCGGCCGTACAAGAAGGGCTGGTCTCCGGCCGAGGCCCTGCACCGCATGGCCCAGTGGTGCCCCCAGCATTTCGACCGCGCGCTGTTCGAGCAGTTCGTGCAGACCGTAGGCATTTACCCCCTGGGCTCCCTGGTACGCCTGCAATCACAACACTTGGCCGTAGTGGTCGACACCTCGGTCGACAACCTGCTCGCCCCTCGCGTCAAGGTGTTTTACTCCCTGGAGCAGCATCGAAGAATTGCGCCCTATATCGAGGACCTGTCCTCTCCCCGCACCAAAGACCGCATCGTCGCCAGGGAGGAGCTGGCCAACTGGAGCTTCGCGGACCTTGATTCCCTGTGGATGGGCGCTGCACGCCTGCCGCAAGCGAGCGCTCGCTGACTCCACTACCCCTCTCGGCCGCAGGCGCATCCTGGCAGACCCTGCCCAGGGTTTGCGACAATAGCCCGATCTTTTCTCCAGAACTTGGAACGGGCCCGTCCGGCCCTCAAGCATTGCATGTCTGCCCTCTTTCCTGCTTTCTCGCTCAGCGACTTTGATTTCGATCTTCCCGAGGCCTTGATCGCCCAGCACCCGGCGCCGGTGCGCAGCTCGTCTCGCCTGCTTGACGGCTGCACCACCTCTCCCAAGGACCGCATCTTCCATGAGCTGCCTGACCTGCTGGAGCCTGGCGACCTGTTGGTGTTCAACAATACCCGCGTGCTCAAAGCCCGCCTGTTCGGCGAAAAGGCCAGCGGGGGCAAGCTGGAGCTGCTCGTGGAGCGCGTGCTTGCCGGCAACGAGGTCGTGGCCCATATGCGCGTGAGCAAGAAGCCCCTGCCGGGCTCTCGCCTGCACCTGTGCGGAGGCAAAAACCGTGGCGGCTTCGATGCCCTGCTGCTGGGCCGCTGGCCTGACGAGAACGGTAGCCTGTTCCACTTGGCGCTGGAAGGCGCGAAAGGCGAGACCCCGCACGAACTCATGGAGCGCTTCGGCCACCTGCCCCTACCGCCCTACATAGAACGCAAACAAGCCTCGGGCCAGGATCCCGATGCGGCCGAAGACGGCGAACGCTACCAGACCGTCTTTGCTGACCGCCCCGGTGCCGTGGCCGCGCCCACAGCGGCCCTTCATTTCGATGAAGGCGTGCTCCAGCGCCTGGCCGAACGCGGCGTGGAGAGCGCCAGCGTCACCCTGCATGTGGGCGCGGGCACCTTCCAGCCGGTGAAGACCGAAAACCTTGCCGAGCATCAAATGCACAGCGAGTGGTACGACATTCCCCTGCCCACGCTGGCCGCACTAGAGCGCTGCCGCCAGCGCGGCGGACGCGTGATCGCCGTGGGCACAACCACGGTCAGAACCCTGGAGTCCTGGGCCCAAAGCGGCGCCATGACAGGCGATACGCGCATCTTCATCACCCCGGGCTTTGCGTTCCAGGTGGTAGACGTGCTGCTCACCAACTTCCACCTGCCCAAGAGCACCTTGATGATGCTGGTCAGCGCTTTTGCAGGCTACGAGCATGTGATGCAGCTGTACCGCCATGCCATCGAGCACGAGTACCGCTTCTTCAGCTATGGTGATGCCATGCTTTTGGTACGTGAACAAGCCCAGGGAGCCCTCGACGGCAAGTAATATGTCCAGCTGAGCGCAGCTGGCATACGCCCCTCAATGCCGCCTGGCTCTGGACCGAGCATCTGCCTCACCCCAGGTCAAGCGGTCCTCGCCCCGCCAGCACACAAGCCAGCACAAGGCGCGGCAGCGCCCGTCAGGGGTCGAATCAGAAGCCCTGAAACGATGTGAATGAGAATGCCATGAATACCAATACATATGCGTCCCACGAGCCATCCTCCACGCCAGCCACAGCCGAGGCCCTGGAAATCGACGCCCTGGATTTTCTACTCACACTGGCCGAGAACTGGAAGCTGCTGGTCTTCATCCCCCTCGTCGCAGGCCTCGCTGCCTTCGGCATAGGCTTTGCATTGCCACAGACTTTTGAAAGCACCTCCGTGCTCTCCGTTGAGCGCCCGAACTCCAGGCTTACCGCGCCCCTGGTGGCCAGCCTGGCCCAATCGGCGGATGTGCTGGACCAGTTGCTCCCGAAGGCCGGGTTCGATGCCCAGCTCAGCCCCACTCAAGCACGCAAGGAATTGCAAAAGCAGTTACAGGTCAACGTGGGCAAGCAGGACAAGCTGCTGACCATCATCACGCGTGCAAGCACGCCCCAGGCCGCACAACAGCTCAATCAGGCCCTGCTGGCCCTGGTGTATCCGTTGACCCGCCCCAAGGGGTTGGAGAAAAGCCAGCTCAAAGCCCAGTTGACAGGTGAGAAAAAACGCCTGGCCGAGGCCAGCCAGCTGGAGCAGGAAACAGCGGCCCAGCTCGCGTCGGGCCGTGTGACCGAGGCCACGAGCCGGCTGTATGGCGAGCTGCTGGGCGCCAACAGCGCCCGTCAGCGCCGCATTGCAGAGCTGGAGCTGCAACTGGCAGGGTTGGGCACGGACGATCTGACCCAGACACCCACCTTGACCGAACAGGCGGTCAAGCCCAAAAAAGCCTTTATCGCCATGGTCACCACCTTGCTCTCTGGCATGGTCCTGCTGTTCTTCGTGCTTGCACGCCAGGCCTTGAACACCGTACGCCAGTCCTCGCCCGAACAAGCAGCCAAGATTGCCAGCATACGCCAGGCCCTGCCCTGGTAGGCAGACCTGGGCGCAGGCAAATGCATGCGGCATCCGCTGCACATGAATAGCAATGTGCAATCTCAGACAGAGGCTCAGTCAGCGCAAGCTATTAACTCCGCCGAGCATCTGCAAAACTTGACAAAGCCAACAGCACTTATCGAGAGCATTCCCTTGTAACTTCAACGACTCCGGTTTGTAACCAGGTTCAACTCCTTTCAAGGATAGATCCCCGCATGAGTCGCACCATACAAGTAGATTCTCCGGCCATGCCCAGTCTTTTGGGCCTTCCTGCATTGGAATTCAAATCCCTGCAAGGCCACGAATCTCTGGGACAGCTGTTTTGCTACACGGTCGAGCTACAGACTCCGGACAGCCCGGCACTCACCGAAACGGTCACGGCCAACCTGCCGATCAAGGATCTGGTAGGCCAGGAGTTCTCGGTACGCATAGCGCTCGATGGCAAGGGGGTCTTGGGCGCTCTGGCG
>NZ_AUCQ01000030.1 GCF_000429845.1 Comamonas composti DSM 21721
CAAGGGGATGACGGGCTGTGAACAACTTCCCAAAAAATGTCTCGGAACTTGAGGTTATCGAAGATACAAGGGGGAAGACGCGCAGCGCCTCAGGGGGTGCTTGTATATTCCCGGAGATACCGCAAATTGCGCTGCGAGGTGAACGAGGGAATGGTGCAGCCCGGCGCCAGAATGAAGTTCTGGCGGCCCGCCTGGGCAAAGCTGTCCTCGACCTCGGCCGCGATCTCGGGCAGGGTACGCTCCTGGATCTTGGTCTCGTCGATGCCGCCCATCAGGCACTTGTCGCTCATGGCGCGCAACTGGCTGAGGTTGGGGTTGCTGGGCAGGCGGTCGGAGACGCTGAGCACCTCGAACGGATAGCCTTGCACGCGCTCCATCTCCAGCGAGCTGCCATGCACATGCAGCACACGCGCCATGCCTTCGGCGGCCTGGAGCACGGCCACGGTGAAGGGCTTCTGGAACACCTCGTGCTGCTCCTCGGTGGCACCACGTGCCACATGGGCGGGAATGGCGCCGTTGATGGACAAAAACATGCCTTCAATGCCCATGGCCTTGACGGCGGCGATGTACTCGCTCATCACCTCGGTCACCACCTCCAGCGCGGCCAGGGCCTCGCCACGGTGGCGGTAGAGGTTTTGCACCTGGGAAAAGCCGATGTTGCGCACGATCTGCTGGTAAGGCTCGAAGCCGGTTTCCAGCAGCGGCGTATCCGGGCAGGCGTCCTGGATGCGCTGCAGGCATTCGAGCTGGGCCACAAAGCTCGGGTCCTTGAGCGAGATGCGCTGGTAGGCGCGCAGGCTGGAGACATCTTCCAGGGTCTGCACTCCGGCCGGCACGGGATAGCGGTAGTCGTTCATGACCTTGAGCACGTCCCACTGGTACTCGCGCAGGAACTCGATATGCAGGTCGGCGGTCTGGCGGCCTTGCAAATGGTCGGACAGAAAGTGCACCCAGGCCGTGACCGGGGGGCGGTCCACGGGCTGGCCCTTGACGGCGGCGTGAAAGCGTTGGCGTTGATTCATGTTGTTATCGAAAGGCAAGACTACAAAACTCTGCAGAACTCAGGCAGCGCTCACTGAGGCTGGACATTGGCGCCGCGCAGCAGCTCGCCCACGGTGAGCATGCTGTCCTGCAGGCGCTTTTGATAGGCCACAGGCGAAGCGCTGGGCGCGGGGAACATGGCCTGGCCCTCGACGGCCGAGCGGAACTCGGGGTCGTTGACCACCTTGGTCACCTCGGCGTAGAGCTTGTCGATGATGGGCTGGGGCGTGCCGCCAGGCGCGGCCACGCCGATGCGCGTCACAAAGCGGTAGTTGGGAAAGCCGGCCTCGGTGGTCGTGGGCACCTCGGGCAGCATGGGCAGGCGCTTGGCCGAGGTCACGGCCAGGGCCTTGAGCTTGCCGCTCTGGATATGGGGCATGGGCGTTTGCGGCAGATCGAACATGACCTGGATGCGGCCGGCCAGCAGATCGAGAATGGCCTGCGATGCGCCCTTGTACTGCACGTGATTGAGCTGCACGCCGGTCTGGCGCGAGAAGTTCTCGCCCGCCAGGTGCAAGGTGTTGCCCAGGCCTGCCGAGCCGAAGTTGACCTCGCCCGGATGGGCCTTGGCGTAGTCCACGAACTCCTTGAGGTTGGCGGCCGGGAACTGCGGCGGCACCGAGACCACCAGCGGCGACTCCACAAGGTTGGTGATGCCCGCAAAGTCCTTGACCGGATCGAAGGGCAGCTTGGCGTTGAGCGCGCTCAGCGAGGCATGGGTGAGCTCGCCAATCAGGTAGAAGGTATAGCCATCGGGCTTGGACTTGGCGATATGTTCGGCCGCGATGATGGTGTTGCCGCCAGGGCGGTTGTCAACGATGAAGCTGTGCTTCATGTTGTCACCCATCTTGCGCACCAGAAGCCGCGCCAGAAAGTCCGAAGAGCCGCCGGCTGCATAGGGCACGACCAGGCGTATGGGGGTATTGCCCGAGGGATAGGCGGTAGCCTGGGCCTGAACCGAGGCGGCGGCCAACAGGGCGCCTGCGCCCAAGGCAAAACTGCGGCGGGAAATAAAGGACATGCTTGTCTCCTTCTTGGGGGTCAGAAAAGTCACAGAAAGTAATCTAAGGTTACTCTTGAAATAAAGTTGACTCAGGCTACGGATACCAGAGCCGACACCTTGTGCTGCGTGCAGTGCTCGGCGGCCTCCAGCCCCTGCAGCAGATCGGCCGCGAGGTCGCCCGCATCCTCCAGTCCCGCATGGATGCGCACCAGCGGGCCTTGCAGATCCCAGGAACGGGTATCGCGCCGGGGCCTGTCCATGGGCACGACCAGGCTTTCATAACCGCCCCAGGACAGGCCGATGCCGAACAGTTGCAGGTTGTCGATGAAGGCTGCCAGGGCCTGGCGGTCCATGGGCTTGAGCGCAATCGAGAACAGGCCGCTGGCGCCCAGGAAGTCGCGCTTCCACAGCGCATGGCCGGGGTCGGTGGGCAGGGCCGGATGCATGACGCGCTCCACCAGCGGATGGCGCTGCAGCACCTGGGCCAGGTGCAGGCCCGTGGCCCAGTGCTGCTGCATGCGCAGCGCCAGGGTGCGCATGCCGCGCAGCGCCAGAAAGACATCGTCCGGGCCTATGGTCTGGCCAAAATCCTGCACCCCCTTGCGCAGCAGCGGCCAGGCGCGCTCGTTGGCCGTGACCAGACCCAGGATGGCATCCGAATGCCCGACCAGGTACTTGGTGCCGGCCTGCACGGACACGTCCACCCCATGCTCGAAGGGCTTGAAGAACAGCGGCGTGGCCCAGGTGTTGTCCATGACCACATAGGCGCCCACGGCATGGGCCTTGCTCGCGATGGCAGGAATGTCCTGCATCTCGAAGGTGCCCGAGCCCGGCGCCTCCACGAACACCACGCGGGTGCGCAGGCGGATCTGGTCGGCAATGCCCGCGCCTATGCCGGGATCGTAGAACTCGGCCTCTATGCCGAAGCGCGGCAACACCTGCTCGGCAAAGGCGCGCGTGGGGCCGTAGACGCTGTCGGGCACAAGCACATGGTCGCCTGCACTGACCATGGCCAAAATGGCATGCGTGCAGGCCGCCAGGCCCGAGGGCAGGACCAGAGAACGGTAGCCGCCCTCGGCCTGGGCCACGATTTCCTCCAGCGCGCCCGTGGTGGGCGTGCCAAAGCGGCCGTAGGAAGCATAGGGGTTGTCGGGCTGCTTGCGGCTTTCCCACTGATCCAGCGTGGAAGACAGAATGGTCGAGCCCCGGTAGATGGGCGTGTTGACCATGCCGTGGTGCTGCTCGGGGCGGCGGGCGGCATGGGCAAGAAAGGTCGAGGCTTGAGGTTTTTTGGACATGGAGGCAGGAAAACGAGGCTGGTTGCTGGGTCTTGTAATGCGCTCCAGTCTAGAAACGATGGCGTGGAAAAGGGATTCCTTTTTAGAGGCTTTTTGACACTTAGTGGCAAAATAATTCCACATAAGAATTCATATATAGAATTTTTTACTCATGGACCGTATAGACATAAAAATCCTGTCGCTGTTGCAGGAAGATGCCAGCCTGTCGCTGCAGCAACTCAGCGAAGCCGTCCACCTCTCGCCCACGCCCTGCTGGCGCCGACTGCAAAAGCTGGAGCAAGAGGGCTTCATCCAGCGGCGCGTGGCCCTGCTGTCGCCGCAAAAGCTGAATGTGGGCGTGACGGTGTTTGTGTCGATACGCACCACCCAGCACAACGACCAGTGGATGCACGAGCTCACGCGCGTGATCAACGAGATCCCCGAGATCGTGGAGTTCTATCGCATGAGCGGCGATATCGACTATCTGTTGCGCGTGGTCGTGCCCGACGTGAGCGCCTATGACGCGGTCTACAAGCGCCTGGTCAAGGGCATAGAGCTGTCGGGCGTGTCGTCGAGCTTTGCGATGGAGCAGATCAAGTGGACTACGGCCTTGCCGCTGGGGTATATATCCCCCCCCTGAGTCGCCTTTGGCGCCCTCCCCCTGAACTGGGAGACAAAGGGACAGCACCTTCGCCGCGAGGCGGCTCTTGCTGGACGTTCCTGGCTTGAGAGCACTCTCGATGAAGAGGCCAAGCAACTCTTTTTTGATAGCTGCCAGCGCTTGCTACACAAGCGCTAGAGGCCTGAAACACCAAGAATCAGGCCAGGGGCTTGGTCATCAAGACCGTGGTCAGGCCGCTTTCCCACTCCTCGTCGGGGTAAGTGGCTTCGCACTGGTAGCCGTTGCGCTCGTAAAAGCCTATGGCGGCCTGATTGAAGGTATCGGTCTCCAGCCTGGCCTTGCCATGGCCTGCGGCACGCATCGCGGCCTCGGCATGGGCCAGCAGGGCACGGCCCAGGCCTTTGCCCTGAAAGGCAGGCAGCACATGCAGGGCGTGAACGAAGTCGTCCTCCCAGTCCAGCATCGCGGCCACCACGCCGTCGCACTCGGCCAGCCAGAACAGCTCGCCGCGCGCTTTCACATACCGGGCGGGATTGTCCTCGGCGCAGATCTTGGCGTGCTTGGCCGCCGTGATCTCGGGCTTCCAGGTGGTTTCATATGTGGCCCACAGGATGGCGCGCAGGGCCTGGGCATCTTCGGGCCGTGCCTGACGCAGCACGGGACTCGGGGATAAGAACATCACAACTCACTTCAATGGACTGGAACGCAGGCGGTCGACCTCGGCATGCAGGTCCTTGGCCCAGGCTCGGCGATCGCGCCCCTGGGCCTGCTGGGGCTGGCCATAGTGGACCACGGCCACCAGATCGTCGGCGCACAGCGTGCGCCAGATCGAGCCCAGCAGGTTTTCATCGCCCTCGTAGCTCGGCGCCCGGCTGATGGCACCTGTCCCACCTTCGACAAAGCGCAGGCCCACGGGCAGCACCGGGGCATCGACCTGCACGGCGGCCTGCAGCAGGTTCGAGTGGAAAGGCAGCAGATCATGGCCGTTGCCGGTCGTTCCTTCAGGGAACACCGCGAGGATCTCGCGGCGGCTCAAAGCCTCGGCCATGCTCTCCATCATGCGCCGCGCATCGCGGCGCGAGCTGCGCTCTATGTAGAGCGTGCCCGCAGCCGTGGCCAGCCGGCCTATCAGCGGCCAGCCCCTGACGTCGGACTTGGAGATGAAGCGGCAGTGTCTTGCCGCATGCAGCACGGGGATATCGAGCCAGGAGATATGGTTGCTCACCATCAGCGCAGGCCCGCCCTGCGGCACCTGGCCCTGGATCTGCAGCCTCACGCCGGCCTTGGCCATGAGCTGGGCCGCCCAGACTTGCACATGGGCCTGCTGTCGCTGCTCGGACAGGCGCGGAAAATGCAGCAGCACAATCCACAGGCCTTTGAGCACATGGCCGAGCAAGCACAAGGAGCGGCAGACGGCTCTTGCCTTGCGGGTCAGAAGGTCTTTGCGGGTCTTGGCGCTGATTTCCATGATGGGGAGGTAAGAGCGGAGCGATTCAGCAGTTTTTCATGCAGGGATGCGATCACGCCGCGTCAGGAAAAGCCAGGGCCCGGTCCGCAAAGCCTGCAGGGCCGGTCTCCAGGCCCGATCGTAAACCGATTCCCGGCCTGCTTTTCTCTAGCCGCAGCAAGCCCTGCTCAGCCCAAAGCCAGCGCCGTCACGCCCGCAGCAATGCAGACCGCGCCCGCAATGCGCACCAGGCGGTCGCCTTCGCTGAGCAAATGCCCACCGATCAGGGCTGCAAACAGCATGGAGACTTCGCGCGCGGGCGCCACATGGGACAGGGGCGCCTGCTGCATCGCATAGAGCACGAGCACGTAGGCAATGGGACTGACCAGGGCCACCAGGGCCGCAAAACGCCATTGCTGGCGCCACAGGCTGCGCGCCTCGGGCAGGTTGCGCAGCACCACGGGCGCCAGCAGGGCCACGCGCACGAAGTTGCCCATGTAGTCGATGAGAATCGGCGACATCAGCAGCAGCTTCACGCCATAGCCGTCGACCACGGTATAGCTTGCGATGAAGGCGCCCGTGAGCAGCCCATACCAGAGGCCGTGCCTGAGGCGCTCATGTGCCTGGGGGTCGCTGCGCAGACGCAGCAGGCCGGGCCCGCCCGCGATCAGAAAGACGCCGCCGACCACGCCGGCAATGCCCACCATGCCCAGCGAGGAGATCTGCTCGCCCAGAAAGACGATGGCCACCATGGACGACAGCAGCGGCCCGCTGCCGCGCGCCAGCGGATAGACCACGGTGAGATCGGCCTTGCTGTAGCCGCGCAGCAGCACCACGAAGTAGCCCACGTGCAGCAGGCCGCTGGCCGCGACGATGCCCCATTCGGCAGCGCCCCACAGCGGCACGGCCTCGCGCCCCATCCACCAGCCCAGGGGAGCCCAGATCAGCATCATGATCGCCGAGGTGAAGAACGCGAAACGCGAATCGCCGCCAGCCTTCTTGGCAACGATGTTCCACAGCGCATGGATGAGTCCGGCGACGATGATGAGGGCAAAGGCTTGCAGGGACATCGCAGAGAAGGCGGCAGGCCACGGGGCCGTCGAAAAAGAAAAGGCCGCGCAGAGCGCGGCCCCTGGGGGTGAATGGCCTAGCGGTTGCGGCCTGGCAGCAGAGCCAGGAATTCGCGGCGCAGATCGGTGTTCGTGAGAAAGGCGCCGCGCATCACGGAGTTGAGCATCTTGCTGTCCATCTCGCGCACGCCGCGCCAGGACATGCAAAAGTGCGAGGCCTCCATGACCACGGCCAGGCCGTCGGGCCGGGTCTTTTCCATGATCAGGTCAGCCAGCTGGATGATGGCCTCTTCCTGGATCTGGGGGCGGCCCATGATCCAGTCCACCAGACGCGCGTATTTGGACAGGCCGATCACATTCGTGTGCTTGTTGGGCAGCACGCCGACCCAGATCTTGCCTATCACCGGGCACAGGTGGTGGCTGCAGGCGCTGCGCACCGTGATCGGGCCCACGACCATGAGCTCGTTGAGATGCTCGGCATTGGGGAATTCGGTGATGGCGGGCTGGGGCGCATAGCGGCCCTTGAACACCTCGTTCACATACATCTTGGCCACACGGCGTGCCGTGGCCTGGGTGTTGTGGTCGTTGCTGGTGTCTATGACCAGGCTGTCGAGCACACCCTGCATTTTTTCCTGCACTTCGTCGAGCAGCTTTTCGAGCTCGCCGGGTTCGATGAAGCCGGAAATATTGTCGTTGGCATGAAAGCGCTGCTGGGCCTGTTTCAAGCGTTCGCGAATCTTGACCGAGACGGGCGTGCCCTCGGTCTGGCTGTCTTGTTTCATGTCAACGAGATCTCTGAACATGGCAGGCATGGTACCAGCGAAATTTTCAACCGGCTGGGCAAGGGGCTAGTGCATGAAATCCACGGCCACGCTGGCCGCCAGCGCTCACCAATCCATAGCAGCCGCACCAGATCAGAGCTGGAACTCGGCAATCAGCGGCAGGTGGTCGGACATGCGCCACCAGATACGGCCCTGGGGAACATAAAGCCCCAGCGGCCGCAGGCCGCGCACATAGATGTGGTCCAGCTGGGCCAGCGGCAGGCGCGAGGGGTAGGTGAAGACGTCGCGCGCACCCTCGAACTCGAACAGGCCGAAGCCCGCAAGCATGCGCTTGATCTCGTTGCCCCAGTCGTTGAAGTCCCCGGCCACGACCAGGGGTGCATCGGGCGGCACCTCGCGTTCGATGAAGCGGTGTATCTGGGCGATCTGGCGCAGACGGCTGCCCGCGATCAGGCCCAGGTGCACGACGATGGAGTGCACGCGCCGGCCCATGATGTCCAGCTCCACATGCAACAGGCCGCGCTGCTCGAAGCGGTGGTCGGAGATGTCCTCGTGCTGGTGGCCGACCACGGGCCAGCGCGTGAGCAGGGCGTTGCCATGCTCGCCATGGCGGGTATAGGCATTCGTCTGGTAGACCGACTCGTAGCCCAGGGGCGCAAGATACTCGGCCTGGGGCACTTCGGGCCAGCGCTCGAAGTAGGCGGCCTCCTTGTGGTTCATCTTGCGCACTTCCTGCAGGCAGACGATGTCGGCATCGAGCTGCTCCACGGCCAGGCCCAGGTTGTGGATTTCCAGCCTGCGCACAGGCCCCAGGCCTTGCACGCCTTTGTGGATGTTGTAGGTCGCAACGCGCAGTATGGGGGAGGCGTCGGCCTGGGTCGTATGGTGTTGTTCAGTCATGCACAAGTCAGGCTCGCGAAACGCGAAGACCCGGCCCTAATCCAGGCCGGCGCAAAAGCTGGGCAGCAGGAGCACGGCTTCCGCGTTCGAGGGTGAATAGCAACGATTGGCAGCTTGGCGCCAGTTATGCCACTCAAATGCGGTGTGTTCGCGCGGATTCAAGCGTGGGCGGATGTAGGACGGTATCCGCAGGCCGAAAACGCGCTCGCGGTTTTCCCAGACGCCGGGAGCATAGCGGTGCTGCCACGCAGGGTAGATGGTGTAGATGTTCTCGAGTTCCCAGTCGCGCAGCAGACAGTCTCCGGCCAGCGCGTCGATGCCGGTTTCCTCGGCCACCTCGCGCACGGCCGTTGCCTGCCAGGATTCGTCCTCATGATCCTTGCTGCCGGTCACCGATTGCCAGAACGCCCCGCCCTCGGGCGCGGGTGCCGTGCGCCGCAGCAGCAGCACCGTGCCGTCATCGCGGTAGATGACGACCAGCACCGACTGCGGAATCTTGTACATGGGCAAAACCGGGCTCCCGCAGCGATCAGCCCCGGCCCGCGCGCGTGGCCACGGGCGGCGGCAGCTGCTTGGCCTGCAAGGCGCGCAGCTGAAAGACCAGCTGGTTGTGGGCATGCAAAAAGGCCGCGGCAATCACCTTGCCCTCATTCGTATTGCTCCAGCCCGCGCCCCCGGCACCGCCGATCTTGCCCAGCACCAGACCGCCCACGCCCAGATCGGTGGCGCGCGCCGAGCCCGTGGAGGCCGCGACCTGCTCGGTGGTTTCGGTGTCCGACAGGAACAAGGCCGTCTGCGCCTCCTTGAGCTTGACCTGCTCGGCCAGGCCCACGAGCCCTGCCACATCGCGCAGCACGGGAATCGCGCCCACAATGCCGCCCAGGCCACCGCCCGCGTTCTGTTCGCTGAAGGTCAGGCTGGGCACCATCTGGTACTGGGCCTCGTAGCCGCGACCCTTTTGCACCGTGCCACCCTGGCGCAGCACGCCCGAGTCGCGCAGCTCGCCCTCGCGTATCGTGCCCTGCAGGCCGGCGTTGCGGTCGACCACGCGAAAGCAGCCGCTTTGCTGGGCCAGCAGGCGGATCAGCGGCACGGGCGAGGGCGGCAGCTGGCCGTTGCCATAGGGCATGACATAGCCGCGCGGATTCTCGACCAGGGCCACGGTGGCAATCGGCGCCTCGCATTTCTCCAGCGAGGGCGCGGCATTGCGCGCGCCCTCGGGCCCGGCCGAGCCCGAAATCTCCGATCCACCCTCCCCCAGCTGGGTCTGCTGCCTTTCGCAGCCCGCGAGCAGCGCCACCCCCAGCACGCCGAGCCACAGACTGTAGCTAGCAATATTCATAGCTGACACCGCCCGGTGGGCTTGGTTTTCAACCTTCATCTTGTGTCAAATCCAAGTGGAGCCAGCGCTGCCAGCTATCAATAAAAAAGCGCCAGAGGCTTTCGGCCGTCTGGCGCTCGCACTATCGCACAAAGACTTTTCAGCACAAAGTCCCGGGCGCGGTTTGGCTTCGCAAGGATTCGCCGGCGCCCGGGCAGGGGCGCCGCCGCTCAGGGAGTGCCCGCAGGATTGCGCAGACGGATGTGCAGCTCGCGCAGCTGCTTTTCGTCCACGGGCGAAGGCGCTTGCGTGAGCAGGTCCTGGGCGCGCTGGGTCTTGGGGAAGGCGATCACGTCGCGGATCGATTCCGAGCCCGTCATCAGCGTGATCAGACGGTCCAGGCCAAAGGCCAGGCCGCCGTGCGGGGGCGCGCCGTATTGCAGCGCATCCAGCAGGTAGCCGAACTTGGCGCGCTGCTCCTCGGGCGTGATGTTCAGGGCCGCAAACACCTTGGCCTGCACTTCGGCGCGGTGGATGCGCACCGAGCCGCCGCCGAGTTCCCAGCCGTTCAGCACCATGTCGTAGGCCTTGGCAATGCACTGGCCGGGGTCCGTGTCCATGAGGTCTTCATGGCCGTCCTTGGGGCTGGTGAAGGGGTGGTGCACGGCCACCCAGCGGTCGGCTTCCTCGTCATGCTCGAACATGGGGAAGTCCACCACCCACAGCGGCGCCCAGCGGTCCTCGAACAGGCCATTGGTCTTGCCAAATTCGCTGTGGCCGATCTTGATGCGCAGCGCACCGATGGCGTCGTTGACGACTTTTTCCCTGTCGGCGCCGAAGAAGATCAGATCGCCGTCCTGCGCGCCCGTGCGCTGGAGGATCTCGGCAATCGCCGCGTCGTGGATGTTCTTCACGATGGGCGACTGCAGGCCCTCGCGGCCCTTGGCGACTTCATTGACCTTGATCCAGGCCAGGCCCTTGGCGCCGTAGATCTTCACGAACTCGGTGTAGCCGTCGATCTCGCCGCGCGAGATCTGGGCGCCGCCGGGCACGCGCAGGGCGACGACGCGGCCGCCCTTGGTGGTGGCGGGCGTGGAGAAGACCTTGAAGTCCACGTCCTTCATGACGTCGGTGAGCTCGGTGAACTCGAGCTTGACGCGCAGGTCGGGCTTGTCCGAGCCAAAGCGGCGCGCCGCATCCTGGTAGCTCATGATCGGGAACTGGCCCAGCTCCACGTCGAGCTGGGTCTTGAAGACCGCGCAGATCATGCGCTCGAAGATGGCACGGATCTCCTCTTCATTGAGAAAGGAGGTCTCGCAGTCGATCTGCGTGAACTCGGGCTGGCGGTCGGCGCGCAAGTCCTCGTCGCGGAAGCACTTGGTGATCTGGTAGTAGCGGTCGTAGCCGGCCACCATGAGCATCTGCTTGTACAGCTGGGGCGACTGGGGCAGAGCGAAGAATTCGCCGTCGTGCACGCGCGAGGGCACGAGATAGTCGCGGGCGCCTTCGGGCGTGCTCTTGCCCAGCATGGGGGTCTCGATGTCGACGAAGCCTTCGGCATCGAGGAAGTTGCGCACCTGCATGGCCGTCTTGTAGCGCAGCATCATGTTGCGCTGCATGGCCGGGCGGCGCAGGTCCATCACGCGGTGCGTGAGGCGCGTGGTCTCGGACAGATTCTCGTCGTCCATCTGGAACGGGGGCGTGACCGAGGCGTTGAGCACGGCCAGCTCATGGCACAGCACCTCGATCTGGCCGCTCTTGAGCTTGTCGTTGGTCGTGCCCTCGGGGCGCGCGCGCACCAGGCCCTTGACCTGCACGCAGAACTCGTTGCGCAGGTCTTCGGCGGTCTTGAACATCTCGGGGCGATCGGGATCGCAGACCACCTGCACATAGCCTTCGCGGTCGCGCAGATCGATGAAGATCACGCCGCCATGGTCGCGGCGACGGTTGACCCAGCCGCAAAGCGTGACGGTTTCGCCCATCAGGGCTTCGGTCACAAGACCGCTGTAGTGGGAACGCATGGCCATTTCAAAAATCTTCCTGCGCCTTGGGAGGCGCCAACAGTTTGTTATTTGGAATCCGTGACGGCGGTGACATCGGGTGGCACCACCACGCCCATGGAAACAATGTATTTGAGCGCCGCATCCACGCTCATCTCCAGCTCGATGCAATCGCTTTTGCGCACGATCACAAAGTAGCCGCTGGTCGGGTTGGGCGTGGTCGGCACGAAGATGCTCAGATACTCGTCGCGCAGATAGGCCGCGACCTCGCCGCTGGGCGTGCCCGTGACAAAGCCCACGGTCCACACGCCTTCACGCGGCCACTGCACGAGCACGGCCGTGCGAAACGCATTGCCGCTGTCCGAGAACACCGTGTCCGAGACCTGCTTGACGCTGGAGTAGATCGAGCGCACCACGGGAATACGGCTGACCACGGCATCGCCCCAGGCCACGAGCTTGCGACCGATGAAGTTGCTGGCCGTAGCGCCGACCAGCAGCAGGATCACCAGGGTGAGCAGCACGCCGAAGCCCGGGATGTGAAAGCCCAGCAGCCGGTCCGGGTGCCAGGCCTCGGGCAGTATGGTCAGCGTCTGGTCCAGCGTGCCGATGATCCAGTTGAGCACGCCCAGCGTGATGACCAGCGGAACAATGACCAACAGGCCGGCAAACAGCCATTTGCGCAATGCGGACATGAACTTCCTTGTCAATCAGCCGCCGCCGTGGCTGCGGGCGCAGGCGCGGTGGCCGGTGCTGCAGCAGGTGTGGGGGCTGGCGCGGGCGCAGCGCTGCCGCTGTTCTTGAAGTCCGTGGCGTACCAGCCCGAACCCTTGAGCTGAAAGCCCGGTGCCGTGAGCTGTTTGGCAAAGGCCTGTGCCCCACAGTCGGGGCAGGCGGTCAGCGCAGGATCCGAGAGTTTTTGCAGCACGTCCTTGGCATGGCCGCATGCGCCGCACTTGTATGCATAAATCGGCATGGTGCGTTATTCGAAAGAGATAAGACAAAAGCCCTCGATTATAAGGCTGCGCCCGTTTTTGCTGCGCCGCCATATCAAACCCCGTGCAGGCAACCGGGCTCAGAGCGTGTTCACGCTCTCAGGCCTGGCTCATGCCCACAGGTTGTGCGGGCTCCTGGCGGTTGCTGAACTTTTGCGGCAGCAGCGATCCCGCGACCATGCCGCCCATGGCCCCCAGCAGGCCGGCGAGCTGCTGCGGAAAGGCCTCGTGCAGGGCCGGGGTGAGCATGAACACGCACCACACGCCAATCCCCAGGGCCACGGCGCACAGCGCGCCCTGGGTGGTGGCGCGCTTCCAGTACAGGCCGAAGACCAGGGGCACGAAGGCACCGACCAGGGGCACCTGATAGGCGCTGGAGACCAGCTCGTAGATCGGCGTGCCCTCCATCCTGATCGAATACCAGAGCACGGCGATCGCAAACACCAGCACGCTGATGCGCATGGTGAGCAGCATCTCGCGGTCGTCGGCACCGGTGCGAAACTGGCGCCAGATGTTCTCGGTAAAGGTCACGCTGGGCGCGAGCAGGGTCGCCGAAGCGCAGGACTTGATGGCCGACAGCAAGGCACCGAAGAACAGCACCTGCATGATGAAGGGCATTCTGTCCATGACCAGGCTGGGCAGCACCTTCTGCGGATCGTCCTTGAGAAGGGCCGCCGTCTCCTCGGGCATGATGATCAGCGCGCTGGCCACAAGAAACATGGGCACGAAGGCGAACAGGATATAGGCCGAGCCGCCGATGACCGTGCCATGGGTGGCGGCCTTTTCGCTGTCCGCCGACATCACGCGCTGGAACACGTCCTGCTGGGGGATGGAGCCCAGCATCATGGTGATGGCCGCGCCGAAGAAAAAGAGGATCTCGTGCCAGCTGGGCTCGGGCCAGAACTTGAACAGATCGCGGCTCACGGCCAGGTCAATCACCTTGCCCGCGCCGCCGGCCATGTCGCTCGCGAACCAGGCCAGCACCAGCAGGCCGCCGACGAGGATGATCATCTGGATGAAGTCGGTCACGGCCACCGACCACATGCCGCCCCACAGCGTATAGACCAGGATGGACAGCACGCCGATCGTCATCCCCATGGGAATGCTGATGGAGCCGCCCGACAGCAGGTTGAACACCAGCCCCAGGGCCGTGACCTGGGCCGAGACCCAGCCCAGATAGCTGAGCATGATGATCAGCGAGCAGATGATCTCGATGGAGCGGCCGTAGCGCTGTCGGTAGTAGTCGCTGATCGTCAGCAGCGTCATGCGGTAGAGCTTGCCCGCAAAGAACAGGCCCACCAGGATCAGGCACATGCCTGCGCCGAACGGGTCCTCGACCACGGCGTGCAGTCCGCCCTCGATGAACTTGGCGGGCACGCCCAGCACGATCTCCGAGCCGAACCACGTGGCAAACGTGGTCGTGATGATCATGTACATCGGCAGATGGCGACCGGCGACCGCGAAGTCCGCCGTATTCTTGACCCGCTTCGCGGCCCACAGACCGATGCCTATGGTCACAAGCAGATAGAGAACAATGAACGTGATCAGCATGGTGCCGGCCTCCGAACTCCCTGGGGTGGTCAAAAAACAGCTGCGGATTATGGGCGTTGCCACCCCCTGTCACGCTGCTGTAAAGCCCTGCTCGTCAAGATTCGTTGAATTAGTCTGATCGGCACCACAGCCACTATAAAAAAGAGAGCTGCAAGCGCTTGACCATCAACAAATTCAGTTATCAACACAACTAAAACCGTTTAATGACCTGTGCTTGCAGCTCTCTTTTTCAGAGCATCATACGTTTACCAAAGCATTTGCACCAAGACCCTCATGGCCAGAAGGCCTAACAGGAAACCCATACCGCCATAAAGCAAGGCCTGCAGCAGCCGGTTGGTGCGCTTTTGCTCGCGTATCAACTCCTGCAATGCCTTGTGCTCGTCCTGCCCCTTGCGGCCCAGGAAGTCGTACAGCAGACGCGGCAGCTCGGGCAACAGCTTGGCGTAGCGCGGCGCCTCGGCCTTGAGCTCGCGCCACAGGCGCTGCGGGCCCATTTGCTCGAGCATCCACTTCTCCAGAAAAGGCTTGGCCGTGCTCCAGAGGTCGAGGTTGGGGTCGAGCTGGCGCCCCAGTCCTTCGATGTTGAGCAAGGTCTTTTGCAGCAGCACCAGCTGAGGCTGTATCTCCACCTGGAAGCGCCGCGAGGTCTGGAACAGGCGCATGAGCACCATGCCCAGCGAGATCTCGGCCAGCGGGCGGTCGAAATAGGGCTCGCAGACCGCGCGTATCGCGGCCTCGAGCTCGTTGACCCGGGTCTCGGGCGGCACCCAGCCGCTTTCTATGTGCAGCTCGGCCACGCGCTTGTAGTCGCGGCGGAAAAAGGCCGTGAAGTTCTGCGCCAGGTACTCCTTGTCGAACTCGGTCAGCGTGCCCACGATGCCGAAGTCCAGCGAGATGTAGCGACCAAAGGTCTGGGGCTCCAGGCTGACCATGATGTTGCCCGGGTGCATGTCGGCATGGAAGAAGCCGTCGCGGAACACCTGGGTGAAGAAGATGGTCACACCATCGCGCGCCAGCTTGGGGATGTCGACCCCGGCCTCGCGCAGGCGCTCGATCTGGTTGATGGGCACGCCCTTCATGCGCTCCATGACCATGACCTCGGTGCGGCAGAAATCCCAGAAGATCTCGGGGATCAGCACCAGATCCAGGCCTTGCATGTTGCGCCGCAGCTGTGCGGCGTTCGAGGCCTCGCGCACCAGGTCCAGCTCGTCGTGCAGATAATTGTCGAACTCGGCCACGACCTGGCGGGGCTTTAAGCGCTTGCCGTCGGCCGACAGGCGCTCCACCCAGCCGGCCATCATGTGCATCAGCGCCAGATCCTTGTCGATCACGGTCTTCATGCCCGGACGCAGCACCTTGACCGCCACCTCGCGCTCCCGGCCCTGGGCATCGCGTATCAGCGCAAAGTGCACCTGGGCAATCGAGGCACTGGCCACAGGCACGCGCTCGAACTGCACGAACAGCTGCTCCAGCGGCTTGCGAAAGGCACGCTCTATGGTGTCCACCGCGATCTGCGAATCAAACGGCGGCACGCGATCCTGCAGCTTGGCCAGCTCCTCGGCCACGTCGGGCGGCATGAGGTCGCTGCGCGTGGACAGCACCTGCCCGAACTTCACGAAGATCGGGCCCAGCTCCTCCAGGGCCTCGCGCAGACGCTGGCCGCGCGGCTTGTCCAGCCGGCGCCCAAAGGTCAGCACGGCGCGCATGCGGCGCAGCCAGGGGTGGCTGAAGCCGGACAGCACCAGCTCGTCCAGGCCGTAGCGGAGCACCACCCAGACGATGGTCAGGCCACGCAGAAAACGGCTCATGGCTGACCGGGTTCCATGCCGGGCATGGCCACCACGGCCGCCTTGCCAGGAGCCGGCGCATCGTGGCCCGAGGCTGCGGTCGGCTGCGGCTCTGCGGAGCGCGCCATGCGCGAGCCCACAAAGCCGCGCAGGCCCTGGGCCGCCGTGCGCGCCAGCGTGGCCAGCGTATGCGCGGGCGCATCGCCGATGACGCGCGCCAGGTCTTCCTCCACATCCCATTCAACATGGTCGACCAGCCAGTTGATCTCGGCCGCCAGTTGGACATCGCCTTCGATGCGGATCGGCGGCTTGTCGCCGCGCAGCGCGGCCTGGGCCAGGGTGATGGGCGAGGTCTCGGTGATCTCCAGCCGCAGATCGGGCTCGGCACCCTCGGGCGCCACATTGAACAGCCCTGCAGGCGTGATCTGCAAGGCCATGGAATAGGCACGCCACTGCACGCGCGCAATCCGCCCCTTCTGGCGCACCAGCCTGTCCATGGCCTCCTGCTCCTGCATCAGCACATGGTTGAGAAAAAGCACCAGACGCTGATGCACTTCATGCACCAGCCACTGCGGCGGCTGCGGTCCAGCCATCACGCGTTCCATGAGGCCGTTCAGAAAGGAAAAGGGGGACTGTGTTGGCATAAGTCTGATTATCACCCCCTGAGTCGCTTACGCGCCTTCCCCTCTCTCTTCGGGAGGGGGACGACAGCCTCGCTGCGGGGGCGACCCTGGCTCGCTGCCTCTGGCTTCAGGCAGCGCCGGCATCAAGCGCAAGGCTTATTGCTCGGAGCAGTATGAAATGATGGGATAAAGGTCTTGAATTTTGAAAACAGTGGCTCGCCTCGCGAGGAAAGCAACAGCCTGCCATCTCTTGGCTTGGGCTGCGCGGGCATCTTCGAAGCGTATTGAGCGCTTGATCTGAGAACGTGTTTACGATCTCCTCGGTGCCGCGCCAGTGTCTTTGCGGGATGGGATGCAAGGCGCGATACCGCAGCAATAGCCGTGCTATTGCGAGGATTCGCAACGCTGTAGACCGCCCGCAAAGGCACTGGCCCGAAGGGTTGGAGCGAAATCGGGCGATTTCTTCGCGCTGGCCCTTGCTTGCACCCCGGTGCAAGCTGCGCCCCATCGCTTTGAACTCATCCCGATTGCGCTCCAACGCGGCAGCGTAGAGATCGTAAACACGTTCTAAGCCCACAACAACAATACAGCCCCTCAGGCTGGGTGCCGGACCACTGACCGTACTTTCGTACGGCAAGGGCCGGCAACAACGCATGAGGGGCTGTATTGGCGTCTTTCAACGACTAGCCAGCCGATCGAAAGATCACAAGATTTATTGCAGCGCCTGCACTCCCGCGACCAGCCAGCCGCTGGTGCCGCTCTTGGGCTTGGTCATGTTCCAGACCTCGCGGAACGGTGTGGGACCGGCGCCCGCCTCCTCGCGGATCATGCCCGAGAACTCCACGCTGGCCATGTAGTCCTGGCCCAGATCCTCGATGCCCAGCAGTTGGGCGTCGAGCATGACCACATCGGTGTGATTGGGCTCGCCAGGGCGCTGGGCCTCGCGTTCGGACAGCTGGGAGCGGATCTCGGCCAGCATCTCGTCGGTCATCATGGAACGCAGCGTGACGATGTCCGAGCGATCCCAGGCTGACTGCAGGTTCACGAAGTTGCGCTTGGCCGCTTCCAGAAAGCCGGGAGCGTCAAAGTCGGCAGGCGCACCCCAGCCTTGGGAGCCAGCCAGCGCAGAGCCGATCTGCGCGCCGCAAGAGGCCGTGTCATGACCATGTTCCCAGGGGCGGGCCGAAGCGTCATTGCCAACCTTCTCGGGGTTGTACTGGCGCGCCATCTGGGCATTGCCGCTCGCACCCTGAAAGGCGAAGGGGCTGTTTTGCACCGCAGGGCGGCGTGAGCGCATGATCCAGCCGATGACGGCCACGGCCACCAGCGCCAGCAAGGCCATCAGCAAGATATTGGCAAAGGCTGCCCCCAGACCCAGGCTGTTGGCCAACCAGGCCAGGCCCAGGCCCGCAGCCAGGCCGCCCAGCATGGCGCCCCAGGGCTTCTTGGGCTGGGCCGCAGGCGGCGTTGCGGGCTTGGCCGCGTTCTGAGTCGCCGCGTTCTGCGACTGCTGGGGATTGTTCTGTGCAGGTGCGCGCGAAGCCTCGCGCTGGGTCACATTGCTGGACTGCCTGCCCATCGACGAGCCACCCCCCATGCGCTTGGCATCGGCCACGCCATGGGCCACGACAAGCACAGCAACCAAGACTACCGACCACAGCTTCTTCATGTCTTCTCCAGATTCATAGTAATTGAGCCAACCATCGTGCGTCCTGCACCTTCAACACTTGATACCGACGTGCAGTGCTGCCACCCCCGCCGTCATGTTGTGATAGTCCACATGGCCAAAACCGCTGTCCTGCATCAAGGCCTTGAGCTCTTCCTGAGCAGGGTGCATGCGTATCGATTCGGCAAGATAGCGGTAGCTTTCCGCATCCCCTGCCACCAGGCGCCCCATGAAGGGCAGAATATTGAACGAATACCAGTCGTAGGCCTTTTGCAAGGGCTTGGCCACGGTGGAGAACTCCAGTACCAGCAGCTTGCCGCCAGGCCTGAGCACGCGGTTCATCTCCCTGAGCGCTTGATCCTTGTGCGTCATGTTGCGCAGACCGAAGGCCACGCTCACAAGATCGAAGTAGTCGTCGGGAAACGGCAGGGCTTCGGCATCGCAAACCAGGGTCGGCAAAATCACACCCTTGTCCAGCAACCGGTCCCGCCCAACGCTGAGCATGGACTGGTTGATGTCCGTGTGCACCACCTGCCCCGAAGCACCCACCTTCTTCGAAAAGGCCAGCGCCAGATCGCCCGTGCCGCCCGCGATGTCCAGCGCCCGGTCACCCTCCTTGAGGTTGGCCACCATCACCGTATAAGCCTTCCAGGCTCGGTGCAGGCCGCCCGACATCACATCGTTCATGACATCGTATTTGGAGGCCACCGAGTCGAACACGCCACGCACGCGGCGAGCCTTGTCGCGCTCATCTACTGACTGGAATCCGAAATGTGTGGTGCTCATGACAAGAATGCTAAGCAAGCAGCAGTGATGCGTACAGCCACTGCCCCTCTACGAGCTCAGGCTTTGCAACACCAGGGTTTTCAATGACAGGCCATTGCAAATGGCTTTGGCTCCATCGTTTCTAGCTACTTTTAATATAGCACCACGGGAAATAACCTTTGCTTCCGGCCCAATTACCGCCCTCTTGAAACGCAAGAGGTAATACAAAAAAGATACAGATTCAATGAGAGCTGCAGCCGTGACCGGCGCCGCCCTTGCCCACCATGGGCGCATCTCGCTCCAGACCTGCGGCCTCCAGCTTGTGCAGATACTGCTGCCAGAAGTCCTGCTGCCGGCTGCCCAGCTCGTACAAATACTCCCATGTATAGAGGCCGCTTTCGTGGCCATCGCTGAACAGCGGCTTGATCGCGTAATTGCCCACGGGCTCGATGCCGTTGATGACCACCTCGCGCTTGCCGGTCTGCAGGGTTTCCTGACCAGGGCCGTGGCCTTGAACCTCGGCCGAAGGCGAATAGACACGCAGCAACTCGAACGGAATGCGAAAGCTCGCACCATCGGTGTAAGCCACCTCGAGCACACGCGATGCTCCATGCACGGTCAATGCCTGGGGGCTTGGTGTATCGGGTTTCAGTCCTGCCATGATTTCTCTTCCTCTCTATCTATCCGTGTACACCTGCCAGGCTTGCAAGGCCTGGGCCAGGGCCGCATCAACTTCGGCCAGCCGGGCCGCCACTGCCGCTTCGCGCTGCGCATCGCGCTCGCGCTGGGGAGCAGCCCAGACTGCACCCGGGAAATGGCTGTCCCAGTCGAAGCGCGCAATCACATGCCAATGCAGATGGGCCACCATGTTGCCCAGCGCCGCGAGGTTGATCTTGGTCGGCGCCAGCTGCTCGCGCAGCACCTGTTCGACCAGGACCACGGCCTGCATGCAGTGCAGCCGGCCGGCTTCGTCGAGATCCGAGAACTCGGCCACATGCGTATTCCAGACCACGCGGTAAAAAGCCGGAAAGCCCTCCTCCCGGGCACGGATCACGCGCAGATGCCGGCCTTGCCAGACCGACAGGCCGCCTTCATCCACACACAGTGGACACTGCCCTACCAACATATCAGCACTCCCGGGCGCAACGGACGAAACCGGCGCGCCCCATCTCAAGGACACCGAGGAAGAGTCGCCCCGCACCGACGCTGTCATCCCCCTTGGGGGAAGGCGCGAAGCGACTCAGGGGGTCAAACCAATACTCGTTCAATGCCGCCGGCGTTCGCACGCTGCACATACTCGGCCATCCAGTTCTCACCCAGCATCTGCCTGGCCATTTCAACCACGATGTAGTCGGCCTCCAGCAAGCCATTGCTCAAGTCATTGCCATAGCGCGACAGGCCTTGCAGGCAGCTGGGGCAACTGGTCAATATCTTGAGGTTGTCCCTGGCAGCAAGCTGCCCGCTCTCGCGCAGCACCACTTCGCTCTTGCGGATTTCCTCGGTCTTGCGAAAGCGGATCTGCGTGGAGATATCGGGCCGCGTCACGCCCAGCGTGCCCGACTCGCCGCAGCAGCGCTCGCTCTTGAGCACCTGCTCGCCCACCAAGGCCTTCACGGTCTTCATGGGGTCCTGCTGCTTCATGGGCGTATGGCAAGGGTCGTGATAGAGGTAGGCGTTCTTGGAGTCGAGCTTGAGGCCCTTTTCCAGCAGGTACTCGTGAATGTCGATGATGCGGCTGCCCGGGAAGATCTTGCCGAACTCATAGCCCTGGAGCTGGTCATAGCAGGTGCCGCAGGACACGACAACGGTCTTGATGTCCAGGTAGTTGAGCGTAGTCGCCACCCGGTGAAACAGCACGCGGTTGTCCGTGATCATCTTGTCGGCCTTGTCGAACTGGCCGCTGCCGCGCTGGGGATAGCCGCAGCACAGATAACCTGGCGGCAGCACGGTCTGCACGCCCGCATGCCACAGCATGGCCTGCGTGGCCAGGCCGACCTGACTGAACAGGCGCTCCGAGCCGCAGCCCGGGAAATAGAACACGGCCTCGGTTTCAGAGCTGGTCACCACCGGGTTGCGAATGATGGGCACATACTCCTTGTCCTCGATGTCCAGCAGCGCGCGCACCGTCTTGGTCGGCAGACCACCGGGCAGTTTCTTGTTCACGAAGTGGATCACCTGCTCCTTGAGGGCAGGCCGCCCCACCGAAGCCGGCGGGTTCGCTGCCTGCTTCTTGCCCAGCCCCTGGAGCATGTCGGCCGCCAGGCGCTGGGCCTTGAAGCCCACGCCCACCATGGCCGTGCGCATGAGCTTGATGGTGTCGGGATTGGTGGCGTTGAGCATGGCCATGGCCAGCTTGTTGCCGGGCCTGAAGCTCTTCTTGCCCATCTTGCCCAGCAGATTGCGCATGTTCATGCTCACATCGCCGAAGTCGATCTTCACCGGGCAGGGGTTCAAGCACTTGTGGCACACGGTGCAGTGGTCGGCCACATCCTCGAATTCCTGCCAGTGCTTGAGCGATACGCCGCGACGCGTCTGCTCCTCGTAGAGAAAGGCCTCGACCAGCAGCGAGGTCGCAAGAATCTTGTTGCGCGGGCTGTAGAGCAGATTTGCACGCGGCACATGGGTGGCGCATACGGGCTTGCACTTGCCACAGCGCAGGCAGTCCTTGACGCTGTTGGCGATATCGCCAATGTCGGACTGTTTCATGATCAGCGACTCATAGCCCATGAGCCCGAAGCTGGGCGTGTAGGCATTCGTCAGGTCGGCAAACATCAGCGACTCGCGCGGCGAGCGCCCGTCGTGCGTCTGGCCCACCGTGGCCTGCAAGCGCGGATTGCGGATCAGCTTGCCCTTGTTGAAGCGTCCCTCGGGGTCCACCTTCTGCTTGTAGGCTGCGAACGGCGCGAGCTCCTCGTCGCTCAGGAATTCGAGCTTGGTGATGCCTATGCCGTGCTCACCCGAGATCACGCCGTCCAGGCTGCGCGCCAGATCCATGATGCGCGCCACGGCCTCATGGGCGGTTTGCAGCATCTCGTAGTCGTCGCTGTTGACGGGGATATTGGTGTGCACATTGCCATCACCCGCATGCATGTGCAGTGCCACCCAGACACGGCCCTTGAGCACGCGCTGATGGATGGCATTCACGGCAGCGAGCAAGGGCTGGAAGGCCGCGCCCACGAAGATCTGGGCCAGCGGCGCCTTGAGCTGCTGCTTCCAGCTTGCGCGCAGGCTGTGATCCTGCAGCTCGGGGAACAAATCGTCCACATCGGCCAGCCAGCCCTGCCACAGCGCGCGCACCTCGTCCACACAGGCCAGGGCCTGCTGCACGCGATCCTCGAGCAGCTCGGCTGCGGGAAGCTCGCCCGAGTCGCCCTGCTTGCCCAGAGGCAGGTCGCCAAACCTGAAGAAGCTGATCAGCTCGTCGCAGAGCTTGAGCTTGTTGCGCAGGCTCAATTCGATGTTGATGCGCTCGATTCCGTCGGTGTACTCGGCCATGCGCGGCAGCGGAATCACCACGTCCTCATTGATCTTGAAGGCATTCGTATGGCGCGAGATTGCGGCCGTGCGCTTGCGGTCCAGCCAGAACTTCTTGCGCGCCTCGGCGCTCACGGCCGTAAAGCCCTCGCCATTGCGCGAGTTGGCGATGCGCACCACTTCGGCAGCCACACGGGCCACGGCATCGGCATCGTCGCCGGCAATGTCGCCCAGCAGCACCATCTTGGGCAGATGGCCGTTGCCCTTCTTGCTCTTGGTCGCGTAGCCCACGGCCTTGAGATAGCGGTCGTCCAGATGCTCGAGGCCGGCAAGCAGCACGCCCGAACGCTTTTGCTCGGCGAACATGAAGTCCTTGATCTCCACGATGGAGGGTACGGCATCCTTGGCGTTGCCGAAGAACTCCATGCACACGGTGCGCGTGTGCTCGGGCATGCGGTGCACCACCCAGCGCGCGCTGGTGATCAGGCCGTCGCAGCCCTCTTTCTGTATGCCGGGCAGGCCCGAGAGGAACTTGTCGGTCACGTCCTTGCCAAGGCCCTCCTTGCGGAAGCTCCTGCCCGGAATGTCCAGGCGCTCGCTGCGCACCGGCGTCCTGCCGTCGGCCTCGAAATACTGCAGCTCGAAGCTGGCCATCTCGGCATCATGGATCTTGCCCAGGTTGTGGCCTACGCGAGTGACTTCCAGCCACAGCGCATCGGGCGTGACCATGCGCCAGGACACGAGATTGTCCAGCGCCGTGCCCCACAGCACGGCCTTCTTGCCACCCGCGTTCATGGCGATGTTGCCGCCAATGCACGAGGCTTCGGCGCTGGTCGGGTCCACGGCAAACACAAAACCTGCGCGCTCGGCCGCATCGGCCACGCGCTGGGTGACCACGCCGGCCTCGGTGAAGATGGTCGGCACCTCGTGACCCACGCCGGGGATGCGCCGCATCTCGACCTCGGTCATGGCCTCGAGCTTTTCGGTGTTGATGACCACGCTCTTCCAGGTCAGCGGAATGGCGCCGCCCGTATAGCCCGTGCCGCCGCCGCGCGGAATGATGGTCAGGCCCAGCTCTATGCTGGCGCGCACCAGGGCCGCCATCTCGGCCTCGGTATCGGGCGTGAGCACCACGAACGGATATTCGACGCGCCAGTCGGTGGCGTCCGTCACATGGGCCACGCGCGAGAGGCCGTCGAACTTGATGTTGTCGCGCGCCGTATGCTTGCCCAGCTTTTTTTGCACGCTGCGGCGCAACTGCTCGGCCTCGACGAAGGTGGCATTGAACTCCCGCACCGCGTGGCGCGCAGCCTCGACCAGCTGACCCACCAGGGCATCTCGGACCGCATCGGCCTCGGGTTCGCGCCGCTTGTCTATCTCGGCCAGGCGGTGCTCCAGCGCATCGACCAAAGCCTTGCGTCGCTCGGGGCTGTGCAGCAGATCGTCCTGCAGATAGGGGTTGCGCTGAACCACCCAGATATCGCCCAGCACCTCGTAGAGCATGCGGGCCGAGCGACCTGTGCGTCTTTCCTGACGCAATTGATTGAGCACTTCCCACATGGAACTGCCCAGCAGACGAATCACGATCTCACGATCGGAAAACGAGGTGTAGTTGTAAGGAATCTCTCGCAGTCGAGCGGGTTCGGCTGCCTGCGCCTGCAAGGCAGCCAACGCAATCGGTACATTCATGGGGTGGACCCGTATCGGGCGCTCGCGCGGCGCCCCTTAGCCAGTGGGAGCGCAATTTTATGCGAGCGTCCCGTTTCATGCGCTGCAATGGCTTTTAAGTTCCCCCTATTTGCGGGATGTTCCCATCCTCTAAGCCCTGCTGTAATAAATCGCGTCAACGGACACGCTCTGCACAGCCGTTGACCATCCACACGACGGACACTTTATGAACAGCATTCAGACAACCTTTTACCTGACTTTAATGGCGCTTTTGGCTGGCTGCGGCGGGGAAGACGAGATTCAAGGCCCCGTCTGGGTTAGCAAGGGCAACTTCTCCGACGAATCAGGTTCAGGCATTGCCGATGCCAGGATCTCGGTGGAGTTGGACCGAACTTACTCAGCCACAACCGACGCCTATGGCAACTACCAACTGAGACTGCCCAAAGACTATAACTATCCTGAGCATTTTTCTGGCTTGGCTCTCAAAGACGGAATACTCCCCAAGCCAGTGCTGTTCAGTTACAAAAATGCCATGCTGTCATTCAACAACAAAGTAACTTCACGGCCGACTAAGGAATCTGATGTCATCTTTCAGTCAAGCCTGAAAGTTACCCATCTAGGCGACTCCAACTACGGCGGAACCGTCAACTCCCAGTTCCAACTATCCCAGGCCCAAGCCACCTACTGGTTCGACAGTTTCACGTTTAGCGAAGTCCAGAAGAGCAAGTATTCCCGACTATGCCTAAGCTTTTACGTTAAAGGCCTGCAACGCATGTCTGGCAATGCCCAATCGACTATTTCTGTGTCTAAGAACGGTCAGCCAGGCAGCTATGTCGTCTCCCCCCTGATGCCAAGCAATGCCGATGGCTCCTACACCCGAACCAGTGACTGTTTCTCCCTTGCCTTGTTTCAGGCACAGGATGTGATCCGTGTCCAAGTCAACTCCCTTGCTAATTCAGGCGGGGATTTCGATGATTTCGAGTTCATCGCCATGACTGGCACACTCGAATAGTCACGCCACCAGTAAGCTGCACAAGCAAATGCAGGCTACCCTACCCGCCACCATCCTCTTGAAAACGTATTTGTGATCGCTAGGCAGCCGCGCTGAGGTGTAAGCAGGCCGAATTCGAAGTAACGGGACGCAGAAAATCAGCACAGCGCTACTTCAGAAAATCGAACTGGCGCTGCCGGCATGCCTGCCCTCAACCAAGGGCGGGTTCCCCTTGGATGAGCGACGAGATGGCGCTAAACAGCATCCTGTTCAAGCTGCGCACAGGCAGCCCTTGGAAAGGACTGCCGCAGGGACTGGGTTTGGGCTCCGGCATGACGTGCTGACGACTACGCGATTGGCAGGTTACAGACGTGTGGCACGAGTCGCACATGCTGCTCAATGAATTAGGCAAGACAGGCAAGCTTGACTTCAGCAGATCCAGCGCAGCTGGGCCAACGTTGTCACCCCGGGGAGAGGCTCACACACAGACCCAAACCCGACAGATCGCAGCAAGCTCGACCGCAAACGCCACCTCGTCACGAACACCCAAGGCATCCTCGTGATGTTCTGCGTCACCGGGACCCAAGGGCATGACTCGGAGGGATTTGAAAAATGATCGCTGCCCTGCCCGTAGTGGCAAACAAGCGCAGCCCCCCCGACGACGCCCTGGCAAGCTGCACGCGACAAGGTCTATGACTATTCGCGATGTCCACCTCAAGCGCCGAGACATCAAGAATCGCATCGCACGCAAGGAGATCGAGCGCAATGATCTCTCAAGCGCTATCGCTGAGTCGTTGAGCGCACTCATGCCTAGTGGTCGCTTTCGGCAAGTTGCGTACTCGCTTCAAGCGTCGCATCGACATTTGTATCGCATAGCTCTCCTCGGCCTGCTGTGTCACCTGCCTTCGATCTTTATCAGCGTTTAGCTAGCGCCTCCAAGACCAAAAAAACAAAAACGCGTCAAATCGAATCGAGACAATTCCTAAAAGAAATTACATTGAATTAAAATAGCGGCGTTTTGAGTCACCTGGAGGGGGGGGTCAGCCGCTTTCCTCACAAGGCCTCGTGGACAAGCCCAAGGGGACATCAAAACACAAGCCAACAATGACATGGACATGTCACAAGTCGCACCTAGTGTGATTGCATCGTGATTTTTGTCATAGACCGTTAGAGGAGCTTTCATGCAATTCAAGCAGCTGGCCTTGGCCACCGCCATCGCAGCCACCGGCATCTGTGCCCAGGCACAGACTGAAATCCAGTGGTGGCACTCCATGACCGCCGTGAACAACGAGTGGGTCAACGATCTGGCCAAGCAGTTCAATGAAAGCCAGAAGGAATACAAGATCACGCCCACTTTCAAGGGCACCTACGACGAGTCCATGACGGCAGCGATTGCCGCCTTCCGCTCGGGCAATGCGCCTCACATCCTGCAGGTGTTCGAAGTGGGCACGGCCACCATGATGGCCTCCAAGGGAGCCACCGTGCCCGTGGCCAAGGTGATGGGTGACGCCGGCGTGGCCTTCGACCCCAAGGCCTACATCCCCGCCGTGGCCGGTTACTACACCGCCCCCAACGGCCAGATGCTGAGCTTTCCCTTCAACAGCTCGACCACCATCTTCTACTACAACAAGGACGCCTTCAAAAAGGCCGGGCTGAACCCCGACAAGGCGCCCACCACCTGGCCCGAGGTGTTCGAAGCAGCCAAGAAGCTCAAGGCCAGCGGCCACAGCTGCCCCATGACCCTGGCCTGGCAGGGCTGGACCCAGCTGGAGTCCTTCTCCACCTGGCACAACGTGGAATTCGCCACCGAACAAAACGGTCTCTCCGCCAACGGCTACAAGTCCCGCCTCAAGATCAATTCGCCATTGCATGTGAAGCACATTGGCAACCTGGCCGAAGCCGCCAAGAACGGCGAATTCGTCTACAAGGGTCGTGGCAACGTCCCCGAGTCCACCTTCGTGGCCGGCGAGTGCGCAATGATCCAGACCTCCTCGGGCTTTTACGGCAACGTGGCCAAGAACGCCAAGTTCGCCTACGGTCTGTCCACCCTGCCCTACTACCCCGATGTCCAGGGCGCGCCCCAGAACACCGTGATCGGCGGTGCTTCGCTGTGGGTCATGGCCGGCAAGAAGGCCGAGGAATACAAGGGTGTGGCCAAGTTCTTCGAGTTCATCTCCGAAACCAAGGTGCAGGCTGCCAGCCACCAGCGCACAGGCTATCTGCCCGTGACCATGGCCGCCTACGACCTGACCGAAAAGTCCGGCTTCTACCAGAAGCACCCCGGCACCGATACCGCCGTGACGCAGATGATCCGCAAGGTCACCGACAAGTCGCGCGGCATACGCCTGGGCAACTATGTGCAGATCCGCACCATCGAGGACGAGGAGCTTGAGCAGGTCTGGGCCGGCAAGAAACAGCCCAAGGAAGCACTGGATGCCATCGTCAAGCGCGGAAACGAGCTGCTGGCCCGTTTCGAACGCTCCTACAAGAAATAAGCACGCAGCCGTCGGCGCGGCAACGACGCCGACAGCTGCACCATTCCCGGGCAGAAGGTTCCACCGAACCGGCCGCCCGGCTCCCCGGACCGGCGGCTCACCATGAGTCCCGGTGTTTTTTTATTCTGACCCCATGGAAAAACGCGTACTTTTCCGCTCTGCCTGGCTACCCTGGGTGCTGATAGCCCCCCAGCTCGCCATCATTGCCATCTTCTTTTTCTGGCCCGCCGCCCAGGCCGTCTTGCAGTCATTCCAGATGGAAGATGCGTTTGGCATGAGCACCGAGTGGGTGGGGTTGGAGAACTTTCGCAACCTCTTCCAGGACGAAGGCTATCTGGACTCGTTCTACCGCACGGCCCTGTTCTCCGTGCTGGTTGCTGGTCTGGGCATTGCCATCTCCCTGGGCCTGGCCATCTTTGCCGACCGCATCGTTCGCTTTGCCATGGTCTACAAGACCTTGCTCATCATTCCCTATGCCGTGGCCCCGGTGATCGCAGGCGTATTGTGGGTCTTCATGTTCTCGCCTTCGCTGGGCGTGGTGGCCTACGGCCTCAACAAGCTCGGCTACAACTGGAATCACCTCATGAGCGAGGGCCAGGCTATGGGCCTGATCGTCATGGCCTCGGTCTGGAAGCAGATCTCCTACAACTTTCTGTTCTTCCTCGCGGGTCTGCAGTCGATACCCAAATCCTTGATCGAGGCTGCCTCCATCGACGGTGCCGGCCCCTGGCGCCGCTTTCTCAACATACAACTGCCTCTGCTGTCGCCAACCACCTTCTTCCTGCTGGTGATCAACATCGTCTACGCGTTCTTCGACACCTTTGCCATCGTCGATGCGATGACGCGCGGCGGCCCGGGCCAGTCCACGACCATTCTGGTCTACAAGGTCTATCTGGACGGCTTCAAGGCCCTGGACCTGGGCGGCTCGGCCGCGCAGTCGGTGATTCTGATGTTCATCGTGATCGCGCTGACCGTGGTGCAGTTTCGCTATGTCGAAAAGAAAGTGCAGTATTGAAATGCACTCCCTGAGTCGCTTGCGCGCCTTCCCCCTCTCTCTTCGCAAGGGGGATGGTGCCCTCGCTTCGGGACAGCCCTTGCTCACTGTCTCTGACCTGGGCTGCGCCAGTTTCATAGGCCGTGTGCCGCGCCTGCATCAGTCCTTTATTGCTATGAATTTTGTGAACCTGGAGATCCCCCGTGGTTGATCGCCGTCCCTGGCTCAATGTCCTGTCTCACGCCGTGATGATTCTCGGCGTGCTCGTCGTGGCCTTTCCGCTGTACCTGGCGTTTGTGGCATCCACCCATTTGTCCAGTGACATCGTGCAGGCTCCCATGCCCTTGTTGCCCGGCATGCACCTCTGGGAGAACTACCAGGCCGCACTGTTCGGCTCGGGCAAGCTGGGCTCGAACAGCACCGTGGTCAACATGATGTGGGTGAGCTTTGTGACGGCCATGGTGATTACCGTGGGCAAGATCGCGATCTCGCTGCTGTCGGCGTTTGCCATCGTCTACTTCCGCTTTCCGTTCAAGATGCTGTGCTTCTGGGCGATCTTCGTCACGCTCATGCTGCCCGTGGAAGTGCGCATCCTGCCCACCTACAAGGTGGTGGCCGAGCTGGGCCTGCTCAACAGCTACGCAGGCCTGACCCTGCCCCTGATCGCCTCGGCCACGGCCACCTTTCTGTTCCGCCAGTTCTTTCTGACCGTGCCCGACGAACTCGTCGAAGCCGCGCGCATTGACGGCGCCGGCCCCATGCGATTTTTCAAGGATGTGCTGCTGCCCCTGTCCAAGACCTCGGTGGCTGCGCTGTTCGTGATCCAGTTCATCTATGGCTGGAACCAGTATCTGTGGCCCTTGCTCATGACCACCTCGGAGGACATGTATCCCGTGGTCGTCGGCATCAAGGCCATGCTGGGCGGCGGCGGCGATGCGGCCGTGGACTGGAACATCGTCATGGCCACGGCCTTGCTGGCCATGCTGCCGCCCACGGCGGTGGTGATTCTGATGCAAAAGTGGTTTGTCAAAGGCCTGGTGGATACCGAGAAGTAAGCCCGTCCCACCGTACAAACGATTGAACGAATTTTTCCTATGGCTTCCATTACCCTCAAGAACATCGTCAAGCGCTACGGGCGCGGACCTTCGGCCAACCAGGTCATCCATGGCGTGAACGCCGAGATCAAGGATGGCGAGTTCATCGTCATCGTCGGCCCCTCGGGCTGCGGCAAGTCCACGCTGCTGCGCATGGTCGCCGGCCTCGAAGAGATCTCGGGCGGCGAGCTGCTGATTGGCGACAAGGTGGTCAACACCATGGAGCCCGCCCAGCGTGACATCGCCATGGTGTTCCAGAACTATGCGCTCTACCCGCATATGACCAACTACGAGAACATGGCCTACGGCCTCAAGATCGCCAAGGTAGCACCCGAGGAGATCCGCCGCCGCGTGGACAAGGCGGCCAAGATTCTCGAGCTCTCCCACCTGCTTGAGCGCAAGCCGCGCGAGCTCTCCGGCGGCCAGCGCCAGCGCGTGGCCATGGGCCGCGCCATCGTGCGCCAGCCCAAGGTTTTCTTGTTCGACGAGCCGCTGTCCAACCTCGATGCCAAGCTGCGCGGCCAGACCCGCATCGAGATCCAGAAACTGCATGCCGAGCTTGGCATCACCAGCCTGTTCGTGACCCACGACCAGGTCGAAGCCATGACTCTGGCCCAGCGCATGATCGTCATGAACGGCGGTGTGATGGAGCAGTTCGGCACGCCAGAGGAGGTCTACCACACACCGGCTTCGACCTTTGTGGCCAGCTTCATAGGCTCTCCGCCGATGAACCTGCTCAAGAATGCGCCCGGCAGCATGCCGGGTCGCATTCTGGGCATACGCCCCGAACATCTGCAGGTCGTGACCGAAGGCGGCTGGGAAATTCAGGTCGACACCGTGGAAATGCTGGGCGCCGAGCGCCTGGTCTACGGCACGCTGAACGGCGAGGCCATGACCATACGCATAGACGAAGGCGCGCCCTTCCCCAGGGCTGGCGAAAGCATCCGCGTCCAGCCCTCCGGGGAGCAGCGCCTGCACTGGTTCGATGCATCCAGCGGGAAAAGGATTTAACCCCTGAACGGCTTTGCCGGCTTGACAGGCCTTGGGGCCCTCCGGCATGCGATCTGGGCTGCGGGCTTGCGAAGCGCCTCAGGCGCCCTATCTCACCCCGGCATTCACCCAGCAAGCTCACCTGATGGAAAGGATTGGCGATGACCGAAAAACTCAAGCCCTGGCCTTACCCGCTTTGGATTGCCCACCGCGGGGCGGGCAGGCTTGCGCCCGAGAACACCATGAGCGCTTTCCGTCTGGGCGCAGCCCACGGCTGGCGCATGTTCGAGTGCGATGCCAAGCTCAGCCGGGACGGTGTGCTGTTTCTTCTGCATGACGCCGAGCTCGCGCGCACCACCAACGGCCAGGGCCTGGGCAGCGCACACGGCATGGGAGAGCTCGCACAACTCGATGCCGGCAGCTGGCATTCACGTGCCTATGCGGGGGAGCCTCTGCCCACGCTGGAGGCGCTGGTGCGCTGGTGCCTGGCGAATCACTTGCTGCTCAACATCGAGATCAAGCCCACACCGGGCCAGGAAGAGCCGACCGGCCGCGCCGTGGCTGAGCTCTTGAAGCGCATCTGGCCCCGCGACACGACGCCGGCACTGCTGACCTCGTTCAAGCCTGTCGCCCTGCAGGCGGCACGCGAGACGGCACCCCATATTCCACGCGGCCTGCTCGCGGACAAGCTGGCCGGCTCACCCGGCGACGAGTCCGGCGATGCCGAGCTCTTCACTGCGCTGGAGCTAGGCTGCTCGGCCATGGTGCTCAACCATGCGCTCTGGGATCAGTCCCTGGTGGACAAGGTTCACGATGCCGGCCTGCGCTGCCTCAGCTATACCGTCAACGATGCATGGGCTGCCGAACGCCTCATAGCCCTGGGCACGGACGGCATCATCAGCGATCGCGTGGACTTGTTCAGCCCCGCCCAGGTCTGAACTGCGGGGCGTTCTTCCCAGGCTCCGAATGCACTTCCCCCTGGCCGGCCTGCGGCCAGTCTGCAGCCTTGGGACTCAAGGCCACCAGATCCCGGGTCTCGTTGAACAGCACACGGGTGCGCAGCCTGAGCGGCAGGCACCAGGAAATCAGCCAGGTCTTGAAGGCACTGTGTCCATAGACGATGCGTGGCTTGTCCTTTTGCAGGCAGCGGATCACGTGGCGCACGATGTCCTGCGGCTCGGTCTTCAGGTATTTTTGCGTGAGCAGCTCGCCCAGCGGAACATGCTTGGCGATATTGGTGCGAATCCCGCCCGGATGCACAAGATGGACCTGGACCGGCGTGTCATGCAGCTCGACCATCAGGGCTTCGGTCAGGCCGCGCACCGCGAACTTGCTGGCGCAGTAGTCGGTATTGCCGGGCATGCCGATCAGGCCGAACACGCTGGAGACATTGACCAGGGCTGCACTCTCTTGCGCCATCAGCTGCGGCAAGAAGGCCTGGCAGCCATGGAGTACGCCAAAGAAGTTGACCTGCATGAGGCGCTCGAACTCGGCATCGTCCTGCTCGGTCAGAAAAATGCCCTTGCCCGAGACCCCCGCATTGTTGATGAGCACATGGGCCGGCCCCAGGCGCTGCCTGGCCTGCTCGGCAAATCCATAGACGGCATCGCGCCGGGAGACATCAAACGCCTCGGCGTAGACATGCGCTGCAGGCAGGCCCTGTTGCTGCAACAGCCCCAGGGTTTCATCCAGGGCCTGCGCGTCGGCATCGTTGAGCGCCAGATGCGCACCAAGCCGGGCGAACTCCAGTGCATAAGCCCTGCCCATGCCGGCCCCGGCGCCGGTAATCACCACGGTTTTTTCACGAAAGCTCTTCATGCCGGCACTCCTGTCGGTGAGAGGTAAGAGGATGGGCCTGAGCCCTGGCGGCCGGCTCGGATGCGGCTGCATGGCCTGCGCGCTGCGCATGCCCGTCGATCAGGTCTGCCAGGGTAGGCACCAGGGCCCGAGGAATGAAATGCCCCATGTCATGCAGTTGCACCAGCACGGCGCCGGCAATGGCCCGGGCCGTGGCCAGCCCGCCGCTGGGGTGCACGAGCAGATCGGTGTCGCCATGAATGACCAGCGTGGGCGCCCTCACTCCATGCAAGGCCCTGGTGCGGTCGCCGGACTTCATGATGGCCTCCATCTGCCGCCGCACGCCCCGATGGGCCTGGGCGCCGTCGCCACGATCCCAGGCCTGGCCGGCTTCCTTGCGCAATTCGGCTTCATGCAGGTCGAATGACTTCGGGCCTATGTGCCTGAACAGCGCAACCAGGCGCTCTGCGGCCTCGGCCCTGTTCTGTGGAGGCTTTCGGAACAGCAGGCGCAGGGTAGAGACAGCCGGCTGGCCCACGGAGGATGCGCCCGTGGTGGAGAAGATCGAGATCAGCGACAGCACCTGCGGCCCGGCCATGCTGGCCATGGCCTGGGCAATCATGCCGCCCATGGACATGCCGGCCACGTGGGCGGCTTCGACCTGCAGATGCTGCATCAAGCCGAGCACGTCGCCCGCCATGTCTTCGAGCGTATAGGCCTGGGTACGGGGGCGGCGCAGCATCAGCGTCATGCGGCCCGCAGGAGGATGGGCAGCGCGCGATGAGCGCCCTATGTCACGGTTGTCCAGCGTGATCACACGATAGCCGCGCTCGGCCAGGCCCGCGATCAGGCTCGGCGGCCATGAGGTCAGTTGCATGCCCAGCCCGGCAATGAGAATCAGGGGTGCTCCGTCGGGCGGGCCCGTGACCCGATAGCACAGCCGCACCCCCGAGGCCAGCTCGCAAAAGCAATCTTCGCCAGCCTCTTGCTCCGTGCTGTCGACTGCCCAGGATGGAGCGCAGCCACCGTGGCCGCTGGTGGATGCGACTGCGCTGGAGAACTGCAGGCATTCGTCCTCCACGGGGCCACGGCGCAGCACCTTCACGTCCTCGCGGTAGTCCATGGACATCAGCCAGGGCCACTCAAGCCCCTGGCGCGGCATCGAGGAAAGCGCGCGCTGCACATAGCCGGCGCCGAAGTCCAGCAACGGGCGGGTTGGCATTTCCGGGTTCTTCAGAACGGGCATGCAGACCTGGTGGCCTTGCTCATCCATATGTGCGAGCAGGCGGCAAAAATGCTCGCACAACAGGCCGACCTTCAAGGTCCAGGAGGCATTGGTATAGCCGACTATCGTGCAGAAATTGGGCAGGCCGCTGAGCATCATGCCCTTGAAGGCCACGCTTTGGGACAGGTCCACAGGACGGCCGTCCACCAGCAACTGCATGCCCCCGCACTGCTGCAAATCCAGCCCCGTGGCCGTGACGATGATGTCGGCCTCCAGGAACCGGCCCGAGCGCAGGCGCACGCCGCCGGGCGTGATGCGCTCTATGTGATCGGTGACGACCGAGGCCTTGCCGCTGGCTATGGCCTCGAACAGATCGCCATCCGGCACGGCGCACAGGCGCTGGTCCCAGGGCTGGTAGGGCGGGTTGAAGTGCTCGTCCACGGGATAGCCCGGAGGCAGGGCCTTGAGGTTGAACTTGCGAATCCTGGCCCTGGCCTTGTCCGGGTGCTTGCGGCAGTAATTCCAGATCATTCTGGAGATCGCGAGATTCTTGCTGCGCGTGAGCGCATGCGCCGTGCGTGCGGGCAGCCAGCGCTTGAGCCAGTTGGCAATGCGATCCTCCGAGGGAATGGCCATCACATAGGTCGGCGTTCGCTGCAGCATGGTCACATGCCCGGCCTGTTGCGCCAGGGCCGGCACCAGGGTCACGGCCGTGGCCCCGCTGCCGATGACGACGATGTTGCGCCCCGCATAGTCCAGCTCCTGCGGCCAGTGCTGCGGATGGATCACCTGGCCGCCAAAGTCGCCGATTCCCTCGAATTCGGGCGTATGGCCTTGCTCGTAGCGGTAGTAGCCGGCCGCGCAGAACAGCCAGCGGCAGCGCATCTCCAGGCGCTGCTGCGTGTCGGTGCGCAGCACCGTCACCTGCCACAGCCCCTCACGGGAGTCGAACTGCGCTTGCACCACCTTGTGGTTCAGGCGGATGTGCGAGGTCAGGTCATGCTCGGCCACGGTCTCGCGCAGGTAGTCGAGTATGGCCTGACCGTCCGCAATGGCCTTCTTGTGCTGCCAGGGCTTGAACTCGTAGCCAAAGGTATGCAGGTCCGAGTCCGAGCGAATGCCCGGATAGCGAAACAGGTCCCAGGTTCCGCCCGTGGCGCTGCGCGCCTCGAGCAAGGCAAAGCTCTTGGCCGGCTGCAGCTTTTGGAGGTAGCAGGCCAGCCCGATCCCGGACAGCCCTGCGCCCACGATCAACACATCCACATCATCGCCATGATTCATGTTCCATCATCTCCAGGACAGACAAGAGGGCAATGCCCATGATCTGTGCAGCACGCACAGGCGACAAGACGCAAAGCACATGCTTTGGGGTGCAATTTGCGGCATCTTGCATGGATGCAAAGACTATGCTGGATTCAAGCGTCGCAGTGTCTTTTGCATGTCTGCTCATCCGGGCAGGGCGGAGCCGGCAAGCCCAGGCCTTTGGAAAAGCAATGCCTTGTTACTCTTTTGATAGCTGCAAGCGCTTGATGGATAAGGGCTACAGCCCAAAAACACTCAAAACCATGTTTTCTGCACGGCTCCACCACCATCCGCTGCCGGTGCTTTTGAGCGCCAGCTGCGGCGGCTCGGAAGCTGTTGACGATCTCAAGCCCGGCGGATCGCCGCCACGGCGGCGCTCCCGGCCTTCGCCACCTGTGGGTGGTCATGGGCGCGGCACTGCTCTGCGATGAGCAACAAATCCGGCCTCGGGCGCTTGCCGATCTCGACCGCCACGGCCTCGGCCAGGAAAAAATTGCCCCCGCCGACCAGGCGCTGCAGCAGCTCAAGGTCCTGAAGATCCAGGCTGGGGATCAACTCAAGCGCCATCTCCTCGCCCTGCTCGTCCTCGCACAGCGCCTGCATGAAGCCGGACAGCCCAGGCTGGTCCCGGCACGGAGGCGAGAGCGCCGGGTGCAGATCACTCAGAGGGCATTCCTGTTGCGTGGCCCTCTGTGCAGCATCGAGAAGCTGCGCAAGAGACTCGAAGACGATCCGCGTGTCGCCATCGTGGCTCAGGTAGAGCACCTGTCCAGCCAGCGGCGATTTCCTCGCGAGGACATGGTGGTCACTGGTCCCCGGGTCGTCCAGAACAAGGCCGCCCAGCGCCTCGATCGTTGGATGCCAGCTGAGTTGCTCAGTCGCATCCCGGGCCTGGTCCCTGGCGAGCAGATTCAGATCACGGCCAGGGCATCGTGCAGCAAGCCGTTCAAAATATGCATCAAGTTCTGCAGCGCAATTCATCAATGGTTTTCCTTGGCGACGGCCCCGATTCCGGCATGCAGGAAAACCGGCCATGACGGGCAACCACCGCTGGCCGAACGCCATCTGCCGCGCAGCACTAACCCCCTGGAACAGGCCATGCGCTCTGCTCTGGCCGCAGCAACTCCAGCGCCCGGCAAATCCTCAGCACGCCCAGATCATCAAAACGCCGGCCCGCCACCTGCAGGCCTACGGGCAGGCCCGCAGACTGGCTCCAGGGCAGAGAGGCCGCAGGCTGCTCCGACATGTTGTAGGGCACGGTAAAGGCAATGTGCTCCAGCGCCCGCAGCGGGTCGTTGGTCGGGCAGGGCAGCTCGGCGGCAAAGGCCGTGATCGGAGCCACGGGCGAGATCACATAGTCATAGGGCTCCGTCGCATGGACGGTGGCGACGCGCACCAGATGGGATTGCTGGCTGGCCATGAAGACATCGCGGCCCGTGAATGCGGCGGCGCTTTCGGCCCAGGCGCGGATGAAAGGCAAGACCCTGGCGCGCTGCCCGGCATCCAGATTCTGCAGCTCCACATGGCTGCGCATGCGCCAGAAATGGTCGAGCCCGCGAAGCATCTCGGCCGTGAGCCAGGGCTGGATGGACTCGACCTCCGCGCCCTCTCCCTCCAGGGCCTGTGCCGCCTGCTCCACGGCAGCGCGCACCTCAGGGGCGGTGGCCAGGCCGCAGCCCGCATCCAGCAGCAGGCCTATGCGCAGGCCGCGCAGTGTGCCGGGCGCCATGCCTCCCCCCTGCCAGTCAATGGCTTGCGCCGGCAGGCTCATGCTGTCGCGCGCATCGGACAGGGCCAGGGTCTGCATCATGAGTGCGGCATCGGCCACGTTGCGCGTCATGGGGCCGGCGCAGCGGCCTGTGTAGGGTGGATCTATGGGCACGCGGCCCAGGCTGGGCTTGAAGCCGAAGATGCCGCACCAGCTCGCGGGCAGGCGTATGGAGCCGCCGATGTCCGTGCCCACATGCAAGGGGCCATAGCCTGCGGCGGCGGCCGCGCCCGCTCCGGCGCTGGAGCCGCCCGGGGTCTTGCTCAGATCCCAGGGGTTGTAGGTGTTGCCGTAAAGAGAGGAAAGGCCCGAGGACAGCATGCCGTAGTCGGGCATGGTGGTCTTGGCAAAGCAGATGGCGCCGGCCTCGCGCAAGCGCGCAGCCGGCGGTGCGTCCCGGTCTGCGGGCGTAAGCGGCGCAGCAGCCGTACCCACGGGCGTAGGCTGGCCCTGGGTGGCGATGTTGTCCTTGATGCTCACGGGCACGCCGTCCAGCGCACCCATGGGCTGGCCCTTGAGCCAGCGCGCCTCGCTGGCGCGGGCCTGCTCCAGGGCAGCCTCGGGCAGCAGCAGGCTCAGAGCGCCCAGCCGGGGCTCGCAGGCCTGTACATGGACCAGCAGCGCCTGCATGACCTCCACGGGCGAGAGGCTTTGCGACGAATAGGCGGCCAGCAGCTCCTGGGCAGAAAGCTGGTACAGGGCCGTGCGACAAGAGGCTGTGGACGAGGCTTGGATCATGACACTCCTGGAGTCTCTAAGAACGTGTTTACGATCTCTACGCTGCCGCGTTGGAGCGCAATCGGGATGAGTTCGAGTCGATGGGCCGCAGCTTGCACCGGGGTGCAAGCAAGGGCCAGCGCGAAGAAATCGCCCGATTTTGCTCCAACCCTTGGGGCCAGTGCCTTTGCGGGCGGTCTACAGCGTTGCGAATCCTCGCAATAGCACGGCTATTGCTGCGGTATCGCGCCTTGCATCCCATCCCGCACAGACACTGGCGCGGCACCGAGGAGATCGTAAACACGTTCTAAGAGCGGGTTGAGGCGCTCAGTGTGCGCCCCGCAAGCACCTGCGTTTGTCGCCTTGGCTGCAGATCGGCCTGGGGTTTACGCTGCCCAGTGCAGAGCCGAGAGATCGTTGACGAAGATCGGCATGTCCTTCCACAGGCCGCGCAGGCTCTTGTGCGCCACGGTCACCCACTGGGGCGCGAAGAGAAAGGCGTGCACCGACTCCTGGGCCAGCATGCGCTGGGCCTCGCCCAGCAGGCGCGAGCGGTCGGCAGGGCGTGCGCTGTGCTTGATCCTGTCGTACAGGGCATCGAACTGGGCCGACTGGTAGCCCCAGTAGTAACCGGGCTTGGAGAAGTTGCCCAGGTCCAGAGGCTCCACATGGGAGATCATGGTCAGGTCGTAGTTTCTGTTGGTATAGGTGCCCGACAGCCACTGCGCCCATTCCACGTTTTGCAACTGCACGCGTATGCCTATCTTGGCCAGCATGGCGGCGATGACTTCGCCCCCCTGGCGCGCATAGGGCGTGGGCGGAAGCGTCATGGTCAGCGCAAGCGGCGTATTCACGCCCGCCTCGGCCATCAAGGCCTTGGCCTTGTCCAGGTCGTAGGGGTTGATGCCCGTGGTGTCCACATAGCCGAAGGCCGTGGGCGCGTAGTAGCTGCCTATGGGCTGGCCATAGCCGTCGGCCGCGCCTTCGATCAACGCCTTGCGGTCTATGGCGGCAGCAATGGCGCGGCGCACGCGCACATCGTTCAGGGGCTTGCGCGCATTGTTCATGGCCAGGATGGTCTTGGCGCGCGAGCCGCTGACCACGACCTGAAAACGCGGATTGTTCTTGAGCTGGGCCACGCTGCGTGGCGTGACGCGCGCAAACACATCGACGTCGCCGGCCAGCAGCGCCGCAACCTGGGCCGCAGGATCGGGAATGAAGCGGAACACGGCCCGGCGTATGCGCATGCTGGCGCGGTAGCCGGGCCAGGCAGCCAGCGTGACCGAAGAGCCTCGGCTCCAGGCCGCGAGCTTGTAGGGGCCGGTGCCCACGGGGCGTGTGTTGTTGCCGGCAGCACTCTTGGGCTCGACCATGATGGCTGTGGCCTGGCCCAGGGAAAAGAGCATGTCGGGATCCGCATCCTGGTTGCTCACGATCACCGTGTGTTCGTCCACCACCTTGGTGCTCAGGGCTGCAAAGCTGGCCTTGTCCTTGTTCGTGCTCTTGGCATCGCCGGCGCGCTCGAGCGAGAACTTCACGCTTTGCGCGTTGAAGGGCTCACCGTTGTGAAAGCTCACGCCCTTGCGCAGCCTGAAGGTATAGCTCTTGAGGTCGGACGAGACATCCCAGCTCTCGGCCAGCAGGGGCGAGACGCTGCCATCGGCATTGATCTTGGTCAGCGTCTCGAACAAGTTGTAGAGCACGATTTCGCCGATCGACGAAGCCGCGCCCGCCGTGGGATCCAGCCCAGGGGGCTCTAGCGTCATGGCCAGGGTGAGGCTGTCTTTCCTGGTCTGTGCGAGCGCGGGAAAGGCAGTCCAGAGCGAAAGGCTGGCAGCACTGCCAGCCAGCACATTGCGGCGATTGAGCATGAAGGTCTCCGAATGGGTTTGGGCAGCGCAGGCGCCAGGGCCTTGCCCATGAGCGGCCTGCTGCAGGGCGCAGGCCGGTAACAAAGCAATGACCCGTTTTTACACCAAGCCGGCCAGGCCTTGCCGGGGCACGGCCTGGACCAGGGACCGGGTATAGGGGTGTTGCGGCGCATGGAACAGCCTGCTGCAGGGACCGCTCTCCACGATGCGGCCTTGCTGCAGCACGATGGCCTCGTCGCAGACATGCTGGACCACGGCCAGATCATGGCTGATGAACAGATAGGACAGGCACAGCTGCTGCTGCAAATCCTGCAGCAGGTTGAGCACCTGGGCCTGGACCGAGACATCGAGGGCGCTCACGGGCTCATCGGCCACGATCAGCCTGGGCCGCGTGATCAGGGCGCGCGCAATCGCTATGCGCTGGCGCTGGCCGCCCGAGAACTCATGCGCGTACTTGTCCAGGTCCTGCAGGCGCAGGCCCACCTGTTCAAGCGCCTGACCGGCCAGGATGCGGCGCTGCTCTCTTGGTCCATGGCCGGCCTGGGCCGTGAGCGGCTCGCTCACCAGGCGCTCCACCGTAAGACGCGGGTCCAGCGACCCATAGGGGTCCTGAAACACCATCTGGAAATCGCGGCGTGCGGCACGCAGCGCTGCAGCATCGAGCTGGTGCAAATCCCGGCCCAGCAACTGGACACGGCCACGGCTGGGCCTGTCCAGCGCCATCACCAGACGCGCCAGCGTGGACTTGCCCGAGCCCGACTCGCCCACCACGCCCAGGCTGCGGCCGCTACCGAGCTCGAAACTCACGCCGCGCAAAGCCTCCACCCTGGGCGGCGCGCGCCACAGGGAGCGGCGCGGCAGCTGGTAGTCATGGCACAAGTCGCTGACGCGCAGCAGCAAAGTCTCCTCCGCCGCCATGTGGGCCTCGGGCGAAGCGCTCATGGGCGCACCTCCATGCTTTGCACGGCCTCGGGCCGCAGGCAATGCAGGACATGGGGCTGGATCCAGGGCCCCAGCGAGGCCGGGGCGGACTGCGGGGCCCATTCCAGTGTCAGGGGCTCGGGGCGCAGGCTGTGGCACGACGGCTCGGTGAATGCGCAGCGGCCCGCGAAGCGGCAGCCGGCCGGCAAATCCACGAGTTCGGGCACGCTGCCCGCAATCGTGGGCAAATGCCCGCGCCGACCCTGGGGTGCCAGCGGCAAGGCCAGCCTGGGCTGGGCTGCGAACAGGCCCCGGGTATAGGGATGGGCCTGGTATGCAAACAAGGCCTGGCTCATGCCGCTTTCCACCACGCTGCCGCCATACATGACCAGCAGGTGCTCGGCACTCTGGCCTATGACGCCCAGATCATGGGAAATCAACAGCAAGGCCATGGAGTGCTCGGCCACCAGCTCCTGCAGCAGATTCAGGATCTGCTGCTGCACGCTCACGTCCAGCGCCGTCGTGGGCTCGTCCGCAATCAGCAGATCGGGACCACAGGCCAGCGCCATGGCAATCGTGATGCGCTGGCGCTGGCCGCCAGAGAACTGGTGGGGGTAATCGTCGAAGCGCTGTCCCGCGCGGGCAATGCCTACGCGCTCCAGCATCTGCACTGCGCGCTCGCGGGCCTCGCGCGCGCCAAGCTTCTGGTGCCAGCGCAAGGGCTCGGCCACCTGGCGACCAATACTGTGCACAGGATTGAGCGCCGTCATGGGCTCCTGGAAGATCATGGCCAGCCGGTTGCCGCGCAGCTTGCACAACGCGGGCTCGGCAAGACCTGTGAGCTCCTGTCCCTCGAATCTGATGCTGCCCTGGACCTGGGCATGGCCGGGCAACAAGCCCATGAGTGCCAGGGCCGTGAGCGATTTTCCGCAGCCCGACTCGCCAATCAGGCCCAGGGTGGAGCCGCGCTCCAGCGTAAAGTTCAGATCGCGCACGGCCAGCGCCCGCCCGCGCGGGGTCTGCAGGCTGAGGCTCAGGTGGGAGACTTCAAGCAAGGGCATGCGGGCCTCCTCAGCGCTGACGCGCAAGCTGCGGGTCCAGAAGATCGCGCAGACCGTCGCCCAGCAGGTTGAGTCCGAGCACGGTCAGGGCAATCGCCAGCCCCGGCCAGACCGCCAGCAGCGGCGCCTGGAACATCAGGGTCTGGGCTTCGCTGAGCATGCGCCCCCAGGATGGCTGGGGCGGCTGCGTGCCCAGCCCCAGATAGGACAGCGCGGCCTCGGCCAGAATGGCCTGGGCAAACAGCGTGCTGGCCAGCACCATGAGCACCGGCAGGATGTTGGGCAGCACATGGCGCAGCGTAATGCTCGCCGGGCCGTGGCCGCAGGCGCGTGCCGCCTGCACATATTCGCGCGCCCAGATGCTCTTGCCCGAGGCACGCGTCATGCGCACGAACTCCGGAATGTTCGCAATGCCGATGGCAATGATCGCATTCACCATCCCCGGCCCGTAGACGGCCGTGAGCATGATGGCCGACAGCAGGGCCGGGAACGCAAAGCTGAAATCGGTCAACCGCATGATGATCTCTTCCACCCAGCCGCGCGCTGCCGCTGCAAGCAGGCCCAGGCCGACGCCGAACACCAGGCCTATGCCCACGGCGATCAGGCCGACCAGGATGGAGCTGCGCGCACCGATGAGCAGTTGCGAGGCCAGGTCGCGCCCATAGGCATCCGTGCCCAGCCAGTGCTGCGCACCGGGCGCGGCGAGCTTGGCCGCCATGTCGATGTCATAGGCCGAGCCCGGTGTCCAGAACAAGGACAGCAGGGCCGCTGCCAGCAGCAGACTGCAGAGCACGGCGCCCAAAAGAAAGCTGCGATGACTCAAGGCCCTGCGCCAGGGTTGCGGCAAGGCAGGCGTCGGGGTGTTGGAAAGACTCATAAATCACTGGCCGTGATGCGTGGATCGATGAGGGCGTAGAGCAGATCCACGATGAAGTTCACGGCAACCACCATGGCCGACAGCAGCAGCACGCAGTTGCGCACCACGATGAGGTCGCGGTTGGCTATGGACTGAAAGATCAGCCGGCCAAGGCCCGGCAGATAGAAGACGCTTTCCACGACGATGGTGCCGGCCAGCAGGCTCGCGAACTGCATGCTCATGAGAGTGAGCACGGGAATCATGGCATTGCGCAGCACATGGCGCCAGAGCGCGGCGCGGCGCGACAGGCCCTTGGCACGCGCAGTGCGCACAAAGTCCTCGCGCAGGGCTTCGAGCACGGCCGAACGCGTCATGCGCGCCAGGATGGCGGCCTGGACCACGGCCAGCGACAGGGCGGGCAGCAGCAAGGCCTTGAGGCCCGGCCCCAGGCCCCCGCCCTCATCGGCGCTCCAGCCCGGAAAGCCGCCGGCGGAAAACCATTGGAGCTTGACGGAAAACAACAGGATCAAAAGGATGGCGAACCAGAAATTGGGAATCGCCATGCCCAGCTGGCTCAGACCCATGATGCCGGTATCGCCCCAGCGCCTGTGCTGCGAGGCAGCGAATACGCCGGCCGCCAGTGCCAGCACCGTGGTGATCAGCATGGCCAGCACGGCCAGGGGCACGGTCACGGCCAGGCGCTCGAGCACGAGCTCGGCCACGGGCGCACCATAGGCATGGCTTTGGCCCATGTTGCCCTGCAAAAGCCCTCTTATCCACTCGAAGTAGCGCTGCCATGCGGGCCGGTTCAGGCCCAGCTGCTCGGCCAGGGCCGCCACGGCCTCGGGCGGCGCTTCGGGCCCCATGATCATCTGGGCTGCATTGCCTGGCAGGATCTCCAGCACGCCAAACACCACCAGCGAAGCCCCGAGCAGGGTGGCTGCCAGGATCAGCAGACGTTTGAACAGAAACAGGCTCATGGCTGTGGCCGCTGCCGGGCTGTGCACCGGGGCGAGCGAACAAGGAGTGGGGCGTGGAAGTGGAAACTATTGGATGCGGCGCCGCAGCAAAACGGCAATGCGCGCAGCATAGCGGCAAATCCGTGTTTGCACAGAACTTGCACTTGCCCGTGCACGGGTCAGGACTATGACGGGACGGGATAATGTGCGCATGATCCGTTTACCCTTGTCTCAGGCCTGGGCGCCGCTTGAAGACCTGGACCGCCAGCCAGGGGAGGCTGCGTCATGGCATTGATGATCACCGACGAGTGCATCAACTGCGATGTCTGCGAGCCCGAGTGCCCCAACGACGCCATCTCCATGGGCCCGGAGTTCTACGAGATTGCTCCTCACAAGTGCACGGAGTGCGTAGGCCATTTCGACGAGCCCCAGTGCGTGCAGATCTGCCCCGTGGCCTGCATACCCGTGAATCCCGACCATGTGGAGAGCCGGGAGAGCCTGATGCAGAAATATCTGCGGCTGACCAGCGTCTCCTGAACCATCCTGCCTCATCGCAACGGCCCGGCAGGTCTGCGACGCGGCGGCTGAAGCAGCTCAGTTGGCGATGGACTGGCGCACATGGGCCGCGACCACGGCCATGAGTTCGCGCAGATGCGCGCGCAGCGGCTCGAAACCTGCATTCGGCTCGCGCGTGTCCTCATCCATGTAGACCGGGCGGCGTATCTCTATCTGCAGCGAATGCCGCCCCTGCTGCGGCCGGCCTATGCGACCTATGAGCTCCACGCCCTTGTAGGGCTCGTTATAGGCCACGCTATAGCCAAAGCCTGCCAGCGTGTCGCCTATGAGGCGGATGAACTCGGGCGCGCAGCTCGTGCCGTCACGGTCACCGAGCACGAAGTCGGCCAGTGGCGGCGCATCGGTACGGCCCAGGCGCTGGTAGACATCATTGGGCATGGAATGCAGATTCAGATGCCAGACACGGCCAAAGCGCTGCACACTGGCATCAATCGCCTGGGCCAGGGCCGCGTGATAAGGGCGCCAGTAGCCGGCAATGCGATGCTCGATCTGCGCCACGCTGCGCCTGCGCTCATACAAGGGCGTGGCCACGCCGTTCCTGCTGATGCGTTGCCAGATCAGGCCCAGACCTTGGCGTGTCTTGATGCCGGGAGACAGCGGCCCGGGCCAAGCCCCGTCGATCTGCTCCGGGTCCAGGTCGGTCTCGGCACGGTTCGGATCGATGTAGGTGCGCGGAAACGTGGCCTCGATCAGCGTGGCGCCGTGCGCGGGCCACTGGTCCCACAGTGCCGCCACATGCGTGTCCTCGCCACGGCGCAACAGCTCCATGGGCAGACAGTGGCCAAAGTCCGCAGGATAGGCCGTGCCGCTGTGCGGCGAGTCGCAGACTATGGGCAGGACCGGGCCGCTGGCTGCATGGACCAACACCGGCTCATCAGGCCTTGGCCGCAGAAAATCAGCATGATTCATCAAAGGCATTCGTTATCCCCTGGCAGCTGCGTTGCACCCGCAGAACATGAAGCTGGCGCGACCTAGCCCGCAGACACCGAGGCAGGGCCGCCTCGCACCCAGGGTGTCGCCCTCCTTCCAGGAAAAGCGGCGGCGCCACTCAAGGGGCATCCATTTCAATCCAGCTTGATATTCGCGCGCCTGGCCACGGCCGTGTAGCGCTCGATCGCAGCCTTGATCTGCTTCGCAAACTCTTCGGGCGTATTGCCCATGGACTCACCGGCAATGGACTTTTGCTTTTCCAGATAGTCGGGCATGGCCATGGCCTTGTGGGCCGCAGCATTGAGCTTGTCGATGATGGGACGCGGCGTGCCGGCGGGCGCCACCAGGCCGAACCAGCCGCCGTCGCCCATCTGGGCAAAGCCCAGCTCGGTATAGGTGGGCACATCGGGCAGCACCTCGGCGCGCTTGAAGGCCAGCACGGCCAGGGGGCGCAGCTTGCCATCCCTGATATGCGGCAGGGTCGAAGGCAGGTTGTCCGTCATCGCATTCACCTGCCCGCCCAGCGCATCGGTGATCGCCTGGCCCGCGCCCTTGTATGGGATGTGCAGCAGATCGATGCCGGCCAGGTTCATGAAATTCTCGATGTTCGCGTGGCCCAGCGAGCCCGTGCCCGGCGAGGCAAAGCTGTACTTGCCGGGGTGGGCCTTGGCCAGGGCAATGAATTCCTGCATGTTCTTCGCGGGCACGCTGGAGTTGACGACGAACACGCTGGGTACGCTCATCACATTGGTGATGGGGGCAAAGTCCTTGATGGCGTCGTAGGGCAGCTTGCGGAAGATCGCGGGGTTGGAGCCATGGGTGGACACCGTGGCCATGCCGATGGTGTAGCCGTCGGGCGCGGCCTTGGCGATTTCGGCCGCACCAATCGATCCGCCAGCCCCGCCCTTGTTGTCCACGACCACGGACTTGCCCAGGATGCCGGTCATCTTCTCGGCCAGCAGGCGCGCCACCATGTCGGTGGAGCCGCCTGCGCCAAAAGGCACGACCAGGCGTATGGGCCGGCTGGGGTAGTCGCCCGCCTGGGCCCAGGCTGCAGGGGCCAGCAGAGAGCCGACGGCACAGGCAGCCAGGCTGGACAACAGGGTGCGGCGGTGGGTCATGGTGTTCTTCCTCTCATGGTGAATCTGGCGCCGATTCTGGTCAGCTCACGCTGCGAGGAAAAGAGACAAGAAGGCACGCACTCATGACAAGTAGTCATAATTGCGCCCGTCATGCGCATGCACTCGCCGTCGATTTCCGAGCTGCACGCCTTTGCGGCAGCAGCGCGCCTGGGCAGCTATTCACTTGCGGCCAGGGAGCTTTACGTCACCCAGGGAGGCATCAGCCGTGCCATTGCGCGGCTGGAGGAGCACCTGGGCCAGGCCTTGTTCGAGCGCCAGGGGCGCAGCAATCAGCTCACCGCGGCGGGGCGCGACTACCTGGCCTGCGTGGAGCCTGCGCTGCAAAGAATCGAAGCAGCTTCGTCCGCCTTGCGCCGGGGTCATGGCAAACCTCAGTTGCGCCTGTCGGTCACACCCACACTGTTCAGCCACTGGCTGATTCCGCGACTGCCCGCGTTCAGCGCTGTGCACCCCGGCATTGCACTGTCGTTTGCGCCCTATCGCCGCGATGACCCGCTGACCGCCCCGGAGATCGATGCCTGGCTGCGCGTGGGCAGCCTGCCCTGGCCATCCCATGTGCAGGCCGACTATGTCATCGGCCGCGATCTGGTGCCCATCTGCCACCCGCGCGACCTGCAAGGCCCCAAGGCCTTGCGCAGCAGTGCCGACGTACTCGTCCGCCCCTTGCTCGCCCATACCAACTACCCCGGCAACTGGTCGCGCTGGGCCGCGGCTCAGGGCCTGGAAGATGCCTGTCCCGCGCCCACGGCCGACTTCGAAACCGTGGGCTTGCTGGTTCAGGCCGTGGCTGCAGGCCTGGGTCTGGCCGTGGTGCAGCGCTGCCTGGTTCAGGACGATCTGGACGCGGGCCGCGTGGCCCTGGCGCTGGATGCGCCTGTCAACATCGAGCGCGGCTATTTCCTCTGCCGCCCAGTGGTTCGCGCGCCTTCCAGGTCTTTCGAGCAGTTTCGCGACTGGCTGCTCGCCCAGGCCGCGCCTCTGGCCGTGCCCATGGATGCATGAATTTTGATCCACATCAACAAAAACAGGGACTCAGACCAGTCCTGCGCCACGGCAAATCAGCGCCAGCCCCTGGAAAGCAGCCACTGGCCCAGGCCCATTCCAAGCACCAACGCCGCATAGGTGGCCATTTTTCCGTCGCTGCCGAACCACCACAGCCCGCCCAGTAAAAGCAGGCTTCCCACAATCATATTGATAGCTGCCTGCACCCACCAGTAAAGCGCTGCAGCCGATTTTCCCCAAAAAAATCTGGCACACAGAACCAGGGCCAAAGCCATGAAGAAAGCCGGTGCCAGAAAGTTCAGCCAATGATTGGCAAGCGCCATTGCATCCATGCTCAAAAACTCCAAATCCAGGGTGTTGTCCTCAGGGATGCCTGAAACAGCGTGAAATTTTATAATCCAGCTCTATGGCAGTTTGGGCACTCGGAATCAACCACCACTCGGCCCCGTTGGATATGCGGGGCCGTTTCGCGTTCGCGCTCGATCAGATCGCGCCTACGCTACAGGGTTTGCGTACCTCGCTGACCGGCGCGGGCCGTCTGCACAACGGGGTGGAAACTGCGATTCTCTCCACCTGCAACCGCACGGAGATCTACTGCGCCGCCGACATGCCGGCGCTGGACCATACGGTGCACTGGCTGGCCCATAGCGGCGGCATCAGCACCGACTTGCTGCGTTCGCACTCCTATCTGCTGCAGGACGGGCATGTGGCGCGCCACGCGTTCCGCGTGGCCAGCGGCCTGGACTCCATGGTGCTGGGCGAGGCCCAGATCCTGGGCCAGATGAAGAACGCCGTGCGTGCGGCCGAAGATGCGGGCGCACTGGGGCGCACGCTCAACCAGCTGTTCCAGCGCAGCTTTGCCGTGGCCAAACAGGTACGCAGCTCCACCGAGATCGGCGCCCACTCGATCTCCATGGCCGCCGCCGCCGTGCGCCTGGCCAGCCAGCTGTTCGAGGATTTATCGAGGACACGCGTGCTGTTCGTGGGCGCAGGCGAGATGATCGAGCTCGTGGCCACGCACTTCGCAGCCCGCAACCCGCGCCAGATCACGATCGCCAACCGCACGCAGGAGCGCGGCGAGAAGCTCGCCGCCCAGTTCGGCGCCAGCACCATGCGCCTGGCCGACCTGCCCGAGCACCTGCACGAATACGACGCGGTGATCAGTTGCACCGCCTCCAGCCTGCCCATCATCGGCCTGGGAGCCGTGGAAAGCGCGCTCAAGAAACGCCGCCACCGCCCCATCTTCATGGTGGATCTCGCCGTTCCGCGCGACATAGAGGCCGAGGTCAAGGACCTGGGCGACGTCTACCTCTACACCGTGGACGACCTGGCCAGCGTGGTGCGCACCGGTCAGGCCCAGCGCCAGGCCGCCGTGGAGCAGGCCGAAGTCATCATCGACAGCGGCGTGCAAAGCTTTATGCACTGGCTGGACCAGCGCCGCCCCGAAGGCGGCTCGGTCTCGCTGATACGCGACCTCCATGCCCAGGCCGACACCTGGCGGGCGCTGGAGATCGCACGTGCCAAGAAACTGCTGGCCAGGGGCGAGAACATCGATCAGGTGCTCGAAGCCCTGTCGCGCGGCATCACCCAGAAGATGCTGCACGGCACCATGGCCGAGCTGCACAAGGGCGATGCCGAGCAGCGCGCCCAGACGGCGGACACCGTCTCGCGGCTGTTTCTGCGCTCGTCCAGGCCGCCAGCCTCCGAGCAAGAGCCCTCGGCCGTCCCCGGCACCAAGAAACTTTAGCGGCGCTTGATACGCTTTGCGCATGGCAGGCCTGCCATGCGCGCCCTCCTCACCATCAAGCCCCGGCCGCTGGCACAAGGCGCGCTCCAACTCCCGACCCATTTATGCAAGACTTTTTGCGCCATCAGCTCGAGCGCTATACCCAGCGCCTGCAAGAGCTGGACTTTCTGCTCTCGCGCGAAGACATCATGGCCGACATGCAGCAGTACCGCACGATCTCGCGCGAGCATGCAGATGTCACGGCCGTGGCCGGCCGCTATGCGCGCTTTCAGCAGTGCGAGGCCGACATCGCAACCGCACGCGAAATGCTGCAGGACCCCGAAATGGCCGACATGGCCGAGGAAGAGATCGCCAGCGGCGAGGCCGAGCTGATCCAGCTCGAAGACGAGCTGCAGCGCCTGCTGCTTCCCAAGGACCCCGACGACGAGCGCAACGCCTACCTGGAAATCCGCGCCGGCACGGGCGGCGACGAGTCGGCGCTCTTCGCCGGCGATCTGGCGCGCATGTACACGCGCTACTGCGAGACCGTGGGCTGGAAGGTCGAGATCATGAGCTCCAACGAGAGCGAGCTCGGCGGCTACAAGGAAGTCGTGCTGCGCGTCGAGGGCGACGACGTCTATGGCAAGCTGCGCTTTGAGTCGGGCGGCCACCGCGTGCAGCGCGTGCCCGCCACCGAGACCCAGGGCCGCATCCACACCAGCGCCTGCACCGTGGCCGTGATGCCCGAGCCCGACCAGACCCAGGCCATCACGCTCAACCCCGCCGACCTGCGCATAGACACTTTCCGTGCCAGCGGCGCGGGCGGCCAGCACATCAACAAGACCGACTCGGCCGTGCGCGTGGTCCACATCCCCACGGGCATCGTCGCCGAATGCCAGGACGGACGCAGCCAGCACAGCAACAAGGCCAAGGCCTTGCAGGTGCTACAGGCCCGCATACAGGAGAAAGAGCGCAGCGAACGCGAGGCCAAGGAAGCCGCCATGCGCAAAGGCCTGGTGGGCAGCGGCGACCGCAGCGACCGCATACGCACCTACAACTTCCCCCAGGGCCGGCTCACCGACCACCGCATCAACCTCACCATCTACAAGCTGCTGGCCGTGATGGAGGGCGATCTGGGCGACGTGATCGATGCCCTGCAGGCCGCACGCGAAGCCGAGCTCCTGGCCGAGCTGGAGAACCACTGAACTGCCGCCCGACTGCCGTGTCCTCGTCCTCCCCCCCGCCCACCATCGCCCTGGCCTTGCAGCAGGCTGCCGCCCAGGGTCTTGCGCGCATCGATGCACAAATCCTGCTGCTGCATGCCCTGGACCGGTCCGAAGCCGGGCGCGCCTGGCTGATCACGCATGACACCGAGCCGCTGACGCTCGCCCAGGCTGCGCTGTGGCAAGACCTTTGCAGGCGCCGGCTGGATGACGAGCCCGTGGCCTATCTGACCGGGCACAAGGAGTTCTTCGGCCTGAACCTGCAAGTCGATGCGCGCGTGCTCGATCCCCGGCCCGATACCGAAACCCTGGTCGAGTGGGCTCTGGACCTTATGCCCGAAGAACAGGCAATGCGAGTCGTGGATCTGGGCACGGGCAGCGGCGCGATTGCACTGGCCTTGAAAAGCCAGCGCCCGCAAGCCCGAGTCCTGGCCGTGGATGCGAGCGAGCAAGCCCTGGCCGTGGCACAGGCCAATGCTGAGCGACTGCAACTGGCCCTGGAGTTCGCCCGGGGCAGTTGGCTGGAGCCCCTGGCCGGCGAGCGCTTTGCGCTCATCGTGAGCAATCCGCCCTATATCCGCGAGGACGACGAGCACATGCCTGCACTGCGCCATGAGCCGCGCCAGGCGCTGACCAGCGGCGCCGACGGGCTCGACGACCTGCGCGCCATCGTTGCCCAGGCAGCAGCCCATCTTGAACGCGGCGGCTGGCTGCTCATGGAGCATGGCTGGGACCAGGCACAGGCCGTGGCGGCGCTGCTTGAGCAGTCAGGATTTACCCGGATAGAGCACCGCCAGGACCTGTCGGGCACTGCGCGCTGCACGGGCGGGCAATGGCCGCTGGCTGCGGCCGCATAACCGCATACCGTCCGAGACTGTGCAGACAATGAAATAATCTCCTGTTATTCCGCCAGCCGGCGGTCCCACCCAGATCCGGAGCACCACAATGAGCGACACCCAGCAACGCATAGACCAACTGGTCAAGAACAACGACATCTTGCTGTTCATGAAGGGCAATGCCAGCTTCCCGATGTGCGGCTTCTCGGGCCGTGCCATGCAAATCCTCAAGGCCTGTGGTGTGGACCCCAAGGCCATCGCCACGGTGAACGTGCTTGAGGACCAGGAAATCCGCCAGGCCATCAAGGACTACAGCAACTGGCCTACCATCCCCCAGCTTTATGTGCACGGCGAATTCATCGGCGGCTCGGACATCATGATGGAGATGTACGAGTCGGGCGAGCTCCAGCAGGTGCTCGCAGCCAAGCCTTAAACTTCCCCCGCTTCAAAGCAGCCAAGCCACCTTAGGGTGGCTTTTTTGTGGCTTTTTGGGCCCTCCCCCCTCAAATGGGGGATGGCCTTTAAGCCCTTCAATTGTTTCAATCCATTGCAAAACCAATCACCTGTTTATTTTCTGGACTTCAGGAGACGTTATGCAAAGCCCCAACTGCCGACAGCCCCCTACAGGCGCGCGCCTTTTCCCCATGCTCGGCAGCAACAGCGGCCCTGCCTGAGCAGCCTGCAAGCCCTCTTGACACAAGCCCTCCAGCCTTCCGATCCAAGGGCTGCCCATCAAGCATGGTGCCTGCAGCAATAGAAACACCGAACTCTGCAGAGACAGCCTGAGCACCATCAATCTCTGGCAATGAATTCATAAATCCGCCAGGCATTATTTCTGCAGTTTCAGTTCTTTATTTTTCTGGATATTTATTTCTGTCCGGGGGAAGAGCTGTGCCTGATTTTCATTCAAGGCCAGAAACTTCAAGAACCACGCCAATATCGCATATGAAAAAATTCAAATCCCATCAGATCTGCACGTCCAGCCTTCTTCTATGGTCTTGCATCTCGCATGCGCAAAATTTCGCCACCAACAAGCCATTCGATCTTCTTGTCAGTGTCAATGGAAGCTATGTATTCGATCAGGATCTGATGGTTGGCGGTGACCAGTCCGGGTATCTTGGCTATTCTTCGGTCAATAACATGTTCAATGCCTTGAGCGGTAGCAAACTGGGCAGCATCAACCCCGGTTACAACGACGATAGCGCGGCCATGATTCGCCTCGGCTACCGTGGCCTGCCCTTGATTTTGGAGACTCAGGCCAACTCGCCGGCCATTACCCTGATGATACCGGCGCTGAATGAAGTCCATGTCTTCGATGCCCAGGCCACCAGAGACCTGAACCGGGACGACCTCAAGGAATATCTCAAGAACTCTCGCGGAAACATTCTGGACAGGCTGCAAAAAGCTTTGGCCAGATACTCTCCTATAGACCCCGTCGCCGGAAACCCCGGGTCGATGCAGTTTCAGATGGTTGCCTCAGATTTCGAGAGAGGCTTTGCCTCCAAGGCCTCCAGCATCAAGAACAACAATGGTGCGGCCCTGGGCCTGCGTCTGGGCCGGTATTCGAGTGGCTCTCTGAGCAACAGCATCTACACCCTGCCTCTTTCCTATTCCTGGGAAGTCGGCGAAGAGAGAAAGGACGAGCTCATGCTGGCCCTCCCCATCTCCTATGGAGCAGTGGGCGGAGCCAAGTCCTTTGGTGCCAATATCGGCCTTGGCTACAAGAAGAGCATCAATGACTCCTGGTCGCTGACGCCATCCATTGGTTATGGCATCTCGGGCTCCGTGGATCTGGGGTCCGTGGCCAGCATGGTTTCCGGATCGTTGACCAGCAATTACGTCATGGATTTTCCCGGCTACAGCATCGCCCTGGGGAACATGATCGGCGTCTACCAGACACTCAAGCTCAGTGGCGGCGGATATTCAAGCAACCCGGACATCAGAAACCATATCTTTCGCAATGGCATCATGCTTGCCAAGCCCCTCCCCCTTTCATTTTTCGGCAGCAAGGCAAGCATCGAGCTTTCCTACGTGAACACCATTTATACCGGTTCGGATATTTATTCAAAAAAATACCATGAATTCGGCATAACCCTGGGAACTGACAGACGAGAGGAAAGCGATTCCCAGAATATGCGGGTCGGGCTCAATTACCTCAAAGGAGAAAACGGAATTCATGGATTTTCCGTCTCCTTTGGTTATTGGTTCTGAGAATATCTTCACAGGCCCGGGCAGAGAATCTGCCCCTGCCGTCGGCTGGTGCATATCGTGCCCCACTCTGGCGCACCTTGGCGCACGTCAGCACATGCCTTGGGCCAAGACCCCATGGGCCAGTCGTCCGGGCAGAGATACGGGATCCAGACTCTCTTCTGTGTTCTTGCGAAGGCCGGAAAGCCGCTGAATTTTCCCCGCAGGCATAAGGGCACAGCCTAGTGAACTAGAGGCTTATTGCTTTGTATGCTCGAATAGGCATATCTATTGCTTTAACAAAGCCTTCGCGGGCTTTGTTCCCTGCCTATGAGTCTGTCCCAAAGTCTGTTGGTGATTGCTGCACTGATTCTTGCCAGTGCTTTTTTTTCCGTGGCCGAAATTTCGCTGGCCGCCTCGCGCCGTCTGCGGCTCAGGCAAATGCTGGAAGATGGAGAGCCTCGGGCCGAGCTGGTGATGAAGATGCAGACCCAGCCCGGCGAGTATTTCACCGTGACGCAGATTGGACTCAACGCCGTCGCCATTCTGGGCGGCGTAGTCGGCGAGGGTGCGCTCACGCCGTTTCTGTCGGACCTGCTCAGCCTGGGCATGAGCACGGGCCGGGCCCAGACCATGGGCTTCTTGCTTTCGTTCGCGTCGGTGACCTCGCTGTTCATTTTGTTTGCCGACCTGCTGCCCAAGCGGCTATCCATGGCCGAGCCCGAGGCCTTTGCCGTGCGCGTGCTGCGCCCCATGCTGTGGTGCATGACCGTGCTCAAGCCCCTGGTCTGGTGCTTTAGCAAGCTGGCCGACCTGGTCGCCAAGCTGCTGGGCCTGCCCACGGTGCGCGACGAGCGCATCACCTCCGAGGACATTCTGGCCATGACCGAGGCTGGCGCGCGCGCAGGCCTGCTGGCCGCGCAGGAGCAGCAGGTGATTGCCAATCTGTTCGAGCTCGATTCGCGCACTGTGGGCTCGGCCATGACCCAGCGCGACCGCATCGCCTTTTTCCGCCTCGACGACCCCGACGAGGTGATACGCGCCCGCATTGCCGAGGAGCCGTTTTCCACCTACCCCATCTGCGATGGCGACATCGATCATGTGGTCGGCTATGTGGATGCCAAGGACTTGTTCCAGCGCGCGCTCAACAACCAGCCGCTGTCGCTCAAGGACGGCGCCCTGGTGCACAAGGTGCTGATCATTCCCGACCGCCTGACCCTGGCCGAGGTGCTGGAGCAGTTTCGCCAGGCGCACGAGGACTTTGCGGTCATCGTCAACGAGTACAGCCTGGTCGTGGGCGTGGTCACGCTCAACGACGTGATGAGCACGGTCATGGGTGACCTGGTGGGCCCCGACGACGAGGAGCACATCGTGCGCCGCGATGAGAACTCCTGGCTCATCGACGGCATCACGCCTATCGAGGATGTGATGCGCGTGCTCGACATCGACGACCTGCCCCATGCCGAGGACTACGAGACCCTGGGCGGCTTTCTCACCGTGATGCTCAGACGCGTGCCCAGGCGCACCGATACCGTGCAATGGGGCGGCTACCGCTTCGAAGTCATGGACGTGGACAGCTACCGCATAGACCAGGTCCTGGTCTCCCTGGGCATGCCGGCCCCGCTGCCCGAAGGCGATGGCAAACCCAGCGCAGCCGCAGCCTAGCAAAGAACAATTGAGTAGCGGCTAGCGCTTGCCACGTCTGGGTTTCAGATAAAAAACCATCTAAAACCCATGTACAGCAAGCGGTAGCAGCTACTCTTTTGTAGTATCAAGGGCCAAATCCAGCTCCGGGTTTGGCTGGCAGCCCCTCTCCCCACCCCTTGTTTCCGCATGCGCCAAAGGGGCGAGGGAGTAAAGCCAGGGGCGCAGCGCAGAAAGCCGGCGCGGCCCAGCCCAGGGATGGCGAGCAAGGGCCGCCCCGCAGCCAAGTCATCGTCCCCCTCGGGGGATAGGCGCCGCAGGCGACTCAGGGGGCTATATCCACCTTTTCTGCGCAGCAAACACCGCATTCGGGTACTGGGGCTTGCCGCGGCTGCCGTTGTAGCGGCCCAGGGCCATGTACATATCGCCCTTTTCGCGGTCCAGGTAGTGGCGCAGGATCACGCAGCCAAAGCGCAGATTGGTCTGCATGTGGAACAGTTTGCCCACGTCGCCATCGCCGATCAGCCGCATCCAGAACGGCATGATCTGCATGTAGCCACGTGCGCCCACGCTGGAGATGGCGTATTTGCGGAAGGCGCTCTCGACCTGGACCAGACCCAGCACCAGCGAGACATCCAGCCCTGCGCGCCGGGATTCGTACCAGACCGTCTGCAAAAACTCCTGGCGCGTGGCCTGGTCGGGCTTGCGCGAGCGCAGCTTGCCGCTGTGGGCGGCCAGCCAGCGCAAATACTCCATGCGCGCCTCGGTGCTGGCAAATTCAAGCTCGGGTGGGGCCTGGCCGATCACGGCCGCGCTCAACGCCGTGCGCACCGAGTCCATCAAGGGCTCTTCAAGCTGGCCGCCGGCCCAGGCCGCGCCCGGCAGCCACGCCGGAGCCGCACACGCCAAAGCCGCCGGGACTGCACCCAATAAACTGCGCCTTTTCAACCGCATGACTTACAGACCCAGGCGCTCCTTGAGATGGGCCAGCACATCGCCCAGGGCCAGCTTGCTGGCCTCGGTCTCGCGGCGGTGCTGGTATTCGAGCTGGCCTTCCTTGAGGCCGCGCTCGCCGAGCACCACGCGGTGCGGCACACCGATCAGCTCCCAGTCGGCAAACATGGCGCCGGGGCGCTCGCCGCGGTCGTCAAGAATCACGTCCACGCCCAGCGCCAGCAATTCGGCATGCAGCTTTTCGGCCTCGGTCCTGACAAGCTCGCTGCGGTCCATGCCTATGGGGCAGATGACCACCGTGAACGGCGCAATCGCATCGGGCCAGATGATGCCGCGCTCGTCATGGTTTTGCTCGATGGCCGCAGCCGGCAGGCGCGTCACGCCAATGCCGTAGCAGCCCATCTCGAACAGCGCAGGCTTGCCGTTCTCGGCAAGAAAGCTGGCGTTCATGGGCTCGGAATACTTGGTGCCCAGATAGAACACATGGCCGATCTCTATGCCGCGCTCTATGGCCAGCTCGCCCGCGCCGTCGGGCGACTTGTCGCCAGCGACCACGTTGCGCAGGTCGGCCACGAGATCGGGCTCGCCCAGGTCACGGCCGAAGTTCACGCCGGTGAGGTGAAAACCTTCCTCGTTGGCGCCGCACACCCAGTCGGCCATGACCGCGACTTCGCGGTCCACCACCAGGCGCACAGCCTGCTTGAGCGCAACAGGGCCCAGGTAGCCGGGCTTGCAGCCAAAGTGAGCCTCGATCTCGGCCTCGGTCGCAAAGCGAAAGCCCGCGTCCAGCCCCGGTACCTTGCCGACCTTGATCTCGTTCATCTCATGGTCGCCGCGCAGCAGCAGCAGCCAGATCTGGCTCTTGAGCAGCTCGCCCTTGTCATCGAGCACATCGGTGGCCAGCACCAGGGACTTCACGGTCTGGGACAACAGCAGGCCCAGTTGCTCGGCCACGGCCTCGCAGGTACTGCGGCCGGGCGTCGCAATCTTTTCCATGGGCTTGGTGGCCGCGGGGCGCGGGCCGGCGGGTGCCAGGGCCTCGGCCTTTTCGATATTCGCCGCATAGTCGCTGCCCGGGCAGTAGACGATGGCGTCTTCGCCCGTGGCGGCAATCACCTGGAACTCCTCGCTCAGATCGCCACCGATCGCACCGCTGTCTGCGCGCACGGCACGGTACTGCAGGCCGAAGCGGTCGAAGATGCGCTTGTAGGCCTCGCGCATGGCCTGGTAGCTGATCTGAGCGGACTCCCTGTCCTTGTCGAAGGAGTAGGCATCCTTCATGATGAACTCACGCCCGCGCATCAGGCCGAAACGCGGACGGCGCTCATCGCGGAACTTGGTCTGGATCTGGTAGAGATTCTTGGGCAGCTGCTTGTAGCTCTTGATCTCCTGGCGCGCGATATCGGTGACCACCTCCTCGCTGGTCGGCTGGATCACGAAGTCGCGGCCATGGCGGTCCTTGATGCGCAGCAGCTCGGGCCCCATGCTCTCGAAGCGGCCCGTCTCCTGCCACAGCTCGGCGGGCTGGACCACGGGCATGGTGACCTCCACGGCACCCGCTCGGTTCATTTCCTCACGCACAATGGCCTCGACCTTGCGGATCACGCGCAGTCCCATGGGCATGTAGTTGTAGACGCCTGCACCCAGACGCTTGATCATGCCGGCGCGCATCATCAGCTTGTGGCTGGTCACTTCGGCATCGGCCGGAGCTTCCTTGAAGGTGGAGATGAAAAATTGGGAGGCTTTCATGGAACTCGAACTTGGCGGCAATCAGGCAGGGCAGTGCTTGCTGCCAGCAAGGCACCGTGCATAATGGATGCAATTTAAAAAATTGGGGTTCGATTATGCTTGACCGGGACGGATTTCGCCCGAACGTCGGCATCATCTTGCTCAACCACAAAAACCAGGTGTTCTGGGGCAAGCGCATTCGCACCCACAGCTGGCAGTTCCCGCAAGGCGGCATTGATCGAGGCGAAAGCCCTGAACAAGCCATGTTCAGAGAGCTGCACGAGGAAGTGGGGCTAAAGCCCAACCACGTTCGCGTGGTAGCCCGCACCCGGGACTGGTTGCGCTATGAGGTGCCGGACCGGTATATCCGCCGCGATGCGCGCGGACACTATAAAGGCCAAAAGCAGATCTGGTATCTGCTGCAGCTTGTAGGTCACGACTGGGACCTGAATCTGCGCGCCACAGATCACCCCGAGTTCGATGCCTGGCGCTGGAACGACTACTGGGTTCCACTCGACGTGGTCGTGGAGTTCAAGCGCGGCGTCTATGAAATGGCACTCACCGAGCTCTCGCGCTTTCTGCCACGCGGCGAACAGCACCGCAACCGCTATCTACGCAGCGGCATGCGCCCACGCGAGCTTGACACGGCTTTGCCCCCCCAGCATCACACGCCGGCCATGCATCCTTCGCGCACGGGCAGCTTTCGCAGCAACCCGGGCATGGAGCTTCCGCCCGGCGCAAGCTTCGACCCGGATCCTCAATCCGGCCAGGCCTGAACCCGAACCAGGTGCTCGTACCATGCAAAAAGCCGCTGATCACAGCGGCTTTTTCATTTGAGGAAGGTGCCAGCTTCAGTGTCCGGCCACCAGCATATTGTCCCTGTGCACCATCTCCGGCCCTGCCGAATAGCCAAGCAGGCGCTCAATCTCGGCCGAGCCCCGACGGCACAGCAGCCGGGCTTCGGCGCTCGCATAATTGGCCAGGCCACGCGCCACTTCCCTGCCCTTCGCATCGCGCACCGCAATCACATCGCCACGCGCAAACTCGCCCTCGACACCGACCATGCCTATGGGCAACAGGCTCTTTCCCTCATCCTTGAGCTTGCTCACCGCACCATCGTCCACGCAGACCGAGCCGCGCAATTGAAGGTGGTCGGCAATCCATTGCTTGCGCGCCTGTTTCTTGTGCGTCTGGGCCACAAGCAGCGTACCAATCGACTCGCCTGCGGCAAGCCGCACCAGCACGTCTTTCTCACGTCCCCAGGCGATCACGGTGGACGCGCCCGAACCCGCAGCACGCTTGGCCGCGAGTATCTTGGTGATCATGCCGCCCTTGCCTATGGAAGAGCCCGCACCGCCGGCCATCACCTCCAGCTCGGGGTTGCCGGCCTCGGCCACATCGATGAAGCGCGCCTCTGGGTTCTTGCGCGGATCGGCGCTGTACAAGCCCTTCTGATCGGTAAGAATGATCAAGGCATCGGCTTCGATCAGATTCGCCACCAGCGCACCCAGGGTGTCGTTGTCGCCGAACTTGATTTCGTCGTTGACCACGGTGTCGTTCTCGTTGATCACGGGCACGATTCCAAGCTGCAGCAAAGTCAGCAAGGTGGTGCGCGCATTCAGATAGCGCTCGCGGTCGGCAAGATCGGCGTGGGTGAGCAGCACCTGTGCGCTGCCCATGCCTTGTTCGCTGAGCTTGGTCTCGTACATTTGCACCAAGCCCATTTGTCCCACGGCCGCTGCGGCCTGCTGCTTGTGGATTTCCTTGGGGCGCACAGCCCAGCCGAGGCGCTTCATGCCCTCGGCCACGGCGCCGCTGGAGACCATGATGACTTCGCGCTTAGGCCCGGCATCGCCGCGTACCAGGGCCGCCAGCTGACGACTCCACTCCTCGATGGCAGCCTCGTCCAGGCCTCGCCCCTCATTGGTCACCAGGCTGGAGCCGACCTTGACCACGATGCGATGAGCATCACGCAACAAGTTGGAAGACATGGATTAATCGATTTTTAGGCTTCAAGCGCCCAACCAGCGGATGCTTGAAGCTATCTTTATCAGAGCAGTAAATGAGATTATTCGAAGTCGCCGCGTGCAAAGCGCGGATCCGTGGGATCTGGACCATCGCCCAGGTCCACAAAGCGCGGGTCCACCTCTTGAGGTCCGGCCTCGATCTGCTGCTGCGTCTTCACATGCTGGTAGATGGAGCGGATCAACGGCTCGCAGCCCTCGCGCGTGAGCGCCGAGATCTCGAATACCGGGCCCTTCCACTTGAAGCGCTTGACGAAGTCCTTGACGCGCGCAGCGCGCTCCTCGGCAGGCACCATGTCCAGCTTGTTGAGAACCAGCCAGCGCGGCTTCTCGTAAAGCTGCGCATCATATTTCTGCAGCTCGCCAACAATGGCCTTGGCCTGGGCAACAGGGTCTACAGCCTCATCGAAAGGTGCCATGTCCACCACATGCAACAGCAGACGAGTGCGCTGCAAATGGCGCAGAAACTGGTGGCCCAGACCCGCGCCTTCGGACGCTCCTTCGATAAGACCTGGGATGTCGGCGACCACAAAGCTTTGCTCAGGGCCAACGCGGACCACGCCCAGATTGGGATGCAGCGTGGTGAAAGGGTAGTCGGCAATCTTGGGCCGGGCATTCGAGACGGCCGCAATAAACGTGGACTTGCCCGCATTGGGCATACCCAAAAGCCCCACATCAGCCAGCACCTTGAGCTCAAGCTTAAGGTTTTTGCGCTCGCCGGGCCAGCCCGGTGTTTTCTGGCGAGGGGCGCGGTTGATCGCGCTCTTGAAGCGCAGATTGCCGTAACCGCCGTCCCCCCCCTTGGCAATGGTGATCACCTCGCCCGGAGTCAGCAGCTCATGCAGGACTTCACCAGTCTCGGCATCACTGATGATCGTGCCGACGGGCATGCGCAGCGTGATGTCATCGCCCGCAGCGCCGAACATGTCCGAACCCTTGCCATGTTCGCCACGCTTGGCATCGTGACGACGCGAGTAGCGATAGTCGATCAAGGTGTTGAGGTTGACATCGGCCACAGCGAACACATGACCACCCCGGCCACCGTCGCCCCCGTCGGGACCACCGAATTCCTTGTATTTTTCGTGCCGGAATGACACACAGCCATTGCCGCCATCGCCGGCGGCAATGTCTATAAAAGCTTCGTCAACGAACTTCATGAGACATCTAGTTAGACTTACGCAAACAAAAATGCATGAGGCATGGCCATTGGGCTGGCTGCTTGCCTCCGCCGGATTTACGTAAGCCGTGCTAGTTTACAAAATCTCAGCGCACCAGAGGCCTCAGAACGTGTTGGCGCTCACAAGGCCACAACTGGAAACGACAAAGCCCCGACCGGGCGGGGCTTTGGAACGTCGCAATGACAGGCCTTAGGCCGCAGTCACATTAACGGTTTGCTTGGACAACGCACCCTTGACAGCGAACGACACATGGCCGTCAACCAGAGCATACAGCGTGTGATCCTTGCCAACGCCCACGTTCTCACCGGGGTGGAACTTGGTGCCGCGCTGGCGAACGATGATCGACCCAGCCGTGATCAGTTCACCGCCAAAAGCCTTCACACCGAGCATTTTGGGCTTGGAATCGCGCCCGTTTCGCGTAGAGCCGCCGCCTTTTTTCTGTGCCATGACTAGCTCCTATTAAGCAGCAATTGCCACGATTTCCAGTTCGGTGAACTGTTGACGATGGCCTTGGCGTTTTTGATAGTGCTTACGACGGCGCATCTTGAAGATGTGCACTTTGTCGTGCTTGCCGTGGGCAACAACGGTTGCCTTCACTGTTGCACCGGACACCAGGGGCGTGCCCACCTTGATTTCAGCGCCGTTGCCGACTGCCAAAACCTGGTCGATCACCACTTCCTGGCCTACGTCCGCAGCAATCTGTTCTACCTTGATCTTTTCGCCGGCTGCAACGCGATACTGCTTGCCGCCGGTTTTTATGACTGCGTACATGTAAACCTCTTGAATTTGAGAGCCCTGTGAACGAATTTTCACAGAAGCCCTCCATTCTAGCACGCATCACTGAAATACCCCAAACCCTGTACCAGCTCACGCCACCACCCCGTGACCCGGCACCGCGCCCAGCAGCCCTTTCCTATAATCGCCAATCCACTTGGCGGCCCATAGAATCTTGACAACAGCTACTCCCCTCTCCAACCCGCTTGCCCTCATCGCTGATGATATGCGCGAAGTGGATCATGTCATTGCCCAGAGATTGACCACCAGCGTCCCGCTGATCGCACAGATCTCTCAGTACATCATCGCGGCCGGGGGCAAGCGCCTGCGTCCAGCTTTGCTGCTCATGATCTGCTCTGCCCTTGGCCACAAAGGACATGACAAGCACATCCTGGCCGCCGTGGTTGAGCTCATCCACACAGCCACTTTGCTGCACGATGACGTGGTGGACGAGTCAACGCTACGCCGCGGCCGCCCCACCGCCAATGAAACCTTTGGCAACCCCGCAAGCGTACTCGTTGGCGACTTTCTGCATACCCGCTCCTTCCAAATGATGGTGGAAGTGGGCAACATGCGCGTTTTGCAAATCCTCTCGGACGCAACCAACGTGATCGCAGAGGGCGAAGTACAGCAACTGATCAACACGCACGATGCCTCACTCAGCGAAGATGGCTATCTGCACGTGATCCGCTCCAAAACAGCCCAACTGTTCGAGGCCAGCGCACAACTCGGCGCGGTTCTCGCCAACGCTTCGATCAAAGTCGAGCAGGCGTGCGCCACCTACGGTCAGGCACTGGGCACAGCATTCCAGATCATTGATGACGTGCTCGACTATGCCGGCGAAGCCCAGGAAATGGGCAAAAACCTGGGCGACGACCTGCGCGAAGGCAAATGCACTCTGCCGCTGATTTCAGCCATGCAGCGCGGCACCCCTGAGCAGGCAGCCATCATCCGCAACGCCATAGAGCAAGGTTCGACCGAACAGTTGAGTACCGTTGTGAGCATTGTGCGCAGCACAGGCGCACTGGATATTGCACGCCAAGCCGCACACAACGAAGCCCTGCGCGCCATTTCCGCGCTGGACATGCTTCCGGAAAATTCACACACTGCAAGTTTGCTACAATTAGCCTCCGAGCTTTTGGAGCGACGCACCTGAATCATCAGGAAGCATCATCCAATCAAGACACGGGGTGTAGCTTAGCCTGGTAGAGCGCTACGTTCGGGACGTAGAGGCCGGAGGTTCGAATCCTCTCACCCCGACCAGACAAAAACGGGAAAAGCCCAAATGGATCAACCACTTGGGCTTTTTGCTTTGAATCATCATTCATACCGATAAAGAGTAAATTTGTCCCGCCGTTGTCCCAAATTTGTCCCAAAGCTCTTTGCTATTGTGAACACGCTGGCGCTGGTCAAGAGAACGTAGCACTTGACGCCCAGTCGATCCGGGAATACCGTGCTGTCATTCATAACCGCTTACAGCACATCGCGTGAAACCACGTCTCAAGCAATCGCTCTTCGCCGAAGCCACCGCGCTCCAAGTGATCGCAGTGGTGTGCGCATTGGGTTTTTTGAGTCATGGTGCAATTTTTCTTTCCCAGCACATCCATGCCATGTCTTGGCTTAGTCCATTTGCTGGCGGATTTGCCGTGCTTGCCTTAGCCTGCGCTCTGCTGATCCTGGTTGGATCGGTGTTCTACGCATTTCCGATGTTCGTGCAACGGCTTGCCTTGCGGTGGAAGGTCTATCTCGCACCTCTGCCTGCCGACGCCATCTCCTCATTCGAGCCAAGGTGATCTTGCCCCTGTTTTGTGTAGCTCTTAGCCCATGATCTACGCGGCCTTTTTACGCTGTGCCTCGTACCAGCGTTGCTCGTACTGCATAGGACTGAGATAGCCCAGCGCCAAATGCAGCCTGCGGTGATTGTAGAAGGCCATCCAGTCCATCACCGCCTTCCTGGCCTGCTCTCGGGTTGCAAACTTCTGCCCATGCACGCAGGCCGTTTTCAGCCGGCCCCACAAGCTTTCTGTGGGCGAGTATGACAGGCGCACGGGGTAACGGTGCTTCATTTGCTCAATCCAGGCGTACCTCGCAGCGTGTCCTGCGCGAAGTACGCCGCCGCTTTCCTAAGAACGTGTTTACGATCTCTACGCTGCCGCGTTGGAGCGCAATCGGGATGAGTTCAAAGCGATGGGGCGCAGCTTGCAC
>NZ_AUCQ01000031.1 GCF_000429845.1 Comamonas composti DSM 21721
GAACTCATCCCGATTGCGCTCCAACGCGGCAGCGTAGAGATCGTAAACACGTTCTTAGGCCTTGCCGGCCTGCGGTGCCACGGGCAGCTCAAGGCCGATGCGTGTCGTGCCGCCATCGGAGTCTGCAAGGCAGTGGCCGCCATGCATGCGTGCAATCGCGGCCACGATGGCCAGGCCCAGGCCGTGGTTGCGGTCGGCCTGGCTGCGTGCGGCATCGGCGCGGTAGAAGCGGTCGAACAGCCGTGGCAGGTGGCTGGGGTCTATGGGCGGGCCCTGGTTGGCCACCGTGAGTCGCACCAGTGAGCCGTGGCCCGCGCAGGCCGGCATGAGCTCCATGCTCACCACGATGGTCGAGCCCGGCCGCGCATAGCGCGTGGCATTGCCCAGCAGGTTGGAGAGCGCGCGGCGCAGCAGCCGGGCATCGACCTGAGCCGAGGCATCGCCCTGGATGGTGGCCAGTACGCCGGCCTCCTGCAAGGCGGCCTCGTGGTAGTCGAGCACCTCGCGCACCAGCTCGGCCAGGCTGGGCTGCAGCGCCAGGCGCGCGCTGCGGCCCTGGTCCGCATGGGACAGGAACAGCATGTCGGCCACGATCGCTGCCATGCGCTGCAGGTCTTCGAGGTTGGAGGACAGGATCTCGCGCAGCTCGACCGCGCTGCGCGGCTTGCGCAAGGCCAGCTCGCAACTGCTGATCAAGGTGGTCAGCGGGGTGTTGAGCTCGTGGGCCACGTCGGCGTTGAAGGACTCCATCTGCTTGTAGGCCACGGCCAGGCGTTCGAGCAGATCGTTGAACTGGGCGATCAGCGGGCGCAGCTCCTGGGGCTGGCCGCTGTCGTCCAGCCGGCGCTGCAGATCGCGGGCCGAGAGCGCACGCGTTTGCTCGACCAGCGAATGCAGCGGCGCGAGTCCCAGGCGCACCAGCCAGATGCCGGCCACCGAGACCAGCAGCGAGCCGATGACGGCGGCCAGGCCCAGGGTCCAGGCCAGGTGGGTGAGCAGCTCGTCATCGGCGCTGCGGTCCAGCAGCAGCTCGGCCCTGGCGGTTTGCGGGCTGCCGGGCAGCAGCACGGGAAACTCGCGCCTGAGTGCGCGCGCTCTCTGAAAGCGCGGCTGCAGGCGCTCGTAGAGCAACTGGCCCCGGGCATCGAGAATGCGCAGCGACAACTCGTCATGGCCGGTCAGGAAATCGTCGAGCAGATGGACCAGGGCCGAGGCCTCGTGGATTGCATTGCCCTCGGCCAGCAAATGCTCGACGGTCTGCTGCTTGTGGTTGAGTGTTTCCTGCTGGCGCTGATCGAGCGTCAGCGACAGCACCAGATAGACCACGGCACACACCAGGCCCAGGCCCAGCATGGTCTGCAAGGCCAGCCAGCGCGACAGGCGCCGGCCCAGGTGGCGTACGGGCGTAGGGCGCGGTTCCATGCGGCTCACGCTGGGCGCGATTCCAGCACATAGCCCATGCCGCGCACGGTGTGCAGCAAGGGCTGGGCGAAAGGCTGGTCGAGCTTGAGGCGCAGGCGCCGCACGGCGACCTCGACCACATTGGTCTCGCTGTCGAAATTCATGTCCCAGACCTGGGAGGCGAGCTCGGTGCGCGAAAGCACCTCCCCCTGGCGACGCAGCAGCAGGCTCAGCAGGTTGAACTCCTTGGCCGTGAGGTCCAGGCGCTGGCCTGAGCGCGTGGCGCGGCGGCGTATCAGATCCAGCTCCAGATCGGCCATGCGCAAGGTGGTGGCTTCGGGTGCGGGCTGGGCCGGGCCGCCCCGGCGCAGCAGCACATGGATGCGGGCCACGAGCTCGGAGAACGCAAACGGCTTGACCAGGTAGTCGTCGGCGCCGCCCAGCAGGCCCTTGACCCGGTCCTCGACCTGGCCGCGCGCCGTGAGCATGAGCACCGGCGTCTGCCTGGACTGGCGTAGCGCCGCGAGCACGGCCAGGCCGTCGATGCCGGGCAGCATGCCGTCGAGCACGATGAGGTCGTAGTTGAGCTCGCAAGCCAGGTGCAGTCCATCGATGCCGTCATGCGCGACATCGACCACAAAACCTTCCTCGGTCAGGCCCTTGCGCAAATAGTCGGCCAGCTTGATCTCGTCTTCAACGACCAGCAGTTTCATGCGGCCATTTTCGGCCAAGAGAGCGCAGAAAGCAGATGACAAATTTGTCATCTTGGCGTCAACAAGCGGTCGAGGCGAGGTTTCTAGAGTCGGGCAGTCCAGGGGCCAAGGGCTGTGCAGCCAGGCTTTTCTCAAGCGCTGAACCGTGGGTGCGGGCGGCAGCACAGACCGGGAGTGATGTCATGGGTTCTTGCCCGTTGTTTTTATCCGTAGCGCGGGTGCCCGCGTCTGGTGTCAGTGCCAGGCATTTCTGTGCGATTGGCCTGGCACTTGCAGTCTGGACTGGGCCGGTGCTGGCCGAGGCCTTGGCAGGGCCGCAGGATGCGCGCGTCGCTGAGCTGGCGCATGAAGCGCCGCCTCTGACGCTGGAGCGCGCCATGGCCCTGGCCATGGAGAGCAACCCCGGCCTCGGCGCCGCGCGCCAGGCGCTGGCCGCGAGCGAGGGCGCGCTGCTGCAAAGCGGGGCCAGGCCCAATCCCGAGCTTGCCTACTCCCAGGAGGACACGCGGCGCGATGCGCGCTCATCCACACTGCAGTGGAGCCAGACGATTGAAACAGGCGGCAAGCGCGAGGCCCGCATGCGCATGGCCGAGCGCGGTCTGGCCCGGGCGCGGGCCGAGCTGGCGGAGGTGCAGGCCGGGCTGCGGGCCGATGTGATTTCGGCCTTCTTCGGGCTGCTGGTGGCTCAGGAGCGCGTGCAGCTTGCCGGACAGACGCTGGATATTGCGCGCAGCGCACGCGAGGCCGCGGCCAAGCGCGTGGCTGCGGGCAAGGTGGCGCCGCTGGAGGAAACCAAGGCGCGCGTGGCCGAGTCCGGTGCCCAGCTGGAGCTGGCCCAGGCCCGCTCGGAGCAACGCATGGCGCGCCAGAGAATCCAGCTGCTGTGGGGCGAGGTGAACCCGGCTTTCGGCGCGGCAGATGGTGCCGTCGATGCCTTGCCGGCCGTGCCTGCGCTTGCGGATCTGCAGCAGCGCATGCAGGAGGCACCTGCGGTCTTGCAGGCGCGCGAGAGCCTGGAGCAAAGCCGTGCGGCAGCCGACCTGGAGCGCGCCAGGCGCCTGCCCGACCCCACGCTGAGCCTGGGGGTCAAACGTGCGCGCGACAACGGCCAGGGCCAGAACCAGCTGGTGTTCGGCATCTCCGTTCCCCTGCCCATTCTGGACAGCAACCGTGGCAACCAGATCCAGGCGCTGCGCCTGGCCGACAAGGCCGAGCAGGACCTGCAGACCGCGCGCATGCAACTACAGACCCGGCTCTTCGAGGCGCGCGAGCAATTGCAGACCAGCCGCGAGCAGGCCGTGCAGCTCAAGAGCGAGGTCCTGCCTTCGGCCGAGATGGCCTATGGCCTGGCGACCAAGGGCTTTGCGCTGGGCAAGTTCAGCTACCTGGAGGTGCTGGACGCGCAGCGCACCCTGTCGGCCGCGCGCGGCCAGTATCTGGACCAGCTGCAGGCCACGCACCGCGCGGCCGCCGATATCCATCGTCTTCTGGGCTCCCTGGCCGATTAATCCGGCCTCGGCGCATCTCTTCGCTCATTCACCGCCTTTGACCATGCAAAGCAACAACTCTTCTTCGTCGCCCGTGCGCCGCACCCGCCTGGCCGTCGCCGCCATTCTGGCCCTGGGTGCCGTGGCTGCCATCTTGATTCTGCGCAGTGGCGGCCCCGATGCCCGTGCCCAGGAAAGCCCAGCTCACACGCATGCCGCAGGCCATGCGGACGAGGAGCACCACGGCAGCGCGGCTGCCGGCACCCATGCGCATGCGGACGGCCATGCGGATGGCGAGCACCATGGTGATGAAAAGCCCGGCCAGGCCGCCAGCGCAGGCGCGCATGACGACGATGACGAGGGCCTGGTGCGCTTGAGCGCCGAGCGTGCGCGCTCGGCCGGAGTGGAGCTGGCCCAGGCGCAGGCGGCCACGGTGAACAGCATGCTTCAGTTGCCCGGCGAGATCCGTTTCAACGAAGACCGCACGGCCCATGTGGTTCCGCGTGTGGTCGGCGTGGCCGAGAGCGTGTCCGCCAACCTCGGGCAGAGCGTGAAAAAAGGCCAGTTGCTGGCCGTGCTCAGCAGCGTGGCCGTGTCCGAGCAGCGCAGCGAGCTGCTGGCAGCGCAAAAGCGCCTGGAGCTGGCGCGCACCACCTTTGCGCGCGAAAAGCAGCTGTGGGAAGAAAAGGTCTCGGCCGAGCAGGACTATCTGCAGGCCCGCCAGGCCATGGGCGAGGCCGAGATCGCGGTCTCCAACGCGCGGCAAAAGCTTGCGGCCACGGGGGCGGGTGCCGGCGCTGGCGGCGGGCTCAACCGCTTCGAGCTGCGTGCGCCGTTCGATGGCGTGGTCGTGGAAAAGCATCTGGCCGTGGGCGAATCGGTGCAGGAAGCCACCCAGGTGTTCACGATCTCCGACCTGAGCACGGTCTGGGCCGAGATGCGCGTGGCTGCATCCGACCTGCCTGCGGTGCGCGTGGGCGAAAAGGCCACCGTGCGCGCCACGGCCTTCGATTCCTCGGCCCAGGGCGAGATTGCCTATGTGGGCGCACTCATAGGTCAGGAGACGCGCACGGCGCCGGCGCGCATCACCCTGGCCAATCCCCAGGGCCTGTGGCGCCCGGGCCTGTTCGTGAACGTGGAGCTCACGGCCTCTTCGCAGCAAGTGCCTCTGGCCGTGGCCAGCGAGGCCGTGCAAAGGCTGGAGGGGCAGCAGGCCGTGGTCTTCGTGCCGGTCGGGCAGGGCTTTCGCGCCCAGAGCGTGCGCCCGGGCCGCACGGACGGCATCCACACCGAAATTCTTGAAGGCCTGGACAGCGGCCAATCCTATGTGGCCAAGGGCAGCTTCGTGCTCAAGGCCGAACTGGGCAAGGCCTCGGCCGAGCACACGCACTGATCGGAGAGCTCATGTTCGAACGCATCATTCGATTCGCCGTAGAGCAGCGCTGGCTGGTGCTGCTGGCCACGCTGGCGCTGGCCGGGCTCGGCATCTACAACTACCAGCGCCTGCCCATCGATGCCGTGCCCGACATCACGAATGTGCAGGTGCAGATCAACACCCAGGCCAATGGCTATTCGCCGCTGGAGACCGAGCAGCGCATCACCTATCCCATAGAGACCGTGATGGCCGGCCTGCCCCGCCTGGAGCAGACGCGTTCGCTGTCGCGCTACGGCTTGTCCCAGGTCACCGTGGTGTTCGAGGACGGCACCGACATCTACTTTGCGCGCCAGCTCGTGGGCGAGCGCATCCAGCAGGCGCGCGACAGCCTGCCTGCGGGCATCACGCCCACGCTGGGCCCGATTTCCACGGGGTTGGGCGAGATCTATCTGTGGACCGTGGAGGCCGACGAGGGCGCGACAAAGCCCGATGGCTCGCCCTATACGCCCATGGATCTGCGCGAGATCCAGGACTGGGTGATCAAGCCCCAGCTGCGCAATGTGGCCGGCGTCACGGAGATCAACTCCATCGGCGGCTACGCCAAGGAATACCTGGTTGCGCCCAGCCCCGAAAAGCTCGCGGCCTACGGCTTCGCGCTGGCCGACATCGTGAACGCGCTGGCGCGCAACAACGCCAACGTGGGCGCAGGCTATATCGAGCGCCAGGGCGAGCAGTACCTGATACGCGCGCCGGGCCAGGTGGGCGGCATTGCCGACATCCGCGAAGTCATCGTGGGTTCGGCCCAGGGCCAGCCCATACGCATACGCGACCTGGCCGAGGTCGGCCTGGGGCGCGAACTGCGCACAGGCGCGGCCACGGACAACGGCCGCGAGGTCGTGCTGGGCACGGTCTTCATGCTCATCGGCGAGAACAGCCGCACGGTCTCCCAGGCCGTGGATGCACGCATGCGCGAGATCAACCGCAACCTGCCCCAGGGCGTGAAGGCCGTCACGGTCTACGACAGAACCAATCTCGTGGACAAGGCGATTGCCACGGTGAAGAAGAACCTCATCGAGGGCGCAACCCTGGTCGTGGTGATCCTGTTCCTGTTCCTGGGCAATCTGCGCGCGGCGCTGATCACGGCGCTCATCATCCCGCTGTCCATGCTGTTCACCTTCACGGGCATGGTGCATTACAAGGTCAGCGCCAACCTCATGAGCCTGGGCGCGCTGGACTTCGGCATCATCATCGACGGTGCCGTGGTCATCGTGGAGAACTGCGTGCGCCGCCTGGCCCATGCCCAGCAGGGGCGGGGACGGCCGCTCACGCGCAGCGAGCGCCTGCACGAGGTCTTTGCCGCAGCCCAGGAGGCGCGCCGGCCGCTGCTGTTCGGCCAGCTCATCATCATGGTGGTCTATCTGCCCATCTTTGCGCTCACGGGCGTGGAGGGCAAGATGTTCCACCCCATGGCCTTTACCGTGGTCCTGGCCCTGGCCGGCGCCATGCTGCTGTCGCTGACCTTCATCCCGGCCGCGATTGCGCTGTTCATGGGCGACAAGGTGGCCGAGAAGGAAAACCGCATCATGGGCTGGGCGCGCCGCATCTACGAGCCGGTGCTGCTGCGTGTCATGCACATGCCGGCCGTGGTGCTCACGGCTGCGGGTGTGGCCGTGGTGCTCTCGCTGCTGCTGGCCACGCGCATGGGCAGCGAGTTCGCGCCCAATCTCAACGAGGGCGACTTCGCCATACAGGCGCTGCGCATTCCCGGCACCAGCCTCACGCAGTCGCTGGAAATGCAGATGCAGATGGAGAAAAAGCTCAAGGACGAGTTCTCCGAGATCGAGCGCGTGTTCGCTCGCACGGGCACGGCCGAAATTGCCTCCGACCCCATGCCGCCGAATATCTCGGACGGCTACATCATGCTCAAGCCGCGCGATCAATGGCCTGACCCGAAGCGCTCGCGCGATGACCTGCTGGCTGCGGTGCAGGAAAGCGTGGAGGCGATTCCCGGCAACAACTACGAGTTCTCCCAGCCGATACAGCTGCGCTTCAACGAGCTGATCTCGGGCGTGCGCAGCGATGTGGCTGTGAAGATCTTCGGTGACGACATGGAGGTGCTCGAAAAAAGCGCGCAAAAGCTCGCAGGCATGCTGCAGCAGATTCCCGGCGCCTCCGAGGTCAAGGTCGAGCAGACCACCGGCCTGCCCATGCTGACCGTGAACATCAGCCGCGAGACGGCTTCGCGCTACGGTCTGAACATGGGCGATGTGCAGGACGCGGTGAGCACGGCGCTGGGCGGCCGCGAGGCGGGCACGGTGTTCGAGGGCGACAAGCGCTTCGACATCCAGGTGCGTCTGCCCGAGGAGCTGCGCAACGACATGCAGGCTCTGGGCCGGCTGCCCATAGCCTTGCCGCGCGGCAGCGACGGGCGTCTGGGCTTTGTGCCGCTGTCGGCCCTGGCCAGCTTCGAGATAGCGCCGGGCCCCAACCAGATCAGCCGCGAGGACGGCAAGCGCCGCATCGTGGTCAGCGCCAATGTGCGCGGCCGCGACATCGGCAGCTTCGTGGCCCAGGCCGCGCAGAGCCTGGAATCCCTGGCCCTGCCTGCTGGCTACTGGACGCGCTGGGGCGGCACCTTCGAGAACCTGGAGTCCGCACGCCAGCGCCTGCAGGTCGTGGTGCCCGTGGCCTTGCTGCTGGTGTTCGTGCTGCTGTTCGCGATGTTCGGCAATGTGCGCGACGGGCTCATCGTCTTCACGGGCATACCGTTCGCGCTCACGGGCGGCATTCTGGCGCTGTGGCTGCGCGACATTCCGCTGTCCATTTCTGCTGCCGTGGGCTTCATCGCGCTGTCCGGGGTGGCCGTGCTCAACGGCCTGGTCATGATTGCGCATATACGCTCGCTGCGCGAGCAGGGGCAGGGCCTGGAGCGGGCCGTGACCGAAGGTGCGCTCACGCGGCTGCGCCCCGTGCTGATGACGGCCCTGGTCGCATCGCTGGGCTTTGTGCCCATGGCCATTGCCACGGGCACGGGCGCCGAAGTGCAGCGCCCTCTGGCCACGGTGGTGATCGGCGGCATTCTGTCCTCCACCTTGCTGACCCTGCTGGTCCTGCCCTTGCTCTACCGCCTGGTGCATCGCAAGAGCCAGTCCCTGCAGTCGCCAGGCAGCGCAGGCCAGAGCCAGAGCCAGGTACAGGTCTAGGGCTTGGAGGCTCGTTGGAGCAGGCGCCCGGAGATCTTTGCCAGGCTGCATTGCCCATGCTCGCCATAGCTGCGGCTCTGGCGGCGATCTCGGCCCCTGGGTGATGCCGCGAACCTTCTGCCCAGGACAGCCCGGCCTTTGACGGCTTCAGCCACGGCCCGTGCCGTGGCTTTTTTGATGCCGATCTGCAGGCCGGCGCTGCAGCCTGTCTTCATGACGGCAATGTCACCCGGGTGTGGGCCTGCTGTGGGGGACGGCTTTCTAAAGTGAACCCATCTTCTCGCCGGTCTTGCAGGCCGGTGGCGGGAAGAGGCCAATCCCCTCCTGTCTTGAAAGGACGCAGATATGAAAGCACGCATTCACCCCAACTCCGTGACCCTGATGGCCGCCGCCATTGCCGCCTCCGCAGGCCTGGCGCTGCCAGGGGTTGCAGCCGCCGATACCTACTGGCACCCCGCGAACAACGAGGCGGGCGTCAAGGTCTATCCCGAGCACTTCCAGAGCAGCAAGACGCGCGCACAGGTCAGGGCCGAGACCGTGGAGGCCATGCGCAATGGCGGCCTGTCGCGCTTCGAGAGCAACTATCCTGCGGCTGCGCCCAGCCAGCCGTCCACGCTCACGCGCCAGCAGGTCATCGATGCGCTGCGCTCGGAAACCATGGAGCAGCGCGAGGCCCGGCTCAGCGCCATGCGAGGCTGAGAGCGTGAACACGCTCTGAGCGCGCGAGCGCGCTCTAGACCGCCATTTCCTCCAGCAGCAAAGCACCTGGCCCAGGTGCTTTTTTCATGGCCGGCAGGCGCTGGGCGCGTGCGTCCCCGGCCACGGGCTGCAGCTGGAAGACGGCCACGGTCTGCACCAGACCCTGGGACTGGTTGCTCAACGCTTCGGCCGCAGCGGCGCTTTGTTCGACCAGGGCCGCGTTCTGCTGCACGGCCTGGTCCATCTGCATCACGGCCTGGCTGACCTGCTGCACGCCGTCGTTCTGCTCGATGCTGGCCGTGCTGATGTCCTTGACCAGGGTGGAGACATGCAGGATGGACTCGACCATCTGCCGCGCCGTATGCCCGGCCTGGTTGATGAGCTGGCTGCCCTGGCCCACGCGCTCCACGCTGTTGGAGATCAGGGTCTTGATCTGCTTGGCCGATTCGGCCGTGCGCTGGGCCAGGCCGCGCACCTCGGTGGCGACCACGGCAAAGCCCCGGCCCTGCTCGCCAGCGCGCGCGGCTTCCACGGCCGCGTTGAGCGCGAGGATGTTGGTCTGAAACGCAATGCTGTCGATGACGCCGATGATGTCGGCGATCTGCTGGCTGGCCGAGCTGATGCCCTGCATGGTCTGCACGATGTCCTGCATGGCCTGGCCGCTTTGCTGGGCAATGCCCTGGGCTTCATCTGCGGCGCGGCTGGCCAGCTGGGCGTTCTGCGAGTTCATGGAGACGGTGGAGGCGAGCTGCTCCATCGAGGCCGCAGTCTGCTCCAGGGCGCTGGCCTGGGATTCCGTGCGGCGCGAGAGGTCGCCATTGCCCTGGGCAATCTCGGCGCTGGTATGGGCCACGGCCTCGGCATTGCCGCGCACGCGGCGCACGACCTCGTCCAGCGACTGCTGCATGGCATGCAGCGCATTGAACAGCTGGCCCATCTCGTCGCGCCCCGCATGCGGTGTGGCGCGTGTGAGGTCGCCCGAGGCAACGGCCTGCGCCACATCGACAGCCTGCTGCAGGGAGCGCGCAATGGAGCGGCTGAAGACGATGGCCACGGCCAGCCCCGTGGCAAACACCAGCAGCATGGAGATCAGGCTCAGCCACTGGGCGCGCTGCGCCTGCTGCTGGGCGGCCTCGCTCATCTGCTCGCTGAGCTGCTTGACCATGTCGGCCGAGGCATCGAGCAACTGCACCGAGGAGCGGTCTATGCCCTGCACGGCGGCGTCGCCCGTCGTGGGGTCGAAGCCCGATTCCTCGAAGGCCGCAAAGCCCTTGCGATAGGCCTGGCCCATCTCCTGGTGGGCCTTGGCAAAGGCCTGCATGCTCTGCCGGGCCTCGCCTGCGGGCAGGTGGGCGGCCAGCTCCGTCGCCTGCCGGTGCACGGCGGCCTCCTGGGCCTCGAAAGCCTGCCAGTAGCGCGTGCGCTGCTGCGCATCATGGCCGCGCAGCAGCACGTTCTTCCACTCCTGGGCCTGGGTCTTGAAGGCGTTGAGCGTGTCGCCAATCCTGCGCTCCAGGGCCATGTTCCGGTCCAGCACCTGCTCGTAGTTCTGGGCCACGGCCTGGAGCTTCCAGATGCCGAACAGGGCGGCGGTCAGCAAGAGCAGCAGCGCTGCCGTGAAAACCAGGGGAAGCTTGATCCTCAATTGCATGAATGACTCCCAAAAACGTGCAGCCCTGATGCAGGCGCATACCGGCCCATGCTGACTTCGGCGGGCTGTTCCAATCTGCGGAAAAAACCGTTTTTCCGAGTCCAGGCGCGGCTTTTGCAGCGTGTGCGGCTGACCGCTGTTGGCGTTGCCTCGACCGCTGCCGCCACCCAACCCTGCTCGGAAGAGGAGGGCTTTGAGGGCATGGGTTTTGAGATGCTATGGCCCTGGCTGCGTGTCTTGCATGCTCTTCAAAGGTGAGCTGCTAGCGCTTGCCTATATTCGATTTCAAGTGTTTTTCATATTGAAAATCATATGTATAGAGTGCTGGCAGCTATCTTTTTTATTCTTGTCGCCTCAAGGTGAAAGCCGTCCTTCTGGGGCACAGCGGTCGCACGCATGTGCCATGCGCGAGCTATGCATAATCCCCAACCCATGCTGGAGCGAATTCGACATCAAAAACATCTGGGCACCGTGGTGCTCATGCTGTTTGCGTCGCTCTGGCTTGTGGCCCTGCTGGCCGGTGTGCAGGTGCGCGTGGTTCTGCCCCAGATGCAACTGCCCCATGACGTGTGCAGCACCGGAACGGATGCCGGCTGGCCGGAGACGATTGCGGCCGGGAGCCTGGAGGACGGGCCCGCCAGCGGCCATGGGGGCCACCACGATCCCGACTGTCTGCTGTGCCTGGCCCTGGCCACGCCTTCGGCCATCGGCCTGAGCATCTACCGGCCACCGGCGCCGGATACGCATGCGCCCCGCATGGGGCCGGGCCAGCCCTTGCTGGCCTGGCAGGCCCAGGCGCCTTTGCCTGCGCGCGGGCCGCCTGCTATTCACGGCTGATACGTTCTTGCCTTGGGCTTGCCGCAGCCGGCTGGCCCTCTGCATGGAGCCCTGCGCAGGGCCTGCAGCTCTTGCGCGCCTTTTCTTTTGGACCGGATCCGGCGACTCGCCCAGGGGCGCGTGCCGGCGTTCGGCCGTGGATATGCATCATGAAAAAACAATTCCCCAGCCTGGCAGCACAGTCCGCCGTGCCCGGCTTTTCGACTTCCGCCCCCGGATTCACTCCCTGCGCCCTGGCCTGTGCCTGCTTGCTGGCAGGCCCTGCCCTGGCCGCCGAGGACGAGACCGTGCTGCGCGAGACCGTGGTCACGGCCGTGCATGACAGCTCGCCGGCCCAGGTCGTGGCCGATCCGCGCCAGCCGCGCCAGCCCGTGCCCGCCAGCGATGCGGCCGACTATCTGAAAAGCATTCCCGGCTTTTCGGCGATACGCAGCGGGGGCTCGAACAGCGACCCGGTGTTTCGCGGCCAGTTCGGCTCGCGCCTGCCCTTGCTCACCGATGGCAGCCTGCTGCTGGGCGCCTGTCCTTCGCGTATGGATTCGCCGAGCTCCTACATCTCGCCGCAGAGCTTTGACGAGCTCACCGTGGTCAAGGGCCCGCAGACCGTGATCTGGGGGCCGGGTGCCTCGGCGGGTGTGGTGCGCTTCAGCCATGAGCGGCCCGATTTTTCCGAATCCGGCCTGCACTTCGACGCCAGCCTGCTGGGCGGCAGCGCGGGGCGCAACGACCAGAGCGCGAACCTGCAGGTCGGCAATGCCGGCTATTACCTGCGCCTTTCGGCGAATCACTCCCATGGCCAGGATTACAGGGATGGCGCGGGCCGCAGCGTGCCTTCTGGCTGGGACAAGTGGAATACCGACCTGGCCCTGGGCCTCACGCCCGATGCGGATACGCTGATCGAGCTCACGGCTGGCGCCGGCGATGGCTGGGCCCGCTATGGCGGGCGGGGCATGGATGGCGCCAAGTTCCGCCGCGACAGCTGGGGCCTGCGCCTGGAGCGCAAAAATCTCTCGCCCTGGCTGGCGAAGATCGAGGCCCAGATCTATTCCAACCGCGTGGACCATGTCATGGACAACTACAGCCTGCGCGAATTCAAGCCCGGCGGCGGCATGAACATGCCCATGGCCAGCAATGTGTGGCGCAATACCTCGGGCGCGCGTCTGGCGGCGACCATGAACCTGGCTGCGCAGGCGCAGCTCGTGGCCGGCCTGGATGCCTTGTACAGCCCGCACGAAAAGCGCATGGGTTCGCCCATGGGCCAGTCCTATCTGGACAAGCCCTGGCAGCGCGATGCCAAGTCCTCCAACCTGGGGCTGTTTGGCGAGCTGAGCTGGCAGACCGCAGAGCGCACGCGCTGGGTCGGCGGCCTGCGTCTGGACCAGCCCCGGGCCTGGCGCTACCCCGAGCCTGCAATGGGCGGCGGCATGGGAGGCATGCATGGCGCCGGCATGGGGCCCATGGTGGCCGAGGCCGACAACCAGCGCTCGCGCAAGGCCTTGCCCAGCGGCTTTGTGCGCTGGGAGCAGCAATTGGCCCAGCCCGGCGCCTCGGCCTATGCGGGCCTGGGCCATGTGCAGCGCTTTCCCGATTACTGGGAGCTGATCTCTCCGGGCAATAGCGCGGCCGACAAGGGCAATGCCTTTGCCTGGCTGCAGCCCGAGAAGACCACCCAGATCGACCTGGGCCTGAACTGGAAGAGCCAGGACTGGCAGCTCTGGACCTCGGCCTATGCGGGCTGGATTCGCGACTACATCCTGTTCGACTACCAGGGCGGCTCCAGGGTGCGCAACGTCAATGCACGCACCGCAGGCCTGGAGCTGGGCGGCCATTACCGGCTGAGCCCGGCCTGGACGACCCAGGCCACGCTGGCCTATGGCTGGGGCCGCAATACCAGCGACGGCCGCGCCCTGCCCCAGATGCCGCCGCTGGAAGCCCGGCTGGGCCTGGAGTATGAGAGCGGCCCCTGGGCCGCAGGCGGTCTGTGGCGCATGGTCGCGAGCCAGAAGCGCCATGCCGCAGGCCAGGGCAATGTGGTCGGGCGCGACCTGGGCGCGAGCGCCGGCTTCGGCCTGCTGTCGGTGCACGCCAGCTACCGCGTGAACCAGCGCTTCAAGCTGGCAGCCGGCGTGGACAACCTGTTCGACAAGACCTATGCCGAGCATCTGAACCTGGCCGGCAATGCCGGCTTTGGCTTCCCGGCCGGCCAGCGCATCAACGAGCCCGGGCGCACGCTGTGGCTGCGCGCCGACATCAAATACTAAGAACGTGAACACGCTCTAAAAAGATAGTGGCTGGCGCTTGTCTGCGCTCGGTTTCAGCTGAAAAACATCTGAAACCAAGGCGCATCAAGCGCTGGCTGCTTCTTTTTTTGAAGACCAGGGAATCCCCAATATGGAGCGCGGCGCATCAAGCCGGCGCGGCTCGACGCCAGGAGCCGAGAGCAAGGGCCATCCCAGGCCTGTGCGCCTCGGCGGGCGCTTCAAAATCTAGGCAGATCCGGGTGGCTGATCCGCCCGTCACGCACCAGCATCCTGCCGTACTCGGCGCAGCGGTTGAGCGTGGGGATCAGCTTGCCGGGATTGAGCAGGGCGTGTTCGTCGAATGCAGCCTTGAGTGCGAACATCTGCCGGTTCTCCTCGACGCTGAACTGGGTGCACATGGAGTTGAGCTTTTCCACACCCACGCCATGCTCGCCCGTGATCGTGCCGCCCATGGCCACGCTGGTTTCGAGGATGTCGGCGCCGAACAGCTCGCAGCGGTGCAGCTCGTCGGGGTCGTTGGCGTCGAACAGAATCAGCGGGTGCAGATTGCCGTCTCCCGCATGGAAGACGTTGGCGCAGCGCAGCCGGTATTTCTTCTCCATCTGCTGAATCGCGAGCAGGATGTCGGCCAGGCGCTTGCGCGGAATGGTCGAGTCCATGCACATGTAGTCGGGGCTGATGCGGCCGCTGGCCGGAAACGCGTTCTTGCGCCCGCTCCAGAAACGCATGCGCTCTTGCTCGCTGCCGCTCACGGCAATCGCCGTGGCGCCGGCCTTGCGCAGCACGGCGCTCATATGGGCGATTTCTTCCTCGACCTCCTCGGGCGTGCCATCGCTCTCGCACAGCAAGATGGCTTCGGCGCTGAGGTCGTAGCCGGCCTTGACGAAGTCCTCCACGGCGGCCGTCATGGGCTTGTCCATCATCTCCAGGCCGGCGGGGATGATGCCGGCTGCGATCACGGCGGCCACGGCATCGCCTGCGCGGCGCACATCGTCAAAGCTGGCCATGATGCAGCGCGCAAGCTGAGGCTTGGGGATGAGCCTGACCGTGACCTCGGTGACCACGGCCAGCATGCCTTCGCTGCCTATCATCAGGGCCAGCAGATCGAAGCCCGGCGTGTCCAGCGCCTCGGAGCCGAATTCCAGGGCCTGGCCCTCGGCGCTGAACCCCTTGAGCCTGAGCACGTTGTGCAGGGTCAGCCCGTATTTGAGGCAGTGCACGCCGCCCGAGTTCTCGGCCACGTTGCCGCCTATCGTGCAGGCAATCTGGCTGCTGGGGTCGGGCGCGTAATACAGGCCATGGGGCGCGGCGGCTTCGCTGATCGCCAGGTTGCGCACCCCGCATTGCACCGTGGCCGTGCGTGCCTGGGGGTTGATGGCCAGAATCCGGTTGAACCTGGCCAGGGACAGCGTCACGCCCATGGCATGCGGCATGGCCCCGCCCGACAGGCCCGTGCCCGCGCCGCGCGCGACCACGGGCACTTGCAGCGCATGGCAGGTCCTGAGCACGGCCTGGACCTGCTCGTAAGTCTCGGGCAGGCAGACCACCAAAGGGCGCTGGCGGTAGGCCGTGAGCCCGTCGCATTCAAAAGGCGTGGTGTCCTCGGCCTGCCACAACAGGGCATGGGCCGGCAAATGCGCGTCCAGCGCCGCCACCACCTGGGCCTGGCGCCGCGCGCGCTCGCCTGCTGCTGGTGGGGAGTGGGCAGCGTCGGCAGCGGCCTGGGCATGGGATGGACTCAAGTTCATGGAAGCCGACTTTAGGCCATGCGGGCCGTCCTGTGTGCCGCCTGTCGATTGCTGCGCTGCGGGAAAAATCACATGGCTTTTTTGAGCCACTCCGCAAACGCCGCGCATTCCCAGCGCTCCATGGTGCCGGTCTTCCAGCACAGGTAGTGGGCATGCGGGCTGTGGGCATCGAGGTCGAACAGGCGCACCAGGGCGCCGCTCTCCAGCCAGGGGGCGCCGAGCTTGTGCCGGATCAGGGCGATTCCCATGCCGGCCGCAGCCGCATCGCAGATCAGGCCGATGTCGTTGAACTGCGAGCCCTCATGCGGCTCGGGCCAGTCCAGGCCGGCCGCGCCCAGCCAGGTGCGCCAGGGTTCGAGCGGGCCGCGCAGCAAGGGCTGGCCTGCAAGGTCCTCGGGGCGCTCGAAAGGCCCGTGCTCGCGGATGAAGCCCGGTGAGGCCAGGGGGGTGATGCTGTCGCGTGCGAGCTCCACATGGTCCACGTCCGCATAGTGGCCTGCGCCGAAGCGCACCATGAGGTCGGCATCCTCACCGACGATGTCCAGCGAAGGCACCGAGACCTGCAGCGCCAGATCGATCTCGGGATAGGTCTCGGTGAACTGGCGCAGCCTGGGGATCAGGATCACGCGTGCAAAAGTCGGTGTGACGGCAATCTTCAGGCGCTTGCGCCCGGGCATGGCATCGGCGCCGGGAAAGCGCTGCAGGGCCGAGAGCCCTTCGCGCACATGGGCCAGGTAGGTGCTGCCCTCGGCGGTCAGCGAAAAATCCGTGCGGCCGAACAGCCGCGTGCCCAGGATCTGCTCGAGCTGCTTGACGCGGTGGCTGACGGCGCTGGGCGTGACGCACAGCTCGTCGGCCGTCTGCGTCACGCTGCGCAGCCGCGCCAGGGCCTCGAAGGTCAGCAGGCACTGTATGGGCGGGATGCGCCGCGTGAGGGGCAGCGCAAGCTCCAGGCTGTCCATGGCTGGGAGCGTCAGGCTCAGCGAAATACCACGGTCTTGTGGCCGTTCAAGATGACGCGGTGTTCGCTATGCCATTTGACAGCGCGTGCAAGCACCTGGCTTTCGGTGTCGCGGCCGCGTGCCGTGAGGTTTTCCACGGTGTCGGTGTGGTCGGCACGCGCCACGTCCTGCTCGATGATCGGGCCTTCGTCCAGGTCGGCGGTCACATAGTGGGCCGTGGCGCCGATCAGCTTCACGCCGCGGTCATGGGCCTGGTAGTAGGGCTTGGCGCCCTTGAAGCTGGGCAGAAAGCTGTGATGTATGTTGATGGCCCGGCCCGCAAGCTTGGTGCACAGGTCGTTGGACAGCACCTGCATGTAGCGCGCCAGCACCACGAGCTCGGCGCCCTCGGCCTCGATGATCTCGAACTGCCGGGCTTCGGCCTGGGCCTTGGTCGAGGCCGTCACGGGGATGTGGTGAAAGGGGATGTTGTAGCTGGCCGCAAGCTGGTAGAACTCGCGGTGGTTGCTGATGATGGCCGAGATCTCTATGGGCAGCAGGCCGCTCTTGCAGCGAAACAGCAGGTCGTTGAGGCAGTGGCCTTCCTTGCTGACCATGATCACGGTTTTCATGGCCTGATTCTTGGGATGCAGCTTCCACTGCATCTGGTAGCGGTCCGCGAGCTCGGCCAGCGCGCTGCGTAATTGACCTGGATCAGTTCCGCTGCAGGCAAATTGCACGCGCATGAAAAACAGGCCCGTGGCTTGGTCGTTATACTGCGCGGCCTCTTCGATGTTGCCGCCTTGTTCGAGTAGAAAACCCGAAACTGCATGCACCAGGCCGAGTCGGTCGGGGCACGAAAGGGTAAGAATGTAGGCTTGGGTCATAGCCGCGCAATTGTCGCAGCAAGGGCGCTGGCTTGGGGACTGAGGAATCGAGATGCAAGAACAAGATGAGCGGCCCAGAGTCCCTCCGTGGGTTGTCATGGCCTCGTACGGCCTGATCGGGCTGCTATGGTTTGTATTGCAGGAGTGGTTGCTCGCTCAGTCGCACCTGTCCAAATCACAAGCCTCGCGCTGGGCCTTGTTCTCATCTCTGGTCCTGCTGGCGGCCACGGTGATGGCCGGCTACTGGCAGCTCACGCGTATACGCCGTGCAGAGCGCGTGCGCCTGGAGGCCACGAGAGAGCTGACCTTGATTGCCCGTCATGCTCCTGCGGGATTGACGCGTGTGGCCTTGGACGGAGGCCGCGTGGTCTGGGCGAATGCGCGCCTCGCCCGGTGGCTGGGCAGTTGTCCCGAGGAGCTGGTAGGGGCGGACTTTCGCACCCTGGTGCCTGCCGATGATCCCCAGGAGGCCATGCGCCAGGCCAAGGCGCTGGCCGCCGGGGATGTGGAGTTCTTCCAGGTCCAGCGCCGCTGCCTGAATCTGCAGACCGGGCGTTCCATCCCGGTTCTGTGCACCGTGAGCCTGATCGCCAGCCATGAAGGCCGGGCTTCCCTGGTCTGCGTGCTGCAGGACCTCAGCGAGATTCTGGCTGCACGCGCGGCGCTGGAACGCAGCCAGAACAGCCTGCATCTGGCGCTGGAGGACAGCGGCAGCGGCGTCTGGGAGTGGGATGCGAGAGCGCACCGCTATGTGTTCTCGGCAGGCCTGCCGGCCCTGCTGCGTTATGGCGGAGAGGATCTGGCGCGCGACTTTCGCCTGCGCCAGCGCCTGCACCCCGACGACCGGGTCTGGGTGCGCAGGGCCTTGAGAAAAGTGCTGAGCCTCGGAGGCCCGCTGGAGCTTGAGGCCAGGCTGCTGTGTGACGACGGGCTGTACCGCTGGTTCAAGGCGCGTGGCCAGCGCCACCTGGATGCCAAGGGGCGACTGCAGCGTCTGTCGGGCCTGCTGTCCGATCAGACGGCCAGCCGCAATGCCGAGGAGCGCCAGCGCCTGGCCAGTACCGTGGTGGACAACACCATAGAAGGCGTGGTGGTCACCGATGCGCGAAGCCGCATCATCTCGGTGAACAACGCATTCACACGGCTTCTCGGCTATACCGAGCAGGAGATGCTGGGGCAGACGCCGCGCATGTTCAAGTCAGGCCGGCATGACAAGGCGTTCTACGATGCCATGTGGGCCAGCATGCATGCAAGAGGCCATTGGCAGGGCGAGATCTGGAACCGGCGCAAGTGCGGCGAGGTCTTTCCCGAGCGCATGTCGCTGAGCGCTGTCAAGGATGAGAGCGGCCAGGTCACGCATTACGTGTGCATGTTCACCGATATCTCCGAGGAAAAACAGCGCGAGGCGCAACTCGAATTCCTTGCGCACAAGGATGCGCTCACGGGCCTGCCCAACCGCGCGAGCTTTCTGGAGCAGCTCGATCAGAGCGTCGCGCAGGCGCGCGAGCAGGGCGGCATGCTGGCCGTTTTGCTGCTCAACATGAACCGCTTCAAGGACGTGAACGACAGCTATGGCCATGCAATAGGAGACCAGGTGCTCAAGCATGTGGCGGGCGAGCTGCAGGCGAGCCTCAACGAAGGCGACTTCATCGGCCGCATGGCCGGCGATGAGCTGGCCGTGATCGCCAGGAGTCTGGGCGGCAGCGACGATGCAATTGCGCGCGCAGAGCGCCTGATCGAGGCGGCGGCCAGGCCCTGGCACTCGCCCGACGGCCTGTCCGTGGTCACCGGCGGCAGCACGGGCATCTGTCTGTACCCTGCGCATGCCGACAATGCCCAGGATTTATTGCAGGGCGCACATGCGGCAGCGCATGACGCCAAGTCACGCAACGGCCGCGCCTGGAGCTTCTTCCAGGAGAACATGACCCAGGCCGCACGCCAGCGGCTGGCCATGGAGGCCAGGCTGCGCGAGGCCATGGAGGCCGGGCGCCTGAGCCTGCACTTTCAGCCGCAGATCGACATGGGCAGCGGCGGGCTCGTGGGCGCGGAAGTGCTGCTGCGCTGGTTCGACCCTGTGGAGGGCTTCATCTCCCCTGCGCGCTTCATACCCGTGGCCGAGAGCTCGGGCCTCATCGGTCCGCTGGGCCTGTGGGTGCTGCGCGAAGCCTGTGCCCAGGGCCAGCGCTGGCGCGAGCAGGGCCTGCCCGAGATGACGCTGGCGGTGAATGTCTCCCTGCACCAGTTTCTGCTCACCGACCTCGCTGGTGCCGTGGCCGAGGTCCTGGCCGATACGGGCTTTCCCGCCTCGAAGCTGGAGCTGGAGATCACCGAAAGCATGTTGGCCCAGCGGCCCGAAGAGGCCATGACCGTGATGCAGAGGTTGCGCGCACTGGGGCTGCGTCTGGCGATCGACGACTTCGGCACAGGCTACTCTTCGCTGGCCCACCTCAAGCGCTTTCCGCTGGATCTGCTCAAGATCGACCAGGGCTTCATCCGTGACATTCCGCGCAGCAACGATGACATGACGATCAGCAGCTCGGTCATTGCCCTGGGCCATGCCATGGGCCTGAAAGTGCTGGCCGAGGGCGTGGAAACGACCGACCAGCTCGAATTCCTGCGCCAGAAGGGCTGTGACTTCTTCCAGGGCTATCTGTGCCAGCGCCCGTTGGCTGCCTCGCAGTTCGTGCGCTGGGTGGAGCAGACTCAAGGCCTCTGGCGGGCCGAATCTGCAGTGGATGAAGCCTTGGGCTGAAAGCGCTGGCGTAGGGCGGCGCAGTGATCCTGCTCGGGCAGGGCTTCGGTGCTTTCCCACCAGTGCGCGTCGGCCCCGGCATCGCGCGGGCGCGGCCCGGGATGGGCAATTGCAATCCGGAAATCCACACCCTTGGTGAGCCAGCTGGCAATGCCTATGTCCTGCAGCACATGGCCACGGCCTGCGACCAGCACCACGGTGCGTCCGTGCCGGATGGCCGACTCTGCTGCCCGGGCCATGCTCGCATCGCGCGCAAGCTGTATGCGGGCCATGGGAGCCCACTGGCTCTGAGGCAGCAGATCGCAGTGGCCGCTGCGAATGGCATCCATCTGCCGCTGCCAGCCCGCAGCATCCAGATGCGTGTCGTACGACGTGTCGGCCATGGCTGCGGCCATCTGGGCACGCGGCAGATTGCCACCGAGCACGGGCACGCCGGCGCGCACGGCGCTCATCACCACCTCGCGGTAACGCTGCCAGGGCCAGGCCGCGTCCTGCCAGTGCAAGGCCTGCTGTACTTCGGCTTCGCCGGCATCGCGTGCCAGCGTGGCCGTCGAACCGGTGCTGGGCGCCATCTCGATCACCAAGGCGGCCAGCCGCTGCTGATCTGCGAGCTGCTTCACCGTGGCCTGCTGCCAGTCTTGATGGGCTGCGGCATCGTGCTGCTCGCCTAGCATCAACAAGGGAACGGCCGACCATTGCTGCAACTGGGCAGGCCAGTCCTGTGGCGTAGCGGTCCGGCTGGCGCAGGCCGCAAGAGTCAGAGCAAGGGCAAGAGGAAGAAGGTGGCGTGGCATGGCCCGATGTTAGCCGTGACCACCTTGACGCCCGGCTCCGGCAGGGTGCTTGCCTGCTTCCCAGCCGCTATCATTCACCGCTTTCGATCCGGGCCCAAGCGGTCCTGCCCAGGCTTTTCATGACCGATCACCTGCCAGCTCTCTACTCCTTTCGCCGTTGCCCCTATGCGATCCGTGCGCGTCTTGCGCTGGTCCAGGCCGGACTGGCCTGCGAGTTGCGGGAAGTGAATCTGCGTGCCAAGCCCCAGGCCCTGCTGGATGCCTCACCCAAGGGCACGGTGCCGGTGCTGGTACTGGCCGATGGAGTGGTGATCGAGCAAAGCCTGGACGTGATGCTGCATGCGCTGCGCAGCCATGACCCGGATGCCTGGCTCGCACCCACGCAGGGCAGCCTGGACGACATGCTGGCGCTGATAGAGCGCAACGACGGCTTTTTCAAGCAGGCGCTGGACCGCTGCAAATACCCGGAACGTTACGGCGCCGAAGCGGTCCACCAGGCCCGGGCCGACGCCACCAGCTGGCTGGCTGCGCTGGATGCACAACTGGCCGGAAGCGGCTATCTGTTTGGCCGCAACCCCAGCCTGGCCGACATGGCGCTGCGCCCCTTTGTGCGCCAGTTTGCACGCATTGACGAGGCACAGTGGGCCGAGCAGCCCTGGCCCCATCTACAGGACTGGCTGCAGCGCTGGATCGATTCCGCGCTGTTTGCCGAGGCGATGCAAACCTATCCGGCCTGGACTCCAGGCAGTACCGGGCCCACCTTCGGAGCCTGTCGCGTGGCGTCTGAATGAAGCCCGGGCACTGAGTCTGGCAAGAACTCTGCGGGCTGCTCTGGCCTGCCGTGCCTGCATGCGCAGGCAGGCACGGCCTGAACATAAAGCAATACTTTTTTGATAGCTGAAAGCGCTTGATGGATAAGCGCTACATGCCGATTTGGCTTGCAATTTCAAACCGATCAGGCTGAGGCAGGTTTTGATATCTGATCTGTGGCGTGAGGCCCGTTTCAGCTGGATATATCCGGAAATATTGCTTCCCAAGAGATAAACAGGTGAACCTGCACCATATTCTTGCAGGACTTCATTTCATTGGACAAAACAGTGCGCTGGATTTGAATTGGCACATGAATGGTGCACAAGATTGGATAAATCCAGGGGAAAGATGCTGGCATGAGTATTGCTAACTAATGGCGTGATGTAGACATTTTCTGAAGAGCGAGAGACAGAATTCTTGACGCGTCGCATTAATCTTGGTTCGACAGCGTATGGGCGCTCTTATGAAAATCACAAATCCCATGTGAATGTCGGTAGTTGCCAGCTATTCAAATGCAAACACCAGGAACCATATGCGAATCAAATCCATTGCGCGTGGCCTCATGCTTTTTGCTTCTTTTGCCGGGGTCTCTGCATTCTCGCAAGAAGCCAGGGAATTCAGGCCCGAAGTGCTGACCGTCGAATCCAAAATCAAGCCCGGTCCGAATACCTTGGTGGTAGATGCCGGCTGGGACGGTGCAAGCCGCATCAACGTGCTGAGCACCGATGACCTGTCGCATAAAGGAGTCTTGAGCGTGGGTGTGGTCAGCCAGCTGGCGCTTAGCAAGGACTCCAAAACGGCGTATACGGTTTCCGTGTATGCAAGGCGCTGGATGTCAGGCCCTTCAGAGAATGTATTGCAGGAGTTTGATCTGGCGACCTTGAAGGAAAAGAGAGAGATTGTTCTTTCCGATAAATCCATCTACGGAAAGACGCTGACCAGCATGGTGGGCCTGTCTGCCAATGAAAATTACATGCTGGTGCAAAACGCCACACCTGCGACATCGATCTCGATTGTGGATCTCAAGGCTGGCAAGCCTCTGGCCGAGGTTCCCACACCTGGCTGCTGGGGGGTATTTCCTGCTCTGGATGATTTGAGCTTTTCTACTATTTGCGGAGATGGAACGCTGGGCAAAGTGAGCTTCAGGCCGGATGGAAGCTTCTCGGAAATAAAAAAGAGTCCGCCTTTTTTCGATGCAGACAAAGATCCTATACAAGCCGTGGCCACCAGAGCCGGAAAGGATTTGCTGTTCGTGGGATTTTCCGGAAAGATCTTCAGGCTGGATGACAGTGGCATGAGGCCTGAATTAAAAGAGGTTTTTGAATTCGCCAAGGGCGTTGAAGATGACTGGGCTCCCAGTGGCGTGCAGCTGATTGCGTACAACGAGCCCAATAATGTGCTCTTTGTGCAGATGCATCCTCATGCCAAGGATGGGTCGCATAAAGACCCGGCTCAAGAAGTATGGGCATTGGATATGAAATCTCGCAAGCTCTTGTTTCGTACGTCTGTCGATGAGCTGATCTCCATCGCAGTTAGCAATGACAAGATTCCTGTATTGATCGGCATGAAAAAAGAAGGCTCGGTCGTGCGCTATGAAATGGACCCGCAAGCCAAGTTTGCAGGCCGAAGGACCAAGCAGGCCAAGAATATCGGGCTTCATCCCATCATGGCGCTGACCGGGGCAGCTTTGTGATGCAGACCCTAGAGCTCGGCTTGCTGGCCTGGGTAATCTCCTGGTTCGCGAGCATCTTGCTGATCGCCAGTGCATGGCAAAAATTCTGCGATCTTGCCTTGTTTCGCAGCCATCTGACCGCTTATGACCTGCTTTCCCCTGGGTGGACGGAGGCCATGACTTATCTCCTGCCCATTTCCGAATTGATCGCATCCTTGCTGTTGTTGATTTCACCATCAAGTGGCGTCGGTCATGGGCTGGCAATGGGCTTGATGCTGCTTTATGGGGTGGCAATGGCCATCAAGCGGCTTGCCGGTTATCGCGATCTGGAATGTGGTTGTTCCGGGGCTGCATTGCGAGTGAGCTGGGGTCTGGTCATCAGAAACACGATGCTTGCCGCACTGATATGTCTTGCGGCATGCGCCAGCCAAAGCCTGAATGAAACAAGCCATATGGTCGTGGCCATGGGCTTGGGATTTTTGCTGTGGACCGCATACGCCTTGCTGGAAAAATCGCTGAGCTTGCTTTTCAAGGCCAGGCGGCTTCAGTCAATTCATGCACTCTGAAGAAGATTCATCATGCATATTCTGGTTGTTGTTGTGGGCGTTCTGTGCCTTGCCATTCTTGTCTTGACTCTGGTCTCGGTTGCCATGGCCAGACAGATTGGAATCTTGTTGGAAAGAATATCTCCCGTGGGTGCCATGCTCAATGAAAGTGGCCCCAAGCTCGGAGAGCTGTCGTCCAAAATGGTGCTGCCAAGCCTGACGGGAGAAGCCGTGGTCGTGGGTGGCCCATCCTTGAAGAGCACGCTTATCTTTTTTCTGTCGCCGACCTGCCCTGTCTGCAAGAAACTGATTCCAGCTCTGAAGAGTATTCAAATATCGGAAAGAGACTGGTTGCAGATTTATTTTGCCAGCGACGGGGCGCAGAAGAAGCATTTGAGCTTCATTTCAGACCAGGGGCTGGAGATTTTTCCCTATCTCGTCTCCAGCCAGCTGGGCTTGAGTTATCAAGTTGCTCGTTTGCCGTTTGCGGTTTTGCTGGATAAGGAGGGTATTATCAAATCGAAGGGTCTGGTCAACAGCCGTGAGCAAATAGAGAGTATTTTCAATGCACATGAATCTGGATACATGTCTATCCAGGATTTAATGAAGCAAGGCCCTGCAATCCATTGAATGATATTTTTATGAAAAACTTGTTCAGAAAGATTTCCAAAATGGTCGATGCGAGGTTTGAGTCGCGGGCCAGAAACTTCGCAATAACCATGGGCCGGCGCCATTGGCTTTCTAAGACCGGGGCCTTTATTGCGGGTGCTGCACTGACACCTCTGCTGCCATTCGATCGCTCGGCAGGCCTGGCATATGCGGCAGAAAAAAAAGCAGATGAGGTCGTGGACTGCAATTATTGGAGATTGTGTGCAATGGATGGCGCACTGTGCAGCGACTCTGGTGGAAGCATGACCTCCTGCCCTCCGGGCTCGGATGCCTCCAAGGTATCCTGGGTAGGGACTTGCCACAATCCCGAAGACGGCAAGGATTATCTGATCTCCTATAACGATTGCTGTGGCAAGGCCAAGGTGCATAGTGCGACCCAATGCCTCAATAGCAAGGGCGAGCGCCCTGGTTACCGCATGGGCCTGCACAACGATGTGAACTGGTGCATGGCCAATGAGCAAAAGGGCTATCACTGCACAGTGGCTCTGGTTGTGGGGGTGGCCGATGAATAAGACGCGATGGATGATTGCGGTCTTGTCGGGGGCTGTCTTGCCTGGAGGCCTGGCCTGGGCCAGCCCTGAAGGCAAGACCTTGTACGAGCGGCATTGTGTGGCCTGCCATGGAGTGGAGGGCTCGGGCAGCCTCGGGCCTCCGCTGCGCAATGCACAACTGTGGACGTCGCTGGGCCCTCACGCGACGGCCTATGTCTCTCAGGTCATCGCTTCGGGCCTGTCTGGCTCCATCGAGGCACTGGGGCAGCAGTACAAGGGGGCGATGCCGCCACAAAACCATGTTCCTGCAACAGACCTGTCGCTGATCGTGGATTACGTGCTGCGTGATCTCAACGGGCTGGCGATAGAGGCCCGGAGCACGGAGATAGAGCAGGCTCGTGCAGCACCGACAAGCCATGGCGCTTTGCGCCAGATGAGAAAGGTCGGGGCGCGATGAAATGGCGGATGGCCAAGATACTGCAGAACGCCTGGCTGGCGGCATGCCTGGGAGCAATCACCTGCAATGTACTGGCCGTCGAGCGCTCGGCGGAAAAAAACTACCTCCTGCGCTGTGTGGGATGCCATGGGCAGGACGGAGCAGGCGCCCCGAACCAGGGCATTCCGGCCTTTCCGGGCTTGCTGGATCCGCTGTATAGCAATGACCTGGGGCGTACCTACCTCACGCATGTGCCTGGGGTGAGGGCATCGAGCCTGAGTGCAAACGAGATTGCTGCCGTACTCAACCATGTTGCGCAGCGCTGGGCCAAGGCGCCGCACGAGCTTGAGCGCTTCACCGCAGAAGAGGTGCAGGTGAGGCAGAAGGTCGAGGTCCCGGACATCGTGGCCTTGCGCAGGCATTTGACCGGGTACTTTCGCGCCAGGGGCATAGAGCTGGCTCCTTACCCCTGGCCATAGAGCGTGTTTGTGGTCTCTGGCCGGATGCATGGCAGCGAATCCCGCCAAGGTCCGGCGATACTGCAGGGTTTGCCGGTTTTGCTGCCTCATGCCCTCTCTCCGTTTCACCTCCCTGCCGCGCATAGTCCTGACCTTGATCGGCGCCTTTGCCGCTGCGCGGCTTTGTCTGTGGCTGAGCACGCCACTGCCCTGGATGCTGGGGCCCTTGATCGCGACTTCGCTGGCTTCCATATGCGGAGCGCCCACGGCCAGCTCGGTGCGGCTGCGCAATGCGGGTCAGTGGACGATTGGCGCGACGCTGGGCCTGTACTTCACGCCCGCCATGGTGGAGCAGATTGCCGGCCTGTGGTGGGCCATTGCCCTGGCCATCGCCTGGGCCTTGCTGCTGGGCTGGGGCTTTGGCGCATGGCTTTACAAGATGCATGCACCGTATATGGGCGAGTTGGGTGCGCGCAGGCTGCATGCCACGACTTATTTTTCGGGCTCTATAGGCGCGGCCTCCGAGATGGCTCTGCTGGCCGAGCGCCAAGGCGCGCGCACCGATCTCGTGGCCGCAAGCCATAGCCTGCGCCTGGTGATCGTGACGGTGACGATTCCCTTTGCGCTGCAATGGAGCGGCTTTCATGGGTTGGCCGAGCTTGCGCCGCCCAGCATCCGCGTGGTCAACGGCCAGGGCCTGGCGCTCATGGTCCTGCTCACGGGGTTGGGTGCGGCGGGCATGCTCTGGCTGAAGCGGGCCAATCCCTGGTTTCTCGGGGCCTTGCTGGTCTCCATGCTGTTGACCATGGCGGGGCGCGAATTGTCCGCAGTCCCCCAGGGGCTGATCAATGCGGCGCAACTGGTGATAGGCGTGAGCCTGGGCGTGCGCTTTCGGCCCGAGTTCGTGCGCACCGCGCCGCGCTGGCTGGGCTCGGTGGCGCTGGGCACGCTGGTGCTGATGGCCGTGTGCGCAGGCTTTGCCTGGATGCTGCATGCAATCACCGGCCTGCCCTGGGTGACGCTGCTGCTGGCCACTTCGCCGGGCGGCATTACCGAGATGGCGATCACGGCCAAGGTCTTGCATTTGGGCGTGCCCCTGGTGACGGCGTTCCAGGTCTGCCGGCTGATTGCCGTGCTGCTGCTGGTGGCCCCCATTTTTCACTGGTTGCAAAAACGCAGGCCCCAATGACAAGAGCCTGATGTTGGGCAGGCTCTTGCTGGGCAGGCGCCTTGAGAGGCGCCCGGGGGCGGGGTCAGTGCACGATCACGGGCTGCTGGGCTAGGCCCGTATAGCGGTCAAGGATTTCCTCGACCTCCTGCTCCGTGGGCTCGACCTGCTGCCAGGCCATGATCTGCTTTTGGAACATTTCAGCCCAGGTGCCGTCCAGGTAGACCTCCTTGCCGGAGCGCTTGTCCACGATTTCAAAGCCGTGGCGCGGCAGCTGGCGCAGGCTTTCGGGGGAGGGGCTGGTGCCGGCCTCGGGGTCCGTGTCGGGACGCAGATGGAGCACCACAAAGGATTCGGAGTCAAAAAGCATTTGCATGGTGTTCCCTTTCTCGACCTCTAAAGGTCATGGCACATATTAAATGGTTGCCAGGTGCCATTTTTCAAGGCCTGCCGGCGGCTGCCGCCATGCAGGGCACTTGGGCCCAGTATTCCATGGAATCGGCCGGGTCGTGCCAAGTCTCGGCCCAAGGGAAAAGCTGCATCAGGCCTTCGCCTGCCAACCTTTCCTGATGACCGGGGCGTGAAGGGGCGCTCAGAGCGTGTTCACGATCTCTACGCAGGCGCGCCGCGAGGAGATCGTGAATACGCTCTCAGGGCTGCTCATGGTCTTGGAGCTGCAGGTCCACCCAGTCTCCATTGCTCTGCTCCAGGCGTATGCGCGCCGGAAGATATTGCAGCGAAGGCGCAAGCCACAGCGAGGCCTTCTGGTCGTTTTTCTCTCCGGGCAGCTTGTCCAGGCGCAGGGCCTGCAGGTTGTCCATGGGCAGGTTCAGAAGCTCGAGCCCGCCAACCTTGAAGGCCCAGCGGCTCGCACTTTTGGCGCTGACGGTTGTGAAGCTGATCTGCGTGCCGGCCGGATAGTCTTGCGGCGCTGCCGCCATCAGGGCCGCAAGCTGCAGGAAGACGCTCAGCCTGTCCTGGGCCCCTGCAGCAATGCTGGCATCGGGCGTGTTGGCGCTGAAGCGTACCCGGCCTTGCTCGAACTCGAAATGCGCCGCCTGCTCGCGACGGCCCTTGTCGGCAAAGCGCGTGGGTGCGAGCCCCTGCCGGGTGAGCAGGCCTTCGCTGGTCTGGGAGCGGGATCCCAGCAAAAAGGCCTTGATCTCCTGGCGCGCGAGATAGCGACCGTTTCCGGGCTGCCATAGCAGTTGCGCACTGGCCGAGTAATTGAAGCCCTTGGCCTGGCCCGTAACCGTGAACGACAGCAGCGCGGGATCGGGAAACTGCACGGGCAGCCGCTTGTCCTGGGGCCAGGGCCGGCCATCGGGAAACTGCACAAGCACAGGCTGGGTGCTTTCCTGCTCGGTGGATGCTTCGCCGGCTACAGCTGCCTGATCCTGTTCGGGCCCAGCCTCGGCGGGGGCTTGCGGCGGGGGCGGCTGCGTGGCCTGGGCTGTCACGACGGGCTCGGACTGGCTCTCCAGAACTGCCGGCTCTTCTGGCTCCTGCAGAGCCGGGGGCTGCGTGTCCAGTACATCCGGGGCAGGCGCTTTTAGCTCCACAGGCCTGATGGTCGGGGTGGGCTCAGCGGGTTCGGCTGGTGGGGGCTTGGGCTTTGGGGCCGGCCTGGGCTGGATCACAGGCCTGGCCTTCGCCGGCTCAGGCGCCTGGGCAACAGGGGTGGGGGCCGGCGGATCGGGCAGTTGCAGCGAGCGCGTCTGCATGCTGATGGCCGCAGGTGCTGCGGGCTTGGCGACAGCAAGCCCGGAAGCCGGCAGTACCTGCAGCAGCAGGGCATGGCCGGCAAGTGCGGCGCAGATGCTCATGATCAGGGTGCGTGGTTTGCTGGCCATGCGCATCAGGTGCTGCCCCAGCCGAGGTCGCGCGAGAGTTGTTCGGCGCTGGCGCGCAGCGGACGGTCTATGGCGCCGTCATAGGCGGGATCGAAGCTGGCCGTGGAGCCCAGCGTGGTCAGGCCCATGGCCAGATGGCCGGAGGCATCGAATATCGGTGCGCAAAAGGCCACGATGCCGGGCAGTACGGTGTCCACCACGCGCGCGGCACCGCGCTCGCGAACCTCGCCCAATAGGGCGGCCAGGGCTTCGGGTGTTTGCGGCAGGTCCTGGCGTCGGCCCAGGCGTGCGCGCTCCTGCTCCGCTTCCAGAAGCGGGGCCGTGGTTTCGCGCGGCAGCCAGGCCGCAAAGCAGCGGCCCGTGGCCGATGCCAGCATGGGCATGACATCGCCCAGGCGCAGATTGGCCGTCACGGATTGGGCGCATTCCTCCCAATGCACAATGGTCGGGCCGTGATTGCCCCAGACTGCGATCGCCACCGTATGCCCCAGCTGCTGCATGAGATCGGGCATGCGCTCGCGTGCCAGGCGCACGGCGTCCAGCCTGGACAGCGAGGCCAGGCCCAGCTTGAGGGCCGCGGGCCCGAGGTCATAGCGTGAAGAGCGCGCATCCTGGGTCACCAGACCCAGCCGTTGATAGCTCACCAGATAGCGATGGGCCTTGGCCGCACTCATGCCGGCCGCAGCCGCGAGATCCTTGAGCATCTGCGCGCCCCTGGCCTGGGTCAGGGCCTGAAGCAGGGCAAAGCCGACCTCTACTGACTGAATTCCTGCGCGTTCCTTGTGCATTGCAATAGAATGATTTTGATTGGTTAAATCAATTTAACCTGCCGTAATTTTAAACGGATCACTGTGGAGCCCTCGCCAGAGGGATGGCGCCATGGGCGCAGGGAGTAGTCATGAAACTTGCCAGCTACAAGGATGGCTCGCGTGATGGTCAACTGGTCGTGGTCTCGCGCGACCTGAGCCAGGCGCATTATGCGACCGGCATCGCAAGCCGCCTGCAGCAGGTGCTGGACGACTGGAGCTATATGGCGCCCCAGCTCCAGGATTTGTACCACCAACTCAATAGTGGCAAGGCCCCCCATGCCTTTGGCTTTGATCCGCGCCAGTGCATGGCGCCCTTGCCGCGCGCCTATCAATGGGCCGATGGCTCGGCCTATATCAACCATGTGGAGCTGGTGCGCCAGGCGCGCGGCGCCGAGGTGCCGGCCAATTTCTACACCGACCCATTGATGTATCAGGGCGGCAGCGACGATTTTCTCGGTCCCTGCGACGATGTCTGCGTGCCCAGCGAGGCCATGGGCATAGATTTCGAGGCCGAGATTGCGGTGATTACGGACGATGTGGGCATGGGCGCAAGCCCTGAGCAGGCACTCGACGGCATCCGCCTCGTCATGCTGGCCAACGACGTAAGCCTGCGCAATCTGATTCCCGGCGAGCTGTCCAAGGGCTTCGGTTTTTTCCAGTCCAAGCCCGCAACCGCCTTCAGCCCCGTGGCGGTGACGCTGGACGAGCTCGGCGATGCCTGGAAGCGCGGGCGCCTGCATCTCACGCTGCAAAGCAGCTGGAACGGCCGCAAGGTCGGCATGTGCGATGCGGGCGAGGAGATGACGTTTCACTTCGGCCAGCTCATCGCCCATATCTGCAAGACACGCAATGTGCGCGCGGGCTCCATCGTGGGCAGCGGCACGGTCAGCAATCGCGGCGTGGAAAGCGGCAAGGGCAGGAACAAACGCCTGGAATGGCCCAAGGGATATAGCTGTATTGCCGAGAAGCGCTGCATAGAAACCATTCAGGATGGCGAGTCCAAGACCGACTTCATGCGCTTTGGCGACACGATTCGCATAGAGATGAAGGGCAAGGATGGCCAGAGCATTTTCGGAGCCATAGATCAGAACATTGCCGGGCCCGAACAATGAGGGGTGCACGCTTGCGTGGTCTGAAGGCGTGGATCGCCCGTGGCCTGCTGACCACCCTGGCCTGCATGCCGGGGCTGGCCCTTTCGGACCAGGAGCCACAGGCACCTGAGCCGCAGGTCTGTCCACCCGTGGCGCGCATGCCCGGCAAGCAGGAGTTTGCACGGATCGCGAGCCGCGCCCGCGACCGCGGCCTGCTGTGGCGCATAGAGCACCAGGGGCGCAGCAGCTGGCTTTATGGAACCCTGCATGTGGGCTACATGGACTGGATGGCTCCCGGCCCCACGGTGCTGTCCGCGCTGAAGGCGGCGGACAGCCTGGCGCTGGAGCTCGATATCCTCGACCCCGCCGTGCTCCAGGCCTTGCAGCAAGGGCTGAGCGCTCTGCCTGAAGCCCGGCCCTTGCCGCCGTCGCTGGAAAGCCGTCTGCAGGCCCAGGTCGGCCAAGCCTGCCTGGGCGAGCAACTGCAGTCGCTGAGGCCCGATGCCCGGGTCATGAGCTTGATCGCCCAGTCGGCGCGCGCGCAGGGGCTGGATGTCGCCTATGGCATCGATCTGTCGCTTGCCGGGATTGCCAAGGCCATGGGCAAGCCGTTGCTGGGGCTGGAGACGCCTCAGCGCCAACTGCGCGAACTGGTTTCCGACGACCCCGAACGCATGCAAGAGAGCGTGAGCACGGCTCTTGACCAGCTTGAAAGCGGCAGCGCCGCGAGCAAGCTGCAGACCCTGTCCCGCATCTGGGCCGATGGGCGCCTCCATCTGCTGGAAAGCCTGCCCCAATGGTGTGATTGCCTCAACACCCCAGCCGAGCGCGAGGCTTTCGCGCGCCTGGTCGATGGGCGCAACCCGGAGATGGCGCAGGCGATTGCACGGCAACTCAAGGCAGGCCGCAGCGTGTTCGCCGCCGTCGGGGCCTTGCACATGGTTGGCCCCAAGGGGCTGCCTGCTTTGCTGAAAGCCCAGGGCTTCAAAGTGGAACGCGTGGAGTTTAAAGAACGTGTTTACGATCTCCTCGGTGCCGCGCCAGTGTCTTTGCGGGATGGGATACGAGGCGCGACACCGCAGCAATAGCCGTGCTATTGCGAGGATTCGCAATGCTGTAGACCGCCCGCAAAGGCACTGTCCCGAAGGGTTGGAGCGAAATCGGGCGATTTCTTCGCGCTGTGGCTTGCTTGCACCCCGGTGCAAGCTGCGGCCCATCGACTCGAACTCATCCCGATTGCGCTCCAACGCGGCAGCGTAGAGATCGTAAACACGTTCTAAGCCCTTTTTCGGTCCAGCCGCAGCGGCGGGGCGGGCACAACGCCCATGCTTGATGCTCCTGGCGGAAGTCGATGGCTACGCGACAAGGGCCTCGACCTGCACCGCGCAGTCGTAAAAGCTCGGGCCATTGCCCATGTCGGTGAGCTGCTGGTGGGTGAGCTCGTTGACGTTCGTGCCGTTGTGGCCCATCTTGCGCCACCAGATCCCCAGGCCGTTGACCACGCCCTTGCGCGCGCGGCCGTTGAGCGTGGCTGCGCATTCGTAGCTGCCGCGCTGGTTGAACACGCGCACCAGGTCGCCCTCGCTCACGCCGCGCTCGGCTGCGTCCTCGGGGTGCAGCTCGATCAGCGGCCGGCCTTCGATATTGCGCAGGCTCTGGACGTTCACAAAGCTGCTGTTGAGAAAGTTGCGCGCCGGTGGCGAGATCATGGCCAGCGGATAGCGCGCATCGCTGGCGCCGGTCTCGTAATTCGGCAGATAGTCGGGCAAGGGGTCCTGGCCCTGGGCTGCGAGAACGCTGCTCGCGAACTCGCAGCGCCCCGAGGGCGTGGCAAACTCGCCCTGCGCAAACGGAGCTTCTGGCAGATCGAGGCTTGCATGGCCCTGGCTCAGCAGCAGCTCGAAGTCCACGCGGCTTGCGTCCATGGCCTCGCGGCACAGTTGCTCGTCCGGGGTCTGGAAGTGCGTGGCGGCAAAAGCGCCGTTGTGCGCGGCCATGTGCGCTGCCAGGTCGCGGAAGATGCGCGCATTGCTGCGCGCCTGGCCCTGGGGCGCAATGGCCGGGCGGTTGAGCAGCACATCGGTATGGCCGTAGCTGCCATGGATGTCCCAGTGTTCGAGCTGGGTGGTGGCCGGCAGCACATAGTCGGCCAGGTCGGCGGTATCGGTCATGAAGTGCTCCATGACGACGGTGAACAAGTCCTCGCGCGCAAAGCCCTGCACGACCTTGGCCGATTCCGGGGCCACGGCCACGGGGTTGCTGTTGTAGACCACGACGGCCTCTATGCGCGGGCCGAAAGGCTCTGGCCCATGGGCGTTGCCCGCATGCAGCAAGGCGTCGCCAATGGTGCTCATATTGATGGTGCGCGGCCTGCGCTGGCCCAGCAGCTCGGGCATCTGCAGGTGGGCGCGCTGCGCTGGAACATGGCTGGAGCAGGACAGCAGCAACCCGCCTGCGCGATGACGCCAGGCTCCTGTGAGCGCGGGCAGGCAGGCAATGGCGCGCACCGCATTGCCGCCGCCGCGCGTGCGCTGCACGCCATAGTTCAGGCGTATGGCGGCTGGCTGCATGTGGGCGTAGTCATGCGCGAGCGCACGGATCTGTGCAGCCTCCAGGCCGCAGACCCCGGCCGCGCGCTCGGGCGGCCACTCCAGGGCGCGGGCCCGCAGCTGCTCCCAGCCCAGGGTGTAGTGCTGCAGATAGTCATGGTCCAGCCAGTCGTGGACGATGAGCTCGTGCATGAGCCCCAGCGCCAGGGCCGCATCCGTGCCGGGCAGCAGTTGCAGGTGCACGTGGCACTTGTCGGCGGTCTCGCTTTTGCGCGGGTCTATGCAGATCAGCTTGGCGCCCTGGCGCTTGGCCTCCTGGGCATGGCGCCAGAAGTGCAGATTGCTGCCGATGCTGTTGCTGCCCCAGATCAGGATCAGGCGGCTTTCGGCGAAGTGCTGCACATGCATGCCGAACTTGCCGCCATAGGTCAGGCTCAGGGCCGTGCTGCCGGCGCTGGAGCAAATGGTGCGGTCCAGCAGGCTGGCGCCCAGCTGGTGGAAGAACCGCCGGTCCATGCTCTCGCCCTGGACCAGGCCCATGGTGCCCGCATAGCTGTACGGAAGTATGGCCTGGGGATTCTTGCGGGCGATGGCTGCGAGACGGGCGGCAATATCGCTCAGGGCCTCATCCCAGGAAACCGGGGTGAAGCAGCCGCTGCCCTTGGGGCCGCTGCGCTTGAGCGGGGTCAGCAGGCGCTCGGGGTGGTGGCTGCGTTCGGCGTACTTGCTGACCTTGGCGCACAGCACCCCGCCCGTGTGCGCGTGGGCCGGATTGCCCTGGACGCGCACGGCCCGGCCCTCTTCCACGGTGGTGATGAACGAGCAGGTGTCGGGGCAGTCGTGCGGGCAGGCGCCGATTACCTGGCTGGGCTGCTGTTGTGGGGTCTGGGCGTGCATAAGAGCGGGCGCAAATCTTGGGTGCACAATTTTCAGGCAAATTCCTGGACCCCGGGGCCGGCGCCTGTGTAAGAACGTGTTTACGATCTAAATCCCATGATCTTCCAAGTGAAAGTTGCCGGGGGCAATCCGGTGGAAAATGGCCGAGGCCCGGGACACAGGTCCCGGGCATTGGTGATCCACGATCTGCACGAAGGAGGAATGCATGGCCTTGCTCAAGGAATTGCTCGAACAGGCGCCCGCAATGACGCAGTTGCGCCGCGACATACATGCCCACCCCGAGCTGTGCTTCGAGGAGGTGCGCACTGCCGACCTGGTGGCTTCCAAGCTCGAGAGCTGGGGCATTGCCGTGCATCGCGGCCTGGGGCGCACCGGCGTCGTGGGCAGCATCCAGGGGCGCGATGGCGGCGCCAGCGGCCGCTCCATAGGCCTGCGCGCCGACATGGACGCCCTGCCCATGCAGGAGGCCAACAGCTTCGCCCATGCGAGCCGCCATGCGGGCAAGATGCATGCCTGCGGCCATGATGGCCATGTGGCCATGCTGCTGGCCGCAGCCCAGCATCTCGCGGCCCACAGGCATGACTTCGAGGGCACGGTGCATCTGATCTTCCAGCCGGCCGAGGAGGGCGGTGGCGGCGCACGCGAGATGATTGCCGACGGATTGTTCGAGCGCTTTCCCATGCAGGCCGTGTTTGCCATGCACAACTGGCCCGGCATGCGGGCCGGCTCCATGGCCGTGGGGCCGGGGCCGGTCATGGCGTCGAGCAATGAATTCAAGATTGTGGTGCGCGGCAAGGGCGGGCATGCGGCCATGCCGCATATGGTGGCCGACCCCATGCCCGTGGCGGCCCAGCTGATACTGGCGCTGCAGACCATCGTCAGCCGCAACCTCAAGCCCATAGACGCCGGCGTGGTCTCGGTGACCATGGTCCATGGCGGCGAGGCCACGAACGTCGTGCCTTCGAGCGTGGAGCTGCAGGGCACGGTGCGCTCCTTCACCCTGCCCGTGCTCGACCTGATCGAGGAGCGCATGCGCGAGCTGGCCCAGGGCCTGTGCGCGGCCCACGGCATGGGCTGCGATTTCGAGTTCGTGCGCAACTATCCGCCGACCATCAATACGCCGGCCGAGGCCGAGTTCGCACGCGGCGTCATGCTCGAACTTCTGGGTCAGGACCAGGTTCTGGTGCAGGAGCCCTCGATGGGCGCCGAGGACTTTGCCTACATGTTGCAGCACAGGCCCGGCGCCTACTGCTTCATCGCCAACGGCGACGGCGACCACCGCGCCCTGGGCCATGGCGGCGGGCCCTGCACCTTGCACAACGCCAGCTACGATTTCAACGATGCGCTGATCCCCGTGGGCGCGAGTTTCTGGGTGAGGCTGGCCCAGCGCTGGCTGCAGCCCGGCAATGCTGAAGTGATTTGACACATGTGTGTCACAGGCCGACTCTAGGATGCGGCCTCTGTGAAAACCCCAGTCTCTTCAGCGGCTGCCGCCCATGGCGTGGCCGTACAAATCAAGCAATTGCAGCGCATCTATGGCGAGCGCGCCGTGCTGCAGGACATCAGCCTCGGAATCGCGCCCGGTGAGGTTCTGGCCCTGCTCGGCCCCTCGGGCTGCGGCAAGACCACCTTGCTTAAGATTCTTGCGGGGCTGGAGCAGCCCAGCAGCGGTGAGCTGTGGATGGGTGGCCAGTGCGTGGCCAGCGCCGGCAGCTCGCTGGCGCCGGAGGCCCGCGATCTGGGCATGGTGTTCCAGGACTATGCGCTGTGGCCGCACATGAGCGTGGCGGCGAATGTGGCCTTTCCGCTGGAAATGCGCGGCCTGGCGCGCAGCCAGATCCGCGAGCGCGTGCAGCAGACCCTGGCCCTGGTCGGCCTGCTGGGCCTGGGGCCGCGCGCGCCGTCCAGTCTCTCGGGCGGTCAGCAGCAGCGCGTGGCCCTGGCGCGCGCCATCGTGGCGCGGCCGCGTCTGGTGCTGTTCGACGAGCCCTTGTCGAATCTGGACCGCGATCTGCGCGAAAGCCTGTGCCTGGAAATGTCCCAGCTGCTGCGCAGCCTGGGCTGTACCGCCGTCTATGTGACGCATGACCATGAGGAGGCCTGCGTCATGGCCGACCGCGTGGCCGTGATGATGCAGGGCCGCATACAGCAGCTCGATGCGCCCCAGGCCCTGTGGTCCACACCTGCGCATTGCGATGTGGCCCAGTTTCTCAAGCTCGGCGCCATCGTGCCTGCGCGGCGCGAAGGCGGGCAATGGATGATTGCGCGCCAGCCCCTGCCTTCGGATCTGCGGCCCATGCCGGCCGCACCGGCCGGCGATCCCCTGCCCGGCGCCCGCGCGGCGCGCGTGCTCGTGCCGCATGCGGCGCTGCAGCTGGGCGGCGCTGCCAGGCCAGCGGCCCTGCGCCTGCAGGCCCAGGTGCTGTCCCAGCAATACCGCTGCGGCCAGTTCCATACCCTGGTGCAGTCCGAATGGGATGTGCCACTGCAACTGGCCTGCGATCAGCGGCTGGCGCCGCGCGCCATGGTCGAGATCAGCGTGGATGCGCGCCGCCTGCAATGGTTTGCCGCAGCCTAGCCATGCGGGCCTGAGGCCGGGCCTGTCTTTTTTCTTCATCGATACCACAAGGATTTCCCATGCGATTTGCCAACCTGCGCCCGGCGCGCATCTGGGCCGGGCTGCTGGCCCTGGGGCTGGCCTCCACGGCCCAGGCCCTGACGGTCTATACCGCAGGCCCTGCAGGCCTGATCAAGGAGCTGGCCCAGGGCTTTGAGAAGCAGGGCGGAGAAAAGGTCGAGGTGTTCCAGGCCGATTCGGGCAAGGTCATGGCGCGCGTGGAGTCCGAGGCCGGCCAGCCGCGCGTGGACGTGCTGATCTCGGCCTCCTGGGACAGCGCCCTGGATCTGGACAGGCGCGGCTGGCTGCTGCCCTATGCGAGTCCCAACGCCAGGACTATTCCCGCCCAGTACCGGGGCCCGAGCTATGTGGCCCAGGGCCTGTCGGCGCTGGCGATTGCCTGGAACCCGGCCAGCGGCACGCCGCGCCCCACGGACTGGAAGGACCTGGCGGAGCCGGCATTCGCGGGCAAGGTCAACATGCCCGACCCCATGCGCTCGGGCACGGCGCTGGAGCTGCTGTCCGGCCTGCAGTCCCGGCATGGCGCCCAGGCCTGGAAGCTGTTCGGCGAGCTCAAGGCCAACGGCATGGCGATCGCGGGCGCGAATGCCCAGGCGCTGAATCCCGTGCTCCAGGGCGCCAAGGCTGCGGTCTTCGGTGCCGTGGACTATGTGACCTATGCGGCGCGCGCCAAGGGCGAGAAGGTGGAGATCATCTTCCCGGCCAGCGGCACCGTGGTCGCGGCCCGGCCCATGATGATCTTCAAGAGCAGCCAGAAGGCCGAGCAGGCCAGGCGCTTCATCGACTATGTGCTCTCGGGCGAAGGCCAGGCCATCGTGGCCAGGAGCTTTCTGATTCCCGCGCGCAGCGATGCGACCGCCCAGCGCCCGGGCCTGGCCGAGTTCAAGGCCTTTGCCCCGGAGTCCGAAGCCCAGCGCGCAGGCCGCCAGGCCTTGCTGGAGCGCTTTGGCGAGATGTGGAAATAGCGCTTCTGAAGCGCCTGCTGCCTGGTCGTGCGCCAGTGGACGCATCTGGCGCCGGCCTCGCCCAGGGCCGGGGCGAAGGGGAGCGGCCCGTGGCATGGGCGCTGGAGCCCTGGGCTATCAATTAAGTGAGCTGCTAGCGCTTGTTCTTTATGGATTCCAGATCGAAAAGTACCTGAAATCGATATATAGCAAGCGCTAGCAGCTACTGAAAACACTAGCATTTCTGCCGCTGCGTACCGAGGCCGGCCATGGATTACCGAGCTGAAACCAGAACAATGAAGATGAGCAATTCCCGGGCGCAGCGCGCCATGCCGGCTCTGGCCCTGGCGGGCATGGGGCTGTTGGTCGTGGTGCCGGTGCTGTATGTGCTGCTGCAGGCCTTGTTCCCCGATATCGCCCTGGCCAGTCTGGCGAACCCGTTTGCGCATTGGCGGGTGCTGGCGCGCGAGGGCGAGCTCGGCGGTCTGCTGGCCAATACCCTGGGCCTGGGGCTGGCCGTGGTGGCGGGCTCGCTGCTGCTGGGGCTGCCCCTGGGACTGGTGCGCGGCCTGTGTGATCTGCCGGGCGCGCGCTACTGGGATCTGGCGTTTCTGATCCCCTTCATGATCCCGCCCTACATCGCGGCCATGGGCTGGATCTTGCTGCTGCAGCCCGCCGGCTATTGGCAGCAGGCCCTGGGCTGGAACGGCGCAGGCCTGCTGTTTTCCGTGCCTGGCGTGGTGGTGGTGATGGTGCTCAACCTGTTTCCCGTGGTGTATTTCGCGGTCTCGCGCGCGGCGGCCAGCGCGGGCGGGCGCCTGGCCATGGTGGCGCGCATCAGCGGCGCCAGCCCCGTGCAGGCGCTGCTGCGCATCACCTTGCCCCTGATGCTGCCCAGTCTTGCGGCGAGTGCGCTGCTGGTGTTTGCCATGACGATAGAGGAATACGGCACGCCGGCCGTGCTGGCCTCCAACGTGGGCTTTTTCGTGCTCGTCACGGGCATAGAGCGGCGCCTGTCGGACTGGCCCATCGACCTGCCGGGCGCGGCCCTGCTGTCCTGCCTGCTCATGCTGCTGGCCCTGGCCGCCTATGCACTGCAGCGCGCCCTGCTGCGCGGGCGCGGCTATGCGACCACCGACGGCAAGCCCCAGCAACTGGTGCGCGCAGGCCTGGGCCTGTGGCGCTGGCCCGTGCTTGCGCTGTTTGCGCTGGCAGCGCTGGCGGCCACGCTCCTGCCCCTGCTGTCGATCGTGCTCACGGCCTTCACGGGCACGCTGTCGGGCGGGGTGGCCGCGGACAACTTCACGCTGCGGCACTTTGCGGCCATCTTCGTGCAGGGCTCGGACGCCTGGTCCGCGCTCTCGACCAGCTTTTCCCTGGCTGCGGGCGTGGCCTTGCTCACGGGGGCGCTGGGCAGTCTGGTCGCGTACTGCGTGCTGCGCTTTCGCAGCCGCTGGGTGCTGGCGCTGGATGCGGTCTCGGTGCTGCCCAATGCCATGCCGGGAATCGTGGTCGCCGTCGGGCTGATCCTGGCCTGGAACCAGCCCTGGCTGCCGATCACGCCCTACAACACCTGGGTCATGCTGCTCATGGCCTATGCCTGCCTGCTGCTGCCCTACCCGATCCGCTATGCGAACGCGGCCCTGCAGCAGATCAGCGAAAACCTCGAATCCGCAGCGCGCGTGCATGGCGCCGGGCCCTGGACCATGCTGGGCCGCATCGTCCTGCCGCTGCTGGCGCCGGCCGTGGGCGCGGCCATGCTGCTGGTGTTCTCGATTGCCTCGCGCGAGCTCGTGGCTTCGCTGCTGCTCGCGCCCACGGGCATGCAGACCGTGTCGGTCTATGTCTGGCGCCAGTTCGAGCAGGGCTCGGTGGGCGAGGGCATGGCCATGAGCCTGGTGGCTATTGCCGTGGCCGCGCTGCTGGTGCTGGCGGCGCAGTTGCTCAAGCAGCGCGAGCCGGCCTGATGTGACGCCCTGATGACGGCGCCGCGCCTGTGGGGTCCAGGGTACGCAGGCCGGGGTGCCCGGCCCCATGTCTCCAGGCTGTCACATCGCGCATGTTCAATCCGCACCGGCAGCGCAGCAAGGGCTGCGCTGGTGTTTTCAACGAATGTGATTGCAATGAACAAGAAGCTATGCATGGCCATGCTCATGGCCACGGGGATGGGAGGAGCGCTGGCTCAGTCCTCGGTGTCGATTTACGGCCTCATCGATATGGGCCTGGCCCAGCGTTACCAGTCGGATGCGCTGCTGCTGGACTCCAGCTACAACGCCACCTCGGTGTTCGGCTTTCGCGGCAGCGAGGACCTGGGCGGCGGGCTCAGGCTGAATTTCCAGCTCGAAGGTGGCGGCTTTGCGCCCGATACCGGCGCCTGGACCAAGGGGTTCGACCGCCAGTCCTGGATAGGGCTTTCAGGCGGCTTCGGCACGGTGATGATGGGGCGCACGACCACGCCGCAAAACCGCATCATGAGCGAGTACGACCTCAACAACACGGCGCCTGCCTCCAGCCCCCTGAAGCTGCTGGGCATGGCCGCGAATGCGGCCCTGGTCGATGCGCGCCAGTCCAACCAGATCCAGTACGCAAGCCCCAAGCTCGGCGGCTTCACGGCGCGCGTGGCCTATGCGATGTCCGAGGTCTCGGACGGCTCCAAGAAGAACTTCCTGCAGCTGGCAGCCAATTACAAGAGCGGCGGCCTGTCGCTGGGCGCGGCGTTTCAGCCACGCGCCCTGGCCGGGCAGCTGACGGCCAACAACGCCAACCACCAGGGCGGCTACATGCTGGGCGCCAAATACGACTTCGGCCCGCTTGAAGCCAGCGCCATGTACACGCGCAACGAGAAGAAGACCGAGGGCAACGGCGTGGGCCTGGGCATTGCCGCGCCCTTCGGCGCCTGGAAGCTGGGCGCGCAGTACGCGCGCATCACCAAGATGGACAACGGCGCCCAGGGCAAGGGCGCAGCCGCCTTCGAGCTGTTTGCCAAGTACACCCTGTCCAAGCGCACCTATCTGTACGGTACCGTGGGCGGGGCCAATGAAAAGGCCAGGCAATTCTCCAAGCTGTCGGAGAAGAACACCTTTGCGCTGGGCCTGGTGCACAGGTTCTGAGCGCGCTCCATGGCGGCCCCGGGCATCACTTCAAATGCCTTTGCGCGGCAACCACCACGGCTGCCAGCGCGGCCATCATGGCCAGCCACTGGTAGAGGTTCTGGCAGGCCATGAAGAAGGCCTGCTGGTGCACCACGGCGCTCAATTGCGCCAGGGCCGCGCCCTGGGCCTGGCCAGCCGCATAACCGAGCTGCTCCAGGCCGGCCTGCGTACGGGCCAGCCAGTCCAGGGCCGCCTGGTTGCCGGACGTGACGCGGCCGATGAGCTCGGTGTATTCGATGAACTGGCTGTCCTGCAGCGCCACGGCGGCCACGGCCGAGGCGAAGGAGGCCATCATCTGGCGCAGAATGTTCTTGCTCTGGTAGCCCTTGGCGAACAGGCCGTCGCCCAGGGCGCGAAAGGTCAGCGCGGCCACGGGCAGCACCATGAGCACGCCGAAGAAGCCCTTGATCACGAGCGCGCCCAGCAAGGCGCTGGCCGGTGCGTCCGGCGCAATCCGGCTCATCCACCAGCAGGCCAGGGCCATGGCTGTGCAGCCGGTCATCATCAGCGCGCGCTTGTTGCTGACCCGGGCCGCGTAGCGCAGGTAGAAGACGGCAACGAGAAGGCTGATGGCCGCCGAGAAGCTGTTGAGCCAGCCCGTGGTGAGCAGTGGTATGCCCAGGCCTTGTTCGGCAAACTGCGGGAACAGGTAGTTGCTGAAGTTGATCACGAAGTAGTACAGCGCATACAGCGCCAGGCCCACGAGAAAGCCCGGGTGCGTGAGGTCGCGCAAATGCAGCAGCGGCTCGTCATGCTTCCACTGGTGCAGGCCGAACAGGCCCAGCAGCAGCACGCCGGTGAGCACCACGAGGATCAGCCGCTCGGGCTGATCGAAGAGCTCGTAACGCGCTTCGGAAAAGCTCCACTGCACGCAGCCCACGGCCAGCACGAACATGAGCACCGGCGCCAGGGAAAAGCGCACGGGCGTGGCGCTGCGGCCCAGGTGGCGCGGCAGCAGCCAGCGCACGCCCAGGGCCAGCAGGACGGTCAGGGGCAGCACGCTCCAGAACACCCAGCGCCAGCCCCAGTTCTCCACCAGCCAGGCCGAGAGCGTGGGCCCCAGGGCGCCCACGCCGAAGATGCTCAGCATGTAGATGCGCACGGCGCGCGGGCGCATCTGCACGGAAAACAGCATGGGAATCAGCACCCGTGTGCTGATGAAGAAGGCGCCGCCGCCCATGCCCTGCACCAGTCGCGCCGTGGTCAGCTGGGCCAGGTTGTCGGCATTCGCCGAGGCCAGGTCTCCCGCGCCGTAGAGCAGCAGCGCGATCAGCAGATAGTGGCGGTAGCCGAAATGGCGCGTCAGCCATTGCTGCAAGGCAATCATGAGCATGCTGCCTATGGCGTAGGCGGCCTGCACCTGGGCGAACTCGCGCGGCGCCACGCCCATGCCGCCCAGGATGTACGAGGAGCCGAAGACGAACATGCCGTTTTCGAGGAACTCCATGCCGACCAGGGCGCCCAGCAGCCACATCAGCAGCCGCTGTTTTCGCTGGTGCATGAAGCGTGGCAGAAATGGGGTTTTCATGGTCTGTGGTGCTGCAAATGCAAAAGGCCTGGAGCCATGCCCCTCAAGCCCTGGCCGGGGTGCCGCTCTCCCCGGACAGCTGGCCGTGCACCTGGCGCAGTTGCAGGGCGAGATCGCGGGTTGCGGGCTCGCCCAGAACCGACCAGACCTGCAGATGGACCTGCTGCACCACGGGCAGGCAGCGCTGCAGCAGTTGATCGCCGGCAGCGGTGAGCGTCAGCTGCAGGCTGCGCCGGTCCTGCGCGTCCAGGCTGCGCAGCACCAGGCCTTTTTTCTCCAGCCCGTCGAGCAGGCGGGTGATCTGGGTGCGCGTGGCATCCAGGGACTGGCTGAGATCGGAGGGGCGCAGGGGCTCGTGCACGCTGTCGCAGATCAGGTGCAGGGCCAGGTATTCGCGCATTTCCAGGGCCAGCGGCGCAAGCGCCTCGTCCACGCGGCGTTCCAGCAGCGCCGCCGTATGCAGCAGCAGGCGGGAGGCCGTGACGGCGTTGCGATGGCGGGCGGGCTTGCCGGCCAGGATGCGTTCAAGGCGTGAATCCAGATTCATGACATTCCATCTATTACTGATGAGATAATATCATTTGAAATTAAATGCACAAGAAAATGAGCTGTGCAATATAAAAAAGAACGGTCGTTCTAATTTCTTCGATTTTTCGCTACACTGGCCGGGATTTCTGCAAAGCCCAAGGAGACTTTCCATGTCCGATCTGAATGCAAGTTTTGAAGCTGCGGTCAAGAACTCGACCTCGATCAGCGAGCGCCCCGACAACGCCACGCTGCTCAAGCTGTATGCGCTGTACAAGCAGGCCACCGAAGGCGACAACGAGGGCAAGAAGCCCAGCTTCACCGACATGGTGGGGCGCGCCAAGTGGGATGCCTGGGAAAAGCTCAAGGGCTCGACGCAGGACGAGGCCAAGCAGTTGTATGTGGACCTGATCGGCTCGCTGCTCTAAACGCTCAGGGAGCGTCCCGCAGCTCCAGGTGCTGGGCCAGCCGCAAGGCTGGCTTTTTCATTCCTGCCTGTGCGGTTGCGCGGCTTCGGGAATCACGGCGATCAGGTCGGTCACGCCCATGTCCACACCGGCCTGGCACAGCAGCGTGCTGGCCTGGCCCCGGTGATGGGTCTGGTGGTTGAAGAAGTGGGTCACCAGATGGCCGAGGTTCTTGGAGTGCGCCTGGCCTGCCATGTTCGTATAGCGCAGCGGCCGGGCCAGTTGCTCGGCGCTCAGGCCCGAGGCCCATTGCGTGATGACGGCATCCAGCGCACGGCGGTAGCCCGACAGCTCGGCCAGCGTGCCCGCCAGCTGCTCGCGCAGCGAGCTCGGTCTGGGAAAGCCCAGCAGCTGCTGGTTCAGCTCCTGTGCCTGCTCGGCAAAGCGGTGCAGCCAGATGGTGTCGGCCACGGCGATGTGCATGAGCGTCTCGAACAGGGAGCCGAAGAAGGCGCCTCGGTTCCTGTGCAGCTCCTGGGTGTCGAACGCGGATGCGGCCTCATACAGGCGTTGGTTCATCCAGTGGTTGTACTCGGCCATCAGAGCTGCGGTTTGAGGCGTCATGGCGGGCAGGGGGGAGTAGCGTCTCGAGGCGCAAATGAGAGTGCCGCGACATTAGTCCTCATGAGCCCTGCCTGCAAGTGCTGAATGCATCCAGGGGTCTTTGGTAGCTGGGACTTTGCACATCGAGCAGGCCCAGCACCGAGTGAAAGAGGTTGTCGTGCGACAGCGGCATGTCCAGGCGCTCGCGCATGCAGGGCTCGGAGATCCGGCTGCGCTGGCCCAGCTCGCCGAGCCAGGCCACCATGGGCACGTGCTTTTGCTCGGCCGGGGCCATCGCATAGGGCAGACCATGCAGGTAGATGCCCATCTCGCCCAGGGATTCGCCATGGTCGGAGACATAGAGCATGCCGGCCTGGTAGCGGCTCTGCTGGCGGGCCAGCCAGTCTATGGTCTGGGACAGGAACAGGTCGTTGTAGCGTATGGAGTTGTCGTAGACGTTGACCACCTGCTCGCGGCTGCAACTGGCCAGCGCATTGGTGCGGCATTCGGGCTGGAAGACCTTGGTCTCGGGCGTGGAGCGCTTGTAGTAGGCGGGCCCGTGGCTGCCCATCTGGTGAAGAATCAGCACCACGCCGCGCGCACGGCGCACGGGGTCCAGGGCCGCGATGCGCTGATCCAGCCCCGACAGCAGCATCTGGTCCAGGCACTCGCCATCGGCCGAGCACAAGGCCTTGCCGTCGGCGGTCTGGAGCCGGTCGGCCGTGTCCGCAAAGGGAATGCGATCGCAGACGCCCTTGCAGCCGGCCTGGTTGTCCAGCCAGAGCACGGCCAGGCCTGCGGCCTGCAGCACGTCGACGAGGTTGTCGTGCTCGGCCCTGGCGCTGTAGAAGCCGTCCTTTCCCAGGCTGGAGAACATGCAGGGCACGGATTCGCGCGTGCTCGTGCCGCAGGAGCTCACCTGGCTCCAGCTGAGCACCTGGCGCCTGGCCAGCTCGGGCGTGGTGTCGCGCTCATAGCCATTGAGCCCCCAGTTGGCGGCGCGTGCCGTCTCGCCCACGACGATGACGAACAGCGGCGGCTTGTTGCCGGCCGCATAGCTTGCGCCCAGGGCGGCCCCGCCCGTGATGCTCACAAAGGGACGCCTGGGCCGCAGCAGGGGCGTGAGCGCCGTATCCATGGCTGCCAGCACGGGGTTCACGGGGTTGAGCATGTGGCGCAACCAGAGGTTGTTGCGCACCACGGGCGCGAGCTCGCTGTAGGAGATGAAGATGCTGGCCGCGAGCAGGGCGGCCGCGCCGGCAGCCAGGCCCAGGGTGCGCGCCAGGTTGCGCGTCTGCGTGCGCGCGCGGGTGATCTGCAAAGGCCAAAGCCACAGAACGGGAGGCCCGGCGAAGAGCAGCACTTGCAGCAGCAGGGCCGGATTGAACAAGTCGCGGCTCTCGCGCAGGTCGGTCTGCAGCATGTTGCCGATCATGCCCCGGTCCATGACCGTGCCGTAGGCCAGCATGAAGTACTGGGTGCAGGCCGCGATCACCAGCAGCAGCAGCCACAAGGGCTTCATGCCGCGCGGCCAGGCGGTCAGCGACAGCAGCAGCAAGATGCAGGAAAAGCCCAGGGGAGCGAGGCGCAGCACCAGCATGGCGGTGCTGCCGTGGTAGCCGTCCAGATGGGGCAGGCGCAGCCACAGCGGCCAGTTGCAGGTCAGCAGCAGCCACAGGGAAAGCACCAGGACCACGGCCTGGGGAGAGCGCGGAGCGCGCCATAGGCGGGCCGGATAAAAGGCCAGGGCCGCGCCGGATGCCTGCACATGCGGCAGACTCATGGAAAGCAGTCTGTTTGACATGGTGCGGCAGGCTAGAGGGCTTGTCTTAAGCCGATCTGAAGCCGTCAGTCACCGTCGTCAGTCACCGTCGTCAGTCGATCGCTCCTGGTGCGCAGCGGTTGGGGCGCAGCGCCGAGGCAAGTCCTCATGGGCCTGCATGGACCGGCACAGCTGCGCAAGGCGCTGCTCCTCGGGCAGGGCGGCCAGCTGTCTGACCCGGGCGTAGAACGCAAGCCAGCCCTCGCGGTCGGGCCCGCCGGCGCGGGGCTGGCTCTGGCGCCACAGCGCCTCGAAGGCCGGCACCCATTCGTCATACGCGGCCAGCGCGCCAAAGCTGGCGTTGTTGGCCTGGGCCACCCACTGGTCCAGCCGGGTCTGGCCTTGCGTGAGGCGCAGGCGCTGCGCGGGCGTGATCGGGCGGCCCGCGTCCTCTTGCTGCCACTGCTGGCGCAGCCGGGCATGGCCGGCGCGAAAGCGCTCGTAGATGCGGGTCTTGTCCTGCTCCAGCCCGGCGCGCTCGCCAGGGGCGGCGGTGTGTTCGGGGTGTTGTCCGGGCTGGCTGTCATAGAGCTGCTGCAAGGCCCGGCGCGTGTGCTGCGTCAGGTCCTGCCACTGGCTGCGGCGCTGCTGGCCCGCCTGCCACAGGGCCAGTGTGGCGGGGTTGGCATGGTGCTTGAGCCACAGCGGCGTGGCCAGGCGCTCCACGGCCGTGGCAAAGGATTCGTTGAAGCCCATGTCGCCGCCCACATAGACCACCTGGTGGGCGAGCTCGTGAAACAGCAGGCCCGCGAAGTCGCCCTCGTTCCAGTGGATGAAGCTGCTGAGCAGCGGGTCGCCGCCCAGCCAGTTCAGATAGCCGAGCGTGGAGTAGGCCGGCACGCCATAGACCTGGGTTTCCAGACCCTGCTCGGCCAGCGGGGCTGCGGCGGCCCGGGCGCTGGCTTCATCGAAATAGCCGCGATAGCCCACGCAGCCGGCTATGGGAAAGCACCAGCGGCGCAGCTCCAGGCTATGGGGCGGAGCGGCGACCAGGTTCCAGACCGCATACGGCCGGCCCAGGTCGGCATAGCTGCGGTAGCTGGCGTTGTCGGGCAGGCCCAGCTCGTCGATGGAGAAGGCGCGCATGCGCCGTGCGGTCTCCAGCCGCGCGCGCAGCTCGGGCGCGAGGTCCGGCTCCTGCAGCCACTGCTCTATCGGCCGGCTGGCCTGCAGCAGGCCGAGCTGGCCGCGCAGGCCCTGCCAGTAATAGCCAGGGCCGGAGCCGGTGGCTGCGCAGCCTGCGAGCAGCAGGGCAATTCCCGTCAACACCGGCCATCGGGCCCATCTGCTTACACTCAAGGCTTTCGTCACTGTGTTTCCCCGCTGCATTCATGGATTTCTTCACGCTGGCCATCATTGTCTTCATCGGAATCTACCTGCTGAAAACGCAGGAGCAGCGCCGACATACCCTGTTGCTGGCCCAGTATCTGGGGCGCTACCAGATAGAAAAGCTCATGGGCGGGCTCATGGAGGGCTATTTGCGCGCACTGGGCGAGGCAGACCCCCAGCGCCGCGAGCAGGTCTGGAACGTGCTGGAGAGCACGGAGAAAAGCCTGGCCGATCAGCTGCAGGCGTTTTCCAAGGACTGGTCCGGTGTCGATGCGGCGCAGACGCGCGTCAGCACCCTGCCGCTGGCCCTGCCTTATCTGGACCGCGTGTTTCCGGCCTCGGGCTTTGACATGCGCGAGGCCATCGCCCTGCATGCGCGTGCCATCGCCACCGTGCGCGTGTTCGACAGCCGGGACGAGGAGGAGCGCCGCGCCCGCGCGTTCACGATGACGGCCGAGCTCATGCTCATGCAGTACAGCTGCCACTGGTATTGCAAGTCGCGCGCGATTGCCTCGGTGCGCCTCGTGGCCCGGCACAAGACGTCCTACGAGCAGGTGATTGCGGCCGTCGCCAGCCAGACCCGGCGCGATTACTTCAAGCTCATAGGGCAGACCTCATGAAAAAGAGGAGCTGTTAGAACGTGTTTACGATCTCCTCGGTGCCGCGCCAATGTCTGTGCGGGATGGGATGCAAGGCGCGACACCGCAGCAATAGCCGTGCTATTGCGAGGATTCGCAACGCTGTAGACCGCCCGCAAAGACACTGGCCCGAAGGGTTGGAGCGAAATCGGGCGATTTCTTCGCGCTGGCCCTTGCTTGCACCCCGGTGCAAGCTGCGCCCCATCGACTCGAACTCATCCCGATTGCGCTCCAACGCGGCAGCGTAGAGATCGTAAACACGTTCTTAGCGCTTGCTGCATAAGGAATTCAATACGTTTAATGGCTGAAGTTGTTTGCTGACAGGCGCTAGCAGCTTCTATTTTTGATTCATCCACTGCTTGCAGGAACCATGCTCTACAAATTCAAATCCCGGGCCACGGCCGATGTAATCATGCTCGAAGCCAATGGGCGCCAGATTCTGCAAATCCTGGGCAAGACCCCGGGCGAGAGCGGCATCATCACCGTGCAGCAGATTCCCGTCGCCATCGCCGCGCTGCAGGCCGCCGTGGCCGAGGACGAGGCCAGGCGCAAGGCCGTGCATGAAGATCCGGATGCCGATGCCGCAGCAGAAACCGCCGATGCCGTCGGCCTGCACCAGCGCGTGGCCCCGCTGCTCGACATGCTGCGCCGCAGCGCCGCCGAAGAGCGCGATGTGACCTGGTGATCAGGCCCCAAGCCCTTTGAGGCCTTCTTGCGTATAGCGCTCCCCGGCCACGGGCAAGGCCTTGAGCGTCTGGCCGAGTGCGGCAAGCTCCTGGTCGCTGATCTTGACTTCGAGCGCGCCCAGGTTGTCACGCAGATGACGCACGCGCCGGGTGCCGGGAATGGGCACCAAGTCCTCGCCCTGGGCCAGTAGCCAGGCCAGGGCGATTTGCGCCGGCGTGCAGTGCTTGGCCTGGGCCAGGGCCTTGACGGCATCGACCAGGGCCAGGTTGGTCGCCATGTTGGCGCGTTGAAAACGCGGCAACTGGGCCCGAAAGTCGCCGGGCTCGAAGCTGTGGTCGGGTTGGAAATTGCCCGTCAGAAAGCCGCGCCCCAGTGGAGAGTAGGGCACCAGGCCTATGCCCAGCTCGCGGCAGGTGGGCAGGATCTCGGCCTCGACATCGCGCGTCCACAGCGAATACTCGGTTTGCACGGCGGTCACGGGGTGGACCGCATGGGCGCGCCTGAGCGTGGCCGCGCCGACTTCGCTCAGGCCGATGTGGGCGATCTTGCCCTCGCGCACCAGGGCCGCAAGGCCCTCCATGGTCTCCTCTATGGGCCGACTGGCATCGATGCGGTGCACGTAATACAGATCTATGCGCTCCATGCCCAGGCGGCGCAGTGAAGCCTCGCAGCTTTGCCGCGCATAGGCCGGGCTGTTGTCTATGCTGCGGCTGTACTCGCCGGGCTTGCGCACAATGCCGAACTTGGTGGCGATCTTGACGCGGGGGCGGCTTTGGGCGAGGAAGCGGCCTATGAGTTCCTCGTTGCGGTAGGGGCCATACATGTCGGCCGTGTCCAGGAAGTCCAGGCCGGCGTCCACGGCCTGCTCCAGCGTCCGCAAGGCCTCGCTTTCATCGCTGGCGCCATAGAACTCGCTCATGCCCATGCAGCCCAGGCCCAGGGCCGAGACTTCGAGATCGCGGCCGAGTTTGCGTTTTTGCATCGCAATATCCTCTGTTGAAAGCTCCAGTATGATTTTTTGAAAATGAGCTGGCCATGCCAAAACTGGCATATGGATTTTCATTTTTGGAAAAAGGAGACCTCATCTTGCAATGGGATGACGCGCGCATTTTTCTCGCAATCGCCCGCGGCGGCAGCCTGAGCGCCGCTGCTGCCGCGCTGGACATGGGCGTGGCCACGGTTTCGCGCCGGCTCGACAGGCTGGAAGGCAGCTTGCAGCTGGCGCTGTTCAGCCGCCATCAAAGCGGCTACCGGCCCACCGAGGACGGGCTGGCCCTGCTGGCGCATGCCGAGGCGCTGGAGAGCGCGGCCCTGGCCTTTGGCGCGGCCGCGCACGATCAGGAGCGGGTGGTGGGCAGCGTGCGCCTGGCAACGGCCGAGAACCTGGCCACGCCCTTGATCATGGCTTCCCTGGGAGGCCTGCTGAGCCGGCATCCGGGGCTGAGGCTGGAGGTGGTCAGCGGCGTGCAGGCCGTGAATCTGCACCGGCGTGATGCCGATCTGGCGGTGCGCATGATCCAGCCCGAAATGGGCCACCTCACCATTCGGCGTCTGGGCAGTCTGGGCTTCGGGCTCTACGGCTCACCCGGCTATGTGCAGCAGCGCCGGGGAGGCCAGAGCCTGGAGGGCGATGACCTAAGAGCGTGTTCACGATCTCTGCGCAGGCGCGTTGGGGCGCAATCGGGATGAGTTCGAGTCGATGGGCCGCAGCTTGCACCGGGGTGCAAGCAAGGGCCAGTGCGAAGAAATCGCCCGATTTCGCTCCAACCCTTCGGGACAGTGTCTTTGCGGGCGGTCTACAGCGTTGCGAATCCTCGCAATAGCACGGCTATTGCTGCGGTGTCGCGCCTCGTATCCCATCCCGCAAAGACACTGGCGCGCCGCGAGGAGATCTTGAACACGCTCTTATAGGCTGGCCCGAAAGCCATGCCCATCTGACCGCAGCCAGGGCCTTGAAGGCACTTGCACGCGGGCAGTCTTGCCGGTTGCAGACGAATACGCTTGCGGGCCAGGTAACGGCAGCGGCAGCGGCAGCGGGTCTGGGCCTGGCCGTGCTGCCGCATTTTCTGGCCCGGCCCGCAGGCCTGGTCTGCGTGCAACCGCTGCCGGCTGCCGAGCAGCCGATCTGGCTGGCCATGCATTCCGACCTGGTCTCGTCGCGGCGCGTGCGTGCCGTCGCGGATCATCTGATCGCTTTGTTCGAGAGCCTCAAGTCCGAGCTGGCGCCTTGAACATGAAAAAGGCCCGGTCGAGCCGGGCCTTGACGGTCGGGATGCGCGTTGCGGCAATCAATCGGCGTAGGTGCCAGCGGCCTTGATGACCTGGCCCCACTTCTCGATCTCGGCCTGCACGAACTTCTTGTGGCCTTCGGGTTCGAGGCGGGCGTCGTTGGCGATCACCGCGCCCAGGGCTTCTTCACGCTTGATGAACTCGGGGTCCTTGAGCGCGAGCTTGAGTGCGTCATTGATTTTCTTGACCACGGCCGCAGGCGTGCCCTTGGGCGCGTACAGGCCGTGCCAGATCGTGACCTGGAAGTCCTTGAGACCGACCTCGTTGAGCGTGGGCAGGTCCTTGAGCGCTGGCGTGCTCAGGCGCTTGGGCGTGGTCACGGCGTAGGCGTGGACTTTCTTGGCCTCGATCTGCGAGGTGGTGTTTGTGGTCTGGTCGCACAGCAGATCGACCTGGTTGCCCATGAGATCGGCGATCGCCGGGGCTGCGCCCTTGTAGGGCACGGGTGTCATCTCGGTCTTGATGGCCGCCTGGAACATCAGGCCGCACAGGTGCGAGGCCGAGCCTATGCCGGCGTTGGCGAGGTTGATCTTGCCCTGGTTCTTGCCGATCCAGTCCTTGACCTCGGCAAAGTTGCTGGCCGGGAGCGCGGGCTTGCCGATCAGCGTCATGGGCACGTCGTTGATGATGCCCGCGTACTCAAAGTCGTTGAGCACGTTGAACGACAGCTTGCGGTACAGCGAGGGCACGGTGGCCATGCCGATGTGGTTGAGCAGGAGGGTATAGCCGTCGGGATTGGCGCGTGCCACCTTGGCCGTGCCTATGGTGCTGCCCGCGCCGGCGGCATTGTCGATCACGATGGTGGCGTTGTTCAGGTGCTTGCGCAGGGACTCGGCCAGGTCGCGCGCCACCTTGTCCGTGGGCCCGCCTGCTGTGAACGGCACCACGATGGTGATGCTCTTGCCCGCAGCCGGATAGTCCTGGGCGAATGCCGTGCCCACCAGGCCGCTCGCCAGGGCGATGGCCGCAATCTTGAATGCCTTGTTCATACTGTCTCCTTAAAAATCAGCGTGCCAGATAATAGGTAGGGCCGGTGTTTACGCCCCTCGGGCAAACGCTGTGTGGGCGCGGATTCTACAAATTGTTTCAGTATTTGGGGCGACTATTTCTGGTTTTTTTGATGGACTGCAAGGCCTGCCCGCAAGTGCAGGTCGGCGTCAAAAATTTTTGACAATTCCTGCGGGTTTTTCATTCCGGACCGGCCTCTTGCGCGGCGCTGCCGCCCTCCTTTTGGGATGGCCCAAAGCGCCTTGTGCGCTCACCGGTAAGTGCGTGCATCCTCGATGACCTTGCCATCATTGGGCAGGGCGCCGGGTGCCAGCATTTGCACTTCGCCGCGCAGCTTGGTGATCTCGCGCAGGGTTTCTCCCAGTTGCTGGGCCAGGCCGGGTGAGGTTTCGCGCGTTTCCACCATCAGCACCATGGTGTCGCTGGCCATCTCGCCCGAGACCACGAGCCTGGCCTTGCCGATCTGGGGAAAGCGCTGGACCACGGCCGCGATCTGGCCCGGGTGCACGAACATGCCGCGCACCTTGGTGGTCTGGTCGGCCCGGCCCATCCAGCCCTTGATGCGCACATTGCTGCGGCCCGTGGGGCATTGGCCGGGCAGCACGGCCGACAGGTCGCCGGTGCCGAAGCGGATCAGCGGGTAGTCGGGGTTGAGCGTGGTGATGACCAGCTCGCCGACCTCGCCGGGCGCCACGGGATCGCCGGTGCCGGGGCGCACGATCTCCATGATCACCTGCTCGTCCAGCACCAGGCCTTCGCGGGCCTCGGTCTCATAGGCGATCAGGCCCAGGTCGGCCGTGCCATAGCTCTGGAAGGCCGCAATCCCGCGTTCGGCCAGCCAGTCGCGCAGCGAGGGCGGAAAGGCCTCGCCCGAGACCATGGCCTTTTTCACCGAACCTATGGACAGGCCCATGTCCTGGGCTTTTTCCACGATGATCTTCAAGAAGCTGGGCGTGCCCACATAGCCTGCGGGCCGCAGCTCGGCCATGGCCTGAACCTGTTGCTCGGTCTGGCCCGTGCCGCCTGCAAACACCGTGCAGCCCAGCGCATGGGCGCCGCTTTCCATCATCGAGCCTGCTGGCACGAAGTGGTAGGAAAAGCAGTTGTGCACCAGCTCGCCTGTGCGAAAGCCTGCCGCATACAGCGAGCGCGCCATGCGCCAGTAGTCGGGGCGGCGGCTCTCGGGTTCGTAGATCGTGCCGGGGCTGGCGAACACGCGCGGCATGGCGGAGCCAAAGCCGATGGCGCTGAAGCCGCCGAACACATTGCTGGCGCGCTGCGCCTGCTGGCGCGCCAGCAACTCGTGCTTGCGCGTCACGGGCAGGCGCGCCAGGGTCTCGCGGCTGTTGATGGCGGCAGCATCCACGTCGGCCAGAATGCCTGCGAACGCGCTGCTCGCCTGCTGGGCATGGGCAATCTGCAGCGGCAGCGCCGCCATCAAGGCCTGTTCGCGTTCCTGCGGACTGCGGGTTTCCAGGTCGTCATAAAACATGCTCATGCCTGCTGGCTCCTCGGCAATGGTTTGAAGTTAAACAAGGCGCTAGCGCTTATCCATCAAGTGCTAGCAGCTACTAATTTAGGAGTTAAAGAGGTGGGGCACAGTGCAATCGCATAGGCTTGTGCTTTAAATCAAACTCTGCTCTATGCCGGATGGCCCCTCACCCCCTGCCCTCTCGCAGAAGGGGCGAGAGAGAAAAGCCGGGCGCAGGGCACAGCGTTCAAGACCGGCGCGGCCCAGGCCTGGGATGCCAGGCAAGGGCCACCGTCCCCCTTGGGGAAAGGCGCGCAAGCGCCTCAGGGGGCATGTCAGGCCAGCCAACGCTTGCGCCGCTTGTAGCTCTTGACGTCCTTGAAGCTCTTGCGCTCGCCGCCGCCCACGCCCAGGTAGAACTCCTTGACGTCTTCGTTGCTGGCCAGATCGCTGGCCGCACCGTCCATGACGATGCGCCCGCTTTCCATGATGTAGCCGTAATCGGCGTACTTGAGCGCCATGTTGGTGTTCTGCTCGGCGAGCAGGAAGGTGACCTTTTCCTTGTGGTTGAGGTCTTTGACGATGTTGAACACCTCTTCCACGATCTGGGGCGCGAGGCCCATGGAGGGCTCGTCCAGCAGCACCATGCGTGGATTGGCCATGAGCGCACGGCCAATGGCGCACATCTGCTGCTCGCCGCCCGAGGTGTAGGCGGCCTGCGAGGTGCGGCGCGTCTTGAGGCGCGGAAAGTAGTTGTAGACCTTCTCCAGGTTGGCCGCGATCTCGCCCTTGTCGCTGCGCGTGTAGCAGCCCGTCATGAGGTTTTCCTCGATGGTCAGGTGGGCAAAGCAGTGGCGGCCCTCCATGACCTGGATCACGCCGCGCTTGACCAGGTCGGAGGGGCTGAGGCTCTGGATCTGCTCGCCTTCGAGCTCGATGCTTCCCTTGGTCACTTCGCCACGCTCGCCCTTGAGCAGGTTGGAGATGGCCCGCAGCGTCGTGGTCTTGCCCGCGCCGTTGCCGCCGAGGATGGCAACAATGCTTTCGCGCGGCACCTGCAGCGAGACGCCCTTGAGCACGAGGATGACGTGGTTGTAGATGACCTCGATGCCGTTGACCACGAGTAGCGGCTCGGCGGCAGAGGTGGGTGCGGGTGCATTCATGCGATCACCATCGGTTTTCGAAAAAGTGGCTGCGGGCCAGGCTTGGCGACTGGCGCGGCCCAGCTCAAAGACAGGGAGCGAGAGAGGGGCTGAAGGCCGCGGCTCCAAGCCTGCCTGGGCAGGCTTGGACGTGCCTGAAGAGCTGCCGCTTCTGGCGGCAGCACCGAGGTGCTCAGCGCCTCAGGGAGTGCAGGTGCGCGGTTTGACGTTCTTCTCCTTGGCGTACTTCTCCGCGTACTCCTTGACCAGGGGCGCGATCAGCGACTGGTCGGCCTGGTACCAGTCGGAGACGGGCGTGAACTTGGCGCCGTCCCAGGTCGCGATGCGCGCCCAGTCGGCGCCCAGGTGGTTTTCGCAGCTGGTCTTGAATGGGCGGATGATCTTGCCAAAGCCCAGCTCGTTCAGGCGCTCCTGCGTGAGGTTGAGGTTCTCCAGGCCCCAGCGCACCTGCTCGGGCGTCATCACCTTGCCCTTGCCGAACTTCTCCTGGGCCGTGCGGATCGCCTCGACCTGGAGCATGGAGATCATCATGCCGCGCGTGTGTGCGAGCTGGCCCAGTTCCTTGGCGTCCTTGGCCGTTCCCTGGCCCTTGTCGTAGATCTGGGCCTTGATCTCGTCATGCACCTTGTCGCGCTCGGCCGTGTTGTGGATGGTCACGGTGTTGTAGCCCTTGGCACCGGCGCCAATGTCCTTGACGTCATGGTCGGAGCCGCCCCACCAGATCGCATACATCTTCTCGCGCGGGTAGCCCGTGGCCTGGGCTTCGCGCACGGCCGTGGGCGTCATCACGCCGGCCGACCACAGCAGCACATAGTCGGGGCGCTGCTGGCGCACCTGCAGCCAGGTGGATTTCTGCTCCACGCCGGGTGCGGTCACGGGCAGCAGCATCAGCTCGAAGCCCTCCTTGGCCGCGCGTTTTTGCAGCAGCGGAATGGGCTCCTTGCCGTAGGGCGAGTCGTGGTAGACCAGAGCGATCTTCTTGCCCTTGAGGCTGCCCTTTTCCTTCTTCAGAAGGTCCTGGACGATGGAGTCCGCCGCAGTCCAGTAGTTGCCCAGCAGGGGGAAGTTCCATTCAAAGACCTTGCCGTCGGCCGACTGGGACAGGCCGTAGCCGGGCGTGACCACGGGCACCTTGTCGCCAGGCGCCTTGTCGGTGACCGCAAAGGTAATGCCCGTGGACTGGGTATCGAAGCCCGAGGAGCCGCTGCCCTTGTTCTTCAGGCGCTCATAGCACTCCACGCCCTTGGCCGTGTCGTAGGCGGTCTCGCATTCCTCGTAGACGATCTTCACGCCATTGATGCCGCCCTTGGCGTTGACCAGCTTCAGATAGTCCTGCTTGCCATCGGCCCATGGAATGCCCAGAGGCGCGAACTGGCCCGTGCGATAGACCAGCAGCGGCACAAACTGCTCCTGGGCCTGTGCAGCGGCCGGGGCCACGAGGCCACCGAATCCTGCGGCCAGACATGCGGCGATAGCGACGTTCTTGAGTTTCATGGCTTTGTCTCCTAGGGGTTGCAAAGGGAAGATGTCCCGGGTTTATGAGGCACTCTGCGGCACCTTTATTCGATACGAATCAAAGATTCTGGTTTTGTGGCACTGCGCAGGAAACCGGCGCTGCACAAAACCAGAGACAGCGAGCAAGGGCCGCCCCGCAGCGAGGTTGTCATCCCCTTCAAGGGGAAGGCGCGTAAGCGACGCAGGGGGTGTTGCATATTCAATGCGGGAAGGGCCAGACCCGCAGCTTCTGCCGTGCCGTGGACCAGAGCTTGGCCAGGCCATGCGGCTCCACGATCAGGAAGAACACGATCAGGGCGCCGAAGATCATGTGCTCCAGATAGGTGGCCGTGGCCGTGGAGATCGGCAGGCCCAGCCAGTGCGGCACCTGATTCAGCACCAGGGGCAGCAGCACGAAGAAGGCGGCGCCGAAGATGCTGCCCACGATGGAGCCCAGGCCGCCGATGATGACCATGAACAGCAACTGCAGCGAGCGGTCCAGGCTGAAGGCCGCAGGCTCCCAGGCGCCAAGGTGCACAAAGCCCCAGAGCGCACCGGCTACGCCGACGATGAAGCTGCTGACCGCAAAGGCCGAGAGCTTGGCGTAGACCGGACGTATGCCGATCACGCTGGCGGCCACGTCCATGTCGCGCATGGCCATCCATTCGCGGCCCGTGGCGCTGCGCACCAGGTTCTTCGCGGCCAGGCCCAGAATGCACAGAATGCCCAGGCACAGCAGGTATTTCTCCATGGGCGTATTGATCTGCCAGCCCGCAATCGACAGCGGGCCTGCGCTCACCGAGCCCGAGGAGGAGTTGTTCGTCACCCAGGCTGCGCGGCTGGTCAGCCAGTCCATGAAGAACTGGGCGGCCAGCGTGGCCACGGCCAGGTACAGGCCGCGGATGCGCAGGCTGGGCAGGCCGAAGATCACGCCGAAGACCATGGCCATGAGGCCGCCGCCGGTCAGGGCCACGATCAGCGGCATGCCGTCGAAGCGTGCCTGCAGGTTGTAGGCTGCATAGGCGCCGACCGCCATGAAGGCGCCCGTGCCCAGCGAGATCTGGCCGCAATAGCCGACCAGGATGTTCAGGCCCAGAGCCGCCAGGGACATGATCAGAAACGGGATCAGAATGGCCTGGAAGGTGTAGTCGCTGACAAGGAGCGGCACGACCAGAAAGGCAAAGGCCAGCAGGACAAAGATGGCCCAGCGATCCTGGGTCACGCCGAAGATCTGCTGATCGGCGCTGTAGGTCGTCTTGAATTGACCGTTCTCACGATAAAACATGGTGCAAGCTCTCCATCTCTTAATTGTTCTTAGAACGTGTTTACGATCTCTACGCTGCAGCGTTGCGAATCCTCGCAATAGCACGGCTATTGCTGCGGTATCGCGCCTCGTATCCCATCCCGCAAAGACACTGGCGCGGCGCCGAGGAGACCGTAAACACGTTCTTAGCTCTGGTCGCAGCCTTGAAGGCTGGCGCACTCCAGGTCAGGGAGGGCCAAGCCATCGTCCTCGTCCGAGGGAAGGTGCATAGCGACACGGCGGGCCTCATACACGGTCAATGATCTTGTCGCCGAACAGCCCCTGGGGCCGCACCAGCAGAAAGCACAGGGCCAGGCCATAGGCGAACCAGGTCTCTATGCCGCCGCCGACCATGGGGCCCAGATACACCTCGGAGAGCTTTTCTCCCACGCCGATGATGAGCCCGCCGATGATGGCGCCGGGCAGGGAGGTCAGGCCGCCCAGAATCACCACGGGCAGGGCCTTGAGGGCGACCAGGGACAGCGAATACTGCACGCCCAGCTTGGAGCCCCAGATGATGCCCACCACCAGGGCCACGCCGCCGGCCACGGACCAGACGATGACCCAGATGCGCGACAGCGGAATGCCGATGGACTGCGCAGCCTGGTGGTCGTCGGCCACGGCACGCAGCGCGCGACCGGTCTTGGTCTTCTGAAAGAAAACGCTCAGCGCGGCGACCAGGATGGCGGCCACGCAGGCCGCGTACAGGTCTTCCAGGCTGATCATCACGCCGCCCTCGAACAGGCTGTCCATGATGAAGGCCGGATCCTTGGGCATGCCCACGTTGATGCTGTAGACCTGGCTGCCGAAGATCAGAGGGCCCAGGCCGTCGAGCAGATAGGCAATGCCCAGCGTGGCCATGAGCAGGGTGATGGGCTCCTGATTGACCAGATGGCGCAAGGCCAGCCGCTCGATGACCCAGGCCACGACCACCATGATGCCCAGGGTCACGACGATGGCCAGCAGATTGCCGAGAAGGCCGGGCTCCATGGAGAGCCACTGCGGAATCCACTCCGAAAAGCGCGCCATGGCCAGGGCCGAGAACAGCACCATCGCACCCTGCGCAAAGTTGAACACGCCCGAGGCCTTGAAGATCAGCACAAAGCCTATGGCGATCAGCGCATACAGCGTGCCCACCATGAGGCCGCCGAACAAGGTTTCCAGAAAAAAGCCCATGTTGTTCTCTCAGTTCTCCATAGTGCTGCGTGATACCCGCATTGCATGAAACTGGCGCAGGCCAAAGTCAGGGGCAGCAAGCAGGGGCCGTCCCGCAGCGAGGCTGCCGTCCCCCTTCAAGGGGGAAGACGCGAAGCGGCTCAGGGGATTTTTCATATCAGTGGCTGGTGCCTAAGTAGGCGCGGATCACGTCTTCGTTGTCGCGCACTTCCTCGGGCGCTCCATCGCCGATCTTCTTGCCGTAGTCCAGGACCACAACGCGGTCGCTGATGTCCATGACCACGCCCATGTCGTGTTCGATGAGCACGATGGTGGTGCCGAACTGGTCGTTGACGTCGAGGATGAAGCGGCACATGTCCTGCTTTTCCTCCACGTTCATGCCGGCCATGGGTTCGTCCAGCAGCAGCACCTGCGGCTCCATGGCCAGGGCCCGGCCCAGGTCCACACGCTTTTGCAGGCCGTAGGGCAGCTGGCCCACGGGGGTCTTGCGCCAGGCCTGGATTTCGAGGAAGTCGATGATGTGCTCGACGAACTCGCGGTGGGCGATCTCTTCCTTTTCTGCAGGGCCCCAGCGCAGGGCCTGCATCAGCAGATTGCTTTTGATCTTGAGATTGCGCCCGGTCATGATGTTGTCGATCACGCTCATGCCCTTGAACAGCGCCAGGTTCTGGAAGGTGCGCGCCACGCCCATCTCCGCGACCTGGCGGCTGTTCATGTGGCTGAAGGTCTGGCCGCGAAAGGTGATCGAGCCTTCGGTGGGCGTATAGACGCCGTTGATGCAGTTGAGCATGGAGCTCTTGCCTGCGCCGTTGGGGCCGATGATGGAGCGGATCTCGTGCTCGCGCACGTTGAACGAGATGTCCGTCAAGGCCTTGACGCCGCCAAAGCGCAGGCTGATGTTCTTGATGTCGAGAATGACGTCGCCTATCTTTTTCTGTGTCATGTCAGCGCTTTCGGATCAGGCGGTGGCCGGCAGAGTCTTGGCGTCGATGATGGCCAGCGTGGCGCTCACGCTGCCCGTGCGCCCGTCCTCGAACTTGACCTGGGTTTCTATGAACTGCTCGCGTTTTCCGCCGTACAGCGCATCGACGAGAACCCCGTACTTGTCGGCAATGAAGCCGCGGCGCACCTTGCGCGTGCGTGTGAGCTCGTCGTCATCGGGGTCCAGTTCCTTGTGCAGCACGAGAAAGCGCGCGACCTGGGTGTCGGCCATGCCGGCCTCGGTGGCCAGGTCGGCGTTCACCTTGGCCACGCAGTCGGCAACCATCTCCAGAACCTTGGCCTTGGAGGCCAGGTCCACATAGCCGCCATAAGGCAGGCCTTGGCGCTCGGCCCAGTTGCCCACGGCCTCGTAGTCGATATTGATGAAGGCGCAGACTTGGTCGCGGCCGTTGCCAAAGCACACGGCTTCCTTGATCTGGGGGAAGAACTTGAGCTTGTTCTCGATGTAGTTGGGCGCGAACATGGCGCCCGAATTCATCTTGCCCACGTCCTTGGCGCGGTCGATGATGCGCAACTGACCATGGGCATCGATCACGCCCGCATCGCCCGTGTGGAACCAGCCGTTGGCATCAATGACCTCGGCCGTGGCGTCGGGGCGCTTGTAGTATTCCTTGAGCACGGATACGCCCTTGAGCAGCACCTCGCCACTGTCGGCAATCTTGAGCTCGATGCCGGGCGCGGCCTGGCCCACGGCCGAGAGCTCGACCTGGCCATCGCGCTGCAGACAGACATAGGCGCAGGTCTCGGTCTGGCCGTAGAGCTGCTTGAGGTTGATGCCGATGGAGCGGAAAAAGCGAAACAGTTCGGGGCCGATGGCCGCACCTGCGGTATAGGCCACGCGAATGCGCGACAGGCCCATGGCATTGCGCAGCGGGCCGTAGATGCACAGATTGCCCAGCGCGTACTTGAAGCGGTCGGCAAGGCCTACGCTCTTGCCGTCCAGAATGTCCGAACCCACGCGGTGTGCCACGTCCATGGCTTTGCTGTACATCCACTGCTTGAAGGGCGCCGCATCCTCCATGCGTATCGAAACCGAGGTCAGCATGGCCTCGAAGATCCGGGGCGGTGCAAAGTAGTAGCTGGGGCCTATCTCGCGCAGATCGATGGAGATGGTCTCGGCCGACTCGGGGCAGTTGATCGTAAAGCCCACGACCAGCCATTGCGCATAGGAAAACAGGTGATCGCCGACCCAGGCCGGCGGCAGATAGGAGATGACGTTGTCACCGGGCCCCAGACGGTCCACTTCGGCGCCGCCGCGTGCCGATTCGCCAAAGCTGCGATGCGTCTGGCACACGCCCTTGGGCTTGCCCGTGGTGCCCGAGGTGTAGAGGATGACCGATACATCGTCGGGGGAGAGGGCCGCCAGCATGGCCTCCCAGGCGCCCGGGTGGGCCGCGTCCCATTCCTTTCCCTGTTGCAGCAACTGCTCGGTGCTGATGAGGCCCGGCTGTCCGTAGTTGCGCATGCCGCGCGGGTCGTCATAGATGATGTGGGACAGGCCGGCCACGCCGCTATCGCGTACCTCGAGCAGCTTGTCCACCTGTTCCTGGTTTTCGGCAAAGGCAAAGTCGAGTTCGGCATCTTCGATCACAAAGCGCATCTCGGCGGCCACGGCATCCTGGTACAGCGGAACGGGCACAGCCCCCAGGGACTGCACGGCCGCAAAGCCCAGGTAGACATGCGGGCGGTTGTCGCTGATGAAGGCCAGATTCCGGCCACGCGCCAGACCCAGCGCGGCCAGGCCGCAGGCCATGTGACGCACGGTCTGGGCTGCCTGACTCCAGCTCCAGGTCTGCCATATGCCGTATTCCTTCTCGCGCAGCGCAGGCGCCTCGGGGCGCTCGGCAGCGTGCTTGAGCAGAAGGTGAGGGAACGTGGTCGTCATTCCGTTTCCTTGGTTGAGTTGGACCTTCGCCTTGTTTACAAGAATTGGAAGAAATCTTTTCTGACAATTGCGATCGAATGCCTGCATCCTAGGTTTGACTTTGACGTCTTCGTGTCTGTTTAACGACAATCCAAGGGAAAGCCATCATCGGGAAAACCTATCGGCTCAAATGCTGCCAATTTGGTCGCCAAGTCGGTGTCCGGGCTTGTTTTATGCGTGCTGCTGCATGCCGGCGAGGCATCGTGGAAATCCCGTTGCCATCAGCCTGTCTGCTGAGGCAAGGTCCAGGGTTTGTCGAGTCCGGTTTGTGGCACGTCTCGGCAGATTTCCGAGCGCCGACAAAAACGAGATTCCAAGCACAATGAGCCAAGAAATGTCCCTGCACCAGCGCCGTCGCCAGCCCAGAGCCGAGGAGCTGTCAGGCATACCCTGGCTGGCAGTGTTGCAGCCCGCCGAGCGCGAGCGCGCCGTCTCCGCGTTGCTGGTGGGCGATGCCCAGGCGGGTGACTATGTGTGCCGCACGGGGAAGTCGCCGACCTACTGGTTCGGCGTGGTCGAAGGCCTGCTCAAGATGAACATCGACAGCATGGATGGCGCGAGCATGACCCTGGTCGGCCTGCCTCCTGGCGGCTGGTTCGGCGAAGGCACGGTGGTCAAGCGCGAGCCCTATCGCTACAACGTCCAGGCCATACGCAAGAGCGTGGTCGCAGGCCTGCACATAGACATGTTTCACTGGCTGCTGGACCACTCCATCGGGTTCAACCGCTTTGTGATGAGCCAGCTCAACGAACGCCTGGGCCAGTTCATCTCCGCACGCGAAATCGACCGCCTGAGCAATCCCGACCTGCGTGTGGCGCGCAGTCTTGCAGCGCTGTTCCACCCGCTGCTCTATCCCAATGTGGGCGAAGTGCTGCGCATCACCCAGCAGGAACTGGCCTACCTGGTGGGCCTGTCGCGCCAGCGTGTCAACGAGGCCTTGTCCGTGCTTCAGCGCGAGCGTGCAATTCTCGTGGAATACGGCGGCCTGCGCGTGCTCGATCTGGACGCACTCAGGCATGGGGCGTTCAGCTCAAAAAGACTGTGATTCCAGGGCAGTGAAAAATCATTTGCGCCTCTGGCGTCAATGGCATCTTTCGCAAAACTTGACAAAGCCAACAGCACTTATCGAGAGCATTCCCTTGTAACTTCAATGACTCCGGTTTGTAACCAGGTTCAACTCCTTTCAAGGATAGATCTCCGCATGAGTCGCACCATACAAGTAGATTCTCCGGCCATGCCCAGTCTTTTGGGCCTTCCTGCATTGGAATTCAAATCCCTGCAAGGCCACGAATCTCTGGGACAGCTGTTTTGCTACACAGTCGAGCTGCAGACCCCGGACAGCCCGGCACTCACCGAAACGGTCACGGCCAACCTGCCGATCAAGGATCTGGTGGGCCAGGAGTTCTCGGTACGCATAGCGCTCGATGGCAAGGGGGTCTTGGGCGCTCTGGCGGCAGCGGGCGGCGGTCCGGCACCGGGCCTGCAAATGAACATCGTCAGCGCCACGGGTAGTGACGGCGAGGGTGGTGGGAGCCGTGGTGATGGCGATGGCGGCGCCCAGGGCCAGGGCACGCGCGAGATCAATGGCCTGGTCACGCGGGCGCGCTTTGTGCGCGCCGAGAACCGCCGCGGCATTTATGAAGTCGTGATCGAGCCCTGGCTGGTGCTGGCCACGCGCACCAGCGATTACAAGATATTCCAGAACAAGACCCCGCTGGAGATTATCCAGGAGGT
>NZ_AUCQ01000032.1 GCF_000429845.1 Comamonas composti DSM 21721
GCGCCTGGCGTGACAACGTGTTTGTCGAGCGTCTGTGGCGCTCCATCAAGTACGAGGAGATCTATCTCAAAGCCTATGACAGCGTGCGTGCTGCACGCTGCGGGATTGCCCGGTATCTGGAGTTCTACAATTCACAGCGCCCCCATCAGGCCCACAACCGAGCGACCCCTGATGAGGCGTACTTTGCAGCTTTGCCGTTTGCACAAATGCAGCCGGCATAACCCCGAGGATCTCGCTTAGCAACTGGGTTGAATTGTTCAAACAAGTGGGACCACTTCTTGGTGGTGGAAAAAGAGGGCCTAGATGCGGCTTCCAAAGAGGCCGCGAAGGGTTGCTTCTGGAGGTCAGCGCGGCGATAAAAATATTGCCGACTCCCGTCAATGCGCGGGCCTGTTGCGGGCACCGCATCTAACTTGTTAGCCAAGTGCAAGGACGCGGTATTGGCTGCTTTTGCTAAGACTGCCAAGGCCACGTATTCCTGCTGAAATGCCACGAGGCTGTCGTTAGGAATGCGTTTGAGCATTGCCCGAGCCCCAGGGACAAGATCTGCAGCCAGCAGGTTCTTACTGATCAATTCGTAAACCACTTGCTCTTTGATACCAAGCTCTGCAGCGGCCTGGCTGGGGGTGACCCATGGAATCGTGGTGCGCCGTTGTTTCTCCAGCCACTGCCTAGTGCTGCTGCGGCTTAAAACAAGCGCAGGGATGACAGTGCCTGTTGGCATTTCTATGGGCAATGAAGGGTGGCCCAGCGTGCTGAAAAGCGCTCGCAGCTCCTGGGGTGTCAATTGCCAAAACTGCAGCACATCCCGCAAGGTCACGGGGTCGTGAATTGCATGCCGAGTGCTGAGTGCTTTCAGGCGCGTATGAAAGCTTTGCAGTTCCGTTTTGCGGAAATACCAGTGAGATGCTTGACCCCATTCAGGGCGAGAGTCAGCGGACAGAATGCCGAGTGCGACAAACTGTCTCAGGCGAGAGCGTTTTAAGCCAAGCAACTTGGCTGTGTTCTTGAGGTCAAGGTATGCGGCTCTGTCAGGTATCAGCGACTCCACCTGGGCGGCATCCATCGTGATGACCTCGCGCGTGGTGCCATTGATCGACTGGATTCGATGCCCAGGGATGAAATCGCTGTGCACCAGGCGTTTGAGCATTTTGCGGGGCACGCCGATTTGGCGCGACACCTTGGCCAGCCCCTGCCTTGTATAGCCTTCGACGGTTTCCTGACGGAATAGTCGATTGCGACCGCATAGCTCACCCCGCCAGTGCTCCAACAAAAAGGTCTCAAAGCCTTCGCGCAGGAACTGAAAAACCGGAGCTTTAAGCTGCCCATAGATCACGCCGTAGAGGGGCTGAAATACTCTTCGGATGGCACCGTCATTCGGCGCTGCGTCCACAAAGCTTTGTAGGCACTGCCAATAGCCATCGGGCCATGCGCGAAGCAAAGCCAGCGTGCCTTGAACGATGCTCTGTGCGACGCCCAGATCCTCCAAGGCAGGAAGTTGGCCAGGCCTTTCGAGAGACGGTCCCTGTATGAAGCGTCCGGTATAGATCAGCAACTTGACCCATTCGGAAACGGTCAATTGCAGCTTCAGTTCTCCCCAATGCCAATCTGTACTTTCTTGGCAGGCCTGCGTAATCGCACGCATCAAGGACAGCTCTGCGCTGCCGATACTTTTCGTGGAGGCGCTGTAGCGCAGGCCACAGTGACATGAACCCGCGAGTGCCGTGTTCCAGGAGATAGGGGCTGCGCAGCTTGAACAGGCGTCGATCAACTCGCATTCATGCATATGACAGGCGGTCATCACCTTGAGCCGCCAGTGCGGACGAATCCATGCCCCTTCTTGCATGCAATGAGGGCAGACACGTGTTCGGTAGTGCGTGAAGGCTGCGGTGTGCAGATCCCAGTCCTTGACTGGAATTTCCAAATTCGGCACCAAGGGGGCTCCAAACTCCACCAGAGGCTGCCCGTTGATCAACTGAGAAAGCGCCGTAGCGTGCTCGATGCCCGATTGCTTCAAAAGACGTATGACTTGGAAGTCTTCATAGTGGTTGGCATGGGCAAGGCGCTCGATATAGCTTCCCAGGGGTTCGCCAGGAACCGGTGCAGGACGGATAGGCAAGACTTTCAACGCTTCCTCCTGGAAGGTTGTGCTGCACCGACGTCACCGAGCTGAAAAGGCTCTCCATTGCGGTCCAATGCTCGCCACTGAAAGCTCGGATCAAACGGGTTCAAGGGTCCGATGCCTGCAGGCCAGATGGATGCCGTGAATGCCGAAGCCAATTCGTTGGTCGTTATGCAGTCATTGCCGTTTTCCACAGCGCAGCTGTAGGCATGTACCAGGATCTGTTTCACATAGGCAATGCGCCCTTGCGTGGCAAAGTGCAGCCGCAGTCCCAGCTCTTTCCAGCTGTGGGGCTTAGGGTTCAGCGGAAGAGGCAGTGCTTCTGCCAATGACGTGAATAAACCAATGCTGCTGTTCTCGTTGGGCTCCTGCTCACCCGCTTCGATAGAGAGTGAAAGACGGTGCGAAAACCTGCGCCGCAGTTGCTCATTGACTTGCAGCAAGCCCTGCGTGCGAGGTAGTCCAAGCAAGGTCACAGGTAACGACAGCGCATCGATGAATGACTTCAACCAGTCGCCCACGAAATACTGGCTTTGCGTCTTCCCCCGGTCCTGGATGTGCTGAGCCTCGTCGAAGACCAGCATTTCCACGGAGCAGCCTTTGGCCAGCTTGACGGCTCGGGCCGTCTTGACAGAAATCGTGCCGCGCTCGGGCTGCAGATCTCCCAATTGCGTCAAGATGGCTTCCACGGTTCCGGCAATCGTTGCCGCTGCTGGGACGCTCACATTCAGCACAGGAATCACATCGCGATCCAGCAGCCGCTGCCTGGGATTGCCCTCGGTAAACATCCTGGCCAGCGTTGTCTTGCCGGTGCCACTTTCACCGAGCACCAAAAGGTTCTGAGCAATACCCGTCTGCCGGAACAAGCGCAGGTTCGCATCCATGCGCTCAAAAGATGTCTGAAATGCCGGAAACATTAGATAGGCGCTTTGCAGCTGCTTAATGGAGTCGTAGAACACTTCACTCATAAGCGCTCCTTGTTCCCTTTGAGGTCATGGACGGAGCGCAGCAGTGCGTACCTGGGTGGAATAAAGTCTTGGTTGGAATCTGCGAACGTGGGGGTCGCGGTTGATGGGGCTGGTGCTGCGGACGCGTTGGTCACTGTCGCGCGGGATGGCATGACCTGTGCCTGAGGCCGTGGGCTGGAAGCCGAAGGCTGCTTGGGTTGGCGACTGCTGATTCCCTGCAGTTTTGCCGCTCGTTTACGGTCACTGAGTTTGCGGCTGGACACCTGCTCACGCATCATGTCGATGATGGCCAAGCGTGCTTCTTGCCGGGCTTTGAAATTTGTTTGGGAAGCACCTCGTTCAGCGATTATTTTGCGGATGAGCTGGTTCTGAAACTGGGTCAACCCATTGGCGTAATCCCAGTCCAGCGCCCTGACCGCGACCGGGTTTGCGTCGCCAGGACCCCACACATGGATCTCGCCCAAATCATCCGGGTCGAAGACGATGCGCACCTCGGTACCCGGACCATGTGCTCGTAGCAAAGGAAGCAGTTCAGGGCCGCTGTAGCGAATGCCTTCAAGGAGGATTCCTTCTCGTTGCAATTTGCGTTGGCTAACTTGTCCGATGCGCTGAGCGAGAGTGTGGCGATCTCGGGGGAGCGTGGGTTCGTAGCTCTTGAGGCCTTCATGCCAGCGTGCCCAGGGCGTTTCTTTGGTGGTGCGATGCACAGTCTGCGCGTAGTCGTCGAGCAGCCATTTCTCAAACATCTGGGTGAACTCGCCCAAAGTAAGCACGGCATGTTTGAGCGGGTCATAGTCACCCCGGTGGTGCCATCTGGAAAAGCTTGTTCCAGGTAAAGTGTGAAGAAAGCGACGTGAAATGCTGCCAAGAAAGCGCTCCACCGATCCTTTAAACCATGGCTGGTACTTGGGGCAAAACAGCACGGACATGCCGAGATCCATCGCGACGCTTTGAAGTGCATCGGAATGAAATTCCAGGCCGTTGTCCACGACGAGCACTTGGGGCAGTCCGTGGCATACCCATGCATGCAGGGGTCTGAGTGACCGTATAGAGTCGCTGCCAGGCTGTATCGCCATCTTGGGCAAGATGGCATGCCTGAGCGCACCCATTACAGCTGCAATGGAGGGAGCTTGATAGCTCAGGTAATAGCCCAGGAGCATCTTGCTGTGAACGTCTATGCACACCGTCAGCGTAGGCCGTCCCAGGGGAAGCTGGGTGCGCTCATCAATCAAGAATAGATCCAAGACTGTGTGATCGCATTCCACGCGTTCCAGAATTCGGCTGGTCGTCACTTTGCCCGTCAATATGCGGAACTTGCGATCAGCCTCTGCGTTGCCGTTACGCAAGCTGAAGACCTCATAGGCCTCCAAACGGTGCATCAGTCGGTACAGCGTCCGTAGGGACGGCATGATCAAAAGGCCAGGGCCGTTGTGGCGTGACAAATTCTCTTGATCCACCTTGCCCTGCAAGATCGTTTGAATGACGGTTACGGTGGTTCGTCGTGACAGTTGGTGGGCTTCGGTAATCGCTTCTTCCGCAAGCGCTAATAGACGTGCAGACTGCTGTGGTACGTGAACGCCACGCAGGTCATCTCTAGAGATGAGTGCGCGGAAATCGCCTGTGCGTTGGTAGCGCCGAATCCAGCGCCAAAGCGTAGGTACGGAGGGTGGCTTGGGATCTCCCCGTTTGGCGGCCACCTCCTGTATCAAGGGGGTCAAAAACTTTCGTGTGAATATGGGGCTGCCGTAGGCCAGGATTCCTTGTACATAGGCTTTACGTCTTTCGAAATCCAACAGTGCCTTGGGCTTGAGATCGCTGAGTGGGCGTTTGTAGAGCGTGTTCTCTGCAGCGGATGCTGACCCTCCGGAAACCGGGCTCATGGCAGACAAGCTACCGCTGGCGTAAGCCTGCAACAGCTCGGTACGGTTCGATAAAACGAGCTGCCCAGAATCAAGGCGCTCCAGCAAGATGTCGCCATTCGGCTGTAGGCGCTCGATACGGTGCTCCGCACCTTGCCACTCAAAAACCGTGTGCTTGCGAAAGGCAAAACCATGCATGGTTTTCCTCCTTCATCAGATGCAGTTCGGTAGCTGGGCTGATTGGCACATCCAAATCGCACCACAGGTAGCCCATGAGCAGCAGGTTGGCGGGGCGCAAATGCAGCGTTGCCAGAGCCTGCTGTGCTTGCTGATACGGCATAGGGAAGTGCTTGCCCCATTGGCTCAGTGCCACTGCCACGGCAGCAGTGGTCGGCATCAAGTGATCGGCGTGTTGCAGGATCTGTTGCAGATTGGAAAGGCGAGGCTCCTGCCTGATCACAGTGTTGTCGAGCACCAAGAAGGCCCGTGCTGTGCGCGCCATATGTGCGGCAATGCAGGCGAGCTTATGTCCGACCTCTGCAGCTTGGAGGCTGCGCACAGGCTTGACTTCGACCAGCACGGCTTCGCCGGTATCAAGCACCACCTCAAAATCCGGGGTGTAGCGCCGTAAACGCGGGCCATCTGGGTACTGCAGCGTCAACGGCTGCTCGCGGTACTGAGCGACTCGATGATGGGCTTCAAACAGCGCGATGGCGTCACGCTCCAGCAGCCCTTCATGGTGTACCAGGCGGCCATTTTTCCTGCTGGGCACAAAGCCACGCAGGATGCCGCCCGTTGGGCGCACGATCTCGCGGGCACGATGATGCGGAAAAGATGAGGATTGGCTTCCGTGCCAGTTTCCTCTCCAAAAGTTTTCAGGCATAGGCTCTCCCATCCGCCTTGCCGTGGAGCAAAGCGGACAACGGTTTCATGCCCGAATGCAGACAAAGCTATGCCCTCACGCGGTCATAAACCAGTGAAATCAAAGAGGTAGGAGTGGGGGAAAGCCTTGACGCTGGCGAAAGCTATGGAGATACTGCGGGTGCAAGTCGGGGTATCTTCTGATGCTCCACCAGCGGGACTGTCCGAAAGGCTGTCCCGCTTTTCTTTTGCGGCTCTACATAGAGGCCTCCAATCTGGAGCGGCGTCTTAGGCGGCGCACAGGTTCAGCCTCGATGGAGGTAACACCTGTAGTGCCTTCACCAGGTAGCTCAAGAACATCGCGAATCATGCGAATTTGCCGAGAGGACAGCGTTCGAAAGTTGTCGCGAAGAGCTTTCAGAAGCCAATAAGCCTCTTCGTGTGTGTCTAGATCAACGATGAGCTTGCGTTGCGATGCATCGGCAGCTAACAGCAACTCTTGTTGCTCCTGCTGTGTAAGTGGCAGTGCTTCCGCGAGCCGGTTGACGAATTCTTCAGCGGGCGGCCCTTTGAGGCTGCTTTCCATTGCTGAAATGTATGTCTGGTCGTATCCGATCAGCGCAGCCAAATCCACCTGCCGTATGCCGTACTTCATACGCAGAGAGTGGAGGAGATTGGCGAAGGGGCTCACGTGACTTAATAGGCGGTGTATATGTTCAAAGAGTAATTGAAGAAACCAAAAAAGTCTATAAAAATCAATATGATATAAATACATCATATTGATTTTTAGTGGCCTTGCTGGAGGTTGTTATCCAGTTGATTTGGATAACTCCGGCGCCTTATCTCTACCTCGTTACGAGTCTCCAGATCAAGCCAAGAAAGACGGCTTTAGTCTGAGTACAGACGTTCACCAGCGACTGCTTGTGGCACCTAAGCACTGGACATCTATTTGTGAAGTCTCAGTGGGTTATTCGCATCACTGTCCATCTACATCAAGAGAATACTGTTGCGACATCGACATGACCCAGTAGTTCTTCACGGGCGACTGTCGCTGCCCGCCTAAGGAAAGCACCGGAGGACGGCTTCGAGCTATGTGTTACAAATAGAATTTTTGCCTGTGAGCGATGGCTAAGAATCTCGCACCAGAGAAAAGTCCAAATACATGCCCCCAAAACAAGGCACGACCCGCAAGCCGAGGAAGACCCAGCACGTAACCGCGGGCGGCGTCGTCCAGCCGTCGTCGCAAGTTCTTCTGCTGAACCCTGATCAGTGGGAAGAATTTATTCTTGCCGCCGCGCGGCAGCGAGTTCCTTCACACGGAGCACCCTATGCGGCGATCAAGCGACTGGGCGGCGCAGGCGACGGTGGCCGCGACATCGAGGCGCGTTATGGCCCGACGTTGGTGCGTGATGGCTGGGACCTGTACCAGGCCAAGCACTACAGGCAGGGACTGACGCAGACCGATGCCTTCCCGGAGATAGCGAAGTTCTTCAAACAGTTGGCCTTGAAGACCTACCCGCGTCCGAATTACTACTACCTTTGCTGTCCACATGCGGTCGGTAACGAGCTCCACAACACGATGGCCGCTGGCGCTGCTTCCTTTAAGGCGAAGTTTGTCGATGCATGGAACAATGGAAAATACGGGATGAAAGGCAGAGCCGCCGAGTTGACCCCTGAGGTCCAAGCTGCCATCGACGATTTCGACTTTGATCGCTTCATCGAGTGCCCGGTACATGAACTACTGGCTTGGCACGCGCTCGACAAGGCCGCCCACTATCACCTGTTCGGCATCGTGCCAAAACGCGGCGACGATGATCCGATGCCCGCCCAGCCTGCGGTACACGAGGGGAGGTATGTCGATGAGCTTTTGCGCGTCTACACCGAGCACAAGGCGTCGCCAGTAGCCCTGGCCGACCTGCCGGGAAGCGAGTACGCAGACCACTTCGATTCGCATCGACAGATCTTTTACTGTGCGGAAGGCCTGCAACGTTTCAGCCGAGACATCTACCCGAACGAACCTGAGTTTGATCGGCTGCTGGACATGGTTTATGCGGGCATTCGCCCCACGGTCGTGCAACTTCGGCTCAAGACGGGAATGGAACGGGTCGACGCGGCCGTAGATCGAGCGTCGTCGCTGCAGGTCCAGGAGAGTCGTCTGTCGTCGCAGCTTCGCGGAGGGGACCTGCCCGGCACCTGCCATCACCTTGTCATTAGAGGTGATCTGAAGTGGGTCAAATGAAAAAATCCAAGCCTCTCGCCGCCTTTAACTCGCCGTTCGAATTGGGCATTCGGATGGTGTACTTGCTCAATTCCTTGCAGCCGGCTGGCGCCGACCTCCAAAAGCTGGTTCTGCTCGACTACGCAATTGTGTACTCCGACGATCTTGATGGGCCACCTAGCCTTCACACGCCGGTCCCCTATCGCGGTGGCGAATACATGAGTCGTCGCGACCTCATCGCTCAAAGCCTGCACTTAATGAGCACCCGTGGCCTCGTCGCCGTGTCCATGGATGAGACAGGCATCACTTACTTCGCTGGCAACACCGCTAGAAGCATGGTCGGCGCGCTGACATCACCTTATCTACGCGAACTGGAGGGCCGGTGCCGCTGGGCAGCCGCCACCTTCGCAACCCTCAGCTCAAGAGACATGACCGAGAGATTCGCTCAACAAGGCTACCTATGGGGTGCTGAATTTGAAGGTGCCACCGCGAGGGGCCACCAATGGCAATAACGCTGAAGCACTTGTCAGTGCACGGTCCCGGTCTATTGCCAGCGAAGGTCGTTTTCGACGGTCGTCGCACCCTCATCCGCGGCCCCAGTGACACAGGCAAGTCACACATCTGGAAGTGCATTTGGTTTTTACTAGGCGGTACTGGGACACTCGAACCGTTCCCGGAGTCGCAGGGATACGACTCGCTGGAGCTCGCTTTCTTGCATGGCGAGCATGAATACCTTGTTCGCAAAGCGATGTCTGGCGGTGCCGCGCGCATTCTGGTGCGAAAGGACGATCTTTGGGTCCCTGACGGTACGCCGAATACGCTCCAAGACGTCGATCAGGATCTTGGCGAGCTGCTCGTTGGGCTATCTGGGGGCTCAGGCAAACTGGTGCTTCGCAAGCGAAGTGAGAAAGGCCCCCTCACTGGTGACGACCTGAGGCATTGGGCGCTACTCTCCCAGCCCAGCATGATTTCCGAGGACGCGACGAAGGGCAAAGGTCATGGCTCGGATAAGCATGTCTCGTCTTACTCGCTGTTCCTGAGTGGCCTCGATGACTCCGCGGTCGAGCTTTACAAGACCCCGTCCCAGAAAGACCAGGCTAAGGGAAGATTAGCGGCTGCCGAGGCAGAACTGGCGCGTCTGCAGAGCGTGATTCCAGCGGACACAGATCGAGCTTCCGCAGTTGCAGCCCTGGCACAAGTCGATGAGCGGCTGGACATGTTCGCCACGCAGCTCCAGGTGCGCTCTTCGGCCTTAAAGGAACTTCGGCAGCAGATCTTCGAGAAGGGCGACGCTCTTACCATCGCAACGACACAACTTGCCAGCGCCACATCGATGCGGGAGCGTTTCACGCTACTAGACCTGAAGTATGCGAGCGACCTTGCCCGCCTCGGAGCTACAGACGAAGGCATCGCGTTCTTCCAGGCTTTGGTCGAGACACCGTGCCCGCTCTGCGGCACGCCGGTTGAGCAGCACGTCGATCCCGGCAACCTGAAGCCTAGAGCTCCGACCAAGTACCGCGATGCGATAGCGGCCGAAGCGGAAAAGATCCGCGCACTCCGTCGCGGACTGCAACCATCGCTGGCTCAAGAACAGAAGCGCCTAGCTACCGCTACAGCTGATGTGCAACGGCTTACAGCGTCACTGAAGGAATTGGAAGAGCAGGAAAAGGCGGTGCTGCGTAGCGCGTCGCTAGAGTTCGACTCAGACCCGCGGGATCTCGCCGAGTCACACACGCGGTTTTCATCGATGATTGACGCCTTTGATGAAACCGTTCGGCTGACGAGCGAGATCGCGCGCCTCAAGGAGGCCACAAAACAAAAGCAGACGGCCCTCGTGCGCAATGTTGGCCAGCATGGTGACGATGTCGGAGTGATCGCACGCCAGATGCTCAACGACTGGGGATTCACGTCCATCCAGTCTGTGTACGTCGATCCGAAGGCCTGCGACCTAGTCATCGATGGCCGCCGACGTCTCAGCTATGGCGCGGGTAAACGTGGCCTGTTCCTGTCCGCCATGACAATCGCCTTGATGCAGCATGCTCTAACTAATGGCCATCCTCACCTCGGTGTCGTCGTGCTGGATTCGCCGCTAAAAGCCTACGCCCAAAAAGAGACGCCGGACAATGACCGGGAGATCCCCACGGCCACGGTGAACACAAGCTTTTACGCCTGGCTTTCTCGCTTCCAAGGCCCCGGCCAAATCGTCGTTCTGGAAAATGAACCGGTGGATGCGGTCACAGCCCGCGCTTTAGGCGCTATCGAGTTCACCGATGACTACACCCGCGGACGGCAAGGATTCTATCCGCCCAAACCGATGATTTCACCTGCGCCAAGCACGGGTGACGAGTCCGAGTACGACGATCTTGTGTAATGCGCCACTCGTGCTTCCAATCTAAGCAGCCAACTGACGAGCGAATGCCATGACTCGGCGTTGGCCAGTAGAGACCAGAGGATTCTTAGGAGGTCGCCTCTGACCCAGGAGTTCAATGGGGTGGAGAGGACAGCCGCTCCTAGGAGCTCTATTCAACGAAGCGACGGACTGCTCTCGCTGCATAGCAGCCATAGACTTCATTTCGAGTAAAAAAATAGCCCGGAGCAATCCGGGCTATTTTTTTCATCAACTTTGTCAAAAGTTTTTCACCAACTTGGCAAAGTTTTCAACAATGGTGGCATTCGACAGCTTAAACGTCGATATTCCCCGCGCGCAGCGCATTGCTTTCGATGAAGTCGCGGCGTGGTTCGACCTCGTCGCCCATGAGCATGGTGAACACGCGGTCGGCTTCGATGGCGTCGCCGATCTGCACCTGCAGCAGGCTGCGCACATTCGGGTCCATGGTGGTTTCCCAGAGCTGCTCGGGGTTCATTTCGCCCAGGCCCTTGTAGCGCTGGCGGCCCGTGGTGCGCTCGGCTTCGTGCAGCAGCCATTGCATGGCCTGGCGGAAGTCGGTGGCCTTTTCGCTCTTGGCTTTTTCGCCTTCGCCGCGCACGACCTTGGCGCCTTCGGCGAGCAGGCCGTTGAAGTTCTGGGCCTCGGCCGAAAGGGCCGCATAGTCCTGGCTGCGCACGAATTCCTGGGTCAGGATGGAGCTCTTGATGTTGCCGTGGTGGTGGCGGCTGATGCGCAGAATCGGCTTTTCGCTCACGGGGTCGATCTCGGCCGTGACTTCGGCAGGTACGCCCGTGGTGGTGAGCTCGCGCAGCTTGGCCTCCAGGATGGGCGCGCATTGCTGGGCCGCCTCGATGCTGTCCAGCGTGATCTGCACGCCATCGGCAATCGCACGCAGGGCTTCTGCGTCCATGAAGTTGGACAGGCGCTCGATGACCATCTCGGCCGCCACGTGCATGTGGGCCAGGTTGGCCAGCTCCTCGCCCTGCAGCGTGCGGGCGTTGACGCCGCCGGTGCTGACGCTGGCGTTGTTGAGTGCGATGCGCAGCAGGTACTGGTTGAGCGCGGGACCGTCCTTGAGGTAGAGCTCTTCCTTGCCGTTCTTGACCTTGTACAGCGGCGGCTGGGCGATGTAGATGTGGCCGCGCTCGACCAGCTCGGGCATTTGCCGGTAGAAGAAGGTCAGCAGCAGGGTGCGGATGTGGGCGCCGTCCACGTCGGCGTCGGTCATGATGATGATGCGGTGGTAGCGCAGCTTGTCGGGGTTGAAATCGTCGCTGCCGCTCTTGCCGTTGCCGTCCTCGGCGGCCTTGCCGATGCCCGTGCCCAGGGCCGTGATCAAGGTGATGATTTCATTGCTGGACAAGAGCTTTTCGTAGCGCGCCTTTTCCACGTTCAGGATCTTGCCGCGCAGCGGCAGGATGGCCTGGAACTTGCGATCGCGCCCCTGCTTGGCGGAGCCGCCGGCGGAGTCGCCCTCGACAATGTAGATTTCGCACAGCGCCGGGTCTTTTTCCTGGCAGTCGGCCAGCTTGCCGGGCAGGCCCATGCCGTCGAGCACGCCCTTGCGGCGCGTCATCTCGCGGGCCTTGCGTGCAGCTTCGCGCGCGCGCGCGGCTTCAACGATCTTGTTGCACAAGATCTTGGCGTCGTTCGGCTTTTCCTCCAGGTATTCGGTGAGCAGCCTGCCGACGATGTCTTCCACGGGGGCGCGCACTTCGGAGCTGACCAGCTTGTCCTTGGTCTGGCTGCTGAACTTGGGCTCGGGCACCTTCACAGAAAGCACGGCGCACAGGCCTTCGCGCATGTCGTCGCCGGTGACTTCGACCTTGGCTTTCTTGGCCAGCTCGTGGTCGGCAATGTATTTGCCGATGACGCGCGTCATGGCGGCGCGCAGGCCGGTCAGGTGGGTGCCGCCGTCACGCTGGGGGATGTTGTTGGTGAAACACAGCACCTGCTCGGCGTAGCTGTCGTTCCACTGCATGGCCACTTCCACACCGATTTCGGTGCCGGGAATGCCGCCATAGCTTTCCGCAGGGCGGCTGCCCATGGCGTGAAAGGTGGTGGGGTGCAGCACTTTCTTGCTGCCGTTGATGAACTCCACAAAGCCTTGCACACCGCCGGCGCCCGAGAAGTCGTCCTCGCGGCCGTCACGTTCGTCCTTGAGGCGGATGCGCACACCGTTGTTCAGGAAGGAGAGTTCGCGCAGGCGCTTGGCCAGGATCTCGTAGCGGAACTCGTGGTTCTCCTTGAAGATCTCGGTGTCGGGCAGAAAGTGCACCTTGGTGCCGCGCTTGTCGCTCTTGCCGGCCACGCGCATGGGCGAGGTTTCCACGCCGTCCACGATTTCTATGGGGCGGTTTTGCACAAAGCCGCGCGCGAAGTCGATCTCGTGGCGCTGGCCGTCGCGGCTCACGGTGAGCTTGAGCCAGGAGGACAGCGCGTTCACGCAGGATACACCCACGCCGTGCAGGCCGCCCGAGACCTTGTAGCTGTTCTGATTGAACTTGCCGCCCGCGTGCAGTTCGGTGAGCGCGATCTCGGCGGCCGAGCGCCTGGGCTCGTGCTTGTCGTCCATCTTTACGCCGGTGGGAATGCCGCGGCCGTTGTCGATGACGGACAGCGAGCCATCGGCGTGGATGGTGATCAGAATGTCGTCGCAATGGCCTGCCAGGGCTTCGTCGATGGAGTTGTCCACGACTTCGAAGACCAGGTGGTGCAGGCCCGTGCCGTCAGAGGTGTCGCCGATATACATGCCCGGGCGCTTGCGCACGGCTTCCAGGCCTTCGAGGATCTGGATGGCGCCTTCGCCATAGCCGCTGGAATCTTGTCCCTGGGGGGCGATGTTCTGGGGGACTGGCTGGTTCTCGTCGGTCATGAAGTGCCTTGCTGCAGCAAAAACAGGAGCTGTTTGCGCCTGTTCTGCCTGGGATATATCAATAAACTGGCTTGAAAGTGGCTGCCAGCTTGTGGTGGCAGCTCTCTTTTTTAAATGCGCATGGGCATGACGACATATTTGAAGCTGTCGTTCTCGGGAATGGTCACGAGGGCCGAGCTGTTGCCGTCCTGCAGCTCGATCTTGACCATGTCCTGGCTCATGTTGGACAGGGCGTCGATCAGGTAGGTGACGTTGAAGCCGATGTCGATGGTGTCGCCGCCGTAGTCGATGTCGAGCTCGTCCATGGCCTCTTCCTGCTCGGCGTTGTTCGAGGCCACGCGCAGCGTGCCGGGCTCCATGGTCAGGCGCACGCCCTTGAACTTGTCGCTGGTCATGATGGCGGTGCGCTGCAGGCTGGCCAGCAGCGGTGCGCGGCCCAGGGTCACGCTGTTCTGGTGGTTCTTGGGAATCACGCGGTTGTAGTCGGGGAACTTGCCTTCGACCAGTTTGGTGACGAACTCCATGCCGCCAAAGGTGAACTTGGCCTGGTTGTTCGCGAACTGCATCTCGATATGCGGCTGGTTCTCGCCGCCCGCATCCGACAGCAGGCGCTGCAGCTCGAGCACGGTCTTGCGCGGCAGAATCACTTCCTGCTTGGGCACTTCCACGTCGAGCTGGCTGCTGGCAAACGCCAGGCGGTGGCCGTCGGTGGCCACCAGGCTCAGGGTCTTGCCCTCGGCCACGAACAGGATGCCGTTCAGGTAGTAGCGAATGTCCTGCACGGCCATGGCAAACGACACCTGGCCCAGCAGGTCCTTCAAGACCTTTTGCGGCACGCTGAACGCGGGGCCGAAGGCTGCGGCTTCCTGTACCAGCGGGAAGTCCTCGGCCGGCAGGGTCTGCAGCGTGAAGCGGCTTTTGCCGCCCTTGAGCAGGATCTTGTTTTGCTGGGTCTCCAGGCTCACGGTCTGGTCGCCGGGCATGGTCTTCAGGATGTCGATGAGCTTGCGCGCCCCCACGGTGGTCGTGAAGTCGCCGGTGTCGCCACCGAGCTCGGCCGTGGTGCGGATCTGGATCTCCAGGTCGCTGGTGGTCAGCTGCAAGGCGTTGCCGGTCTTCTTGATCAGCACATTGGCCAGAATCGGCAGGGTGTGGCGGCGCTCGACAATCCCGGACACGGACTGCAGAACCGCGAGCACTTTGTCTTGTGTGGCTTTCAGAACGATCATGTCAACCTCGAATATTCAGAAAATGCAGGCCTTGAGTGGAAACGGTGGCGGCAATGGACCCTCTCTCGCCGCTGCAACCCCCCATTTTGCCGCGAGCATGTGACCGGGGCGGGGGAGTTTTCATCAACCTTTGAGTGTTTGCTCCAGCACATGAAGCTGCTGGTTGAGTTCGGTGAGCTGCTGGCGTTCGCCGGAAATCTTTCTGACCGCGTGCAGCACCGTGGTGTGGTCGCGTCCGCCGAACAGCTCGCCGATCTCGGGCAGGCTTTTCTGCGTGAGCTCCTTGGCCAGGTACATCGCAATCTGGCGCGGCCGCGCAATGCTGGCCGGGCGCTTCTTGCTGTACATGTCGGCGACCTTGATCTTGTAGTAGTCGGCCACGGTCTTCTGGATGTTCTCCACGCTGATCTGGCGGTTCTGGATCGACAGCAGATCGCGCAGCGCCTCGCGCGCCAGCTGGATCGAGACTTCCTTCTGGTTGAAACGCGAGTAGGCGAGGATCTTGCGCAGCGCGCCTTCGAGCTCGCGCACGTTGGAGCGCACGTTCTTGGCCACGAAGAAGGCCACTTCCTCGGGCATCTCGGCGTTTTCGGCGCGCGCCTTGTTGATCAAAATGGCCACGCGCATCTCCAGCTCGGGCGGCTCGATGGCCACGGTCAGGCCGGAGTCGAAGCGCGAGACCAGGCGCTCGTGAATGTTGGCCAGACCCTTGGGATAAGTGTCGGACGTCATCACGATATGGCTCTTCTTGGCCAGCAGGGCCTCGAAGGCGTTGAAGAACTCTTCCTGGGTGCGGTCCTTGTTCGCAAAGAACTGCACGTCGTCGATCAGCAGCAGATCCAGCGAGTGATAGCGCTCCTTGAACTCGTCGAAAGTGCGCCGCTGGTAGGCCTTGACCACATCCGAGACGAACTGCTCGGCGTGGATGTAGAGAACTTTGGCGTCGGGCTTGTCGGCCAGCAGCTTGTTGCCCACGGCATGCACCAGGTGGGTCTTGCCCAGGCCCACGCCGCCATAGATGAACAAGGGGTTGTAGAGGTGGCCGGGCGAGCCCGCCACATGCATCGCAGCCGAGCGCGCCATGCGGTTGGCCGTACCTTCGACCAGGGTGTCGAAGGTCAGGGCTGCGTTCAGCCGTGTGCGGAAAACCGGGGCCGCAGGCTCTTCGCTGGCCGCCGCAGGCGTGGCCATGGTGACGGTCTCGGGTGCGGCGATACGGTCGCCCGATGGGGGGCGGACATAGGTTCTGACAACGCTTTCTCGCTGAGCGAGCGCTAACTCAAGGGCCACGGGCTGGCCGTACAGGGATTCGAGCATGGCCGAGATGCGGCCTGCGTATTGAGCACGAATCCAGTCGAGCTTGAAGCGGTTGGCCACGTAAACCGTGACCTTGGAAAAATCTTCTGCAACCTGCGCGCTCAGAGGCTTGATCCAGGTATTGAATTGCTGCTCCGGCAGTTCCTGGCCCAGTTGTTCAACGCAGACTTGCCACAGGCTCTGGCCTGCGTCATTCATAGGTTCCTCGGTCATTGTTGAATCTTAAGCTGTGGATAGGAGGAACGGTCTAGAGTCGTGCATTGTAGCTTTTTGGAAAGTTATCCACAAAATATCAGATGCTTTTTCTGCGCCGGGGCCGAATATCCCTTGCGCCCCCTGGAATTCCTCAGGCATTGCAACAAGCGCGCAACGCTGTGATAATCGCGGGTTTCCCTGAATGTGTTCAGGGTGATATGTCCCGGGCGCCTGGCCTGCACTGACTGGTTCACAACTGGAAGGGCAAGGCTGGAGCTTCGGGGGCCGCTTGGATGAGGGAGTATTGTCCCGCAGGGCGGCCAGAGCAAAACTGAACCTTATCAAGGAACCATCATGAAACGTACTTACCAACCTTCCAAGACCCGCCGCGCCCGCACCCATGGTTTCCTGGTTCGCATGAAGACCAAGGGTGGCCGCGCCGTGATCAACGCTCGCCGCGCCAAGGGCCGCAAGCGCCTGGCCGTCTAAGGCCACAGCTGTTGCAGGGCGGTCTGTTCTCGCACCGCGTTGTGCGCCCCTTTGCCGGGGTGTTCCCATGCAAAGGCTGAAAACGCGTCCGCAGTTCCAGGCGGCCATGGCTGCCGGCACGGTCTCGCGCACTGCACATTTCGCCTTGCACCGCATGGCGCTTGTGCAGTCACCTGCCGTCAAGCCTGATACAGGGCCCGGATCCCAGGATCCGCAGGCCCTGTTTGGCGTTGGCAGCTTGCGTGAGCAGGCCTGGCTGGGTGCCATGGTGCCCAAGCGCTGGGCGCGCCGCTCGGTCACGCGCCATGCGATCAAGCGCCAGATCTATGCGGTGGGCGCCGAGCATGAGCTGCTGCTGCGCCAGGGCGCGCATGTGGTGCGGCTGCGCTCGGGCTTCGACAAGCGCCAGTTCGTGAGCGCGAGCTCCGAGGCCTTGAAGCGTGCCGTGCGCGAGGAGTTGCAACTGCTGTTTGCCGAGGCTGGTCGTCGCCTGGCACGCCAGGCCGGGGCCCAGCCAGGCGCGACTGCAACTGCAACCACAACTGCGCAGGCCCGGCCATGATGCAGCGCTTTCTGATGACCCTGGTGCGCGGCTACCGCTTGTTGCTCAGCCCCTGGCTGGGCTCGGCCTGCCGATTTACCCCGACCTGCTCGGCTTATTCTCTCGAAGCGCTGGAGAAACACGGCGCTGCGTTAGGCTCTTATCTGACGGTGTGCCGGCTGGCGCGCTGCCATCCTTGGTGTGCAGGCGGGCATGATCCCGTGCCAGAGCGCAGGCCCAGGCTGTTTTCCTGCCTTGGCGCGTCAGGGGCCGCACAATCTTCCTCTTCTGAGAAGTCTTCATGAACGATATTCGCCGCACCATTTTGTGGGTGATATTTGGCTTTACGCTGGTCTTGCTGTGGGACAAATGGCAAGTACACAACGGCAACAAAGCCACATTCTTTCCCACACCGCCTGCTGCCACGGCCCAGGCTTCCGAAGCCGGCAAACCTGCGGCCACCGATGCCAGCGTGCCTGCGGCCTCTGCTGCGGCCGCTTCGCCCAGCGCCGTTCCCGGTGCCGAGCCGGCCGCCGCCGAGGCTCCTGCCGCGCCGCGCGAGGATGTGGTGGTCAGCACCGATGTGCTGCGCCTGACCTTTGACAGCCAGGGCGCGAAGCTCAAGCATGCCGAGCTGCTCCAGTACGCGGACTCGCAGGACAAGAGCCGCCCCTTCGTGCTGTTCGACGAGAGCGTGCATCGCGTCTACCAGGCCCAGTCCGGCCTGATCGGCGGCGCTTTCCCCACGCACAAGACGCCCATGAACGTGCTGCCCGGCGCGCGCGAGCTCAAGGAGGGCGAGGATCAGCTGCAGCTGCGCTTCGAATCCGCCGAGCAGGGCGGCGTGAAGCTGGCCACGACCTGGACCTTCAAGCGCGGCGCCTACGACATGGGCGTGCGCCACGAGGTCATCAACAATGGCAGCGCCGCCGTGAGTCCGCAGCTCTATGTGCAGCTGGTGCGCGACGGCAACAAGCCCGAGGGCGAGCAGACCACCATGTACTCCACCTTCACGGGCCCGGCGGTCTATACCGACGAGAAGAAGTACCAGAAGGTCGAGTTCAAGGACATCGAGAACGGCAAGGCCAGCGTGGAGAAGACTTCGTCCACGGGCTATGTGGCCATGGTCCAGCATTACTTCGCCAGCGCCTGGCTGCTGCCCGAGGGCACGGCGCACGACAACTTCGTGCGCAAGGTGGACAACAACCTGTATGCGGTGGGCTCGATCGCCTCGCTGGGCCAGATCGAACCCGGCCATACCAAGAGCCTGGACGCGCGCCTGTTCGCGGGCCCGCAGATCGAAAAGAAGCTGCAACTGCTGAGCCCTGGCCTGGAGCTGGTCAAGGACTACGGCATGTTCACCATCCTGGCCAAGCCCATGTACTGGCTGCTGGACAAGCTGCACAGCTTCCTGGGCAACTGGGGCTGGTCCATCGTGGCCCTGGTGCTGCTGCTCAAGATCGCCTTCTACTGGCTCAATGCCAAGGCCTACTCCTCCATGGCCAAGATGAAGGCCATCAATCCCAAGATTCAGGAAATGCGCGAGCGCCTGAAGGACAAGCCCCAGCAGATGCAGCAGGAGATGATGCGCATCTACCGCGAGGAAAAGGTCAACCCCATGGGCGGCTGCCTGCCCATACTGGTGCAGATCCCGGTGTTCATGACGCTGTACTGGGTGCTGCTGTCCAGCGTGGAAATCCGCAATGCGCCCTGGATTGGCTGGATCACCGACCTTTCGGCCAAGGATCCGTACTTCATCCTGCCCGTGCTGATGACGCTGTCCTCGCTGCTGCAGACCGCGCTCAACCCCGCGCCGCCGGACCCCATGCAGGCCAAGATGATGTGGATCATGCCTCTGGTGTTCAGCGTGATGTTCTTCTTCTTCCCGGCCGGCCTGGTGCTGTACTGGCTCACGAACAACATCCTGTCGATCGCCCAGCAGTGGATCATCAACACGCGCATGGGGGTTCCGCCCCAGTTCAACCTGCCCAAGTTCGGCAAGGCCGACGCCGGCAAGTAAGCCACCCGGGGCCCTGCTGGCCCCGGCTGAATCCCAAGCCCGCAGATGCGGGCTTTTTTGTGCCCGGCTGTTGGGAGAGATGGATGAAACATAGCTGCTAGCGCAAGCCCTATACGGATTTCAAGATGATTTCCATCTGAGATCGTTATGTGGAGAGTGGTAGCAGCTCTTATAAAGCGAGCGTTCTTTTCCCCACGGCCAGGCCGCTGCAGGCATGGCGGCTATCATCGCGGCCTGCATCTCTCTCCCCTTTCAAGGCCTTGCCATGTTGTCTCGCCATCACCAGCCCATCGCCGCCATTGCCACCGCACCGGGGCGCGGAGCCGTGGGCATTGTGCGGGTCTCGGGCAAGGGTCTGGGGCCGCTGGTGCAAGCCCTGTGCGGGCGCGAGCTCAGGCCGCGCGAAGCCAGCTATCTGCCCTTCAAGGACGCCAGGGGCGCGCCCATAGACCATGGCCTGGCCTTGTTCTTTCCCGGCCCGCACAGCTATACGGGCGAGGACGTGCTGGAGCTCCAGGCCCATGGCGGCCCCGTGGTGCTGCAACTGCTGCTGGCACGCTGTCTGGAGGCGGCCCAGGCTCCGGGCGAGGGCGGCCAGGCCCTGCTGCCCGCGCTGCGCCTGGCCCAGCCGGGCGAATTCACCGAGCGCGCTTTTCTGAACGACAAGATCGACCTGGCCCAGGCCGAGGCGATTGCCGACCTGATCGACGCCAGCACCGAGGCCGCGGCACGCAGCGCCAGCCGCTCCCTGTCGGGCGCGTTCTCCGAGGAAATTCACGGCCTGCGCGATGCGCTCGTGCACTTGCGCATGCTGGTCGAGGCCACGCTGGACTTTCCCGAGGAGGAAATCGACTTTCTGCAGAAGGCCGACGCCGCAGGCCAGCTCACCCGCCTGCATGCCCAACTGGCCCAGGTGCTGGAGCGTGCCCACCAGGGCGCGCTGCTGCGCGAAGGCATCAAGGTGGTGATCGCCGGCCAGCCGAATGCGGGCAAGAGCTCGCTGCTCAATGCGCTGGCCGGGGCCGAGCTGGCCATCGTCACTCCCATTGCGGGCACCACGCGCGACAAGGTGCAGCAAACCATACAGATCGAGGGCGTGCCCCTGCACGTGATCGACACGGCAGGGCTGCGCGAGAGCAGCGACGAGGTCGAGCGCATCGGCATTGCGCGCGCCTGGGACGAGATCGCGGCCGCCGATGCCGTGCTGTTCCTGCACGACCTCACGCGCCACGACGAGGCCGACTATCAGGCCGGCGATGCAGCGATTGCCGCAAGCCTGGCCCAGACCCTGCCGGCCCAGGTGCCGGTGATCCATGTCTGGAACAAGACCGACCAGGCCGCAGCCCAGGACCCGGGCCTGGCGCTGTCGGCGCGCACGGGCGAGGGCCTGGATGCGTTGCGCCGACGCCTGCTCGAAGTCGCGGGCTGGCAGTCCGCGCCCGAGGGGCTTTACCTCGCGCGCGCACGCCATGTCGAGGCCCTGCAGGCCGTGAGCGCGCATCTGCAGGAGGCCGAAACCCAGCTCCAGGCCCGGGCCGCGCACCTGGACCTGCTGGCCGAGGAACTGCGCCTGGCCCAGATCTCGCTCAACAGCATCACGGGCGAGTTCAGCTCCGATGATTTGCTGGGGGTGATCTTCTCGAGCTTTTGCATCGGCAAGTGAGGCAGGACTAGTGAGTCCTTGCATGACTTGCTCGGGAAAAGCACGTTCAGCAGCATAGACGTGCTATCTTGCGCGACAAAATTTGCTGATTCGGAAGCGGGACAAAGCCTTGGTTCCATCCTGACTCTGGCTTAGCATGCGCGGGCCGCGGTGTGCCGCGTTCCTGTTGGCCGCCTGAGCGCGGCTTGGTCAAGAAGCTATTCGTCCAGGACTTTCATGTCTTTTGCCTCCGACAACGATTTGAGCCGCCTGAGTGCGGCCGTGACCTCGGCCGTCGCCGTGGATGGCGTGCAGACACCGCTGACTGCCCAGCAATGGACCTTGCTGGCCCCCTATCTGTTGCCCGTGAACCTGGCGGCCGGCGAAGTCCTGTTCGCCCAGGGAGCCGAGGATCGCAGCCTCTACTTCATCGAGTCGGGCAGCTTCAGCGTGCACTACCAGGACAGCAAGGAGCGCATACGGCTGGCCATGGTCGGGCCCGGCGCCATCGTCGGCGAAGGCGCGTTCTTTGCCCACCGCCCCCGGCGCGCCACCGTGCAGGCTGCATCCGCAGGCCGGCTCTGGTGCCTCACGGCCATGCGCTTTGCCGAACTGGGCAACCGCCTGCCGGCCCTGGCCTTGAACGTGGCCATGATGGCGGGCCAGGTTCTGGCACGCCGCGCCGTGGATAGAAGCCGGCGCGTGGCCAGTACCTGATTTTTTGCGTCAGGACATGGGTTCAACCCCTGGGGAGCTGGGGATAAAGGCACAATACGTTTTATTTGTGACTTTTTGTGAATTTAAAGGCTCCCATGTCTTTGTTTGGCTGGTTGAACCGGCTTACCGGCAAGCCGCACCCGCTGGCGCAGCAGGCTGCTGAAGGCTTGCGTCCTCAAGCTGCGGTGCGCAGCCAGCGCTCCGAGCGCCGCGAGCAGCTTTATCTGGTGGTGCGCAACGTCATGGTGCGCGCCGGCGTGCTGTCCGCAGGCTACAAGTTCAAGGTTCTTTCTCTGGACAAGGTGGGGCAGCGCTTCGTGCTCATGGTCGATGTGGCCCCGAGCTACGGCGAGCAGGCCTTGCGGCTGCGTGCCATCGAGAACCTTCTCGTCCAGACGGCGCAGAGCCGGCTGAATGTGGCGGTGACATCGGTCTACTGGCGCATCAGCGAGCAACTGGCCGAGCAGCCCGCAAGACCAGGGCCGGCCGGCATAGCCCAGGGCCAGGCTCCGAAGCCCGGGGACGAGGCCCTGGAGCCGTTCGAGCCCGTCAGCGCCGAGGAGATGCAGGCTTTCAAGCTGGCGGCGTCCCTGCCGCCCATGGAGCGCAGCAGGCCCTTGCTGGGACCGGGCAGCAGGTCGTCGATACGGCATGCATCGTCGGGCGAGAACACCCATCTGGAGCTGGGCATGACCCAGTTCGGCGAGCTGCACTAGGACGCATAACCCAGCGAGCAACCCGGCGTGCAATCACCGGGCATAGGCGCTTTGCGCGTGTTCAATGACCCGCGAAGTCCACCAGTGTGAACAGCTCCAGGCCGCTGGCACGCAGGTGCTGGGAGCCGCCGAGCTCGGGCAGGTCGACGATGGCTGCGCCTTCCACGACAACGGCGCCCAGCTTTTCGAGCAGCTTCTTGCCGGCCATCATGGTGCCGCCCGTGGCGATCAAATCGTCTATGAGCAGCACCCGGTCGCCGGGCTTGACCGCATCGGTATGCAGCTCCACCGTGGCACTGCCGTATTCAAGTTCGTAGGTTTCTTCCACCGTGGTGAACGGCAGCTTGCCTTTCTTGCGTATGGGCACGAATCCCAGGTTGAGCTCGTGGGCGACCACGGCGCCCAGGATGAAGCCGCGTGCATCCAGGCCTGCCACCACATCGGGGCGCAGTGCGGACTGCATGTAGCGGTGCACGAAGGCATCGGTCATGACGCGAAACACCCGGGGATCCTGCAACAGGGGGGTGATATCGCGAAACTGCACGCCGGGAGTCGGCCAGTCGGGGACGGTGCGTATATGAGAGCGCAGAAAGTCGCTGACGCTGGTGGTGGTGTGCATGGCAAACGCAAAATCAGACAAAAGGCTGCCAGTGTACCCAGGGGCCTGTCTTCAGGGCCGCAGGGCTTGCAAGCGGCTTGTAGGCCGGCTCCATGCCCTGGCTTGCCCCGGGTGAACAAGGGACTGGCTCTAGAATCCGGGGGATGAATTCCAATGCCGCCACAACGCTGGATGCGAGCCGGACTTTGAGCCTGGCGCGCCATACCCTGGAGATTGAAGCCCAAGCCCTGAACACCATGTCCGAGCGCATGAACGGTGCGTTCACTCAGGTGGTGCAGCGCATTTTGCAGCTCTCGGGGCGGGTGATCGTAATGGGCATGGGCAAGAGCGGCCATGTGGGGCGCAAGGTCGCGGCAACGCTGGCTTCCACGGGTACGCCGGCCTTTTTTGTGCATCCGGCCGAAGCTGGCCACGGCGATCTCGGCATGTTGACCAGGGCCGATCTGCTGCTGGCCTTGTCCAATAGCGGCGAGACCGACGAGCTCACGGCCGTGCTGCCTGCGGTCAAGCGCCAGGGCATTCCGCTGGTAGCCATGACCGGCGGCCTGAATTCCACACTGGCCCGCCATGCGGACTGGGTGCTGGATACCCGGGTCGAGCGCGAGGCCTGTCCCCTCAATCTGGCCCCTACGGCCAGCACCACGGCGCAGATGGCCATGGGCGATGCGCTGGCCGTGGCCTTGCTCGATGCGCGTGGCTTTGCGGCCGAGGATTTTGCGCGCTCCCATCCCGGGGGCTCGCTAGGGCGCAAGTTGCTCACCCATGTGCGCGATGTGATGCGCAGCGGCGCAGACCTGCCCCAGGTCGAGCCCGCAACAGGCTGCCTGGCGCTGATGCGCGAGATGAGTGCCAAGGGCCTGGGCTGCTCGGCCGTGGTCGACGGGGCTGGCTTGCTGCAGGGTGTGTTCACCGACGGCGATCTGCGCCGCTGCGTGGAGGCGGGCATGGACTTGCGCGCACTTCTGGCCGGTGACGTGATGCATGCGAACCCGCGCACCATTGGTCCCGATGCCCTGGCCGTGGATGCGGCCCGCATGATGGAGGAGTACGGCATCACGGCCGTGCTCGTCACCGATGTGCAGCGCCGCCTGCAGGGCCTGGTCCATGTTCGCGATCTCATGCGAGCCAAGGTGATTTGAGATGGGACGACACTCCCTGAGTCGCTTAGAGCGTGTTCACGATCTCCTCGCGGCGCGCCAGTGCCTTTGCGGGGCGGTCCCGGGCTTGGCCGCGCCAGTTTCATGCCATGGATGACTGAATATGCGTTTATCTTCCTTAGTGCCGGTTCAGAACTGGGATGCGCAACTGCTGCTGCAGGCCCAGGATGTGGGCGTGGTGTTTTTTGATGTCGATGGCGTGCTCACCGATGGCGGCCTGTTGTTCTCGGGCGAGGGCGAGCAGCTCAAGCGCTTCAACACGCTTGATGGCCATGGGCTCAAGCTGCTGCAAAAGGCCGGCATCACTCCGGCCGTGATCACGGGGCGCGATTCCCCGGCCTTGCGCCTGAGGCTGCACAACCTGGGCATCGTGCATGCGACGTTCGGGACGGAGGACAAGCTTCCTGCGGCCCAGGCCATGCTCCAAGCGCTTGGCTTGGACTGGAGTCAGGCAGCGGCCATGGGCGATGACTGGCCGGACCTGCCGGTGCTGCGGCGTGCACGCTTTGCCTGCGCTCCGGCCAATGCCCATGAAGAGGTACTGGCTGCGGCCCACTGGATGACGTCGCGCTGTGGCGGGCAGGGAGCCGTGCGCCAGCTTTGCGACCTATTGCTGGCCGCGCGTGGCGCCTATGCCGGGTTGCTGGCTGAATACGCGTCATGAAGCCATCCTGGCGCAGGGTTGCGGACCGCTTATCGATTTACCTGCCCGTGTTGCTCATGGGCCTGCTGGCCCTGGGCAGTTGGTGGCTGGTGCGCAGTGCGCCTCAGCCGGTGGCAAGCGGGCCTGAAAAAGCTCCGGTGCATGAGCCTGATTACTTCATGAAGGACTTCTCCATCAAGAGCTTCGATGTCACGGGTCGGCTCAAAAGCCAGCTCGAAGGCAGCATGGCGCGCCACTATCCTGATACCGACACCTTGGAAATAGATGATGCGCGCATGCACACAGTTGCGCCGGACGGCCGCATCACCAATGGCCGTGCCAAGCGCGCGCTCAGCAATGGTGACGGCTCCGAGGTGCAGTTGTTCGGCAATGCTGTGGTCACGCGCCAGGCCTTTACTTCGGCCGCGGGCAAGGCCTTGCCCCAGATGCAGTTCGAAGGCGAGTTTCTGCATGCCTGGCCCAACGAAGAGCGTGTGCGCTCCAATCAACCCGTGGTGCTGACACGGGGGGCTGACAGGTTCACGGCCGACAATCTCGAATATGACAACCTGGATCAGGTCATGCAGATGAAGGGCCGGGTGCGCGGCGTCATCCAGCCTGCGCCATCCAAGGCCCAATGAGTGCCGCAAGCCCGTGGCGTCCGGGGCTTTAACCCAGGGGATGAGATGAATGCGTTTCCCGAACTCGGGCCAGCACCGCTGGCCTTCATCACCGGAGCGTCCAGCGGCATAGGCCAGGCTCTGGCACTGCGCTGCTATCAGGCGGGCTGGTCGCTGGCCATGGTGGCCCGGCGTGGAGCGAGCATGGCGCAGTGGGCGGCCGAGCAAGGCCTGGATGCGAGCCGCTATGCGATCTACGAAGCCGATGTGGCCGATACCGAGAGCATCATCGCTGCTGCCCAAAGCTGCATGCAGCAGCAAGGCCTGCCCGATCTGGTCGTGGCCAATGCGGGCGTGAGCTGGGGCGTGGATACGGCGCGGCGTGAGGATCTGGACGTGATGCAGCAGGTGCTGCAGGTCAACGTATTGGGCGTGGCTGCGACCTTCCACCCCTTCATCGAACCCATGCGCAAGCGTGGCAGCGGCCGCATGGTTGGCGTGGCCAGCGTGGCCGGACTGCGCGGCTTGCCTGGTCATGCAGCCTATTGCTCCAGCAAGGCTGCGGCCATTGCCTATTGCGAAAGCCTGCGCGGCGAGTTGCGTGGAACAGGAGTCAGTGTGCTTACCTTGTTGCCTGGTTATGTTGATACGCAACTTACCAAGAGTAACCAATACGCCATGCCGTTTTTGCTTTCTCCAGAGGCCTTTGCGGAAAAGGCCTGGCATTTGATTCAAAGCTCTCGCAGTTACGCCATCGTTCCATGGCAGATGGCCTGGGTTGGCAGGCTGATGAAGATCATTCCAAATGCGTTGCTCGACCTTGCGCTGGAAAATAGAACGCGAAAAAATCGACATTTGGAAACCTTGGACTGAATGTTTTTCTAATGAAATGCAAAAGGTTATTAATTCAGCAATATAAGTTGGCGTGAATATATAAAAAAGCTCTCGAAAGAGAGCTTTTTATTTTGAATCAGAGATGATGCGTTGGGCGGTAAGCCGCGAGCTTATTCACTGTGGTTATTATTACCCCATCCTCCACGGTTGCCTCCGCGCGGTCCCGAGCCATAAGGGCTGCGGAAACCACTGTCATTACGACCGCCATTGCCGTCTCCACGGTTGCCGCCAAAGCCGGAGTCACGGCTGTAGCCGCCTTCGCTGCGAAACCCTCCACCAAAGCCGCCCGAGCGCGGCGGCCGGGGCTCCATGGGACGGGCCTCATTGACCACCAGGCTGCGGCCGCCCAAAGGCTGCCCGTTCATGCCCTGTATGGCGGCCTGTGCCTCTGTCTCGCTGGACATCTCGACGAAGCCAAAGCCTTTGGAGCGTCCGGTGTCACGCTCCATCATCACGCGGGCGCTTGTCACGGCACCGTACTGGCTGAATACCTGCTCCAAGTCGTTGTCACGCACACCGTAGGGAAGGTTGCCGACGTAAAGCTTATTACCCATTGAAAACTCCTCAACTCCTTTGATTAAGCGCTTGGCTTCAGGATTCAGATCCAGCAAATTCCCTTTTTGAAAGAATTTGACAAACTTTCCTAAACACTTCGCGATCGAACTGATTTGTTCGAAATAGGATTATGAGGCAGAAAAAAAGAAAAAATATATACTCCAAATCGCGAATGAACAACGAATAGAAACAAAAAAGAGGCCTTTAAGGCCTCTTTTTTCAGGTATTAACCCGAGTGATTAGTAGCTGCGACGGCCGCCACCAAAGCCACCTTCGCGGTTGCCACCGCCGTAACCACCACCGCCGCCGCCGAAGCCGCCGCCAAAGCCACCGCTACGGGGAGGGCGGGGCTCCATGGGACGAGCTTCGTTGACGACCAGATCACGGCCGCCACGGTTTTGGCCGTGCAGGCCCTGAATAGCGGCTTGTGCTTCGGCATCGCTGCCCATTTCCACAAAGCCAAAACCCTTGGAACGGCCGGTGTCGCGCTCCATCATCACCTTGGCGCTGTTAACGGCGCCGAATTCGCTGAAGGCCTGCTCCAGATCGTTGTCGCGGAAGGTGTACGGCAGGTTGCCGACGTAAAGTTTGTTGCCCACAGAGGACTCCTGAAAAAACTGATAAACGCGATGGAGCCCTAGGGAGTCAACAGATGACAACGTTAGAGACGCAAACGCACTCGCTTCCACCTGAACCCAAGTTCAAAATGGACGCTCCAGCATTATGTGGCAGAAGTTTTGTGATTCTGTTACCAATTGGCAAAAATTCATGTTCGTCACAACACAAAAGTCCCCGTGATTACCCTGTCCTTGCGCCAATGCATAAGCATATTCCATGGCGCATCGGACTTGGATGGCGAACTGTTATGATCGCGGCCTACTGTCTTTGGGGAGTAGGCCGTTCGCAGCCAATGGCTGCGAATGCATGCGTCAACAAACTTGGGCCACCAGGCCTATGGCGCATGCGGCGCGCAGCGCAATGCTGGGCGTGACCGGGCGAGACCATTGACTGCGCACCGACCTTAAAGGCCGGAGTTGGTGCGTGGTCAATGTGCGCTCTATCCGGCCGGATTACATCCCACCATGGAAGCGTTCCTGATCTCCACCTCTGTTGTTGCCCTGGCTGAAATGGGTGATAAGACCCAGTTGCTGGCGCTGGTGCTGGCCGCCCGTTTTCGCAAACCCTGGCCCATTGTTTTTGGCATTTTGGTGGCGACGCTGGTCAACCATGCACTGGCAGGTGCACTCGGGGCATGGGTCACCAGTCATCTGGGTGAGAGCACCATGCGCTGGATCCTGGGTCTGTCCTTCATCGCCATGGCAGGCTGGATGCTGATTCCTGACAAGCTCGATGATGAGGAGGAGCTGGACAAGCATTCGCGCTGGGGTGTCTTCGGCACCACGCTGGTGGTGTTCTTTCTGGCGGAGATGGGCGACAAGACGCAGATCGTCACGGTCATGCTGGCCGCCAAGTACAGCGCCTATCTGTGGGTGGTGGCCGGCACCACGCTGGGCATGATGCTGGCCAATGCGCCCGTGGTCTGGCTGGGCGACAAGTTGGTCAAGCGCGTGCCGATACGTGCGGTGCATGTGATCTCGGCGCTGATCTTTCTGGTTCTGGGCCTGCTGGCGCTGTTCCTGCCGGGGACGGGCGTTTTGGCATAATGGCCGCTTACGCGCCGATTTGCTTGAGCTTGCGGGCGCTTTATAAATCCAGCTAAAGACGACCCCCGCGAACCCGGCCTCGTTTTTAGCGATGCCGGGTTTTTTCATGTCCTTCATCGTCACACCCCAATCCATGCATTTCGACGAGCCCCTGCCGCTGCAGGGTGGGGGCTCGATCCGCAGCTATGACCTTGCCTACGAGACGTATGGCCAGCTCAATGCGGACAAAAGCAATGCCGTGCTGGTCTGCCATGCGCTCAACGCCTCCCACCATGTGGCCGGTGTCTACGAGGGCCAGCCCAAGAGTCAGGGCTGGTGGGACAACATGATCGGCCCGGGCAAGCCCGTGGATACGAACAAGTTCTTCGTGATCGGGGTGAACAACCTGGGCTCCTGCTTTGGCTCCACGGGCCCCATGCATCCCGATCCTGAGACGGGCCGGATCTACGGTGCGGATTTTCCCGTGGTCACGGTGGAGGACTGGGTCGATGCCCAGGCCAGGCTGCTTGACCGCCTGGGCGTGGACCAGCTCGCAGCCGTGCTGGGCGGCAGCCTCGGCGGCATGCAGGCCTTGAGCTGGACGCTGCGCTATCCCCAGCGCATGCGGCATGCGGTGGTCGTGGCCAGTGCGCCCAATCTGAATGCCGAGAACATTGCGTTCAACGAGGTTGCGCGCCGCGCCATCGTCACCGACCCCGACTTTCATGGCGGCCACTTCTACGAGCATGGCGTGGTGCCCGCGCGCGGCCTGCGCATTGCGCGCATGATCGGCCACATCACTTACCTCTCGGACGATGTGATGAACCAGAAGTTCGGCCGCAGCCTGCGGGCTCCAGAGCTCCCCCCTGGCGCAGATCCGCAGCCCGGGGATGTGGCGCAGGGTCTGCGCGACTATCTGTACTCCACCCAGGATGTCGAGTTCCAGATCGAAAGCTATCTGCGCTACCAGGGCGAGAAGTTCAGCAACTACTTCGATGCCAACACCTATTTGCTGATCACGCGTGCGCTGGACTACTTCGACCCCGCGCGCGCGCATGACGGGAATCTGACCCAGGCCCTGGCCCAGGCCCGTGCGAGCTTTCTGCTGGTGAGCTTCACCACGGACTGGCGCTTTGCGCCTGCGCGCAGCCGCGAGATCGTCAAGTCCCTGCTGGAAAACAACCGCGACGTGAGCTATGCCGAAATCGACGCGCCTCACGGCCACGATGCCTTTTTGCTCGACGACGCGCGCTACATGGGCGTGATGCGCTCCTACTTCGATGGCATCGAACTCAATCTGAACAGCAAGGAGGCCGCATGAGCGAGCTGACCACCATGCAGACCATCGCGCGTCTGGTTCCTGCGGGCTCGCGCGTGCTCGACCTGGGCTGCGGCGACGGTGCGCTGCTGTCGTACCTGCAGCGCGAGCGCGGCTGTACGGGCTATGGCGTGGAGAGGGACGACGCCAATGTGCTGGCCTGCGTGCGCCGTGGCGTGAACGTGCTGCAGCTCAACCTGGAGGACGGGCTGGCCATCTTCGACGACAACAGCTTCGACGTGGTGCTGCAGATCGACACCTTGCCGCATCTGCGCAATGCCGAGGTCATGCTGCGCGAGACGGCGCGCATAGGCCGCTCGGGCATGGTCGCCTTTCCCAATTTTGCGCACTGGCCGAATCGTCTTTCCGTGCTGCGCGGGCGCATGCCGGTCACGCGCCGTCTGCCCTACCAGTGGTACGACACACCCAATATCCGCGTGGGTACCTACAAGGATTTCGAGGTGCTGGCGACCAAGAACCGGTTGCGCATTCTCGACTCGTTCGGCCTGCACAACGGTCAGATCGTGCGCTGCCTGCCGAACCTGTTGGCGGGAACGGCAGTGTTCCACTTTGAAAACACCTGATCCCCGGGCCCGCAGCCGGGCCGCGAGGCGGATCCGGGGCGGGCGTTGAGCTACCAAAAAAAGAGCTGTTACCGCTTGATAGTGTTGAGTTTCAAGTGGTTTTCATGCTGAAAACCTTGTACAAGAAGCGCTTGCAGCTCACTTTCTTGCCAGCGCCTGTTGCACGCGCTCGCCTGTGCTCCCACAGGCGGCTGCGTCATGGCCTGCGGGCTCAGACTTGCAAGCCCATGCAGGCCGGATAAAGGCCGCCATCCTGCACAATGGCCGGTATCTGGGGCTGGCCCTGCTGCCCCGAGGAGAACACACCATGAATGCACCGCTTGCCGCCCAGGTTCTGGATTCACAGGAGGCCTTGAGCCGGCTCAGCCAGAAGTGGGACCAGGACATCGTCCCCGAGCTCAGAAACTACATCACCATCCCCGCCAAATCCCCGATGTTTGCACCCGACTGGGAGCAGCAAGGCCATCTGGAAACCGTGCTGCGCAATGCGGCCGAGTGGGTCGAGGCGCAAAAGGTCGAAGGCCTGCGGCTGGAGATCGTGCGCCTGCCGGGCCGCACGCCGGTGCTGTTCTTCGAGGTCGATGGCACCCAGGCCAAGGCTGCCTCCAGCCCCACGGTGCTGATGTACGGCCACCTGGACAAGCAGCCCGAGTTCGATGGCTGGCGCAGCGATCTGGGGCCGTGGACGCCCAAGTACGAGGACGGCAAGCTCTACGGCCGTGGCGGCGCCGATGACGGCTATGCGGTCTATGCGAGCGTGGCTGCCGTGCAGGAGCTCAAGCGCCAGGGGTTGGCGCATCCGCGCATCGTGGGTCTGATCGAGACCTGCGAGGAAAGCGGCTCGCGCGACCTGCTGCCCTATGTGGATGCGCTGCGCGCGCGCCTGGGCGAGGTCGGCCTGGTGATCTGCCTGGACAGCGGCGCCGGCAACTACGACCAGCTGTGGCTGACCACCAGCCTGCGCGGCATGGCCAGCGGCACGCTCAAGGTGGAGATCCTCACCGAAGGCGTGCACTCGGGCGATGCCTCGGGCGTCGTGCCCTCGTCGTTTCGCATACTGCGCCAGGTGCTGGACCGGCTGGAGGACAGCCAGACCGGGCGCCTGCTGCCCGCAGGCTTTCACTGCGAAGTGCCGGCCGAACGCATGGAGCAGATACGCGCCACGGCCGCGATTCTGGGCGAGGACGCCTATGCGCGCTTTCCCTGGGCGCATTACGACTGCGGCGGCTCCACGCTGTTCGCCCTGCCCACGACCACCGATCCCGTGCAGGCCCTGGTCAAGCGCACCTGGGAGCCCACGCTCAGCGTGACCGGCGCCGAAGGCCTGCCCTCGCTGCAGAACGCGGGCAATGTGCTGCGCCCCTACACCGCCTTCAAGCTCAGCCTGCGCCTGCCGCCCCTGGTCGATGCAGCTGCCTGCGTACAGCAGATGAAGGCACTGCTCGAGGACAACGCCCCCTACCAGGCGCGCGTCACATGGGAGGGCCTGTCGGGCGCCAGCGGCTGGAATGCGCCGCCCATGGACGCCTGGTTCGAAAACGCCTTGAACACGGCCAGCCAGGCGCATTTCGGCACCTCCTGCGGCTACATCGGCCAGGGCGGAACCATCCCCTTGATGAACATGCTGAGCCAGGGCTTTCCCAAGGCGCAGATGATGGTCTGCGGCGTGCTGGGCCCCAAGAGCAATGCCCACGGCCCCAACGAGTTCCTGCATGTGCCCTACGCCAAAAAGCTCACGGCCGCCGTGGCCCAGGTGATGGCGGCCATGGCCAGCCAGCCAGCAGAGCAGACGGCTTGAGCGCAGCGGCCCAGGCCGATGATTCATATGAAAAACGCTTGTAGCGCTTGTCCAGCAAGCGCCACAAGCTATGTTTTTGATAGTTTCGAGGCATGAGCCATGGAGCCGCCGGCCGGACAAACACAGCCTGGCCGGACCGTGCAAGCGAGATTGACGCAGACGCTCTGCTGCTCCATGGTGGTGAACTGCATGGGCAGGCTCTGGCCTGTGATGCGATTTGCATAATGAAGCCAAGGAGAAAGCCATGTCCGAGCAAATCATCAGCGATGCCGCGCAGATCAGCCAACTGGCCGCGCCCGATGGCAGCCGCCTGGTACTGCATGACTGGCCCCAGCGCTCTTCGCTGCCGGCCAGGGCCACGGTTTTGATGGTCCACGGCCTGGGCGAGCATGGCGGCCGCTATGCGCTGGCGGCTCGCCATCTGAACGAATGGGGCTTCGCCGCACGCAGCTACGACCAATACGGCCACGGCCTGTCCGACGGACCGCGCGGCGGCCTGAGCAGTGACACGCGCCTGCTGGACGACCTGGCCTTTGTGATCGACGACACGCGCTCGCGCATGCCGCGCGGCCAGCCCCTGGTGCTGCTGGGCCACAGCATGGGCGGCCTGGTGGCGGCGCTGTTCGTGGCCAAGGGCATGCGCAGCGTCGATGCCCTGGTGCTCTCCTCGCCCGCGCTGGCCATCCACCTGAGCCCGGTGCAAAAGCTGATGCTGTCCGTACTGCCGCAGATCATTCCCAATCTGCGCGTGGCCAATGGCTTGCAGGTCGACTACCTGTCGCATGACCCCGCCGTCTGTGCGGCCTACAGAGCCGACTCCCTGTGCCATGACAGCATCAGCGCCCGCCTCGGGCAGTTTCTGGCCGAAGGCGGCGCCCAGGTCCAGTCCCGTGCGCGCCATTGGTGCGTGCCCAGTCTGCTGCTCTGGGCGGGTGAGGACAGGCTTGTCGATCCCGAAGGCAGCCGCCTGTTTGCCGCGCATGCGCCGGCCGATCAGCTCCAGTCCCAGTGCTTTGGCGGGGCCTACCATGAGCTGTTCAACGAAAGCCCGGAGCTTGCCGACCCCGTGTGGCAAAGACTTGGAGACTGGCTGGATGCGCGCTTTTGCGCATCGGGCATGGCAGGGCACGGCGTTCAGGGCGCTTGAGTCGGCTCAGTTCTCGTTTTTTTCGAGATCGTGCGCAGGCTCGGGTATCACGCCGCGTTCGGGCCCTGCAGGCTTTTGCCCGGGCAATTGGGATGCCGCAGGCCCGGGACTGCGCGGTGCAGCGCCTGGAGTGCCGACCTTGGCCGGGGGGGCGGGTATCACGGAAGCGGGCTCATGGAGGGCCAGGCGCTTTCCCGAGTAAAACGACCCCGCAACCTGGGTGCGCTGTACCAGACAATTGCGAAACTGCTGCACCAGGGCCTTGGCGGGCGCCTTGGGCTGGTGCCAGAACGCATCCAGATCGCCCTCGAAAGCCAGCCCGGGCAAGGCATAAATGGCCCGGCCCATGGTCTTGACCGGCGTGCCATGAAACAGCGAAGACAGGCCCACGGTGCTGTTGATCACCACCGTGCCAAGAGCCGCCTTGAGCAGTGAGGGCAGATACTGGTCATGGATGTAGAGCACGCGCTCGCCCAGGCCCAGGGCCTGGGTCAGATGCGCTATCTGCTGGCGGTAGTTCTTGTGGCCGCGGTCCATGGGATGCTGCTTGATGACCAGCAGGACATCGGCAGGAGCCGAGCGCGCAAACGAGCGCATGACTTCGGCAATGAAGTCGCGCACGCTGCGATAGTCGCTGTGCTCGCGCACCTGGCTGTCGTTGAAGACCTGCAGCGGTACGAGAAAGAACTGCTTGCGCTTTTCATGCACCAGCCGTTGCCCGATACCGGATTCGCTGAAGCGATACCACTGCTTGCGCAGACCCGCACGCAGCCAGTACCAGGCCTCGGGGTAGAGGTCAAAAGGCTTGTGGTGGCGGTACAGCTCGAAACGCTTGCGGCCCAGGCGAGCCTGTAGATAGTACTGGGCCGAAAACCAGGCCATCTTGGCAAACGGATTGCTGAACTTTTTGTGCTCGGCGGGCGGTGGCCTGGCATTGTCCAGGGCCACATGCATGGCCGCAGAGAACGCGTTGACCCCGCCTCTCTCAAAAGTCACATAGCTGGGGCGCACATAGCCCTCTTCGAATACAAAGACCTCTACGCCACGCAGCTTGGCGCGCACCACGGCCGAGCGGTGGTAACCGCGGCAGTCGCCAAACAGCACGACGGCATCGATTCTGTGCTGAATCAGCAACTGCTCGAAGAACCCCGTCCATTCGCTGGGCGCACCCTTGAAGGCGATGGCATTGGGCTGGCGGTAAAACCACTCGTCACCGGCGTTGAAGTTGACCTTGAGTACCTGCTTGCCGTGCTCCTGCAGGAACACGGCAAGATGCTCGAAGAAAGGGCCCATGGGCCCTTGGAGCAAAAGCACGCGCTGTCGTGTGCCCAGGCGCTGAAGAATGGGAGCGCCGGCCATGCTTGCCTGCCTCATTGCCCTCCTCCTGGACTGTGGCGGCTCCAAGCACACCCTGCCAGCAACAGCAGCATGTGCTTGTCCCACAAGCCGAAGATGAGGAGGGCTGATGGCATGGCGTTACTGCTTGTGCAACAAGGAGATGAGCAGCACACGGGCTTTGCGTAGCTGGCGTCTTAGAAAGCCGGAGCGTAGCTTGGCCATACGCCCCTTGGCTTCCAGCGCGTTGCGTTGCTCCAGAATGCGGTGAAGAACAGCCTCGCAGCTTGTATAGCCCTTGAGATCAGGGTCCCAGTAAAGCGGGTAATGTAATAAAGCCCCTGCCACAAGCTCATCCAGAGTCAGACTTCGCAGCCGCCTCTGAGGCTGCAGCCTATCCTCGGTCAGGCCCCAGCCTGCGTAAAAAGGTAGACCATGAACCACTACTTTCTTTTCACGCAAAAGAGCATCAAAGCCCGTGAGCGAGGTCATGGTGTGCACCGTATCGCAGGCGGCTATGCAACTGGTCACTGATGATCGGGTTTCTACATGATCAGCAAAGCACAAGATCTCGCTCAGAGCCAGACGCCCCTTGCGATTGCCCGATTGCACATCGGGATGAGGCTTGAAAACGATGAAGGCATCGGGGTGACTGGAGCGTGCTGCACGCAACAAATCCAGATTGGTCTGTACCTCGGGACTGCCAAAGCGAATGGAGGCATCGTCTTCCACCTGACCCGGTACTAGCACGACCTGGCGGCCTTTGTTGGGCCAGTCCACAGGCTCGCGCGGCTCCTGGTTGTACTTGGTAATCCCATGCTCCACGATGAAGGCTCGTACCTTGCGCGCCCGCTCAAGATCAAGCGCATCGAAATACCGGGTATTGAGCAAATGCTCCAGGTCGCTGGGGCCGCTTGCATCAAAGTAAATACCGCTGGCATCGAGCACGAAAGACTGGGGGGCAATCAGGTCCGAGCCCAGCCCTACCGAGCGCACAAAGCCATCTTCCATACGCAGCAGCCGCACATGGCATTGTTCGGCAAGACTTCTCAGCCCTTCGGGAGGAGCTGCGCCCCAGAACACCAGGCAGTCCTGGCCCTGGGGCTTGAGCCTTGCTGCTGCTGCTGCATCGGGCACAAAGTGCACTTTGTCAGGAAAGAGGGACAGCATGGGCCGCAGGTTGAAAGCCTTCCAGCGCCTGAAGCCCACGCATATCATGCGCTCCGCAAAGCGCTGGCTTATCTCGCGCTGGCGGGCCAGCCAGTCCATGACATCGAAGATATCGCCACGCTCATGCGTGACCGGATCCAGATAGTGCGTGTAGTGCAGATAGGCTGCAGCGAATAGCTCATCTACAGAGCGCTTGCGCGTGCGGCGGGTCAGGACGCTGGCATTTGCCTGCCGGTCATCCGTGGTTCCCCAGCCCGCATACCAGGGCAGACCAAAGCAACTCACGGGCTTGCCTGCGAGCAGCGCCTCAAAGCCCATGCCCGAGGTCACCACATAGACCTTGTCCATATGCGCAATCAAGTCCTGTGGATTGATGACTTCGCGCAGCACCGCGATGCGCGCATCCGCCTGTACATGCGTGAGATAGCCGCGTTTGCGCCCCGAGCTGACCTCGGGGTGGGTCTTGACGTAGATCGTGGCTTCGGGGTTTTCGTCCAGTGCAGCGGCCAGCATGGCCGCAAAGGTCTGGGCCGTGGCACCACCCAGTGCAACGCTCAAGTCACCTGCAGTCTGGTCAATGACCAGGACACGCTGCCTGTCATTGGGGCGCAGGGCCTCTTGTGCCAGTGCTGGCGCATGGTTGTATTTGCTCAGCTGCAAAGCTTGCAGCTTGGTCATGGCTGCAGCTGTGGCCTTGGTAACCAGGGCTGTATTGCTTTCGAGCAAATGCTCCAAAGCGCTTGGCTGGGTGCTGTCGTAGTAAACACCTTGCTTGTCCACGATAAGCGATAGCGGAGGAAAGCGATCGCCTGAGCCGAAGGAGCGCAAGAAACCATCCTCCAGTGCCACATAAGGCAAGCCATGCCTCAAGGCATACGAGCGGGCTGACCGGGTACTGGGGCGCAGCCCCCAGCCTGCGATGGCACTGGTGCGGGGAGGGCTCCAAGAGTGGACGTGTACCGTGGCACTGCCGATCAGCGCTGACAGAAATGGCAGCTTGAGTATGCCCCTGGAGAAAATTCCGAGGCAGCGCTCAGATGGCTGGAGGTGCATTTTTGAGGCCGAAGATCTGCAGCACGCCTACAACCTTGCCTGCATCTTCAACGACCAAGGCCCCCACCTTTTTTTCCTTCATATAGATCTCTGCCTCCGCAAAGCGGGTGTCGGCAGGAATCGTCAAAGGTCGGGCGGACATGATCTGGTGGGCACACAAGTGCTTGACTTCATCCTGTGCCTCAAAAGCCCGGCGCACATCGCCGTCAGTAATGATGCCGCACAGCTGGTCTTGCTCCATGACCAGCGCCAGCCCCAGACGCCCATAGGTAATGGCGTTGATCACATCCCTAAACGCCGCACCGGGCGTGCAGGTGGGTAGTGGACCTTTGTCCATGACATCGCGCACACGCGTCAGCAGCCTGCGCCCCAGGCTGCCGCCGGGGTGAAAGCGGGCAAAGTCCTCGGGCTGGAAGTCGCGCTTGACGGTCAATGCCACGGCGAGTGCATCGCCCATGACCAAGGTCGTGGTGGTGGAGCTGGTCGGCGCCAGATTGTTCTTGCAGGCCTCACGCTCGACCCCGACATCCAGGGCCACATGCGAGTTCTGGGCCAGAGTGGACTGCATGTTGCCTGTCAGGGAAATGATCTTGTTTTGCTGATACTGCAAAAAGGGCAGTATTCGCAGGATCTCCTCGGTTTCGCCGGAGTTGGATATCAGCAAGGCCACATCGCCGGACCGGATCATGCCAAGGTCACCGTGGAACGCCTCGCCAGGATGCACAAAAAAAGCCGGCGTACCTGTGGAGGCCATGGTGGCCGCGATCTTCTGGCCGATGATGCCCGATTTGCCCATGCCCACAACCACCACGCGGCCACGCATGCCCATGACGATTTCCACTGCGGTGTCAAAGCACTTATCCAGACGCTCGTGCATCAGTTGCAACGCCTTGATCTGGATCTCTATCGTTTCGCGTGCGGTGGCGAGCACCTCCTGGGATTGCTCTTGCTTCATGTCAACATCACTTCAAGTCTATTGCGCCATGCGTGTCATGACTGCGGCGTAGCCCCGGGCGGAGCCCAGCAGCTCTTGCTTGCCTTGCGCTTGCAAGATCGCATCGGCCAGTTCTCGAAACGCGCCTTGGCCCCCTGGCGTTGACAGGACAGCAGTGGCTGCGTTGCGCACATAGCTGGGGGCTTCGGGCACGGCATAGCTCAGGCCGCAGGCTGAAAAAGCCGGCAGGTCTATGCTGTCGTCGCCAATGCAGGCCGTTTGTTCGGGAGTGGATCGGGCCTGGGCCATCAGCTCGTGGCAGGCGGCAGCCTTGTCCTTGACACCGAACATCGAAAGCTCGATGCCCAGATCCGCGACACGCTTGCGCAGGGTTGCGGAGTCGCGGCCCGAAAGTACGGCTACCTGTATGCCGCTTTCCATCAGCAATTTCATGCCAAGGCCGTCACGCACATGGAAGCGCTTCATGCATTCGCCCGTCGCGTCGTAGAAAAGGCCTCCGTCCGTGAGGACGCCATCTACGTCGGTGATGAGCAGTCTTATGTTCGCAAGTGAGGGCAGTTGCCCGGGCTGCTGGCCGGCCATCAGGGCGCGTACGCGCTCAAGGCATTCGGGCGTGTCCACGCCCGGGCCCGTAGGTTTTACGACATAGGCGCGCAACTTAAGGCCCGCTGCCATCAGGCGCAATTGCCCCAGCTTCTCGGCCCTCTCCGTCATGGGTTGCGGCAACCGGGCATAGCGCTGCAATACTTCGCGGCGATAGGCATAAACACCCACATGCTTGAGATAGCTGGCTTCGGCCGCGTCGCGTGGATAGGGGATGGGCGACCGGCTGAAATACAGTGCATCGCCGTTATCCGCCAGCACTACCTTGACCGCGTTGGGGTTGAGTGCTTCCTGTGCATCGATGGCATGGCATAGCGTTCCTACGGCTACGTCGGGGGCGGCCAGCATGCCCTCGGCCAGGCGTTGCACATCCTGCGGGCGCACCAGCGGCTCGTCTCCCTGCAGATTGAGATAGATGTCGGCCGGCACCTGCTGCATGACTTCGGCCAGCCTGTCTGTTCCCGATGGATGATGGGCCGATGTCATCACACAGCGTCCGCCAAAGCCTTGCACGGCCTGTGCCACGCGTTCGTCATCGGTTGCAACCAGCACAAGCTGTGCTGCAGCAACTTCGCAGGCTCTCTCATACACATGCTGGATCATGGGCTTGCCACAAATATCGGCCAGAGGTTTGCCCGGAAGCCGGGTGGAGCCGTATCGAGCGGGAATGACGATCGCCACCATGGGTGACTCCGCGTGGTCTTGCTGAAGCAGTGCTTTCATGTCAACGCCGGGCTGTCAGTCGATTTGCAATGGGGGGAAAGACTTCACCAGATCGTCTATGGCCTTCATCTGTGTGAGAAAGGGCTCCAGCTTGTCCAGCGGCAGGGCGCTGGGGCCGTCGCACTTGGCCTGGCTAGGGTCGGGGTGGGCCTCCAGGAACAGGCCTGCAATGCCCGTGGCCATACCTGCGCGGGCCAGTTCCACAATTTGCTGGCGGCGCCCACCGGAGGCTCCAGCCATCGGGTCGCGTTGCTGCAGTGCATGCGTCACGTCAAAAATAATGGGCAGATTGCCCGTGACTTTTTTCATCACACCAAAGCCCAGCATGTCGACGACCAGGTTGTCATAGCCAAAGCAGGTGCCGCGATCGCACAGCATGAGCTGATCGTTGCCGGCTTCCTTGAATTTCTCCACGATATTGGCAACCTGGGAGGGACTCAGAAACTGGGGCTTTTTGATATTGATCGGTTTGCCCGTCTTGGCCATGGCCACGACCAGATCGGTCTGGCGCGCCAGAAAGGCCGGCAGCTGAAGAATATCCACCACCTCGGCCACAGGCGCGGCCTGCCAGGGCTCGTGAATATCGGTAATCACCGGAACGCCGAATTCCTTTTTGACTGCCTCAAAAATACGCAGTCCTTCTTCCATTCCGGGGCCACGGTAGGAGTGGATGGAAGAGCGGTTGGCTTTATCGAAGCTGGCTTTGAAGACGTAGGGTATACCTAGTTTGGTTGTGATTTTTACGTAGTGCTCTGCGCATTTCAATGCAAAATCCCTATTCTCTAGAACATTAACTCCTCCGAAAATGGAGAAGAAATTTTCATTTGATAAATTGAAATTCATCTAATGCTGCAAAGAAATTTTTTGAATCAATTAATATGTCTCCAAAACTGTCATTTTCTAGACAGAACTTGAGAGGAATAGGGTTTACCCAATAAGCGGAATATTTTCCGGATTTTAGTTGAGCTGTCCTGAAATATGAAACTCTTGGACAGTTAGATTGCATTATTTCCATTAACAATGCCCCTTCGAGAGAGAAACCGTAGTTTGCAACTCCCATGCCATGAGGCCCAACCACACAAGAGGTATTCCGAAAAATATTTATTTGATCTTTGATTGAATAATCGCCTGGGTCAACTATATGAAATCCTCTGTTCTCTAAGCCAGAATAGATAGTTTCTTCATTTAAAACTCGTCTCATTTTTGCTCTACGACGAGAAACATAAACTTTATCGTAATTAAATAGTGATTTATTGCTCTTTGTTCTTTCAAGAATTTCGGAGAGGGCCTTTATGTAGTATTTACTTGGAGTATGAAGATGACCAAAAGACCCAAAGCATGGAATGATGATTTCCTCACATTCAATCCATCTGTTACCTGTAATAATAATAGACTCGGCAGGGATACCAATATCAATGAGAAATGATGAAAAATTATGGCTAATTTCTGAGCAGACAAAGTTAATTTTAGAAAAATCAATGCCAGCTTCTTTTAAGAGAATAATTGCTGGGAGGCATTCTCTTAAAAAATGATCTAAATTTCCAAAAGGATAAAACCATACACTTAATCCAGGGATTTTCAATGATGGAAACTGATCTTTATCCCAATATATCGTATCATTTATTTTTTTAAAAATTCCATTTTTTTCGTATGACTGTTTTGCGGCAGAACTCATAAAGTTCCATACGTAAAAACTATCGTAAAACATAGGCCAATAACGGGTGAACCCAGTTAATCTTGGGCCTATCGTACAGTTTTTTAAAAAAGATAAATATACTTCAGGTGTCGAATATCCTGCTGTGAAAATATCTTCTAAGCCTGAAAATTTTAGATCAGAATCTTGATAAAAATTAAATGATTTAATAGAAAAATCAGTTTTCTCTGAAGATGAGTATTTTGTAACTGATGCATCCCCTCCATGTGCTAGAGTTATCTTTCTGAGATCAATGGGGCTGTAGGCATTTATCATGATTAACTATGGCTTGAAAAAATGCCTTAGAGCCCTTATAGAGCTATTTTTGGAGTCCGCAAAAAATTTTCTAGGATGGGTTATCATTTTTTTTATTTTCTTATGGAATGTCGATTTTTTTTCTAATGTACTAATCGGCGGTATATTTGCTTTTTCATTAATGACTGTTAATTTCTCTTTTATGTCTTTTATATCTTTAACTTCAGGCGTGAAAGGCTTAGCTACAGTATTTGGCGGACTCGAAATTGGATTGGATTTTATTGCCGGTGATATTTTTTTTGAAAGTCCTATTGTGGTGGGCGATGAAAATATTGCGTCTAACTTTGCAACACCAGAATCATGAATAGAAACTAATTGCCCTTGGAGGAGTCTACGTAAGAACTCCTCGAACAAACGATATTCATCCAAATGCAGCATGCCAGATATTTTTTTTGATGAAAGATCCGCGACAAATTTCTTGTATGAATGTGGGTCGTAATCGTGAGTGAATCCTTTTTTACCAAAAAAAGCATTCCCAAACTGAGCAACCTTTAAACCATTAAAGGCTGCTTCAATGAGACTTTGTGAGTTGAGCCCTACAACGCAATTAGAAATGGAGAATAATTTTTCTATTGGGTAATTATCTATAATTTTTACTCTAGCCTGCTTTTCTTCTGGCAAATTTTTAATAAATTCATTTAATATGTTTAAAGTCAATTTAGAATTGACATTGACCTTCTTCTCTTCCCATGGATGAGATTTGAAGACGACATTCATGTTGTTATTAATTATTTCTAGTATTATGTCTTTATAAAAATGAATTGACGATAATCCAATATTTTTATATTCCAATAAAGAGAAATCATTAATAACTTGTCCAAAAATTGTGACGACCTCCCCTGGGTAGATGAAAATTATTTCTTCGCCAGAGGTAGGTTGTTCGACATTTTTATTTTTTGCAAGAATTACTTTGTTTATAGCCTTCATTCGATCTTTGTCCATTTCGTTTGCGTTAAGATCGGATGAAAGTGACTTAAATACCGCCTGATGACGAATGTCACAATTATTAGCTATTGGCTCATACTTTTCCTCGCAGTAATAGTCATTTCCGGTAAACAATGACTCCATTACCATAACCTTAGTTGGCGTATAGCGCAGAATTTCGATTAATGATCTTTGATATATCAATGATCCTGAAAAAACACAGCAATGTGTAAAAGGTTTTTCATCGAGAAGCGTCTTTCCCCAAAAATCTATCCAGTCCCATGCTGCAGCCATACATTGCATGAGAATAGGCTTATTTTCTTCTAAGATTTTTAAAAAAATATCTTGCCGTGTTTGGGGATATGAGGATGAGTACCATTCCTCTTGGCAAGCAACTCTGGATAAAGCTTCTGCTCGAGATACTTTAAATAAATTAACTCCCCTTATGGAGTATTTAAATAAAATATCAGGAGATAGATGTGATAAGACTCGAGTTCGTTCGTTTAAGTCGGCTGACTTTGATTCATAATTCCCATAAAGAGTGATCCAATCCCGTCGCTCCTTAATAAATCTTACAGATGATCCAGATTTTTCAATGAACTTATAAAAAGAGGGAAAGTTTCGTTGATTAATATGAAGATCATCAGGTATTAAAATGGAATACTTTTTAGCCATAGATGACCTCCAGATTTTCCTTTTCGTTCAATAGGCTTGGATTTTCTTCTATATAGGTTGGAGTTAGGATATTTTTTTCAATTATTTTTGAGTAAATTTTCAAATTTCCGAAAATTGAATCGCGCCATGTCGGAATATTTGATGAATATTCTTGGCATTTGCTTTCAATAACTCTGAATAAGTCTATATTTTTAGCATTTTTTTCAATCAATTCTGCATCTTCATCTGGATCTAGAGTTAAGAATAATCCATTTTCTTCATGTTTTATGAAATCTAAAGACATTCCTATCGGAGTTGAGAAAACAGGTGTTCCAGTGGCAAGGGCCTCGGGAATATTTGCGGGGCCACCTTCATGGCTGCTGCACATAAGAAGTGCGTCAATCTCGCTGTAAAATCCCTGAAAAATTCTGTAAGGTAGCCTTTCGAAAACATCAACCTCAAAACCTAAACTACGAAAATCAACAGCATCGATGCTTCGATCCTGTCCAACTAAAACAAATTTAATAATGTCAGGGTCAAGACGCTTTACCAACTCGGAGAGGTAGGCTTCCCCTTTAACCCGCCTTCCATAGCGGCGCGATGCAATACCGATGGTGAATTTTTTGGTTGAATCTCTTGTTTTCGTGGTTCTCCTAAGAACCTCATTGTTGTAGCCATGGGGGACGATATATAGCTTGTCCTCTTTTAACCCCTCATCAATTTTTAGAATTTCTTTTTGAGTACTATTAAGACAAATAACCGCTGAAGATTCATTGTATCTTGGAATGAATCTTTGTCTGGAATGCCATATATCTAAATCATTTAAATCATGATGAACTGTGCAGACAGAATTCTCTTTAAGTTTGGTTTCAAGATGAGGGCGATGGTAATGATATATATCGGCATTATTTATTGGTAAAGTACTCTCAATATGTTCTATCCAGTCTGGACTATATTTTTTAAAATAACTTAGAATCGCGGAAAATATACCACTGTCAATATCTTTACTCATGACATGGTTAATAATATATTTTTTTATTGGCATGAATTTTCCTAAGATACTTAGAGTCCAAAAACAACCTTCGCACTAATGGCGATTTGATAAATGATTTGCGTCATGTCCTTCCAGAACTGGCGCTTTTTCTCGTCCACCTTGGGCAGCACCAGAATCTGGTCGCCAGCCTTGATGGAGGCATTCGCAAACAGCTTTTCGGTATTTACCTGCTCAAAGCCGCCATCGCGGTGGGCCACGACCACGCGCGCGTTGTCGGCCAGCTGGGTAAAGCCGCCGGCGCGGTCTATGTATTCCTTGAGGCTCAAACTGCCGTCAAAGGCCACGGCATTGGGGAACAGCACTTCGCCGCTGACCAGCACCAGACCGTCCTTGCGCGGTATGCGTATCACGTCGCCGTTTTCTAGCAGCAGCTCATTGCGCTGGCTGGCCTGGGCAATCTGTACCTGGCCCAGAGGCTCGATCTGCTTGGCGCGCTCCACCCATTGCAGGGCCAGAGAAGTGGCCCCGGTTTTTTGAACAGTTGGCTAAGCGAGATTTCTTCCCGTAAAAATGGCCTGACAGCAGGCCGAATCTGGAGAAATCTATGACCATCAAATCAAGACGCAAGCACAGTGCTACCTTCAAAGCCAAAGTCGCGCTGGAGGCGGTGCGCGGCGAGCGCACCGTCGCTGAACTGGCTCAGCAGTACGAAGTACACCCCAGCCAGATTGCAGACTGGAAGCGGCTGCTGCTGGAGCGGGCGGCTGACGTGTTTGGCCCAGCACCTGGGCCTGCTGCCCCAACGGTGGATCT
>NZ_AUCQ01000033.1 GCF_000429845.1 Comamonas composti DSM 21721
CCCTTGCTTGCACCCCGGTGCAAGCTGCGGCCCATCGACTCGAACTCATCCCGATTGCGCTCCAACGCGCCTGCGTAGAGATCGTGAACACGCTCTAAGAACGGGCTCACCATCCAAGCCATGCCGGGCCCCAGTCGCCCGGCCCGAAACGGCTGCAGGCTCCATGCCTGCAGCCTGTTCACCCCAAGCCAGCCTCTTCGGAGGCTGGCTGTCCATTGAAGGAGAGGTTTCCATGCAAGAACGCATGTCCCGCCGCAGCCTGGTCGCGCATACCCTGGCCGCATTCGCCCTGACCGGCAGCGGCCTGGCCACTGCCGCCACGCCGACCCAGCCCGCCACTGTCACGATTCAGCATGCCAAGGGCAGCACCGAGGTGGTACGCGCACCGAAACGCGTGGTGGTGTTCGATCTGACCTCGCTGGATGCCATGCACACCCTGGGCCTGCCGGTCGCCGGTGTGCCCAAGGCCCAGTTGCCCGACTATCTGAGCAGCTATGCCGCCCCGCGCTACACCATGGCCGGCAGCCTGTTCGAGCCCGACTACGAGGCACTCAGCCATCTGCGCCCGGACCTGATCATCGTAGGCGGCCGCTCCAGCGCCAAGTACGAGCTGCTGAGCAAGATCGCACCCACGCTGGACTTCAGCGTGCGCGGCAGTCATATGCTCGAGGACATGGAGCGCGCCGTCACATCGCTGGCCGGCCTGTACGGCAAGCAGGAGCAGGGCCGGACGCTGATGAAGCAGGTGCGCAGCGAAGTCGACAGCCTGCGCCCGCTGGCCAGCCAGGCCGCCCCCGGCGTGCTGCTGATGGCCATCAACGAAAAAATCATGCCCCAGGCACCGGGTGCGCGCTTCGGCTTTTTGTTCGATGTGCTCGGCGCCCAGTCGCTGCTGGCCGCCAAGGATGTGCCCGCACGCGGTGGTCCGGCCTTCGGCTTTGACGATCTGGCCAAGCTGCAGCCGCAGTGGATTTACGTGATCGACCGCAACGCCGCCACCGGCTCGGCCCCGGGCGGCGGCGCCGTGATTCCGTCCACCCAGGTGTTCGACAACGCCCAGGTTCGCAGCACGCCGGCGGGGCAGAAAAACCAGGTGGTGTTTCTGGATCCCAAGGGCTGGTATCTGATGGGCAGCAGCGGCCCAACGGCCATGCTGCGCAACGTGGCCCAGCTCAAGCAGGTCTACAAGGCGGCCGCGCGCTGAAGGCGGCCGCAACCTGGAGGCTATCAATAACCATAGCTTCCAGCGCTTGCTGCATAAGGGCTTGAGCCGGTTTTCACCTAAACCGGCTTAGAACGTGTTTACGATCTCTACGCTGCCGCGTTGGAGCGCAATCGGGATGAGTTCAAAGCGATGGGGCGCAGCTTGCACCGGGGTGCAAGCAAGGGCCAGCGCGAACAAATCGCCCGATTTCGCTCCAACCCTTCGGGCCAGTGTCTTTGCGGGCGGTCTACAGCGTTGCGAATCCTCGCAATAGCACGGCTATTGCTGCGGTGTCGCGCCTCGTATCCCATCCCGCAAAGACACTGGCGCGGCACCGAGGAGATCGTAAACACGTTCTGAGGCCCTTCGCGTCTGCATGTCTGGCGTGGCCGTCAGGCCAGCGGGATCCAGTGGTTGTCCAGCTGCATGCCGGCCGTGCCGGCTTCGTGCTCGCGCCCCGATACCGCATGCAGCTGGGCCAGCTGACTGCCGCCCAGCCACAAGGCCCGCGCCGGTGCGCCATCGGCCCCGGCCTGCCCGGGCGAGACGCTGGCATTGGCCACGCAGTAAACCCCCTTGAGGCTGACCTCGCGAAAGCATTCCCCGGCCTCCCCGTCCCGGTCCGGCACCTGCCACCAGCCCGCGCTGTCCGTACGCGGGCAGCTGACCACGAAGTGCCGGCCATTGCTGCCTATGTCGCCGCCATAGCCGCCGAAACTGCGGCCTGCGGGCAAGGGGGCGGCATGCAGGCGCTGACCATCGAACAAGGCCAGCACGGGCGCCTCGGCCCGCTGCCGGGCACTGTCATGCTCGGCCTGAAGCGCAATCCCCAGCCAGCGCCGCTGGGCCGCATAGGCAATGCGCGGCCCCCAGGCCAGATGCCTGAGGCTCAGGCGCGTATCTTCCAGCCGCCACTGGCCGGCAATCACCCCATTCTGCGCCGGCAGCAGCCGCGCAATGGACGAATCCATGTGATCCAGGCGCAGCTTGCGGCGCCCGGTTTCGGACTGGGTGGGAATGCCGCCATTGGCCACCATGAGCGAGCCGTCGGCATCGAGCAGCAACTGGTGCGGGTCCATGCCGCCGCTGCGCCACTCGGCAATCTTTTCCAGGCTGGCCGCATCGCGCACGCCGATCACGCCCTGACCGTCTTCGAGATCGGTTTCCGTGGTGTAGAGATGGCGTCCGTCGGCGCTTTCTATGACATGGCCGTTGAAGCGCCGGTCGGGCTCTATCCACAGCCACTGGGCCTGCTCGGCACTCTGCCCGGGCCGCAGCCGCAGCAGCCAGTCCCCGGGGCGGCGGCTGGCAAACACCAGAGAATCATCGCGCAGCCGCGCCATGCCATGGGCACGCGTGGGCACCTCCACCGCCTGCAACACATGCAATGGCTGACCAGGCGCGGCCTCAGCCCGCACCACCCCGACCCACATGCTCTCGCCTTCAAGCCAGGCAGCCGCCAGGGCCTGTTGCCGCAAAGACTCGCCAGCCCTGGCCAGCGGCATGGCCGCAAGCAGGACCATGGCCTGCAGACAGTTGCGCCGGCGCAGCCCCTCAGTCCCCGTCGGCATCGGAGAAACCTATGTTGACCTCCAGCGCCGGCGCAACCTCGGCCTCCATCAAACGCTTGAGCCGCGACAGGGGCTTGGTCGCGGCCTCCACCTCGGCAGGCCCGAGCACGGCCAGGCCGGCCATCGCGGCCTCGGCCTCGTTCACGGCCTTGAGCCAGCGATCGGCCAGAGGGTTCAGCCCTCGCCCGCGCAGATAGGCCTCGATGGGCACGAGATCGGAGCCCGCTGCGGGCACGCTGCGGTCCACGCTGACCGCCAGTTGACGCAACCCCTGCCATTGGGCACGCCAGACCGCGATCGCGCCGGCACTCGGGCCATGCTCCCAGGCAGGCGGCTTGCTGCCCGCGCTGCGCAATGGCTTTTCCATCTCGGCCCAGCGCAGCCTCTCCAGACCGCCAACCCACTGGTTGATGAACTCGGCCATGGCCTCGGTCGTGGCCTCCCCGTCCTCACCCCAGTCCTGGGCCGCGAGCTCTGCAAAGCCCTTTTCCAGGGCCTGCATCTCGCCTGCGACCTCCTGGGCCACCAGCACGCCATAAGCGCAGCTGGGAGTGCGGGGCGCTGCAGGCTGCGTCCACAGCAGATATTCCAGCGCCGGATAGCCCTTGGCCGGCGCTCCTATGCGCTCCATGGCCGCGAGATCGGCTGGCGCAGATTGCACGGCCTTCTTGAGCAGGGCCGGGCGCAGCGGCCTGAAGTCCACCTGCCGCGCCGAGCGCCTGTCCACCAGCGGCCCCAGGGCCACGGCTGACAGACGGCTCCAGTCCGTGGAGGATGCGAGGAAAGCCTGGCGCGCGGCCAGCAGCGGCCCGTCTGCCTTGCCGGGATCAGCTGCGCAATACGCGCTCACGGCCAGGCTCAAGGCCTTGGCCGAGCCCAGGGCCTGGGACGCTCCAGGCGCAAACCACTTGGCATACAGGCCATGCACCGCATGGGTGGTGTTGTAGAAAGGAATGGCCATGTTGGCCGGCACATCCTGGGCCTGAGCCCAGGTCGCGGCCAGCAGGCTCAGGGCCGCAGCGGGCAAGGCTTGGCGGTACATCGAAAATCCAGGCATTAGAGAGACTCCACAAATTTCACCAGCGCTTCGCGGTCCTCGGCGCTCAGGTGTCTGACCTGTTCGCGCGCATCCTCGGCCTCGCCGCCGTGCCACAAAATGGCCTCCAGCACGCCGCGCGCGCGGCCGTCATGCAGCAGACGCTGATGGTTGTTCACATCGGGCAGCAACCCCAGACCCCACAGCGGCGGCGTGCGCCATTGCCGACCCGAGGCCAGGAAGTCCGGCCGCCCGTCGGCCAGGTCCTCACCCATGTCGTGCAGCAGCAGGTCGGTATAGGGCGCAATCGTCTGCCCCACGAGCGCCTTGCTGGTCAATTGCGAGGACAGGGCCGGAAACAGCGCCTCGCCGGTCTTGTAGGCCGGCCTGTGGCATACGGCGCACTGGGCCTGGTGAAAGATCGCCTCGCCTTTTTTCACCCGCATGTCGTCCGCATTGCGTCTGGCAGGCGGCGCCAGCGTGGCCTGGTAGAAGATCACATCGTTCAGCACACGATCCTCGATCTCCACGCCCTCGGCCCCGTTGCCGTTGGGCGCAGCCAGGCAGTCCTTTTGCGCAGCCGTGCAGGTCTGCTCGGAAAAGCGCCGGGAAGTGATGCCGATATCGCCGAGAAAGGCCGAGGCCGACTGATGAGCCACCGAGGCCACGTTGGCCTTCCAGCCAAAGCGGCCCAGCATCATGCGCTCCCCATAGGCATCCCAGACGCGGTTGGGCTGCCCCTTGATGGGGCCGCTCATCGCGGCCTGGGCTCTGGCATTGCCCAGGATCTCGGACTCGGGAATATGCTCCAGCAAGCCCAGGCCTATGACCTGGGGCGCAATGCGCGGACTCATCATCACATCGGCCGCCATGGGGCCGTAGTTCAGGCCCGTAAGCTCGTACACCGGCTTTTCCAGCGTATACGGCTGGCCGTCGGCAAAGCGGCCCTGGATCTGTTCGTAGCGTATGCGCAGCTCGCCCTCGCCCTGGACGCCCGACACCCCCATGGTGTTGAACTGGTCGCCATAGACAGGTTCGTGCAAGGGGCCGCCATGCGCATCCTGCCCGGGAATGGACAGGCGCATGAGCAGGCCTGCAAACGGCTGGGGGGCGAGCGGGTTGTGAAAATCCGGGGGCTGGGCGCGCCCGTCCTGCACATGGCAGCCGCCGCAGGAGCGCGCGAGAAAGTGCGGACCCAGGCCGTCACGCGCCGTGGTCGAGGCCGGGGCCTGCACCCAGTTGCGCTTGAAGAATGAATTGCCGATCACAAAGCGCGTGCGCTCTGCATCGTCCAGATTGGCCGCCGGCAGGGAAAACGCATTGCGCCCCGTGGCATACACCGTGGTCTGCCCACCTGGCAGCAAGGCCTGGGCCGGCGCGGCAAAGCGCTGGTCGGGCGCAAAGACTTCGGCCTCCTGGCGCTGCGCCGAGCAGGCCTGCAACATCAGGGCTGCGGGCAGCAGCAAGAAAAGTGGTCTCATCGTGAAGAGAATGCGGAAAAAGCCACGGCCACTGCTTCATGGAAACAGTGGCCGAGAGACAGGGACCGGGCGACTTTAACTGGGGTCGACCAGGTTGAGCTGGGTAATACCCACGGCATGCGCGGCCTCGACCAGATCCTTGCTCTGCTGCACCAGGCTGTCGATGGTGGCCTGGATCTTGGCACGCGAGGCCGAATCGCGCGCCCCTTGTATGGCCTGATCGAAAGGCGCGGGAATGGCCTCGGCCGCAGCCACGGACTTCAGGATCTGGTGCGTGGTCTTGTCGGCCAGCGCACTGTTCTTGGTGGCGACCCAGTGCTTGAGGCCCGGCCCTTTGAGCGTGCTGCCATCCAGCCGCTTGTAGCTGCCCTGCCAGACATTCGCAATGCCCTGGGCATTGGCCACCGCATCGCGATGGGTGTTGTCGGAGAAGCACGAGTGCTCGTCCTCCTGGTCGCGGCTGGCCATGGCCACTTCCAGGCGCTCGCCCGCAAGCTCGCCACGCGATAGCGATCCCAGGCCCACGAAGATGCGGCGCAGGGAATCATCGGCATTCTTCTCGAAGCCCGCACGAAAGTTGTCGGCCACGCCGGGCTTCCACTGATCGGCGACCGACTGCAGGTCTTCCACCAGCAGCTCGGTGATCAGGTGCAGATACTCGCGCCTGCGGTCTGCATTGGGCTTCTTGCCGTCGACATAGTCGGTATAGGGACGGTTGCCCGGGCCCTTGGCACTCAGGTCCTGGCCCCAGAGCATGAATTCAATCGCATGCCAGCCCGTGGAGATGTTCTCTTCCCCGTCATGCTCGTTGAGCTCGGCCAGGCGCTCCTTGCTCAGCACCTCCTTGCGGTTGTTGACGATGCCGGCCTTGGGATTGCCCTCCACATAGTCCACATAGGACTCGTCCATGGGCCAGGCATTGAGGCGGCCCTCGGGGCCCTCGTCATCGTCGATGGGACCGGCATAGAAACGGAAGGCCTCGGTCTGTCCATAGAACTCGCGGGCATCCAGCCAGGACTTGCGCGCAGCCTCCAGGCCCTTCTGGCTGGGCGCAGCAAGAAAGGCATCGATCGTCTTCTGCATGCGCCTGGCCGTGGTCAGGCTGTCCTGGTAGGTGGCGTCCACCAGGCTGCTGTAGTGCCCGACCACGTCTGCCACGGCAATATCCTTTTTCACCGGCTGTTGAACACTGCCGGCGGCCATGGCCTGGGTCACAGGAGCTGCGGTGCCCAGTGCAAGGGCAGCGGCGATCAGAAAGGGATGCATAAGCGCTTTGAATGAAAGTGATGAAACAAAGATAGCAAAATGTAATTGAGAATTGTTTTGATTAAAAACCGTGGGCAATCGTCGCACTGCCGAGCAAGGTCAAAAGGCTTTTGCGGCGCGACGACAACGATCATTTTTGTAGTCTGCGCCGGCGCTTGAATCGCATCGCATCGCTGCGAGCGCCCTCTCTTCGATTCGATTAGAATCGCGGCGTCGCACGGCCCCCCGGAACCGGCGCCCCTCTGGAAATCAAGCCCTGAATGCCTTGTCTTCAGGGCTTTTGCTTTTTGCAGAAGCCGATTTTTCGCTTTCTGCAGCCATTTTCGCCACCGCGCGCAGACAGTGCCCGGCTGCAGCAGCTCCAGAGGATTTGCCAACGTGACCCCTTCCGCCCCCCAAACGCTTGCGGCCTGCACGGCTCCAGCCCATCCCTCCGAAGTCAGCAGTTATAGCTGGAAAGCCCTGGCCGGATCGGCCGTGGGCTATGCCATGGACGGTTTCGATCTGCTGATCCTGGGCTTCATGCTGTCGGCCATCTCCGCCGACCTCGGTCTGACACCGGGTCAGGCCGGCTCCCTGGTGACCTGGACGCTGATTGGTGCGGTCTTCGGCGGCATCGTGTTCGGCATGCTGAGCGACCGTTACGGCCGCATCCGTGTGCTGACCTGGACCATTGTGCTGTTTGCAGTCTTCACCGGTCTTTGTGCGTTTGCCACCGGCTATTGGGATTTGCTGGTCTACCGCACGATTGCCGGCATAGGCCTGGGCGGAGAGTTCGGCATAGGCATGGCCCTGGCGGCCGAAGCCTGGCCCGCGCGCCACCGCGCACGCGTGTCTTCCTACGTGGCCCTGGGCTGGCAGATGGGGGTTTTGGGCGCCGCCCTGCTGACGCCTTTGCTGCTGCCTTTCATAGGCTGGCGCGGCATGTTCCTCATCGGCGTGATACCGGCCATCGTGGCCTGGGTCATCCGCAACAAGCTGCATGAGCCCGAGGCCTTCACCCAGACCGTGGCCCAGCGCCAGCCCTGCAGCCGCACATCCATGCTGCAAAGCCTGAGGCTGCTCATGAAGAATGGGGCGACGGCCAGGACCAGCCTGGGCGTGATCGTGCTGACCTCGGTACAGAACTTCGGCTACTACGGCATCATGATCTGGATGCCCAGCTTTCTGTCCAAGCAGCTGGGATTCAGCCTGACCAAGTCCTCGATGTGGACCGCCGTCACCGTGCTGGGCATGATGGCCGGCATCTGGGTCTTTGGCCAGCTGGCCGACCGCATAGGCCGCAAGCCCAGCTTTCTGCTGTTCCAGCTCGGTGCCGTGATCATGGTGATTGCCTATGCCCAGCTCTCCGACCCCACGGCCATGCTCTGGGCCGGCGCCCTGCTGGGCATGTTCGTCAACGGCATGATGGGCGGCTATGGTGCGGTGATCAGCGAGGCCTATCCGACCGAAGCCCGCGCCACGGCCCAGAACGTGCTGTTCAACATAGGCCGTGCCGTGGGCGGCCTGGGCCCGGTGGTCGTCGGTGCGCTGGCCATGGCCTACTCCTTCCAGGTAGCCATTGCGCTGCTGGCCGCGATCTATGTGCTGGACATGCTCGCCACGGCGTTTCTGATCCCCGAGCTCAAGGGGCAGGAGCTGAGCTGAACCGCGCGCCGCACCAACGTGCAGTCCTGAAAACGCGCTCGGCGCGTCATGGCAAGCGACCCAGCTCCGCCTGCAGGGCCGCAATATTCGCCTCATGGCGACGCAGGCTCCGAGCGGCCTGCGCCGCATCCTCGCCCCCCTCCTGCATCCTGAGCATCGAAGCCTGCTGCTGTTCCTTGCGTAGCTCCTGCTCAAGAATCAGGCGACGCTCGCCTTCAAGACGGCCTGCTTCGGCCCTGGTTGCAGCGGCACCCGCAGGACTGCGCCCACCAGCCCCGGCCCTGGAGGCGGCCGGGGCACTCGCAGAGCAGGACAGACCGCCTGCGCTGCGGCCTCCGCCCACGAGAAACTCGACTCCCTCTGACGCACAGCGCCCTGCCCCCGGGGCAACCAGCACCATCGAGGCCTGCGCCACGGCAGCCTGGCCTTGCGCAAGCAACAGCCCGCCCAGCAGCCAGGGCACGAGCCGCAGCTCAGGAGCCTTGGGCCACATAGCTCACGGAGATGAAGGCGCTCAGGCCTGCGCTGTCGATCACCGTCACGGGCAGGTTGTCCAGGCAGCCGCCCTTGAAGTCGATGCTCACGCCCTGATCGAAACGGGTCACGTAAGTCGTGCTCAGCGCGATCCGGTCCGGCGCCGGGTTGCGCAAGGTCAGCGGCAGGGTGCCGCCGGCCATATAGACCACGGCCCCTGCCGTGGCGGGGCAGGTCTTGTCCGCGGTGACTTCCTTGATTTCCGAAGGCGACATGGCCAAGGGCGTCAATCCGTCGCTCATGGATCCGCCGCCGCCACAGCCGGACAGGAGCGAAAGCAGGGCCGCCATGGACAGCATGGAAAGTGCAAACCGGTGTTTCTTCATGATGATGCAAGTTGGTAAGACAGGGATTTACTCAGTCAGCCTGACGCTCAGCTTCGGCGTGCAGGTGTCTGCATTTGCACGGTGGCGTAGGAGACGATGGGGATGCGTCCCCTGAGGTAGTAGCTGCAGTCGCTCAGCGCCCCCAGGGGAAGCAGCGAGGGCTTCTCCCAGCCCCGCACATCGGAGTCGGTAAACGGGCACATGACGCGCTTGACGATGGCCTGCATCAACGGCACCTTGAGCTCATAGGCATAGGTGACCTTGATGCGCAGCACATTTGCATCGCGCAGCGAGATGCTGGCGCCGCGCACCGGCTCGGCAGTGCGAAATTCAAGGTTGTCGTTGGGGATGACGGTGGCGCTCCCGCGCTTGATGCCATACACGCGAAACGCCTCCTCGCTGGGGCTGAGAACTTCGAGCCGCACGTTCAGACCGGCAGTCACATCCACCTTGGCCAGGGCATAGGCCGCACCCAGGCGCGTCACATCATTGCCATTGAACGCGTTCTGATGGAACGGGATCAAGCCCTTGGCCAGCGAGTCCTTGATGGAGCCGACCTGGGCCTCGTTCAAGGCACCATGCCGGGCCGCCATGAAGGTGGCGTTGTTGAGCGTGAGCTTGGCCATGTAGAGCAGTCCGGCCTGCAGCATCACAAAGGTCAGCAAGATGGCAATGGGGCCGACGATGATGAACTCCGTCAGCGCCGCGCCCTTTTGCCTGCACGACCATGCCCGAAGTGGAGACCGCAACACGCTCATGGCCTGCTCCTCAGGGCGCGGTGACCGCGCCGCCCGGACGCGAAAGCAGCATCTGGGCCGGGGACGGGCTGGCGCCTTGTGCAGCCCTTGTCGGATCCTGTATGCGGGCACCGGACTCCTGCGTGCCGCCAGCCTGCGCCATTTGCGGGCGGCGCCCGAACAAGGGCGCCAGGTCGTTGCGCAGCTGAGTGATCTCGCCACGCACCTGCCCGGGTGCGCCCCCCTGATTCAGGCTGGCCCGGTTCAAGGCCATGTCGGCCTGGGAGAGACGCACCAGGGCCAGGTTGTAGGCCGCGCGCACATCATTGCCATCCAGACGCAACACCGCATCAAAACCGGCAGCGGCCTCATCGAGATTGCCCGCCAGCGCCGAAGCCGCACCATAGCCAAACCACAGCTGTGCATTGCGCGGATAAGTCGCCGTCAGTTGCCTGAACTGCTGGGCCGCCCCGGGCCAGTCGCCACGCGCATACGTGTCCTCGGCCGCCTGCAGCGCAGCCCGTGACTGCGCCGATTCGGCTGCCGCCTGGGCACTGCGGGGATCGGCCTGGGCTGCAGCAGGCGCCTCTTCGGCGGCCGCAGGCGCGGGACGGGCCTGGGCCATGGAGCCCAGCACGCCAGGAGCGCCCTCGAAAGGATTGGCCGCAGGCTGGGGCGAGGCGCAGCCTGCCAGGGCGGCACAGGCCATGGCCGCATAAATTGTCGAATGCAGAAAGTTCATGTGTATCACTCAATCAAACAGCTCACAGATGGATCACCGATGGCCTAGCCATGGCCCAGCAACTGCCCGGGCGCAATGCCCAGGACCCGGGCCCGACCGGCCTGCAGCTCCAGCACGGAGGCCGCTTTTGCGCAGAGCCGAAAGCGCCATGGCGGGACGTTCTCGCAGACCCTCAGAACATGGTCTTGCGCATCGAGAAACACCGCATCGATGGCATAGCCCATGCCCACGGTATGAATGCTGTCGCAGCGCTCTATCCACAAGCCCTGCTGCTGCGTCAGCGCAGGGCGCCACAGCAGCCCTCTTGCGCGCGCCCAAAAGCTTCTGGCCCGAGCCACCTCACATGGCACAGGCCTCGCATTGATGTGCAGCACCGATGAATGCCCGAACATCGCACCCCCCTTGTTCTTACGCAAAGCACACGCTCCGGCCATCACAGCCCCGAAGCCAGGAACTTCATCGCAATGGGAAAGCCCAGGACGATGAAGGTGCAGGGAAAGATGAACAGGATCAGCGGCCCCAGCATCTTCACCGGCGCTTCCATGGCCATCTTCTCGGCGCGCAAGAAGCGCTCCGTGCGGCGTTGTTCGGCCTGGGCGCGCAAGATGGGCCCCAGGCTGGAGCCGGTCTTCTCCCCCTGGATCAGGGCCGAGACAAAGCTGGTCACGGGCACGAAATCGAGCCGCTGCGCAAAATCGCGCAGCGCATCGATGCGCGCCTTGCCGGCGCGCACGTCCCGCAGCACACGGTTGATCTCCACGGTCAGCGGCCCTTCCGCACTTTTGGCCATGGCCTGCTGCATGGCTCCGGCAAGATTGAGGCCCGCCTCGATCGACAGGGTCAGCAAATCGATGAAAAACGGCAAGGCCTTGAGAATCGCCAGGTTGCGCTTCTTGGTGACTTCGGCCAGCCACAGGTCCGGGTAGAAGAAGGCCATGACTGCCAGGGTCAGCATCAGGCCCAGGCCCTGCATCTCCAGCATGGCCTGAAACACCAGGCCCAGCAGCGCGCCCGTGATGGCAGAGACCACCTTGCCCGCAAAAAACTGCTGGGGATTGAGCGCATAGTCCTGGCCTGCACGCTGCAAGGCCGTGGTATAGCGCTCCTTGCTCTTGGAGCCGATGGCCCAGTTCAGACTGTTGGCCAGAAGATTGATCACCGGCCAGGTGAGTCTGAACAGGCGCGGCGGCTTGTCCTTGTAGGAGCGGTCCTCTTCGGGCGCCTGGCGAAACAGCTTGTAGACGGCCACCAGGCAGCCGACCAGGGCCAGAGCCAGCAGCAGCGAGGCAATCATTGTTTGCATGGAAACTCCTGGAGAGGCGAAGGGCCGGGGCTATACATCGATGGTCACGATCTTCTTGATCACCACGCCCCCCATGATGAGCAGCACGCTGATCACGGCGATCACGGCCCAGCCGTAATAGGTGGTGAACAAGGGCTCCATGGCCTCGGGCTCCATCTGGTAGAGCACAAAGGCCAGAAACACCGGCAGCAGACCCACGACAAGGCCCTGCAGCTTTCCCTGGGAGGTCAGGGCCTTGATCTTTCCCTCCATGGCCGCCTTGGCCCTGAGCGTGCTCGCCAGCCTGTCGAGCACCTCGGACAGATTGCCGCCCACATCCTTGGCAATGCTCACGGCCGATGCCAGCAGGCGCACGTCCTCCACGCCCACACGCTGCGAGAAGCTCTCGAACGAGTCCTCGAGCGAAACCCCCAGCTTCTGCTCGCGCAACACCATGGACATCTCCTGGCTGAACGGCGGCGGCGACTCGGTTGCCACGAGGTCGATGGCCATGCTCAGGCTGGCGCCCGCACGCAGGGAGCCGGCCATCATGTTGAGCACATCCGGCATTTGCTGCACCAGCCGCTGCTCGCGCCTGCCGCGCATATAGCCATAGGCCATTCGCGGCAGGACGAAGATGCCAATGGCAACCAGGATGGCCAGAGGCAGGGCACCGGTAAGCCCCCAGACCAGGGGCGGAATCAGCACCACCATGCCGATGTTGAAGAAGAACAGGCGCTGCGGATCTATGAACAGGAACATGTCCTCCAGCGACAGCTTGGCATCGCTGGTGAACTTGGCCTTGTAGCTGCTCCAGGAAAAGCGCACGAAAAGCACGACCAGCACCACGGCGCCGGCCGTCAGGGCACCGACCAAAAGAGGAAAGAGCTCCATCTCAGCTCTCCATGGCGCAGCGCACCTGCATCGCACGCAACGGGCATGCGCCGCAGCCGGAAACGGCGCTACAGCACCGGCCTGCAAGGGCGCCATGGCTTCTGGGGGAGGCGGCAAAGCCGCTCAAGGGGAAGACCATCTCACGCCGCCTTCTTGAAGATGTCCAGGCTCACTTGCACACCGATCTGGCGCAGCTTCTCGTAGAACTCGGGAACGCAGTCGCAGCCCGTGAAAAAGCCTGCGGTCTTGCGCTCGGCAGTGAAGCCGGTCTCGACAAACTCGAACAGGTCCTGCAGCTGGATCTTGCCGCTCTCCACGCCCGTGACTTCGGTGATGCGCGTGATCTTGCGGCTGCCGCAGGCAAAGCGGGTCTGCTGCACGATCAGGTCCACGGCCGAAGCCACCTGCTCGCGTATGGCCGTCACCGGCAGCTCCATGCCGGCCATCATGACCATCACCTCCAGACGGGCCAGCATGTCGCGTGGGCTGTTGGCGTGGGCCGTGGTCAGCGATCCGTCGTGGCCGGTGTTCATGGCCTGAAGCATGTCCAGGGCTTCACCCCCTCGGCACTCCCCGACCACGATGCGGTCGGGGCGCATGCGCAGCGAGTTCTTGACCAGTTCGCGAATCGCGATCTGGCCCTTGCCCTCGGCATTCGCGGGGCGCGACTCCAGCGAGACCAGGTGTTCATGCGGCAGTTGCAGCTCGGCCGCATCCTCGATGGTGACGATGCGCTCGCCATCGGGAATGAAGTTGCTGAGGATGTTCAGCAGCGTGGTCTTGCCCGAGCCCGTTCCCCCCGAGACGATGATGTTCTTGTGCTGCTCCACGGCCACACGCAGAAACTCCACCATCTGCTCGTTGGCCGAGCCGAACTTGATCAGGTCCGAGGCCATGAGCTTGCGCTTGGAGAACTTGCGTATCGTCATCGACGGCCCCTTGAGGGCCAGCGGCGGAATGATGGCATTGAAGCGTGAGCCGTCCTTGAGCCGCGCATCCACCAGCGGCGAGCTCTCGTCTATGCGCCGCCCCACGGGAGCGACGATACGCTCTATCACGCCCATCACGGCCTTCTCGCTGGAGAAGGCCAGCGGCACGCGCGACAGCCGGCCTGCGCGCTCGACAAAGATCTCGTCCACGCGGTTGACCATGATTTCCGTCACCGACGGATCGGCAAGCAGGGGTTCGAGCAGGCCCAGGCCAATGGCCTCGTCACGGACCTCCTGCATCAGACGCTGGCGATCCACGCTCGCAGGAATGCCTGCCGGCATCTGCTGGAAGATCTCGCGTATGGCCTGCTCCGTATGCTGGCGCAGCTCGGCATCCGACATGCGGTGCACGTCGGTGCGGCGCATGTCGAAGGACTCGATGAGCTTGTCCTGGATCTTGCGCCGATACTCAAGCCACTGCTGATCGATCTGCACGCTGGATGCGAACCGCTCGTCCGCTGCGGGCGGCAGGCCCTGCACGGCCTGCGCTACCGGGTTTGGCAGTGCCTGGGCCTGCATCCCGGGGCCTGCCACAGTTGCCTGGGCCTGGACCGAAGGCTCGGCCCGGGCCGCAGCCATGCCCGCAGGGCTCTGGGCAGTCTCCTCCGGCTGCGCCGTGTCCTGCTGGGAGCGGCTCCAGCGCACCAGCAGCTTGTGCGGGCCTATGCGCACGGGCTCATCGGCCTGCAGCGGGCCGAAGGTCGTGACCTTGGCATCCTTGACATAGGTGCCGAACATGGTTCCGAGGTCGCGCACAAAGGCCTGCTCGTTGGAGACAAAGATTTCGGCATGCTCCTTGTGCACGGTCCAGCCCGGCAGGACCAGGTCGGCATCCGCAGCCCGCCCTATGCGGCAGCGCGGCCCGTCCAGGACCACATTGCGCGGCTGGCTGTCGGGGCTGAGTATTTCCAGATACAGCATCTCGATTCCTTGGTCCTCTTCAGCGCGCGAGCTTGTTTTCGATCATGGAGCGCACCTCCTGCATGTTCTGGTAGGCACTTTCCTGGGCAAGCAGCGCCGCACGGTCGGCTGCCGGCGTATGCAGCCTGGGGGTGACCACGACCAGCATTTCCGTCTGGTCATTGCTCAGCTCCTGCGTGGAGAACAACCCGCCTATGAGGGGTGCGCGCCCCAGCACAGGAATGCCTTCCTTGTTGCGCGCGCCCACGCTCTTGAGCAGTCCCGAGATGACCAGGGTCTCGTTTTGCTTGAGGCTGACTTCGGTCTCCGTGCGATTGGTGGTGAAGGCCACGAACTGGCCCGTGCCCGCCGAACGATCGGGCTGGCTGACCTCGGCCACGATGGTCGAGCGCACATTGCCGGCCTTGTCGATCACGGGCTTGAACTCCAGAATCACGCCATACGTCTTGTAGACCACGCTGATCTGGCCAAAGCCCGAGCTCACGGGGATGGGGATCTCGCCGCCGACCTGTACCTTGGACGATCCCCCGCTGACGCTGCTGATGCGGGGTTCGGCCAGCGTCCAGCTGTCGCCGTTGGACTCAAGAAAGTTGAGCACCGACGTGATCTGTGTCGCCAGCCCGAAGTAGGTGATGAAGGGACGGGCCGAGGTCGTGACCGGATAGCCGCCCTGGTTCAGCCCGCGAAAGCTGGAGTTGGCATAGAAATAGCCCGATGTGGCCAGCGTGGGACCGGCAACGCCCAGGTTGCTCCACTTCACGCCGATGTTGTCCAGCGCCTGCTTGCGCACCTCGACCACCTTCACATCGAGCTGCACCATGGGTTCGGGCACGACGGTATGCATCTCCTCGGGCCGCTCCCGGATGAGGTTCAGCACCTGGGGGTAGGCCTTGGCGATCTTCTGGACCTTCTCGGCCGAATCCTCGTTCGAGTAGGCGCCGTCCAGCACGATCTTGTCGCCCACCGCCTGTACGGAAATTCCCGGGTCATGGGCCAGCAGCTGGCGCAATTCGCCGGCCGTGCGTGCATGGTTGTCCGCGCTCACGCTCACCTCGTACTGCAGCTGGCGACCATTGCGCAGCCAGACGTAAAGCGTGGTCGTGCCCGGGTTCTCGCCCATGAGCACGATCTGCCTGTCGGCCACCACGGAGGCCGTGAGCAGCTTGCCATTGCCTATGGCCACACGCTCCACCCCGGCCTGGGCCAGCACCCTGACCTGGCCTGCATACAGGGACAGCGGCGCCGCTGCCGATGCCGCAGCAGGCACAGGCCGCGCGTCTTGACTGCCGGCCGCGCGCTCGGCCGCCGCAGACCAGGGCCCAGCAGGCGGAGCATCGGCTCCGGCCGTGCCGCAGATGCCCAGGCATAGCAGGGCCAGGGAAGACTTGCTCAAATGCAAAAGCTGATTCATGGATCACACAAGCAAATAAGACTCACGCAAGCGAGCAGCGGCCCAAGCTGTTTCCATGAAACAGGCGCTCGGCCTCCAGCGGGTTTGCGTAAGCCATGTCAAAAGGGCTGCACCGCTTACGGGGCGGAGCGGATGAGGTCGGAAGAAGAGGGCGAGACCGCCCCCATGGCCGAACTGGCCAGCGTGCCGGGCAGGCTTGTCGTGGCCGTGCCGGAAGCGGCCGCGGCCTGGGGGCCCACAGCGCGCGCGCGCGCATTCACGCCCGCGCCGCTGTCGGACTCCAGCATGTCCCGGGCAATGGACTCGGCCTGCTCCCGCTTTCTCGGGTCTTTCATGACGGCATCGAGCACGGGAGTTCGGCTGACGGCACTGCCGCTGCCCGACCCACCGATCAGGAACTCGACCATGCGGCCCGACCCTGTAAGGCCCGAAGAGATGCCGGCCACCACATCGTCCAGGGTCAGCGCCATGCTGGGATTGCCTCTCTCATCGCCCGGGGCGCGCAGCACGGCCGTCAAATGCCCGCCGGCCTTGGCGGCGATGATGCGCGTGGCATCTTCGGGAAGAACATCCAGGGTGACATGCGAATAGGCGCGGGCAATGGCCTCGTTGGTTGTGCCCACGCCTTTTTGCTGCTGACCTGTGGCGATCACCTCGACGTTGGACAGCAGCGGAAAGGTCAGCTCACGGGTCTCACCTGCGGTCTGCCCGCTCACCGGCGCTGTTGCCGTCAGCATCAGATCGATGCGGTCGCCCGCGCGCAGCATCCCGGAAATGGAGCTGATCTCGTCTACGTCTATGGTCAGCGCGCGCCTTCCGCTCTTGAGCGTGGCCGCAAATATCTCTCCGCCCAGACTGGCCGTATGGCTGACCTGAAGCGCTTCGCCACGATCCAGATCGACGACCAGGGCCTGACCATCGACACCGTCATAGGTATCGGGCGTGACCATGTTGCGGCTCACGAATTCCGCAGGAATCTGGCGCACGGAAACGCTGCCCGCATCAATCACCTCGCCAGCCCGCATCGGCCGGTTGGCGACCACCACGCCCAGCAAGGTCTTGCCTCGCGTGGCCTCTTCCTCTATCTCCGTGATGCGCGTGGTGATGGCCCGGTTGCTCAGATAGAAAGCTGCGGCCCCGAGGGCAATGGCCGCGGCCAGCAAAAGCCAGTTCTTGTTGATCGATACAGCCACGACAGACCTCAGGGCAGGGAAATATAAAAAGTCAGGGCGCGGTAGAACGCCTTGAAGGCGTCAACCAGCATCTGCGGCGTGTTCGGACTGGAAAACAGCACCAGCACGACCAGCGCACAGACCACGCAGTACTCCACCATGGCAAACCCCCTCAGCCGGGCTCTCGATCCGGAATTGCAGACAGGCACGGACTCTCTCTTTCTCTATTCAGTCAAACGTCACAAGATTGGTGTTCATCACCGTCATGCGATTGGGCAGATCCGCCCCCATGGCCACGTCCAGCTGCTGCTTGTTGCGGCCATACATGCGCACCACCGAGGCCTCGGCGGCCTGTGGCGCGCTTTGCTCCTGCACCAGCGTCCAGCCGGCCCGCACCAGACTTGCGTGGTAGCGGGCGGCCAGCACGGGCACGCTGTCCCCGCTGAACCACAGCACCTGCTTGCTGCGCTTGCCCGCATCTATGGACTCGACCACGTTGACCGCCTTGGCGCCATGTGCAGGGGCCGGTATGCCCGAGGCATCGATGCGCGGCTGTATGCCCTGCACCTGGGACACCGACAGCGTCCCCTGGGTGCCGCCGCCCTCTGCGCTCTTGAGCTTGACCATGAGATAGAACGGGCCATGGAGCTTGCCCAGCAGCACATAGGGGTCGGCCTGGGTCACGACCATCTGTGCGCGGCCGCCGGCACCATGCCGCCAGTGCGCCGCATAGAAAGCCTGGACCTCGACCACCGAAGACTTGCTCTCGAAGCTCTGGACCCGCATGGGAACCCCGTTCACACGCATGTCATCGGAAACCCAGTGCACTTCGGAGCGGGGCGGCTCGGGCATCCGCGGCCAGGGCGTGGCGCCATAGGTGAACGAAGACTGGGCTCCCAGCCAGGGGCTTGCGAGCAGCAAGACCGCCCCGAGCATGCCGCCCATCAAATGCCGAAGACTGCGCGCTGCCGGGATCGCAAGAGATGACCAGGAACGCAGCACTAGCATTTGCTTCCATCCTGGTTCCGGTAGTCCACGTTCTGGCCGGCGTTGTTCTTCAAGCTGCCCGCAGGCACATAGTCGGGCACCACACGGCCTATGTCCGGAGCGTGCTTTTCGAAGGTCGGCGACATCACGGCCCCCAGCACCTTGGAGACAGGCTCGACGTAATACCCGAACACCGCCCTCTTCACACGCGAGCAGACCGCATTGACGCCGTCCGCATTCCAGGCGCCCACGCCAATGGCGGTCGCCCCCGGCAGGCCGATCTGCAGGCCCTTGAGCGCATCGAAGTGCGTGATCTCGGCCAGGGAGACCGTGACCTCGGCCTTCATGATCCCGCTCTTGGGCAGATCAAAGACCGGCTCGGCAACCTTTTGCTGCAGATTCCCCACAAGGCCGCTGGAGAGCGGGCCGAGCGCGCGCTCTGTGATGGCCACGTCGTTGAAGTCTTTGAGCAAAGGCTTGTAGCCGACATCGCTCCACAGCGGTACACGGTGCTTGTCGGCCTGGTATTTCAGTGGACTGTCGCGATAAACGATTTCCTGCTGGCCGGACTCACGGCGCAGGAAAAACCGCGCCTGCGTCTCCTGGGCGAGCTGGCTTGCGTTCTTGGCCTTGTTATAGGGGTCAAAGGCGCGCTCGAAGGCCACGTAACGGCTGGCCTGTATGGCCGAATGCTTGACGTCCGCATAGCGCGCAAGGTAGTACACCCCGAGAAACATCGGGGCCAGGACCAGCAGGCACACCAGGAACTCCGTGGTGGCCTGGCCGGAGGACAGTTTTTTGCGCAGCATGCCCATGTCCGAAAGCGCCTCAGTCCTTGGGCGGGCCGAACTGCAGCGCGTCAGCGGGAACCTCGAAGATCCCTTGCGGCAGGGGCTTGCCCACCTCCACGCGCACCGGATGCTCTGATGCCTGGGCCGCCTGCTGTATGGCGGCCAGCGCCCCGGACGGGGCTGCTGGCCTTGCGTCATGCATGGCAACCATCAAATCCCTGTCCGTTCCCGGATAGGACAGCCATGGCTCCAGCAGGCAGAGGCTGCCCATGGGATCGTCCTCGGGTGCAGTCCAGCGGCAATGGAGTTGCGTGCCGGCGATGACCATGGTCTCGCCCTTCATGATGTCGGCAGACACGGGTCTTGCTGATGGCGCGCAAACCCCCTTGAGCTCAGAGCGCGAGCCCGTGCCTGCATCCAGGTCGTAAGACACCTCGGTCACGTCGCACTGGGTATGGATCTCCATGCTTTTGGAGCGCACGGCCTTCGGCAGACAGCTCTCGCCCGGTCCCGGCCCCCAGTGGCTACGGTCCAGAACGCTTTGCGTGGTGATCTTCACGTAGCGCCGGCCTTCGAAAGCTTCGAGCACCTTGTACGTATCCAGATCCAGGATTTGCTGATCCGTGATCTGCTCCGAGCGCGGGTCATAGACGGCTCCTGCTGCCGCCATGACAGCCCCCCTGGCCTGCTGACAGCTCTCGATGGTCTCCCGGATCAGCTGGACATGGGCCTGGGGAGCATCAAAACGCCTTTCACGCTCGATCAGAACCGAAGGCAGGGATTGAGAATCTGTCCCGGCATCCGACCCCTGGGAACAGGCACCAAGGGCAATGGCCGCAGCCGCTGCCAGCAAATATCTTTGGTTTGTCATTTGGAATTCTCTTTTATTGCGCAAAAGCCGCCAGAGCAGGATTCATCTGCAAAGCGCCATAAACAAGCGCCTTGTTCGCCATGGAAGGCTCTTGCAATCTGACCTGCCAATAAGGGTTGTATAGGCTTGCATATTCTTTATGCCCATCTGCCCTGAAAAGATTACGGCCTGTGATATCCAGGTTGTCCCGCTTGGGTCTTTCAAAGAAAATTCTTGCCTCGGACAGCGAAGATATCTGGTCTTTTGAAAATCCGGCTTTTAAATCAGGAGATCCCAAATTGGAGTCCATAGGGCGGTTCGCAATATCCATGGATTCATTGCTCCTGATCTGAACCTTGTCCTTGGCCACGGCCACCATATAGAACATTTCCTGCTTGCTGGGCTGGCCGCTCTGGTCGCGAGGAACGTCATACAGCTCCTTGATTCCGCTCCAGCCGCCATTTCTCTTGGTATTTCCATAGGCCAGATTTCCAGCCCCGCCATCGGTCCTCAATCTGTTGCCGCTGTTTCTTCCCTGAAGATCGGCCACGGAACGTCCCCAGCCCACAGGAACAGCCGTGGTTCCCTTTCCCCAGCTGCATCCATCCCAGCCATTGGGGCCGACTTTCTGTTTGAACTCCACAGTATCCTGAGCCTCCCAGCGGTCATAGTTGACCAGCTTCGTCGGCCCTTGTTTCTCCGACCCCAGCTTGATGACGAAAGGAATGCACAAGGTACGATTTCCAAAAAACAAATCCAATAGAAAAATATCCGAACCACGACGCTCGGTAGAGAATTCATCGCGGGAATTCAATATCAGATCGGCCGCTGTTTTTCTTTCATCTCTGCCACCCTGGCCTTTTTTATACAAATGGCTCATGCGCTGCCATTCAAGCTCGTTCATGACGCCAATGGCCTTGGACTGCACCAGATGCGCGGGCTCGTCATGGCGGCCACCCTGGGTCGCAACGCTCTGGCGAAGAACGGAGTCCGATGCATCGTTGGTCGCCAAGGCCATGACCGGAGGCACGAAGGCCGGCCTGATGACCCCTGTATACCAGGCGGTAAAGGACAGTTCCCAGGTGCGAATGACGGTAGGTACGATGCCCTTGAGCGCCTTTTCCGCACCTTGCGCGCCACGCTCGAGCGCCCCCATGACACGCCCCAGCGCTGTCAAGACCGCGCCCAGCCCCGGAATCGCTGCCGTGGCCGCGCCCAGGGTCTGAAAAATGGTCTGGTAGTTCCCCGTGGCCGTCTTGAAATAATCATTCCACGACTGGAGGCTGATGACCTGGGCGATCAAGACTTCGTTGGCGACGACCGCCCTGTTCGTATAGGCCACCAGATTCAGCGCCCGCGCCTGGACCAGGCCCCCGGAATAGGCAGCGGCATCGGCAGCATTGACGACTTTCTGCTTCTCGGAAGTCGCCTGGCCCACGCCATAAATGCCCGCAAAGATCACGGCCAGCGTTGCAGCAAACGCCAGAAACCAGACCAGCACCTGGCCCATTTGCCTCGAACGCAGCCAGGCACTGCGCCGGCTTTGCCCACCAAGACTCGTCTTCTTCATCACCGCCTGTCTCTCCTGCAGTCCTCGCCCATGCCTACTTGAGCCTGACCAGCTCCACGCGCCGGTTCTTGGCCCGGCCTTCCTCGGTACGGTTGTCGGCAATCGGCACGCCGCTGCCCAGGCCCTTGGACTGCAGGCGCCTGGCCTCAATGCCTGCAGCAGTCAGTGCCTCCATGACAGAGCGTGCTCTGGCCTGGGAAAGCTTTTGATTGGCTGGCGCATTGCCGACGTTGTCCGTATGCCCCTCGACCGAGATGCGTGTCGCCGGCATGGACTTGAGCATGGCGACCACTTCATCCAGAGCCGGCCTGGCCTCGGCCTTGATCTCGGCCTTGTCGTGATCGAAATTGATGTACAGCGTGGCATAGCCCTGGCGCGCCATCTCGTCGGCAAGCTGACCGGCCTTGACCACCTGCTGCATGGTTTTGGCTTCAATCAAGGTCAGCTTGTAATTGCGGCCATAGTTGTTCTCAAGTACCACCCAGACCTTGCCGACCTTGTTGTCCAGCAAAAAGACATGCACGCCTTCGTGATCCGGGTTGTAACTCAGCATGCGCCCGCCCAGTTCCTTGATCGCATTTTCATAATTTCTGAAAATAGCCAAGGATCCAGCCGATTTTGTTGCCGAATAATTAATAGCCGTTACCTTGCCCTCAGCGACGAGATGACCTTTATCGTCAAATCCAGGGATTTCAGAGTTGCACTTTATGCTTTTCTGGCAGTAGAAAATATAACCATCCTCATAGGAAGAATAGTCAGACACTTTTCTGCCATTGGTTTTATACCCATCCATCCCGGAGAGTAAAGAATGATCCTGAGCATGAGATATGGGAAGCACCCCTGCCATCACGCAAAAAACAAAGGCACTGAAAGAAAATCTATTCACCACGAGTACATTCCCATATTTTTCATATTTTGATCATCAGAAGAGAGACGGATTGAAATCCGTACTCAAAAATCAACGGCCCTTGCCAGCATGGTCCTGGAAGTTTTCCAGAGAGTGCTTTTTCCCACCGCGCGTATTTGCGCCTTCTGCCTGGGTCTGGGCGATATTGGCGGAGGTGGATCCATCCTTGCCGCCGAGCTCGGCAGCCATGGCGCCGGTTTGACCCTTGACGACGTTACCAAAGGCGCTGTAAACGCCGATGGCCGCAATCGCGATCAAGGCCACGATGATGATGTATTCCGTCATGCCCTGGCCACGGATTTTTTTGATGGTAACGAGATTGCTGGAAAGTTTCATTGGATATGCTCCCTGGTACATAAACGATCCACCCAGTGTGGAAAGCAGGTGGATTGTTAAAAATTTCCGTCTACTTAATATGACAACTACGAGAAGATTTGGTTTTTTTACAAATTGATTCATATAAGTCAGAAATATTAAATCATGTTTTCTCCCGGTGATCACACTCAGCCGCGTGCCGGATCGGCTTTCCCTCTGACCTGCTGCATCTTGTTTGCCGCAGGGCTTTGCGCCGGCTTTTCCCTGTCGCTCACCTGGTTCAGCGCGGCCCTGCTGCCTGCTGCAGGCGCCCTGCTGCTGCAGGTGATGGGCCGCAGGCATGACCTGGCCAGGCATCTGCTGGCGCTCGGCTGCTTTGCCCTGGGTTTTCTTGGCGCATCCCTATGCTGGTTGGGGCTTGGCCTGTACCGGCCGCCCGTCAATCAGCTTTCCTCTGCGGCTTTGCTATGGCTGGCCATCGTCGGCCTGCAACTGCTGGTCTATCTGGCCTGTTATGTATTCATCGATGCGCCCGCACGCCTGATCGAGCGCAGATCCGGCGGCAGAAGAAGTCTTGTGGTGCAGACCCTGGTGCTGGCCACGGCCTGGAGCCTGGCCGAGGGCCTGCGCAGCATCGGCCCCCTGGCTCTGCCCTGGGGGCTCTGGGGCTATGGCGCCATCGACAACCCCCTGCTCGGCGGCATCTACCCTGTGGGCGGCAGCCTTGGCGCTGCATGGCTGCAGTGGCTGCTGGCTGGGCTTTGGCTGTTCTGGGTCCAGAGATTGCGCCAAGTGCGGAACGGCACATGGCGGCAAATCCGTATGCCGGCCCTGCTCAGCCTTGCCTGGCTGGCTGCAGCCATGCCGCTTGGCGGCATCGAATGGACGCAGGCCGCAGACAGCGGCCTGCAGATCCGCATCGTCCACACCCACTGGCCCGCAGAGGAAAAATACCTGCCTCACAACCAGGCCCTGGCGGCTTCCATGCTGGAGCAGGCCGCGCATTCGCCCCAGGCCGATCTGGTGGTCTTTCCCGAGCTGTTTCTGGTTCAGCACCCAAGTGCCTTCCCCAGAGACTGGCGCAGCCGCATTGCACAGCTGGCCCGCGAGAGCAAGACGGGTCTGCTGTTTGGCGCGCCCGGCCTGGCCCGGGAAGAGCGTCCGGGCGAGCCCATTGCCGGCCAGCAGAACACCCTGGTGCTGATTGACGAAACAGGTCTGGCCCACAGCTATGCCAAGCAGTTGCTGCTGCCGTTTACCGAGTACCTGCCATCCAGCCCCTGGGTGCAGTGGATCTGGCCTCTGCTCTACCGCTATCCGCTGGCCGACATGGTGCCCGGCCCCCCGGTCCAGGACCCGCTGAGAATTAGCGGCGTGCAGCTCGGCCCCATGATCTGCAGCGAGCTCGCGGCTCCTGTTCTGAGCGCAGGCCAGGGTGCGGGCGCCGGCCTCGTGGTCTCTCCCGCCAGCGACTCCTGGATTCCTTCACGGCTTTACCTGTTGCAGGCCCACAACCTGGCCAGAGTACGCGCAGCCGAATTGCAAAAGCCCCTGGTACGCGCCAACAACGTGGGCCTCAGCAGCTTCATAGACCACAGGGGCCGGGTGCTGGCCGCCTGGAGCGGTGAAGCCGGCAGCGGCAGCTCGCACATGACGCCCAGAAACGGCGCCACGCCTTATTCCCGCCTGGCCTCGACTCTGGCTGCCGCCTTCAATCCATGAGCGCCAGGCGCCTCATTTTGCGGAACCCGCAGCCCCCGCTCGGCCTTGGCGTTACGTGCTTTCCCGCGTGATATGGCGCAGGATGGCCAAACGCCTGTCGACCGACGCATGGCCCAGGGCCGGCGCCAGATCCAGAAACTCTCCGTGGCGGCCGATGACAGGCTTTGGAGCTGGGGCTGTCATGCCCGCATCATGCACGGCCAGCGCTATTCCCAACAAGAATCAACGAACGGTGTTTGAAGCCATCTTCAGGCTGGTTACACTCTTCGTTATTCATCACTGGAATAACGAACCATGAGCACTTTTTCTCTGCGCCATCTGATCCTGCCTTCCGCCTTGCTGCTGGCCAGCGCCGCCCACGCCGACGAAGTGGCCGTGGCCGTGGCTGCCAACTTCACTGCGCCCATGCAAAAGATTGCTGCGCAGTTTGAAAAAGACACCGGCCACAAGGCCGTGCTGTCCTTCGGTGCCACCGGCAAGTTCTACGCCCAGATCAACAACGGCGCACCCTTTGGCATCCTGCTGGCCGCCGATGACAGCACGCCCGAGAAGATCGCCAAGGAAGGCAAGGGCGTGGACGCCAGCCGCTTCACCTACGCCATCGGCCAGCTGGTGCTGTGGAGCAAGCAGGCCAACTACGTGGACGACAAGGGCGCCGTGCTCAAGACCGGCGACTACAAGCACATCGCCATCGCCAACCCCAAGCTGGCCCCCTACGGCCTGGCCGCCATGCAGACCGTGGAAAAGCTGGGCCTGACCACCCAGGTGCAGGCCAAGACCGTGCTGGGCGAGAACATCGGCCAGACCTACCAGTTCGCCGCCAGCGGCAATGCCCAGCTGGGCTTTGTGGCCCTGTCGCAGGTGATGGAAGAAGGCAAGCTGCGTGAAGGCTCGGCCTGGGTGGTGCCGGCTTCCATGCACGAGCCCATCCGCCAGGACGCCATCGTGCTGAACGCGGCCAAGGACAATGCGGCCGCCAAGGCTTTGATGGAGTACCTCAAGGGTGACAAGGCCCGCGCCATCATCAAGTCCTACGGCTACGCGTTCTAAGCCTTTTTTGAAAGCGTAAGCGCCTCTTTTGGAGGCGCCCATACGGCACTTGATGCGTCGTTGCCGGCCCTGGCCGTACGCAAGTACTGTCTGCGGGCCAGCGCCTCGCCTGAAGTGCCGTCTGGGCGTTGTGGAGGATGCGCTTGCGCCCGGCTGCGCTGCGCAGGCCCGCGCCGGCATCCCGAACAGCAGCAAAAACCATAGCTGGAAGCGCTTATCGAAAGCCAGTTTCAAATATATTCAGCTTTGAAACTGGCTCTCCATCAGCGAATAAAGCTCTCAATTTTCATAGTGCACCTTTGGCACTCCGCGCCGTGAACTCTCCCCTACTCAGCCCCGAAGACTGGGCCGCCATCACCCTCACGCTGGAGCTGGCCAGCGTCACCACCGTGCTGCTGCTGGTGCTGACCACACCGCTGGCCTGGTGGCTGGCGCACACGCGCTCGCGCTGGCGTGGGCCTATCGGGGCCGTGGTGGCCCTGCCCCTGGTGCTGCCGCCCACGGTGATTGGTTTTTACCTGCTGATCACCATGGGGCCCAATGGCCCGGTCGGCCATCTGACCCAGGCGCTGGGCCTGGGTCATCTGCCCTTTACCTTCCCCGGTCTGGTGATCGGCTCGCTGGTGTACTCGCTGCCCTTTTCCGTGCAGCCGCTGCAGCGGGCCTTTGAATCCATGGGCAATCGTCCGCTGGAAGTGGCTGCCGCCCTGGGCGCCGGCCGGCTGGACAGGTTCTTCACCGTGGCTCTGCCGCTGGCGAGGCCCGGCTTCATCACCGCCGCCGTGCTGACCTTTGCCCACACCGTGGGCGAGTTCGGCATTGTGCTGATGCTGGGCGGCAATATCCCCGGCGTCACCCGTGTGGTCTCGGTGCAGATCTACGACCATGTGGAAGCCATGGAATACGCCCAGGCCCACTGGCTGGCCGGCGGCATGGTGGGCTTTGCCTTTGTGGTGCTGATGCTGCTGAACTGGCTGCAGCCCCGTGACAACCGCAACGCCTCGCCGCTATGAACCCGGATTCCATGAACGCCTCCCCTCAGGCCGAGCGCCACATCACCGCCCGCCTGCAGCTGCAGCGCGCCGACTTTGCGCTGGATGTGGACCTGCAACTGCCCGGCCAGGGCGTGACTGCGCTGTTCGGCCCCTCGGGCTGCGGCAAGACCACGCTTTTGCGCAGCATTGCCGGGCTGGAGCGCGCACGCGGAGCGGTCACCGTCAACGGCGAGCGCTGGCAGGACGATGCCGCGCGCCACTGGCTGCCCACCCACCAGCGTGCGCTGGGCTATGTGTTCCAGGAAGCCAGCCTCTTTCCCCATCTGACGGCCGAGGACAACATCCGCTACGGCCTGCGCCGTACGCCCCAGGCACGCCAGCGCGTGGCGCTGGAGCAGGTCATCGAACTGCTGGGCATTGCCCAACTGTTGCCGCGCAAGCCCTCCACCCTGTCCGGCGGCGAGCGCCAGCGCGTGGCCATAGCCCGCGCCCTGGCCACCAGCCCGCGCGTGCTGCTGATGGACGAGCCGCTGTCTGCGCTGGATGCCCAGCGCAAGGCCGAGTTGCTGCCTTATTTCGACAAGCTGCAGGCCCATCTCGACATTCCCGTGCTCTATGTCAGCCACTCACTGGACGAAGTGGCCCGCCTGGCCAGCCAGCTGGTGCTGCTGCGCGCCGGCAAGGTCATGGCCCAGGGCGAGACGGCCAGCCTGCTGTCGCGCCTGGACCTGCCGCTGGCCCAGGGCGACACCGCCGCCGCTGTGGTGCCCGCCACCGTCACCGCCCACGACGCGGCCCAGCACCTGACCACGGCCGGCTTTGACGGCGGCCAGCTGCGCCTCGTGGGTAGCCAGGCACACCAGCCCGGCACGGCCGTGCGCCTGCGCATACAGGCCCGCGATGTGAGCGTGGCGCTGACGGCGCCCCGGGACTCCAGCATCCTCAATGTGCTGCCGGTGGTGATTGCCGCCATACAGCCCGACGCCCAGGGCCACGCCATGCTGCAGCTGCAGGCCGGCACCACCACGCTGCTGGCACGGCTGAGCCTGCATTCGGTGCAGCAGCTGGGGCTGCAGGTGAGCCAGCCTGTGTTTGCGCAGGTCAAGGGCGTGGCACTGCTGGATTGAGTGCACGCTTTGCAGCCTGCGGCTGCCTGAGAGCGTGTTCACGATCTCTACATTCGATGTGGCCCGAGAGATCCGGCAATGTGGGGGCACATGGTGCGCCACAGCCTGAACTGCCTGCCCTGCAAAAACGTGCGGCAGTGGCTGCAGAAAATTGCGCCTCCCAACGACTGTCTTAATTTAGAGATGAACTGCCCACATTAAACGATAATGATTTTCATTTAAAAGATATGCTTGCCAACATATGAAATTGCGAAGCCCAAGTCGTTGAACTCGGGCCCGCACGGGGATATTTGGCTGGGGGTTTTGTGATCCGTGGATGGCATGTTGTCGTTTTTGTAGCTGCCTGCATGGCATCACTTTTCTTGGGGGCAAAACAGCTTTCCTGGCTTTCTCTATTCGCAATGACCGATGACGTCAGATTGACGTTTCTCGCAAGCCGGCTCCCCAGGCTAGCGGCGATCCTATTGACCGGTGCGGGTCTCGCCGTCTGCGGTGTAATTCTCCAGCAACTTGTTCGCAACCGCTTCGTGGAGCCTGCCACGTCCGGCGGCTTGGATGCCGCGAAGCTGGGCATTCTGGCTTCACTGGTCATCGCCCCGTCCGGCGGGCAGGCCGCAAAGATGCTGTGCGCCTTTCTTGTCTGTTTCGCCGCCAACCTGGTGTATGTGGCGGTCATCCGCCGCATCCGTTTCAGAAGCACCGTATTGGTCCCCGTGGTGGGACTGATGTATGGCAGCGTTTTGAGCGCAATCGCCGAGTTTTATGCCTATCGCCACAACATCGTCCAGAACATGCAGGGCTGGCTGCTCGGCGATTTCTCCAAGATTGTCCAAGGCAACTACGAGGTCGTCTTCCTCATCCTGCCAATTGTGGTGCTCTGCTATTTCTATACCCATCGGTTCATGCTGGCCGGCATGGGCGAGGGCCTGGCCTCCAGCCTGGGGCTGAACTACGCGGCCACGGTCATCCTAGGCTTGCTGCTGGTGTCGCTCGCCGTGTCTGTTTCGGTCATTACGGTCGGCGCAATCCCATTCGTCGGGCTGCTCGTTCCCAATTTAGTGGCCTTGCGCTACGGCGATAACCTGCGCAGGACGCTACCTGTCATCGCGCTGTGGGGCGCCGCGCTCGTGCTGGCCTGCGATCTCGTCAGCCGGCTGGTGATCTATCCATTCGAGGTCCCCGTCGGAATGACGACCGGCAGCCTCGGCGGGGCACTCTTCTTCGTGCTCCTGTTGCGGAAGGGGCGCTAATGCGTGTTTCGAAGTCGGTGCTCTTTGCCGCAACCTTGGGCTTGGCGACTGCATTCCTGCTGTTCCGCTCCGGACTCGATTTCGGGTATGTCATTCCGAACAGGCTCATCCGAATCGGTGCCATTGCAATTGGCGGGATCTGCGTCGCCTGCGCCTCCATTTGCTTCCAGACCATTGCCGGAAACCGCATCCTCACGCCAGCCATCATGGGCTATGAAGGGGTTTTCCTGCTCCTGCAGTCCACGCTGACGCTGGTGCTTGGTGGCCACACACGCATCGTGTTCGGGAACAGCGCGAATTTCCTGATCTCGCTCGGGTGCATGCTGGCCTATTCCTGGGCGTTGCATCGCTGGCTTTTCAAGGATGGGAGGCGCGACATCTACTTTCTGCTGCTGCTGGGACTGGTCCTCAGCATGGTGATGGGCACGCTGGCCCAGTTCGTTCAGCTCAAGATCAGCCCCAGCGACTTTGGGATGGTGCAAAGCCTGATCTACGCGACGTTCAACCGGGCACAGGCCGACCAGCTCGGCTATTCGGCACTGCTGCTCGTAGGCGTCCTCGTGGTGGGCGCCAAAACGCTACCTTACCTTGATGCCATTGCGCTGGGAAAGAACCGGGCGATCTCACTGGGCGTGGACTACCCACGGTACGTCAGGCTCTATCTGATCTTGACGGCCGTCCTGGTTGCGACCTCGACGAGCCTGATCGGTCCAACGGGCTTCATGGGAATCTTTGTGGCAAATCTCACCTACACGATAGCTGCTTCGGCCCGGCACCGCGCGATGCTGCCCATTGGTTGCGCGATAGCCATCACCATCTTCCTTGTCGCTCAATTCCTCGTGGAGCATGTCTTCAACTATACGACCACGGTCAGCATCCTCATCAACATGCTTGGAGGGGCTTACTTCCTGATTCTGATGGTGCGAACCAAGGGCAACGCATGATTAAAACCAAGAATCTGACGAAAGTTTATGGCGACAACCAGGTCATTTCCGACGTCAATATTTCCGTCCCGCACGGAAAGCTCACTGCGCTGATCGGGCCGAATGGTGCAGGAAAAAGTTCTTTGCTCATGGCATTGGGGCGGCTGCTCGAGCCTACGAGTGGCGAGGTGCTCCTGGATGGCCAAGAGGCCTCCACCATCCGACACAGCGCGTACGCGAAAAAGATCGCAACACAGCCCCAATCACCGGACATCAGCCTGCGTCTCACAGTGGAAGAGCTGGTGAGCTTCGGGCGCTTCCCATATAGCAAGGGAGCGCTTACTGAAGATGATCACCGTGAGGTCGATGACGCAATTTCCTTCCTGTCTCTGGAGCCTTTGCGCGCCACCTTGCTGGACGAGTTGAGCGGAGGACAGCGGCAGATGGCCTTCCTCGCCATGGCCATCGCGCAACAGACGGAATGCCTGTTGCTGGACGAGCCGCTCAACAACCTCGACATGAAGCATTCGGTCCAAGTCATGCGGGCGCTTCGCACGCTGTGCGACGAAAAGGCTCGCACCGTCGTCATGGTGATTCATGACATCAATTTCGCGGCGAACTATTCCGATCACATCATCGCCATGCGGCGTGGTGCAGTCCAGTTTGCCGGCCCCGTTGATGAGGTCATCTCAGAGGAAAGCCTTCGCTCCCTCTACGACCTCAATTTCGAGATCACGCACACCAGGCACGTCCGCCTGTGCAATTACTTCAAGCCAACCGGAAAATTTCAATGAGAGTCTCGTACCGCCTGCCCGGATTCCTCGTCGCCGCATTGACGCTGGCCTGCATGCTGCAAGGATGTCAGCGCGAGCAGACCGAAGCCCCGCCCTCCGGCCCGGTCAACACTGCCACATCGCAGGCGCCTGCCAACGATGCAAAAAGCATCGAGATACAGCATAAATTGGGCTCGACCGTCGCACCTGCCAATCCCCAACGGGTAGTCGCCTACGACATGAGCGTACTGGACTCGTTGGATCAACTCGGCATCTCCATTGCCGGCATGCCGAAAGACTATGTTCCGAACTACCTGACGACATACAAGCGTGACGCAGCCATCGCCGATGTGGGATCCGTGCTCCAGCCGAACCTTGAGAAGCTCCATGCCACGAAGCCGGACCTGATCCTGATCTCTCCGCTCGTGGCTTGGAGCTACGAGGACTTGTCCAAGATCGCGCCAACGATCTACTTCGATATTGACTTCATGAATGCCCATGGCGGCTTCATCAAAGGAGCGGCGGAACAATTGACGACGCTGGGCCGTGTATTCGGCGTGGAAGACCGTGCCCGCGACAAGATCGACGAGATCAACCAAAAAGTGGCGGCAGCGAAGACGGTCACCAAAGGCCGGCCAGAGCGCGCGCTCATCGTGATGTACAACAATGGCTCCTTCACTGCGTTCGGCGTGCAATCGCGCTACGGTTTCATTTATGACACGCTTGGCGTCACGCCTGCCAGCACACACATCGAACCGGGTATGCACGGACAACCGATCTCGAACGAATTTATCGTCGAGGCCGATCCGGACATCCTCTATGTCATCGACCGCACGGCGGCAGTGGAGCGCCATGCCGCGAATCCCGCGGATCTCAACAATCCCTTGATTCGGCAGACCAAAGCTTGGAAGAATGGCCGTGTCGTGATGGCCGACCCCGATGTCTGGTATCTCTCCGGAGCGGGCGCAGGCTCGGTTCAGACACTCATTGACCAGGTCCTCCAAGGGTATGAGGCCAACCCCAAGCGCCCCTGAGTTCGAGAGTCACACGCCTGCCGAATGCAATATATGGCCCGCGACCGAACTATCGCAGCGCGGCGAAATACTGCGTCGGCGATTGGCCCAACGCCTTCTTGAACATCGTGATAAACGCCGTCACTGAATCGTAGCCCAGGTTTCCGGCGACCCGCTGTACCGGCACCTCCGCCGCGAGCTGACCCAGCGCAACAATCAAATGCAGTTGCTGGCGCCAGCGTCCAAACGTCAGTCCGGTTTCTTGCACGACGAGCCGCGCCAGGGTTCTTTCGCTCATGGCGAGTTCCTGCGCCCATTCAGCCAGAGTGCTCCGGTTTGCAGGATCCGCCACCAATGTGTCTGCGATGCGGCGCAGCTTCGGATGCGCCGAGATGGGCAGGTAAAGCTGCTCTACCGGTGCAGCAGCCAACTGCTCCAAAAGCACTGCGGCAACACGGGCCGTCGGCCCTTTTTGCGGGTACGCCGCAGGCTGGTCAGCCAAGTGCACGATGAGTTCCCGCACCAGCGGGCTGATGGCCAAAGTACAGCATTCATCAGGCATCCGCGCGACATCCGGCTCTATGAACAAAAAGAAGATACGGGCGTTGTCAGTCGCACGATTGCTATGCGGCATTCCTCCGGGAATCCACACCGCGTGGTGCGGCGGCACCATCCACATCGCCTTGGGCACCGTGCAGGTCACCCCTCCGCTCAATGCCAGTACCAGCTGTCCCTTGCGGTGCTGATGCACCGGTTGTTCGACATCGTTGCGCTGAACGTCCAACCGCCATGCCACAGCTGGCCGATCGAACGTGTCCGGGTCGAAGTCATTGATCGAGTGAGCCAGTGGCGCATGTATTGTCATTATTTAGAGATTAGTTGTCTTTATGTCTATATTAAATCAATGCGATCATCCGTAAAGTTGGGATGTTCATTCAGCATGGAAAGAATGGTTATGAGCTCCTCAACATATCGACGGAATGCAAGTGGTGCGGTCATATTGATCGGCATCCTGTTGGTTGCATCCAATTTGCGGGCGCCCTTTACGGGATTGCCTCCGCTGCTAGGCACGATCCAGGCAGATTTCGGCTTGAGTACCTTGGCAACCGGCGCTTTGACGACGTTGCCGCTGCTGGCATTCGCGCTGCTGTCGCCATTCAGCGCATTGCTGGCACGCAAATATGGCTTGGAGCGCACCTTGTTCGCGGCCGTGGCTGCCATCGCGCTGGGAATCGCACTGCGTTCGGCTCCCGCCGTCTGGTGCCTGTACGTGGGCACGGGGATCATCGGCATGGGCATCGCCGTGGGCAACGTGCTGCTGCCCAGCCTCGTCAAGCGCGACTTTCCTCGCCATGTGGCCTCTCTGACGGGAGCCTATGCGCTGGCGATGGGTGTTGCTGCCGCCTTGGGCTCGGTCGCCGTCATTCCCCTGGCCCAAGTCTGGGGCTGGCAATCAGCATTGCTGGCATTTCTGATTCTTCCTGCGGCGGCAATGGCTGTGTGGATGACACAGCTTTCCGACCACTCCCAACCCGCTGCAAAGACATCGACACCACCGCATGATGGCAAAGTCTGGCACTCGACACTGGCCTGGCAGGTCACGCTGTTTCTCGGCCTCAATTCCACGATCTATTACATCGTCGTCGGCTGGCTGCCCTCCATCCTGACGGATGCCGGTATGTCGCCAGCACAAGCAGGCTCCATGCACGGCGTTTTGCAACTGGCGACGGCCGTACCGGGACTGTTGCTCGGCCCCATCCTGCGCCGCATGCGCGATCAGCGCCTTGCCGCGGCGGCGGTCTGCCTGTTCTCGGCCATTGCATTGCTGGGCTTGTGCATAGCTCCGAAGTTCGCCCTTGTCTGGTCGATTCTGTTCGGGATCGGCACTGGCGCGGGGATCATTCTGGGACTGTCTTTTATTGGCCTTCGCACCGGCAATGCGCATCAGGCTGCAGCACTGTCGGGCATGTCGCAATGCATTGGTTATCTGCTGGCGGCAGCCGGACCCATGGCGATCGGAGCATTGCACGATGCACTGGGTGGCTGGACGATTTCCCTTGTGCTGTGCATGGGGCTCGCGCTTGTCGCGGCGCTGGTCGGTGTACTGGCGGGGCGCAACCGCAGCCTATGACATGACTTTGAAAGATTCATGCCATGCCTTCGGGCCCGTGCCTTTGCGGGCGCGCCGCAAGGAGATCGCAAAAGCGTTCTCACGTGCTCGTACTTGTCACGCCACGATTTTGCAGAACCCTGCCGCCAGCACCCAACTGTGCCCGCGTTTGATAATGCAGGCGCTATGACCAATGCCTGCCCTCTGCCTTCCCCCTCCGCCCCTGACTCCATTGCCTGTGTGCAGCCGGTGACGGCGCAGCAGCTGCGCCTGGAGGACGATGGCGGCGTGCAGCCTCGCATCCAGATTCAGGCCCAGACCCGGGTGCTGGCCAACGAGGTGCCCATGGCCCTGGTGTTCAACGGCATCTCCCACGCGGTGATGATGGGCACGCCCCAGGACATGGAGGACTTTGCCCTGGGCTTTGCGCTCAGCGAAGGCATCATCGACCGCGCCGCCGATTGCTATGGCATCGAGGTGAACACCGTGGCCGCCGCAGCGGCCGGCCTGCCCGAGGGCATGGATGGCATAGAGATTCAGCTGGACATTGCCGCACGCTGCTTTGCCCGGCTCAAGGACCGGCGCCGCAATATGAGCGGGCGCACCGGTTGCGGCGTCTGCGGGGTGGACAGCTTTGCCGCGCTGGACCTGGACTTTCCCGCGCTGCAGCCCCAGCCCTGGATCGCGCAGATCGACCTGCCCACGGTGCTGCGCGCCATGGAGCAGTTGCCGGACTTGCAGCTGCTGAACCAGCAGGCCGGCGCCATCCACGCTGCGGGTTGGGCCACACTGGATGGGCAACTCCACGACGTGCTGGAAGACGTGGGCCGCCACAACGCGCTGGACAAGTTGCTGGGCCGCTTGGCACGCACAGACCGCCTGGGGGAGCCCGGCTTTGTGGTGCTCTCCAGCCGCGGCAGCCATGAGCTGGTGCGCAAATGCGCCAAGCTGGGCCTGGCCGCGCTGGCCACCATCTCGGCCCCCACAGCCATGGGCGTGCGCATGGCCGAGCTCACCGGCCTGCGCTTTTGGGGCCTGTGCCGCCCGCCCCAGGCCGTGCTGTATGCGCCGGGCCAGGGCGCTTGAGCCTGCAGCCCTGAGAACGTGTTTACGATCTCTACGCTGCCGCGTTGGAGCGCAATCGGGATGAGTTCAAAGCGCTGTGGCTTGCTTGCACCGGGGTGCAAGCAAGCCACAGCGCTAGAAAATAGCCCGATTTCGCTCCAACCCTTGGGGCCAGTGCCTTTGCGGGCGGTCTACAGCGTTGCGAATCCTCGCAATAGCACGGCTATTGCTGCGGTGTCGCGCCTCGTATCCCATCCCGCAAAGATACTGGCGCGGCACCGAGGAGATCGTAAACACGTTCTGACGGCCACCACGGCCGGAACCAACACCGCATCGCCCCATCCCGCGACATTCTTTAAAGACCACAGCAACCATGATTGCAAATGCCTGGCTCTCGCTCAGAAGATTCTTCTACGACTATCTGCATGACGAGAAAAACGAGACGCGCCTGAGCAAGAGCATCAACTACTTGCTGATCGTCCTGATCCTGGGCAATGTGGTCGCGGTCCTGCTGGAGTCGGTCAACGAGATCTACAAGTCCCATCAGCAGTTCTTCGACATCTTCGAGAACGCCTCCATCGCCATCTTCACGGCCGAGTACATACTGCGCTTTTGGTGCGTGGTCGAGGCCAGGCCCGGGCAAAGCGCCTGGAAGTCGCGCTGGCAGTGGGTGACCAGCGGCGGCGCCATCATCGATCTGCTGGCCATCTTGCCGGCCTACATCAACTTCTTCGTGCACTTCGATCTGCGCTTCCTCAGAATCCTGCGGCTGCTGCGCCTGCTCAAGCTCACGCGCTATTTCACCTCGCTGCAAATGCTGCTGCGGGTCATAGAGAGGGAGAAGGGCTCGTTCCAGGCCGTGCTGTTCATTCTCAGCATCCTGATCGTCATGGCCGCAGCCGGCGTGTATGTGGTCGAGAATCAGGCCCAGCCCGAGGTCTACAGCTCGATTCCCGCCTCCATGTGGTGGGCCGTGGTCACGCTGACCACGGTCGGCTATGGCGATGTCACGCCGATCACGCCGCTGGGCCGCTTTCTGGGCGCCATCATCACCATTCTGGGCCTGGGTCTGGCGGCCCTGCCCGCCGGTATCCTGGCCACGGGCATTGCGAATGAGCTCGAGGTCAGAAAGCAGGAGATAGAGATCAAGTTCCAGGAGCTTTTGCAAAGCCATGACATCAACCTGCTGAGCGACCGCGCGCAGATCGAGGTCATACGCAAGCAGGTCGGGCTCACGCCCGAGCAAACCCAGGACATCGTGCTCAAGCTGCTGCGCGAGCAGCAGGAGAAAAACCTGGCCGCCCAGCGCAACCCCTGTTGCTACTGCCCGCATTGCGGCCATCGCCTGCCCGATGCAACCGACGCCTGAGAACGTGTTTACGATCTCCTCGGTGCCGCGCCAGTGTCTGTGCGGGATGGGATACGAGGCGCGATACCGCAGCTTCTGAGATCGCGCGCGGACAGCGCGTTCATCGGCAATGCCCCAGTGCCTTGGTCGCCCGCACAGAACTTCGTAGAATCCCGAGTCCAGCCCCTGGATAAACACCATGCACCGCTGCACTCCCACCTGTTCAGAAAAATCCGGCTTCGCCAAGCCTCTTCAGCGCCGCGCCTTTGCTGCGCTGCTGTGCTCGGCTGCGGCCTGCGCCAGCCTGGGCGCCGCCGCCCAGGGCCTGCCCAGCCATGAGGCGCGCAACTTCCCGCCTCAGACCCGGTTTGGCGAGCTCACGATCTCCGACTTTCCCACAGTCAGGATCAATGGTCAGGAGATCCGCACCTCGCCGGGCTTTCGCCTGTTCAGCCCCGAGCGCACCCTGCTGCAGGCCGCCCAACTGCCGGGCCAGAGAATGCTCGTGGCCTATGTGATCGAGAGCCACACGCAGTGGCTGCACCAGGCCTGGGTGCTCACGCCCGCCGAAATCGAAAAGCACCAGGTCGTAAAGCCCACGCTGCTCAACCGCCTGCTGGGCAGCTGACCCCGGCCACGGCGCACCAATCCGGCCGTACCACGGCTTGATTGCTATTTTTATAAGAGCTGCTAGCGCCTTCCACTGCTTGATTTCAGATCACTTTCATACTGAAATGAAGGTGTGACAAGCGCTACCAGCTATCGCTTTTGCTGCAGCCTGCGGCTGCCCCACGAGAATCGCCATGTCCAAAAAAGTCTTTATCAAAACCTTTGGCTGCCAGATGAACGAGTACGACTCGGACAAGATGGCCGATGTGCTGGGGGCCGCCCAGGGCTATGAGCCCACGGACGATCCCGAGCAGGCCGACCTGATCCTGTTCAACACCTGCTCGGTGCGCGAAAAGGCGCAGGAAAAAGTCTTCTCCGACCTGGGCCGCATCAGGCATCTGAAGGAAAAAGGCGTGCTCATCGGCGTGGGCGGCTGCGTGGCCAGCCAGGAGGGCGAGGAAATCATCAAGCGCGCGCCCTATGTGGACGTGGTGTTCGGCCCGCAAACCCTGCACCGCCTGCCCGAGCTGCTCAACGCCCGCGCGGCCAAGGCCAAGCCCCAGGTGGACATCTCGTTTCCCGAGATCGAAAAATTTGACCACCTGCCGCCCGCCCGTGTGGAAGGTGCCTCGGCCTTTGTCTCCATCATGGAAGGCTGCAGCAAATACTGCAGCTACTGCGTCGTGCCCTATACGCGCGGTGAAGAGGTCAGCCGCCCGTTCGAGGACGTGCTGGTGGAAGTCGCAGGCCTGGCCGACCAGGGCGTGAAAGAGGTCACGCTGCTGGGCCAGAACGTCAACGCCTACCTGGGCAAGATGGGGGACACGGCCGAGATCGCCGACTTTGCCCTGCTGCTCGAGTACGTGGCCGAAATCCCCGGCATCGAGCGCATCCGCTACACCACCAGCCACCCCAACGAGTTCACGCCGCGCCTGATCGAGGCCTATGCCAAGATCCCCAAGCTGGTCAGCCATCTGCACCTGCCCGTGCAGCACGGCAGCGACACCATCTTGATGGCCATGAAGCGCGGCTACACGGCTATGGAATACAAGAGCACGATCCGCAAGCTGCGCGCCATTCGCCCGGATATGGCCATGAGCAGCGACTTCATCGTGGGCTTTCCCGGCGAGACCGAGGCCGACTTCCAGAAGATGATGAAGCTCATTGCAGATGTGCGCTTTGACAACAGCTTCAGCTTCATCTTCAGCCCCCGCCCCGGCACGCCGGCCGCGAATCTGCACGACGACACGCCGCACGAGGTCAAGCTGCGCCGCCTGCAGGAGCTGCAGGCCGTGATCAACCACAACATCAAGGAGATCAGCGAAGAGCGCGTGGGCACGGTGCAGCGCCTGCTGGTCGAAGGCCTGTCCAAGCGCGACGGCAGCGAGCTCATGGGCCGCACCGAGTGCAACCGCGTGGTCAACTTCCCTGGCAACGAGCGCCTGATCGGCCAGATGGTGGACGTGCGCATCACCGAGGCCCGCACCTATACGCTGCGCGGCGAGATCATGCTCCGCCATTGACCCCTGCGCCCGGCTTCTTCGGGCGGCCTTCTGGCCCGCACCGGACAAACCAGGCCGCCGCTTGCTGGCATGATGGCGTTACTCGCTCGTAACATAAGGCGACCCGCCGTTCAAAGACTTGCCATGCGTTTTTCCCTACCTGCTTTCTGCACGCGTCCAGGCCTGCTGGCCCCCGCGCTGCTGCTCGCGTCCATCCTGGGCCTGCAAGGCTGCGCCAGCAGCACCCAGGGCGGAGCCGTGGGCATAGAGCGCAGCCAGTTCTTCATGCTCTCCAGCGCCCAGGTCAATGCCCAGGCGGCCCAGGGCTTCTCGCAGATGACGGCGAATGCCGTCAAGGAAAAGAAGCTCAACACCGACCGCCGGCTGACCGAGCGCGTGCGCCTCATCGGCACGGCCCTCATCGCCCAGGTCGGCGCCTTCCGTCCCGATGCACGCCAGTGGCCCTGGGAGATCAATGTCTTCGAGTCGGATGAGCTGAACGCGTTCTGCATGCCCGGCGGCAAGATAGGCGTCTACTCGGGCATCGTCACCCGGCTGCAGCTCACGGACGATGAGCTGGCCGCCATCATGGGCCATGAGATCGCCCATGCGCTGCGCGAGCATTCGCGCGAGAAGCTGTCCAAGCAGGGGCTGTCGAACATTCTGGTCGGCGTGGCCTCGGCGGCCTCGGGCGTGGACAGCAGCCTGCTGGGCTCGGGCGCCAACCTGTTCATGCACCTGCCCAACTCGCGCGCCATGGAGCTTGAAGCCGACATCATCGGCCTGGAACTCATGGCCCGCGCAGGTTATGACCCGCGCAACGCCCCCAAGGTCTGGGAAAAGATGATGACCGTGGGCGGCAAGCAAGGCTCATCCTTTTTCAGCACCCACCCGCTGGGCGAAGAGCGCATTGCCGAAATGCAGTCCTATATCCCCAAGGTCATGCCGGTCTATGAAGCTGCCCTTGCAAGAAACCCGCGCCCCGCAAGCGCCTCCGGGCGTTAGCCCTGAGCGAATGGACGCCGGCGTCGAAAATATGCGCCACCCTCTCGGTGGATCATCTTTTTTTGTTACGCTTGTATGGATAAACACCCCATGCAGCCCACCCCTGTGCAGCTGCATGACAAGAACATGCATGTGCGTTGAAGCAGGGCTTGCACAGCCTGCCTGAATCTGGATGCCGCCGCCAAAGCCAGACCGGGCCATGTTCCGAAAGCTCTTCCAGGTTCTGGAGAAAGACCCGACCAAGCGAGTCAGCCCGCCTTTTCACACCGCAGCCCGCAGACAGATGCATGCCCCCGCATCTGCCCTCGCACCTCGCCAGACCCTGGCACAGACCCACAGGCAGCCCCCTCTGCCGGGCTCTAACCACAGCATGTGTCGCCAGCCTCTGCGCCCAACACCCTTGCGGTTTTCAGTATTCCCGATCACGCCCTCTCATGAACCACGCCCCAACAAGCAGTCCTGCAGCCCCTCTGCACGGTGATGCACTGCACGCACTCATAGACCAGGCCCAGGAGCTGCTGGACGAGTACTCCGAAACCGGTGCCAGCATCGAGTACGGCGACCGCCTGGCCGCCGTCCAGGAGCTGATGCAGCAGCAGCAGTTCGCCCCGACCAGCATCATGGAGCTGGAGCGCGTACACGACTTCTGGCTGTTCCTGCAGCGCCCCCAGGCCGCGAATGCCTTGCTCCAGGCCCATGGCGACCAGTTGCTGCAGGACGTGACCGATCCCGTCCAGCGCACCGAAGCCGCGCTGCGCCTGGCGCTCAGCGACATACAAAGCCGCCGGCTGTTCGACCGCGAAACCGCCAGCGCCCTGCTCCAGCCCGCACTGCGCCTGCTGGAGCAACTGCCCATAGGTACACCAGCCGGCAACTACTGGGATGGATGGCTGTACCTGGCACGCGAATGCCAGGCCTATGCGCTGGCCGAACAAGGCCTGGACCTGAGGCTGGCCCAGGACAGCGAAAACCTGCAGATCGCCGAGGAAGACCAGGCCTGGTTTCTTGCCGCCAACAGCCTGGACAAGGCCGAGCTTGCCCAGTTGCGCAACGACCAGGGCCTGCTGCAGCGCCATGTGCAGCAGGCCCTGGCCACGCTACGCGACGCAGGGGACGATCAAAACCTGGATTTCAGCCAATGGATGGAGCTGGCCCGGCGCCTGCTGCCCGTGGCGCCCAACAGCCTGCCCTCGCTGCTGATCAGCTGTGAACAATGGCTGGCCCGCAACGAAGAGCCGGCGCCCTCACTTGCCGTGAAGACGCACCGCAAGACCCGCATGGCCCGGCTGCAGGCCCAGGCCTGCCATCTGGCCGGCCAGCTCGACGCGGCAATACAGCTCGGCCTGCAAAGCCGCACCAGCCTGACCGACGACCACGGCGACCCCTTCAGCGGCCTTGTGCTGCAATGGCTGGAGCAGGCCGGCCGCCTGGACCAGGCCGCCGAGCTGGCGCTTGAATGCGTGCTGCACGCCCGTCCGGGCTCGGCCGAGGCCGCCTATCAGCTTGCACTTGCTCAGTTCGACAAAGACACGCCCCAGACCTGCACCTGGGCCCTGGTTCTTGCCTGGTCGCAAATCGACGAGGACATGCGCCAGCTGCTCGCCGACCAAGACGCGGCCCCACACCCGGCCACGCACTATCTGGATCTGGTGCGCGCGCGCGCGCCCGGCCACCACCTGCTGGCCTTGATCGAAGGCCTGGAGCTGGCTCGCAAGCACCAGATGGACCAAGCCCTGCCCCTGCTGGAGCAAGCCGTCACCAGCCACCCCGAGCTTGCCGACGGCGACAAGCTGACCGCCCTCTGGGCCGCCCGCTTTTGCGCGCTGGCGCCACAAGATGCCGTGACTCGCCCCTTCCCTGAGGCCCATGGAGGCCACTGGTGCTATGCAGCCGGCGTCACCCTGGATGACGAGGATGACCTTGCCTCCTCGATGGGAGGCCACACGAAAGTGCCATCCGAGGAAGTGCGCGTTCCGCTGGTCGTGCGCTACTACGAAGAGGGCCTTGCGCGCTTCGAGCAGTTCTGGTCCACGGGCCAGGGCAGCTTCAAGGACGGCGACCTGCATGTCTACTCCATGCTGTGCAACAACCTGGCCATCAAATACCGCGACCAGGACCGCTACGACGAGGCCGAAGACCTGCACCAGCGCGGCTTGGCCAGCAGCCCCTTTGCCGAGCATCTGGACGGTCTGTGGTGGTGCGCCAACGGCCGCGACGATGATGTGGCCATCATCGGAGCCGCCGAACGCCTGTGGCACTTTGCGCGCGAACACGGCTTCAGCCGCCATGAGCCGCAGCGCTACTTCCCTACCGTCGCGCTGTCGCTCTACAAGCTTGACCGGGGCGATGAAATCAGCATCTGGCTCGAACGCCTGGACGACTGGTATGCGGATCTGGACGCAGAGGAAAAGCAGCAGGAACGCCGCGACTATCTTGCGGCCCAGATGTCGCTGCTGGACTTTCTCTCCGCCTTCAGGCCCGAGCCCGTGCTGCCCCGGCTGCGCGCCCATCTGGAGGAAATTCGAGCGCTGCAGGACTGCTATGTGCTGCGCCGCCTGGCCTGCGCCATGGAGGCCTATCCCGAGCTGCTTGAGGAATGCCTGGCCTTGCACCGCGAAGCCGCGACCCACCTGGGCAAGAACGTCGACAAGGATTTCGCGCTGGGCGACGACAACGACTTCGAGGCCCGCGCCAGCCAGCAAGGCATAGAGCGCACCGAGCAAAAGCTGGCCGAGTACAAGCAGCGCGGCGCGACAGCCAGGCCCTGGTGGAAATTCTGGTGAGCCTGGCCATGCAGGCAGCCACGGCACCGCACCCGGCCTACAAGGCTCGCGACATGGTCAATGCCCCGGCCATCAAGCAGCGCATTCGCGAGCGCAGCCTTCAACGCGGCGATTCCCAGGATGTCACGGACTGGCTGGGCAATCATTTCTATCGTCACCTCGTGGGCAACTTCCAGGCCGATGCACCCACACTACAGCCCGTGGCCAGCAATGCAGACCTCCAGGCCTTGCTCGGGCGCAAGCCTGCACCGCCATGGGCAGCAGAGCGACTGCACAAAAAAGCCTCGGGCTTCGAAGTTCCCGATCTCTGGTGGCTGGAGCCTGATGCTGCAGCCGTGCTCGCACTGGAGGCGCGGCTGGTGGAGTTTCTCACCACGCGCAGCGGCACATCGCTGCAGGGCAAGCTGCAGCGCATCAACTGCCCCCAGGCGCTGGCACGCTGGACGCTGGAGCACCTGGCCTTCGAGAGAAAGCGCCACGCCGGCAGGCATGAGCACAGGCCCGAAGCCGTGCGCGACATGCTGCGCGGCCAGCTCGGCAGCTTTGTGGAGTTCGACGGTCAAAGCGCTGCACTGCGGGAGGAAATGGCCTATGAAAGCCAGATGATGGGCCACTGCCTGGGCCAGTTTGCCGAACGCAAGCAATTGCGCGGCGGCTATGGTGAGCGCTATGCCGAGGCCTGTGAAAAAGGCCGAATGCGATTGTTCAGCTACCGCACGGGTTCGGCCCAGCCGCGCATCACGGTCAATACCCATGTCAGAGAAGACGGTTTGCTGGAAATCGAGCAGATCAAAGGCAAGCAGAACCGCCCGCCGATTGCACGCTACGTGCCCGATGTCGTGGCCCTGCTCAACCACTTGCCGCTCAACCATGCCGTGCCCGAAGACGCCCTGGCCATGGGCATTGTGCGCCGCCCCGTCCACCTGCTGAGCGTCACCGAGAAGGCCACGCCCTGGTGCGCAGTCGACGACCTGCAGACCGAGGCCGAGCAGCTATGGCTGCTGCAAACCCACCCCGAGCTGCTGAGCCAGCTGTGTCTTGCACCGTCGCCCCTGATGCAATGGCTGCTCATGGCCAGCCCCGACACCATGCCCCCCCTGGAGCGCATGCCGCGCAGCAACGCCGTGCAGCAAACGCTGGATCTGGCAAAAAAACGCACTGCGGCCGCGCCGCGCAGGCCATGAGCAGCCGGTTTCTTCTCACGACGGCCTTGCAGTTCGCGCTGATCTATGGCGCCATGCGCCTTCACTGGCTGCTGGGCTGCCTGGTCATGCTCGTGGTGATCGCATTTCAGCGCAAGCGCTCGCGCGCGGCCGAGGCCGCCAGAAACCGTGGCGACATCAGCAGCTACAGCACGGGCAGCAAGACCCTGGACTGGGCTCTGGCCCTGGCCCACCCCATGGCCTATCACAGCATACAAGGCGGCTTTGCTGACAAGGAGCTCGCGGGTGCCGACCAGACTCTGGCCTCCCAGCTTCGCCCCATGGTGCTGCACCATCTGGGCATGCGCACCGACCTGGATGACGCCAGCATTCGCCGCCAGCTGCCTGCACTGCTGCGCCAGCGCTGGTTCATGCAGGACCTGCAACGCCTGTCGCCCGGCGACGACCTGCATGCGGCCATGGCCTTTGCCTGTGCCCGCGTGGCCTTTTATGTGCGCTGCGCGCATATGCTGGGCTGGCTGGATCAGGCACTCGAACACCAGGTGCTGCTGCTCAACGCGCGCCGTGCCCAGGAATGCTTTGACAGCTGGCTCACCTACGGCCAGGCCCTGGCACGCGGCCGCGCCCAATGGCTCGCCCACGGCCGCGCCGACACCCTGGGCATGGGCTTTGGCGAAGACGAAGTGAACCAGTGGGTAGGACAGAAAAGCCACCCCTGGCATGTGATGCGTTGGGAACTGAGGCTGGAAGAATAAGAGAAGTGGCCCCGGTTTTTTGAACAGTTGGCTAAGCGAGATTTCTTCCCGTAAAAATGGCCTGACAGCAGGCCGAATCTGGAGAAATCTATG
>NZ_AUCQ01000034.1 GCF_000429845.1 Comamonas composti DSM 21721
AGCAACGACAACCCGGGCGCCGACGGCTGGGCCGGCACGGGTGCCGTGGTGGGCGTGGCTTCGGGTGCAGATGCCAGCGCAGCCGTGGGTTCTGGCGTGGGCGTGGCAATCCAGGGAAGCTACGGCACGCTGACGCTGCATGCCGACGGAAGCTACACCTATGTGAGCCGAGGCGACAGCATCACGGGCGATGTGATCGATGTGTTCAGCTACGTGGTGCGCGATGCCGATGGCGACGAAGCCACGGCCACGCTGAGCATTGATGTCAGAAACATCAGCCTGGTTTCGACCGCAGCCGATGGCACGGTCAAGGAAAGCGGTCTTGCAGGTGGCTCCACCGAAGGCAGCGGCCACAGCGTGGACAGGCAGGACCTGGGCCTGCCGGAGGGGCACAGCGCCGTGCCCGCTAGCGGTCAGAGCCATTACGGCAACTTTGAAGTCCATGCCGATGGCACCTACAGCTACACGCTGACCACCCAGAGCCAGGGTGATACGGTCACCGACAGCTTCACCTACACGGCCAAGGACGCGTATGGCAATACGGTGACCAACACCGTGACGATCACCATCGTGGACGATGCGCCCGAAGCCATGGACGATGAAGTCTTCCTGGGCAATGCCACGACCATTACGGGCAATGCCGTGGCGGGAGACGGCAAGGGCAATGTGGCCGACGTGCAAGGCGCGGACGGCGCCACCGTCACGGCAGTGACTGGCCCCGGTGGAGCTGCCGGCACGGCAGACGGCAAGGGCATCCTCACCGTGGCAGGCCAGCATGGCAGCCTGGTCATTCAGCCTGACGGCAGTTACGTCTATACGCGTGATAACGGCGAGCCGCTCACGACCACCGAGGTGTTCGAGTACACGCTGACCGATGGCGATGGCGATGCCTCCAAGGCGACGATCACCATCCATATCGACGACAAGACCCCGGTGGTCACGGGCGACGGCAAGGGTCATCCGCCGACTTCCGAGCCTGTCGATCCCAGGGATCCCCATGGTCCCAAGCGCGATGTGCTCAAGCCCGAGAGGCCTGCCAACGAAGCCGGCTTGCCGAATGGCAGCCGGCCCGGAGACGGCAACCGGGTCTCGGGCACGATAGAGCTGACCCCGGGCGACGGTGATTCCACCGTGACCATCACGCCACCGGGCGGCAGCGCTGTGACCCTGGTGCCTGATATCCCGGTGACGATTCCCATGGAGTCGGGCAAGGTGACCGTGACCTACAAGCCGGGGCAGCCTGGGCACAAGCCTGTCATCACCTACGAGTACGAACTGACGGTGGTCACCGTGGGTGATACGAACACGGACGAGTTCGAGGTCAGGATCACCGACGAGGATGGCGACTCCACCCAGGTGACCGTGGTCGTGGACATCATCGATGACCAGCCCGTGGCGAATAACGATGAGGTCTCCATGGGCAACCGCTCGGTCATCACGGGCAATGCGCGTGATGGTGGCTCTCCTGGCAATGTGGCTGACGTGCAGGGAGCAGACGGTGCGACCATTACGGCCGTGGCTGGCGGAACAGCCGATGGCAGCGGAGCCATCACCGTGCAGGGCCAGCATGGAACGCTGGTGATCAGGCCCGATGGCAACTATGTCTACACGCGCCACAACGGCGAACCGCTCACGGCCACCGAGGTGTTCGAGTACACGCTGACCGATGGCGATGGCGATGCCTCCAAGGCGACGATCACCATCCATATCGGTGACAGGACTCCGGTGGTCACGGGCGATGGCAAGGGCAATCCACCCCAGCCGGAAACCGACCCCAAGAACCCCAACGGTCCCAAGCGCGATGTGCTCAAGCCCGAGAGGCCTGCCAACGAAGCCGGCTTGCCGAATGGCAGCCGGCCCGGAGACGGCAACAAGACCACGGGCACGATAGAGCTGACCCCGGGCGATGGCGCATCCACCGTGACCATCACGCCACCGGGCGGCAGCGCCGTGACCCTGGTGCCTGATATCCCGGTGACGATTCCCATGGAGTCGGGCAAGGTGACCGTGACCTACAAGCCGGGGCAGCCTGGGCACAAGCCTGTCATCACCTACGAGTACGAGCTGACCACGCCCACCAAGGGCGATACGACGAGCGATGAGTTCGAGGTCAGGATCACCGACGAGGATGGCGACTTCACCCAGGTCACCGTGGTCGTGGACATCATCGACGACCAGCCCGAGGCCAGGGACGATGCCGCGAACGTGGACAACACCACAGGTCAGGCCAAGGGCCAGGCCCTGGACAACGACACGCTGGGTGCTGACCGTGAGGTGCGGGTCACAGGGGCGAACGGCCCTGATCGACAGGCAGGCAGGGTGGACGCGAATGGACAGATCACGGTCGAGGGGCGTCACGGTACGCTGGTGATCCAGCCCGATGGCAGCTACACCTATACGCGCTACAACGGCGCTCCGCTCACGGCGAGTGAGGTGTTCGAGTACACGATTACCGATAGCGATGGCGACAGCTCCACGGCCAGGATCGTGATTGGTATTGAGCTCGCCGAACCCCAGGTGCCCGTGCAGCCGGAGCCGTCTGAGCCTGATCTGCCAGGCCTGCCGCCGGATTCGCAGGTGTCCCAGTGGACGCCCTCGGTTCCCGATGTGCTGCAGCCGCTTCAGCCCTTGAGTGATCCCAGGGGGGGGCTGGTGACCGGAGACGTGGCACGCAATCCCAGCGTGTTCTGGGACGATCTGAGCAACCGTATGGTCCGCCGCATGATCCAGCCCATGCATCCGGTGCTGTTCGTGAGCCGCGAGGTCGAGGCGCGACAGGCAGACCAGGCACTTCGTGAGCGCCTGGGCAATGACCTGGGACTCCAGCAAGCGGGCGAGGTCCAGACCTCCTCGATCGGTGCAGGGCTTGGCCAGGAGGACACGCTCTTTGTCGGTCAGGCCGTGAAGGCGTCCCAGCGTGAAGGCTCCGTGCTCGCACGACTGGCTCAGCGCCTGCGCGCCAATCTTGCGTTTGCCATGCCTCAGGCCGAGCCCGATGCCGTGACCGATATCGGATTGCCTGAATCGCTGAAACCCCTTGCTGAGCCTGTGCAGGCTGCTCCTGAAGATGAAGCGCCAAAGGCAGGGCAGTCAGAGGCCGCCGAGCAGGCCGGGCTGCTCCTGCAGCGCTGGCAGCAAGAGCTGGCCGAGGCACCTCAGGCCCGCCCGGTCGCTGCTGCGGACTCTTTCACGCAGCAGCTCATGGAGCAGGCGCAACAGCTTCCCGAGCGCCGTCCGAGCTAATCGTCATCTACTTCCAGACCGGGCCGGCACAGCGATGTGCCGGTCACATCCAAGACATCTTTTGAGCGAATCCACAATCATGACAAACCGCATTCCACCTTTCGCCCTGCGTCTGACCGCTGCCTGCATGCCCTTGCTGCTCGCAGCCTGCGGCTCGGTGACCCCCAAGGCCTTCAGCACCGACGAGATCCGCGATCGTGCTGCCCAGGATCTGGTCTCCATGTACAAAGACCAGGAGCCGATCAGCGCCCCCATAGACTTTCACGAGGCAGCGGCGCGCGCCCTCAAATACAACCTGGACTACAAGCTCAAGCTCATGGAGACGGCCCTGAGCCAGAGCCTGCTCGATGTCTCCACCTATGAGATGCTGCCCAAGCTGGTGGCGGGTGCAGGTTATGTGAGCCGCAACAACGATTCGGGCGGCGTCTCCGTGCTCATCGACCCCCCGCGCACGGTTTCGCTCAATCCCTCGACCTCGCAGGAGCGCGATCGCTCGCTGGCCAATCTGTCCTTCTCCTGGAATGCCCTGGACTTTGGCGTCTCCTATTACCGTGCCCAGCAAAAGGCCGACCAGGTGCTGATGGCCGAGGAGCGCCGCCGCAAGGTCATACAGAACGTGCTCCAGGACGTGCGCAACAGCTACTGGCGAGCCGTGGGTGCGCAACAGCTGCTGGGCCGCGTGGATGCACTGCTCGAACGCGTGGAGAAGGCCATGCTGCGCGCCAAGGAAGTGGAAAAGCAAGGCCTCATGCCCCAGGCCCAGGTGCTGGGCTATCAGCGCGCCTTGCTGGACGCGGTGAACACCCTGACACTGCGCCGCCAGGATCTGGAGCTGGCCATGGCCGAGCTGCGCGCCCTGATGTCGGTTGCGCCCGGCGAGAAGATCACCCTGGTCGAGCAGGGCGAGCAGGCCTTGCCGGCCGTGCCCGTGAATGTGGAGGCCCTGGAGCGGTTGGCCCTGGAGCGGCGCCCCGAAATCATGGAGGAGTGGTATCGCAAACGCGTGACCGAAAACGACATCAAGGCCGCCAAGGTGCTGCTGTGGCCGAACATCAGCCTGGATGCGGGCTGGCAATACGACTCCAACAAGTACGCCTACAACAGCAACTGGATAGACACGGGCGTGCGCGTGTCCTGGAACCTGCTCAAGCTCACCCAGTACCCCTCGTTGCAGCGAGCCCATGAAGCCCAGAACACGACCGACGACATGCGCCGCATGGCCTTGTCCATGGCTGTGCTGACCCAGGTGCGCGTGGGCATACAGCGCTACGGCCTGTCCCTGTCGGAACTCCGCTTCGCCGAGGAAAGCGCCCAGGTCGACAAGCGCCTGCTCAACTATGCCAAGGCCGCAGCCAAGAGCCAGTTCGATTCCGAGCTCGAGGTGATTCGCACCGAGGCCCGGGCCCTGCTGGGCGAGTACCAGCGCTTTGCCGCCTACTCCAATGCCCAGGCGGCCTGGGGCCGCTTGTATAACTCCGTGGGCCTGGACATCCTGCCCGAGACCGTGGAAAGCCATGACGTGAAGACGCTGGCGCGCTCCATGCAGGACACCATGGCCCAGTGGCAGCAAGCCGTGTTCCAGGTCGTGGCCAAGTAAGGCGCAGGGCCATGATGCAAACCTCATGCCGACTGCTCGGGGCCCTGGCCCTGGGCGTGATTGCCACCGCCTCCCAGGCGCAGACTGCGGCCGTGCCGGCTCCCCGACCCATGGCGGCGCCTGCCGCCCTTGCTGCGGACCCGAATGCGATCCGGGTGCTGCTCACGCCCGAGCTGGAAACCGTTCTGGCGGCCCAGATGCTGGGTCGCATTGCCAACGTGCACGCGGGTTTGGGCACCCGTGTGGCCAAGGGGCGAACCCTGGTCAGCTTCGATTGCAGCGAGCCCGATGCGCGTCTGCGCATGGCCCAGGCCGAATACGCGAACGCCAAGGAATCACTGGACGTCAAGCAGCGCCTGCGCAAGCTCGACGCTGCCGGCGATACCGAGGTGGTGCTGGCCCAGACCATGGCCGACAAGGCCAAGGCTGCGATTGCCCTGAGCCAGGTGCAGATGGGGCAATGCCTGGTCAAGGCGCCTTTCTCCGGTCATGTGGTCAAGCTGCACGTCAAGCCCGCACAGGGCGTGAACGTGGGTATGCCGCTGCTGGAGATGGTCAGCGACGGCCCGCTCAAGCTGAGGCTCAACGTGCCTTCGCGCTGGCTGCATGCGCTCAAAAAGGACACGCCATTCGAGGTGCTCATAGACGAAACGCGCAAGAGCTATGCGGCCAAGGTCACGGCCATCAACGCGAGGGTGGATGCCGTCGCTCAGACCGTGGAGCTGGAAGCCCGCATAGAGGGGCGTCCGCCCGAGCTGCTTGCCGGCATGAGCGGGGTCGCGCGTTTTTCGGGGATGCAATAAGCCATGAGCACCAGGCCCGCATCGGCCGCATCCGCCGTGGCGCAGCTGGAGGCGCGTGCGCGTGCCGCCAATTCGCCGCTGGAGCTGGCCTTCTCCATTGCCAATGACAGTTTTGGCCTGCTGGGTTTTCGGCAGGCCTTTGTCATGGCCGGCAGTGGAGCGCAGGCACGGCTGCTGACCTTGTCGGGCCTGGCGCCGCCAACCGAGGACAGCCCTTATCTGATCTGGCTGCGCCGCAGCTGGCCTTGGGTGCAGGAGCATGTGGGTGCATCTGGCGGATGGCTGGTTTCGCCGTTGCTGGAAACGTCAGAGGACGTCGGGCCGGAGCTCAAGTCAGCGCCTGCCGAGATTGCCGACGGTTGGCTAGAGTGGTGGCCCCAGGGCATTTATGCCTTGCCCCTGAGGCGGCGCGACGGCGCGATTCTGGCCTGGGCGGCTTTTTTGCTGGATGAGCAACCCGATGCTCTGCATCAGCAGGCCTTGCAGCACCTGGCCGTGCACTGGGGCTATTGCTGGGAGATGCTGGGCGGCAAGCCCAGGCCCAGCCTGCGCCAGCGCTGGAAGGCCATGGGGCGCAAGCGCCATGCCGTCTGGCTGGCTCTGGTCGTGCTGTGCCTGCTGCCGGTGCGCCAGTCGGCCCTGGCGCCTGCCGAGATCGTGGCCCTGGATGCAACCACGGTGGCGGCGGCGCTGGATGGAGTGGTCAAGACCTTTCATGTACGGCCGAACCAGGCGGTCAGGCAAGGCGATCTGCTCCTGTCGCTGGACGAGACCACGCTGCGCAACCGGCTGGATGTGGCCACGCAGTCCGTGGCCGTGGCCGATGCAGAGTGGATGGCGGCCAGCCAGAAGGCGTTCGACAACCTGCAAAGCAAGGGCGAGCTGACCCAGCTTCAGGGCCGGGCGCAGGAAAAAAGAGCCGAGCTGGCCGCCGTGCAGGCCCAGCTGGATCGCATCCATGTGCTGGCTCCGCATGACGGCATTGCGGTGTTCGGTGCTGCCGACGACTGGCTGGGCCGGCCCGTGGTAACGGGCGAGCGCATCATGCAGGTGGCGAATCCTGAGTCCGCAGGCGTGCTGATCTACATGCCTGTGGCCGATGCCCTGGTGCTCGAAGAGAATGCGCCGCTCAAGCTCTTTCTCACGGTCCGGCCCTTGTCGCCACTGCGTGCCACCGTGACCGAGACCAGCTACCAGTCCACGCTGTCGCCCGACAACGTGGCCAGCTACCGCTTGCGTGCCACGCTGGATCCGGGCCAATCGCTCGATGATGCGCGCATTGGCCTGCATGGTACGGCCAAGGTCTCGGGCAACTGGGTGGTGCTGATCTACTATGTGCTGCGCAGGCCGCTGGCCACACTGCGCGAGTGGAGCGGCTGGTGAGCTCCCAAGCCAGTGCCGCCGTGCCCATGGCGGGCCCGGCGACGAAGAAGGCTCCGCCGGCCGCATCCTTGCGCGACGATCTCAAGCTGCACCCCAGCGCGGCCTATGCGGATGGCGCTCCGGCCTGGGTCATACAGGACCCGGTGAGCAATCGTTTCTATCGCATTGGCTGGCTGGAGTACGAGTGCCTGCTGCGCTGGCATATGGCGCCGGCGCGCATGGCCGAGGCCATTCGTGCGAGCACCACGCTGGATGTGCAGGAGGAGCAGGTGCTGCAGTTCGCCCAGTTCCTGGAGCAGCACAACCTGCTGCGTGCGGGGCCGCAAAAAGTCGCCCAACTACAGGAAAAAAGCCGCAATGCCAAGTGGAAGAGCGGCAAATGGTGGCTGCACACCTATTTGTTTGTGCGCCTGCCGCTGCTGCGGCCCCAGCGCATGCTGCAGGCCATGTTGCCCTGGGTTCAGCCCCTGTTCAGCTGGACGGCCCTGTGGCTGCTGCTGGCTGCGACAGGCCTGGGCCTGGTGCTTGTGGTGCGTCAGTGGGACAGCTTTGCCCATGGCTTCATGGACATGCTCTCCCCCTCGGGGCTGGCCGGCTTTGCGCTGGCCCTGATCGTCTCCAAGGCCTTGCACGAACTGGGCCATGCGCTGGTTGCCACACGGCTGGGCGTGCGTGTGGCACACATGGGCGTGGCCCTGGTGGTGTTGTGGCCCATGTTGTATACGGATACCGGCGAGTCCTGGCGCTTGCGCAGCCATCGTCAGAGGCTGGCGATTTCGGTGGCCGGCATCGTCACCGAGCTGGCCCTCGCTGGGCTGGCCACGCTGGCCTGGGCCCTGCTTGATGACGGCATGCTGCGCCAGGCCATGCTGTATCTGGCGACCACGGGTTGGATTCTGTCCCTGCTGCTCAATGCGAGTCCCTTTATGCGTTTCGACGGCTACTTCATTGCCTCGGACCTGCTGGACTTTCCCAATCTGCATGAGCGTGCGGGTGCCATGGCCAAGGCCTTCATGCGGCGCCAGTTACTGGGACTGAACGAGCCCGATCCCGAGCCCTTCAGGCCCGAGGTGCGCTGGAAGCTGCGCCTGTTTGCCTATCTGACCTGGCTGTACAGGCTGACGGTGTTTCTGGGCATTGCGTTTGCGGTGTATTACTTTTTCTTCAAGGCGCTGGGCATTTTTCTGCTGCTCGTGGAGCTGTGGTGGTTTGTCGCCAAGCCTGTGTGGACGGAAATCATGGTGTGGAAAAAGCGCTGGCCCGAGGTTGCGGCCCGCAAGCGGATTTTGATCTGGGGTCTGGTGTGCGGCCTGCTGGCTCTGGCCGTGTTCCCCTGGTCAGCGGATTTGCGGGCTACGGGCTTTGCCCATGCCCAGCGCCAGCAGATCGTCTATAGCCCCGAGCCTGCCCAGGTGCTCGGTGTGGAGCCCGCTGGAGAGGTAGAGGCAGGCCAGGCACTGGCCCAGCTCTACATGCCGGATCTGCTCGCGCGCCAGGCCCGTACCCAGGCCAGTGTTCAGGCCTTGTCCCAGCAATTGCCGCAGCTCATGGGCCAGGAGCAGGGGCTGGACCTGTTGCAGACCACGGCCAGGCGCCTGCAGGAGCAACTGGCCCAGTCTCACGCCATAGACCAGGAGGAGGCCAGACTCAGGCTCAAGGCCGAGTTCGCCGGTCAGTGGATGGATGTGGACAGGCATCTGCGCGCCGGCGCCTGGGTGAATACTCATCATCCTCTGGGCGTGCTGGTGGATCCCGGCAGCTGGGTGGTCGATGCCTATGTGGATCAAAAACAGGTGGCCCGCATCGCCGTGGGCGCAAGGGCGAGCTTCTGGCCCCAGCGCTGGGGCACGCCCTTGAAGGCCACGGTCATCGAGGTGGACCGTGCACGCAGCCAGAAGCTCAGGCATGTGATGCTGGATGCGCGCCATGGCGGAGCCATCGCCACCCAGCCGCATGAGCAGGAGCCCTTGCCCGTGGCGCCTCTCTATCGCGTGCGCCTGCAACTGCATGAGGCGCCGGCCCAGGTGCGTGAACTCAGAGGCTCGGTGCACATCGAGGCCCTGCGCCGCAGCTGGCTATGGCCTACTGTGCAAAGCGGGCTTGCCGTGCTGATCCGCGAGAGCGGGTTCTAGTCGCAGCCTGCCTGCTGGAGAACATATCTCCCGGGAGAGGTCAGCCGCAGTTCTTGCGAATCACTTCCTGGGCACGCTGCTGCTGGCGCGCACGTTCCTCATCGCTCATGAAGCCGCGCTCCCCTTGCGCGTTCACATGGCCTATGAGGCCGCCAGCCTGCAGGGTGTTGAGCGCCGATTGCGCCTCGCGGCAGTTTTCCTGGCGCTGCTTGGCCGCTTTGGCCTCTTCCTGCTTTTGCTTGGCTTGTTCTGCGGCTTGTTGAGCAGCTAGTTTTTCCTGCAATTGCTTGTCCTCGGCTGGGGCTACGGGTTTGTCCGAGGAAACGGATGCCACAGGAGCAGAGGAGGGCGTGGAGGCCGATGGGGCTGGCGTTGCAGCAGTGCTGCCTCCCGGACTTTTGAGAATGTTCTTTGCGGGGATGTGGGCCGGCGGCGGACGGTCGCTGAAAGTCTTGCGACCGTTGTCATCTATCCATTGCCATTGGGCCAGGGCGCTGGCACAAGCAGTGCTTAGCAAGAGAGCGAACAGGCAGTTTTTTGCGTGCATGGTCCGAGTTTAGCGGCATGCGCGGGCAACGTGATCATGAGAAGCCTCCTGGCCTGAGGCCTTGCCACAACGATTTGATGCCAGAGATGTTGCTCGGCGCTGGTGAACACGTTCTTAAAGGCGTTCGCTGGCCAGGGCCGAGGCCAGCCTGGCATCCAGGGGCAGGGGTTCGTGGTGCAGGCGTGCGGCCAGCAGCTCGGCGCACAAAAGAGACAGGGTCAGGCCGCGCGAGCCCAGTGCCGTCAGAGCCCAGAGGCCGGGTGCGGTGCTTGCCACCGGGCCGACCATGGGCAGACGGTCGGGGGCGGCGACGCGCACGGCGGCCCAGGTGGGGCGGGGCGGGGCCGTGAAAAAGCCGCTCAGCGCCGCATGGGCGCAAGGCAGCAGACGCTGGAGCTTGCCACCGTTGGTTGCATGGGCGGCGGCCTGGTCCTCGGGGCTGGGCGGCAGCTCGGTGAGGTCGCGCTCGAAGGTCGAGCCCATGACCCAGGCCTGGCTGGCGTGCTGCGTGGGAAAGACGGGCACCAGGTTGCCATGGCCATTGACGGGAAACGGCGGCATGGCCGCAAGGCTTTGCGGGTCATGCGCATGCCAGCTGACCTGGCCGCGCAGGGGCTGCAGCGGCCAGGCGCTGAAGGGCCGGCCCGGAATACCAAGGCTGCGCGCGAGCAAGGGTGCGGACTCCGGCCCCAGGGCGATCACGACCAGCTCGGCCGTAGCCAGCGTGCTGCCGCGCTCGTCCAATGCCTGCCAGCAGGCCGGATTTTCAGGCGCTGTGATGTCTGGCGGGACAAGACGTGCGACCCGGGCGTTGGCCTGCCATTGGATGCCGGGCTGGCGCAGCAGGGCCTGGACCAGGCGTGCCGGGCGCAGCCAGCCGGCCTGTACATGCCAGCAGGCCGGGCTTTGTGCGGGCAGCCGGGCGGCGGCGAGCTGCTCTGCCGACGGGCTGCGGCTCCAGAAGCTGCCGGCTTCGGCGAGGTCCGGGCTTTGCTGCCAGGCGCGCGGCAGGCGCGGGGCCTCTTCGACGCCATGTTCGAGTACGCCGCTGTGCGCCCAGTCCAGGCCTTCTTCGAGCAGGCCTTGCCGGCTCAGTGTCTGCAACTGCTGCAGCGTGGCGCGCGCACCATCGCGGCTCAGGCGCGACAGCAAGCTGTCGTCGGGCGAGACATGGGGGCAGAACAGGCCTGCGGGCAGGGCCGAGGCGCCGGCCGCTGGCCGGGGTGCGGCATCGAGCACGCTCACCTGCCAGCCGCGCCTGGCCAGGCTGGCAGCGGCCGCGGCGCCGGCAATGCCTGCGCCCAGGACCATGCAGCGCGCAGGCCGGGTCGCCAGCGGCTGGGGCTGGCGGCTGCGCGGCTCCCAGGCCGGGTTGTAGCGGGCCTGCAGCGCATGGCGCCTGGGGGCCATACCCGGTGTCTTGTGGACCTCGAAGCCCAGTTGTGTCAGGCGCTCGCGCACCTGGTCTGCCACGCACCAGGTGGCCAGACGCGTGCCACGCCGGCAGTGGCGCGACAGGGTCTTGAGGGTTTCCAGGCTCCAGAGCTCGGGGTTGAGCGCGGGACTGAGGCCGTCCAGGTAAATGCTGTCGGCCGTGATGCGCTGGCGCCTGAGCACGGTCTGGGCATCGCCGACATAGAGCGTGAGCAGCACGCGGCCCTGCTCGAACACCAGGCGGTGCACGCCGGGCAGCAGGCCCTGGAATTGCGCCGCAAGCTCGTGCGCCAGCGGGCGCAGGTCGGCGGCTTCGGCGGGCAGGGCAGCGAGCAGGTCGGCGGCGGCGACCGGGCAGGCTTCGGTGGCCACATGGTGCAAAAGGCCGGGACGCATGGGATCGGCCTTCCAGGCGGCCCAGGTGAGCAGAAAGTTCAGGCCTAGACCGAAGCCGGTCTCCAGAATCCGCCATTGCGCCGCCTGGCTCCAGGCCTGGGGCAGGCCGCAGCCGGCCAGAAAGATCTGGCTGGCCTGGAGCAGGGCGTTTTCGCTGTGCTGGCATTGGCCAAGGCGTGGGCTGTAAGGCGTGCCGTCGGGCTGGCTGGCAAGGGGTTCGGTCATGGGCGAAGAGGGCGGGACGAAAAGCCGTGCGGCCTGCGGCGGATGGCTTATTCCTCCCAGCGCTGCTGGTAGGAGAATACGGGCAGGCGCCACTTGAAGCGTATGGCCGCAAGCCGCAGTCCGAGGCCGCCGGCAAAGCATAGGACACTGCTGAGGTCGTGGCCGACGCCGAACTTGTTGAGGATCAGGAACAGCAGACATACGGCCAGCGACACGCTTGCATACAGCTCGCGTCTGAAGACCACGGGCACCTGGTTGCACAGCACGTCACGCAAAATGCCGCCGCTGATGCCGGTGAGCATGCCCGACATGACGACCACCACGGGCGGATAGCCGAGCTCCATGGCCACGTTGCAGCCGATCAGCGAGAAGGCGATCAGGCCCATGGCGTCGAGCAGCAGAAAGATCTGCTTGAGATGGTGCATGTGGCGCGCGACCACGGTGGTCAGCAGGCCGGCCGAGATCACGAGATACACGTATTCGGGGTGCTGGGTCCAGCCTATGGGGTAGTGGCCCAGCACCATGTCGCGTATCGTGCCTCCGCCCAGGGCCGTGACGAAGGCGATCACGGCCACGCCGAAGATGTCCATGTTGCGCCGCCCTGCGGCCAGGGCGCCGGACATGGCTTCGGCCGTGATGGCCACGAGGTAGATCACCAGCATGGTGGTGATCTGGGACAGCTGGAACGAGTCCAGCAGGGAGACGGATGGAAGCACACAAACCTCTGCTCAAAAGCCGCCTGGCGCTGCGATGCGCCAAGCTGTCATGCCTCTCCCGCTGTCCTTGGTACCTGAGAGTTGCGCCCGTGGCTTGCGGCCAGGGCTTGCCCCTTCGGTGAGCCTGTGCGGCCCGGGGGCGCGGCTTCTCTCCAGTCGGCGATGGGTTTCGCGGTCTTGGTGCCTGAGCGATTATGGGAGTTTGCGCCTTCGGCGGAGGCTGCGGCGGGGCGCGCCTCTCTCTCCCGCGAAATCAGCCGCGCATTGTAGGCCTTGTTGCGCGCGGGCCGAAAAGCAAATGCCCCCGATGGCCTGGCCTCGGGGGCATTTGCATGGAGCCGGACGCAAGGTCAGCTCCCTTGTTTTGATAGCTGCCAGCGCTTGCTACACCTCGTTTTCAGATCGATTCATACCTGAAATGCAGGTGTGGAAGGCGCTAGCCGCTATGAAAAAGAAGGATCAGGCGCTGGGCGGGACATAGCCCGCCGCCGCGTCGGCGCCGCCGCCGAAGAAGTGGCCTTCCATCTGGCGTGCGAGGTACTGGCGTGCACGCGCATCGGCAAGGTTGAGGCGGTTTTCATTGACCAGCATGGTCTGGTGCTTGAGCCAGTCGGCCCAGGCCTGCTTGCTCACGCTCTCGAAGATGCGCTTGCCGAGCTCGCCGGGGTAAGGAGGAAAGTCCAGGCCTTCGGCGTCAACGCCAAGCTTGATGCAGTGAACAGTGCGTGCCATGTGGGTGCAGTCCTTCTTTGTGCAGGAGATTGTCAGATGTTTTGGGTATAACAAACTGAAATCTTATTGGTTTGAGTTTTAAGTATTGGCTTTGAGAATGGGCCGCAGTGACAAACAGTCTTGTTCCATCCCAACCAGTACGACCGATGAAAATTCGCCGCCACTTTATCAAGTTTCCTGTAGCCCTTGGCCTGATCGCCGGCTTATCCCTTGCGGCGCAGCCGGTGCTCGCCCAGAGCGCACAGCTGCTCAACGTCTCATATGACCCCACGCGGGAGCTCTACGTGGAGTACAACCAGGCCTTTGCCAAGCACTGGAAGGCCAAGAGCGGCCAGGAGGTGGGCATCCGCCAGTCGCACGGCGGCTCGGGCAAGCAGGCGCGCTCCATCATCGACGGCCTGGAGGCCGATGTGGCCACCCTGGCGCTGGCCGGCGACATAGATGCCCTGGTCAAGAACGGCGCTCTGGTCGGGGCCGACTGGCAAAAGCGCCTGCCGCACAACTCCGCGCCTTACAGCTCGACCATCGTGTTCCTGGTCAAGAAGGGCAATCCCAAGGGCCTCAAGGACTGGGACGATCTCGTCAGGCCCGGCGTCCAGGTGATCACGCCCAATCCCAAGACCAGCGGCGGCGCGCGCTGGAATTATCTTGCGGCCTGGGAGTTCGCCAAGCGCAAGTACGGCGGGGACGGCAAGGCCCAGGACTTCATCGCCCGGCTGTTCAAGAATGTCCCCGTGCTGGATACGGGAGCGCGCGGCGCCACGATCACCTTTGTGCAGCGCGGCGTGGGCGATGTGCTGCTGGCCTGGGAGAACGAGGCCTTTCTGGCGCTGAAGGAGTTCGGGCCCGAGAAATTCCAGATCGTCGTGCCCTCGATCTCCATCCTGGCCGAGCCCTCGGTGGCCGTGGTCGACAAGGTCGTGGACAAAAAGGGCACGCGCGCCGTGGCCGAGGAATATCTGAAATACCTGTACTCGGACGAGGCCCAGCGCATTGCCGGACGCAACTACTACCGGCCCACGGACGACAAGATCAAGGCCGAGTTCGCGAGCAAGTTCCCCAAGCTGGAGCTGTTCACCATAGACCAGGCCTTTGGCGGCTGGGCCGCTGCCGACAAGGCGCACTTTGCCGATGGCGGCAGCTTCGACCGCATCTACGCCAGGAAATGAGGCCGATGCGCCTTGCGACCCAGCCGGGCTTGCGGCCCGGTGTCTGAAACCTCGATCCATTCTTTGCCATGTCCATTGTCTTGATTGCCGGCAGCCCCTCCCAACCCTCGCGCTCCACGGCCTTGCTGCAGGCCACGGCCCACAAGCTGCGCAGCCGTGAGCTTGCGGTGCAGGCGCCCCTGGTGCTGTCCGAGCTCCCGGCCCAGGCCTTGCTCAAGGCCCAGGCCCATGAATCCGGCATCGATGCCGCCGTGGCCCGCGTGGCCCAGGCCCAGGTGCTGGTCGTGGCCACGCCGGTCTACAAGGCCGCGTACAGCGGCCTGCTCAAGGTGTTTCTCGATCTGCTGGCGCAGACGGCCTTCAGGGACAAGCTGATCCTGCCGCTGGCCACAGGAGGCAGCCCGCACCACATGCTGGCGCTGGACTATGCGCTGCGTCCCGTGCTCCAGTCCCTGGGCGCGCGCCACATCCTGCCGGGCATCTACGCGACCGAGCACCAGGTGCGCCTGCTGCCCGAAGGCGGCCATGAGCTGGCCCCGGAGATCTCGGCGCGCATCGACGAGGCCGTGCAGCTCATCGTCGATGACCGCCGGCGCCAGGCCCGGCCGGCCACGGAGTTCGAGCCCGTGGACTTCGCCCAGGTGCGCTGTAGCGTTTGATCCCCGGCGCCGACGGCGCCGCTTCTCTCCCTCTCTCTCGTCTCTCTCGTCTCTCACTTTTCCCCTGCTCTAGGGCGAGCTTTTTGCGCATGGCTTCGGCATGTGTGGGCGCAGCTTTGCCTGGAGCAAGGAGTTTGAACAAGGATTTTTCATGACCAGGCTGGATCTGACTTCTGCTTTCATCGACGGGCGCCGGCGCAAGCTGCTGGGCGCAGGACTGGCGGGCGGCATCGCAGGGCTGGCTCCGCAGGCATGGGCGCAGAGCCGCTCGGGTTCGGCCAGGGACGAGCGCGTGCTGCGCGTGGGCTATCAGAAAGGCTGGCTGTCGATTCTGAAAAAACAGGGCACGCTGGAAAAGCTGCTGGCGCCGCTGGGCGTGAGGCTCAGCTGGGTGGAGTTCAATGCAGGCCCGGTGCAGCTCGAAGCCTTGAACGTGGGCTCCATAGACTTTGGCGATGTGGGCGAGGCCCCGCCCATATTCGCCCAGGCCGCAGGCGCTGCGCTGGTGTATGCCGCGGCCTCGGTGCCGCGCCCGGCCCAGGAAGCCGTGCTGCTGCCCAAGGACTCTTCGATCAGGAGCGTGCAGGACCTCAAAGGCAAGCGCGTGGCCTACAACAAGGGCTCCAACGTGCACTACTTTCTGGTCAAGCTGCTCGAAAAGCACGGCCTGCGCTATAGCGATGTGCAGTCGGTCTTTCTGGCACCGGCCGATGCCCGCGCAGCCTTCGAGCGCGGCGCCGTCGATGCCTGGGCCATCTGGGACCCGTTCCTCGCAGCGGCCCAGCAAAGCCTGGGCGCGAAAGTGCTGGCCGATGCCTCCGGCGTGGTCAGCAACCGCTACTACCTCTTCACCTCGCGCGACTACGCCACGCACAACGCCGATGTGCTGCGCATTGCCGTGGATGCGGTGCGGGGCGTGGAGGCCTGGGCCGAGAAGAACCGGGCTGCAGCGGCGCAGGAGCTGTCCCAGGTGCTGGGGCTGGAGCAGTCGATCACCGGGCTCTACATCCAGCGCTACAGCTATGGCCTGGGGCCCGTGACGCGGGAGATCCTGGCCGAGCAGCAAGGCATTGCCGACACTTTCTACGAGCTCAGGCTGATCCCCAGAAAGCTCAATCTGCTGCATGCGGCCCCGGTGCAGGGCTGAGCGCCGCTGCGTGGCAAAGAAAGTGCATCGACATGCATTGCATTCGGCGCAGCCAAGGCCTTGGCGGCCTGCCAGGTGCAGAAAGCGCTCAAGAGCACGACATGAAGGCCAGTTCGCGGTACTGGCTCTATGAGGAGTAAAAACATGCAGGTTTTCTGGTTCATCCCCACCCATGGCGACAGCCGCTATCTGGGCACGAGCGAGGGCGGGCGGGAGCTCAGCTTCGACTATCTCAAGCAGGTGGCCGTGGCGGCCGACAGCCTTGGCTATGAGGGCGTGCTCATTCCCACGGGTCGCTCCTGCGAGGATCCCTGGGTCGTGGCCTCCAGCCTCGCGGCCGTGACCCGCAGGCTCAAGTTTCTCGTGGCCGTGCGCCCGGGCCTGCACCAGCCCAGTCTGGCCGCGCGCATGGCCGCGAGCTTCGACCGCCTGTCCGAAGGGCGCTTGCTGATCAACCTGGTGACGGGCGGGGATCGTGCCGAGCTCGAAGGTGATGGCGTGTTTCTGGACCATGCACAGCGCTATGCGCAGTCCAGCGAGTTCATCCATATCTGGCGCGAAATCCTCTCGCGCAGCCATGAGGGGCGGGCGCTGGACTTCGAAGGCGAGCATTTGTCCGTCAAAGGGGCCAAGCTTTTGTTTCCCCCATTGCAAAAGCCTTATCCGCCGCTGTATTTCGGCGGATCTTCACCTGCCGCCCATGCGCTGGCGGCCGAGCATGTGGATGCCTATCTGAGCTGGGGCGAGCCACCGGCCGAAGTGGCGCGCAAGATCGCCGATGTGCGCGCCAGGGCCGAGCGCCATGGGCGCAGGCTGCAATACGGGATACGCCTGCACGTCATCGTGCGTGAAACCGAGAGCCAGGCCTGGGCTGCTGCCGAGAGCCTGATCAGCCGGCTCGACGATGACACCGTGGCCCTGGCCCAGTCGGCCTTTGCGCGCATGGACTCCGAAGGCCAGCGGCGCATGGCGGCCCTGCATGGGGCGGGCAAGGGGCGCACGCGCGCCGAGCTCGAGATCAGCCCCAACCTCTGGGCCGGCGTAGGCCTGGTGCGCGGCGGCGCGGGCACGGCCCTGGTCGGCGATCCCCGCAGCGTGGCGGCGCGCATCCAGGAATATGCGGATCTGGGCATAGACACCTTTGTGCTCTCGGGCTATCCGCATCTGGAGGAGGCCTACCGCTTTGCGGAGCTGGTGTTTCCGCTGCTGCCGCTCAAGCTCAGAAACAGGCTCTCGGGTGGCAATGCGCTGGGCGGCCCGTTCGGCGAGACCGTGGGCAATCAGTACACGCCGCTGCGGGCGGCCCAGAGCTGAAAGGGGCAGGGCATGAGCAATGCCGTTCAGATCATTCAGGCTGCACCGCTTGCCGGGGCTGCAGGGCTGGCGCGCTTTGCGGCCAGGCTAGGCCAGCGTTTGCTGCCCTGGTTGCTGCCGCTGGCCCTGGTCGGCCTGTGGCAGCTGTCTTCGGCCCTGGGCTGGCTCTCCAGCCGCGTGCTGCCGGCGCCGCTGGATGTGTTGCGCGCGGCCGCCGCGCTGACGGCCTCGGGCGAGCTGCTCGAACATGTGCAGGTCAGCGCCGGCCGGGCGCTGGCGGGGCTGGCGCTGGGCGGCAGCCTGGGCCTGCTTCTCGGGCTGCTCACGGGATCGCTGCGCTTGGCCGAGACCCTGCTGGATTCGAGCATCCAGATGCTGCGCACGATTCCGGCCCTGGCCATGATTCCGCTGGTCATCCTGTGGTTCGGCATAGACGAAAGCGCCAAGCTGTTCCTGATCAGTATCTCGGTGTTCTTTCCCCTCTATCTCAACACCTTTCACGGCATACGCAATGTGGATCCGGCGCTGATCGAGATGGGGCGCAGCTACGGGCTTACGCGCTGGCAACTGTACCGCGAGGTGATTCTGCCCGGGGCCCTGTCGTCGATTCTTGTGGGGCTGCGCTTTTCTCTGGGCCTGATGTGGGTGATTCTCATCGTCGCCGAGACCATTTCCGCGCAGCAGGGCATTGGCTACCTGACCACGAATGCGCGCGAGTTTCTGCAGACCGATGTGGTGCTGGTGGGCATTTTGCTCTACGCCCTGCTGGGCAAGCTGGCCGATGCGGTGGCGCGCCTGCTGGAGAGCTGGTGGCTGCGCTGGCACCCGGGCTATCAAAAGTTGCGCTAGGCAAGGAGGTCGTATGAGCCGTTGGTCCAATCTGAAAACATCGCTGGCCCTGGCCGTGGAGGCAAGTGCAGTACAGCCTTTGCTGGCCTGGGAAAGCGCGCTTGCCGAGGCGCTCCCCGAACAAGGTGCAGATGCGGCCCTGCACAAGAATGCCGCGCCGCGCCCCAGGGGGGTGAGCCTGCAGGCCCAAGGCCTGAGTAAGCGCTATGGCGAGCGTGAGGTCTTGCGCCAGGTGCATCTGCGGGTGGAGCCCGGGGAGTTCGTGGCCATCGTCGGGCGCAGCGGCTGCGGCAAGAGCACCTTGCTGCGGCTGGTCGCGGGGCTTGAGCAAGGCTCGGCAGGCAGTCTGCTGCTCGATGGTGAAGCCACGGGCGCGCGCAGCGGCCAAGGTGCTGGCGTGCAGCCGGACGCCTTGGGAGGCACGCGCATCATGTTCCAGGAGGCGCGGCTGCTGCCCTGGCGGCGTGTGCTGGCCAATGTCATCCTGGGATTGCCGCGTGAGGCCAGGCAGCGCGGCCACGAGGTGCTGGCCCAGGTCGGGCTGGCCGAGCGCGCCCACGAATGGCCTGCGCGCCTCTCGGGCGGCCAGCGTCAGCGTGTGGCGCTGGCCAGAGCCCTGGTGCACGAACCGCGCCTGCTGCTGCTGGACGAGCCTCTGGGAGCGCTGGACGCGCTGACGCGCATGGAGATGCACAGGCTCATAGAAGAGCTGTGGCTGCGCCATGGCTTCACGGCCCTGCTGGTGACGCACGACGTGCAGGAGGCCGTGGCCCTGGCCGACCGCGTGGTGCTCATCGAGGACGGGCGCATTGCCCTGGATGAGCGCGTGGCCTTGCCAAGGCCGCGCCAGCACGGCAGCGCGGCCCTGGCCGAGGTGGAGAGGCGCATTCTGGACCGGGTGTTGCAAAAGCCCGCATCAGAAACGCCGCCCGTCGACATGCAGGGCCTGGAGTCCGGCTGGCCGGCGCATGGCCTGCGCTGGGCCATATGACACACGAAATTCAGGCGATTTCAATTCATTCACACAAGGAGGAAATATGTCCATTCAAGCCATCAACGTACGCAACCAGTTCAAGGGCAAGGTGCGGGAAATCATTCGCGGAGACGTGGTCTCGGAAGTCGATGTGCAAACGCCCTGGGGCGTGGTGACTTCGGTGATCACCACGCGTTCGGTCGACGAGCTGGGCCTGGCCGTGGGCTCGGATGTGGTCGCCCTGGTCAAGTCCACCGAGGTCTCGATCGCCAAGCTTTGAACACGCTCTAAGAGCGTGTTTACGATCTCCTCGCGGCGCGCCAGTGTCTTTGCGGGATGGGATACGAGGCGCGACACCGCAGCAATAGCCGCGCTATTGCGAGGATTCGCAACGCTGTAGACCGCCCGCAAAGGCACTGGCCCCAAGGGTTGGAGCGAAATCGGGCGATTTCTTCGCGCTGGCCCTTGCTTGCACCCCGGTGCAAGCTGCACCCCATCGCTTTGAACTCATCCCGATTGCGCTCCAACGCGGCAGCGTAGAGATCGTGAACACGCTCTAAAGCGTCAGGCGCGGGGCGGGATAGGCCCCGCAGCCCACGCATGTCTTGGGGCGTGGAAATTTACATGAAAACCCGTTGAAGCCCTTTATCCATGAGCGCAACCAGCTCTTTTTTAAATAGCAAAACATGAATTTCCAGCAACTGCGTTCCGTGCGCGAGGCCGCAAGACGTGGTTTCAATCTGACCGAGGTCGCAATTCATCTGCATACCTCCCAGCCGGGCGTCAGCCGGCAGATACGCGAGCTGGAGGAGGAGCTGGGGGTGGAGATCTTCGTGCGTGCAGGCAAGCGCCTCACCGGGCTGACACCGCCGGGCGAGGCCATGCTGGCCACGGTGGAGCGCCTGCTGCAGGAGGCCGACAACCTGCGCCGCGTGGGCGACGAGTTCAAGGCCAGCGAGCGCGGCCGGCTGACCGTGGCGGCCACGCACTCCCAGGCGCGCTATGTGCTGCCCCAGGTGGTGCACGACTTCAGGCTTCATTACCCCCAGGTCTCGCTGCATCTGCACCAGGGCTCGCCCAGACAGGTGGCCGAGATGCTGTGCTCGGGCGAGGCCGACATCGGCGTGGCCACCGAGGCTCTGGCCAGTTACGAGCAGCTTGTGACCCTGGCCTGCTACCGCTGGTCGCACTCCATCATCGTGCCCCCCGGACATGCACTGCTGGCCGAGCCCGGGCCTGTGACGCTGCAGGCGCTGGCACGCCATCCGATCATCACCTATGACCTCGGCTATACGGGACGCGCGCATATTGACAAGGCCTTTGCGCGCGCGGGCCTGAGCCCTGACGTCGTGCTCACGGCCATGGATGCGGACGTGATCAAGACCTATGTGGAGCTCGGCATGGGCGTGGGGGTGATTGCCTCCATAGCCTTCGATGCCGAGCGCGACCGGCATTTGCAGGCCCTGGATGCGCGCCACCTCTTCGAGATCAACCTCACCCGGCTGGCCCTGCGCCGAGGCGCCTGGCTGCGCGACTATGTCTACAGCTTCATCGAGAGCTTTGTGCCTACGCTGACCCCGCAGGTCGTGCGCGATGCCATGGCCGAGCCCTGGATCGAAGCCAGGGCATGAGTGCGGCTGCCAGGGATCAAGCCCTCGCAGGCATGACTGCAATGCGGCCATTGAAGACCTGAATTGATTTTGAGCCATGTTTTTCTGCCATAATTGCTGACTTCGGCGTGTAGCGCAGCCTGGTAGCGCACTTGCATGGGGTGCAAGGGGTCGCGAGTTCGAATCCCGCCACGCCGACCATATTCATAAGGGCTCTTAGCTGGAAAGTTAGGGGCCCTTTTTGATTGCTGGATTTCTTCAACCATGCGCAACTCTTGTAGCAACTGTGTCCGGGTTCAGTACTCGCCGGGGCAAGGTGTTGGCAGGGCGGAGCAGGGACGGTGCGTCCGGCCTTGCATGCCGCCCGGCATGCATCCAAAAGCAGTGCGCGGGAGAGCCATCTGCTAATGCAACAGGAAACTTAAATGCAAAACTACAAAGAGCTATTGGCGCAAAAGGCCGAGCTGGACAAGCAAATCGAACAGGCTCGCAACCAGGAGTCCAAGGCGGCCCTGGCCACGGTAAGACAACTGGTCGAAAGCTTTGGCTTCACTGCGCAGCAAGTCTTTCCCTGGAAGCCTGAAACCAAGAAAAAGGCCGAGGTCAAATACTATGACCCCGAAAGCGGCAATACCTGGACCGGTCGTGGCAAACCGCCCAAATGGATTGCGGACAAGGATCGCAGCCAGTTTGAAATCAAGAAAAACGAAGACCTGTTCGACGCAGAGGCCTGATCTAAATCCTCGGCGCTGTTGAAGAGGTTGTCTTCAAGACGTCCGCAATCCGGCCATTGAAGCGTTCGACCATGCCATTGGTTCTTGGGGCTCCGGGCTTGGTCAGGCGATGCTCGATGCCCAGTTGTTCGCATAGCTGATCGAACTTGTGGTTGCCGCTGAGCGCGCGCTCACGGCTGGCAAACAGGCGATCGATGAACTTCTTGCTGTTGTCGGTCAGCAGCTTGCTGATCTTGATGGGAAAGGCCTTGTGCAAGGCCTTCAAGAAAGCCTTGGCATTGGCGGCTGTCTTGTTGGATTTGACCCGCACAAACACCCGGCGGGTTGCGCGGTCTATGTCTATGGCCACGAACAGGTAGCGGCGCTTGGCCTCGTCCTGCATCTGCGGCAGGTACTTCACGTCCATGTGCAAATAACCCGGGATGCGAAACTGGCTATTTGTTCAAAAAACTGGAGCCACTTCTCTTATTGCTGCTGTCTGGGCCCTGGGCGATGCGCTGCTCGGTCAGCGCATCGATGGCGCTGAGGTCGGCATCGCTGAGCTGGCCCGTGGCCTGGCGCAGCCTGAGCTGGCCCATGAGCAGGGCGTAGCGCGCGAGCGCGAGATCGCGCCGTGTCTGGTAGAGCTGGCTTTGGGCGTTGAGCACGTCGATGTTGATGCGCACGCCCACCTGATAGCCGCGCTGGTTGGCTTCCAGTGCGCTCTGGCTGGAGGCCAGGGCGGCTTCCAGCGCCGTCACCTGGGCCTGACCCGACTGCACGCCGAGAAAGGCCGTGCGCGTGTTCTGCTCCACGCTGCGCCTGGCCTCATCGAGCTGGGCCCGGGCCTTGTCCTCCAGGGCCAGGGTTTCCTGGATGCGGTTTTGCACTGCAAAGCCTGCAAACAGCGGCAGGTTCATGACCACGCCTACGCTGGCTGCACGGCCCGTATAGGGCACAGGCACGGGCGGGGTGATGCTGCCTTCGGGGTAGCGGTTCATGCCGGCGCCGGCCTGCAGGTCCACGGTGGGCTTGTGGCCGGCCTCGGCCTTGCGCGTCTCCATCCGTGCGATATCCAGTGCCACCTGCGCCTGGTGCAGTTGGGGCTGGTGGGCCAGGGCCAGATCGACCCAGCTTTGCGCATCCGCAGGCGCCAGCGGCGCGAGCGTGAGCGGCGCGGCCAGCGGGCGCGGCCGAACGCCGGCCGAGCCCACGATCTGCTCCAGCGCCAGGCGCTTGACTTCGAGCTCGTTGCTGGCTGCGATCTCCTGGGCAAGGCTCAGGTCGAAGCGCGCCTGGGCCTCGCGGGCATCGGTGATGGTGGCCGTGCCGAGTTCGAAGTTGCGCTGGGCCGAGGCGAGCTGCTCGGCAATGGCCTGCTTTTGCGCGCGGACCACGGCCAGGCTGTCCTGGGCACCGAGCACGTCGAAATAGGCCTGGGCCACGCGCACCAGCAGGGTCTGCTCGCCGCCTGCGAGCTGGGCTTGGGCTGCATCCAGGCTGCGCTGGCCTTGCTCATAGGCAATCTTGTTGGCAGGGCGGTACAGCGGCTGCTGGGCGCTCAGCTGGAAATTGCGCAGCGGCTGCGAGGTGGTGCCCGGCGCGATATTGGTTTTCGAATGCTGTTCGCTGACCCCGGCCTGCAGCCCCACGCTGGGAAGCAGCCCGGCACGCGCCTGCTCGGCCCGGCTGGCGGTGGCGCGCGCATCGGCCTGCTGGGCCTGCCACTGGGCATCGAAGCCCCTGGCCCGCGCCACGAGCTCGGACAGGGTGTGCGTGACCGGGGTGGGATCGGGTGCGGCCTGAGCCAGACTCAGCAGACTGCCAAGGCCCAGGCAGGCCAGCCAGTGCAGGGCGTGCGATCCGCGCACATGGGGCAGGGCTGCGGGGACGGCGCTGGGCGGAAAAGACCGGGGCATGGGCATGGGGGCTTTCGCTTCAAGAGAGGGCAAAACACGTGGGCTGGGCCGGAGCCGTTCTGGCGCTCATGCGTGGCGCTGTTTTTTCTTGCGCGGCCCATGCCATGGCGGCTGGGCTGGCATGTATCTCAATACCGGGGCACGCGCGGATCACGCTCGCGCGACCAGGCATCGATGCCGCCGGTGATGTTCACCACCTGCTCAAAGCCCTGCTGGAGCAAAAAGGCCGCCACATGCATGCTGCGCACGCCGTGGTGGCACAGGCAGGCCACGGGGTGGTCGGGGTCTAGCTCCTGCAGGCGCGAAGCAAGCTCTCCCATGGCAATGCAGCGCAGCTCGAAGCCCTGGGGCTGGATGCTGGCCAAGCCCTGCTCCCAGGGCTCGCGCACATCCAGCACCATGGGCAGGTCAGGGCCGTTGTGGCGAGCCAGCCAATCTTCGAGTTGGGCGGGAGGGACTTGCTCGACCATGAAAACATCCTTGCTCTAGGCGTGGTGCGGACCTTGAGTGGCCCGCAGGGGGTCAGAAGTTGAAGCGCGAAGGCTCGTCGAAATTCGCCAGGCGAGCGGCGACCAGATCCCAGGGCTGTAGTGTCTGGACTTGCTGGCCGTTCTTGGTCAGCAGCGTGAAGCACATCACGGGCAGCTGACCCACGATGGCGCCCAGGCGGCCGCCGTCGGCCAGCTTGTCGATGAGGAACTGGGGAACCTGGGCCACCGAGCCGCTGAGCACGATGGCATCGAACTGCTCCGGTGCCACGTCCTGCACCGAGGCCGAATCGGCACCGTCAGCCTGGATCACGCGCACGTTTTCCACGCCTGCACCCAGCAGGTTCTCGCGTGCCATCTCGGCCAGCTCGGGCTCGATCTCCAGGCTTACGACTTCCTTGGCCATGGCCGCGAGCAGGGCCGCCATATGGCCCGAGCCCGCACCGATCTCCAGCACCCGGTCCGTGGACTTGAGCTGCAAATCCTGCAACATGCGCGCTTCCACGCGCGGGGCCAGCATGCACCAGCCCTTGTCGACCGCCTCATCCGGCGTGCCTTGCAGAGGGATCTCCAGATCCATGAAGGCCAGGCTCGCATGCTCGGGCGGCACGAAGTCCTCGCGGCGTACCTGGTCGAGCAATTCCAGCACCTGTTCGTCAAGCACGTTCCAGGGGCGGATTTGCTGCTCGATCATGTGATAGCGCGCCTGGGCATTGGTGTCGTGCAGATGGGCCGAGCTGTTCAAAGGCAGGGGCATAAGAGAATCTCCGGGAAAGACGTATCAGGGCAAATCCTGGGATTCTACGAGGCATCGCAGCGCTTGAAGGAACTGCCCGACCATGTAGCCCCTGTTTTCGCGGTTTGGGTGGCGTCGATCCAGCGTCCGAAATGCCTGCGGCCACCTGCATCGGCAGCATCTGCAGGCTGCTGGAACATGCAGGACGTAGAGGCAATCTCTGCCATGTCAAGTCCCGATTGGTTATAAACACGTTCTTAGAGTGCTCCCTCAAGCCTGATGGCCTGTGCGGCCTCATGCACCAGCACCGGCCCGCGGTAGATCAGGCCGCTGTAGATCTGCACTACGTCGGCGCCTGCGCGTATCTTGCTGACCGCATCCGCGCCGCTCATGATGCCGCCCACGCCGATGATGGGAAAACGGCTGCCCAGGGCCGAGCGCAGTTGGCGTATGACCTGGTTGCTGGCTGCTAGTACGGGGGCTCCCGACAGACCGCCGGTTTCCTCGGCGTGAGGCAGGCCTTTGACGGCCTCGCGGCTGATCGTGGTGTTGGTGGCGATCACTCCGTCCATGCCGTGACGTTGCAGCGTGGTGGCGATCACACCGACTTGCTCCTCGTCGAGGTCGGGCGCAATCTTCACGAACACGGGCACGCGCCTGCCGTGCTGGCTGGCGAGCTGTTCGCGGCGCTCTGCAATGGCCGAGAGCAGGCCGTCCAGTGCCTCATCGCTTTGCAGGGCGCGCAGATTCTTGGTGTTGGGCGAGCTGATGTTGACCGTCACATAGTCGGCATGAGGGTAGACACCATCCAGGGCCAGCAGGTAGTCGTTATTTGCCTCTTCGATGGGCGTGGCTGCGTTTTTGCCAATGTTCAAACCCAGCAGCATGGACTTGCCCTGAGCCCTGGCTCGGGAGCGGCGCACATTGGCGATAAAGGCCTCCAGTCCTTCGTTGTTGAAGCCAAGGCGGTTGATCAGCGCATTCTTTTGCGGAATGCGGAACATGCGTGGCTTGGGGTTGCCGCTCTGGGGGCGCGGCGTCACGGTGCCCACTTCGACGAAGCCGAAACCCATGGCGGCCAGCGCGTCGATGCAGCGTGCATTCTTGTCCAGGCCCGCAGCCATGCCCACGCGGTTGGGGAATTTGAGGCCGGCGAGCTCCACGGGGTCGTTGACCAGGGGCTGGGACCAGGCGCATTGCAGCGGCGTGTTCTGCCCCTTGGCGAGCATGTTCATGGTCAGCTCGTGGGCGGATTCGGGGTCCATGCCGAAAAGAAAAGGACGGGTGAGGGCGTAGGGGATCAAGGACATGGGGATAATTGCAGCAATTGCCTGGATTCTCTCCCATGACGACACCCACTGCCTCCATTGCCTCCTATTCCCAAGATGAACTCAAAGCCCTGGTCGGCCAGGCCGCCCTGGCCTATGTGAAACCCGGAGAAATCGTGGGTGTGGGCACGGGCTCCACGGTCAACAAGTTCATAGAAGCCCTGGATGGCATCAAAAGCAGTATTGCGGGCGCGGTATCGAGCTCCGAGGCCAGCACCGAGCGCCTCAAGGCCCTGGGCATTCGCGTCTTCGATGCCAATGAGGTTTCCAGCCTGTCTGTCTATATCGACGGTGCCGACGAGATCGACGGCCAGGGCTTCATGGTCAAGGGCGGTGGCGCGGCGCTCACGCGCGAGAAGATCGTGGCCGCCCTGGCGCGGCGCTTTGTCTGCATTGCCGATGCGTCCAAGCTCGTGGACAAGCTGGGGCGCTTTCCTCTGCCCGTGGAAGTCATTCCCATGGCCGTAGGCCAGATTGCACGCCGTTTCGAGGCCATGGGCGCCAAGGCCACTTTGCGCCTCAAGGACGGCGCAGCCCTGGTCACCGACAACGGCCAGCATATCCTGGACGTGCAAGGCCTGGAGATTGCCGAGCCCTTGGCTTTCGAGTCCGAAGTCAACCAATGGCCTGGCGTGGTCACCGTAGGTGTGTTCGCCCATCAAAAGGCTTCGGTCTGCCTGCTGGGCACGCCCGAAGGCGTGAAGACGCTGGAGTATTGAAGACCCCGAGAGCTGCTGGCAGCTCTTTCATCGTGAAATGGGGGGAGGCGTCGAGGTCGGGCACCACGACCTGCTCTGAGATTGCTATCTCCTGCTTGAGTTTTCTGGCCTGGTAAACCTGAATAAAACCCGGCTTCTCTCGCTGTTTGATCCTGCATCAGCGGGCGATGCGGACATGCCCGGCAAGCTTCTGTTCAAGCCTCAGACGATAGCTTTTTTGCTTGCCTTGTTGTCGCTGACCGTGATCGTGCTGCTGGCTCTGGGCGCCCCTGAGCATGCTTTTTTGAGGCGCGGTGCGTGCACCAGCACTCTCAGAAAATCAGCCCGGCCGGGTTGTCCTTGCTGGACCCTGGCTTGCTGGCCGCTGGCGGGGCAGTGTTGGCCGGGGCAGCGGGTGCCACAGGTGCACTCTTGGGCACTGACCTGGTCTCGGGTTGGGTCAAAGGCGTGGCGGATGGCGCGCGGTACCGGGGCGGTAGCTGGGAGCTGGCGGGGTAGCCGGCAGCGTCCAGATACTGGGTCCATTCCTGGGCGCCAAAGCCTCGCAGGTGCTGGCTGCCCAGGGTTGCAAAGGGCAGGCTGGTGTCGCCGCTGATCTTTTGCAGCGCGGCCTGGTCGGCGGCGGTCAGTATCAGGCGCTCGTTGAAAGGAATGCCCCGGTTCCTGAGCAGTTGGCGTGCTTGATCGCAGGGGCTGCAGTCGCTGCCCGTGTAGAGCGTCATCGGGTAGCGGCCGACCACCTGGCGCAGGGCATAGGGCAGGTCGTTGGCCGCACTGCCCGGGCTGGACGGCTGGGCTACCGGAGCGGAGGCGCTGTCCTGCCTCTCCGGACGGTCGGAAAAAGTCACGCGCCCATCGGGGCCTACGTGGCGGTAAACCGTTTGCGCGTTTGCGCTGGGCAGGGCTGGGACTGCGAGGATCAGGGCGGCCAGCAGGCCGGCGGGCAGTTTCAAGGCTGCGTTTGTCATGCGTTTGCTCGGCATGTGGGCTCAGGCCTGGGCCATGCCTTGATGGCGTAGCAGGGCATCGAGCTGGGGCTCGCGGCCACGGAAGGCTTTGAAGGATTCCATGGCCGGGCGGCTGCCGCCGGCTTCCAGGATGGCCTGGCGGTATTTGCGTCCGGTCTCGGGGTTGGGCGAACCATCGGCCAGGGCGCTTTCCTCGAAGGCCGCATAGGCATCGGCGCTGAGCACCTCGGCCCATTTGTAGCTGTAGTAGCCGGCCGCATAGCCGCCCGCAAAGATGTGGCTGAAGGTATGGGCCATGCGGTTGTAGGCCGTGGCCGGCAGCACGGCGACTTCGGCGCGCACCTGGGTCAGCAGCTGCATGAAGTCGGCCTCGGGCTGGTGCTCGGTGTGCAGCAGCATGTCGAACAGCGCGAACTCGATCTGGCGCAGGGTCTGCATGCCGGACTGGAAGTTCTTGGCCGCAATCATCTTGTCGTAGAGCGCGCGTGGCAAGGGCTGACCCGTGTCCACATGGGCCGTCATGTGCTTGAGCACGTCCCATTCCCAGCAGAAGTTTTCCATGAACTGGCTGGGCAGCTCCACCGCATCCCACTCCACGCCCGAGATGCCCGAGACATCGCGCTCGTTGACCTGGGTGAGCATGTGATGCAGGCCGTGGCCTGTTTCATGGAACAGCGTGATCACGTCGTCATGCGTGAGCAGCGGCGGCTTGCCATCCACGCCGGCCGCAAAGTTGCAGACCAGGTGGGCCACAGGGGTTTGCAGTTGCTGGGTGTCGGGGCGCAGCCAGCGTGTGCGCACATCGTCCATCCAGGCGCCGCCACGCTTGCCCTTGCGAGCCGAGGGGTCCAGATAGAACTGGCCTACGAGCTCGCTGCCTTGGGGGCCTGTGCGCTCTATGCGGTAGAACTCCACGCCCGGGTTCCAGGCCGCTGCCTCGTCGCGGCGGATGCTGACCTCGAACAAGGTCTCGACGATCTTGAACAGGCCTGCCAGCACTTTGGGAGCGGGAAAGTATTGCTTGAGCTCCTGCTCGCTGAAGGAGTAGCGCGCCTCCTTGAGCTTCTCGCCGATGAAGGCCCAGTCCCAGGGCTGGGGGTCGGTGATGCCCAGATCCTGTTTGGCGAAGGTGCGCAGATCGGCCACGTCTTTTTCGGCATGGGGGCGGGCACGACGTGCGAGATCGTGCAGAAAGTCAATGACCTGCTTGGGCGAGTCGGCCATCTTGGGCACCAGCGAGACTTCGCCGAAATTCGCATAGCCCAGCAGTTGCGCTTCTTCGAGGCGCAGGGCCAGGATTTCCTTCATCACGGCGGTGTTGTCAAAGCGCTGGGCATCGCCCTGGGCCTGGTCGGAGGCGCGTGTCACATAGGCGCGATAAAGCGTCTCGCGCAGCGCACTGCTCTTGGCGAACTGCATCACGGGCAGGTAGCAGGGCATCTTGAGCGTGAGCTTGAAACCGGGCTTGCCATCGGCTTCGGCGGCTGCGCGGGCAGCCTGTTGCACGTCATCGGGAACGCCGTCGAGCTCGTCCGCCGTGGCGTAGTAGGCAAAGGCGTCGGTGGCGTCCAGCGCGTTCTCGCTGAATTTCTGCGCGAGCTCGGCCGCGCGCGCCTGGATTTGCGCAAAGCGCTCCTTGGCCTGGCCCTGCAACTCGGCGCCCGAAAGCACGAAGCCGCGCATGGCGTGATCCCAGGCCGCGCGCTGCTCCTTGTTGAGGCTGGCAGGATCGATGGCCTTGTATTTCGCGTACAGGCGCTCGTCGGCGCCCAGGCTGGTCCAGAACTCGGTGACCTTGGGCAGCGCCTCGTTGTAGGCTGCGCGCAGCTCGGGCGTGTCGGCCACGCTGTTGAGATGGTTGACGGCCGACCAGGCCGTTCCCAGCTTTTCCGTGGCCACGTCCAGCACGGCGGATATGGCCTTCCATTCGGCTGGAAAGTCCGCTGCCGTCACGGTCTCCAGCGCCTGGCTGGCACGCGCGAGCAGGGTGTCTACGGCGGGGCCTACATCCGCAGGGGTGATGCGGTCGAACAAGGGCAGGTCGGAGGGGGCAAGCAGGGAATTGGTCATGGCCTGCATTTTGCGCCAACTGGGGATGTTTCAAGGCGTATGGGCAGCTATCGTGCAGATAGCTGTCAGGCTTGCTCCAGCCTGGGGCGCAGGCCTGACCGGGGGTGAGCCCCGTCCCCGGCAGCCCTGCAAGCCGAGGTCCGGGGTATGGCTCCTGTCAGGAGCTCAGGGCTGCGAGCGCGCGCTCGGTGATCTGCTCCACCGTGCCCATGCCGCTGATCGCGCGGTAGCGCGGAGCGCTGGCCGCATCCTGCTTGGCCCAATCCTGGTAGTAGTCGACCAGCGGACGGGTCTGGCTGCTGTAGACGTCCAGGCGCTTTTGTACGGTCTCCTCCTTGTCGTCCTCGCGCTGCACCAGGGGCTCACCGGTCACGTCGTCCTGGCCTTCGACCTTGGGCGGGTTGAACTTGATGTGGTAGGTGCGGCCCGATGCAGGATGGGAGCGGCGGCCGCTCATGCGCTCGATGATGGCCTCGAAGGGCACGTCGATCTCCAGCACGTAGTCGAGGTTCACGCCAGCCGCCTTCATGGCATCGGCCTGGGGAATGGTGCGGGGAAAACCGTCGAACAGAAAGCCTTGCGCGCAATCGGGCTGGGCGATGCGGTCCTTGACGAGGTTGATGATGAGTTCGTCGCTGACCAGCTGGCCTGCATCCATCACGGCCTTGGCCTGCAGGCCCAGGGGCGTGCCGGCCTTGACGGCTGCGCGCAGCATGTCGCCGGTGGAGATCTGGGGGATACCGTATTTCTGGCAGATGAAGGTGGCTTGGGTTCCTTTGCCGGCGCCGGGAGCGCCCAACAAGATCAGTTTCATGGAGATCCTTGAAGAGTATGTGGAAATTCTTGTAGGGCTTACACAAGCAGGAATGCCGCCAGGGCCCGCATCAGGGGGCTGGCAGCTTGTCTCAACCGGGTTTGTGTAAGCCGTGTCTTGTTCTGTGGCGGGTTGTCCGTGTGGGGCATGAGCGCCGGATTCAATTTTTTGCGCGGGCAAGGATAGCATGCACAAGGCCAACAGAGGCTTACGGCTTGCGCTCCAAGCAATGCAGGGCGCAGGTGCAGGCGGCAGGGGTGACCATCGTGCCTTGTGGGCACTCTTGCCGCGCGATTCTGCCTTGTTCGCCGTGGTACGGCCAGCGGAAAATCAAAAACAATAGCTGGTAGCGCTTGATGGTAAAGAGACTTGCGCAGAAACTCCGTGAATTTGAAGAGGGACCTGCGCTTGCAGCTCATTTTTTTGATAGCAAATCAGGCAAACAGCGCTCGCACGCGTTGCAGGTCTTCGGGCGTGTCGACGCCTGCGCCCGGAGCCTGGCCGCTTATGTGCACAGCGATTGCATAGCCGTGCCACAGCGCGCGCAATTGCTCCAGGGCTTCCATGACCTCGGTGGGCGCGGGTGCTAGCGTTGGAAATTCACGCAGAAACCCGGCCTTGTAGCTGTAGATGCCTATGTGGCGCAGGGGTGCAAAGCCCGCATGGCCGGCGGCCTGGGCCGCGCCCTGCCACCAGGCCTGATCCAGGTGGTCGCGCGCCAAGGGGATGGGCGCGCGGCTGAAGTAGCTGGCCAGGCCCTTGGCATTGCAGACCACCTTGACCACGTTGGGGTTCTGGTAGTCGGCCAGGCTCGCAATCGCATGCGCGGCCGTGCCCATGCTGGCCTCGGGGCGCTGGACGAGCAAATTGGCCACGGCGTCGATGAGGGTGGGGTCGATCAAGGGCTCGTCGCCCTGGACGTTGACGACGATGTCCTCGCCGCTCAGGCTCAGTTGCTCGCAGGCCTCGGCCAGGCGGTCGCTGCCGTTGGCGTGATCGCTGCGCGTGAGAATGGCCTGCACGCCATGCTGCTCGCAGGCAGCGAGGATGCGCGCATCATCGGCGGCCACCACGCAGCGCTGAGCCTTGCTTTGGCTGGCGCGCTGGGCCACGCGCACCACCATGGGCAGGCCGGCAATATCGGCCAATGGCTTGCCCGGCAGGCGGCTTGATGCCATGCGGGCGGGAATCAGAACCGTGAACGGCATGAAAGAAATCCTTGGTTTGAGCAGGTCGTGCTGGTTCGTGATTGGAGACCGCGCCTGGCCTATGGCTCTTGCGCAGTCCATGCCGCTTCAAACTTGCGCAGCTGAAACAGGAGGCAGGGCTCAAGGGCCGCCCCGCAGCGAGGCTGTTGTCTCTCCTTCAGGAGGAGCCTTCAATTTCCTCGTCTTCCAATGCGCGGGCTTCGTTTTCCAGCAGTACAGGAATGCCGTCACGCACGGGGTAGGCCAGGCGCGCGCTGCGCGAAACCAGCTCCTGACGCTCGCGGTCATAGCGCAGCGGCCCCTTGGTGATGGGGCAGACCAGCAGTTCTAAAAGTTTGGCGTCCATGGTGAGTTCAGGGTTTGGGTGGATGAAAAGCCGGCCGGCAGCCTGCACGGCCCGCAGCTCTCAGGCCGGCTTGCGCTCCAGGCTCTCCAGCCTGGCATCGAGCAAGCTCCAGAAGGCCGGGGGCAACTCCAGCTCCAGGGCCACGGCCCAGGCCTGGGGCAGATTGGTCCATAGCTTGACCGCGTCCTTTTCCGTGCAGATCAGCGCCTCATGGCTCTGGCCCAGGCGCTTGAAGCTCTCAAAATTATAGTGATCGGGCAAGGCCTGAACATGGGCGAGCGCAAGGCCTTGCGCTTGCAGCATGGCGAAAAAGCGCTCGGGCCTGGCAATGGCGGCCACGGCTTCCAGGCGCTGCCCGGCAAATCCGGACAAAGCCATGCGCTGGCCCAGGCCGTTCACGGCCTCGGGTGCAAGCCTGCGCTGCAGCGCGAACAGCGGTGCCGTGCCAGGTGGCTGCGGCGCATCGCCCGCATGCAGGACCGCCGTCACGGGGCGTGGCCAGGGCTCGCGCAGCGGCCCGGCAGGCAGCAGCCAGCCATTGCCGGTGCCTTCGTCGTTGAATACGCACAGCTCTATGTCGCGGCCCATGGCTAGGTGCTGCAGGCCGTCGTCGCTGACGATGACGTCGACCTCGGGGTAGCGTGTGCGCAGGGCACGTACCGCATCCATGCGCCTGGCGGCCACAAACACCGGGCAGCCGCTGGTGCGTGCGAGCAGGGCCGGTTCGTCGCCGACCTCGGCGGCCGGGCTCTGGGGCAGGGCCTCGCGGCAGTCGCGCGTGCTGCGGCCGTAGCCGCGCGAGACGATGCCGGGCCGGCAACCGCGCGCGCGCAGATGCTCTACCACGGCCAGCGTGACCGGGGTCTTGCCCGCACCGCCGGCAATCACGTTGCCGACCACGATCAGCGGCAGGCCCGCAGATTCGGGGCGTTTGCAGCCGCTGTCATAAGCGCGCCTGCGCCAGGCCACGGCGGCTGCGTACACCCGGGACAGCGGCCAGAGCGCACGGGCCACAAGCCCACGGCTGCGCCAGGCGGCCTGCAGGCCCTGGCCTCGCATGGGACGCTTGCGCGCAGGGTTCATGGCGGGCTGGTGCGGGCGGATCAGCGGCGCGCGCCGTCCGATTTCTGGGTGGCGAACGTGATCTGCGAGAGGCCTGCGCTGCGCGCCGCCTCCATGACCGAGACCACGGACTGGTGGGGCGCCATGGCATCGGCGCTGATGATGACCACGCTGTCCTTGCCGGCCACGGCGGCCTCGCCCAGGGCCTGGGTCAGGCCGGCCACGCTGCGCTCATCGACAGTGTTTTTGTTGACCACATAGCGGCCATCGGCCGAAACGCCGACGATGATTTCCTTGGGCCGGTCGCGCTGCTGCTCGGCGTCGGCCACGGGCAGGTTGAGCTGCAGCTCGGTGAACTTGCTGTAGGTGGTGGATAGCATCAGAAAGATCAGCACCACGAGCAGCACGTCGATGAACGGGATCAGATTGATCTCGGGCTCTTCGCGAAGACGATGTCGGAACTTCATGGCAGCAGGGGCTTATGCTTCCTGGGCACGGCACAGATGGCGCATGAACTGCTCGCTGGCCAGCTCCATGCCCAGCAGATAGCCATCCACGCGGGCGCGAAAGTAGCGCCAGAAGATCAATGCGGGAATGGCCACGATCAGCCCGAAGGCCGTGTTGTACAGCGCAATCGAAATGCCCTGGGCCAGCTGCGCAGGGTTGCCCACGCCGGTGGCACCGCCTTGAGAGCCGAAAATCTCGATCATGCCTATGACCGTGCCAAGCAAGCCCAGCAAGGGCGCGGCCGAGGCAATCGTGGCCAGGGCGCTCAGGTGCTTCTCCAGCTTGTGGGCAGCGGCGCGGCCTGCGCCTTCCATCGAGGCCCTGAGCTCTTCCTCGCTGATGTCGGGATGGGACTGCACGGCTTTCAGGCTGCTGGCCAGCACTTCTCCGAGCAGGGAATTCTGTGCCAGTTGTTCGACCACATCGGGCTTGGGCAGACCGCGAGAGGAAACCGAAATTGCCTCGTTCAGCAATTGCGGTGGCGCCACGCGTGCCGTCTTGAGGGCCATGAAGCGCTCGAAGACCAGGGCCAGGGCCAGAATCGAGCAAATGATGAGAGGCCAGATAGGCCAGCCAGCCGCTTGTATGATCGAAAACAAGTTGCGCTCCCCCGCATTGACGCATTGAAAATCCTAGCCGGCGATTATGGCGCAGCCCGAAGCTCGCTCAAGACTGCCGCTATCCTCTGACACCCAATTCCAGCCGGACAAGGCCACGAATGAGGCCCCGTTTAGCATGGATTTCTGTGGATAACTTTGTGATCAAGCAGCGGTGCTTGTCGCGCTTATTACAAAGGACACTTATTATGACACTTTCAAGGTGTCGAAAATTTCAGAAAAATTATTCAAAATCAATGATTTAAGTTTGATTTTGAATAAAGCACTTTCATAAGATCATGCATATGTCTCCAAAAGACGTCTATCCCGATGCTGTGGAGAATCCAGCAAGGCAAATAGCGGGGAAAGCCGCATGAACTCAGGATTCGGGCCTCTGAGTCCAGCAAGCTCGCCCCTGGTCTGGGAGGTCGGCGCCCTATGCAAGGCCATTGGCGATGCCTTGCAGGCGCGCTTCAATCCTGTGGCCGTGCGTGGCGAGATCAGCGGTTTTTCGCGTGCGGCCAGCGGGCACTGCTATTTCAACCTCAAGGACTCCTCGGGTCAGATACGCTGCGCGATGTTTCGTCGTGCGGCCCAGCTCATGGACTTCTCGCCGCGCGATGGCGAGCTGGTGGAGTTACGCGGCCGTCTGGGCGTCTACGAGCAGCGCGGCGACCTGCAGCTCGTGGTGGAAAGCATGCAGCGCGCAGGCCAGGGTGCCTTGTTCGAGCAGTTCCTGCGCCTCAAGGCCAGTCTGCAAGCCCAGGGCCTGTTCGACGAGGCGCGCAAGCGCAGCCTGCCGAGGATGCCGCGCGGCATAGGGCTTGTGACTTCGCTGGGCGCGGCGGCCTTGCACGATGTGGTCACGGCTCTGCGCAGGCGCGTGCCGCACATCCCCGTGGTGCTGGCGCCGGCCCTGGTCCAGGGGCCGCAGGCGCCGGCCTCCCTGATCGCGGCCTTGCAAAAACTGTATGCGCTGGGGGGGGCGGAGCGCACCCGCTCTGGCGATGAGGTGCATCTGGACTGTATCCTGCTCGTGCGTGGCGGAGGCTCGCTCGAGGATCTCTGGGCCTTCAACGACGAGCAACTGGCCCACACCATCGTTCAGAGCCCTGTGCCTTTGATTTCGGGCATAGGCCATGAGACCGACTTTTGCATTGCCGATTTCTGCGCTGACCTGCGGGCGCCCACGCCCACGGCGGCGGCCGAGCTGCTCAGCCAGCCGCGCGAAGTCTGGCTTGGCGCTCTGGGGCTCATGCAGCAGCGCCTGAGCGACGGCGTGCAGCGCCAGCTCGACCGCCAGCAGCAGCGGCTCGACTCCGCCGTGCAGCGCCTTGGCAGGCCCAGTGAGCAACTGGTGTGCAGCCGCAACCGGCTCGACCGCGAAGCCCAGCGGCTGCGCCATGCGATGGCCCTGGGCCTGCAGGTCCAGCGGCAAAAAAACCAATGGCTGGCGCAAAAGCTGCCCCAGGCCGCAAAGCTGATCCTGGAGCGGCGCGAGCAGCACTTGATGCAGCTGCAACTGCGCCTGCAATTGCTGGACCCGCGCCTGATCTTGCAGCGTGGCTATGCACTGCTCACGGATGCCGACGGCAGACCCGTGACCGAAGAGCAGCAGGCCCCGCCCGGAACGGCATTGCGCGCCCAGCTGGCCAAGGGCAGCCTGGACCTGACGGTGACGCCGCCGCGCCTGCTTTGACGGCAGGACTCAACCCCAGAGCGTCAGCCGTGATCTCGCGGCTTGGCGGCAAGAGCCCGAAACTCTTCCTACAATGGCTTGTTCGAGCGAATGGTGAGCTGCACTGCCCCGCATGCAGGGCTTGCCTCGCCCGGCGATCAGGAATTGGACGCGGACCGCGCTGCCGGTGTGGCCCGCAGCAAAAAATTTCAACCACGAAGGATTCACCATGGAACATACCCTGCCTCAGCTGCCTTACGCCATCGACGCCCTGGCGCCTCACTACAGCAAGGAAACCCTGGAGTACCACCACGGCAAGCATCACAACGCCTATGTGGTCAACCTGAACAACCTGCAAAAGGGTACCGAGTTCGAAAGCATGACGCTGGAGGAAATCGTCAAGAAGTCCTCGGGCGGTATCTACAACAACGCAGCCCAGATCTGGAACCACACCTTCTTCTGGAGCTGCATGGCCCCCAATGGCGGCGGCGAGCCCACGGGTGCGCTGGCTGCAGCCATCAATGCCAAGTGGGGCAGCTACGCGGCCTTCAAGGAAGCCTTTGTGAAGTCTGCCGTGGGCAACTTCGGCTCGGGCTGGACCTGGCTGGTGAAGAAGACGGACGGCACGGTCGACATCGTCAACACCGGTGCCGCCGGCACGCCTCTGACCACCGAAGACAAGGCCTTGCTCACGGTCGACGTATGGGAGCATGCCTACTACATCGACTACCGCAACCTGCGTCCCAAGTTCGTCGAGACCTTCCTCGACAAGCTCGTGAACTGGAAGTTTGCCGAGCAGAACTTTGCCTGATAGCCCAGGCGCCGAAAGCACAAAGCCCCGCAAGGGGCTTTTCTTTTGCCTGGACGGCTGCCTGTCTCGCCGGCCCAGGGGGCTCAAGGCTCGCGCAGCGCGGCTTCCGTCGCTTCGAGTGCGTCGATGTCGGACGAGCACAGCAAGGCCTGCAGGCGCTGAAGTTTTTCCTCGGGCCAGGCGTAAACCTGCAGCGCAAGCAGGCGGCGGATGGTGTCCTCCGTGAAGCGCTTTCTGACTTCCCTGGCGGGGTTGCCTGCGACGATGCTGTAGGGCGCGACATCACGCGTCACGACGGCATTGGCTGCGATGATCGCGCCTTCTCCTATCGTGATGCCCGGCATGATCATGGCGCGCATGCCAATCCAGGCGCCGTCGCCAATCGTGGTCGGCCCCTTGGGCTGGTATGAGGCGAGGATGTTGTCGGCAAAAGGGTAAAGGCTGAACCAGTCTGCCCTGTGGGTGTTGTTGCCGCCCATGAGAATCACCACCTCGGCGCCAATGCAGACATAGTCGCCTATGTACAAAGGGTCGATTTCCCACTGGGATTCCCAGTGCTGAAGACTGTAGGCGTCGCCATACAGGTAGCGGACTACGGACTGCTCGAAGCTGCCGCTCCAGGCATCGCTGTAGTAGCTGTGCCGGCCCTTGATGTGGATGTTCTTGTTCTTCACGGTCTCATGCAGCATCTCCACCCTGGACCAGTGCCTCACTTGCTTTTCCTCTGACTTCATTGTCTTCCGTGCCTTGAATTGTTTACCGGGCCATGGTGCCATCGATTTCCTCGTGCCTGCCCAAAGGCCTTGCCGGTGCAGCCGTCGCCCAGGTGCCACAGCATTTTCTGCATGGCAGGAAACGAGGGGTGAAAGTCGCGGTAAACCCCTAAGTCTTCTACAAGACCTATGAATTGAAGCCGGTATGCGCTTAGAATTTTGTATCGTGGGATCGCATTGCAAAATCGTCAAGATCCGTCTGACGGATGCTGGCGAGCCCCCGTGACGCCGCGCCAGTCCATGGCTTGCCATGGACGCAGGCTGGCGACGCTTCCCCCCCTTTACCAACCGAGACAAGAGATGAGTACGCAGCAACCCACCATCATCTACACCCTGACCGACGAGGCGCCGCGCCTGGCTACCGCCGCCTTCCTGCCCGTGGTGCGTGCCTTCGCCGCGCCTGCCGGCATCAACGTCGAGACCAGCGACATCTCCGTGGCCCATCGCATCCTGGGTGAGTTCGCCGACCTGTTGCCACCCGAGCAGCGCGTGTCCAACACCTTGTCCGAGCTCGGCAAGAAGACGCTGCAGGCCGATGCCAACATCATTAAGCTGCCCAATATCAGTGCTTCCGTGGGCCAGCTCGCGGCAGCCATCAAGGAGCTGCAGTCCAAAGGCTTTGCGCTGCCCGACTATCCCGAAAATCCCACGACCGAAGCCGAGAAGGAGCTCAAGGCCCGCTATGGCAAGTGCCTGGGCTCAGCCGTGAATCCCGTGCTGCGCGAAGGCAACTCCGACCGCCGCGCCCCGGCTGCGGTGAAGAACTACGCCAAGAAACACCCGCACTCCATGGGCGAGTGGAAGCAGTGGTCGCAAACCCATGTCTCGCACATGAGCCATGGCGACTTCTATCACGGCGAAAAGTCCATGACCCTGGACAAGGCCCGCGACGTGAAGATGGAGCTGGTGACCAAGAGCGGCAAGACCATTGTTCTCAAGTCCAAGGTCGCACTGCTGGACGGCGAGGTCATTGACTCCATGTTCATGAGCAAGAAGGCCTTGTGCGAGTTCTATGAAAAGGAGATCGAGGACTGCAAGGAGTCGGGCATTCTGTTCTCGCTACACGTGAAGGCGACCATGATGAAGGTGTCCCACCCCATCGTGTTCGGCCACTGCGTGAAGATCTTCTACAAGGAGGCCTTCGAGAAACACGGCAAGCTGTTCGACGAACTGGGCGTGAACGTGAACAACGGCATGGCCAATCTCTACGAGAAGATCGCCACGCTGCCGACCTCGCTGCGCGAGGAAGTCGAGCGCGACCTGCATGCCTGCCAGGAAAACCGTCCGCGTCTGGCCATGGTGGATTCGGCCAAGGGCATTACCAACTTTCACTCGCCCAACGACGTGATCGTGGATGCCTCCATGCCTGCGATGATCCGCTCCGGCGGTACGATGTGGGCCGCCGACGGCAAGCCTTATGACTGCAAGGCCGTGATGCCCGAGTCCACGTTTGCACGCATCTACCAGGAGATGATCAACTTCTGCAAGTGGCATGGCAATTTCGACCCCCGGACCATGGGCACCGTACCCAACGTGGGCCTGATGGCGCAAAAGGCCGAGGAGTACGGCAGCCACGACAAGACCTTCGAGATCGCCGAGGATGGCGTGGCCAACATCGTCGATCTGGCCACGGGTGAAGTGCTCATGAGTCAGAACGTGGAAGAGGGCGATATCTGGCGCATGTGCCAGGTCAAGGATGCGCCTATCCGCGATTGGGTGAAGCTGGCCGTGACCCGTGCCCGCAACTCGGGAATGCCTGCCGTGTTCTGGCTTGACCCCTATCGTCCGCACGAGGCCGAGCTGATCAAGAAGGTCAACAAATACCTAAAGGATCACGACACCACGGGCCTGGAAATCCACATCCTCTCGCAAGTGCGCGCCATGCGCTACACGCTGGAGCGCGTGGCACGCGGCCAGGACACGATCTCGGTGACCGGCAACATCCTGCGCGACTACCTGACCGACCTGTTCCCCATCATGGAACTCGGCACCTCGGCCAAGATGCTGTCCATCGTGCCGCTGATGGCTGGCGGCGGCATGTACGAGACTGGCGCAGGCGGCTCGGCTCCCAAGCATGTGCAGCAACTGGTGGAGGAAAACCATCTGCGCTGGGACTCGCTGGGTGAGTTCCTGGCCCTGGCAGTGTCGCTGGAAGACCTTGGCATCAAGGAGAACAATGCACGCGCGAAGCTGCTGGCCAAGACCCTGGACCAGGCCACAGGCCGGCTGCTGGACGAGAACAAGTCGCCTTCGCGCCGCACGGGCGAGCTCGACAACCGTGGCAGCCAGTTCTATGTGGCCTTGTACTGGGCCGAGGCGCTGGCCTCCCAGACCGAGGATGCGCAACTGGCCTCCAAGTTCGCGGCCCTGGCCAAGACCCTCGCCGAGAATGAGGCCAAGATCGTGGAAGAGATGCGCGTGGTCCAGGGCAAGGCAGCTGACATCGGCGGCTACTACATGCCCGATGTGGCCAAGATGGACGCCGTGATGCGCCCGAGCGCCACGTTCAACAGCGCCATCGCAGCACTGGCCTGAACCTGAGACCCATGGCCGCGTCGTAGCCCTGGGTCTTTGCTGCGCCGCCTTCCTGTGCTGCGGTACAGGATGAAACATGTATGCGATGAGCCAGGCCTAGGCTCGTGCGCATAAAAAAACCGGCTGCCTCGAACAAGGCGGCCGGTTCGCTTTTCAGCCTAGCGGCTTACAGGCCCAGGAACTCGAAAGGCTTGGAGGGCTTGAACTCGCGCGTGGCATCGCCCGAGAAGGTGTGGCTCTGGTCGGCGCCCAGGTCGAGCTTGAGCACCTTGCCGCTCTTGGCGTCGAAGTTCAGGGCCTTGAGATCCACCCAGAAGGTATTCGGCGTGAGCGCCGATTCAAAGAAATACAGCTTGCGCTGGTGGTCGAACACCGTGCGCCAGCGTGTGGAGGAGATGTTGGGCTCCTCGGGCGTGGTGATGCCATAAGGCACGGAGACGTTGCGGATCACGCTGAATACGCTGGCCAGGGTTTTATTCGGGCTCTGGTTTTTGGGCAGGGAATTCACATAGAACGAGGCGCGCGCAAAGCGGTCGGCTGCGCGGTTGGTGCCCGGCAACATGGACAGGCCGCCGATCTTTTCCCAGTAGGCATTGAGCGCCAGTTGCTGCTCGAACACCGGCGAGTTGGTCATGACCTGGTATTTGCGGCTGTGGTGTATTACCGGCTTGCCGCCTATGTATTCGACGATGGCACTGTCGCCGCTGGCGTCCGAGATGGACAGGTGCAGCGTGGTCAGGCGGTTCTCGCCGGGCACCTTGTCGGTGACGATGGTGAAAGGCTGCTGCTCCAGCGCCTTCACTGCTTCCTCCACGGTGGCGAAGTTGTCCAGCACGTACTGCGCCCAGGCGGCAATTGTCAGACCGGGCTTGCTCGATGGGCCGAAATTCGGGTATTGCGACTCCACCAGCCACAGCAGATTGGCGGCGAGGCCGGCTTCATTCACGCCGTCCGTGGTTGAGATGTCGTAGCCCGAAGTGATCACGCTGCCGTACCTGGATGTCCAGCGTAGCGAGTTGGGGCCGGCCTGGCCCGTACGTTCCATACCGCGCGGCATGACCCACAGATTGCTCACAATGTCGGACTTCCAGTCCATGGAGCGGGCCGTGATCACCTGGCCGCTGTCGCCATGAAAGACCAGGCGCGTGCAGGCCACGGCCGTGGAAAACGCAGATAGACCGGCCAGGCCCAGCAGCAGGGCCGTGCTCAGGGGACGCAGGCGCTTGAGGGGAGAAGGCATGGATAACTCCTTGATGCAAGGTCTTGGGGGCGCGCTGCATACTGCAGTCACGAAGGCCTACACGTTCACAGTCGCCCACGTTTGTGGCGAAGGGATTGTGAAGATGTTTCAAAATTTTGCCATGGTAAACGCTATCCGTGCGGGCGCGGTTGGTGGCCTTGCTCCTGAAAAACGTATCCCTTGCTGAGTGTTTCAATACAAGCGAGGAAAACGGAAATGAAAAAGACAGTGCGCACGCGCTATACGCAGGAGTTGAAGCAGGGCTGTGCGTGCGGTGACGGGCAGGTCGCTGGGCGTGGTGGAGCGCTTCAATGGGCGAATTGCTGATGCTCTCAAGGCCCACTACTTCAACAGTGCCGAGGACTTGGAGCAAATGCTGCTGCCCTACGGGGCCTTGTACAACCACCAGTTACCGCAGTCAGCACTGCAAAGCAAAGCACCCATACAGGCCATGGAAAAGTGGCCTCAGACGCATCCAAATCTGTTCAGTAAGTGTCATATATGATCATCCGGGATGCGAAGCTAGTGTCCTGAGTTGGAAATTCATTGAATTTATTGTCTGTCGATTGATCAATCATGTAATGTGGCAACACGACGAGGTGATCATGAGAGGCAGACCCAAGGCGCAACTCGTGCTGAGCAACGCAGAGCGCGAGCAACTCACGACATTGACCCTGCGGCGCAAGACCGCACAGGCGCAGGCACTGCGTGCACGCATCGTGCTGGGTTGTGCCGACGGTATGGAGAACAAGGCGGTTGCCGCTCGCCTGCGCGTGACACCCCAAACGGTTTCCAAGTGGCGCGCCCGCTTCGTTGAACACCGCTTGGACGGTCTGCTTGACGCACCTCGCCCGGGCGCCCCGCGCAGCATC
>NZ_KE386976.1:0-37106 GCF_000429845.1 Comamonas composti DSM 21721
ATTGGAACTTTGGTGGAGCGCACTACACGCCTGGTGGTGCTGGTCAAGCTACCCCACCCCCATCCCGCGACGGCAGCGCATGTGCTGCAGGCCTTCACAGACAAACTCAACAGCATTGCCCGCCCCATGCGCCAGACCTTGACCTATGACCGGGGCAAGGAGATGGCCGAGCATGTCCAGCTCACCAAGAACACAGGCATGAAGGTGTACTTCTGCGACCCGCACAGCCCCTGGCAGCGGGGCAGCAACGAGAACACCAATGGACTGCTACGCCAGTACTTCCCCAAAGGCACCGACCTCAGTGGCTACACGCAGGAGCAGCTTGATGCGGTCGCAGACCAGCTCAATGGGCGGCCCAGGATGACGCTGGGTTGGCGCAAGCCCATAGACGTTTATGCACAGCACCTGGCCCAGTTGGCTTTGCAGCCTGAATCCGTGCATTGATCTTTTGTTGCACTTGGACTTGAATCCGCCCAGTGTTCTGAGTGCGCCGGTTAATCCATTTTTGATAGCTGAAAGCGCTTGATGGACGGGCGCTAGAGGCCTAACTCCTTTGATGACCTGTCCCCTTCTGCAGGCTGCCGTCATGAAAACAGCATGCAGGTGTCACCTCGGGGACATCTCCGGTTTGCATACTCGCACCTCATTCAACGCATAGGGGCTTGATCCTTCATCTCCTGTGCGGCAGATGGGTGGCCAGACTTCGCACGGACCATCGGTCTGTGGGTACTCAGTCTGACCACGGAGAACAAGGTGCCGCCTCCAAAAAACATCTGCAAGCTGGCCGCCAGTGCCATGCCCTCTTCGCTGTTGCTCGCCTGCGGTGGTGGCGAGAGCAGCCCCCCAGCTCCCACGGATCCCGTCGATCCCGAAATCAAGCCGCCTCCAGTGATTTCTCAGCAGCCAGCGAGCAAGGTCTTGCTGGTGCAGGCCGGTGGCCTGTCCTATCCGGCCTTGATGCAGGCCATGGCTTCGCTGGCGGGGGCTGGTGCTTCAGCGCCAGCGGATCTGCAGGTGCTGTATGCCCGGCCATCGCTGGCCGATGTGCAGCCCACGGTGCTCAGGCACCTGGGTGTCGATGCCTGGGCCGGGCGCGAGGATCTCGAAGGCCAGGCCCTGCAGGCGCCGGGCTCCATACACAGCATGCAGGCGAGCTCCGGCAAGGACAAGGCCAGCGTGCTGCGGTCCTGGAAGCTGGGGCAAGAACCGTCTGCACCCTTGAAGCTGCTGCGCGACGCTGAGCCCATTGCCACGCTGCCTGCGGGCACGACGCAATACACGGACGACAGGCTGCCTGCCATATGAAGACTGTTCACGCTTTTGCACCCGCGCTGTGGCGCCACGTTCTGCTGGGCGTTTGTGTGGCGCTCACTCTCACGGCCTGCGGCGGCGACAAGCCCGAGCCCGAGGAGCCCACTGTGCCGACCGGTCCCACAGACCCCAATGAGAAGACGCCGCAACTGCGCTGTGCGCCTTGACCGGTTTCTCGCTCCCATACGCTTTTGCCTCCAGACCAATGATGTCTTCCTCCAGACGCAGATTTCTCGCCAGCGGCCTTGGTGTCGGTGCTTCCGCTGCCGCCCTGTCCATGTTTCCGCCCAGCATCCGCCGTGCGCTGGCCATACCGGCGAACAATCGCACGGGCACGATCAAGGATGTGGAGCATGTGGTCATCCTCATGCAGGAGAACCGCTCATTCGACAATTACTTCGGCACCTTGATCGGTGTGCGCGGCTTCGGTGACCGTTTCACGATACCCGTGCCCAACGGGCTCAATGTGTTGCAGCAACTCGATGCCACAGGCAAGGTGATTCTTCCCTACCACCTGGATCAGACCCGGGGCAATGCCCAGCGCGTCTCGGGAACGCCGCACAGTTGGATCGATGCACGCGATGCCTGGGACAAGGGACGCATGTACCGCTGGCCGGCTTCCAAGGAGCCCCAGTCCATGGGCTATTACAAGGAGCAGGAAGTCTCGTTTCAGTACGCGCTGGCCAATGCCTTCACCTTGTGCGATGCGTACTTTTGCTCGCTGCATGGTGGCACAAACACCAACCGCCTGTTCCACTGGACGGGAACGAACGGCGCCAATGTGGGCGATCGTGGTGTGGTGGTCAACAACGCGCGCGACTGGCTTGGATCGGGCTCGGATGTCAACGACAGCCACCGCTGGAAGACCTATCCCGAGCGCCTGGAAGCGGCCGGCGTGAGCTGGCTGGTCTACCAGTACATGCCCGATAACTTCACGGACAATCCGCTGGTCGGCTTCAGGCAATACCGTCAAGCCAATCTGGATTCGGGCAAGCCCGTATTCCATGACCAGAGCACCTGCCCGGCCTACGATCGGGCTTCGGACGGCAAGGGCTTGTACAAGGGCATTGCCAATACCATGCCCGATGGCGGTCTGCTGGGCAGCTTCAAGGCCGATGTCCTGGCCGGCCGGCTGCCCCAGGTTTCCTGGATCATCGCTCCGGCCGAATACTCCGAGCATCCGGGCCCCTCGAGCCCCGTGCAGGGCGCCTGGTATATCCAGGAGGTGCTGGATGCGCTCACGGCCAACCCCGAGGTCTGGAGCAAGACCGTGCTGTTCATCAACTTCGATGAGAACGATGGCTACTTCGATCACATGCCGCCGCCTTGTGCTCCTTCGCTGGACATGGCCAGTGGCCTGATCCATGGCAAGACCACGTTGTCCAAGGACGATCTCTCCTGCGAGTACTACACCCATGCGGCGGCCGAGGGCACCGCCATGCCTGCGGCCGACGGCGATTGCTATGGCCCGGGGCCGCGTGTGCCGATGTATGTGATCTCGCCCTGGAGCCGTGGCGGCTGGGTCAATTCCCAGCAGTTCGATCACACTTCGGTGCTGCGTTTCCTGGAAGCCCGCTTCGGCGTGGCAGAGGGCAATATCTCGCCTTACAGGCGTGCCGTGTTTGGTGATCTCACCTCGGCCTTCAACTTCACCTCTCCCAATCACGAGCAGTTGGCTCCCTTGCCTGGGCGTCGGAACAGAAGTGAGGCCGATGAGCTGCGCTATGCCCAGGAGGCACTGGCCCAGGTGGCCCGGCCCGAGCTGCAGCAACTGCCGCAGCAGCCGACGGGGGTGCGTCCTTCGCGCGCCTTGCCCTATGAGTTGCATACCAGCGCACGCGTGGACCAGCTCACGGGGCAGGTGACGCTGATCTTCGCCAACAGCGGCTCCCAGGCCGGCGTGTTCCACGTTTATGACAAGCTCAACCTGGGCCGTGTGCCGCGCCGCTTCATGGTCGAGGCTGGCAAACAGCTCAGCGATACCTGGAAGGCAGCGGACAAGGTCGGAAAGTACGACCTCTGGGTGCTCGGGCCCAACGGCTATCACCGCAGGTTTTCCGGCGATGCCATGACCAGGGCAGGCCAGCCCGATCCCGAAGTGCGTGTGTGCTATGACATTGCGGGAGGCAAGATCTATCTGAAGCTCATGAATGCAGGCCGGACCGAGGCTCGGTTCACCGTGCGCGCCAGGGCCTACCGCGAAGATGGCCCTTGGCGCATCACGGTGGCCCCTGGAGGCATGGGCGAGCTGCACTGGGACCTGTCAGACAGCGCGCGCTGGTATGACTTTGTAGTCAGTTGCGCCGAGATGCCTGACTATGCGCGCCGCTTTGCGGGCCGTGTGGAGACGGGGCAGCATGGCTGGAGCGATCCCTTTATGGGGCGCAGCGATCTTTGACTGCTGTCGGCAGTCCAGGCGCCAGCGGCTTCTTCAAAGGCGTCTTGTCGCAAAACCAGGTTGCCGGCTGAGCTTGTCTCTCGTGTACGGGCTGGGCTCAGCTTGGTGTGCTCGAGGGGTTGAAAACGCAGTTACTCGAACACCACTTGGTCACGGCCTTGCCGTTTGGCCTGGTACAGGCGATGGTCGGCCAGGGCCACCAACTGCTGGGCGTTGCTCGATGGCGAAGGCGTTGCACTGGCCACGCCCAGACTCACGCTCAGAATGCCGCCATGCGGCGATGACTCATGTGGCAGACCGAGGTCGCGCACGGTGCGGAGCAGGCCTTGTGCCACCTGTACCGCACCCTCCAGATCGGTATGCGGCAGCAGGCACAGGAATTCCTCTCCGCCATAGCGGGCCAGCAAATCTCCAGGCCTTTGCAGAACCTCGGAGAAGGCCCGGGCGAGGCGCACCAGGCAATCGTCCCCGGCGAGATGGCCGTAATGATCGTTGTAGGCCTTGAAGAAGTCCACGTCGATCATGATCAGGGACAGCGGCTGTTCCAGGCGCTGCAGGCGCAGATATTCTCGCCCGAGCTGGGCGTCGAGAAAGCGCCGGTTGGCCAGGTCCGTCAGCGGATCGCTGTGCGACAGGCGCTCCAGGACCTGGCGCTGGCGCATGAGTTCCAGATGGTTGCGCACACGTGCGCGCAGCACAGGGGCGCGAAATGGCGTGGTCACAAAATCCACGGCGCCCAGGTTCAGGCCCAGCTCCTCGCAGTGCAGCTCGATCTGCGCGGTGAGAAAGATCACCGGAATCTGGGCGGTCGCCAGGTCGGCCTTGAGACGGCGGCAGACTTCGAAGCCATCCATCTCTGGCATTTTCACGTCCAGCAGAATCAGGTCCGGCTGGTGCTCGCGGGCCAGCTCGAGAGCCTGCATCCCATGGTTGGCAATGAGCACGTCCCCCAGGTCATGCAGCACACTGCGTATGACGCTGGCATTGCCAGGAACGTCGTCTACGACAAGCACCTTCTGCACGGCCGGGGGCGGGCGAAGTGTCTGGGGCAGATGCGATGACCGAGGTGGAAGAAAAGACATGAGCAGGTGCCGGTCTGGATCTTTGCAAGAAAAATGCGCTGTAAAGAAAAACAGCAAAGTCTAGACCAGCATGCGGCGAAAAGCGCTGCCATCCTTGTGAGGGCACAATCCCTGAAAATTAATGTCGTGTACAAGACATTTCTGCATAGGCAGACTTGATCAGGTGCAGGAGGTTGATACGTTTCTTGACGAGCAAGAGCTGCTCCGCAGCGAGGCTGACTTTCGCCTTCGAAGGGAAGGCGCGAAGCGATTCAGGAAGCCATATCAAACAAACAAAGGTGCTTCCTGCATGGCCTCGATCTGTTCGTGCAGCATGGCGACCTGGCCGCGCCAGTAATCGGGGCTGCCGAACCAGGGGAAGTTGATGGCGAAAATGGGATCATCCCAGCGCCTGGCCAGCCAGGCGCTGTAATGGATCAGGCGCAGCGTGCGCAGCGGCTCGATCAGGGCCAGCTCGCGCCGGTCGAAGGGCCTGAACTGCTCGTAGCCTTCGAGCAGGGCACTCAGTTGCTGGGTGCGCTGGGCGCGATCGCCGGACAGCAGCATCCACAGGTCCTGCACTGCCGGGCCCATGCGCGCATCGTCGAGGTCCACGAAGTGGGGGCCGCCCCGGCCTTCTGCGTCCAGCGGCGTCCACAGCACATTGCCGGGGTGGCAGTCGCCATGCAGGCGCAGATGCTGTGCCTGATTTAGGTTGAATAGCCCTAAACCGCTTTGCTGGCAAGTGCCTTCAGCTATCAAATCAAGAGCTTTCTGGCATTCCGTCTGCCAGGTCGAGCGCACTTCGGCTGGGATCAACTGCTGCTCGAGCAGCCATTGCATGGGCTCCGAGCCAAAGCTTTGCAGATCCAGGCGGGGGCGCTCGCCGAACGGTCTGGCCGAGCCCACGCTGTGTATGCGTGCGAGGAACCGGCCTATCCATTCCAGTACCTCATAGTCGTCGAGCTCGGGCCTGCGCCCGCCGCGCCAGGGACTGACGCTGAAAAGAAAGCCCGCATGCTCATGCACGCTGCTGCCCTGCAGCGTCAGCGGTGCAACCACGGGGACTTCACTATCGGCCAGCTCCTGTGCAAAGTCGTGCTCTTCCGCGAGCTGGGCGCGGCTCCAGCGGTCCGGGCGGTAAAACTTGGCGACCACCCTGTCGTCCGAGTCAAGATGGGCCAGATAGACCCGGTTCTCATAGGAGCTCAGGGCCGTGAGCCGTCCGTCAGGCTCCAGGCCGACGGCACTCAATGCGTCCAGTATGCAGTCGGGCGTGAGCGCGGCAAACGGGTGTTCCTTGGGGTGTTGGGTCTTCATGGGGCCGGATTGTCGTATGCCTGCCATGGGCTGGGGCCTGTAACCATCACTCCTCGATGGGAGAAGAGGCCGTGGCTTGCGTTGTTCCCAAGGCGCTGAAGGGCAGTTGCTGCTTGACGAGGATCACGGTGCAGGGCGCATCGCGGGCCACGCGTATGGGAATCGTGTCGATGAAACGCTGCAACTGCAGGCCGTGGGTGGCGGCACCCAGAATCATCATGCCGACGCGATTGGCTTCGGCATAGCGGATCAGGGCCTGGGCTACGTCCGAGGCCTCGAGCACATGAAAGCTGGCGCTGTGGTTGCTCAGATCCAGGCCCGCAGCCCATTGCCTGAGACGAGCGCGGTGCTTGCGGTGCGCCATGGTTTCGCTGTGCTCATGGCTGGCGTTGCTGCTGGAGGCCGGCGAGATCACGCTCACACAGGCCAGGCGCGCGCCGGGGCGTATGCCAAGCGAGCGGGCCACGGCCTCGCGCAGCGAGTACAGCGTGGCATCGCTCACATCCTCGTGGGGAATGGCCACCATGACGATGGGCACCTGCTCTATTTGCTGTGCTGGCAGAGGGCTGGGCTGGTAGTGCATGCCTGCTGCCTTGATCCAGCGCTTGAAGTGAGTCTTGAAGCCCGGCCCGCGCAGGCGCCGTCCGCGCTCGCCTGTGACCACCTGGTCGGGGTTGGAAAGGTCCAGGGCCAGATGCGCTGCCGTGGGGTAGCGCTGGGCGGCTTCGGGCTCCAGGCAGCGCAAAATCACCTCCTGCAGCCACTCGGGCAGATCGGGACGGTGCTGGCGTAGCGGCGCAGGCGTCATCCACAGGCGCTGGCGCAGGCCGCCGCTGGTGACGGGTGCGCCAAACGGCAACTCGCCCGTGGCCATTTCATAGAGCACCACACCCAGGGCGAAGATGTCGCTGCGCAAGTCGCCGCGCACGCCCACCACCTGTTCGGGCGCCATCCAGGTCGGCGATCCCACAGCCTTGCGCATTTCCTCGGCCAGCAGGTCGGGGTAGTGGGCATGGCAGGACAGGCCAAAGTCCAGGAGCACCACGCTGCCATCGGGGCGCAGCAGCATGTTGGCGGGCTTGATGTCCAGATGGCAGACGTTTTGCTGGTGGATGTTGTGCGCAGCAATGGCCATGACGCTGCCCATGCGCGCGATGGTGGCTGCATCCCTGGCCTCGACGGGATGCTGCTCCAGCCAGTGCTGCAGCGTCTGCCCGGGTACATATTCCATCACCAGATAGGGCAGACGCAGCAGATCGCCTGCAGCCACGAATCGCGGCACATGCGAGCCCGAAAGCCGGGGCAGTATGCCCAGTTCGACCTCGAAGCTCACAATGTTCTCGGCCCCATCCTGCAGGGTCATGCGTGGAATCTTCATGACCATGGGAAAGCTGCGCTGCATGTCGGCCTGTGCATTGGCGTAGCCCACACGGTAGATATGGGCCATGCCGCCGGAGTGCAGGCATTCGTGCAGCACGAAGCCATCGATTTCCGAGCCTGGGGCAAGCAGCTTCATGACGCTACAGGCCCTGTTCCAGGCGGTCGGCGCAAAGCGCCGGCAGGCCTGTGCTGCGCACGGCGGCGGCGGCGCCCATGTGGTCGTAGCTCACACGGTGAAAGCACAGTGTGGCGTCCTGCTCGTCGAACAGGGCGTACATGGCGCGCGTATCGCCGTCGCGTGGCTGGCCGCAGGAGCCCACCAGCGCCAGCCATTGGCGGTGCGGCGGCACGGGCACGGCCACGCCCGGCTGGGGAGCAAAGCGCATGAGCTTGGCCGTGGGCGTGAGAAAGTACAAGGCCTGCTCATGCACATGGCCGCTGAATACGTAGCGTATGGCCGGGTCCATGAGCGTGGCCGCGTCCAGGCTGCGTTCGGCAGCATTCGCGTCGAGCACGTAGTGCCAGCGACCGGGGCTGTCGGCGCTTGCATGCACGAGCAGGGCACTGGCGCCCAGGCGAGCGGTCAGCGGCAAGCCTTGCAAAAAGGCGCGCTGGCGTGCGTCGAGTTGCGGTGCCGTCCATTGCGCGCTTTGCTCGGCCAGCGTTCTGGGGGCAGGCTTGGGTGCGAGGGCGGCTTCATCGTGGTTGCCGCGCACGCAGGCCGCCCCGGCCTCGACCAAGGCCATGACCTTGTCGAGCACGGGTCCGGGGTCGGCTCCATAACCGATCAGGTCGCCGAGCAGCGCAAACTGCTGCGCGCCCTGGGCCTGGGCATGATCCAGACAGGCTTGCAGGGCTTGAAGATTGGAGTGGATGTCGGACAGCAAGGCAATTTTCATGAGGGACTCGTGAACGCAGTCCAGGCATGATGCCGGGCCAAGCTGAGCCCAGGCTTGCAGCGCTTGCTCATCAGACCTGGGGTAAACCTGGGTCTGCATGCCCGGTGCTGCAGCCATGGCTTATGCCGCGACCCCATGCCGGAATTGGCCCACTTTGCGCGCACCCATGTGGGCTGGGGCAGCTGTCGTCGGCCGGTCCGTCGCGTATACGTGCGCGTGCCACCTCTCTGGTCAGTTAGGCGATGGGCAGAGGCTTGCTGCGTAGCCCGGTCAGGGCAGGGGCGGCTGTGGCGGCTCCTGGAAAATGCCGCTGAAGAACTCGGCCATCTGCGCATGCGCATCCAGGGGGAACAGGGCGGCCACATGCTGGTCGGGGCGTACGATGACCATGCAGCCGGCATCGCGGTTCACCCCGCGCAGGTCGAAGATGTCCTGCCCCCGGCGCTCGTCCATGCTGTAGACCTTTTCGTAGTCGGTCAGGCCGTAGCGGCCCTTGGTGGGGCGAAGCAGGGCGGGCAGGTCCACCATATCGAGCTCGCGGTGTGGCGACTGCAGAACGGCCAGTACTTCCATGACCGCATCCACATCGCAGCCTTGAGGCGTGAGGCGGCGCAGCGGCGACTGCGCATCGGACTCCAGATACTGCATGAGGGCGCGCAGCTTGGAATCATCCCGATCCATCTGGCGGTAGTCGGCAAAAGCAATCAGGCGCCAGCGGCCATCGGCCTTGATCGCATGGCCCAGATGCATGGGCCTGCCGTCCAGACTGCGCACCACGGGCGCGGAGTGCAGGCGCGTGCCTATGCGCAGGCCCGGTGCCAGTTCCTGATGGCGTGCGTCCGCCGTGATCATGGAGGGGGCATAGCAGGTCTCCACTCCTGCGGTAAAGCGGCCCTTGCGCTCGAAATAGTTCTGGAATTCGCGCGGGTCCACACCTTGGGCTGCCTGATTTTCGGCGCGCTTGGGTTTTTCGCTGAACATCCTTGCGAACTCGCGGTCGAAATCTATGAGTCCCTGGGCAATGGACTTGCGCTCGGCCGAGTAGGTCTGAAGCAGTTCGGATCTGGCCTGGCCGCGCAGCACCGAGGCCAGCTTCCAGCCCAGATTGAAGCCGTCCTGCATGGATACATTCATGCCCTGGCCGGCCTTGGGGCTGTGGGTGTGGCAGGCATCGCCTGCGATGAAGATGCGCGGCTCCTGCTGCAGGCCGTCGGTGCTGAGGCTGTCGTCGAAGCGGTCGCAGATGCGCTGGCCTATCTCATAGACCGACCACCAGGCGACCTGGCGGATGTCCAGGCGGTAGGGGTGCATGATGTTTTGCGCGGCCTCGATGAGCTTTTCGCTGGTGGCCGTGGAGCGGTCCAGACGCTGGTTTTCCTGCAGCTTGTCGAGCTCGATGTACATGCGCACCAGGTGCCCGCCTTCGCGCGGGATGATGAGCATATTGCCGCCATTGTTGGAGTGGATGGCGCATTTGAGACGTATGTCCGGAAAGTCGGTGGACAGCAAGACGTCCATCACGCCCCAGGACTGGTTGGCCGAGTCCCCTCTCATGGCATAACCCAGATGCCGGCGCACGGCGCTGTGCGCGCCATCGCAGCCCACGAGATAACGGGTCTTGAGCCGGTGTTTTTCCAGGCCTTGTGCGGTCCGGGTTTCCAGCTCCAGCTGCACGCCGTCATGCTGGCGCTCCATGGCGGTGAGCCGGCTGTCGTACAGCGGCTGCAAGGCGGCTGGGGCCTGGGCCATGCGGTCCAGAAAGAACTGATGGATGCGTGCCTGGCTCAGGATGACATGGGGGAACTCGGAAAGCCCGTCCTCGGTGTCGTAGATGCGGCCGCTGCGCACGATGGACTGGGGCGCATGCACGTCCGGGCGCCAGAACGCCGTCTCGTTGACCCAGTAGCTCTCCTTGAGTACCTTGTCGGCGAAGTCGAAGGCCTGGAACATCTCCATGGAGCGGCAGGCGATGCCGTCGGCCTGGCCGATTTCCAGAGGGCCGCTCTTTTGCTCCAGGACCAGTGTTCTGATGCTGCTGAACTCGGCCAGCTGGGCCGCGAGGGTCAGGCCCGTGGGGCCGCTGCCCACGATGACCACGTCATACTCATCGCCCAGGGCGGGTGCTTGACGGCCCTGGTTGCGAATCGCGGGGTCGCCAGGATAGAAGCCATTCTGATAGAACTGCATGTCTTTTTGAAAATACTCGGGGGAAACGGGAGGGCGCGAAGCCGCTGGCCGCAGGCAGGCTGCGGCCAGGCAGAGCAACGGCGTACAGAAGACTTTTAGCGCTCTATGTAGGCGCCATCGGCGATGAGTCGCTGTTGCAGGGCCGGTACGGAAATTTCTGCAAACGGCGTGTCCTTGAACATGGCTGCGGCCGTGCCCGCAGCCTGCCCCATCACAAAGCAGCCGCCGCTGGCCCGGGCTGCGGACTGACCTTCATGGGTGGCCGATGCGCAGCGCCCTGCCACCAGCAGGTTGGAGATGCCCAGGGGGACGAGCATGCGCCAGGGCAGGTCGTTGTAGGCGCGCTGAGCGGACTTGGGGAACACCCAGTCCACGCGTCCGTCCTGGTGCATTTCCATGGGCCAGGCGTTGATGCCTACCGTGTCCTCGAAGCGCGCGGAGTTCTCTATGTCGTCGCGGCTCAACTGATAGAGGCCGCAGATTCTGCGCGTCTCGCGTATGCCGACCTGGGGAGCGATCTCGATGATGTAGGAGTTCGCAAAGCCCGGAACCTCGGCACGCAGGAATTCGAAATAGCTGGCGATCTGGCGGCGGCCTTCTATCTCGCCCTGACTGAGCTCCACGGCATCCACGCCGTTCATGGCCTTGCCCTGTGCATTCTTGATCTGGGTGACGTTCACGCGCCATTCCGTAGGATTGAGCTGGGGACGGACGATGGCTCCATCGCGTGGGAAAACATAGCGCCCCGGATGTCTTTCCTGGGCCTGGCGCATATAGTCGTTGATGGCCTTGAAGTCACCAATCGCAGCCAGGGCAGAAGCCGCATCCACGTTGCCCACGCGGAACATGGTGGTCGGGAACAGGCCGCTGCCCTGGCCGTCGCCGACCTCGAAGGGCACACCGGCCTGGGCTGCGACATCGCCATCGCCCGTGCAGTCTATGAAGGCCCGTGCCCGTATGGCCTTGCGCCCGGATTTGGTTTCCACAAGCAGGCTGTCCATTCGGCCATCGGCCAGGCTCACGGCCCTGGCCTGAGCGTGGAACAGCAATTCCACGCCATGCTCTAGCAGCAGCGCATCGGCCGCGCATTTGTAGGCCGAAATGTCGTAGGAGCGCACACGTATGCGGCCCTGCATGCCGTCCTGGGGCTGGTTCAGGCCGCCCAGCCACTCTATGCGCTCCATCAGCTCATCGACCACGCCATGCACCAGTTGCTGCATGACGCCGTTTCTGATGCCGTACAGCCCAGCAAGGTTGGTCACGCCTCCGGCAGTTCCCATGCCGCCCAGAAAACCATAGCTCTCGATCAGCAGCGTGCGGGCGCCGTTTCTGGCTGCACTGGCCGCAGCCGCAATACCCGAGGGGCCGCCGCCGATGACGACGACATCGTATTCGCCATGAACGGCCACGTTCTTGGCTGGCTCAACAACAAAGCCTGAGGAGGGAGAAGACATGGGGGAGTCCTGTAATGCCGCTCAGTCGAGTCGGATCTGGTGGCTGTCGATGATGCTTTTCATGAGCTGGGTTTCACGCTCTATCAAGGTCTGCAACTGAGCCGGGGAAGGTGTGTCCGGGGCTTGCCAGCCTGCGGTGACCAACTGCTTCCTGACCCCGGCATCGCCCAGGGCCGTCTGTACGGCTCGGACCATTTTTTCCTGATCGGCCGGGGGCAGGTTTTTGGGCGCCACCATGGCCGTCCAGACTTCAAGATTGAACCCCTTGATGCCCAGGTCCGACAGCGGTGCAATGCCGGGCGCGATCTCGCTGGCCTTTTCCGAAGTGGCCCCAATGGCCTGGACCTTGCCGGCGCTTGCCTGGGGCAGGGCAATTCCGGGAGGGATCAGGGCCATGTCGATCTCCTTGGCGATCAGGGCCGTGATCACATGCGTATTGCCCTGGTAGGGAATATGGGTGGGCTTGAGGCCGGGCACCTTGTCGGCCAGCAACTCCATGCCCAGGTGGGCGACCGAGCCGTTGCCCACGGAGCCGTAGTTGAGACGGCTGGCGTTCTGGACGGCCGTGCTGAAGAACTCCTTGCCTGCGGGCAGACCGTTGCGTGACAGCAGGATCAGCGGTGCCGTGCCTATCAGGCTGATATAGCTGAAGTCCTTGGCTGGCTCGTAGGGCAGCTTGGGGTAGAGCATCTTGGCCGAGGTCAGGTTGCCATTGATGACGATGCCAAAGGTGTGGCCGTCCGAGGACTTGGCCGTCTGGTCGGTGGCGATATTGCCCGAGGCGCCAGGCTTGTTCTCGATGATGACGGGTACCTTGAGCTGCTCGGAGATTTTGGGCGCAATCGCACGTGCCGCCATGTCAGGCGTGGAGCCGCCAGGAAAGCCCACCAGCAGACGTATGGGTTTTTGCGGCCAGGCGGCCGGCTGGGCGAGGGCCGGGCTCAAACCTGCCCAGGCCGTAAGTGCGGTCAGAAAGACCGCGGTTGTCTTGGTGAGGGAAAGGCGCATATTTGTCTCCTTGATTGAATCGTCAGGTCCGATGCGGACGCCGGCCAGGCGCATTGCGGCCGGGACTTGTGAAAGTGCCTGATTGTTTGTTTTTGTGCACTGCTTCTGTCAATCTGTATATAAGATGATGTTTATCAAGTTTTTTGATAATTCAACCGATGGCGCAGCTCGATCTCGAATGGCTCAGGGTTTTTGAGGCCATACACAACACGGCCAGCGTGAGCCGTGCGGCAGCGAGTCTTGGCATGTCCCAGGCGGCTGCCAGCACGGCTTTGGGCAAACTGCGGAGCTACTTTGGCGATCCGCTGTTCACGCGTACCTCGCAGGGCATGCTGCCCACGGCGCGGGCCCAGTACCTGCTGCCCGTGGTCAGCGATATCGCGGCCAAGCTCGAAGGCGCGCGCGATCAAGGCCATGAGTTCGATCCCAGGGCATCGGTGAGGCGCTTCAGGATTTGCATGACCGATATCAGCGAGTCCGTGCTGTTGCCGGGCATCGTCCGGGCCGTGTCGCGCGAGTCGCCCACGCTATCGGTCTCGGTGGAGATGATTGCGCCCGACACTGCTGCACGCATGGAGGATGGGAGCGTCAATCTTGCGGTGGGCTTCATGCCACAGCTTGATGCGGGCTATCGTCAGCAGGTGCTGTTTCAGCAGAGTTTTGTCTGTATCGCAGCCCAGGAGCACCCGCGCATCCGCTCACGCATTAGCAAAGAGCAGTTTGCGGCCGAGATGCATATCAATGTGCTCACCCTGGGCACGGGTCATGAAGACCTGATCGATCGGGCGCTCAGGCGGTTGCAGATCTCGCGCAAGGTGGCCCTGGAGGTCAGGGGTTTCATGAGCGTGGCCCGCATCGTCGAGGAGACCGAGCTCATCGCCACGGTGCCGCTGCGCTTTGCCGAGCTTGCAAAAGAGCGCATGAATATCCAGGTGCTGCCGCCGCCGCTGGCCTTGCCGACCTATGCGGTCAAGCAGCACTGGCATGAGCGCTTCCACAATGACGCTTCCAGCCGGTGGCTGCGCCAGCGCGTAGTGCAAGCCGCGCGTGAATCGGGGTCTTAGAGCGTGTTTACGATCTCTACGCAGGTGCGTTGGAGCGCAATCGGGATGAGTTTGAGTCGATGGGCCGCAGCTTGCACCGAGGTGCAAGCAAGGGCCAGTGCGAAGAAATCGCCCGATTTCGCTCCAACCCTTCGGGCCAGTGCCTTTGCGGGCGGTCTACAGCGTTGCGAATCCTCGCAATAGCACAGCTATTGCTGCGGTGTCGCGCCTCGTATCCCATCCCGCAAAGACACTGGCGCGCCGCGAGGAGATCGTAAACACGCTCTTAGAACCCGCTTTTCGGGTCGCTCTATTACTTGCGCATCAGGGTCTCGGCCACGGCCTGGTAGGCGGGCAGGCTCAGGGGGTCTATGGCCGCATTCGCGGCCACGGGATGGGCTGCGTAGCGGACGATGACCATCTCTGCCTTGGGATCGATGTAAATCGTCTGGCCATGGATGCCGCGCGCCGAATAGGCGCCATGGGCATTGTGCGACACCCACCACATGTTGCGGTAGGACCAGCCGGGCAGGGTGGCATAGCCGGCCTTGGCAAACTTGGCGGGATCTCCGCCTGTGCGTATGTCGTCGATTACGGCGCGGGGCAGCACCTGCTGGCCGTTGGCTTGCCCGTTGTTGCGCATCATCTCGCCAAAGCGTGCGAGGTCGCGCAGACTGGTGTTGAGGCCGCCACCGCCCGACTCTGTGCCTGTGCGGTCCACCATGAAGAAGGCATCCTGCTCGGCGCCAAGATGGCTCCAGATGCGCTCGGACAGAAGCTGGGCCAGGGACTGGCCGCTGACACGGCGCAGTATCCAGGCCAGGACTTCGGAGTTCACGGTCTTGTAGGCAAAGGCCTGATCGTGCGGCCCCTCTTTCTGCAGTGTCTGCAGGAACTCGTAGAAGGACTTGGGCCCTGCATAGTCGCGGCCCTGAGGGATCATGCCTCCGGCGCGCGCATAGTCCCAGATCTCGGCCTTGGGGTCGGCATAGGCTTCGGAATAGCGCACGCCAATCGTCATGTCCATGACCTGGCGCACCGTGGCATCCGCATAGGCCGTGTCCTTGAGCTCGGGCAGGTACCGGGTGACGGCTGCCTCGGGGTCGAGCTTGCCTTCATGCGCGAGCAGGGCTGCCAGCGTTCCCACGAAGGACTTGGTCACCGACATGGCGATGTGAGGGCGCTCGGGCTTGAGCTCTCCGAAGTATTTCTCGTAGACCACCTTGCCCTGGTGGAGCACGAGAATGCCGTCGGTGTAATTGCGCGCCAGCGATTCGCCAAAGCTCAGCTCCTCGCCCGAGCCCAGGGCCTTGAAGCGAACGCCATCCAGATCACGCAGGGCCTGGGGCAGGGCGACCGGGTTGCCGGGGCCGCGCCAGACATTGGCCGTGGGCACCAGCTCCCGTATATGGGAGAAGGTCCAGCGTGAGCGCGGATACGCGTTGCCCACCGGGTTGTCGAAGGTGATGAGCTTGTCCGGTGCAGGCGGAAAGCCCTGCATCCAGCCCATGGCCTGAACCGTGGTGGCCGCCGGGTCGGGCAGGCTGGGTTGGGGCGTTTGTTGGGCGTGAGCTGAAACCATGACGCCACAGCTTGCCAGAAGGGCCAGGTAGCGGCCTGTGAAAAAAGCACGCATAAACAGTGGGCCTTATGTAGTTGAGAGAGCCGCAATCCGGAGACTGCGGGCGGGGGCGGTAAATTCAGTGCGGAAGGTGAGGGCGGCCTATCTGCCAGTGAATTGCGCAGGGCGTTTTTCCACGAAGGAGCGCACGCCTTCAGCCGCGTCCTCGCTGTTCGCCAGGCGCTGCTGTACGGGAATGAAGTCGGCCACGGCGGCGGCCTGGCCCAGCTCGATGGCCTTGAGCACATTGAGCCGTGTGGCCACCACGGCCTGTGGGGCCTGCTGCGAGATGCGCTCGGCAATGCGCATGGCCTCGGCCAGTTCCTGGCCTGCGGGCAGGACTTTCTGCACAAAGTTGAGCCGCAGGGCTTCGGCGCTGTCGAACTCGTCGCCCGTGAGCAGGTGCAGCATGGCATTGCCCACGCCTGCGCGCTCGGCCATGCGCAGCGTGGCGCCGCCCGTGGGCATGATGCAGCGCTGCACTTCCATCTGTGCAAAGCGGCAGTTGTCGGCCGCGATCACGATGTCGGCGCCCAGCATCAGCTCTATGCCTACGGTAAAACAAATGCCCTTGACGGCTGCGACCATGGGCTTGGCGCGTCGCCGGTAGCCGGTCAGGCCGTAGTCATGGGGCTCGACCAGGCCCGAGGGAATGGCCTTCTTGCCGGTACGCAGAAACTCGGCCATCACGGGCAGGTCCAGTCCGGCCGTGAAGTGCTCGCCAAATGCGTGCAGCAGGCCTACACGCAGTTCGGGGTCGTCGTCCAGGCGGGTATAGGCCTGGGCCAGTTGCTCGAACATGGGCGGCGTCCAGCCGTTGCGCTTGGCCGGGCGGTTGATGCCAATGAGCAGAACATGGCCACGCACCTCGCAGCTGATGCAGCCTTCGGGTGGTGGCGTAGGGGTATTGATTTGCATGACGGTCTCCTGCGCAGACCTTAGACCAGCACTTCGAGGAAGGCAGTCGCGCACAGGACCGCGCGAGACTCGAATCAGTAGGTGTAAACACCTGCGCCGCTCTTGCGGCCCAGGCGGCCGGCGGCCACCATTTCCTTGAGCAGCGGGCAGGGGCGGTATTTGCTGTCGCCGAACTCCTTGAGGTAGACCTCCATTACGGCCAGGCATACGTCCAGGCCGATCATGTCGGCCAGGGCCAGGGGACCTATGGGCTGGTTGCAGCCCAGCTTCATGCCGGCGTCTATGTCCTCGGCCGAGGCCAGGCCCTCGGCAAGCACGAAGAAGGCTTCGTTGATCATGGGCACGAGAATGCGGTTGACCACAAAGCCCGGTGCGTTCTTGACGATGATGGGTGTCTTGCCCAGGCGCTCGGCCAGGGCCTTGACCGCATCGCGCGTGGCGTCCGAGGTTTGCAGGCCGACGATGATCTCCACCAGCGCCATCATGGGCACGGGATTGAAGAAGTGCATGCCAATGAAGCGGTCGGCGCGGCCCGTGACGGCGGCCAGCTGGGTGATGGAGATCGACGAGGTGTTGGTGGCAACGATCACATCGGAGCCCAGCATTTCGTCGAGCTGCTTGAGGATCTTGATCTTGATTTCCTGGTTTTCGGTCGCGGCCTCGATGACCAGGTTGGCGGACTTGAGTTCGTCATAGCTGGTGGAGACCTGGATGCGGCCCAGGGCGGCCGTCTTGTCGGCCTCGGTCAGCTTCTCTTTCTTGATCAACCTGTCCAGGCTGGCAGCCACGGTGGCCAGGCCTTTTTGCACAGCGGCTTCGGAGATGTCCACCATGACCACATTGATGCCGGAAACCGCGCAAGCCTGCGCTATGCCGTTGCCCATGGTGCCAGCGCCAACGATGCCTACGGTTTGAATTGCCATGATTACCAATCTCCTGTACAGGTTAAATAGCGTCGATGGTAGCTGCAAATACCATGTCTACCGGGTTTGCTCTGGCTTGGCGCGCTGCCTGGGCGACTGTTGCAATCGAGGCATCAGGAGATGCAAATGCATGATTACATTGTGATCGGAGCAGGATCGGCGGGCTCGGTGCTGGCCGCGCGGCTCAGCGAGGATGCTGGCACGCAGGTGGCCTTGATCGAGGCAGGTGGTGAGGACAAAAGCCTCTTCATCCATCTGCCGGCAGGCCTGGCCGTTCTTGCCAAGCTGGGCTTGCATGCCTGGGGGCAGGCTACCGAGCCCCAACCAGGCCTGGGCGGGCGGCGTGGGCATCAGCCGCGCGGCAAGGGGCTCGGGGGATCGAGTGCCATCAACGCCATGATTTATGTGCGCGGCCAGCAGGCCGACTATGAGGGCTGGGCGGCTCAGGGCAATCCGGGCTGGGACTGGAACAGTGTGCTGCCCTATTTTTTGCGGGCCGAGAACAACGAGCGCGGGGCCGATGCCTGGCATGGGGTTGGCGGCCCGCTCAACGTGGCCGATCTGCGTGCCCCGAACCCCTTGTCCCGTGCCTTTGTGCGTGCCTGCATCCAGGCTGGCTACGAGGAAAACCGAGACTTCAACGGAGCAAGTCAGGAGGGTGTGGGTCTGTACCAGGTGACTCAGCGCCAGGGCGAGCGTCACCATGTGGCCAAGGCCTATCTGCAGCCCCATCGCATGCGTCCCAATCTGCGTGTGGAAACCGGTGCCCGCGTGCAGCGCATTCTGTTCGAGGGCCGGCGTGCCGTGGGTGTGGAGTACCGACAAAACGGCTCCCTGCACCAGATGCGCTGCCGCCGCGAGGTCCTGCTGTGCGGCGGAGCCTTTTTATCGCCCCAGGTGCTCATGCTTTCGGGCGTAGGGCCGGGCGAGCATTTGCGTGCCCATGGGATCAAGGTGTTGCACGACTTGCCGGGTGTGGGCGCGCATTTGCAGGACCATCCCGACGCCATTCTCGTGGCCGAAGGGGAAAAGTTCACGGACAGCTTTGGCATCTCGCTGGGTGGGGGCCGCAGGCTTTGGGGCGCGGCGCGCGAGTGGCGTAATCAGCGTGCCGGCATGCTGACTTCCAACTTTGCCGAAGCAGGCGGCTTCATACGCAGCAGTGTTGAAGAAAATGCGCCGGATCTGCAACTGCATATGGTGGCTGGCAAGCTGGTCGACCATGGGCGCAAGACACTTTGGGGCCATGGATATTCCGTGCATGTCTGCGTGCTCAGGCCCAAAAGCCGTGGCAGTGTGCGCCTGGCCAGTGCCGACCCCATGGCCCTGCCTCTTGTGGACCCGGGCTTTTACTCGGACCCCGACGATATGCAGCGCATGGTGCGGGGCGTGCACTGTCTGCGCTCCATCATGGCGCAGCCAGCCCTGGCCGAATATGGTGGGCAGGAGATGGCCCTGTCCGCCCATGCGCGCAGCGATGCGCAGATCGAGCACTTCATTCGCCAGAACTCGGACACCATCTACCACCCCGTAGGTAGCTGCCGCATGGGGCCGGGCCCCATGGATGTGGTCGATGCCCAGCTGTGCGTGCATGGGCTGCAAGGCCTGCGTGTGGTCGATGCCTCCATCATGCCCAGCTTGATCAGCGGCAACACCAACGCGCCCACAGTCATGATTGCGGAGAAGGCCGTGGATTTGATCCGGGTGGCTGAAGCGGCGTGAGGTGACGCCCAGGGCGCGTCCTGTTACTGGAACGCCACCTCGGCAAAGCTGCGCAGCTTGCGGCTGTGCAGGCGCTGGCTGCCGCCTTCACGCAGTATGTCGATGGCGCGCATGCCGATGCGCAAATGCTGGTCCACGCGTTCGCGGTAGAAGTGGTTGGCCATGCCTGGCAGCTTGATCTCGCCATGCAAAGGCTTGTCGCTCACGCACAGCAAGGTGCCATAGGGCACACGAAAGCGAAAGCCATTAGCCGCAATGGTGGCGCTCTCCATGTCCAGGGCCACGGCCCGGCTCTGGCTGAAGCGGCGCTGGGGCAGGTTGTCTGGCAGCAACTCCCAGTTGCGGTTGTCGGTGCTGGCCACGGTGCCGGTGCGCATGATGCGCTTGAGGTCGGTGCCGTCCATCTGCGTGACATCGGCCACGGCCTGCTGCAGGGCGACCTGGATCTCGGCCAGAGCAGGGATGGGAACCCACAGCGGCAGCTCCTCGTCCAGCACATGGTCTTCACGCACATAGGCGTGGGCCAGCACATAGTCGCCCAATTGCTGGCTGTTGCGCAGGCCTGCGCAGTGGCCCAGCATCATCCACGCATGGGGGCGCAGCACGGCGATATGGTCGGTAATCGTCTTGGCATTGGCTGGCCCTACGCCTATGTTGACCATGGTGATGCCGCTCTGGTCGGCACGCACCAGGTGGTAGGCGGGCATTTGCGGCAGGCGCGGCGGAGGGCTGCCCAGATCGTCACCATCCTCTGCCGAGAGGCCCGTGCGGCGCGTGACCACGTTGCCAGGCTCGATGAAGGCGATGTATTCGCTGTCTGGCTTGGCCATCTCGGCATGGCCCAGGCGGATGAATTCATCGATGTAGAACTGGTAGTTGGTGAACAGCACAAAGTTCTGGAACCATTCGGGCTGGGTACCCGTGTAGTGGCGCAGGCGGTGCAGCGAATAGTCCACGCGCGGCGCCGTGAACAGGGACAGCGGCAAGGCCTCGCCGGGCTGCTGGCGCCAGGTGCCGTTGGCTATGCCGTCGTCCATGGCTTCCAGGTCAGGCAGGTCGAACACGTCACGCATCAGTGTGCGCCGTTCGCGCGACAGCGATCCCTCTATATGGTCGTTTTCGGCGAACGAGAAGTGAATCGGTATCGGCTTGTCGCTCAGACCGACCTCCAGCGGTACGCCATGGCTGCTGATCAGCAGGCGGAACTGCTCCTCGTAGTAGCTGGCGAACAGGTCGGGCCGGGTCAGTGTGGCTTCGTGCGTGCCAGGGCCTTCGACAAAGCCGTAGGCCAGCGGCGTATCGGCGCGTGCTACGGTGCTGGTATGGATGCGCACAAAGGGGTAGTAGGCATGCACTGCGCCGCCATTCGGCGTCTCTCCGGCTACAAAGCGCTGCATGGCTGAGCGCAAATGCTCGATCTGCTCGCGGTACAGCTGCTGAACATGGGCCAGCGCGCTTTGCGGGCAGGTGTGCGAAGTGGTGCCGGCCGGATTGGCCTGCGAGGGGGGATGAGGCAAAACCATGCAATATTGTCGCTGAGATGTGGATCCTCCTGAGCGGCCGAGCCGCTTCCCCGGGGTACAGCCGCTGCTGCGGCGATTCGTGAGACGGCTTGCTGTTGAAGCGGCATAGGCTTTGATTGCCCTGGATAATCTCCTTCCATGAATTCAAGCGCTTCCACTCCCGGTCAGAACTTTGCAGGTCTGGGCCTGTCGCCCTCCATGCAGGCCAATCTTCAGCAACTGGGTTATACGCAGATGACGGCCATACAGGCGGCCAGTCTGCCTCTGGCCTTGCGCGGCCAGGACTTGATTGCCCAGGCCAGCACGGGCAGTGGCAAGACCGCAGCCTTTGGCCTGGCGCTGCTGAGCCGGCTCAATCCACGCTGGTTCGCCGTGCAGTCCCTGGTGCTATGCCCCACGCGTGAGCTGGCCGATCAGGTGGCCGTGGAGATCCGCCGCCTGGCCCGCGCGCACGACAACATCAAGGTGGTCACGGTCTATGGCGGCGTGCCTTCGCGCGGCCAGATCGCCAGTCTGGAAAATGGCGCTCATATCGTGGTCGGCACGCCAGGGCGCGTCATGGACCTGATGGAGCGTCAGGCGCTGGACCTGGCTGCGGTCAACACCCTGGTGCTGGACGAGGCCGACCGCATGCTGGACATGGGCTTCATGGCCGATATGGAAACCGTGATCCGCCAATGTCCGAAAGAGCGCCAGACCCTGCTTTTCTCGGCCACCTACCCCGAGGGGATCGGTCAGTTGGCTCAGCGCTTCATGCGCGATCCGCAGCGCGTGACGGTCAAGGCCCAGCACGACACGCACAAGATAGAGCAGCGCTGGTATGAAGTCACGGAAGACCAGCGCCTGGACACGGTGTCCCAATTGCTGCTGCATTTCCGCCCCCAATCCTCGATTGCGTTTTGCAATACCAAGCAGCAATGCCGTGACCTGGTCGCGGTTTTGCAGGCCCAGGGCTTCAGCGCTCTGGCCTTGTTCGGCGAGCTTGAGCAGCGCGAACGCGACGAGGTGCTGGTGCAGTTCGCGAACGGCAGCTGCTCGGTGCTCGTGGCCACGGATGTGGCGGCGCGCGGGCTGGACATCAGCAGCCTGGCTGCGGTGATCAATGTGGAGGTGACGCCCGATCCTGAAATCCATGTGCATCGCATAGGCCGAACGGGTCGGGGCGATGCCACGGGGCTTGCGCTGAGCCTGGCAAGTCTTGATGAAATGGGCCTGGTCGGCAGGATCGAGCAAATGCAGGGGCGGGAGTCCGAATGGCAGCCACTGGCCGAACTCAAGGCGCAAAGCGAGGAGCCACTGCGCCCTGCGATGGCCACCATACAAATCATTGGCGGGCGCAAGGAAAAAATTCGCGCCGGCGATGTGATGGGAGCCATGTGCGCGGACTTTGGCTATGCGCGCGAGCAGATTGGCAAGATCAGCGTCAACGACTATTCGACCTATGTGGCCGTGGAGCGCGGCATTGCCGAGCAGGCGGTGGCGCGCATGAATCAGGGCCGTATCAAGGGCAAGAGCGTCAAGGCAAGAATTCTGTGAAAGCATGCTGGAGCTGCTCTGCAAAGCGCGCCATTGAATAGCCGAGCCTGCCTGACCAAGGCTTGATCTGAATGATCTGAACCCGCCCATGCCCGCTTTGACTCCATCCCTTACCGAGACCCAGGTCCCCGCCTGGATGGCTCCGCAAAAGCTGCTGCGCCTGTCCATCGTGGTGGCACTGCTGACCATTGTGCTCAAGACCCTGGCCTGGTGGCTCACGGGCTCGGTGGGGCTGCTGTCCGATGCGCTGGAAGCATTCGTCAATCTGGCAGGCGCAGTTTTTGCGCTGACCATGGTCACCGTGGCCAAGATGCCTGCCGATACCGGCCATCCCTATGGTCACTACAAGGCCGAGTACTTCTCTGCAGGCTTCGAGGGCATTCTCATCATTGGAGCCAGCCTGGCCATCGCCTGGGCTGCAGCCTCGCGGCTATGGAGTCCCCAGCCGCTGGAGCAGCTGGGCTGGGGCCTGCTGCTGTCACTGCTGAGCACGGCCCTGAATGGTGGCCTGGCCCTGCTCATGCTGCGCTCGGCACGCGCCCACCGCTCCATGGCCTTGGCGGGCGATGCCAGGCATTTGCTGGCCGATGTCTGGACTTCGGCGGGCGTGGTCGCAGGTCTGATCGCGGCGGCACTCACGGGCTGGCTCTGGCTGGATGCGGCCGTGGCTCTGGCCGTGGCCGTGCATATCTTCTGGCAGGGCTTGCAACTGGTCTGGCAATCGGCCCAGGGTCTGATGGACCAGGCGCTGGATGCTCCTCAAAGACTCAGGATCGACAGCATCCTCAGCGACTTTGCACGGCGCGAGCCCGGTGTGGTGTTCGACAACATTTCCAGCCGGCAGGCCGGCGAGCGCAGCTTTGCCGATCTGCACATGCATGTGCCCGGCGAATGGAGCGTGAGCCGCGCGGCCAGGCTGCGCACCGCGCTGGAAGGCGAGCTGCTTCAGGCCATTCCCGGTCTTTATGCCCGTATCGAGTTGCTGCCCCTGGGCATGGCGACAGCCATAGAGGCTGCCCAACTGGCCGATGCGGCCGACATCACTTCTTCCCGGCAATCCACATGATGAGTATCTTGCAACGCGTGCGTGAGGCGCGCGTGGAAATCGACGGCCAGACCGTAGGCCGCATAGGCTCTGGCTTGCTGGCCCTGGTTTGCGCCGAGCGTGCAGACACGGAGGCCGAAGCCGACAAGCTGCTGGCCAAGCTGCTCAAGCTGCGCATTTTTTCTGATGAGGCGGGCAAGATGAACCGCAGCCTCCAGGACACCGCAGGCGGCCTGCTCATCGTGAGCCAGTTCACGCTGGCAGCTGACTGCAGCGGCGGTAACCGTCCCAGTTTCACGCGTGCGGCAGCACCTGCGGATGGCGAGCGCCTGTACGACTACCTGGTGGAGCGTGCCCGGGCCTTGCACCCCGATGTGGCTACAGGCCGCTTCGCTGCCGACATGCAGGTGCAGCTGATCAACGACGGGCCGGTGACCATACCCTTGCATATTGCGCCTGTGCTCAGGGCCTGAGCCAGACCGTTGAATGATTCGGAAAATGAATTATTCAGCGACTAAAAGCAATTGGACTTGAATGCTTGATCCGTCCAGCATGTGGTGAATGTCAGGTACATGGCGTTACTTCAATGTGGGGGCGAAGCACATGGAGATGCGCTGGAAAAAGGAGGCTGCACCTTGCCCCATGCCCACCCTGGCATAGAACAGGCCTGCTACCTGCTTTTTTCCAGCAGACAGCATGCATGTGTTCCGTGCAACCAGCGATACGCCAATCCGGCTGCTGGTGATCTAGCCCCCTATGGAGAACCCCCGCGCTGGTGTGGCGTTGAACCAAGGCATTGAATTGGAAAGAGAGTGAGATATGGACTTTCTCTGGAGCCCTGAGCAAGAACAGATTCGCCAAGCCATCGAACGTGTTTGCGCACCGTTTGATGCCGACTACTGGCTGGAGCGTGACCGCGAGGGTGGCTTCCCCCATGCCTTTCACCAAGCCTTGGCAGAGGCCGGCTGGCTGGGCATTGCCATGCCGGAAGCTTTCGGCGGAGCTGGTCTGGGCATTGGCGAAGCCGCGCTGATGATGCACACCATCGCAGCTACGGGGGCGGGGTTGTCGGGGGCGTCGGCCGTACATATGAACATCTTTGGCTTGCACCCGGTGGTGGTGTTTGGCTCACAGGAGCAAAAGCAGCGCTGGCTGCCGCCGTTGATTGCCGGTAAGGATCAGGCCTGTTTTGGTGTCACCGAGCCCGATGCCGGGCTCAACACCCTGAAGCTCAAAACTCGCGCCGTGCGCGATGGGGGTCACTATGTGGTGCATGGTCAAAAGGTCTGGATTTCCACCGCGCAAGTGGCCAATAAAATCCTGCTGCTGGCGCGCACCAAAGCTGTGGAGGAATCCAGCGGTACAGAAGGGCTGAGCCTGTTTTATACCGATCTGGATCGCAGTACCGTGGAGGTACGCGAGATCGACAAGCTAGGGCGCAAATGTGTGGATTCCAACCAAGTGTTCATCGACGGGCTGCGCATTCCGGTGGAGGACAGGGTGGGGGAGGAAGATAAAGGCTTCTCCTACATCCTGCACGGCTTGAATCCAGAGCGGATCTTGATAGCTGCAGAAGCCGTTGGCCTGGGCCGCGCGGCGCTCGCGCGGGCCACGCAATATGCCAAGGAGCGCGTGGTTTTTGAGAGGCCCATAGGCATGAATCAGGGCATTCAACACCCTCTGGCCCAGGCCTGGATGGGGCTTGAGGCCGCACACTTAATGGTGCAGAAAGCCGCATTTCTCTATGACAAGGGCCTGCCCTGCGCAGCCGAGGCGAATGCCGCCAAATTCCTGGCGGCCGAGGCCTGCGCCAAGGCCTGCGAGACGGCCATCTTCACGCACGGCGGTATGGGCTATGCCAAGGAATACCATGTGGAGCGCTATATGCGTGAATCGTGGATTCCGCGCCTGGCCCCTGTCAGTCCGCAAATGATTCTGAACTTCATCGCCGAAAAAGTGCTGGGCCTGCCCAGATCGTACTGAGTGCAAGCAGGCCTTGGCGGGTGATCCCTTTGAGAAAGAAGGACTGCAACGAGATGGGGCAGATGCAAGATGCCATCTTGATGAAAACCCATTTGCTTCGTTATTTTGTGGTGCTGGCCGAAGAGTGTCACTTTGGCCGCGCTGCCCAGCGCCTGTGCATCACGCAGCCACCGCTGAGCATGGCCCTCAAGGCGCTGGAAGAATATCTGGGCGTGGTCTTGATGGAGCGCGATGCCAAAAACGTGCGCTTGACGACTGCGGGCGAGGTATTTTTGCATGAGGCGCGCAAGGTCCTTGCCCAGATACAGTATGCCGGCGAAGTCGTGCGCAGCGTTGCGGCAGGGCAGGAGGGGCGGCTGGACATAGGAATTACCGGGTCCATGGTGTACCGCAAGGTGCCGGATTTTTGCCGAGCCTTTCGGGCTGCCCGCCCCAGGGTGGAGCTGTGCCTGCATGAAATGTCCACGCGCGAGCAACTGCAGGCCATTGCCAGCGGGCAGATCCATTGCGGATTCCTCAATATCGGTGAGCCGCCGCAAGGCATGCGTACTTTGTCGATTGGTGCCGAAGCCTTTGTCTGCTGCCTGCCCGCAGACCATGCGCAGGCCGGGGTCGCGCAGATCGATTTGCGCAGCCTGGCCCACGAAAGCTGGGTCATGTTTGCTCGCGAAGTGGCCCCAGCCAATTACGACAATGTGATCACCTGCTTGCAGCAGGCCGGCATACACCCCCAGACACGCCATGCGGCACGTCAGTGGCTGACGGTCATGGCTCTGGTTTCCACAGGTCAGGGTGTGGCTTTAGTGCCGGACTGCATGCGCCATGCGGGCATGAGCGGACTGAGCTTTGCGCCGCTTGCGGGAGTGGATGCCTTGACCCCGGCCGTCATGGCCTGGAAGGCCGAACATGCCAACCCCTTGCTGCAGGCTTTTGCTGAGCTGGTGCAAGAACAAGTGCTTGGCAGCATGAGCGCTTTGGGCCAACGTCAGAAACAAAGCCCAAGTTGAAAATCCAGGATGACCAGGGTTAACCCGAGTCTCTTTGAATTTTGTTACAACCTCCTGCGGGAGGTACTCATGCAGGACATCAAGGCCCAGGATCTGAAGAGCATTCTTCATTCCAAACGCGCCAATATTTACTATCTGGAGCATTGCCGGGTACTGGTCAACGGTGGGCGGGTGGAATACGTCACCGATGCGGGCAAGAAAAGCCTGTACTGGAACATCCCCATCGCCAACACCACCAGCATCTTGCTGGGCACGGGCACTTCGATCACGCAGGCCGCCATGCGCGAGCTGGCCAAGGCCGGCGTGCTCGTCGGCTTTTGCGGAGGTGGCGGCACACCCTTGTTCAGCGCCAACGAGGTCGATGTTGAGGTGGCCTGGCTGACACCGCAAAGCGAATACCGGCCTACGGAATATCTGCAGGCCTGGGTGAAATTCTGGTTTGACGATGATCTTCGCCTGCATGCGGCCAAGGCCTTGCAGGCGGCTCGCTTGCAGCGGCTGCTGTCCGAATGGAATAGCACCTTGCGTGAAGCCGGCTTTGCCGTGGATCTGGAGCGCCTCAAGGCTTTGGTGCAGCAGTTCACGGCGCTGATCGCCCAGGCCCCCGATGTCACGGCCTTGCTCACCGACGAAGCGCGCTTGAGCAAGGCGCTCTACAAACTGGCGGTGGATGCCACGGGTTATGGCGACTTCACCCGTGCCAAGCGCGGCACGGGCACCGATGCGGCGAATCGCTTTCTGGACCATGGCAACTACCTGGCCTATGGCATGGGTGCCACGGCCACCTGGGTGCTGGGTCTGCCCCATGGCCTGGCCGTGCTGCACGGCAAGACGCGGCGCGGCGGCTTGGTGTTTGATGCGGCCGACTTGGTCAAAGACGCGGTCATCCTGCCGCAGGCGTTTTTGTCGGCCATGCGTGGTGATGACGAAGCGCAGTTTCGCCGCGCATGCATAGAAGCGCTCACGCGCAGCGAGTCGCTGGATTTCATCATCGACACGCTCAAAAGCATGGCCATCGATACGGCCCGCATGGCACAAGCGCAGGAACCACGCGCATGAACGTGCTCTTTGTCTCCCAATGCAGCAAGCGTGCGCTGACCGAAACCCGCCGCATTCTCGACCAGTTTGCCGAGCGGCGTGGCGAGCGCACCTGGCAAACACCTATCACCCAGGCCGGGCTGGATACCGTGCGCAAGCTGCTGCGTGCCAGCGCCCGCAAAAACACGGCCGTGGCCTGCCATTGGATTCGTGGGCGCGACCACAGCGAGCTGCTGTGGGTGGTGGGTGATGGCCGCCAGTTCAACGCAGAGGGCGCCGTGCCCACCAACACCACGGCCCGCAATGTGCTGCGCGCCGACGATGAAAACAGCTGGCATCACTTGCCGCTGATCACGGCCCTGACGGCTCTGGCCGCGCTGCTGCACGATTTGGGCAAGTCCACGCAGGCGTTCCAGGATCGCTTGAAAAATCCCGGCCTGCGCGAGCGCAACCACTATCGCCATGAATGGGTGTCGGTGCGTTTGCTGCAGGCCTTTGTGGGGCAGGGCGATGATGCAGATTGGCTGCAGCGCCTGGCAGCTTGTGCAGACCCAGGCAGCGATGAACAAGCCTTTGAGGCGCTGTGGCTGGAACGTGGCAAGGGGCGGCTGCTGTGTGATGGCCTGGACGATGTGGCTTGGAACACGGTACAAAAAAACGCGGCCAATCCCTTTGCGACGCTGCCGCCGTTGGCCCAGGCAGTGGCCTGGCTGGTGCTGACCCACCACCGGTTGCCTTGCAAGCCGGTGCCAAGTCAAGACAGCAGCAGTGCATACGACATCGATGATGGGAGTGAAGGGCAGCGCTGGCGGCGATTTGGCCGCAAGCCATCCTTCATCAACCGGACCGAGCTGCACCATGTGCTGGCCCAGGTCAATGCCGACTGGAATGAGCCGCGCGAAGCATTGCCTGATGCGCAGATCAAGGCTTACTGGGCTTTTCCGCATGGCCTGCCTGTACGCAATCTGGCCTGGCGCAAACAGGCCGCACGCTATGCACGCAAGCTGCTGGAGTTGGTGCCTCGCTACCAGCAAGCGCCGGCACTGCAGGACCCCTTCACCATGCACATGGCCCGCATGTGCTTGATGCTGGCCGACCACCATTACTCGCGCCTGGGCCTGGACAAGGAAGGGCAGCCGGTTGCCGGGCGCAAGCCCTATCTGCAATCCAAGGCATTGTTGACTGCCAACACCACATTTGATGGCCGGGAGCGTCGTGTCATCAACCAGTCGCTGGACGAGCATTTGCTGGGCGTGCAAGCCCACGCCAGTCTGATCACCCATTCACTGCCCACGCTGGCCCGCAGCCTGCCCGCGTTGCAAAACCACAAAGGCCTCAAGAAACGCAGCCGTAACCCCCGTTTTCAGTGGCAGGACAAGGCGGCCGACCTGGCTGCCAGCGTCCGCCACCGTGCTGCGGATCAGGGCGCCTTCATCGTCAACATGGCATCCACCGGCTGTGGCAAGACCCTGGGCAATGCGCGCACCATGAACGCGCTGGCCGATCCACAACTGGGTATGCGCTGCGCCTTTGCCATGGGCCTGCGTACGTTGACGTTGCAAACCGGCCGCGTCTTCCAGAACGACCTGGGGCTGAGCGATGAGCAGCTCGCCATCCAGGTGGGTGGCGCAGCCAGCCGGGCGCTGTTTGCATACTGGGAACGCCAGGCCGAAGCCAGTGGCTCTGCCTCCAGCCAGGGCCTGCTGGATGAAGGCGGACAAGTGCTGTTTGAAGGCAACGACCGCCATCCCTTGCTGGAGCGCTTGAGCGATGACACCAAGGTGCGCAGCCTGATTGCTGCGCCCCTGCTGGTCTGCACCGTAGACCATCTCACCCCTGCAACCGAAAGCTTGCGCGGCGGCCGCCAGATCGCGCCCATGCTGCGCCTGTTGACAGGGGACCTGGTGCTGGACGAGCCCGATGATTTCGATATGGCCGACCTGCCCGCGCTCACGCGCTTGGTGCATTGGGCAGGTTTGTTGGGCAGCCGTGTGCTGCTGTCCTCGGCCACCTTGCCGCCTGCCTTGGTGGAGGGCTTGTTTCTGGCCTATCGTGCGGGCCGCCAGATCTTTCAGAAGCACCGCAGCGAACGACCCGGCGAGCCTGTGAATCTCTGCTGCCTGTGGATCGACGAGTTTCATCAAACTGCCCAGGACTGCGCGGACGCACAGGACTTTGCCCCGGCGCATGAGGCCTTTGTCAAAAAACGCATGGCACAGCTGGCGAAAGCAGACGTGCGAAGACTGGCCCACATCGTCAGCCTGCCGCAGGCCTGGAGTAATGCGGGGATGGACAAAGCACAGCGCCGCAAGGAATGGGCGCAATTCATGCTGCAGCGCGCACGGGGTCTGCATCAGACTTCTCAAAACCATAGCATTGACCCTGCCAGCGGCAAGCGCGTGAGCCTGGGCCTGATCCGCATGGCCAATATCGATCCGTTGTACGACGTGGCCCTGGCCATGTATGCGCATGGCGCGCCGGCCCCCGGCGTTCGCGTGCACCTGTGCGTTTACCACTCGCAGTTTCCGCTGCTGGCGCGCTCGGTGATCGAACAGCAACTGGACACCGTGCTCAACCGGCGTGGTGCGGACGATGGGCCTGACCCGGTGTTCCAGCGGCCTGCGATTCGAGCGTTGATCGATGCCCATCCCGAGCAGGATCAGCTATTCATCGTGCTCGGCTCACCGGTGACGGAGGTGGGTCGGGACTGGAGCGCTGATTGGGCTATATCGGAGCCATCTTCCATGCGCTCGCTGATACAGCTGGCAGGCCGTGTGCGTCGGCATCGCAGTGCAGAGGTGAAGGCCGTCAATGTCGAAGTGCTGGACTGCAATCTGCGTGGGCTGGAACGCCCAAGCAGGGCGGCGTACTGCAAGCCAGGGTTTGAGATGGACGCAGTGCCGCCGGGCAGCACCGATGCCGCAGTGCACTTCCATCTCCAGTCGCACAGCTTGCAAGAGCTGCTGTCGCGCCAGCTCAGGGAATGGGGCGATCCCCAATGGCCCATCGACGCAAGGCCCCGTATTGCCAGGACCCCGGGCAAGCCCAGCCCCAGTCGCAACTGGGTGGATCTGGAGCACGCCCGCATGCGCGACGCCATGCTGCCGCGCGAGGTGGGCAGCCGCACCACTACCTTGGTTGAGCGCGCCGCCTGCCTGGCCTGGCATGAGGGCGACAGCGCCCAGCCCGAGTGCCTGTGGCTGACTGGCGTGCTGCCGCAGTTTCAGCGCTTTAGAGAGGACGCACGCCCCCGCGTGGATGTGGTGCTGCTGCCTGATGAGGACGGGGAAAAGCTGGAGCTGCACCGCGTGGACGATGGAGCGCAGCGCGGCGAGCAGCTCTATGTCTGCATAGACCAGAGTATGAAGGTGCAGGTTTCCGATGCTGTCCTGCGGCCCACATCGCAGCACAGTGTGCAGCCCTGGATACAGCTGGACCTGTTGGAGGCCTTGCGTGCGCTGGCCCAGGAGCTAGGTCTGTCGCTGGAGGTCTGCGCCAAACGCTATGCCACCGCCAGCCTGCCGGATGAGCAGCAAGGGTGGCGGTGGCATGAAACGCTGGGCTTTACCAGGAAAGCCTGAACTGCCTATGCGGCAGCACATTAGAAGCACTGCGGTTTCAGTGTCTTTGCTGAGCTGTCTCTCGACAGAGTTGCGCAGCAGCAGATTCTAGTCTACGATGGCGATCAATGATTTTATCGCTCTGCGATTTCATTGTCTGGTTTATAAATCAAAGGTGTCACGGTGCAGCTGAAACATGCACCGCGACGTGTTCAACACATTGCTGTCGAGGCAAGTAGGAGAAAGGAGGCGCTATGTCGATTAGCCAAATACTCAGAAGAGTCTGATGGTGGATGTCCACCATAACCACTAAATTCCCCTGCTCTGCGCGTAGAACGGGGGAATTCTATCTTTCAATGAATTGGAAAGGTGTATTCCTATGTCTAATGCCCCTGTAACAGGCGGCAAGGCAGGTTGGCGAGCGGAAATTGGGCGGTTCTTGCAAGAGCGATTGCAGGCCAAGCTCGATAAGCTCAAACCTGATGATCCCCAACGTGACGAAGTCATTGCCTCGTTTGCCCGTGCGACTTGGCTCGAAGACGCCGCCCGGCGCGTGCAGCAGATTCAGGCTGTCACCCACTCGCTCAAACCCATTCACCCCGATGCGCGCGGCACCAATCTGTATGTGGATCCTGCGCAGTTGCCCATGCTGGCCGAGCTGGGCAGCCATGCCTTGGGGGCCGGGTTTGCGGGCGATGTGGTGGGCAATGCGGCGGCGCTGGATGTGTACAAGCTGCTCAAGCTGCAAGTCGAGGGGCGTAGCCTGCTTTCCGCCTTGCTGGCAGGCGATGTTGATGCGCTGCAAGCGCTGCACGACGACCCCGAGCAGGCCCAGGTGTGGCGCCAGGCCTTCATCGGCCTGACCCAGCCGCGCGCAGGTGGTCCCAGCAGCCATGGCCGCGCCAAGCAGCTGTACTGGCTCACGGGTGATGACGCCTGCGACGATGCCCAATATGAGCTGCTGGCACCGCTGTACGCGACCTCGCTGGCCCATGCTGTGTACGGCGAGATCCAGGAACACCGCTTTGGCGAGGCCAACAAGGCGGCGCGCATAGCCCGCCGCGATCGCAAGCCGCATGACGGCGTGTTTCACGACTACCCAGGCCTGGCCGTGCAGAAAATGGGCGGGACCAAGCCGCAAAATATTTCTCAGCTCAATAGCGAGCGCGGCGGCGTCAACTATTTGCTGTCCTCGCTGCCGCCCACATGGACCCCCAGCGCCGTGCGCCTTCCGGTGCAAGCTAAGTCGGTGTTTGACCGGTTGTTGATTGCGCGGCCCGAGGTGCGCAGCACGCTCAGGGAGTTGCGGCGGTTTCTTTTGACCGACCCCGCGCCCAATCTGGCCACCCGCGAACGCCGTGAATCCCTGATCGATGCCTTGATCGACGAGCTGGTGTCCCTGGCCGGCGAACTGCAGCAAGTGCTGGCGCCGGGCTGGAGCCGGGATGAGGAGCGCTTTACCCGGTTGGACGACAACGAAAAGCTGTGGCTGGACCCGCTGCGCGCCGAGCTGCCGGGCGAGGCCGACTTTGCCCGGCGCTGGCTGTGGATGGATTGGCCCGCAGAGATAGGCAGGCGCTTTGGACAATGGCTGAAGGAGCAGCTCAAGGGCCAATTGCCCGTGGGCGATGTCGAGGCGCGGGAGTGGAAAAAAGAGCTGCTCACCGACGAGGACGGCTTCAAGCAGCAGCTGCGTGCGCTGCGCGACAGGCTGGATGCGCCGCACTACATTCCGATTCGTAAAACGCATGCGGAGCTGATGGCCGCGAAGGGGGGGCAGCCATGAACCAACCCCAAGCCATTTTGGTGCTGCCGCACTTGCGCGTGCAAAACGCCAATGCCATCTCCAGCCCGCTGACGCATGGCTTTCCCTCCATCACCGCCTTTACCGGGCTGATGTGGGCGCTGCAGCGCAAGCTGGCACAGGCGCAGATCCCGCTCCAACTGCTCAGCGTGGGGGTGGTCTGCCACCACCATCAGGAGCAGGTCAGCCAGGGCTATGTGCGCAGCTTCCATCTGAGTCGCAACCCCGTGGACAAGGACGGCAGCACGGCCGCGATTGTGGAAGAGGGCCGCATGCACCTGCAGGTTTCGCTAGTGTTTTCTGTGGCTGAGCAACTGGCACCCGGCGCGGTCAGCGCTTTGGTCCAAGGTGGCGAAGCGCACATGGAGGACTGGGCCAGGCAGATTGGCGAGCTTGCATCGCAAATGCGTGTGGCGGGCGGCAGTTTGCTGCCATCGCGCCCCGTACCTGGCAAAAAGGTATCTCCTTGGATGGCGTTGGTACCCGAAGATCCCGAGGAATGCGCCAAGGCCTTTCGCCGCTGGCGCCGCCAGTGGCTGCCCGGGTTTGCCTTGGTGGCAAGGGACGGCTTGCTGGCAGAGCGTCTGGCACATCTACGCAAAAGCCATCCAGATGCCAGCCTGCTCGATGCCTGGTTGCATGCAGCCCGCTTCAACCATGAGCCTGTCCAGAACGACAAGCCACCAACCGATGGCAAGGTGCAATGGCGCGACCCCTTGCGCCTCAAAGGCAGTGGCTGGACCGTGCCCATTCCCGTGGGCTATGCCGCGCTGTCGCCCCGCCACGCAGCTGGCGCTGTAGCCAATGCGCGTGACATGGCCACGCCGCTGCGCTTTGTGGAATCGGTCTACTCGCTGGGCGAGTGGGTCAGTCCGCACCGGTTGAGCAGTCTGCAGCAATTGCTGTGGCATGCCGAGGCCGATGAGGCCCAGGGCCTGTACCGCTGCCGCAATGCCTACCAGCCGCCATCCAAGCCGCAGACCGATGCCGCAGAGAGCGGGGAGTGGGTGGAAGAGGATGACTATGTCGACGACTAGCACTCTCACCGTGACAGCCCACTTGATCCACACCGTTTCAACGAATTGCTAAAGGATTTCTCACCATGTCGAACAATCTGAAAACTGCCTCCGTCCTCGCCTTTGAACGCAAGCTCGACCCTTCCGACGCTATTTTCCGCGCTGGCCGTTGGGACGACCAGGCCAATGCCTCCACCTGGGCTGCGGTGAGCCTGCGTGAGAAATCGGTGCGCGGCACTATCAGCAACCGCCTCAAGACCAAGGACCAGGACCCGGCCAAGCTCGATGCCGCCATTGAAAACCCCAATCTGCAAACCGTGGACGTGGCCGCCTTGCCCGCAGATGCCGACACCTTGAAGGTGCAGTTCACGCTGCGCGTGCTGGCGGGCGCAGGCACCCCGTCGGCCTGCAATAGCGCCGACTACCAAGCCAAGCTGCTGCAAACCGTGCAAGCCTATGTGGACCAACATGGCTTTGCCGAGCTGGCCAACCGCTACGCCGCCAACCTGGCCAATGGCCGCTTTCTGTGGCGCAACCGCGTGGGTGCCGAAGAGGTGCTGGTTGAAGTTGCTGTGCTCAAGGATGGCAAACCAGAAAAATCCTGGTCTTTTCATGCGCTAGAGCACAGCCTGCGTGCGCTGGATGCTATGGATAGTGAAGTGAAGGCGCTGGGCGCGGTGATTGCCGAAGGTCTGGCTGGCAAGCGCCATGTGCTGCTGCAGGTCACTGCGTTTGTGCGCGTGGGAGCAGGGCAGGAGGTGTTCCCCTCGCAAGAGTTGATTCTGGACAAGGGTGCCAGCAAAAAGAGTAAGACGCTGTACCACGTGGACAATGTGGCAGCTATTCACTCCCAGAAAATCGGCAATGCCTTGCGCACCATAGACAGCTGGTACGACGGCGCGCAAGACCTGGGCCCCATCGCCGTCGAGCCCTATGGCTCCGTTACCACGCAAGGCAAGGCCTATCGCCAACCCAAGCAAAAGCAGGACTTCTACACCTTGCTGGACGACTGGCTGCTCAAGGACAAGCAGCCTACCGTGGAGCAGCAGCACTTTGTGATGGCCGTTCTCATCCGCGGCGGTGTGTTTGGCGATGCGAGTTAAGGCGGCGGTGAACAAGCCATGACCACGCATTACATCGACATCACACTGCTGCCCGACCCGGAGTTCAGCCACGCCCATTTGCTGGGGGCACTGGTGGCCAAGCTGCACCGGGCGCTGGTGCAACTCAGGGCCGAGGATATAGGTGTGAGCTTCCCCCAGCACAGCCAGCACCCACGCAGCCTGGGCGCGGTGCTGCGCCTGCATGGCAGTGAAGTTGCGCTGCAGGCTTTGATGGCAGAGCCCTGGCTGCAAGGCATGCGCGACCATGTGCAGCTTGCCGATACGGCGGCCGTGCCTGCCGGCGCAAGGCACAGGCAGGTGGTACGGCGTCAGTTCAAGACCAGCGCCGAACGCTTGCGCCGTCGCCGCATGCAGCGCAAGGGTGAAACCTTGGAGCAAGCCCGCGCCGCCATCCCCGACAGCGTGGAGCGCCGCCCCGATCTGCCCTTTGTGCAACTGCGCAGTGCCAGCACGGGCCAGCCGTTTTGCCTGTTCATCGAACACGGGCCGGAGCTGGAACAGACCTGTACCGGCAGCTTTAACAGCTATGGCTTGAGCCTGGGGGCTTCCATCCCCTGGTTTTGACCCTTTTTTTGCGCGCAGCCCAGGCTGTATGTAAATCAAGGACTTGGAGAGCACTCCGGAAATTGGGGTGCTCTCCATTTTTTGGCGCTTGTTCTTTAAAAATCAAAAGCTTGGAGGATTTAGAATCCAGTTCGCTGCCGCATAGGCAGCTCAGAAAGTTTCCAGCAGCCAGGGCGTTCTCAACAGCCCGTTCGCTGCCGCATAGGCAGCTCAGAAACCTGGAAAACGTGGAGCAGATGTTGCAATGGTCGTTCGCTGCCGCATAGGCAGCTCAGAAAATCGCGCCATCAAGTGTCCCGTAGTGGTCCATGTTCGCTGCCGCATAGGCAGCTCAGAAATTGGCGTAATCATCGACAGCACGCGCAGTGATGTTCGCTGCCGCATAGGCAGCTCAGAAATGCAAGCAATTGCGGCCGTGGATGCATCGTTCGTTCGCTGCCGCATAGGCAGCTCAGAAACGCGGCAGCACAGGCCCATGCCCGCGAAGCGCGTTCGCTGCCGCATAGGCAGCTCAGAAATTCAAGAGCCCTGCGGCAAGCGAGCCACGGCCGTTCGCTGCCGCATAGGCAGCTCAGAAAAATCTCGACATTGACCTCTTGAAAATGTTTGGGTTCGCTGCCGCATAGGCAGCTCAGAAAAGCACGCTGCCAGATGATGTAAGGCATGGCTGGTTCGCTGCCGCATAGGCAGCTCAGAAACATCGGGGTAATACAAAAGGCCGTTGGCCCGGGTTCGCTGCCGCATAGGCAGCTCAGAAATTTCCAAGGCGGACGTCAGGCTTTCCCTCTTGGTTCGCTGCCGCATAGGCAGCTCAGAAAAGGCTTTCGCCAGCGATGAAAAGCCCACCGCAGTTCGCTGCCGCATAGGCAGCTCAGAAATCTGGGCGGTGTGGATTTTCTGATCCCGCCGAGTTCGCTGCCGCATAGGCAGCTCAGAAATTGGAGTCGCGCTCAACTTCAACCGGGTTCTTGTTCGCTGCCGCATAGGCAGCTCAGAAATTAACGGACACATCCGAAACGTGCGGATCTACGTTCGCTGCCGCATAGGCAGCTCAGAAACGCGCAGCAGACCTGGCGCCATGGGTCACAGAGTTCGCTGCCGCATAGGCAGCTCAGAAATATGAGGCCATGGACACTCATGGCCGGAGCGTGTTCGCTGCCGCATAGGCAGCTCAGAAATTCGAAAAGGCTGGAATCATGCCCACAGAAGTGTTCGCTGCCGCATAGGCAGCTCAGAAACTATGTAGTCATCGCCCACGCGCTCGTACGTTGTTCGCTGCCGCATAGGCAGCTCAGAAAGTGGCTCAGGAACCCTGTAGCCTCATGTCTCTGTTCGCTGCCGCATAGGCAGCTCAGAAATGGGCGATGACTTCGAGCAAGCCGGTACTGACGTTCGCTGCCGCATAGGCAGCTCAGAAAGGGTGAAGCTGGTCAAGATGCTTCGTGAAAATGTTCGCTGCCGCATAGGCAGCTCAGAAAAACCCGCGAATGCGGTTGATCTCGTTGACCACGTTCGCTGCCGCATAGGCAGCTCAGAAACGAAGGCACCACGAGCACGTTCGCCCACGCATGTTCGCTGCCGCATAGGCAGCTCAGAAAAGGCGATGCAATCCGAGCCTTCCGCGAATACCGTTCGCTGCCGCATAGGCAGCTCAGAAAAGA
>NZ_KE386976.1:37639-39651 GCF_000429845.1 Comamonas composti DSM 21721
GCGTTCGCTGCCGCATAGGCAGCTCAGAAAATCGGCAGCGGCGCGGGCGGTGTGACAGAGATGTTCGCTGCCGCATAGGCAGCTCAGAAAGAGTGCGGCGCCAACCGGGAGCTGCACAAGGTGTTCGCTGCCGCATAGGCAGCTCAGAAACACTGGCAGCAGCCTCCTCCAGCTCTCGACGAAGTTCGCTGCCGCATAGGCAGCTCAGAAAATGACGTAGGTCATGTTGTCGGACAGCCCGAGGTTCGCTGCCGCATAGGCAGCTCAGAAAAATGCTGCGGCCATCGATGTCAGTGACGTGGTGTTCGCTGCCGCATAGGCAGCTCAGAAAACAACGACTACAAAGAACGCAGCTGGTGAGGTGTTCGCTGCCGCATAGGCAGCTCAGAAATACACCCTTCAAAGTGTATAGACCAGTAGCATGTTCGCTGCCGCATAGGCAGCTCAGAAATCAGGCGCAGGCGCCGGAGCATGTCGCAGCTCGTTCGCTGCCGCATAGGCAGCTCAGAAAGCGCTGCAGATCTTCGGCAGGGCCAGTGGGGCGTTCGCTGCCGCATAGGCAGCTCAGAAAACGTCTGCGTCGCTGCATGCCGCAAGCGCCATGTTCGCTGCCGCATAGGCAGCTCGGAAATTTGCACACCTCGATGGCGCCGCCCGTGTTGTGTTCGCTGCCGCATAGGCAGCTCAGAAACAGGCGTGCCCGGACCAAACCCCTGGGACCCGGTTCGCTGCCGCATAGGCAGCTCAGAAAACCGCCGCCCGCGCCGAAAATTCGTCCGCCAGGTTCGCTGCCGCATAGGCAGCTCAGAAATGCAGCGTGAACGGGCCAGGCTGGACAAATGGGTTCGCTGCCGCATAGGCAGCTCAGAAATTCTCAGTGCTGATCGTCTCGCTTCGCACCTTGTTCGCTGCCGCATAGGCAGCTCAGAAAAGGCAGATATGCCGCAACGCCCGTAGCAAGGCGTTCGCTGCCGCATAGGCAGCTCAGAAAAACAGCCTTTGCCTCCTCCAGTTGAGCATAGAGTTCGCTGCCGCATAGGCAGCTCAGAAAGCAAGGAAGCGCTGAAGACGGTGCCCGAGCTCGTTCGCTGCCGCATAGGCAGCTCAGAAAGGCTTTTGAAAGCGTCAAAATTCATAGCAAAAGTTCGCTGCCGCATAGGCAGCTCAGAAATGCAGCGGAATCCGGCTGGGGCGTCCGATCAAGTTCGCTGCCGCATAGGCAGCTCAGAAAAGATTCGCAAGGATCGCGACGATTACGAGTGCGTTCGCTGCCGCATAGGCAGCTCAGAAATTCAAGAGCCCTGCGGCAAGCGAGCCACGGCCGTTCGCTGCCGCATAGGCAGCTCAGAAAAGCCTGCAGGAGCTGCTGGAAGGCTTGGACGCGTTCGCTGCCGCATAGGCAGCTCAGAAAGATTCTGAAAATCGGTGAGTTTGCGGCCGCAGGTTCGCTGCCGCATAGGCAGCTCAGAAAGGATCCTGACTTTGCTGCGAGTGCCCAGGCCCGTTCGCTGCCGCATAGGCAGCTCAGAAACAAAATTTGGAGCATCAGCCGTCCAGTAGGCGGTTCGCTGCCGCATAGGCAGCTCAGAAAGCACCTCCAATGGCGGCAGCGACTTTCATTGCGTTCGCTGCCGCATAGGCAGCTCAGAAAGCGAAAAAGCCCGGGGAAGTGCGTTACGTGCTGTTCGCTGCCGCATAGGCAGCTCAGAAATGGGCACGCAGTCCTTCTTCGCTCTGGCGAATGTTCGCTGCCGCATAGGCAGCTCAGAAATATGACGCCTGCGTTTTCGGGTTGGGGGGTTGGTTCGCTGCCGCATAGGCAGCTCAGAAATGTTGAGTTCACTCCCGCTACTCTGGCCGCAAGTTCGCTGCCGCATAGGCAGCTCAGAAAAGTTGGAAGACCTGGAGCACAAGGCTGAGTACGTTCGCTGCCGCATAGGCAGCTCAGAAATGCAAGCAACTGACGATCACCAACAACACGGGGTTCGCTGCCGCATAGGCAGCTCAGAAAG
>NZ_AUCQ01000037.1 GCF_000429845.1 Comamonas composti DSM 21721
TCAGGCATCTGCGCAACACATGCCCCAGACGGCGCTGGGCAAGGAGGCTGTATGAGCAAGCTCACCACACTGACCGCCGCCTATCGCTGGTCCGTTGCATCGCGGGTGGCTGCTGCTGCGCTGGGCGGCTACGCATTAGCCTCCGCTGCCACGGTGTTGCTGGCGTTGCTATGGCCTGCGCCCAAAGCGCAAGGCGTGCTTTGGGCCACGATGCTGAGCTTTGCCGTCTACACCGCCGCCGTGATCGGGGTCTTTTGCGCGCGCAGCGCTACGCGGGCCTGGGGGTGGATGGTGCTTGGCACCGCTGTGTGCGCAGGCCTGGCATGGCTGCTGATGGCTGGAGGTGGCGCATGAGTATTTCGCTTCAAACCGGCGCCCATCTGGGCGTTCTGGCCGTGAGCGGCGCGGGCTTCTTTGCGCTGGCTCTGGCCACGGAGCGCCATGCCGAGCATCTTCTGGGGCGCCTGCCTGCACCGCGTTGGCGGATGCTGGCGCGCACTGCTGGTTGGCTGTTGCTGGCGGTATCGCTGGCCTGGGCCATCGAGGCGCTGGGTACAGGTATCGGCATCGCACTCTGGCTGGGCTGGCTGAGCATCGCGGCACTGGCCTGGGTCTTCACGTTTCCCCTGTGGCCTTGGCAGCCACCCGCGCGGGCCCACCCCCTGCGCAAGAGCAAAGCACCGCCGGACGCGCCTGTGGCCGTGAAGGGAGTGCGTACGCGCCGTTGCATTGCAGTCAGCCTGCTCGCACTCTCGGTGGTAGGTTTCGCGCTTGCCCTGGCCCGTGTGGAGGTGCAGCCGCTCAAGCGTCCCGATGTGATGCAGGGCACGGTGGGACCATGGCCCTTCACCTTTGCCGAAGCCGACCGCAGAGTGCCCGAGATCATGGAGATGGATGTCCCCATGAAGGAGTACCACCTGCGTTTTTGCGAGGTCTGCGATAGCGAAATCCGCCAAGCCTATTTGAAGGTCCACAAGCCCCGCTCGGCACGTGCAGTCGGCATGGCTTTCATGGGGCAAAGCTGGACGCGGCGCGTGGAAATTCCGCTGCCCTCCACCACCGAGGCCAACAGCGAGCTCTGGCTGACCGTTGTGGGCAAGGACGGAGCAGTGCATCAGACCGCATTGCGCATGCACCATGCCTCACCTGCGACGGCGGTGTGGTTTGATGAACAAAGGAGAATCCATGCCTTGCACTGAAAGAATGACCGCCCGGTGGCTGCTTGCCTTCGGCCTGACGCTTGCTTGCGCCACGGTGTTGGCACACGAGCCTGTGGCCCGCTGCTTCCTGCTGGATGAAGCCACCGTGCGCTGTCGGGGTGCGACCAATGACGGCGACGAGATGCCCGGCTCGCGCATGGAAGTCATCGCGCTGGACGGTACGCCGCTGCTTGAAGGCAAGCTGGGCGCCGACTCCACCTGGACCTTCAGGATGCCCACGCAGCCGTTCTATGTGCTGTTCGACATTGGCCCGGGATTGCAGGTCAGCGTCGAGCAGGAAGAGATCACTGCGCCTCCGCGCGGCCGCACGCCACGCTGGATGCGTACACCGTAAGCCAAGAAAAGCCAAGGTCTTTGCGCGCGAGCTGCGCAAGCCATTGAGAGGCTGCCAACACTCCAGGATGCCAAGACCGTGCTGCCTGCGGTACTGGTGTTTGGCTTCATGCGGCGCGGCAGGCGGCAAGGCCAGATCCGGTGGTGGCGCTGGCAGGAGAGTGATGGTGCACAGCACGATGGCATGTTCGGGGCAACGCTGGATCTGCTTGCGTGACAGGCCCTGCACCAACTGAGGTCCGAATCGCTTACACAAAAAATTCGGACATCCTCATGCAGGCAGTTGCAGCAGGCCGCGACCAGACGGTGTGGCTGTAATGGTTTTCGCTATAAAACGTATGGCCATCTTCCCAAAAGATATCCAGATGGCTACGCTTATCACCCCAGCCGAACTGCCCACCTGGGTTCCGGGTCGCGTCATGTCCTCCAGCAACGGGCTTGGATGGGAAGACGTTTCGCACCGCTCATACCGCTATGCCGGGCTGGACGTTCCCATCCCGCCCATGGACCACTTCATGATCGTGCGCTACCGGTCGGGCAACACGCCCATGGAGCGCAGCATGCATGGCCAGCGCACCAAGGCCGTCTGCGGGCCCGGGGACTTTTCCCTGCTCACGCATGCCGAGCATTCGCACTGGTACTGGACCGAGTGCATCGACGTCTCCCACACTTATCTGTCGGAGAATCTGATGTGCCGCGTGGCCTCCGACGTACTGGAGCGGACCGTGGCCGAAGTGCGGCTCCACGACCTGCTGCGCTCGCAGGACCCCGTCGTCACGGGCATCGTCGATGCCATCACCGTGGAGGCCTTGCACAAGGGCCTGGGCGGCTCACTGTACGTCGAGGCCCTGGCCTTGCAGCTTGCCGTGCACCTGCTGCGCGACTATGCCTCGGTCACCTACAGGGACTCCGTGGTCGGCGGGGCGATCTCCCCGAGCCGCCTGCGCCGCCTGCAGGAGTTCATCGAGGCGCACATGCACGAAGGCATCAGCATCGAGCAGATGGCCGGCGTGGTCGGCCTGGGCGTGTGGACCTTCACCAAGCACTTCAAGGCCACCACAGGCCGCGCTCCGCACGAGTTCGTGCTCGACTGCCGGGTCGAGCGCGCGCGCCGCCTGCTGGCCCAGGGACTGACAGCCATCAAGGAGGTGGCCTCGTATTGCGGCTTTGCGGACCAGGCGCACATGACGCGCGTCTTCCGTGCGCGGCTGGGCACCACACCCTCGCGCGTGAAAAAAGGCAATTAAAGCCGCCGGTACAGGCCTTGCCACGCCGCTGCACAGCCGCCCTGCAGGGCCTTGATTTTCAGGCTCCTGTTTTGTTCAAAAAATCCACCGAAACCTTCAAGACCCGCAGTATGTGCGCCTCTTAAATTGCGCTCGTGCCCCGGCTCTGTCTCTTGAGGGACAGCCGGGGCGCAAGACGCCGGCTTGTGACCGGCCAACGCAAACAGGAGACATACATGGGATCGACCACCTTGAACAATGCCCGGCAGGGCTCATCGCAATCCTCGGCCGCCCCGCTCGATGCAATCGTCATCGGCGCGGGCGTCGCAGGCCTGTACCAGTTGCACCGGCTGCGTGAAATGGGGATGCGCGTGCGTGCCTACGAGGCCGGCAGCGGCGTCGGCGGCACCTGGTACTGGAACCGCTATCCGGGCGCGCGCTTTGACTCGCAGGCCGAGATCTACCAGTACTGGTTTTCGGAGGAGCTCTACAAGTCCTGGCAGCCCTCGGAGCGCTTTCCCGCACAGCCCGAAACCGAGCGCTGGCTGAACCATGTGGCCGACCGGCTGGACCTGAAGAAGGACATACAGTTCAACACGCGCATCGTCTCGGCCCACTATGACGAGGCCGGCCAGCTCTGGGACATCACGACGGACCAGGGCGAGAAGCTGCAGGCGCAGTTTCTGATCGCCTGCTGCGGCATGCTGTCCGCACCGCTGTCGGAGCGCTTCCCCGGCCAGGCCGACTTCAAGGGCCAGATCCACCACACCGGCCTGTGGCCCAAGACTCCGGTGGACTTCAAGGGCAAGCGCGTGGCCGTGGTGGGCACCGGCGCGACCGGGATTCAGGTGATCCAGACGATTGCACCCGAGGTCGGCTCGATGAAGCTCTTCGTGCGCACGCCGCAGTACGTGATTCCCATGCAAAACCCCAAGTACAGCAAGGAAGACTGGGAGGCATGGGGCGCGAAGTTCCATGAACTCAAGAAGCGGGTGCGCGAAACCTTTGCCGGCTTCGACTACGACTTCGATGCCGGTCCCTGGGCCGAGAAGACTCCGCAGGAGCGCACGGCCGTGCTCGAAAAGCTCTGGGCCGACGGCTCGCTGGCGCTGTGGCTGGCCTCGTTCCCGGAAATGTTCTTCGACGAGCAGGTCAGCGAGGCCGTCTCGGAATTCGTGCGCGCCAAGATGCGCGCACGGCTGCACAACGACCCCAGGCTGTGCGAGCTGCTGATTCCCCGGGACTACGGCTTCGGCACCCACCGCGTGCCGCTGGAGACCAGGTATCTGGAGGTTTATCTGCAGCCCAACGTCGAGGCCGTGGACTGCCGGCAGAACGCGATTGCGCGCATCGTGCCCGAAGGCATACAGATGGCGGACGGCACGGTGCACGAGGTCGACATCATCGTGCTGGCCGTAGGCTTCGATGCGGGCTCGGGCGCGCTCAGCCGCATCGATATCCGTGGCCGCGACGGCCGCTCCCTCAAGCAGCAATGGTCGCAGGAGATCCGCACGGCCATGGGCCTGCAGGTGCACGGCTACCCCAACCTGTTCACCACGGGCGCGCCGCTGGCCCCGTCTGCGGCGCTGTGCAACATGACCACCTGCCTGCAGCAGCAGGTGGACTGGATCACGAACTGCATCGACTACACCCAGAAGCTGGGCAAGCATGTGGTCGAGGCGAGCAAGGAGTTCGAGGACGCCTGGGTGGAGCACCATGACGAGACCGCAGCCCAGACCCTGGTCGTCAAGACCGACTCCTGGTACATGGGCTCGAACGTGGATGGCAAGCCCCGTCGGCTGCTCTCCTACATCGGCGGCGTGGGCAACTACCACGCCCGCTGCGACGCCATCGCGCGCGATGGCTACCCGGGCTTCACGCTGATGTAAGCGCCTCGAAGAAAGACGCATCCCCAACGCAGCGCCAGGATCACCCTCCCCTCGCTGCGGGGATCCACCCCTGCCTCTCATCTCACAGGAGACAAGAATGAACAACTACTACTCGCAAGAAGCGCACGGCCCCTTTCAAACCATCGACATCGGCCGCCTGGAGCTGGCCGAAGGCGGCGTGCTGGAGAACTGCCGGCTGGCCGTGGCCACGCACGGCCATCTCAACGAGGCCAAGGACAACGCCATCCTCGTGCCCACCTGGTATTCGGGCACCAGCAAGATCATGGAGCAGGTCTACATCGGGCCCGGGCGTGCGCTGAACACGGACAAGTACTTCATCGTCGTGGTCAACCAGATCGGCAACGGCCTGTCGATCTCGCCCCACAATGCCGAGCCGCCGCAGGCCGGCCCGCGCTTTCCCAAGGTGCGCATCGAAGACGATGTGCGCGCCCAGCACCGCCTGCTCACCGAGCACTTCGGCATTCAACGCCTGGCCCTGGTGACCGGCGGCTCCATGGGGGCCCAGCAGACCTATGAATGGGCGGTGCGCTACCCCGACATGGTCGAGCGTGCAGCCCCGATCGCGGGCACGGCCTGCAATACCGAGCATGACTTCGTGTTCACCGAAACCCTGGTCGAGGCCATCGAGACCGACCCGGGCTTCCAGGACGGCAACTACCGCTCGTCCGCCGAAGTCAGCGCCGGACTCAAGCGCCACGCCAGGCTGTGGACCGTCATGGGCTGGAGCACCGAGTTCTTTCGCTGTGGCCGCCACCGCGCACTGGGCTTCGAGACGATGCAGGCCTTTGTGGATGGCTTCATGAACGGCTACTTCGGGCCCATGGACCCGAATGACCTGCTGTGCATGGCCTGGAAATGGCAGCGTGGCGATGTGAGCCGCCTCACGGGAGGCGACAAGGCCAAGGCTCTGGGACGTATCCGCGCCAAGACCTATGTCATGCCCATTACCAGCGACATGTTCTTCCCGCCGTCGGACTGCCTGGCCGAGCAGCACCTGATCCCGGGCAGCAGCTTCCGCCCCATCCAGAGCATAGACGGCCACCTGGCCTTGTTCGGCACCGATGCCGAAGCCATTGCGCAGATCGACGCCCACCTGCAGGAATTGCTGGCCCAGCCTTCGCCGCTGTAACACCTCAGCCTGCCCCTGCGCAAGCCCATGGGCTTGCGCAGGGGCGGATTTCAAGCGGTCAGCAGCGAGAGCGCATGGGCTTCGGTAGGCAAAGGCACTTCCCAACGCCCCAGCATGCCTAAAAGCGCGGCATTGCTCAGTGTGGTGTCGCGGGCACGGTTGCGCGCCAGCAGCTCGCTTTTGCCGGCTTCCAGATGCACCAGCTGCACGCGCGCGCCATAGGCCAGGCACAGGTCCAGGGTTTTGCTGCGCATCTGCCGCGACAAATGCGTGGCATTCCACACAAAAGGCGTATGGCTGCGCAGCAAGGCCTTGGCCTTGTCCACGGCCCGGTGGGCGGCGGCGCCCTCGTTCTGGCCATGGCGCAGGCCCAGCTCGGTGCGTGCATCGTCAAAAGAGACCACGGGCCGGTCCGCATGGTGCTCGGCCACCCAGGTGTTTTTGCCACTGGCCGGCAGGCCGCACATGACGATGACGTCCGAGCCCGGCGCCGCATGCAAGGCGTAATCCGGATGCAGCTGGGCGCCACGGAAATAGCGCACCGCCGTCTCTGCCGAGGCAAAGCGGCGCGGCGTGCGCAGACAGTCTTCTTCCAGCGCCAGCTCGCGCAGCAGCGCGATGTTGAGCAGCACGGCCTCCACATCGGGGCAGATGCGGCCCAGGATATCGGCCCGGGCCAGCATGCACAGCAGGTGCAGATCCACCTGCCAGGACAGCTCGCGCAGGATGAACTCCGGCGACTGGCCGCTGCGGGACATGCCAAACGCAAAAAACGGCACCTGGTGCACAGCGATCAAGCGGCATATGGCCTCGCGCTGCAGCACGGGGGCACCCGCCTCCCACAGCATGAGACGCGCATCCAGCGCCCCCTTGCGCGAATGCCCGGGCTGGCTGATGCGCCCGTCCTCGCCCACCACCGTGGTGCGGCACTTGGCCACATCGTGCAGCAGCGCAGCCAGGAACACGGTTTCGCGCTCGGCGGGTGCAAGCGCCACATAGGCCGCATCGTCCAGCAAGGTCTGGATCACCATTTGCGTATGGGTCCAGACATCGCCTTCGGCGTGGTAGAGCGGGTCCTGGGGCGTGGTCCTGGCCTGCTCCAGCTGCGGGAAGGCGGCCAGGCAGGCGGCGAAGTCCACCGCGCCCCATCCCGCTGTTCCTGGCTGGGGCACCAGGGTTTGAATTTGCTTCCAGTTCCACATGGGAACCTCCTTTTTCCAGGGGCCTTGCTTCACCACACTTTGGAAATGCAAGGCGCAAAAATGTCCACGCCGGCCCGCAGGCCGTTGGCCACAATGGGGCGCTCGCTGTGGTGTGAGCCCGAGTCCAGAATCGTCTGCACAAAATCGGGGCGCACAAACTTGTAGCGCTCCACGGTTTTGCCATCCTCTTCCACCTTGAGGTAAAGGCCTTCGGCCAGGTCGGAGCCATCGGTTTGCTGCCAGCACAGGGCCAGGTCCAGCTGTTGGCGCAGCACCTGCTGCGCAAATACCTGGCGCCAGCCCACGCTACGCGCCAGTGACGGTGCCAGCATGGTCAGCAAATCCTTGAAGCGCCGGGGCGCCACACCGCTGTAGAGCACGGGCACCGAGACCACGGGCAGCTCTGCCAGCAGGCCATGGCGGCGCGGCGTGTCCAGAAAGCAGCCGTGCTGCCGGTCCCAGATGTCGAACTCGCAAAACCAGTGCGGCAGCGCGTCGTAGTACAGCGAGTGCTTGGCATACAGCCATTCGCCATACATCACATAGCGGTCTTCCAGCAGCGCCAGAAAACGCGCTTCATGCGCCGCCCCCCATTGCTTGAAGGCATTGAACTGGCGCTCGCGCCCGCCCGAGCCCGGTTGCAGATAGTGGCCGCGCGACTGCAGCAGCAAGCCGGCGTCGGCACCAAAGCTGAGCGCGGCATTGGCGCCGTCCAGCTTTTCCTCGACCACGATATGCCGACCCGCCAAGCGCTCATAAGCGATGGCGTCGTCCTGATCGCCTGCCTGCAGGCGCGAGCCGCGCAAATGCAGGGTGCGCGGGTATTTGAGAATGTCCAGATTGAATAAATGACTCATGTCGAGCTTTCCAGAGATGGCAAGCGGCCTGCGGCAGGACCGCAAAGACCATGAAAAGCTGAAGACGGCTGCGCCGCGATGCCGCACAGGCACAGGCCCGCCGCAGCAGGCCTGAAGAAACCATGGCAGGAGAATCGGCCCTGGTCAGGCTGGCGGCGTCAAGCTGCCTGAGAGCAGACTCAGGCCAATGACCGAGATGGGCGAAAGAAAACCATGCACCGCAGCGCACACGCCAGCGTCAACCAGGCAGAGCTGGTCAGGAGCGTGTGGCGATGTCGTTCAGCCAAGAAGCGCTGTGCGGCGGGGCATGATCTACCTCGAGATGGGTGAGGGTTTGAAAAGAGCGGCAAGTATAGGGACTGCGGCCGGCCCGGACAAGCCCTGCAGGCCTTGGATCGCAGGCGCGCCGGATGCGGGCCCGAGCAGAAAACCCCGTGCGGCCATACACTTTGGCGCAGCCAGAAAAGCCATCTCCTCGGATACCGCCCTGATTCAGCGCCAGAATGTGGCAGACCCATCCCAATCTTTGAGAACCATGAAGAACACCGAACAGCCAGCCTCGGAGCGCCGCAACCTGGGCCTTCTGGTGGCCGCCCAGTCCCTGGGCGGCGCTTCGCCCCCGATCATCATTTCCCTGGGCGGCCTCGTAGGCCAGCAGTTGTCGAGCAATCCCACGGCCTCGACCCTGCCCGTGAGCATCTATCAGCTGGGCCTGGCCTTGTCCACGCTACCTGCGGCCTGGCTCATGAACCGCCTCGGCCGGCGCGCCGCCTATGTGCTGGGCGCCTTGCTGGGCGTGTTCTCGGGCCTGATAGCGGCCCATGGAATTGCCAGCTCCAGCTTCATGACCTTTTGCCTGGGCCTGGCGCTGGCGGGCTTTTATGCGGCTTGCGTGCAAAGCTACCGCTTCGCGGCCACCGATGCCATCAGCGATGCGGGCCAGCAGGCACGCGCGATCTCCCTGGTCATGGTCGGTGGCCTGATGGCCGCCATCATCGGCCCCCAGGTGGTGATCTGGACGCGTGACGCCCTGCCGGCCACGCCGTTTGCGGGCAGCTTCTACAGCCAGGCCATCCTGGCCTTGCTGGCCTTGCCGATTCTCTGGAGGCTGAAGCTGCCGCCGCCCCAGCCCAAGTCCGTGACCGGCGAGGCCAGGCCGCTGCTGGAGATCGCGCGCACGCCGCAGTTCGTGGTTGCGGCCAGCGCAGGCGTGGTCAGCTACGGTCTCATGGCCTTTCTGATGACGGCCGCGCCCATGGCCATGGTGGGCTGCGGCCACAGTGTGGGCGAGGCGGCCCTGGGCATTCAATGGCATGTGCTGGCCATGTTCGGCCCCAGCTTTTTCACGGGCCGGCTGATTGCACGCTTTGGCAAGCGCACGATCACGGCCCTGGGCCTGGTGCTGATCGCGGCCTCGGGCGCCCTGGCCTTGCTGGGTCTGGAGATCTTTCACTTCTGGGGCGCGCTGATCCTGCTGGGCGTGGGCTGGAATTTCGGCTTCATCGGCGCCACGGCCATGCTCACCGATTGCTACCGCCCTGCCGAGCGCGCCAAGGTCCAGGCCTTCAACGATTTTCTGGTCTTCGGCACCGTGGCCCTGGCCTCGTTCGGTTCGGGCCAGTTGCTGCACAGCGCGGGCTGGGACGGCATCAACACCTGGATGCTGCCCATGGTGGGCGTGGTTTTGCTGATGCTGGGGATGAAGCGGTCTGCCCCCTGAGCGGCTGTGCTTCATAAAAAATGAGCTGCTAGCGCCTGCTGCTATTGGGTTTCAGATAGTTTTCTACTTGAAACCCAGAAGAGGCAAGCGCTGGCAGCTCTTGTTTTTGCTTCAGCTCTTCAGGCGTCCGGCAGTCTGGGCAATGCGTTCGCCGAACTGGCGTGCGGTCTCCAGGTCGCCCGGGTGCATGTCGGCGGCCGAGGCATCGGCGGGCGACTGGGCCATGGCGCCGCTGAAGGCGCCTATCCAGTTGAGATCGTCGCGCCGGGCCGCGCTGGCATTCGAGGGCAGCATGCCGCTGCCCACCCAGATGCCGCCGTGCTGCATGGCCAGCTGGAACAGATAGTCCAGCGTGGTCTGCTTGTTGCCGTTGACGCTGGCGCTGTTGGTAAAGCCCGCAAACAGCTTGTCGCGCCAGGCCTGCACGAACCAGGGCCTGGACGAGGCATCGGCAAAGCGCTTGAACTGCCAGCTGGGCCCGCCCATGTAGGTGGGCGAGCCGAACACGATCGCCCGCGCCGCCGCCAGCTGCTCCCAGCCCTGGGCTGGCAGCTGGCCCTCGCCGTCTATGGCCAGGGTCAGCGCACCCGCGCCTTGCGCCACGGCCTGGGCCATGCGCTGGGTATGACCATAGCCCGAGTGATACACCACCACGATATCCGTCATCAATCCATCCTCTAAGAACGTATTTACGATCTCCTCGCGGCGCGCCTGCGTAGAGATCGTGAACACGCTCTAACGCCCGCAGCACCGGGCCAAGGGCTCAGAGCCTATCAAATCTGCAGCACGCTGCGCAGATGGCATGCGCTTTGCAGGTGATTCAGGGGGCAAGATCAAAGACCAGCACCTCGGCCTCTTTGCCCGCATCGAGCTGCAGCTGCGTCTCCTGCTCGATCATGGCCGCATCGCCGCCCTCCAGCCTCTGGCCGTTGACCTGCAGGCTGCCGCGCACCAGGTGCACATAGGTCTTGCGCCCTTCGGGCAGGACCATCACGGCCTGCTCTGCACCATCGAACAGCCCTGCATACAGACGGGCATCGGCGTTGAGCTGCACCGAACCCTCGCGCCCCTCGGGCGAACCCACCAGGCACAGGCGGCCGCGCTTTTGCGCATCGCCAAAGGCTTTTTGCGCATAGCCGGGCGCCATGCCCTGGCGGCTGGGCAACAGCCAGATCTGCAGAAAATGCGTGCTCCGCCCCTGCGCAGGGTTGTGTTCGCTGTGCACCACGCCCGTGCCCGCACTCATGCGCTGCACTTCGCCGGGAACAATGCTCTGCTCATTGCCCAGGCTGTCCTTGTGGGCCAGCTCGCCCTCGAGCACATAGCTGACGATCTCCATGTCGCGATGGCCGTGGGCGCCGAAGCCCGTGCCCGGGGCGATGCGGTCTTCGTTGATCACGCGCAGATTGCCAAAGCCCATGTAGCGCGGGTCGTGGTAGTCGGCAAAGGAAAAGCTGTGATACGAGCGCAGCCAGCCATGATCGGCATAACCACGCTCGCGGGATTTGCGTACAGTCAGCATGAGTACCTCCAGAAAGTCTTGCGCTGCGGCCTGGTGCCATCGTCCAGTCGCCGGGATGCGCAGCGCAGAAAACGCGAAAGCACATGCCTGGACGGGGCGTGGAATGACTTTAGGGTGCGCACGCCCCCCTGGAGCGCCATGGAATTGATGGCATCATTCAAAGTCTTTGAATCAATAGCGGCTTACCGGATTTCCTGGCCTCGTTCTCTTTTTGCGTTGACCGCCCATGCCAAGCTCCCGCGACGTACTCACCCCCGACAGCCTGGCCATGCTGCAGACCATTTCCGAGCAAGGCAGCTTTGCGGCCGCCGCGCGCCAGCTGGGCCTGGTGCCCAGCGCACTCACCTACCGCGTGCGCCAGATCGAGGAGGCGCTGGATGTGCTGCTGTTCGACCGGCGCTCGCGCCACGCCCAGCCCACGGAGGCCGGGCTGGAGCTGCTGCGCGAAGGCGCGCGCCTGCTGCAGGAGATAGACAGCGTGGCCCATCGCGTGCGCCGCGTGGCCACGGGCTGGGAGCCGCAGCTGAGCATCGTGGTGGACGGCGTGATGGCCCGCACCACCATGCTGGAGCTGGTCGAGGCCTTCTACGCCGGGCAGCCGCCGACCCGGCTCAAGCTGCGCGACGGCATTCTGAGCGGCACGCTGGAGACGCTGACCTCGGGCCGCGCCGACTTGGCCATCGGCGTGGCCGTGGACTCCAGCAATGTGAGCGGCCTGAAGACGCGCGAGCTCGGCGAGATGGAGTTCGTGTTCGCCATCGCCCCCCACCATCCGCTGGCCCAGGCAGCAGAGCCGATCACCGAGGCCATGCTCGTGCAACACCGCGGGATTGCCGTGGCCGACTCCGGCCTGCGCGACAACACCAGCGTCGGCCTGCTCGGCGGCCAGGAACTGCTCACCGTGGACTCCATGCAGGCCAAGATCGAGGCCCAGATACGCGGCCTGGGCTGCGGCTATCTGCCCGGGCCCGTGGCCGAGGTCTATGTGCAGGCCGGCATGCTGGTCAGGCGCCAGACGACGCGGCCTGCGCGCACCGTGCCCCTGCATTACGCGTGGATGGAAACACCCCAGCAGCGGCCCGGACGAGCGCTGCAATGGTGGCTGGCCCAGCTCGAAAGCCCGACCACGCGCCAGGCTCTCATGGAAAATCACCACCGGCATTAGGCGCGCTTGGCGGGCTCGGGCGCGCCACGGGTGTAGAGTGGATCGCAGACGGCAGCCCGGGCTCGCAACTTGGGGCTGCCTGCTGCCATCCACACTCCGCAAAGGTCTCTCATGACTGTTTCCCGAGCTCCCCAGAAGTCCAAAGCATCTCCCGGCAAGGCCCGCAAGCCCGCAGGCAAGACCGCAACCGCACCCCAAACCCGGCGGCAGCGCATTGCCGTGGTCGGCGCAGGCCTGGCCGGTATTGCCTGCGCACGCACGCTGATGCAGGCCGGTCACGAGGTCGAGGTCTACGAGCGCCTGACCCAGGCCGGCGGACGCATGCGCTCGGTCAGCGGACCGCATGGCAGCTTCGACCTCGGCGCTCAATACTTCACGGTGCGCGATCCGCGCTTCGAGCTCGCCCTGCAGACCACGCCCGAGATCTGCCGCCCCTGGAGTGCGAGCGCGCTGCGCACCGTCGATGCCCAGGGCCGCCAGACCGGCACCGGCACCAGCGAAACCCATTGGGTGGCCGCACCCTATATGCAGGCCCTGCCCCTGACCTGGGCAGACCCGCTCTGGGATGCAGGCCGCCTGCACCTGGGCCAGCGCGTCACCCAGGTCGTGCACCTGCCAGAAGGCGGCTGGCGGCTGCACACCCAGGCCGAAGGCCGCACCGCACAGACCACGGCGGCCTTTGACGCCGTGGTGCTGGCCCTGCCCGCGCCGCTGGCCCGCCAACTGCTGCAGACCGCCCCCCAGGCCCTGCCGCTGATCCAGGCCATGACCGATGTGGAGATGGCGCCTTGCTGGGCCATGACCCTGTCCTACCCGATGGCCGGCCAGGCCGGCCTGAGCACGCTGGGCCCGCAGTGGAATGCCGCACGCAGCAGCCATGCGCGCGCGTCCTGGGTGGTGCGCGAATCCTCCAAGCCCGGACGCAACCAGAGCGAACGCTGGACCGTGCATGCCAGCCCCGAGTGGTCCCAGGAACACGCGCTGGACGACGCCGAGCGCGTGCTCGCCAAGATGCAAAAGGCCTTTGGCGAGGTCACCCGCATACGCGTTGCCCCGCACCATGCGAGCGTGCACCTGTGGCCCCATGCCCAGACCTTGTCCCCCCTGGGCCAAAGCCATTTGTGGAATGCCAGCCTGAAGCTCGGCCTGTGCGGCGACTGGTGCCTGGGCCGGCGCGTGGAGGATGCATTCGTTTCGGGGCTGGAGATGGCAATGGTTTTTTGCGCTCCCTGAGAACGTAAACACGCTCTTGGGGATAGGCTGGCGGGCCGGGACCCGGCCTCTGCCACAAGCGTTAGCTGCGTCATTTGGATGACTGGCGTTAAGATGCGCGCCCCGAATCCTGTTTCCTATGACCTCCGCTTCATACACTGGCCGCTTTGCGCCCTCGCCCACTGGCCCATTGCATGCGGGCTCTCTGGTTGCGGCTCTGGCCAGCTGGCTGGATGCGCGTGCCCATGGCGGGCGCTGGCTGGTACGCATCGAGGACATCGATCCGCCGCGCTGCCAACCGGGCGCCGCTGCAGAAATACTGCGCCAGCTCGCCTGCTGCGGCCTGCTGGCCGACGAGCCTGCGGTCCACCAATCCCGGCGCCATGCGCTGTATGAAAAAGCGCTGCAGCAGTTGCAGGCCCAGGGCTTGGCCTATGCCTGCGGCTGCACGCGCAAAGAGCTCGAAGCCGCCTGGCAGGCCATGGGCCTGGACCATGAACGCCACCTGGAGCGCCCTTATCCAGGCACCTGCCGCTCGGGCCTGCACGGCAAACACCCCAGGGCCTGGCGGTTTGCGCTTTGCGCCATGCTGGAGAAAAATACATCAAAAAGACCTGAAGCACCCACCCATCAAGCGCTTGCAGCTACCAATACAGAAGCAAACCTGTGCGGACACGCCCTGCCGTGGCATGACCGCCGCCTGGGCTCGCAAAGCCAGGATGTGGCGCGCTGTGTGGGCGATTTCGTGCTGCGCCGTGCCGACGGGCTATGGGCCTACCAGATGGCCGTGGTCGTGGACGATGGGCAGCAGGGCATTACCCATGTGGTGCGCGGCGAGGACCTGGCCGACAACACCCCGCGCCAGATGCTGCTGCAGCAGGCTCTGGGCCTGAGCACGCCGGCCTATCTGCATACCCCGCTGGTGCGCATGGCCGATGGAGAAAAACTCTCCAAGCAGCATGGCGCTGCGGCCCTGGACCTCGGCGATCCGCTGGCCACGCTGTGCCAGGCGGCAGCCGAGCTGGGCCTGCCCGCTGCGGCTGCCGACAGCAACCTCTCTCAGGCCCTGCACTTTTGGGTGCAATGCTGGCGCCATGCCTGGCCTACATACAATTGAGCCCGTGAACCCAAGCAATTCTTCCTCCACCGACAAGCCCCTGGACCCAGCCGCCAGCGAGGCCAAGACCGGCCAGCCGCCCGAAGGCGTGGCCTACCCCAAGACCATCAAGAGCTTTGTGCGCCGCGCAGGCCGCACGACCACGGGCCAGGCCAAGGCCTTCGAGGAGCTGGGCCCGCGCTTCGTGCTCCCCTATGCGCCCGGGCTGCTGGATGCACCGGCGGTCTACGGCCGCCAGGCGCCTTTGATCCTGGAGATAGGCTTTGGCATGGGCGAGGCCACGGCCCATATCGCACGCGTGCGCCCCGATGACAACTTTCTGTGCTGCGAAGTCCACGAGCCCGGCGTGGGCGCGCTGCTCAAGCGCATCGGCGAGCAGGAGATCGGCAACATCCGCATCCTGCAGCACGATGCCGTGGAGGTCATAGACCAGATGCTGGCCGAAGACATGCTCGACGGCATTCACGTCTTCTTCCCCGACCCCTGGCACAAGAAAAAGCACAACAAGCGCCGCCTCATACAAGAGGTTCTGGTGGCCAAGCTTGCGCGCCGGCTGCGCCCCGGCGGCTATCTGCACTGCGCCACCGACTGGCAGCCCTATGCCGAGCAGATGCTGCAGGTGCTGGGTGCCGAGCCCCTGCTGGCCAACAGCGCTGCGGACTACGCGCCCAAGCCCGACTATCGGCCGCTGACCAAGTTCGAGAACCGCGGCCTGCGCCTGGGCCACGGGGTCTGGGATCTGGTCTTCGTGCGGCGCTGAGCGCTGGACCGGCAGCCCGCAACCGGCTCACGCCACTAGCTCCAGCCGATGTCGTCGATGATGCCCACCTGGGAGTCGCCGCTCTGGGCCACGCAGACGCAGTCGCGTCCGCTGCGCTTGGCCTCGTAGAGCATGGCATCGGCACGTGCCAGCAGGCTTTGCGCCGAGTCCATGGGCATGAGCTGGGCCACGCCCAGGCTCACGGTCACCGTCAGAGTCTCATCCACGATCTTGATGGGCTGGTTGCGCATATGCGCGCCCAGGCGCTGCGCGAGTTCACGCGCATGGGCGCTCCTGGCTTCGGGCAAGACGATGAGAAATTCCTCGCCGCCATAGCGCACCGCCCAGTCCACCTGGGATCTGAGCTGCTCCTGGCAGCGCAGCCCGACCTCCTTGAGCACCATGTCACCAGCCGCATGACCATGGACGTCATTGACCTGTTTGAAGCGATCCACATCAACGAAGATCACGCTCAGAAAGCGGCCATAGCGCTTGCAGCGCTCGATCTCGGCCGGCAGGCGCTGGTCCAGCGCCCGACGGTTGTAGCAGCCCGTGAGCGCATCCGTGAGCGACAGGCGCTGGACTTCGTCGACCAGGTCCTCCAACTGCTCCGTGCGCTGGGCCACGAGCAGGTCCAGATGCTCTATGTGCACGCGCAGATCGCGCTGCAACTGCCCAAACCCCTGGACCACGAGATCGATCTCGTCCTGCTGCCGGCGGCGGGGACGGTCGAGGATTAGCGGGCGCGAGAGTTCGTTGGGCTTGAGCCCGGCCGCAAAGCGCGCAATCTGGTCCAGAGGCTGGTGCAGCTCGCGGCGCATGACCCAGGCCACCATCAGACAGATCAGGGCCGTGAACAAGGCATAGCCCAAAAGCACGGGCAAGGTGGATTCACGCAGCACATGCTGGTAGTGGTTGCTGCGCTCCCAGATCTCGAGCTGGCCCAGGGGAATCTGGATATGGCTGGGCTGGGGCGGCATGATGTCCATGGACAGGGCCGGCTGCCCTGCAGGCAGATCGAAGCCGCCCTCTATGAGCTCGCCCGTAATCTCCACCCTGACCCTCACATAGCCCACATCCGGCAGCTTGGACAGCCACTGCACCTGCCTGCGCACAATGCTCATGTCGATGTTCCACAAGGCGTTCGACAGCAGGATCAGGCTGGTGTCGGCCAGGGTCTCGACCGATGCCTTGAACTCCTTGCGCTGCTGCTGGTACTGCCACCAGGCATGGCTGCCGCCAAAGACCAGCATGCAGCCCACGGCCAGCAGCACAATGCGCAAGATCAGCAGCGAGGCCATGGAACGGGAACGAGACATGAACCAGGGCTCCGTGTCTGCCTTCAGCGCAACAGGCGCTCGGACTCGAATGCATAGCGCTCGAGTTGCGGGTTGAGGGCCTTGCTGAAGCGCCGAAAATCCAGCCTGGTCCCGGCCACGCCGATGCGGGCCTCGAAGCGGCGGATCAAGAGCTCGTCCAGCAGCACGAACATGGGCCGCACCAGCTCCAGGCCTTCGCTTGCAAAGTCCTTGCCGTGCGCATAGTCATGAAGCAGCACCAGGGCCCAGGCACCTGTCAGGAAATGGCCTCCCGCCAGGGCACAAAGCTCGTGCCTGCGCCTGGCCTCCAGCGAGGCAGGAGACAGATTGATGGCGCTGAACAGCATGTCCGCACCGGGCTTGCCACCGCGCGCCCGCCAGGCATCCATGGCGCCGAAAGCCATTTCGTCGTTGCCGGCCCAGACCATGCGCACCTGCGGATAGCGCTGGTACAGCACATGGGCCTGCTCCAGCGCGCGCTCGCGCCGCCACTCGCCAAACACTTCCTGCATGAGAAGCACATCGCCGGCCTCGGCCACGGCACGGCGCATGCCCTCGTTGCGCTTGATGGACGAGGGCGTGGAGCGGTCACCCGCAATCGCCAGCAGCTGCAGCTTGCCGTCAGGCGCGCGCATCCCCGTCGTGCGCCGCCCGGCTTCTATCAAGGCCCTGGCCGTCAGATAGCCGGCCTCCTCGGCCACGGGCTCAAGGCTTCCCAGCCAGTGCCTATAGGTGCTGCGTGGCGTGCCGATTTCATCGCGCGCGCTGCCCGAGACATTGTTGAATGCGAGAAAGCCGTCTATGCCTGCGGCATCCAGAATCCTGAGCACTTCGGGCGCTGCGCCATAGTCGTTCGTGAGGACCACGAAGCGCGGCTGCTCGGACCTGGGGCGGGCTGCGATTTCCCTGGCAATCGCTATGGGCAGCAGACGATCGCGCTCGGCATAGCGCACCTCCAGCTGCATGCCCAGGCTGTCGGCTGCGGCCTGCATGGCCTGGCTGGCCAAGAACCAGTAGCTTTCGTTGTGGCGCCCGGGGTTGATGAAGACCACGCTCTGGGCCCAGACCGAGGAGCCCGCAAGCAACCAAGCCAGAACCCAGAGCCGGACCATGCCCATCCGGCCAGCCCCTGGAAGGCCTGGCTTAAAGCCTGGCCTCGTGCCGAGGAGATGCTGGCCATGCTGGGGCATGACAATTGGAGCCAGCCCTAGGCGCGCTCTGCCACCCAGGCCTGCACGGCGGCCAGCGCAGCCGGCAGGCCCCGGGCATCGGTGCCGCCGGCCATGGCCATGTCGGGCTTGCCGCCGCCCTTGCCACCCACCTGGCTGGCGACGAAGTTGACGAGTTCACCCGCCTTGATGCGTGCAGTCTCGGCCTTGGTCACGCCGGCGGCCAGCTGCACCTTGTCGCCATCCACGGCGGCCAGCACGATGGCGGCTGCGCCCAGCTTGTCCTTGAGCTTGTCCATGGTCTCGCGCAAGGTCTTGGCGTCGGCGCCTTCCAGTCTTGCGGCCAGGACCTTGATGCCCTTGACCTCGACGGCCTGGCCTGCGAGCTCATCGCCCTGGCTGGATGCGAGCTTGCCCTTGAGGGCGGAGATCTCTTTTTCCAGCGCACGGATCTGCTCCAGCGCACCGCCTATGCGGTTGCCAAGCTCGGCCACAGGCGCCTTGAGCGTGGCCGCAGCCTGCTCCACCGTGGACTCCAGGCCTTGCAGATAGGCCAGCGCGTTTTCGCCGGTCACGGCCTCGATGCGGCGCACGCCAGCAGCCACACCGCCTTCGGCCACGACCTTGAACAGGCCGATGTCGCCCGTGCGCTGCACATGGGTGCCGCCGCACAGCTCGCGGCTGCTGCCTATGTCCAGCACGCGCACGCTGTCGCCGTACTTCTCGCCGAACAGCATCATGGCGCCGGTCTTCTGGGCCGACTCGATGTCCATGACGCGCGCCTCGGTTGCCGTATTCTCAAGAATCTCGGCATTCACGCGGCGCTCTATCTCGCGGGTCTGCTCGGCCGTCACGGCCGCGTTGTGCGCAAAGTCGAAGCGCGTGCGCTCGGCATTCACCAGCGAGCCCTTTTGCTGCACATGCTCGCCCAGCACTTCACGCAAGGCCTTGTGCATGATGTGGGTCACCGAATGGTTGCGCATGGTGGCCGCGCGCAAGGCGATGTCCACCCGGGCATCGACCGCATCGCCGACCTTGAGGCTGCCCGAAGCCAGCGTGCCATGATGGCCGAACACATCGGCCTTGATCTTGAGCGTGTCCTCGACCGCAAAGCGCGCACCGGCGCCGACGATCAGGCCCTGGTCGCCGACCTGGCCTCCGGACTCTGCATAAAAAGGAGTGACATCCAGCACGACCACACCGCTTTCACCTGCATTCAATTCAGAAACAGGCGAGCCTTCTGCGTAGAGCGCCACGACTTTTGCAGCGCCCGCGAGATGCTCGTAGCCCGTGAACGCATTCTCAGCGCCCGTGTACTCAAGCGCCCGGTCCATCTTGAACTTGCCGGCCGCGCGCGCCTTGCTCTTTTGGGCTTCCATGGCAGCCGCAAAGCCGGCCTCGTCCACGGTCACGCCGCGCTCGCGGCAGACGTCGTTGGTCAGGTCCAGCGGGAAGCCATAGGTGTCATGCAGCTTGAAGGCCACATCGCCAGGCAAGCTCTTCACATCGCCGGCCAGGGTGCTGTCCAGAATCTCCATGCCATGGGCCAGGGTCTCGAAGAAGCGCTCTTCTTCCACGCGCAGCACCTCGGTAATGCGCGCCTGCTGCTCGCGCAGCTTGGGATAGGCATCGCCCATGACGGCGGCCAGATCGGCCACGAGCTTGTGAAAAAACGGCTTCTTCTGACCCAGCTTGTAGCCATGGCGTATGGCGCGACGCACGATGCGACGCTGCACATAGCCGCGGCCCTCGTTGCTGGGGATGACGCCATCGACCACCAGGAACGCCGTGGCGCGAATGTGGTCGGCAATCACCTTGAGCGAGGGATGAGACAGGTCGGCCGTATGCGTCTCGCGGCCCGCAGCGGCGATCAGCGCCGCGAACAGGTCGATCTCGTAGTTGCTGTGCACATGCTGCAAGATGGCGGCCAGGCGCTCCAGCCCCATGCCCGTGTCCACGCAGGGCGCGGGCAGGGGCTGGACCGAGCCGTCCTCCTTCATGTCGAACTGCATGAACACGTGGTTCCAGATCTCGATGAAGCGGTCGCCGTCTTCGTCGGGGCTGCCCGGAGGGCCCCCGGGAATATGGGGGCCGTGGTCGTAGAAGATTTCCGAGCAGGGACCGCAGGGACCGGTGTCGGCCATCATCCAGAAGTTGTCGCTCTTGTACTTTCCGCCCTTGTTATCGCCGATGCGGATCACGCGCTCCGGCGGCAGGCCTATGACCTGGGTCCAGATCTCGTAGGCCTCGTCATCCTCGTGATAGACCGTGGCCAGCAGCTTCTCGGCGGGCAGCTTGAAGACCTGGGTCAAGAGCTCCCAGCCCCATTCAATGGACTCGCGCTTGAAATAGTCGCCGAACGACCAGTTGCCCAGCATCTCGAAGAAGGTGTGGTGGCGCGCCGTATAGCCCACGTTCTCCAGATCGTTGTGCTTGCCGCCCGCGCGCAGGCAGGCCTGCACCGAGGTGGCGCGCTTGTAGGAGCGCTTGTCCGTTCCCAGGAACACGTCCTTGAACTGGACCATGCCCGAATTGGTGAACATCAGCGTGGGATCGTTGCCCGGAACCAGAGGGCTGGACTCGACGACGGTATGTCCCTTGGACGCGAAAAACTCCAGAAACGTCTTTCGTATGTCGGCAACGGAGAAAGTGGCTTGGCTCATGATAGGTGTTGTGAAGGCGTCTAACGCTGCATGGCGGCGCCGGCAGGTGCGCCCTGGCCGCAAGCCAGGACGCCCCAATGGGCAAATAACCAGCCATTATAGATTTGCCCATGCCTGTTAACCCGGGCTCCGGGCCAGCCCAGCCCAGAAGCCGGCTCTGTGCTGCGAAGCCGCGCCTATTCCTTGGCCTCCACGGCGCGGTTGATGGCCAGGGCCAGCAAGGTACACAAAGCGCCTGAAAGCAGGTACCCGCCCAGACCCACGAGGCCGAAGCGCGAGGACACACCCAGGGCCACCAGCGGCGCAAAGGCCGCACCTATGAGCCAGGCCATGTCCGAGGACAGGGCCGCGCCCGTATAGCGGTAGCGCGAGGAGAAGTTGGCCGTGACCGTGCCCGAGGCCTGGCCGTAGGACAGGCCCAGCAGCACAAAGCCGCCGATGATGAACAGATTGCCGCCCAGTGTTCCGGCCTCCAGCAGCCAGGGCGCGAGAAAGCTGAAGATGCCTATCAGGCAGGCCATGGCCCCCAGGGTGTTGCGCCGCCCCACCCTGTCGGCCAGCCAGCCCGAGAACACCATGGCAACGGCCGCACACAGAGCCCCGACGATCTGCACGCCCAGCACTTGGGTCACCGACTGGTCCGAGTACAGCGAGATCCAGGACAGCGGAAAAATCGTCACCAGATGGAAGAGCGCAAAGCTGGCCAGGGCCGCGAAGGCGCCGATCACCACATTGCGACCCTGGTCGCGCATGAGCTGCAGCACGCCCATGGGCTCGAGCTCGCGCTGCTGCAGCAGCTGTGTATAAGACTGGCCAACGACCAGCCTCAGACGTGCGAAGAGCGCCACCACATTGATGGCAAACGCGACGAAGAAGGCGTAGCGCCAGCCCCAGTTCAGGAACTCGTCGGCATCAAGGCGTGCATACAGGTAGGCAAACAGGCTGGCTGCCAGCACAAAACCCAGAGGCGCGCCCAACTGGCCGATCATCGAGTACCAACCGCGCCGCTGCGGCGGGGCCGACATGGCCAGCAGCGAAGGCAGGCCATCCCATGAACCACCGAGTGCCAGGCCCTGGCCCAGACGCAGCACGATCAGCGCGGCAATCGCGTGCATGCCCGCCTGCTGGTAGCTGGGCAGAAAAGCCATGCCCACCGTGCACACGCCGAGCAAAAATAGCGCAATCGTGAGCTTGGTGGCCCGCCCCCAGCGCCGCTGCACGGCCATGGACAGGGCCGTGCCCACGGGCCTGGCCACGAAGGCCAGCGCAAAGATGGCAAACGCCATGAGCGTGCCGTCGAGCTTGCTCAGATAGGGGAACAGCAGCGCCGGAAACACCAGCACGCAGGCGATGCCGAACACGAAGAAGTCGAAGTACTCCGAGGAGCGCCCGATGATCACGCCCACGGCGATATCGGCGGGCGACACGTCCTCGTGGGTATCTGCATTGGACAGGGATTCCGAACCTGCAAGGCCCGGGGCCGGGAAGACCGCCATGGTGTCGAAGCCGCTCATAAACTCGATGCTCCTTGTCTGTCTCTGACAAACATCGTTCTACGCGCGGACTTGATCTGACGCAAGACCGGGTTGACCCTCGCGACTGTCAGCGCAGGCCTTGCCTTGACCTGCAGCCTGCATGCAGCTTGAATCCCGCACTCCCGGCCCGCCCAAAATCTGGAGCCACACCCTGAATCGCCCGGCAGTCCAATGGCTGCGGACCAGGCCAATTTCGCGATATCTAGCAAAAACCAGGGGGCAAAACCTTGATGTTGGACAAAATGTCCAATCGACAAATTTATACTCCGTACTACATTTGCCCGGATTCCGTAACCCGCGTTTCTATGTAAACGCGCCTTTGTCGCGCCCAAAGCATGTTAAAAATCAAGGAACTTCGTGGGCCAGCCTGGCTCACCGCTGCCACCCTGGCCGCCGGTCTCTCCGGCTGCAGCAAGGTGGTTGTGCTCAACCCCGCTGGCGATATCGCCGCCCAGCAAGGCAATCTGGTGATAACCGCCACCTTGCTGATGCTGATTATCATCATCCCGGTGATCATCCTCACGCTGCTGTTTGCCTGGAAATACCGCCAGTCGAACACCGAAGCCCGCTACGACCCCGAATGGCACCACTCCACCTCGCTGGAGCTGGTGATCTGGTCGGTTCCGCTGATGATCATCATCGCCCTGGGCGCCATCACCTGGATCAGCACCCACAAGCTCGATCCCTACCGTCCGCTGGACCGTGTCTCGTCCAGCAAGGCGCTGAGCACCGAGGTCAAGCCGCTGGAGGTGCAGGTCGTGGCCATGGACTGGAAATGGCTGTTCTTCCTGCCCGAGTACAACATCGCGGCCGTGAACGAGCTGGCCGCCCCCGTGGACAGGCCGATTCACTTCAAGCTCACCGCCACCTCGACCATGAATGCGTTTTACGTGCCTGATCTGGCCGGCATGATCTATGCCATGCCCGGCATGCAGACCGAGTTGAACGCCGTCATCAACAAGGAAGGCGTCTTCAAGGGCATGTCCTCGCACTACAGCGGTTACGGCTTCTCGGGCATGACCTTCAAGTTCCACGGTCTGAGCGAGCAGGACTTCGAGCAGTGGGTGAACAAGGCCCGCACCGAAAGCAAGCCCCTGTCCCACGAGACCTACATCAATCTGGTCAAGCCCAGCGAGCGCAACCCCGTGGAGCTGTTCGCCAGCTATGACGCAGACCTCTACGACAAGGTGCTCAACCGCTGCGTGGAAGAGGGCCAGATGTGCATGCACCACATGATGGCCATCGATGCCGCAGGCGGCGAAGCCTATGTCAAGGCCACAGGCCTGAACCTGCCGCAGGACCTGTGCACGGTTCAGAACGCCGACAGCGTCGTGGCTCAGCTTGAGTCGCTGAACTCCCAAGCCAAGCCCGTGCTGCAGTAACGAAGAAAACGAGACTCGACATGTCTGAACAAACCATACCGGCACACTGGCTGCTCGGCCGCATCACGTGGGACCAGATCCCCATGACGCATGAGCCCATCGTGCTCTACACCTTCCTCGCCGTGGTTCTGGGCGGCATTGCCGTGCTGGGCCTGCTCACCAAGTTCCGCCTTTGGGGACCGCTGTGGCACGACTGGATCTGCTCGATCGACCACAAGAAGATCGGCATCATGTACATGATCCTGGGCCTGGTCATGCTGCTGCGCGGCTTTGCCGATGCGGTGATGATGCGCCTGCAGCAGGCCATGGCCTTTGGTGACAGCCTCGGCTACCTGCCGCCCCACCACTACGACCAGATCTTCACGGCCCACGGCGTGATCATGATCTTCTTCGTGGCCATGCCTTTCGTGACGGGGCTGATGAACTACCTGGTGCCGCTGCAGATCGGTGCCCGCGACGTTTCCTTCCCCTTCCTCAACAACTTCAGCTTCTGGATGACCACGGGCGGCGCCGTGCTGGTCATGGTCTCGCTGTTCCTCGGCGAGTTCTCCACCAGCGGCTGGCTGGCGCTGTCCAACCTCGGCAACCAGAGTGCGAGCACGGGTCTGGACTACTACATCTGGGGCCTGCAGGTTGCGGGGGTGGGCACGACGCTATCGGGCATCAACCTGATCGTGACCATCATCAAGATGCGCGCGCCGGGCATGAACCTCATGAAGATGCCCGTGTTCACCTGGACCGCCCTGTGCACCAACGCACTGATCGTGGCCTCTTTCCCCGTGCTCACCGGCGCCCTGGTGCTGATGACGCTGGATCGCTACCTGGGCACCAACTTCTTCACGAACGACCTGGGCGGCAACCCCATGCTCTACGTGAACCTGATCTGGATCTGGGGCCACCCCGAGGTCTACATCCTGATCCTGCCCTGCTTCGGCGTGTTCTCGGAAATCGTCTCCACGTTCTCGCGCAAGCGCCTGTTCGGCTACACCTCCATGGTGTATGCGACGGTGTGTATCACCGTGCTGTCCTACCTGGTGTGGCTGCACCACTTCTTCACCATGGGCTCGGGCGCCAGCGTGAATACCTTCTTCGGTATCACGACCATGATCATCTCCATCCCCACGGGGGCGAAGATCTTCAACTGGCTGTTCACCATGTACCGTGGCCGCATCCGTTTCACCGTGCCCATGCTGTGGACGATAGGCTTCATGGTGACCTTTGCCATCGGCGGCATGACCGGCGTTCTGCTGGCCGTTCCCCCGGCCGACTTCGTGCTGCACAACAGCCTGTTCCTGATCGCCCACTTCCACAACGTGATCATCGGCGGCGTGGTGTTCGGCGTGTTTGCCGGCATCAACTTCTGGTTCCCCAAGGCCTTTGGCTACAAGCTCGACGAGTTCTGGGGCAAGTGCTCGTTCTGGTTCTGGCTCGTGGGCTTCTGGGTGGCCTTCACGCCCCTGTACATCCTGGGCCTGATGGGCGTGACGCGTCGTGCCAACCACTTCGAGGATTCTTCGCTGCAGATCTGGTTCGTGATCGCGGCCTGCGGCGTGGCCCTGATCGCCCTGGGCATAGGCTGCTTCATGATCCAGCTCGTGGTGAGCTTCTTCAAGCGCGAGCAACTGCGCGACGAGACCGGCGATCCCTGGGAAGGCCGCACGCTGGAGTGGGCGACCTCCTCGCCCCCGCCCCAGTACAACTTCGCCTTCACACCCGTGGTGCATGAGATCGATGCCTGGTGGGACATGAAAAAGCATGGCTACAAGCGCCCGCTGGCCGGCTTCAAGCCCGTGCACATGCCTGCCAACACCGGCGCCGGCGTGGTGATCGCGGGCCTGTCCACGCTCTTCGGCTTTGCGATGATCTGGCACATGTGGCCTCTGGCCATCGTGTCCTTCGCGGCCACGGTGCTGGCCTCGATCATCCACACGTTCAACTACAAGCGCGACTACTACATCCCCGCAGCCGAAGTGGCCGCCACGGAAGACGCGCGCACCCAGCAGCTTGCAGCAGCCCATGTCTAATACCTATTCCAACGCAGGCGGCGCAGCCGCCCTGGCTCCGCGCGAGTACCACCTCGCCGAGGAGCCCCATCCCGAGAACGGCACATCGCTGGGCTTTTGGCTCTATCTGATGAGCGACTGCCTGATCTTTGCAGCCCTGTTCGCAACCTATGGCGTGCTCGGCCGCAGCTATGCAGCCGGCCCCACGGGCAAGGAGCTGTTCGATCTGGGTCTGGTCGCGATCAACACGGCCTTTTTGCTGATGTCGTCCATCACCTTCGGCTTTGCCATGCTGCAAAAGCAGAGGAAGAACGTGAACGGCACCATGCTCTGGCTGGGCGTGACCGGTCTACTGGGCCTGGCCTTTCTGGTGGTCGAGCTCTATGAGTTCCATCACCTGATCCACCAGGGCGCAGGCCCTCAGCGCAGCGCCTTTCTGTCGTCCTTCTTCACCCTCGTGGGAACCCACGGCCTGCACGTGAGCTTCGGCCTGATCTGGCTGGTGACGCTGATGCTGCAGATCAAGAAGCACGGCCTGATCAACGAGAACGTGCGCCGCATCAACTGCCTTTCCATGTTCTGGCACTTTCTGGACGTGATCTGGATCGGCGTGTTCACCTTTGTGTATCTGATGGGGGTGCTGTAAATGAGCGCACACGATATCCATGCCGGTCATGACGACCACCACGAGCACGACGACATCCATGTGAGCATGGGCGACTACGTCAAGGGCTTTGTGCTGGCGGTCATCCTCACCGTGATTCCCTTCTGGCTGATCATGGGCGACGTGATCAGCGACCGCGTCACGGCCGTGATGGTGCTGGGCGTGTTCGCCGTGATCCAGATCGTGGTCCACATGGTCTACTTCCTGCACATGAACGGCAAGATCCAGGGCGGCTGGACCATGCTGTCCACGATCTTCACCGTGATCTTCCTGGCCATCGGCATTGCAGGCACCTTGTGGGTCATGCACAACATGAACGCCAACATGATGCCCGAGCATCCGCAGCTGAGCGCTCCCGCAGCCGCCAGCACGCCAGCCTCCATGGCCCCTTGATGGAGCAACAGCCATCGCACAGCGCCGGCGCCCTGCGTCGGCGCTCCCGACTCGGCCAGGCGATGCTTATCACGGTAGGCATCGCCTTGTTTTTGGGCTTTGTGAGTCTGGGCACCTGGCAGGTGCAGCGCCGTGCCTGGAAGCTGGCCCTGATGGAGCGCGTGGAGCAGCGCGTGCACTCGGCCCCCTCGGCCCTGCCCGCGCCCGATGAGTGGCCGCGCATCGATGCTGCGGGCTACGAATACCGCCCCGTCAGCGCCACCGGCCACTGGCTGGAGGAGCGCAGCGTTCTGACCAAGGCCCTGACCGAGCTGGGCGCGGGCTTTTGGCTGCTGACGCCGCTGCAACTGGCCGACGGCAGCCAGGTGCTGGTCAATCGCGGCTTCACGCCCGAGAGCCGGCGCAGCCAATGGCTGCAGCAGATAGCCCGGGGCAGCGACTCCGCACCGACCGTGACCATCACCGGCCTGATGCGCATGAGCGAGCCCGGCGGCGGCTTTCTGCGCCAGAACAATCCGCAGGAGCAGCAGTGGTTCTCGCGCGATGTCGCAGCCATTGCCCGGCACCAGGGCCTCACGCATGCCGCGCCCTTCTTCGTGGACCTGGGCCTGCCGACCGACAGCCCAGCCCATGCACAAGCCAATGCCCCGTCCACGGACGGCCTGCATCCGGGCATGACGGTGATCCGCTTCTCCAACAGCCATCTGGTCTATGCGATCACCTGGTATGGCCTGGCCCTGATGGTGCTGGGTGCCGCCTGGCTGGTACGCCGGCAAAATAAAATCCATAGCGGTTAGCACGCCTTGCATCTTGATTTCAGACACTTTTCAATCTGAAATCCATGCAGAGCAAGCGCTAGCCGCTATCAATATAGATTTGATTTTCACTGTGCCCGGCCTGCGTCATCTTCCGGCGGGAGTGCGCATGAATCCCTCCCGGATGTACAAGCGCCCCGCGCAGGAATCGTGAAATTGCCTGCCGCACATCCGGGACCGGTCTGCCATCTGATAGTCTTGCCCCGCTTTGCCGGAGTGCAAACCACAGCCTTGCGTGCAGGGCTGCGGTTTGCATCATTCCCTCCATGCCTCGCAAGAGGCGGCATCACATGAAAAAAACAACTCGGCACAAGAATGTTCTGGCAGCGGCGGCAGCTGCTTTTCTATTGGCAGCATGCGGACAAAAGGTCGAGGTTCCCCCGGCGCACGTCGGCAAGATCATGACCAAGGACGGCTACCAGGACAACCTGATCCCGACCTCCAAGTTCCGCCTGGGCAAGTGCTGGGCCTACTGCGACCGCCTGGTGCTGCTGGACGTGTCCGACAAGGGCTATGAAGAGACCATGAGCATCTTCATTCCCGAAGACAAGCTGAACCTGGATGTGACCATCCGCGCCACCCTGAGCATCAACTCCAAAAAGACGGCCGAGCTTTTCAATGCGGTCGCGCCCAGAGAGGTCTCGGACTATGTGTCCACCATCGCCAACGAGCAGGTGTACCGCACCTATGCGAGCCAGATCATCCAGGCCGAGGTGCGCGAGTATCTGAGCAAGCTGTCCATCAGCGAAATCGCCTCCAGCAACGAAAAGATCAATGCGGACCTGCGCGTGCAGCTGGGCAAGGCCATCGAGGCGCTCACGCCGTTTTCCGTGCGTTTTGTCGGCATTACCAACCTGAAGTACCCCAAGATCATTACCGACGCCCAGGAGTCTGCGGCCGAGCGCCGCGAAGCCATCCAGAAGGAAGAGGCGCAGCTGGCCATCTCCAAGGCCCAGCTGGAGCGCGAGCTGCAGGAAGCCCGGCTGCAGCGCGCCATCGACAAGGAAAAGGCCGAGACCGAAGCCATGTCCCAGGCCGTGCTGGCCCAGTCCGTGGATGCCCGGGTGCTGCAGCTGCGCAAGCTGGAGAACGAACGCGCCTGGATCGAGAAATGGGATGGCCAGCTCCCCACCACGACACTGGGCGATGCCGTCCCCATGGTGAGCATAGGCAAATGACCCTGCTCCTCAACCTTGCCCCGCTGCTGATCGCTGCCGCTGGCTTGGGCCTGAGCTGGAAGCTGCGCAAGCCCTGGCTTGCAGCAGCCACGCTGGCGGCGCTGTTTCTGTATTTCCAGGCCCAGCCCTCGTATCTTCCCAAGGGGGAGATCACGCGCTCGCAGCCGCCGGTGTTCACGGAGTCCGAGGCCCGCATCGAGGACCGCAACAGCAAGCCCATGTCCGGGCAGGAGCGCGATCAGCGCATGCGGGACGCCGTCCAGCAAGGTCTGGACTTCAAGCGCTAGGCCTGCGCGCCCCGCATCGGCTCTCAGAGTCTGCTCAGCCGCCCCAGTACATCAGCCGCCTCAAGGCACGATCTTTCTTGTCCCTTGTTCGTACTGGTAGAGCGTGACCTGAGGTTCGGCCAGCTCTCCCTGGGGCGTGAAGGCAATGCGGCCCGTCACGCCCGGATGATCCGTCTGGCGCAGATAGGGGACAAAGACCCGGGGCTCTATGGAGTCCGCACGCAGCATGGCCTGGGCCAGCACCATGGTTGCGTCATAGGCATAGGGGCTGAAGTTCTGGTACTGGTTGCCGAAGCGCTGTTCGTAGCGCTGCTTCCAGGCCAGACCGCCCGGCATGCGCTCCAGCGGGCTGCCGCCCACGGCGCACAGCACTTTTTTGAGATTCGAGTCCTTGCCAGCCAGGTCCGGCAGCCTGACCGTGCACAGGGCATCGCCCCCCAGAAAGCGCATATCCGTCATCGCCAGCCGGGTCATTTGCCTGAGCAGGGGCGCAGCCTGGGCGTCCATGCCCCCAAAGAACAGGGCATCGGGCCCGAGCTCCTTGATGCGCTTGAGCATCGGGGCAAAGTCCGAGACCTTGTCGTCGATGTATTGCTTGCTCAGTATCTGCAGGCCTTGATCACGGGCCGCCATTTCGAGCAGGGCCACCAGCCCCTGCCCGTAAGCCGAACGGTCGTCGACGATGGCCAGGCTTTTGACGCCTTGCGCCGCAGCCCGGGCCACCAGGGCCGAGACCGAAGCCTTGTCGTCGGCAATCACCCTGAACCGGCTGCCGTTGCCGGGCTCGGTAATCGCCGGATGACTGGCTCCGGGCGTCACCAGGGGCAGGCCGCACTGCTGATAGATATCGCCCGCAGCCAGCGTGGTGCCCGACTGCAGATGTCCGACCACGGCAGCGAGCGTCTTCTCGCAGAACTGCCGCGCCAGGACCACGGCCTGACCGGTGTTGCCGGCGTCGTCGCCAGCCTCAAGCACCCATTTGAGCTTGCGCCCGCCGATTTCCAGCCCCTGGCTGTCGAGCTCCTCCAGCGCCATGCGCACGCCGTTTTCCTCATCTTTGCCCAGCGCTGCAATCGGGCCCGATACCGGGCCTGCATGGCCTATGCGCACCTCCAGCGGCTCGGCTGCCGGCGCTGCAGCGGCCTGGGCAAAGGCAGCAGAGCTCAAAAGCGAAGCAGTACACAACAGGACCAGGCGGGCCTCATGGAAACGGTGAATCAAGGCGTGCATGGCAACCCCAGGAAAACAACAGACAAACAAACAATGGGCGCTGACCATTGGCGCACAGCGCGCATCCTAAAGGATTGCGGCCTCGCGCATGAGCTGCGATGTCCATGCCCCGAGATCAGCAGCGGTTCCAGCAGACGGCGATAATCGCCCCGCTATGTCCCTCCTGCCCCACCAGCTCGAACTCCTCTCCCCGGCCCGCGATGCCGATATCGGCATGGAAGCCATCAACCATGGAGCCGACGCCGTCTACATCGGCGGCCCGGCCTTTGGTGCGCGCGCCACAGCGGGCAACGACATCCGTGACCTGGAGCGGCTGATCCAGCATGCCCACCGCTTTGGCAGCCGCATCTTTGTCACGCTCAACACCATCTTGCGCGACGACGAACTGGAGGGCGCACGCCAGATGGCCTGGCAGGTCTACAACGCCGGGGCCGACGCGCTGATCATCCAGGACATGGGCCTGCTGGAGCTGGATCTGCCGCCGATTCAGCTGCATGCCTCCACCCAGACCGATATCCGCACGCCCGAAAAAGCGCGTTTTCTGCAGGACGCCGGCCTGTCCCAGATCGTGGTGGCCCGCGAGCTGGACTTGAAGCAGATTGCCGCCGTGCGCGCCGCCACCGACCCGGCGCGCACCACCATTGAATTCTTTGTGCATGGCGCGCTGTGCGTGGCCTATTCGGGCCAGTGCTACATCACCCACGCCCACACCGGCCGCAGCGCCAACCGCGGCGACTGCAACCAGGCCTGCCGCCTGCCCTATGAGGTGATGGACGACAAGGGCCGCATCATCGCCCACGAAAAACATGTGCTGTCGATGAAGGACAACAACCAGAGCGACAACCTGCGCGCCCTGATCGACGCCGGCGTGCGCAGCTTCAAGATCGAGGGCCGCTACAAGGACATGGGCTATGTGAAGAACATCACCGCCCATTACCGCAAGCTGCTGGACGAGATCATCGAAGAGCGCGAATATTCCGAGCAACCGCTGGCGCGCTCCTCCTCGGGCCGCACCACCTTCGCTTTCGAGCCCGATCCGGACCAGAACTTCAACCGCGAGTTCACCGACTATTTCGTCAACGGCCGCAAGGATGACATCGGTGCCTTCGACACCCCCAAGACCCCGGGCCGCGCCATCGGCTGGGTGTCTCAGGTCGGAGACAAGTGGTTCGAGATCGAGGCCGGCGACAAGGCGCTGGAACTGCACAACGGCGACGGCCTGTGCTACTACGACCTGCAAAAAGAACTGGTGGGCGTGCACATCAACCGTGCCGAATGCATGCATGCCAAAAAAGGCATCTGGCGCGTGTTCCCCAAGAACGAGATCGCCAGCTTCAAGGACTTGCGCAAAGGCCTGGAGATCAACCGCAACCGCGATATGGACTGGGTGCGCATGTTGGACAAAAAGTCCAGCGACCGCCGCATAGGTTTGTGGGCCGAGTTCAAGGAAGCCGTGGGCGAGACCCTGGGCTTTACGCTGACGCTGACCGATGAAGACGGCTTCAGCACCACGGCCACCATTACCCAGGAGCACCAGGCTGCCACCGACGCCGCCAAGGCCGAGGCCACGCTGCGCGAGCAACTGGGCCGCTTTGGCGCCAGCATTTTTGCGGTCAACGACATCTCGCTGCAACTGTCCCAGCCCTGGTTTGTGCCGGCCTCTGCGCTGAACCAGCTGCGCCGCGACGCGCTGGCCGCCCTCGAAGCTGCGCGCGCCGACGGATTGGTTCGCCTGCCCCGCGCCAAGCCCGTGGAGCCGCCCGTGCCCTTCCCCGAAGACACGCTGACCTATCTGGCCAATGTCTTCAACCAGAAGGCCCATGACTTCTATATGAAGCATGGCGTCAAGGTGATTGACGCGGCCTACGAGAGCAAGGAAGAAGAAGGCGAAGTCTCGCTGATGATCACCAAGCACTGCGTGCGCTTTTCCATGAGCCTGTGCCCCAAGCAGGCCAAGGGGGTGATCGGCGTCAAGGGCACGATCAAGGCCGAGCCGCTGCAACTCATCAACGGCAAGGAAAAGCTCACGCTGCGCTTTGACTGCAAGCCCTGCGAAATGCATGTGGTGGGCAGGATGAAGAAATCGGTGATAAACCAGCACGCCAAGGAGATGCTGGAGCAGCCCATGCAGTTCTACCGCACCAGACCCGTGCAGGCCTGAGCCTGTCTTGCGCCGGGCCTGGCTTTGAGCGATACGACATCGCTGCTGCCCCACCTCTGCCGCATCAGCCATCGTCCGAGATCACAGCCAGGCAAGGCGCCAGCCGCAGTCATCGCTGCAGCCATGGCGAGGAGGTTCGGAAGATTGGCGCAACAAGCCTCTATGCCAGGACATTAGTGTTCTTGGCTGCAAACAAGGACAGCGTGCCCCCCAGTGCCGCGCCTTCGTTCTCCAACATGCGCAGCTTGGTCAGGGCACCGCCTCCGGCCGAAAAGCCACCGGGCCTGCCATTTGCAGCCAGTACACGATGACACGGAATGATGGGCGCAAAAGGATTGAGCCCCAAGGCCTGGCCTATGGCACGTGACAGGCCCTGGCCTCCAAGTTCACCTGCCAGCTCGCCATAACTGCGCGTACGACCCGGTGCAATGGCACGCGCAAGCGCATAAACGCGGCGATGAAACTCCGAAACGCCATGCCAATCGAGTGCGACTTCGCTCAGATCAGGCAGTTCGATCGATACACGCCCTGCATGGGATGGATCCCAGGGCAGGACAAGGCCGCCGCCTCCTTGTGGCATCTCCGGGGGAGCTGAATCCCCTGGCTCTCGCCTGCCTGCCAGCAGGACTTGCACACCCGCCATGGCCTGGGCCGCTGCCCTGGGCACATCCTCAAAACTTGCCGCTTCACGATAGCTGCCGGGCCTGCGCTTTCGGGCCGAGGCCAGCAGCCTTTGACGTGTGGCCTCGACACCCTCGCACTCCGGAAGCTGCACGGCAATCAGGCCCTGTCCGCCCCAGGCCATGCCGCATGGGCCCAGATGAGTGGCAAACAAGGCATGGGCCGTAGTTTCGAGGTTCCATTCGACAACAGGGGGTTGGTTCATCGCAGTTCCTCTCATGAGAATTGAGCCGGCGAAGAGGAATGCTGCAGAGATTAAAAAACTGGATGCATGAACAGTATTGCTGTATATTTACACAGTCATCATTCAACAAACCATGACCATGCAAGAAGCCGTCTTCACCGTTACTCTTTGCGATTATCCTGGCCTGCCCGACCCTGAGCGCAGCAAGGCCGAGGCTCGGTATGCGCGCATGCTGGAGCGCAAGCTCGGCGGTTGCGAACAGGTCAACGAGACCCTGGCTCTGGTCCAGGATCTTGAAGACATGCCGCCCGAGGAAATCAGCGATGAGGCCAAGCAGGCTTTCGCCCGCTGGATGAAGGCCGCACGCGCGGCTGCCGAGGCCGGCCTGCAAGGCCTGGGCGAGAGCGAATGCTGCTTTTTCGAGGTGCGCAGAGGCCCGCGCCACTGACAGCCTGCATTATTGGGCAGGGCCCGGCGCCAGGATCTGCATCACACGAGATTCTCCTGCAGCCGCTCGCGCAGCAGTCTGCGGTTGAGCTTGCCTACGGCAGTCTTGGGAATCTCCGTCGCAAAAACAATGCGCTGAGGCTTTTTATAGGAAGCCAGTTGCCCGGCCACATGGGCAATGAGAGCCTCAGGTTCTGGCGCATGGCCGCTTCGCAGCACGACCACGGCCGTGACCATCTCGACCCACTTGTCGTGGGGCGTGCCGACTACGGCGCATTCCAGCACGCCAGCATGTGTCATCAAGGCGTTCTCGACCTCTTGCGGATAGACGTTGTAGCCGCCGCTGATGATCATGTCGGACTTGCGATCCTTGAGGTGTAGAAAGCCCCGCTCATCCAGAACACCGATGTCGCGCGTGCGTACCCAGCCGTCGGGTGTGAACGTCTCCTGAGTGAGCCCGGGAGCGTTGTAGTAGCCGGCCACCGCCGATGGACCACGTACCGTGATCTCCCCCGGCTCGCCGCGAGGCACATCGCGGCCTTGCTCATCGAGCAGGCGCATTTCAACGTCCACGCAAGGCTGACCGCAGGCCGATCCCATGAGCTCGGGCGTATGGTCCTCGGGCCTGAGCACAGCCAGGCACAACGGAATCTCGGTCTGCCCGTAGTACTGCCAAAAGCGCTGCGCCCCCCAGTGAACCATGGCCCGCTCCAGCACAGCTCTCGGCATGGGAGATGCGCCATAGATCACGTACTTGAGCGCGGACACATCAGCCGAGGCAAAGCCCGGATGCTCAAGCAGCATCTGCAGCATGGTGGGCACAAGGTTGATGGCTGTGACTCGCTCGCTCTCGAGAGCCGCGAGAAAACCGCCTGGCTCGAACCCCGGCAGAATCACGGTGCGCGCGCCGCGCAGCCAGAATGGGAGAACGAATACGCCGCTGGCATGAATCATGGACGCGGCGTGCAGCATGGCGTCGTCCTTCGTGGCGGGCAGCAGGTTGAGCAACACGTTGCGGCAGATGCCCGCATACGAGGCCTGGGTGTGCTGGGCGGCCTTGAGCGTGCCCGTGGTGCCTGAGGTGAACAGGGTGAGCACCACATCATCAGGGCCGACTTCGATATCCGGCCCCTGCGCAGGCTGGGTCCGGGCCAGGGCCAGCAAGTCGGCAGCACCCGGCAGCGAGGCCCCCAGACCCAGGCAGACCAGCCCGGGCTTGCCGGCGGCAAGCTCGCTTGCGCGCTCTTGCAGGCCTTCTCCAAATACCAGATGCGTGCAGCCCGTCTCGCCCAACATGCTCAGATGCTCTGCGAGGGACAGACGCGAATTCAAGGGAACCCGATTGAGCCCGCCTTTGACGCAGGCAAAGTCCAAAGGCACGCTGTACAGGCCGTTGTTGAGCAGCAGGCCCACGCGGGCACCCTGGCCCACGCCGCTGGCGTGCAGAGCATGCGCCAGGCGACTGCTCAAGGCATCGACTTCGGCAAAAGTCATGCATTGCCCGCCATAGACAATGGCCGTACGCGGCCCGTGCTCCAGCGCTCCACGGCGAATCAGATCCAGATAAGTCGGTTGGCGAGCCTGGGCGCCGCCCAGTGTGGTATTGGCCATCATATGTGTCTCCTGCTTCTATTCCTTGGCTTTGAAGTGCCCATGGCGCCCAGCGCCCTGGACAAAATTGGCGGCACCGAACTGACCTTCGGCTGTCACCATGGGCATGCCTTTTGCGCCCTCGTTACACAAGGCCTGGGCCAGCGGCAAGTCCCACTGCGCATAAGCCGAAGCCCGGTCGGCCAGCATGCATTGCTGGGGAAAGCCAGCGATCTGCTGGGCCAGCTCCAGCGCAACGTCAAGAGCGCCTTGAGGCGGAGCCAGACGATTGACCATGCCCATGGCCAGAGCTTCCTGAGCATGGACGGGGCGGCCCGTCAGAATCATGTCCAGCGCCCGGCCCATGCCGACGATACGTGGAAGACGCACGGTTCCACCATCGATGAGAGGCACGCCCCAGCGCCTGCAGAAAACGCCAAAACAAGCATCTTCGTCGGCAACGCGCATATCAGCCATCAAAGCCAACTCCAGGCCGCCTGCGACCGCATAGCCATTGATGGCTGCAATCAAGGGTTTGGACAGTGCCAGCCGCGTAGGCCCCATGGGGCCGGCACCGGCACCTTCGGGATCGAGTTCGTTGCGCAGCTCGGGGTCGGAGATCGCGCCCAAATCCGCGCCTGCACAAAAATGTCCTCCGGCGCCGTTGAGCACGGCCACGCGCAATTGCTCATCGCCTTGAAACCGCTCGAAGGCCTGACGAAGCTCTTCGGCCATGGGCCGATGCACCGCATTCCGCTTGTCGGGCCGGTTCATGGTGATCAGACACACCGGACCATCCACCTTGAAATCTACAAATTCCATACCTTGCTTTCCTGTTGCTGGTTCTGCTCGAGCCTTGTGAGCAGGCTTGTGATGCAATCCATGCTAGGAAGCATTTCAATCTTTCACAACAATGGACAAGTCATGTAATGTCGTGGCGCCCCGGCCCAGCGCACCCGACCTGATGCTGGATTTGCTGGTGGCACGCGGCGGCGCCCTGCCCGCTCGCTCCCTGCTGCGTGCAGGCCAGTTGCTGGGGCTTGGGGAAAATACGGTACGTGTCAGCCTGAGCCGTTTGCTGGCCCAGGGCAAGATAGACCGAGTCGGCCGTGGCAGCTACCAGGCTCTGGCCAGGGATTCGGCGCTATTTCAAACCGTGGATGCCTGGCGCCTGCGCGAATCCCGGCGTCTTGCATGGCAGGGCTGCTGGCTCTCCGTTCACGATGCGGCCGTGATGCGCTCGGACAAGACCCAGTGGCGGCGTCATCAACTGGCCCTGGGCCTGAGAGGCTTTGCGAGCCTGCAGCAAGGCCTCCTCGTGCGCCCGGACAACCTGCAGGGCAGTCTTGAGCAACAGCGCACCGAGTTGCTGGCGCTTGGTCTTTCGCCCAAGGCTCTGGTGTTTCAGGCTGCAGATTTTGATGAGGCCACTGAGCAGTGCGCGCGCTCGCTGTGGAATACCCGCTCCCTGCTTTCGGCCCACAGACACTGGCTTGCGATGCTAAAGGCCAGTCATGAACGCCTGAGCGGTGTTCCGCAGGTCATACCGCTGGCTTCGGCCGTGCGTGAGTCCCTGTTGCTGGGCCGGCAAGTGATTGCACATCTGCTGCGCGATCCTTTGCTGCCCGAAGAGCTCATGCCCTCCGAAGTCCGCCAGCAATTGCACCAGTCCATGCAAAGCTATCAACGCCAGGCGCTCAGGCTGTGGCTGCAGTGGCTTCGGGAGCAGGAAAACTAGCGTGTGGATACGTCCCGCACAAAGGTCAGCAGATCCGAGCCCAGGCTGTCATCCGCCGTGTTGATGTGAAATATCTCCGAAAGGTGGCTGTGCTGCTGTATGTTCTTGATGATCGGGCAGATGCCATCGCGCGCGCACAGTGCAGAAAACAGAAGCGCAGCATCGCGCTGGAACATCGGCGGATCGTACTGGGCAAAGCCCAGGAACACAGGTAGCTTGCGCTCATTGACATGGGCCAGCGGCGCCATATCAGGCTTAGGGTCGGAGCCATAGTAGGCGGCAGCCGTCTTGATGCTTTCGTAGCTGACCACGGGAGACAGCAGGATCGAGCCGATCACGCCGTCCTTGCCGCCATTGGCCTGTGTTCGCCTGTCAAAGCTGTAGTGGGCTGCATGGGCCCCGCCTGCAGACTGGCCCATGACAAAGATCCTGGCCGGATCTCCGCCAAACTTGTCGATATTGAGCCGTGTCCAGTTGACCGCTGCCGAAAAGTCCTGTCCCGCCGCTGGCCACGGATAGGCCGGTGCCAGCCGGTATTCGACGTTGACGAAGACCACATTGTTGCGCGCGAAGAACTTGCCCAGGTTGTCATTCTGAAAAGAGCCTGGCGTACTCGCCGCTCCGCCCACAAAGGCTCCTCCGTGAATGAAGACCACCACAGGCACAGGCTTGGCAGACCTGACCTCAGGGGCAAATACATCGACGAACTGACGCTCATCCATGCCGTATTTCTGATTCGGCGCCTTGGTGACTCCTGCCAGATCGCCCATCGACTGGTGCTTCTGGTACAGGCCGGCAACGCCTGTCTCCACCACAAGCCCCATGGCACGTACATGCTCGACGATGTCCTGAGGCACTATGTTGGGGCTGCGCGGCGACTCCGGTTGACCCACGGCGCGACCCTGGGTTGCGCAGCCTGTGAGCATGACCGAACAAAGCAGGCTGAAGATGGCCGCACAGGTGAAATCCAGGGCTTTGATTCTCACGTTTGTCTCCAGAGTTATTGGCGTGCGAAGTCTATAAACACCAGGCTTGCCGACGCCCAGAGCCCTCATTCTTGTGAAGGCAATAAACGGCAGGAACGGTTGAACTGTCTCACTGAGAGCGTGTTCACGATCTCCTCGCGGCGCTCCAACGCGCCTGCGTAAAGATCGTGAACACGTTCTGAGACATAGAGCAGTTGCCCAAACTGCATACACTTGCGGCCTTTCGCCCCAAAACCTGCCGCATCATGCAAGCCTTGTTCAACGCCATTGCCTCCATGGACCTGCCCATGGACGCCCAACGCCTCTTTCATGGGCGCGGTGGGCTTTATCCAGGATGCGAGCATTTGTCTCTGGATGCCTATCCTCCCGTACTGGTGCTCACCAGCTTTGCGCCGCTGGCAGAGCACGATCTGCTCGAAATCGGGGAGGCATTGGAAAAGCGCTGGCACCAGATCGCTCCAGGCCAAGTACTGAACTGGGTTTTTCAGACCCGGATCGCAGGCGCCAGCGACACCCGATTGATGCAGGGCTGCGTGCCCGAGCCGCATGTGGTGAAAGAGTGTGGCTCGCGCTATCTAGTCCATGTGCTGCGCGGCAAGAACCATGGTCTGTTTCTGGACATGGCCCGGGGCCGGCAATGGGTGGCCGAGCATGTGGCCAATCGTGCGATGCAGCCCGGTGGCCTCAAGGTCTTGAATCTGTTTTCCTATACCTGCGCTTTCTCCGTGGTCGCATTGCGTGCAGGCGCGAGCCAGGTGCTCAACATGGACATGGCCCAAGGCGCCTTGTCCATAGGCCGGCAGAACCACGACCTCAACAACGTGAAAAAAGGGGCCAGCTTTCTGGCTCACGACATTTTTTCCAGCTGGGGCAAGATCACGCGTGGCGGGCCTTATGGGCTGATCGTCGTTGACCCACCCAGCTATCAGAAGGGCAGCTTCATCGCCACCAAAGACTATGCGCGTCTGCTGCGCCGCCTGCCCGCCCTGCTGGCCCCCGGCGGCCATGTACTGCTATGCCTGAACGCCCCTGAGCTGGGCCCGGACTTTCTTCAGGAACAGGTTGGCGAATACGCACCCGATCTGGAGTTTGTGCAACGCCTCGACAACCCTCCAGCATTTGCTGATGTCGACGAGACGCGAAGCCTCAAGGCCCTCGTCTATCGGCTGAAAACGTTGTGGCACAACACGGCCTTGGCCGACACAGAAGTGGCCCCGGTTTTTTGAACAGTTGGCTAAGCGAGATTTCTTCCCGTAAAAATGGCCTGACAGCAGGCCGAATCTGGAGAAATCTATGACCATCAAATCAAGACGCAAGCACAGTGCTACCTTCAAAGCCAAAGTCGCGCTGGAGGCGGTGCGCGGCGAGCGCACCGTCGCTGAACTGGCTCAGCAGTACGAAGTACACCCCAGCCAGATTGCAGACTGGAAGCGGCTGCTGCTGGAGCGGGCGGCTGACGTGTTTGGCCCAGCACCTGGGCCTGCTGCCCCAACGGTGGATCTCAAGGAGCTGCACGCCAAGATCGGGCAGCTCACCCTGGAGAAG
>NZ_AUCQ01000038.1 GCF_000429845.1 Comamonas composti DSM 21721
CGCGTGGCACCTCGATGGACAGTTCGCCGAACTCGCCCTTCAGAGTCTTCTTGCTCGTGCCGTTGCGGGTGTTGCCGCTGGCGTTGGCCACGGCGTCATGGCGCTCGTGACCCAGGTGCTCGGTCAGCTCTGCTTGCAGAGCCTTCTCCACCAGCAGTTTGGTCAGTTGCTTGAGTAAGCCGTTCTCGCCAATCAGGTCTTCAGGCTTCTTGTAATCGGCCAGCAGGCTGGTCAACAGTTCTTGCGGTACTTCGTGCTTCTTGGTTGTCATTGTGTTTGCGGACAAGCAGGCTATCGCCTGCGATGGATTGTCCGTTTACACAAAATTCTGTACACCCTCTGCTCCAGCGCAGTGAACAGCGCCGCAAGCACAGACTTACACCTCATGCCCGAACCACAGCCAACATTTACTTTGTCAGCCGAGCCTGTCGCCCCCGTGTACGTCAACGCGCCGCATTTGCCTGCTCGATTGATGCAGCAAGCGGTTCAATCATCGCCCCTCCCCCAGCAGTCTCAGCAAACCACTGGCCCGCTGTGTGGGGCTGCCTACTGCCGAAGCCAGCAGGCCTGGCCCCTGGGACAGCAGACTGAAAGCCTGGCGCGCACGCGTAATGCCCGTATAGACCAGCTCGCGGCTCAGCACATGGCCGGCCTGGGAGGACAGCACCAAGGCCGTGTGCTCGAACTCCGAGCCCTGGCTTTTGTGCACCGTCATCGCAAACGCCGTCTCGACCTGGGCCAGCCGGCCCACGCCCACGGAGTGCAGCTCTTCGCCACGCAGAAAGTACACGCGCAGTGCCTGGGCTGTGGACCAGCCCGGCAAGGCAATGCCGATATCGCCGTTGAATACATCGAGCTCCGCGCTGTTGCGCGTGACCATGACGGGCCGGCCCGCATACCACTCGCCGCTCTCGCGGATCACGCCGCGCTGCTGCAAGACCAGCTCCACGGCACGGTTGAGCCCGGCCACGCCCCAGTCCCCTTCGCGTACGGCACACAGCAGCCGAAAGCGCTCGAAGGCCTGCAAGACCTCGACCACCCAGGCGCGGTGCACAGCCTCCTGCCCTTCGCCTGCCGACGGCCTCTGGCCCAGGGCCTGGGCATAGGCCGCATAGCTTGCATGGCCGCCCCTGCCTGAGAGTGCGAGATCGACCACGGCCTGCCGGGCCCCGCCTTCGCGCCCCCAGACCTGGGCCTGCAGGCCCTGGCTCACGCCGGCCTGCAAAAGTTCCTGCGCCTGCGCGGCCTGGCCGGAATTCACCGCCAGCGCCAGCTGACCTATGGGGCCGCCGAAGCGGCGGCTGGTCCGCAGCATGACCGTGTGCTGGGCCAGAGCCGGAGCAGCATGCGCCTCATCCGCCATGAAGCCAGGCTCCAGGCGCTGGCCGGCCACGCGCAACACATAGTCGGCCGTGTCCTGCGCATAGCATCCGGCCTGGGCGTTCGCACAGAGATCGCCCAGCACGGCCCCGGCCTCGACCGAGGCCAGTTGATCCTTGTCCCCCAGCAGCACCAGTCTTGCATGGGCAGGCAGGGCATCGAGCAAGGCGTGCATCATTTCCAGATGGATCATGGAAGCCTCATCGACGATGAGTACGTCGAGATCCAGCGGGCGGCCCGCATGAAAGCCCCAGTGCCGCGTGTCGGGGCGTGCGCCCAGCAGCGAATGCAGGGTGCGCGCCGCACCCATGCGCTGCACAAGCTCCACCAGGTCGAGCTCGCCCTCCATGCTTTCCTGCAACTCCAGCAAGGCCGTATCGATGGACTGCTTGAGCCGCGCCGCAGCCTTGCCCGTGGGCGCTGCCAGAGCCACACGCAGCTGGCCGGCATCGGGCGCCGTGGCAAACAGCAAGGCCAGCAGGCGCGCGGCCGTATATGTCTTGCCCGTGCCCGGCCCGCCCGTGATCACCGACAGGCGCCCGCGCAGCGCCAGCGCGCAAGCCCGCTTCTGCCAGTCCGCCTGCTCGGGCGAAGACGATGAAAAGAGACGCTCCAGCCAGCGCCTGGCCTGCGTTTCACCGGCAGCGCCCAGGCCCGGCTCCAACTCCATCTGCGTGCAAATGCGCTGTTCAATGCGCGCAGCCACGCCGCGCTCGTAATCCCAGTAGCGGCGCAGGTACAGCAAGGGAGCCGGTCCATGGGCATGGACCAGCACCAGAGGCTGGCCCCGGTCCTCGGCCTGCCCGGCTTGCCCGGCTTGCCCGGCTTGCGCAATTTCACGCACCACAGGACTTGCGCGCAAGGCCTGTAGCCAGCCCTCCAGCCTCGCGGGCAGGGCCTGCCACAGCACTTGCTGGGCGCCAAGGGCCTCGGCTGGCCAGGCCAGCAACGCGTTGGGCTTTGCAGCGAGCTCTGCCAGGGGCAGGCAGCTATGGCCACGCCCCTCCATTTGCGCCAGCACGGCCACGGCAACCAGCAAGGCCGGCTCTGCGTGCCCATCCTGCCCGGCCACAAAATCGGCCAGAGCCACGTCCAGCCTGCGCAAAAGGCCTAGATCGGCAAGTGCCTGCAGTTGCGCGAGAACACCGTCCGGCACCGAGGCGGGCGCGGGCGCATCGCCGCCGGTCTCGCCGAACAAGTCCAGGGTGTCGTTATCGGCCCGGCGCCTGGCCCGGCCTGTTGTGCGGCTCATGGCGCGATCTCCCAGTCTTGTTCATCCTCGGGCTGGCTGCTCTCCAGGGGCTGGTCCAGCAGTTCGTCCAGGGCCTGCAGCAGCGCAGGCTCGGGCTCAAGCCAGTGCATGCCCTGAGCCGGCCCGTCGATTCCGCGCAAGAAGTAATACAGCGCACCGCCCAGGTCACGCCCGGGCGCATAGGCCTGGCCCAGGCGGCTGCGCAGCAGCCGGTGCAGGGCCAGCAGATACAAAGCCGCCTGCACGTCATAGCGGTGGTCCAGCATGGCCTGCGCCAGCGCATCCGGGGTATAGGAGGACGCACCCGGCCCCAGCTGATTGGTCTTGTAGTCGAGCACCCAATAGCGCCCCTGGTGATGAAGCACCAGGTCGGCAAAGCCCATGAGCATGCCATGCAGTGCGCGCGCCGGCAGTTGAGGGCGCTCCCGCCCCGGCAGGATGAAGCGCCGGCACAGCTGATCGATGCGCCGGGCCGAGAGCTGGCGTGCAGGCAGCCAGAACTCCATCTCCGGCAGTATCCGGTCGAGCCCCGCAAGACTCGCATCCAACGGCGGCAAAGGAGCATGCACCACGGCCGTGAGCCAGCTCAGCAGATCGCTGCCCTGCTCGCCACGGCCGGCACGCTCGCAGCGTTTGAGCAGGCGCTGGGCCAGCAGGCCTTCGCCATCTTCGGGCAGCTCGAAGCCTTCGGAGGCCAGCCATTCAAGCTGATCGTGCACGAAGTTGCCGACCACCGGACCGCGCAGAAAGCGATGCCAGACCGCCACGCCGGATGTGCAGGCAGCCTGCACCGGCATCGGCTCCAGCGCCTCGTCGAGCCCGGACTCGTCGCCAGCCGGCCGCTGATCGGCCACGGCCAGCACGGGCAGACCCGGCGCCGATGCCGGGCCTGCGCCGCCCATGGCACGCACCAGGGACGAAAAGCTGCCAATGCCCCAGCGCGTATCGAAGTGCCCCGCATAGACCTGCGCTTCCTGCAAGGGCTCGGCCTCTTCGGCAGGCTCCCAGGGCCGGCCGGTCAAGGTCTTTTGCGTCAGATCGCAGCAGACCATGACCTGCTCCTGACCCACATCTGCGCACAGTTGCCTGGCTGCATCCAGCCAGGCTTCGGCCGAACGCGGCTCGGTGCCTGCAAGCAGATAGCCGGCAGCGCCCTTCTCGTTCATGCAGGCCTTGGCATTGCCACGCTTGAGCGGGGCCAGGCCCATCCACAAGGCATGGCGCGCACGCGTGAGCGCCACATAGAAAAGCCGCAAGTCCTCGCGCAGACGTTCTCGGTCCGCCTGTTGCAACTGGGCATCGTCGTAGTTCAGCACGAGCTCGCGCCCAGGCCGGCCATGGGCCTGCGCGGGCAGGCTCAGAAACGGGGTTCTGGCGCGCTCCAGCGGGCGAAAACTGCTCGCGAACGGCAGGCAGACCAGCGCATATTCAAGGCCCTTGCTTTTGTGCACGGTGACGATCTTGACGAGGTCGGCATCGGACTCCAGGCGCACGATCTGTGCATCGCTTGCAGCGCCAGGCTCGTCGATCTGAGCCTGAAACCAGCGTATCAGCGCCTGCTCCCCTTCGAGCCGCGCACCCGCGCTTTGCAGCAGTTCGGCCAGGTGCAGATAGTTGGTCAGGCGCCGCTCGCCCCCCATGTCCAGCCGCAGCCAGCGCGCGGGCAGATCCAGGCGGAAAAGCGTTTGCCGCAGCATGGCCAGCACGCCCTGGCGCTGCCATATGCCTTGCAGCTCATGCAGCAGCTCGCTGTGCTCGTCAAAGGCCTGCTCGTTGGCCGCCAGCCAGGCCAGCTCGTCCAGCGACAGCCCCAGAAGTCTTGTCGCCAGCCCCGCACGCACCGCCATCGCATCGCGCGGCGCTGCCACGGCACGCAGCCAGTAGACGAGGTCATGGGCTTCGTCGCCTGCAAACACCGAGTCCTGGTCCGACAGATACACCGAGGCCACGGCGCGCGCCTGCAGTTCGCGGCGTATGGCTGCGGCCTCCTTGCCGCTGCGCACCAGCACTGCAATATCGGCGGGGCGCAGGCGCCTGAAGCTGCCGCCCACGTCTTCAAAGCCTGCCTGCGCATCGCCGAGCCAGTCCACGATCTGCTCGGCGCAATGGGCCGCAAAGCTGCGCAGCATGTCCTGCCCGGACAAGGGCTCAGCCCCTCCATCGTCGCTGCAGCCCGCGCCCAGAGCCAGTGTCATGGCTGGCATGGGGCCGGACCGGGTGCGCAACTGCTCGCTGCGCCCCTGGGCGGCCACGGGCTCGAACGGCAAGGGGTTGCGGCAGCCATTCCTGAACATGAAAGCCGCCTCGCCGGGCCGCTGCTCGGCGCGTGCAAACCAGTGGTTGACGGCATCGACCAGTTGCCGGGTGGAGCGGTAATTCGTGCCCAGCACGTAATGGCGGCCCGCCGTGGCCTCACGCGCCTGCAGATAGCTGTAGATGTCGGCGCCGCGAAAGCCGTAGATGGACTGCTTGGGATCGCCAATCAACAGCAGGCCGCTGTGCGGGTCGTTGTCTGCCGTGCGGTAGATGCGGTCGAACAGGCTGTACTGCAGCGGCGAGGTGTCCTGGAATTCATCGATCAGCGCCAGCGGGTACTGCTCCAGGATGCGCTGGCGCAACTGGGCGCCGTTGTCTGCGGCCAGGGCCTTGTCCAGACGCTGCAGCATGTCGGCAAAGCCAAAGGTTCCGGCCCGGCTTTTCAGCCACTGCAGGCGCTGGCTCACATGGGCTGCCGCATGCAGGCGCAGCGTGCTGCGGATATCGGGCAGCGTCTCCAGGGCTGCCAGCAGATCGGCCAGTTGCGCGGACTCCGGCGGCAGCTCCACAGCCACGTCGCCCTTGCGCGCATCATCCAGCCCCTGGGGAAGCAACCGCGTGGCGCCGGTCTTGAGCTGAGCTGCCAAACCCTTGTGCGGCGCTTGGGTCCAGGCGCGCAAGGCCTGCAGCCAGTTCTTGTAGTTGGCGGCCTTGAGCTTGGCGCCATTCCACGCGCTCTTGTTCTGGGCCAGTTGCCCGTCCAGCCAGTCCTCCAGCCTTTGCGCCTTGTCCTCCCAGCCCTGGGCCAGGGCCTGCAGTTGCTGCTTTTGCGCGCTCACCACCTGGTCCATGCATTCGCCCAGGCTGATGGGCGGGGCCTCGAAGACCACGCTTTCGCGCAGCAGGCCCTGCATGTCGGCCAGCAATGCGCCCACCTGCGGCCAGGTCTTGAGCGCCAGCTCCAGTTGCTCGCCTGTTAGTGGATAGCATTGCTGGCGCCAGTAGTCCTGCACGGCCTCGGTGCGGCGCTGGGTCTCGTCGGGCTCCAGGGTTTCGTCGAACAGGTTGCCGCTGTCGAATGCGTGCTCGCGCAGCATGCGCTGGCACCAGGCATCGATGGTGTGTATGGCTGCATCGTCCATGGATTGGGCCGCCATCTCCAGCCGCCAGGCCGCGCGCTCGCGCTCCTCGCCGGGGGCAAAGGCATGGCGCAGATCGCGCAGAAAACCATCATGGGCTTGGGGCTCGGCCTCGCCCCTGAAGCAGCGCACGGCATCCACAAGACGCGCGCGTATGCGGTCGGAGAGTTCGCGCGTGGCCGCACGCGTAAAGGTCATGACCAGGATGTCGGGCGGCATCAGCGGCCGCTCGAAGCCCTGCTCGGCGCCATGGCCCAGGACCAGGCGCAGATAGAGTGCGGCAATGGTCCAGGTCTTGCCTGTGCCCGCGCTGGCCTCGATCAGGCGCGAGCCCCACAGCGGAAAGCTCAGCGCATCGAGCTGATGGCTTGCCTGGTTGGCGTCTGTGCCGCTCATGCGTTTTCCTCCTCGGCTCCGGACTGGATTTCAGGCAATGCCTGCGCCTGCACGTGGTCTCTAATCCATTCGAGCATGGGCTCGTACACAGCCAGAGCCCGGGCCTCGAAGCCAGGCTCGGCCTGCAAGTCCTCCCAGGTCGGATAGCAGCGCGCCCAGTTCGCATCCTCGGCTTCTCCGCGCAGCATGTGGCCGCCCTCATAGGCCTGGCTTGCGGCCTGCAGATTGCCCTGGGCCAGCGCAATGGCGGTTCTGAGTGGCAGGGCCAGGGGCTTGTCCTGGCCCTGCCGCCACAGCGCCATCAGGGCCAGCAGCCGTTCCCGCGCCATGTCCTGCTCCATGGGTTCGGCCCAGATCAGCACATCGCGCGCCACCACGCCCACCAGGCTGTTCGCCCCCACGGCGCCCAAGGCCAGGCTGCGCAGATAAAGGGACAGCAGCTTGTAGGCCTGGGGCTTCTGGTCCTTGCCCAGCAGGCTGCGCGGCTCCAGCGTCAGCCAGCAGCGGCTGCCACCATCGGCCGCCGGTCCGTCGCCTGCGGGCGCACCCGGATCGCGCTCGCGCAGGCCATCCAGCCAGTCGTCCAGAATCAGGCCCTCCTGTCGCAGCTGCAGGCGCTGACGCGGCGCCTCGCGCGGCCATTGCTGGATCTGCTCCTGCCAGGCCAGCAGCGAGGGCATCACGGCCTGCTGCAAGGCCAGCGCCTCGCGCCGTCCGAGCCCTGCCAGCGGCAGCCGGCCTGCGCGCTCCAGTCGCCCGATCTGGCGGCCCACACGGGCCTGCAGCAGATCCGCCAGATCGCCTTGCGCAGGCTCCAGCGCCTGGACGACCTGTTTCTGCAATTGCTGGATCAGCGCGTATTCGGCAAGACCGTCGAGCGCAAAGATCTCCTCGTCCTCGACCAGGTTCTCCTCCAGCTCGAAGCGCACCTGCAGGCGCTGGCGCAAAAAGGCGCGCGCCGGATGGCGCAGAAAATCCAGCAGGCGCGCCAGATCCAGCGGCGAGCCCTCATCGGGCACAAAGGCCGCGGGCTGCGGCATCAAGGCATCACCGGCCTGCTCATGGGCTGCGCGCCATTCGCGTGCATAGGTGGCCAGGCCGGAGCCCTGCTCGAAATAACGGCGGCTGAAGGGCTGCAGCGCATGCTGTTGCGTGCGCTGGGCCAGCAGGGCACGGCCCTGGTCCTCGCGCGTCTGTCCCCGGGCGCCCTCGCCACACCAACCCGCCGCCAGGTAGTCACGCAGCTGGGAGACCAGCACCGAAGGCGGCTGCTCGCTGTTGTCGCGCACATGGCGCCCGGTCCAGCTGATGTAGAGCTGGCGCCGCGCCGAGAGCAGGGCTTCGAGCATCAACTGGCGGTCATCGTCGCGGCGCGCGCGGTCGCCGGGGCGGTGCTGGCCCGCGAGGGCCATGAGGTCGAAGTCGCTGCGCGTGGCCCGCCGCGGGTAGTCGCCGTCGTTCATGCCCAGCAGGCAGACGACCTCGAACGGAATCGCGCGCATGGGCATCAACGTGCAAAAGGTCACCCCGCCTGCGCGAAAGCGCTGGGACAGCGAGGGTTGGTCGAGCGCCTGCATCCAGGCCTCCTGGGCCACGCTCAAATCGATAGCGGCCTCGAAGCCGGCCTGCTCGCAAGCCTCCTGCCAGGCCGTGAGCGCCGTCTCCAGCGCAGCCAGCATGGCCTGATCCTCCTGGCTTTTGGCAAGAAAGAATTCCTGCAGCAGCACGCGAAAGCGCCGGGCCCAGGCATGAGGCCCCGCAGGCTTTTCGGCCTCGCCCCACCAGGCCAGCAGCCGGGTCAGCAAGGCGGCCAGCAGGCCCGCGAGCTCGGCCGACAGCCCGCCGATCTCGTCATAGGCCTCGATGCCGCCGAAGGCCTGATCTTCAAGGCCTGCGCCGCTCGCATAGCCGAGCAGCATGCGCTGCAGGCCGAACAGGGCACTGTTGTGCGCGCCGCAAGCCCCAAGCCCCAGGGAGGCGCGCTGCCCCGCATCCAGCCCCCAGCGTATGCCAGCGCCGGCCATCCAGCGCGTGAGCAAGGGCAGGTCCTCGGCGTCCAGCCCCAGGCGGGCAGCAATCGCAGGCACGTCGAGCAGGTCGCACAGCTCGCTCAGGCGGCAGCGCTGGCGGGGCAGGCGCAGCAGCCATTGCAGGGCCAGAATCAGCGGGCTGCTCTGGCGCGCGCCCAGGTCGGCAATATCAAACGGAATATGGCGTGCATCATGGCGGCCGTACTGGCCGAACACGGCACGTATGGCGGGCGCTGCCTCTTCGATGGCGGGCAGCATGACCACCACGTCGCGCGGCGCAAGCGGCGCCTGGCCAGGCACGGGCGGGCTGGCCAGCAGCGCGAGCAGCTGGTCGTGCAGCACTTCGAGCTCGCGCACCAGGCCGTGGGCGCTATGAAAGACGATGGACCGGTCGGCGCGGGCCACCTCATACGGCGGATGCTCGGCCATGGGCACCAGATCGCGTATGCGCTGCTGCACCTGGGCCAGCAGGGGCGCGGCGCGCAGCTCCTCGGCATCGCCTTCCTCGAACAGGTCCAGGCGTGGAAACTGCATCCCGGCCGCCGCGCCCTGGGTGTCAAACGCGTCGAGCTGGCGCACATGGTCGCGGCTTTGCCGGCCCCAGGCCGACAGCAGCGGATGGGCATGGGCATGCATGGCGGCCAGCGGTATCTCGGCCAGATCGCGACCGCCACGCAGCGGGTGGCGGCGCCGGCTCATGCGCAGCAGCTCGCGCCCGTCTATGGCATCGGCCCAGTGAAAGCGGCAGGGGTTGGAGACGGCCAGCAGCACCTGGCTGTGGCGCGCCAGGGCCGCGAGAAACTGCAGCAGGCCCATGGGCAGCTGGCTGATGCCGAAGACCACGACCCGCCGCGCCAGCGGCATCACGGGCGCCACCCCCGACTCCAGTGCCTGGATCACGCGGGCCTGCAAGGCGCTGCGCGTGACGCCTTGCTGCTCCTCGGACAGCTCGGCCAGCACCAGGCGCCACAGCGCGGGCTGCCAGCGCTGGTCCGCGGACAAGGGCCTGGCCTCGCGCCCGCCAGCCGAGGGCAGCTCGTCGCGCCCTGCGGCCCAGGCATCGAGCCAGTCGGCGCGGTAGATCTGGTATTGGTCGAACAGGTCGGCCAGGCGCTGGGAGAGCTGCAGCAGCCGCTCGGGCTCACCGGGCCGCAGAAAGCCAGCAATCGGCGCAAACACCGGGTCTTGCAGATACTGGGGCAGCAGGCGCATGAGCCGCCAGGTCATGGGCGTCTTGTCCAGCGGCGACTGCCTGGGCACGGCCTGGCGCCCCAGCACCTGGCGGTAGCTGCGCCAGACGAAGCGCGCGGGCAGCTCCACGCTGGCGGCGGCGCACACGCCCAACTGCTCGGCCATGCGCATCTTGAACCACTCGGCCATGCCATTGCTCTGCACCAGCACCACCTCGGGCTCCAGCGCAGCCAGAGGCCGTGCGGCCAGCCAGGCAAGCACGGTGTCGGCCAGCACCTCGGTCTGATTCCCATGCAGGGCGATCAACCCCGGTTGCCATTGCGATTCCACCCCGAACTCCTGTGTCTGCACCAGCGTGGGAGCTTAACTTGCGGTCAAGCCTTTGCGTGCGGCGGGGGAAATGAAATACCAATATTGATAGCTGGAACCACTGGTATTTCTTGGAGTTCAAATAGATTGATCGATGAAACTCAATAAGAGCAAGCGGTACCAGCTATCAAAACAGGCTGGCTCTGCGTCTTGGCCGCTACCCCGGGCGCTTTCCAGGGCTGCCCCTTCAGAGCGTGTTCACGATCTCAGAACGTGTTTACGATCTCCTCGGTGCCGCGCCAGTGTCTGTGCGGGATGGGATACAAGGCGCGATACCGCAGCAATAGCCGTGCTATTGCGAGGATTCGCAACGCTGTAGACCGCCCGCAAAGACACTGGCCCGAAGGGTTGGAGCGAAATCGGGCTATTTTCTAGCGCTGTGGCTTGCTTGCACCCCGGTGCAAGCTGCGCCCCATCGCTTTGAACTCATCCCGATTGCGCTCCAACGCGGCAGCGTAGAGATCGTCAACACGTTCTCAGGTCTCAGCCTTTGGCTTTGCGCTCCAGGGCCGCAGAAGGTCGAAGGCGCACAGACTTGCCGGGCCGGGGCAGCAAATCGGCCAAGGAGAAACCGTCCAGATGCGCCATAAAGCTTTGCAACGCCCCGCCCAGCACACCAGCCAGCGTGCACTGCCCCGTAAAGCTGCATTGGCTGGCACTGCCAAAGCACTCGACCAGTGCGAAATCGCTTTCCATGCCGCGCACTACGGCGCCCAGATTGATGTCGGCCGGCGCATGCGCCAGGCGCATGCCGCCGCCCTTTCCACGCACGGTTTCCAGCCAGCCCTGGAGGGCGAGTTGATGCGTGACCTTCATGAGATGCGCTTCGGAAATACGCTGGGCCCGGGCTACTTCGGCAATCGTGCAAAGCCGCTCAGGCTGCTGAGCCACATGCATCAGCAGGCGCAACGCATAGTCGGTCATCATGGTCAGACGCATCAAGCCCTCCTGATGCGCATGGCGCCCGGGCCCGGGTGGTCCACGCGCGGACGGATCAGCATGGGCACGAAACGCCACAGGTAAAGTCCAAAGCCAAGAACCCAGACCAGCGCCGATGCATGCAGCAGCGCCAGGGAAAAGCCCGAAGGCCACAAGGCCAGCAGGCGCAGGGCCGCTGCGGCAATCACCAGACCATAGGCTGTGAGCATGCTCGCATCCGTGCGCAACGGCCGGCCCAGATGACCGAGAGCCGTGCGCGTGACCATGCCGATGATCAGCACGGAAAAACCCGCAACGCCGATCACATGGACCGGCCAGGCCAGGCGCACCACCAGGCCAACGGCCTGAGCCGCTGCCACGAGCAGACCCAGACCCAGAGCCGCATGACCCAGGTAGAGAATCCATAGCAAAGGCACTTTGCGCACGGCCCAGGGCTGCCAGGCCACGACCTGCAGCAGCGTGAGCAGGCCCGCCAGGCCCAGGCCTGCGGCCACACCAGGCATCCAGCCCGCCAGCAGACAGGCGATGGCCACGCAACTCGCTCCCAGTTGCCAGGAGCCGCTGCCGGCGAGCATGGGAATCTGCAAGCCGGCCACGGCACGCATCGCAAAAAATGGAATCACACGCCGGGCAATCAGCAAGGCGATCACGGCCATGCACAGCAGGCCGGCATAAAAGCGCTGCATGAGCAGTGCATAGTCGCCCTGCCAGGTCGACCACAGGAACAAAGCATCGGCTAGGCCAAGACCGAGCAACAAGATGGGCAAGCCGTAGTTGCGCCGGCTGCGCGCCGCGTAAATCACGCGCCCGATGGCAAGAGCAGCGCCTGCAAAAAACAGCAATTCGCACACAACGCCCAGCACAAAGGCCGAAGTGCCGGGCACCAGCAGGCCCAGGCGCGCCAGACCCCATAGCCCGCACAGGGCGGCCAGAGGCTTGCCATCCAGAGGGTTGCGCCCGGTCCAGTTGCCTGCAGCCGTGAGCAGAAAGCCTACCGCGATCGTGGCCACAAAGGCCCACAGCATCTCATGCGCATGCCATAGCACCCCGCCCAGCCGCCCAGTCAGCCACTGTGGAGCAAACACCCAGAGCGCCACGGACAACGCAGCCCACAGACAGCCGAGCAGATACAAAGGCCTGAAGCCCATGGTCAGAAAAGCATCCCATTGGGGCGCGGGCTTTCGAGCAGGCGTGGGCTCTTCTAGATGCAATAGCTGCGACATGCGGCAACTCCTTGAGGCCTGACATTCAGCAGGATGGCTGTTTGCGATTTCAGGCCGGCTATAAGATTTATTTAATATATATCTTTAAGCCTTTCAGCGTGCAATTTGAAAGGCCGCACCTGATGTAGCTCAAACACGGGCCTGCTGGCCGAAGATCATGCGTCGCTCAAGCTCCTCCCATGACGCGCGAAAAACGTCCGGCCAGACCGGGCACGCCACAGGAAACGCACGGCGCCAGGTTCAAGCATCGCGGCAGCGACTGCGGCAGCCACGAACGCCTGCGCAACCATCATGGTCTGCGCCCTCCATGCACCCAGACCGGCGCCATGGGAAAGTCGACCCGCCCCAAGGCCTTGATATCCGAGAAGCCTGCATTCATCAGCATTTGCCCTAGCTCCCCCTGCCGGGGCAGATAGTTGCCGCGCAGCATGACGCCGCTGTAGAAAGGCAGGACACATGCGGCCAGCGCCGGATCATCCGCAAGTTCGGCATGCGCCAGCAGCAGCAGACCTCCGGGGTTGAGAGCCTCGAACATGCGGCGCACGGCGGCCTGCGGCTCACGCAGAAAATGCAGCACCGAGGAGCACCAGATCAGGTCGTAACCCTGGCCCATGGCCTCGTGGTTCAGGTCGCAGCCCAGGGTGTCCAGGCGGTGCGACAGCCCGGCTGCATGGATCTGCTCTCTGGCCACCTCGGCGGTCTCCGGCTGGTCGCAGACCGTGCCGCACCAGCCAGGCAGGCGCTGGGCCAGTGCAATTGCCACATGACCCGGCCCTCCGCCAAGATCCAGCAAGCGGCCTTGCTGCGGCAGGGGCGCCAGCGTATCCAGCAGGCGCAGTACGGCCGGCACGGTGATGGCTCGCTGCTCCTGCCCGATCTGCTCGCGGGCAGCCTGGGCCCAGCTGCCCTTGGGTGCCACGCTTTGCGCCACCTGTTGTGCAGGGTCAAAGCCCTGACGCAGCAGGCTGGGCCATTGCGTGGACAGCCCCGACAAAAAACGGTTGCGGTACAACCAGGCTTGGCTGCATGGGTCTGCCGAGCCTTGCAGAAAAAACCGCGTCGCCAGCGCAGATGCACTGTATGTGGGTTCGGGGTTGTGCGCGCTCACCTGACGCTCCAGCAGCCCCATGCTCCACAACAGATCCAGCCAGACGGAAGTGGCAGCGAGATTCAACCCCAATCGCAGGGCCATGGCCTGGGCCGTGGCCTCGGGGGTGATCTGGCTGAACAGGTCATGCTCCAGTGCCTGCTCCAGCGCCTGGGCCTGCAGCGGGGCTGCGGCAAGATTCCAGAAAGCTTGCAGAGGATGTTCAAAATGAGATGGCATGCAGTGCTCCTTCTTGGGTGCGCCAGATCAGGTCGGCGCCATTCGCCCTGGAATCACTATAGAACCCAAATGAGAATTGCTATCATCAACTTGTTAGGCAAAGCGGATTCTTTCTTTGGGATTTCGAAGCGAAGTACTGCTCAGACCCAAGATCGCACCAAGAAAGCACGCCATGCAGGATTGCCTGAGCTCCCCCAGCCGCCTCGTCTCGCCCGCTATGCGCCGCGCGAACTGGCGCCGTTCCGAGCTGCCATCAGAAACAGGCCGCTGCTTCACCGATCACCTGACCTTCGACGATGGCCTGACCCTGGCCTATGCCAGCTATCTGCCCACACAGGATCTGAGCGAGTCCAGCGTCATCGAACGCACATGGTCTCTGACCCTGACCATTGCCTTGCAAGGGCAGTCGAACGTCTTGGGAGCAAACGGCCAACGCTTTGACTTTGTCGCCGGACACAGCACCCTGGCGGCCTTCGCCAGCACCAGCGGCCAGCGACGCTTTGCGGCCAACCAGCCCGTGCGTCAGCTGCGCCTGATTGTTGAAGCGCCCTTGCTGCACAAATATGGGCTGCACGGTCTGTTGCCCGCTGCCGGTGACGGCAACCAGTCTCCGCGCCATCTGTTCTTTGGCAAACATGGCACAGCCATCCGGCGCCAGGCGGATTCGCTGGTGCACTTGCATGAGCATGCAGGCAGCTTGTTAGAGCTTCAGATCGCGGCCCTGGGCCTGCTCGCCGAGCACACCCGGGCCTTCATGCCGCCGCCAGCTCCTGCCATTGGCAAGCTCAGCGCAACCGACCAGGAGTTGATGCTGCGAGCCCGAGCCATCTTGAGAGACCGGTTCAACAGCCCGCTGACGATTGCCTATCTGTGCGCTGCAGTGGGCACCAATGAGTTCAAGCTCAAACAGGGCTTTCGCGCGCTGTTCGGCACCAGTCCACACCGCATGCTGACCGATATCCGCATGCGAAAAGCCTGGGAACTGCTGGAGTCCGGCCTGTATGTCTCGACCGTTGCATATCAGGTGGGCTACAAGCATCTATCCAGCTTCAGCGCAGCTTTCGAGCACTACTATGGCCGCCCGCCCAAGTCCGTGGCGCCCCTGCTCAAGAGCCGCCTGCGGCACTAACCCCGCCCCCAACCAGGCGAGTACGCGAAGTTGGAGCACAGGTCATGCAGGGGCATGAACAGGCGCCGCCGACCAGCTCATCGTTTGTTTGGCTTTTGGAATCAAGCCCTTGCCTGGGCCATGCAAGCCATTGCCCAATCACACGCCTCTTAGCGACCACACGCTGTCAGCAGGACCGTTGCGCACCCGCCTTGCCGTGGCGCGGGCCATCCAGGTCAGGGCGGCAGCGCCGGCCAGGGCTGTCAGATCCACTCCCAGCGTAGAGCTGTCCAGCCACAGACCGGAGCTGGGAAGCGCCCAGCCCAGTAGTGAAGACAGCGGAATCAAGGCGGTGCAGAGCACGGCCAGCCACAGCAGCGGCACCACGGCGCGTGCAGCCCCTCGGCCAAAAGCCCAGACCAGGCAGGCAAAGAAGACGAGGTAGTACAACCCCATATGCCAGGCGGCCTGGTCTTGCACACGACCCGGCAACCATTTGGCTGCGGCCAGGGTCAAAGAAATTCCGGCCACGCAGCCAAGGCATACGCCCACGGTGGCCGCAGCCATCCAGGCCGTATCGCGCCGCTGCACCGGCAGGTCTGCGCCTCTGCGCTGAGCCTTGCGCCTGCTTTCCACCCACAGCAGATTGCCACCATAGAACAGCCAGGCACCAGCCAGGCCCAGCAGAAAATACAGCCAGCCCACGGCCAGCCCTCCGAACGAGGCCATGTGCAGCGCGAAGAAACTGCTGATGAAAAGATTGGGGGTACTCTGCATGCCTGGCAGGTAGTCGCTGGAGAGCAGCTTGCCGCTGTAGGGGTCCAGAGCAGCAAAGCCGCCGGCGGCACGCGGAGAGACTGCAGCATGGTTGTGACCCCAGACGCGCACCGCAGGCTTGGGACCGGTGACCTGGACGTATTGCAGTTTGGTGGGCTCAAAGCCGGGCGCGGCTTCCCGGGCGATCCTCACCAGTTGCGAAGGGAGCAGCATATCGGCGGGATCGTGCTGCAGCGCTTCAGCCGGGTTTCCCTGCCCGCGCGGAAATGCCTGAGCCCATTGGCCGCCATGCACCAGCTTGTCCTGCACGGCATAGATCTGGTCGTGATAGGCAAACACCACGGCGCTCAAGGCCATCACGATGTGAAACGGCAGACTGACAATGCCTACCACATTGTGAGCGTCCAGCCACATGCGCTTGGTGTTGCGCCCCACGCGCAGCGCAAAAAAATCCTTGACCAGCGAAGGCAGAAGCACCACGACGCCGGAGACCAGAGCCAGGAAATACAGCCCGGCAATCACCCCCATCAGCCAGCGGTTGGGGTCGGAGTCGACGGGAAGCCCCACCACGCGGTGCAGCACGTCGATGAACTCGACCAGACGCGAAGAATGCTGCTCGCTGATCTGCACGCCACCATCCGCAGCAGCCTGCTCGGCCGTGAAGTTGCGTACTCCGCTTTCGTCGTGGTCATCGGCCTTGGGGTTGCGCACCTGCCATTCCAGACGCGGAATGGCCCGATCGCCTTCCAGCTCCAAGCTGGCTCCGCGTGCGGCAGCCGCCGTGCTCGAGAAAGTTGCAGTCAGCAGTGGCTGCAACTGGTCCATGGGCACCGGGGTCAGAAGGGCGGCGGGCGGGGTCGACCAGTGCCGTATCGGCTCCTTGAACACCGTCAGCGCCCCTGCATAAAAGGCGATGAACAAGGCCATGCCGCTCAAGATGCCAGTCCAGGTATGGACCGATTTATAGATGCGGATGTAATCGGCTCTCACGTCAGACTCCAGAAGTGCGCCAGCCACCAAGCGCCCAGAGCCAGCACATTGGCCAGGCCCAGCCAGGCCCAGGCGCGCAGGCCGCTGGCAAAGAAATACACCAGGGCCTGGGTACCCAGCCAGATAGGGGGCAACAGCCACATCACCAACTGGCCACTGACGGGCAGCGGCATGCCCGTCAGCAGTGCGGCCAACAAGCCGCTGCAACTGATGCCCAGACCCAGACCCAGCAGCAGCCCGGCCAGGGTCTTGCTGATCCAGTCGGGACGTATCGGATCGGGCTTGCGGCGCTGCTCGGGCGGAGAATCAAGTGTTGCGTTGGGCATGGGCCAGAGCTCCGATATACGGCAGCAGCGCAAAGACCAGCATCAGCGTGGTCAGCAGTGTGAAACAGGCAGCCAACGGCTGCATGCTCTGCAACAGTCCCAGCCAGCCGGCGATCAACAGGCCTGCTCCTGTCAGCCGCGCAGGCCATTGAGGCCAGGGCTTGGCCCATAAGCGCTGATTGGGAGAGGCCGCATAAATCAACAGACAGGCCAGTGCAACGAGCAACAGGCCTATCGCAGTGAAAGAAAGCATGAAAACCACGTCATAAAAAATCGGGCATCTGCAGGACATGCCTGGCCCCGGATACCCGGGCAGAACCAACCGGGATTGGTGCACCAGCCAGCCCCTGGGCAATGGCGGCCGCCAGCCGGCGCAGGCAAGAGGATCAGGACATCAGCGCCTCAGAAGGACACCGTGGCAGACAGTCTCAAGGTGCGTGGCGCGCCAGGCATCACGAAGCCGTCGGTAAACATGCCGATCCAGTAGCTCTTGTCCGTCACGTTCTCCATGCTGGCGTTGAAGCGCACCGGCATGACGCCGAACTTGGTCTCGTACTTGGCCATCAGATCCAGGCGGTTCCAGGAAGGTGCACGCAGCCTGTTGCCCGAATCAATCCATTGCGACCCCGTATGCAGCACGCGCCCCCCTATGGTCAGGCCCGGTACGGACGTTTCCCAGTCGAGACCGATACGTGCGCGCAGCTTGGGCACACCGTAGTTCTCGCGACCGGTGTTGATCTGGCGCGACTTGATGTACTCGATGCCTCCCAGCAGCGACAGCGTCTGCGTGAGTTTTCCGAAAGCGCTCCACTCCAGACCCTTGAGGCGCTGCTCACCATCGACCACCTGTTGGTTTCTGCCATCGGTGATGATCGAGGGCTTTTCAATGCGAAAAGTGCTCAGTGTGTGCGTCATCTGCCCAGCCTGCAGCTTCATGCCGATCTCGCCCTGCCTGGTCTGCATGGGCGCCAGGGTCTCTCCGGTATTCGCAAAGCCGGCGCCCACGGTGCGCCCCGGCTCCAGGCCTTCGGTGTAATTCGCATACAGCGAGACGTTGTCCCCCCAGGGCCGCACCACCAGGCCAGCCATCGGGGAAACACGACTCTTGCTGTAACTGGAGGGCAAACCGTTCACGAGCGGGGTCTTCACCGTCTGGTGGCGCGCCCCCAGCGTCAACAGCACCTTGTCGCCCGCGAAGCTCATCACATCAGCCAGGGCCAGCGAGCGGAACTCGTTTTCCGTGGTGTAGCCCTTCCATTGCGGCGCGCCCGGAAAGACAGGTGTCGAGGGCTCATACATATTGGTCGTGTAGCAGTAGTTGCAGGCCGTGTTGTAGGTACCCTCCTTGTGCTTGAGGATGTTGAACGACAACTGCAGGCGGTGCTGCACGCCTGCAGTTGCGAACTTGCCGATGACACCAGCCTCGGCCGTGCGGCGCTCCGACTCTGTATGCACGTTGTAGATGGCGCCGCGCGTACTGCCATCCAGGCCAGTAACGATGGCACGGGTGCCGAACAACAGACCTTTGCCCTGCGCTTCGGAGGCCCCCACGGCGAAGTAGCCTTGCCAGCTCTGCGAGAAGTCCACCTCGGCGCGGGCCAGCAGCCCGCTGTTGTCATACTGCCCATGCGTTCCTCGAAACATGTTCACGTCGCCACTGGGGGAAGGCAGCAACTGGCCCACACCGGGAATCGCTGCATTGCCCAGGAAGCTGAACATGCCCGGACTGCCTCCATCGATCTTGGTGATGCTGTTGTACAGATCCAGCGAGAAACGGGTCTTGTCACCCAGATAGTCCAGACCCAGAGCCCCCACGCGGCGCTTCTGGCTTTCGCCCTTGGCACCCATATCGCCCGAACCGTAGACGCCGTTGAAGCGCAGGCCCAGGCGTTGTTCGACTCCAAAGCGCTTGCCCATATCCGCATGCAGTTGCAGATAGGAGTCCGAGACATAGGTAGTGGTCAGCTCGGCGATGGGCTGGGCCAGGGCACGCTTGGTGACCATGTTGACCGAGCCGGCCACACTGGCCAGGGGCGGCATGCCCGACAACAATACATTCGGGCCGCGCATGACCTCTACGCGCTCGAACATTTCGATGGGCACCGAGTTCGCCGGTGCAATGCCATACAAACCGTTGGTGGCGATATCCATGGCCGTCACATCCAGGCCCCGGAGGTTGAAGTTCTGCAGCAGATGGCCCTTGTTGGTGGTGAAGACCACGGCCGCATCGTTTTCCAACACATCCTGCAGCGACAGGGCTGACCAGCCCTCGGCCAGCTCGCGAGTGTAGGCGTTGACATGCACAGGGGCATCGGTGATGGAGCTTGCCCCCAGAATGCCCAGGCGCGCACCTTTTGCGGCCTTGCGCCCCGGAGCCAGACCGGGCAGATCCTCGCGCTCGTACCTGTCGCGCACGGTAATCTGAGGCAGAGCAGTGGATACATGCACCGCCTGCTCAGGCTGCGGGCCTGGCTGAGCCAACGCCCAAGGCGCAGCACTCATGGTCAAGGTCGCTAAAGCAATCGAGCTGAAACGTGGTCTGGGAACGTATGCGGTGGACATAGGACTGAGTCATTTTTAAGACAAATGAGAATCAGTACCATTTTATTTATCAAACAAATTCACACCTACATATGTGGTGTGAATGCATCACCCAAAACCGTCTTGATTGGGGAAAGCCAACTTTGGTGGCGTAGTGTCACGAGCGCTGGCAACGATACCGAACAAGGCCGGGCACAGCCCTATGCCAGGGCCTTGGCAGCGAAATTACTGTAAAAGTTGCTGCATGCTGCTGTGGAAGCCAGCGGGCTTTGCCGGATCGTCAAAAACAAAAAAGCCCCAAGTCATTGATGACTTGGGGCTTTCATATGTTCCTGGACTTCCAAGGACTGATATTTGGTGGCCTGGGACGGAATCGAACCGCCGACACAAGGATTTTCAATCCTCTGCTCTACCGACTGAGCTACCGGGCCAAGACCTCTATTATAGGCACGTTTTTCAAGCCTAAAAAGAAATCTCAGAAATTTCTGGACTGTTGATCAACCGCGCTTGTTACGAGCCAAGTCCACCCCCAGCTGACGCAGCTTGCGATAGAGGTGGGTGCGCTCAAGACCTGTTTTTTCCGCCACACGTGTCATGGAGCCGCCCTCTCGAGCCAGGTGAAACTCGAAGTAGGCTTTTTCAAAGCCGTCACGGGCTTCGCGTAACGGGCGATCCAGATCAAAGCCCTGATGAGCACTGGGCATGCTCTCAGCGAGCACACGATTGGCTGCCGGAATCATGGCGGCCTCCACGACTTCGACAGGAGCCGAAGTAGCAGCAGCCTGGCTGGGCGCAGTACGCGCCAGCCCGTTTTCCACAGCCTTGAGCAGCTTTTGCAAGGTAATGGGCTTTTCCAGGAAAGACTGTGCACCTATGCGCGTCGCCTCGACTGCTGTTTCGATCGTTGCATGACCGCTCATCATGATGACGGGCATGGTCAGCAAGCCCGCCGAGGCCCACTCCTTGAGCAGGGAGACACCATCCGTATCCGGCATCCAGATGTCGAGCAGTACCAGGTCGTAGACATTCGACGCACGTGCTACGCGGGCTTGGCCTGCGTTTTCTGCTACGTCCACACTATGACCTTCGTCGTTGAGGATTTCCGACAACAAATCCCGGATCCCCAGTTCGTCGTCGACCACCAGTATGTTTGCCATGTGTCTTATGCCTATGTACAGCGGCGCCAGGAGCGTCAGGCAGCTCCCGCCCGGTCAGGCGCAAATGATAGCGACACTTGCGCGCCCTGTACCACCCCATCGTCTACACGATTGCCCAGGTCCACGCGCGCGCCGTGCTCATCTGCGATTTTCTTGACCACGGCCAAGCCCAGGCCCGTGCCTTTGACCTTGGTCGTGACATAGGGCTCGAAGGCGCGCTTCAAAATGCTCTCCTCAAAGCCCGTCCCACTGTCGTTAATACTCAACCGTACGCGCCGCGTGGACTCGTTCCAGCGGGTCTCTATGCACACGCTGCCAACAGGCTCCGAGCGCTCTTGTGCACGCTGCATACTCGCATCCTGGGCATTTTGCAAAAGATTGTGAATAACCTGGCGCAGCTGTTGGCTATCGCCCGCAATCAGCGGACATTGCGGGTCCAAAGAAGACTCCACACGCACTGCGGCGTTTTCTTCACCATACAGTTGAAGCACATCAGTCACGAGCGCATTGAGATCCAGAGATTGCAGGTTGGCCGCAGGCAGGCGCGCATAGTCGCGGAACTCATCGACCAGTCGCTTCATGGCGGCGACCTGCTCGACGATGGTCTTCACGGACTTGGTCAGCAAGGCCTGATCCTGGGGCTCCAGCTTGTCTGCAAGCTTGAGCCCCATGCGCTCGGCCGACAGTTGTATGGGTGTGAGTGGGTTCTTGATCTCATGGGCCACACGACGCGCAACCTCACCCCAGGCCTGGGCACGCTGGGCAGAGACGATCTCCGAAATATCATCAAACACCAGCAGACGCTGGGCATCAGGCAGCTCGGCTCCACGCATGACCAAGGTGGTGGTGTTCTGCACCACGCCCCCCTCTCCCCCGCCATACAGCTCGTGCACAAGCTGCCAGCGCTCACGCCCTTGCTGCGCCCCCTGCTCTCCCAGAAAAAGCTGAAACTGCTCCTGCACGACTTGCCCCAAGTCCTCGAGCCCCGGCAGCTGTGCCAGGGGCTTTCCTTCGTGGGCCGCCATGGGCAGGCGCAGAATGCGCGTCGCACCGGGGTTGCTGAGCATGATGCAGCCTTTTGCATCAAGCACGATGACGCCCGAGGTCAGGTTGTCGAGAATGGTTTGCAGATTGGCACGCGCAGCCTCCAGCTGACCCATGCTGAGGTTGACCGTCGCGCGCGCATCGGCCAATTGCTGGGTCATCACGGCAAACGAACGCGTCAGCCCACCGATTTCGTCGCGGCTGTTCATCGCCGGTTTGGGCCGCAGATCGCCCCTGGTCACATCGCGCATGCCCTGGGCCAGCAGCAGCAACGGCTTTGCAAGCTGGTTGCCCAGGATGATGGCCAGCACCACGGCGCCGAACACGGCCAGAAACAGGCTCAGTGTCAGCGTGCCTATGTACATGCGCTGCAGGCCACCGCGTGCCAGGGCGCGCTCCTGGTATTCGCGGTTTGCGGCCTGTACGGCCAGGGCATTGGCCACCAGCGCGGGGGGCAGCGCAATCGTGGCCTGCAGATAACGCTGTTCGGCCAGCAGGCCTACGCTGGGATTGGGCACAGCCGCCAAGGTGCGCACGCGTGCGGTGGGCATGGGCCCGGCAATCGCGCCCGGCTCTTCATCATCCAGGCCTTCAATGCTGAACACCGCACGCTGCTCGCGCACGGTGCGCCACATCTGCGTGCCCGGCCGTTCGGGCTGCAGCGCAAAGCGCGACTGCCCGGCACTTGCAATCGCCCGCAAACCTGCGGTCTCGGCACCGCGCCCCGAAGCCTGTGCCGTGCCCAGAGTATTCAGGTCCGAGGCACTCCACAGCACGACATCGGTCGCCCCCAATTGATCGCGTATGCGCTCCAGGCTGAGGGCCGCCCCGGCATCCGATATCTGGGAAAGCTGGGCGGCGGCCGTGCGCGTATTGTTGGCCATGTCATTGGCCACGATCTCCAGCGTGGAGCTGGCCAAGCTCACCCCGGCAGAGAGCGCGCCTTCGACCTTCACGTCGAACCAGCTCTCGATCGAACGCGAGACGAACTGGTAGGACACCACATAGATCAGCAAACCGGGCACCAGGCCCACCAGCGTGAAGATGCCTGCGAGCTTGAGCAGCAGCCGGCTGCCGAAGCGCCCTCGGCGCAGCCTCACGGCCAGGCGCACCCCGCCCCAGACCAGAATGGCCAGCAGCAGGCCCGCCACCAGGACATTCGCGGCGAACAGCCAGTTGTAATTGCGCTCGTAGGCCAGATGGTTGTTCGTGGCCATGGTCAGCAGGAACAGCAGCAACACACCGAGCACGGCCATCAGCGTCACGCCCACCCCCACGGCCCAGCGCGCACTGCGTGACATGCCTGTAGAAGTGGGGGCGGCGGACATCCCCGGCGGTGGCGTCTGCATTACGGAGCACGCTCCAGTGGCAGGGAATGGGAGAGCTGCAGGTTCCAGCCCGTACGGCCCAGAGCCCCGATCTGCAAGGGCCGTGGCAGTTGGGAGAGATCCAGCCGGAAACGCAACTGCACAGAAACCCCGGACTGCGAGGGTGCCGCGTCCATGATCTTCCAGCGCGAGATACGCTGTATCGAGGCCAGGGCCTCGTCCAGTTCCTCAAAGGTCTGGCCCAAGGCCAAGCCTGCGCCTGCGCTGGAAAACGGCATGCTGGACATATGCAGGCGCCAGCGCCGCGTTAAAGGCTGATGGCTGAGCCGGTAGTAACGGCTGGCTGTGGCCAGTTGCTGGTCCGACCAGTACCAGCGCTCGCGCTGAACCTGGGCTTCGGCCACGAAGTACATGGGAATGCCTTGGCGTACGGCATCCTCGACCTGTACGGGCAGCTCGAACTGCAGGTTCGCGGACAGCAGCAACCCGGCATCCGTGGCTTCGACCTGCATGGCACTGATCTCGGCGGGTGCAGGCTCGGCATGCAAGACCGGGCTGCCTGCCAGCAGCAGCCAGACCACGGCCAGCCAGCAAGCCACCCGCCCCCACCATGCCGGGCCGGCACGATGGTCAGCGTTTCTTGTGCAGCAAAGCGTAGAAAAAGCCGTCATGGTCACCGGCACGATTGTCGGCTACCCCATGGGCTTTGTCGGCCAAGCCCTGGATTAAATGCCCGGGAGCAGGCAGAGTTCGTGCCTCACTGTTGCGATTAAGAAACGCTTGCAATTGGTCCTGACCCTCGACCTTGAAGACCGAGCAGGTGCAGTAAAGCAGGCGCCCCTCGGGCTGGAGCAGGGGCCAGAGCCCGTCCAGCAACTGCGCCTGTATGCGCGCCAGCTGCGTGAGATCGCTCTCACGGCGCAGCCAGCGTACATCGGGCTGACGCCGCACAATGCCCGAAGCCGAGCATGGTGCATCCAGCAAGATGGCATCAAAGAGCTGGCCTGCACAATGCGTGTCAAACCATTGACCAGGCTGCGAGGCGTCGGCCACCAGCACCTTGGCCTCCAGCCCCAGCCGTTCCAGAGTGCCATGAATGCGGCGCGCCCGTTCGGCATCGATTTCCAGAGCCCAGACTTCCATCGGCCGCTGGCCCGCAAGCTCCAGCAAGTGCGCAGTCTTGCCCCCTGGGGCAGCGCAGGCATCGAGCACGCGCAAGGGCCGGCCCTCGGGCCAGGCCATGCCCTCAAGCAGCAGCGGCGCAGCCATCTGGGCAGCAGCATCCTGCACCGACACCAGGCCCTGGGCGAAGCCCGGCAGCTCCTGTACCGGCAAGGCCCGGGCCAGTTGCAGGCCTGTATCCATGACTGCAATTGCTTCTATATCAATAGCTGCTAGCGCTTGCTGGTATTGGGCTAACGTGGTTTTTCTTGCATTGATTCGCAACGTCATCGGTGGCTGGGCATTGCCGGCCTGCAAAATGCGCCGCCAGTGCTCTCCATGGTCTTTTCTCAACCGCGCCACCCACCAGGCAGGGTGATTCCACAAGGCTTCCGGATCAGCCTGTGTGGCATCCACCAAGGCCTGGCGCTCGCGCAGAAAGCGCCTCAGGCAGGCATTCACAAAACCGGCCTGGGCCTTTGCCGGCCCGCGCTTTGCGGCCTCCACGGCCTGGTTGACCAGAGTGAACGGCGGGTAAGGAGCCTGCTCCTCATCCCAGGACAGCGCCAGAGCCGTGCACAGCAAGGCGCTCACATGGGGCGGGGGCGTGCGCGGTGCCAGCTGCTTTTGCAATGCACGCGCACGCCCCAGTTGACGCAGCACCTGGAACAGCAAGGCCTGCACACCTGGGCGCAAACGTTCTGGCACCTGGTCCAGCACGCTGCGGCTGGACTGCCCGGCCACAATCGCTTGCAGGCCCTGCGCCACGGCAGCCAATTGCTGCCACAGAGCAGGAGCCTGCTGCCCTTGAAAGCCAGCCGGCTCTTTGTCTTTAAGCCTTGATGCTTCTGGCCTGGGCTTCATGTTTGATTTCCTGCGGGTTGAGGGCTGCAGCCATGGGCGCAAGCGCACGCACGCTGCGCAGGCCCAGCAAGCCGGCCAGCAAACGCGCCGGATATTGGGCTATGGCCGTGTTGTATTGATTCACAGCCTGGTTGAAGTGCTGCAGCCCCAGGTGATTGCGCACCTGGTGTTCGGCCCATCGCTTTTGCCAGGCCATCGAGGCTTGCTGTACTTCCTCGGCCTCATCGAGCATCACGCTTAGCACAGCCTGCCAAGCCACGTTCACAGCTGAACAGGAATGCTCCAGCGAAGCCAGTGCCGTCTCGCGCAAAGGCCGGCTGCGCGCCTCCGCAAGAGCCGACTGCAACTGGATCAGGGTCTGCTCCAGCGCTGCCTCAGCATGGACCTGCGCTGCAGGCCTGTCTTCGGACTTGGACTCAGCCTGGTATTGCTGCAGCAAAGCCAGCCACTGGCCCAGATGTGCATCGAGTGCACCGAACTGCTGTATGCAGCTGGCTCGCAGGCGGCTCAGGCGCTTGTATGCCCCCACCACCCAAAACACCAGCACGGCCAGCAGCAACCATTCAAAGGAAAGAGACCACATCGTCTGCCACCGCTTGGCCGCAGCATTCGCAGCGGCCGGAATATTTCCACAAAAAAACGCTCCCGCCTGCTTTGGGCAGGACGGGAGCGTTTTACTACAGCAGCGCGTAACCGCTGTTATTCAGCGCGGGTATCGCCAGCTTCGTCCGCCGTCACTCCGGCCAGCTCGGCCGCTTCGGCATCGGCAATGGCGCGGCGCTCGGCATCGTCCATGGCATCCTTGGCCTTGCGAGCCTGGTGATAGGCCAGACCGGTACCGGCGGGGATCAGACGACCCACGATCACGTTCTCCTTCAGGCCACGCAGCTCGTCGCGCTTGCCCATGATGGCAGCCTCGGTCAGCACGCGCGTGGTTTCCTGGAAGGAAGCGGCGGAGATGAAGGAGTCGGTCGACAGCGAAGCCTTGGTGATGCCCAGCAGCACGTTCGAGTAGGTTGCAGGCAGCTTGTCGCCGCGCTGCATCTCTTCGTTGGTGTTGAGCACTTCGGAGCGCTCGACCTGCTCGCCCTGGATATAGGTGGTATCGCCGGGGTTCTCGATCACGACACGACGCAGCATCTGGCGCACGATCACTTCGATGTGCTTGTCGTTGATCTTCACACCCTGCAGGCGGTACACGTCCTGCACCTCGTCCACGATGTAGCGCGAGAGCTCCTCGATGCCCAGCAGGCGCAGGATGTCCTGCGGGTCGGCCGGGCCGTCGACGATGAGTTCACCCTTGTTCACCACCTGGCCTTCGTGCACCAGGATATTGCGCTCCTTGGGTACCAACTCTTCCCAGACCTTGCCTTCCAGATCGGTGATCTGCAGGCGCACCTTGCCCTTGGTTTCCTTGCCAAAGGAGATGGTGCCGGTCATTTCGGCCAGCGTGCCCTTGTCCTTGGGCGTGCGGGCTTCGAACAGCTCGGCCACGCGGGGCAGACCACCGGTAATGTCGCGGGTCTTCTGACCTTCGACCGGGATACGGGCCAGCACTTCGCCGGGGCCCACGTCCTGGCCGTCGCGCACCTGGATCAGCGCACCCACCTGGAAGCCGATGGTCACCGAGTGGTCGGTACCGGGGATCTTGACCTCCTGGCCATTCGCATCGATCAGCTTGACCTGCGGACGCACCACCTTGGCCGAGCCACGGCGCTTGGGATCGATCACCACCAGGGTGGACAGACCGGTCACTTCGTCGACCTGCTTGGCCACCGTCAGGCCCTCTTCCACATTCTCGAATTTCACCTGGCCGGCGTATTCGGTAATGATGGGTCGGGTCAGCGGATCCCAGTTGGCCAGAATTTTTCCGGCCTTGATGGCTTCATCGGGCTTGATGGTCAACACGGCACCATAAGGCACCTTGTGACGCTCGCGCTCGCGACCGTTGTCGGAGATGATGATCTCGCCGGAGCGGGAAATCACCACCAGCTCGCCCTTGGTGTTGCTCACATAGCGCATGGTGGGATTGAAGCTCACCGCGCCGTTGGACTTGGCCTCCACGTTGGATGCGATCGCAGCGCGCGAAGCCGCACCACCGATGTGGAAGGTACGCATGGTCAGCTGCGTGCCGGGCTCGCCAATCGACTGAGCAGCGATCACACCCACGGCTTCGCCGAGGTTGATCAGGCCGCCGCGACCCAGGTCGCGGCCGTAGCACTTGGCGCACAGACCGTAACGGGTTTCGCAGGTCAGCGCGGTACGCACCTTGATCTCGTCCACGCCCTGAACTTCCAGCTCGTCGATCACATCTTCGTTGAGCAGCGTTCCTGCAGGCAGCAAAACCGCCTGCGTCTCGGGATGCGTGATGTCCTCGGCCGTGGTACGACCCAGCACACGATCGCGCAGAGACTCGATGACTTCACCACCTTCGACAATGGCACGCATCAGATAGCCGTTGCCTGTACCGCAATCGTCCTCATTGACCACCAGATCCTGGGTCACGTCGACCAGACGACGCGTCAGGTAACCCGAGTTCGCGGTCTTCAAGGCCGTATCGGCCAGACCCTTACGCGCACCGTGGGTGGAGATGAAGTACTGCAACACATTGAGGCCTTCGCGGAAGTTCGCGGTAATAGGCGTCTCGATGATGGAGCCGTCAGGCTTGGCCATCAGGCCACGCATGCCGGCCAGCTGGCGGATCTGGGCTGCAGAGCCTCGAGCGCCAGAGTCGGCCATCATGTAGATGGCGTTGAACGACTCTTGCTCGACTTCGTTGCCGTTGCGGTCAGTGACCTTTTCCTTGGCCAGCTGGGACATCATGACCTTGGAGACTTCGTCGCCGGCCTTACCCCAGATGTCCACCACCTTGTTGTAGCGCTCGCCCGAGGTCACGAGACCCGAGACGTACTGCTGCTCGATCTCCTTCACCTCGCCTTCGGCGCGCGCAATGATGGAGGCCTTTTGCGGGGGCACCAGCATGTCGTCGATGGCCACGGAGAAGCCGGCGTGCGTGGACAGGCGGAAGCCGTTTTGCAGCAGCTTGTCGGCAAACACCACAGTGGCCTTGAGGCCGCACTTGCGGAACGAGGCATTGATGAGCTTGGAGATTTCCTTCTTCTTGAGCGCCTTGTTCATATGGCTGAACGGCAGGCCCTTGGGCAGGATCTCGGACATCAGCGCACGACCCACGGTGGTCTCGACCAGGCCGGTCACGGGCTCGAATTCGCCCGAGGTCTTGCTCTTGACCCATTCCGTCAGGCGCACGTTGATCTTGGCGGCCAGCTCGACCTCCCCGGCGTCCAGCGCGCGCTGCACCTCGGCCACATCGGCAAAGACCATGCCTTCGCCCTTGCCGTTGATGCGCTCACGCGTGGCATGGTACAGGCCCAGCACCACGTCCTGCGAAGGCACGATGGAGGGTTCGCCCGAAGCGGGGAAAAGCACGTTGTTGGAGGCCAGCATCAGTGTGCGGGCTTCCATCTGCGCTTCCACGGACAGGGGCACGTGCACAGCCATCTGGTCACCGTCGAAGTCGGCGTTGAAGGCCGCGCAAACCAGCGGGTGCAGCTGAATGGCCTTGCCTTCGATCAGGATGGGCTCGAAAGCCTGGATGCCCAGACGGTGCAGCGTGGGCGCGCGGTTGAGCATCACGGGGTGCTCTTTGATCACCTCTTCCAGGATGTCCCAGACCACGGGTGTGCCGGATTCGACTTCCTTCTTGGCGGCCTTGATGGTCGTGGCAATGCCACGCTGCTCGAGCTGCGCGAAGATGAAGGGCTTGAACAGCTCCAGGGCCATCAGCTTGGGCAGACCGCACTGGTGCAGCTTGAGGTAAGGGCCGACGGTAATCACGGAACGACCGGAGTAGTCCACGCGCTTGCCCAGCAAGTTCTGACGGAAGCGACCGCTCTTGCCCTTGATCATGTCGGCCAGGGACTTGAGCGCGCGCTTGTTGGCGCCCGTCATGGCCTTGCCGCGGCGGCCGTTGTCCAGCAAGCTGTCCACGGCTTCCTGCAGCATGCGCTTTTCGTTGCGCGCAATGATTTCGGGAGCCTTGAGCTCCAGCAGGCGGCGCAGACGCGAGTTGCGGTTGATGACGCGGCGATACAGATCGTTCAGGTCGGAGGTCGCGAAGCGGCCGCCGTCCAGGGGCACCAGGGGACGCAGATCGGGAGGCAGCACGGGCAGCACTTCCATCACCATCCAGCCGGGCTTGATGCCGGACTTCTTGAAGGCTTCCAGCAGCTTCAGGCGCTTGGCGTTCTTCTTGACCTTGACTTCGGAGCCGGTCAGATCGCCGCGCAGGCGCTCGATCTCGATATCGATATCGATGCCTTCAAGCAGATCCTTGATGCCTTCGGCACCCATCTTGGCAGTGAACTCGTCATAGCCGTATTCAGCGCACTTGGCCTCGTAGTCGTCCTCGGTCATGATGCTGAACTTCTTCAGCGGGGTCATGCCGGGGTCGGTCACCACATAGGCTTCGAAGTACAGCACGCGCTCGATGTCACGCAGCGTCATGTCCAGCACCAGGCCCAGGCGCGAAGGCAGGGACTTCAGGAACCAGATGTGGGCGCAGGGCGCGGCCAGGTCGATGTGACCCATGCGCTCGCGGCGCACCTTGGTCTGCGTGACTTCAACACCGCACTTCTCGCAGATCACACCGCGGTGCTTGAGACGCTTGTACTTGCCGCACAGGCATTCATAGTCCTTGATCGGGCCAAAGATCTTGGCGCAGAACAGGCCATCACGCTCGGGCTTGAAGGTGCGGTAGTTGATGGTCTCGGGCTTCTTCACTTCACCGAAGGACCAGGAGCGAATCTTCTCGGGCGAAGCCAGGCCGATCTTGATGGCATCGAAATGCTCATCCGGCGTGAATTGCTTGAACAGGTCGAGTAGCGATTTCATGGACTCTTTCCTTTTCAATAATTAAGAACGTTCGAGTTCCATGTCCAGGCCCAAGGAACGGATTTCCTTGACCAGAACGTTGAACGACTCGGGCATACCGGCCTCGATGGCGTGCTCGCCCTTGACGATGGACTCGTACACCTTGGTACGGCCCTGCACGTCGTCGGACTTCACGGTCAGCATTTCCTGCAGCACATAGGCGGCGCCGTAAGCTTCCAGCGCCCACACTTCCATCTCACCGAAGCGCTGGCCACCGAACTGGGCCTTACCGCCCAGAGGCTGCTGCGTCACCAGCGAGTACGGGCCCGTGGAGCGGGCATGCATCTTGTCGTCGACCAGGTGGTGCAGCTTCAGATAGTGCATGTAGCCGATGGTGGTCGGACGCTCGAATTGCTCACCGGTACGACCGTCGAACAGGTAAGCCTGGGTACGGGTGTCGGTCAGGCCCTTGCGCTCCTTCAGGTCATCGGGATAGGCCAGCTTCAGCATGTCCTTGATTTCCTGCTCGGAAGCACCGTCGAACACCGGGGTCGCGAAAGGCACACCCGTGGTCAGCTCCTTGGCCATGGACATGACTTCGTCATCGCCCAGCTGGCTCAGCTCTTCCTTGCGGCCACGGCTGTTGTAGACCTCTTCCAAGAAAGCGCGCACTTCGGCTGCACGGGCCTCCTGCTGGAGCATGTCGCCGATGCGCTGGCCCAGTCCCTTGCCGGCCCAGCCCAGGTGCACTTCTAGCACCTGACCGATGTTCATACGCGAAGGCACGCCCAGCGGATTCAGTACGATGTCGGCCGTGGTGCCGTCGGCCATGTAGGGCATGTCCTCGACAGGAACGATCTTGGAGACCACGCCCTTGTTACCGTGGCGGCCGGCCATCTTGTCGCCGGGCTGCAGGCGACGCTTGACGGCCAGGTAGACCTTGACCATCTTCAGCACGCCAGCGGGCAGCTCGTCACCTTGCGTGAGCTTTTTGCGCTTTTCTTCGAAAGCCAGGTCGAACTCATGGCGCGTCTGCTCCAGCGAGTTCTTGATGGATTCGAGCTGGGCGGCCACATCGTCCTCTGCAGGGCGAATGTCGAACCAGTGGAACTTCTCCACACCGTCCAGATAGGCCTTGTCGATCTTGGCACCCTTGGACAGCTTTTGCGGACCGCCATTGGCCACACGACCGGTGAGCAGCTTCTCGATACGGTCGAAGGCGTCGGCTTCCACGATGCGCAGCTGGTCGTTCAGGTCCAGGCGGAAGCGCTTGAGTTCGTCGTCGATGATCTGCTGGGCACGCTTGTCGCGCTGGATACCTTCACGCGTGAAGACCTGCACGTCGATCACAGTGCCGGACGAGCCCTGGTCCACACGCAGCGAGGTGTCCTTCACGTCGGAAGCCTTCTCACCGAAGATGGCACGCAGCAGCTTTTCTTCGGGCGTCAGCGTGGTCTCGCCCTTGGGCGTGACCTTGCCCACCAGCACGTCACCGGGCTGGACTTCGGCACCCACATAGATGATGCCGGACTCGTCCAGACGGTTGAGCTGTTGTTCGGACAGATTGGGGATGTCGCGTGTGATTTCTTCCGCACCCAGCTTGGTGTCGCGGGCCATCACCACCAGCTCCTCGATGTGGATCGAGGTATAACGGTCATCGGCCACTACACGCTCATTGATCAGAATCGAGTCTTCGAAGTTGTAGCCGTTCCAGGGCATGAAGGCGATCAGCATGTTCTGGCCGATGGCGATTTCACCCAGATCGGTCGAGGCACCATCAGCCACCACATCCCCCTTGGACAGCTTGTCGCCACGCTTGACGATGGGACGCTGATGGATGTTGGTGTTCTGGTTGGAGCGCTGGTACTTGATCAGGTTGTAGATGTCCACACCGACTTCGCCGGCCACGGCTTCGTCGTCGTTCACACGCACCACGATACGCGTGGCATCCACATAGTCCACGATACCGCCACGCTTGGCCGTGACCACGGTGCCGGAGTCGATCGCAGCCACGCGCTCGATGCCGGTGCCCACCATGGGCTTTTCGGGACGCAGCACGGGCACGGCTTGGCGCGACATGTTGGCGCCCATCAGCGCACGGTTCGCATCGTCGTGTTCCAGGAAGGGGATCAGCGAAGCGGCCACGGAGACGATCTGCGCAGGCGACACGTCCATGTATTGCACACGCTCAGCCGAAACCAGGGTTGACTCCCCGGTTTCACGTGCAGAGATCAGATCACCGACCAGGCGGCCTTCGGCGTCCAGTTCGGCGTTGGCCTGGGCAATGATGTACTTGCCTTCCTCAATGGCGGACAGGTAGTCGATCTCCATCGTCACCTTGCCATCCACCACGCGGCGGTACGGGGTTTCGATGAAGCCATACTCGTTCAGGCGGGCGTACAAGGCCAGGGAATTGATCAGGCCGATGTTCGGGCCTTCAGGCGTTTCGATAGGGCAGACGCGGCCGTAGTGGGTCACGTGCACGTCACGCACTTCAAAGCCTGCGCGCTCGCGGGTCAGACCACCCGGGCCCAGGGCGGAAACACGGCGCTTGTGCGTGATTTCTGCCAGGGGATTGGTCTGGTCCATGAACTGCGACAGCTGGGACGCACCGAAGAACTCCTTCAAAGCCGCAGAGATGGGCTTGGAGTTGATCAGGTCGTGAGGCATCAGCGGCTCTTGCTCGGCCTGACCCAGACGCTCCTTCACGGCCTTTTCGATACGAGCCAGGCCGGTGCGGTACTGGTTTTCGGCCAGCTCACCCACGCAACGCACGCGGCGGTTACCCAGGTGATCGATGTCATCGACTTCGCCCTTGCCGTTGCGCAGATCCACCAGGATCTTGACCACGGCAAGGATGTCCTCATTGGACAGCACCATGGGGCCGGTGGCTTCGTCGCGGCCGATTTTGGCGTTGAACTTCATACGGCCCACGCGCGACAAGTCATAGGTGTCGGCGTTGTAGAACAGGCGCTGGAACAGGGCCTGGACGGCGTCTTCGGTCGGCGGCTCACCGGGGCGCATCATGCGGTAGATGGCCACGCGGGCTGCGAACTCGTCCACGGTTTCATCGGTGCGCAGGGTCTGCGAGATGTAGGCACCCTGGTCCAGTTCGTTCGTGTAGATGCACTGCAGGTCCTGGATTCCGGCGCTGCGCAGCTTCTTCAACAGGGCTTCGGTCAGCTCTTCGTTGGCCTTGGCAATGATCTCACCGGTGTCCGGATCGATGATGTTCTTGGCGACCACGCGGCCGATCAGGAAGTCCTCGGGCACGCTGATGAACTTGGTGCCGGACTGCTCAAGCTCACGCGTATGACGGGCCGTGACACGCTTGTCCTTGGCCACCACGACCTTGCCGGACTTGTCGGTAATGTCGAAGCGCGCGACTTCGCCGCGCAGGCGGTCGGACACGAATTCCATTTGCGCGCCGCTGTCCATCAGACGGAAGTTGTCGTTGATGAAGAAGCTCGCCAGAATGGTTTCCGGCGTCAGGCCGATGGCCTTGAGCAGGATGGTCACGGGCATCTTGCGACGACGGTCGACGCGGAAGAACAGCAGGTCCTTGGGGTCGAACTCGAAGTCCAGCCAGGAGCCGCGATAGGGAATGATGCGCGCCGAGAACAGCAGCTTGCCCGAGCTGTGGGTCTTGCCCTTGTCGTGTTCGAAGAACACGCCAGGCGAGCGGTGCAGCTGGGAAACGATCACACGCTCGGTGCCGTTGATGATGAAGGATCCCTTGTCGGTCATCAGGGGCACTTCGCCCATGTAGACCTCTTGCTCCTTGACCTCCTTGACCACCTTGGACTGCGAGGTGGAAGACTCGCGGTCATAGATGATCAACTGCACCTTGGCGCGCACGGCCGAAGCGAATGTCAAGCCACGGGTCTGGCATTCACGAACGTCGAAAGCGGGCTTGGCGAGGTTGTACTCGACAAACTTCATCTCCACAAAACCATTGTGGGAGACGATGGGAAAAGCGGAATTGAAAGCCGCTTGCAGGCCTTCAATGCTACGTTTTTTGGGGGCTAGATCTGCTTGCAGGAATGCGGTGTAGGCATCTTTTTGCATCTGCAGCAGGTAAGGCACTTCGAGCACGCTGTCGCGGCTCCCGAAGCTTTTGCGGATTCGCTTGCGTTCGGTGTAAGAATAGGCCATGAGATCTCCGGGCAAAGACATGAGTCCTGGGTCTGCGACGACTCCCCCACATGGAAAGCTCCCTGCGGGCTTGGCGGTTGGCCACTACCAACCATGGCTGACGGCGATGCGTTGCACATCGCCCGAACCAAGGCATCTTCTGCTGTCGGGTTGTCAGAAGACACTAGAAAGCCGGCTCGAAAGCCCGCTTTCTGGTGTGCTCTCCACAAGCACCAAAGGCTGGAGGCCCCGAGGGAGCCTCCAGCCCTTGAGTGAGCTGAATTACTTCAGTTCAGCCTTGGCACCAGCTTCCACCAGCTTCTTCACAGCGGCTTCTGCGTCGGCCTTGGGAGCGGCTTCCTTCACGACCTTGGGAGCACCGTCCACCAGGTCCTTGGCTTCCTTCAGACCCAGACCGGTGATTTCACGCACGGCCTTGATCACGGACACCTTGTTGGCGCCAGCTTCGGTCAGAACGACGTCGAAGTCGGTCTTCTCTTCAGCAGCAGCAGCACCAGCAGCAGCGCCGCCAGCAGCGGGAGCAGCCATGGCGGCAGCGCTCACGCCAAACTTCTCTTCAATGGCCTTGACCAGGTCATTGAGTTCCAGGACCGTCATGCTGTCCAGAGCGGTCAAGAATGCGTCTTTATCGAATGCCATTTTGATTTCCTAACGAATTGGTTGTTTCTCGTCGCGCACTCAGGCGGCGACTGCTTCGGCTGCGGGTTCGGCTGCGCCTTCGCCCTTCTTGGTCGCCAGTGCGCCCAGCACAACGGCTGTACGCGAGATGGGCGACATGAGCAAGCCGCACAGTTGTGCGAGCAGTACTTCCTTGGAAGGGATGTTTGCCAGCTGCTTTACGCCGTTTACGTCCAGGGCCTTGCCCGAAAACGCGCCGCCACGAATCACCAGCTTGTCGTTGGTTTTCGCGAAGTCGGCCACCACCTTGGCGGCAGCCACTGCGTCTTCAGAGAAGCCGTAGATCAGAGGACCGGTCATCTGGTCAGCCACCACGTCGAACTGGCTTCCTGCCACAGCACGGCGGGCCAGCGTGTTCTTCAACACGCTCAGGCTTACGCCCTTGCTGCGGGCATCGGCGCGCAGTCGGGTCAGGTCGGCGACCGTGATGCCGCGGTATTCCGCGATCACAAGCGTTTGAGCTTTAGCTGCGAGGCTGGTCACTTCAGCAATGACCGCTTCTTTCTCACTGCGATTAAGACTCAAGGTCTACTCCTTCAAATGCGCACTCAGGGCAAGCCCCTTGTGCGCGCTCTTGTTGCAGCGACCAACTGTTGAGGAAATACATCCATCTGCAGCGGGATCGCCATCTGCGTTGGCCCACAGGGTTTAAGTACAGCGTCTGTACACCAACGGTCTTGGATGGCTCGGCGCATCGCTGCACCGACCCACCACCGAGGCGTCTTGCAACGCCTCAAGATTCACGATTACGCCGAGATGGTTTGCGTGTCGACGCGAACGCCCACACCCATGGTCGACGAAACAGCCACCTTGCGCAGGTACAAGCCCTTGCTCGATACCGGCTTGGCCTTGTTCAAGGCTTCAATCAAGGCAGCCAGGTTGCCTTGCAGCTTGTCGTTCTCGAACGAGCGACGGCCAATGGTTGCATGGATGATGCCGGCCTTGTCGACGCGGAACTGCACCTGACCAGCCTTGGCGTTCTTCACAGCCGTGGCCACATCGGGTGTCACCGTGCCCACCTTGGGGTTAGGCATCAGGCCGCGCGGACCTAGGATCTGACCCAGCTGACCCACAACGCGCATGGCGTCGGGAGCAGCGATGACCACGTCAAAAGGCATGTCACCAGCCTTGACCTGGGCAGCCAGATCATCCATACCGACGAAATCCGCACCTGCGGCCTTGGCTTCTTCAGCCTTGGCGCCTTGGGCGAATACGGCCACGCGGGCAGTCTTGCCCGTGCCGTTGGGCAGCACCACGGCGCCACGCACGACCTGGTCAGACTTCTTCGCATCCACACCCAGTTGCACGGCCACGTCGATGGACTCGTCGAACTTGGCGGTTGCAGCTTCCTTCACCAGGGCCACAGCTTCGGTGAACGCGTACAGCTTGGTGGAGTCCACCTTGCCCTGGAGAGCTTTTTGCTTCTTGGTCAACTTGGCCATTTACACACCCTCCACAATCACGCCCATGGAACGGGCCGAGCCAGCCAGCGTGCGCACAGCAGCGTCCACGTCAGCGGCGTTCATGTCCTTGAGCTTGGTCTGGGCAATCTCTTCCAACTGAGCACGGGTGATCTTGCCAACCTTGTTCTTCAGAGGATTGGCCGAGCCCTTGTCCAGCTTGACGGCCTTCTTGATCAGCACGGTGGCAGGAGGCGTCTTGATGACAAAGGTAAAGCTCTTGTCAGCAAAAGCCGTGATCACCACAGGCAGAGGCAGACCGGGCTCCACACCCTGGGTCTGGGCGTTGAACGCCTTGCAGAACTCCATGATGTTGAGGCCACGTTGACCCAGTGCCGGGCCAATCGGAGGGGAGGGGTTGGCCTTACCAGCTGGCACTTGCAGCTTGATGAAGCCGACGATTTTCTTCGCCATTGAATGCTCCTTGCGGGTATAGCGCCACAGACTTCATGAACGAAACCTGCAGCTCCCCGGGGGTTATAGACTCTCAACCAAAGCTCCGCACCGAGCCAAAAAATGCGGAACCCACGATTCTATAAGAAACCTCAGGTTTTTTCAACCTGGGCGAATTCCAGCTCAACAGGAGTGGAGCGACCAAAGATCATGACCGAGACACGCAGACGGCTCTTCTCATAGTTGACCTCTTCAACAGACCCATTGAAGTCCGTAAATGGCCCCTCTTTGACGCGCACCAGTTCGCCAACCATGAACTCGATCTTATGGCGCGGCTTCTCTGTGCCTTCCTGCATCTGGTCAACAATCTTGCGCACCTCTTCACCAGAGATAGGGGCGGGCCGATTCTTGGCCCCACCCACGAAGCCCGTGACCTTGCTGGTGTGCTTGACCAAGTGCCACGTGTCATCGTCCATCACCATCTCGACAAACACATAGCCCGGGTACAAGCGCCTCTCGGTAGTGCGACGCTGCCCATTCTTCATCTCAACCACCTCTTCAGTGGGGACAAGAATGCGCCCGAACTTTGCCTGCATGTCCGAGCGAGTAATGCGCTCGGTGATGTTGCGCTCGACAGCCTTCTCCATGCCAGAGTACGCATGGACGATATACCAGCGCATGTCAGGGTTAGCAGGCCCCGCCATCCCGTCATTCACACCTGTTTCGACAGCATCCATTACTTCCTCCAGCCCAAAATCAGGTCATACAAAACCCATTCCAGGGTTTTGTCTGTGAACCACAAGAACAAGGCCATGACCACGACAAAGCCAAAGACATACAACGTCATTTGTGTCGTCTCTTTAGGCGTAGGCCACACAACCTTCTTCACTTCCCGCCAGGCGTCACGCGCAAAGCCGACGAAACGCCTGCCCGGCTCGGAAATCAGGAACACAGCAACTGCAACCACCAGACCAACCAGCAATACTGCCCATTGAACCAGGGGGCCTTGCTTGCTCAACAGATAAAAACCTGCGATTGCAGCAACGACTAAAGCCGCGACTGCGGCAAGCTTGGCTTTGTCAGCAGCAGAGCTGACTGTTTCAACCTGAGAAGTGGCCATATTTCATTTCTAGTGCGCTATTTTTGCGCCTTGCCAAGACACCGAAGCCCGCCTAAGGGCGGGCTCTTACTGATTCCACCATCAGGTGGCAGGGGCAGTAGGAATCGAACCTACAACCTTCGGTTTTGGAGACCGACGCTCTGCCAATTGAGCTATACCCCTACGAAATCAATCAGGCAATGATCTTGGCAACCACGCCAGCGCCCACGGTGCGACCACCTTCGCGGATGGCGAAGCGCAGACCTTCTTCCATGGCGATGGGGGCAATCAGCTTCACGGTGATCGACACGTTATCGCCAGGCATCACCATTTCCTTGCCTTCGGGCAGCTCGATGGAGCCGGTCACGTCGGTCGTACGGAAGTAGAACTGGGGACGGTAGTTGTTGAAGAAAGGAGTGTGGCGACCGCCTTCATCCTTGCTCAGCACATACACCTCAGCGGTGAAGTGGGTGTGGGGCTTGATGGAGTTGGGCTTGCACAGCACTTGGCCGCGTTCCACGTCTTCACGCTTGGTGCCGCGCAGCAGCAGACCCACGTTGTCGCCAGCCTGACCCTGGTCCAGCAGCTTGCGGAACATTTCCACACCGGTCACGATGGTCTTGACGGTGTCCTTGATGCCGACGATTTCGATTTCTTCGCCGACCTTGATGATGCCGCGCTCGACGCGACCGGTCACCACGGTACCGCGACCCGAGATGGAGAACACGTCTTCCACGGGCATCAGGAAAGCACCGTCCACAGCGCGCTCGGGCGTGGGGATGTAGGTGTCCAGGGCTTCGGCCAGCTTCAGCACAGCGGCTTCACCGATGGGCGATGCATCGCCTTCGAGGGCCAGCTTGGCCGAACCGCGCACGATGGGAGTGTCGTCGCCGGGGAAGTCGTACTTGGACAGCAGCTCGCGCACTTCCATTTCGACCAGCTCCAGCAGCTCTTCGTCGTCCACCATGTCGCACTTGTTCAGGAACACGATGATGTAGGGCACGCCCACCTGACGGGCCAGCAGGATGTGCTCGCGGGTCTGGGGCATGGGGCCGTCAGCGGCCGAGCACACCAGGATGGCACCGTCCATCTGGGCAGCACCGGTGATCATGTTCTTCACATAGTCGGCGTGACCGGGGCAGTCCACGTGAGCGTAGTGGCGGGTAGCCGTTTCGTACTCGACGTGCGAGGTGTTGATGGTGATGCCGCGGGCCTTCTCTTCAGGCGCGTTGTCGATCTGATCGTAACCCTTGGCTTCACCGCCGAAGGCCTTGGACAGAACGGTAGCGATAGCAGCCGTCAAGGTGGTCTTGCCGTGGTCCACGTGACCGATGGTGCCAACGTTGACGTGCGGCTTGGT
>NZ_AUCQ01000039.1 GCF_000429845.1 Comamonas composti DSM 21721
GATTGCCCCCATCGCCATGGAAGAAGGTCTGCGCTTCGCCATCCGCGAAGGTGGTCGCACCGTGGGCGCTGGCGTGGTTGCCAAGATCATTGCCTAATTCTTAGAAAACTAGGAATTAACAATGTCCAAGCAAAAAATCCGCATCCGCCTGAAGGCGTTCGACTACAAGCTGATCGACCAGTCGGCAGCTGAAATCGTGGATACCGCCAAGCGTACCGGTGCCATCGTCAAGGGTCCCGTGCCCCTGCCGACTCGCATGAAGCGCTTCGATATTCTGCGCTCGCCCCACGTCAACAAGACCAGTCGTGATCAGCTCGAAATCCGCACCCATCAGCGTCTGATGGACATCGTGGATCCGACCGACAAGACGGTTGACGCCCTGATGAAGCTGGATCTGCCGGCTGGCGTGGACGTCGAGATCAAACTGCAATAAGAGCTTTGGCAGGGTGTTAACACCCTGCATGAGATCTTCCTTCTAACGCGAACTTGCTTGAAAAAGCAGTTCGCGTTAGAATTTGGGGCTTCGCTTTTTTGGCGGAGTTTTATTAACCTTCTTTCGTGCGTTGAGGTCTTTGAGGCCGGGAGCGCAACGCTGAGCCAATTGCAGTTTCAGCGGCGAGAGTTTTGGAGCAAACAAATGAGTCTGAGCAACTCCCTGGGGTTGCTGGGTCGCAAGGTTGGCATGATGCGTTTGTTCACTGATGACGGGGACGCAGTGCCTGTTACGGTGGTCGATGTGTCGAACAACCGTGTGACTCAGGTCAAAACCCAAGACAACGATGGCTATGTGGCCTTGCAGGTCACATTCGGTGCACGCAAGGCTTCCCGCGTGACCAAGCCTGAAGCCGGCCACCTTGCCAAGGCAGGTGTGGAAGCCGGTGAAGTCACCCGCGAATTCCATGTGACGGAAGAAGTCGCCGGCAAGTATGCAGCAGGTGCTGCTCTGCCCGTGACCGAACTGTTCGCCGTGGGCCAGAAAGTGGACGTGCAGGGTACCTCCATCGGTAAGGGCTACGCTGGCACGATCAAGCGTCACAACTTCTCTTCGCAGCGTGCGTCTCACGGTAACAGCCGTTCGCACAACGTGCCTGGTTCGATCGGCATGGCCCAGGATCCCGGTCGCGTGTTCCCCGGCAAGAAGATGACTGGTCACATGGGCGACGAGACCGTGACTACCCAAAATCTCGACGTGGTTCGTATCGACGAAGCGCGTCAACTGCTCTTGATCAAGGGCGCTGTTCCTGGCTCCAAGGGTGGCTTTGTGACGGTGCGTCCCGCGATCAAGGCTAAAGCTTCCAAAGGAGCGAACTAATGCAGCTCGAACTCCTGAATGAACAAGGCCAGGCCGCATCCAAGCTGGATGTGCCCGAGACCGTTTTCGGCCGTGAGTACAACGAAGACCTGATCCATCAGATCGTGGTTGCCTTCCGTGCCAACGGCCGTCAAGGCACGCGCGCCCAGAAGGACCGCGAGCAAGTGCGTCACAGCACCGCCAAGCCTTTCAAGCAAAAGGGTACTGGTCGTGCACGTGCCGGTATGACCTCCTCGCCTCTGTGGCGTGGGGGCGGTCGCATCTTCCCGAACCTGCCTGAAGAGAACTTCACGCAGAAGATCAACAAGAAGATGTACCGCGCCGGTATGGCATCCATTCTGTCGCAGCTGGCCCGCGAAGGCCGTCTGGCCGTGGTGGAGTCGCTGAAGCTGGATACGCCCAAGACCAAGGTGCTGGCCGACAAGTTCAAGGCCATGAACCTGGAGTCCGTGATGGTCATCGCCGAAGAAGTCGACGAGAACCTGTTTCTGGCTTCCCGCAATCTGAAGAACGTGTTCGTGGTCGAGCCGCGCTATGCAGACCCCGTGTCGCTGGTGCACTACAAGAAAGTGCTGGTCACCAAGGGCGCGATCGACAAGCTCAAGGAGATGTTCGCATGAGCACGCTCAAGTTTGACGAAGGTCGTCTGATGCAGGTGTTGGTCGCTCCCATCGTGTCCGAAAAGGCCACCATGGTTGCCGAGAAGTCCAACGCTGTGACATTCAAGGTACTGCAGAACGCTACCAAGCCCGAGATCAAGGCCGCTGTGGAATTGATGTTCAAGGTTGAAGTGGCTGGCGTTTCCGTGGTGAATACCAAGGGCAAGACCAAGCGCTTTGGCAAGACCATTGGCCGCCGCGACAACGTGCGCAAGGCTTATGTGATGCTCAAGCCCGGTCAAGAGCTGAACCTGTCCGGGGAGGCTGCGTAATCATGGCTGTTATCAAGCTCAAACCTACGACCCCCGGCCAACGCGGCACGGTCAAGGTCACGCGTGACCATCTGCACAAGGGTGCAGGCTACGCCCCCCTGATGGAGCCCCAGTTCCAGAAGGCCGGTCGTAACAACAACGGTCACATCACCACCCGTCACAAGGGCGGTGGCCACAAGCACCACTATCGTGTGGTGGACTTCAAGCGCGCCAAGGACGGTATCCCCGCCAAGGTCGAGCGCATTGAGTACGATCCCAACCGTACGGCCCACATCGCTCTGGTGTGCTATGCCGACGGCGAGCGTCGCTACATCATTGCTCCTCGCAACCTGGAAGTGGGCGCCACCATCGTCAGCGGCTCCGAAGCTCCGATCCGTGTGGGCAACACCCTGCCGATCCGCAACATTCCCGTGGGCTCGACCATTCACTGCATCGAACTGAAGATCGGCGCTGGTGCGCAGATCGCCCGCTCGGCTGGCACCTCTGCCACCCTGCTGGCTCGCGAAGGCATCTACGCCCAGGTGCGTATGCGTTCGGGTGAAGTGCGCAAGGTGCACATCGAGTGCCGTGCCACCATCGGTGAAGTTGCCAACGAAGAGCACAGCCTGCGCCAACTGGGCAAGGCCGGTGTGAAGCGCTGGATGGGTATTCGCCCGACCGTTCGCGGCGTGGTGATGAACCCTGTCGATCACCCCCACGGTGGTGGTGAAGGCAAGACCGGTGAAGGCCGTCACGCTGTTGACCCATGGGGCAACCTGACGAAGGGCTACCGCACCCGTAACAACAAGCGCACACAAGGCATGATTGTGTCGCGTCGCAAGAAGTAAGGGGTAGCAAATGACTCGTTCTCTCAAAAAGGGTCCGTTTGTTGACCATCACTTGCTGGCCAAGGCCGAGAAGGCCGTTGCCGGCAAGGACAAGAAGCCTGTGAAGACCTGGTCGCGTCGCTCCATGGTTCTGCCCGAGTTCATCGGTCTGACCATTGCCGTGCACAACGGCAAGCAGCACGTGCCGGTCTACATCACCGACCAGATGGTGGGTCACAAGTTGGGCGAATTCGCACTGACTCGTACCTTCAAGGGTCACCCTGCGGACAAAAAAGCCAAGAAATAAGGAATAGAACATGTCTGAAACACGTGCTGTTCTCCGTGGCGTCCGCTTGTCGGTTGACAAGGGTCGCCTGGTCGCGGATCTGATCCGCGGCAAGAAAGTGGACCAAGCCCTGAACATCCTGACGTTCACGCAGAAAAAAGCTGCCGTGATCATCAAGAAGGTGCTGGAGTCCGCCATCGCCAACGCTGAGCACAACGACGGCGCCGACATCGACGAGCTGAAGGTCAAGACCATCTTCGTCGAGCAGGGCACCACGCTCAAGCGCTTTACCGCGCGCGCAAAAGGCCGCGGCAATCGCATCAGCAAGCCCACGTGCCACGTGTACGTGACGGTTGGCAACTGAAAGGCCTGGGAAGAATATGGGACAGAAAATCCATCCTACCGGCTTCCGCCTGGCTGTTAGCCGCAACTGGGCCAGCCGTTGGTACGCAAGCAACCGTGACTTCGCCGGCATGCTGGCTGAAGACATCAAGGTGCGCGAGTACCTGAAGGCCAAGCTGAAGAATGCCGCCGTTTCGCGCGTGCTCATCGAGCGCCCCGCCAAGAACGCCCGCATCACCATTTTCTCGGCTCGTCCGGGCGTGGTGATCGGCAAGAAGGGCGAAGACATCGAGGCCCTGAAGAAGGAACTCGCTACCCGTCTGGGCGTGCCGGTTGCAGTGAACATCGAAGAAGTGCGCAAGCCCGAAATCGATGCCAAGCTGATTGCCGACTCGATCACGCAGCAGCTGGAAAAGCGCATCATGTTCCGCCGCGCCATGAAGCGTGCGATGCAAAACGCCATGCGTCTGGGTGCCCAAGGCATCAAGATCATGTCGTCGGGCCGTTTGAACGGCATTGAAATTGCTCGTACCGAGTGGTATCGCGAAGGCCGTGTGCCACTGCATACGCTGCGCGCCGACATCGACTATGGCTTCTCTGAAGCCAAGACCACGTACGGCATCATCGGCGTGAAGGTCTGGGTCTACAAGGGTGACACCCTGGGCCGCAATGACCTGCCCGCCGTGGAAACGCCCCGTCCTGACGACGAGCGTCGTCCTCGCGGTCCTCGCCGCGATGGCCGCCGTGATGGTCGCGATGGTGCAGGCCGTGGTGGCCGCCGCCCCGCTGGTACCAACGCTGCTCCTGCTGATGGCAGCGACAAGCCTGCAGGCGCTGGTGCTGATTCCGTTAAGCGCGTTCGCAAGACTGACGCGCCCGCTACAGCAGCGGACGGTAAAGGAGAATAAACATGCTGCAACCTGCTCGCCGCAAATACCGCAAGGAGCAAAAGGGCCGCAACACTGGTATCGCAACGCGTGGTAATGCCGTTGCTTTCGGTGATTTCGGTCTGAAGTCCACTGATCGTGGTCGCCTGACGGCACGTCAGATCGAAGCGGCTCGCCGCGCGATCTCGCGTCACGTCAAGCGTGGCGGTCGCATCTGGATCCGCGTGTTCCCGGACAAGCCCATTTCCACCAAGCCCGCAGAAGTGCGTATGGGTAACGGCAAGGGCAACCCCGAGTACTACGTGGCCGAAATCCAGCCCGGCAAGATCATCTACGAAATCGTGGGTGTTCCTGAAGAGCTGGCTCGTGAAGCGTTCCGTCTGGCTGCAGCCAAGCTGCCGCTGCGCACGACCTTCGTGTCCCGTCAAATTGGCGCCTGAGGAGAATCAACATGACCAAAGCTGCTGAACTCCGCCAAAAAGACGTGGCCGCGCTGGAAGCCGAAGTGAAGTCCTTGCAAAAGGCTCATTTCGGTCTGCGCATGCAAAAGGCTACGCAACAGCTGGGCAATACCAACACGCTGCGCACCACGCGCCGTGACATTGCCCGTGCCAAGACCATTCTTGCTGAAAAGCAAGCCGCCAAGTAATCAGGAAGCCGACATGACGGAAGCTAAAAAATCCCTCAAGCGCACCTTGATTGGCAAGGTGGTCAGCGACAAGCGTGCCAAGACCGTGACCGTTCTCGTTGAGCGTCGCGTCAAGCACCCCATCTACGACAAGATCATGATCAAGTCCAGCAAGTACCACGCTCACGACGAGCAAGGTGAGTACAAGATGGGCGACACCATCGAGATCACGGAGAGCCGTCCGCTGTCCAAGACCAAGAACTGGGTTGCGACCCGCTTGGTGCAAAAGGCCGGCCTGGTGTAAGCCCAGCTAGGCTCACCGGCTGCAAGCCTCTCAAAAACGACCCACAATGTGGGTCGTTTTTGTTTTTGGGGCTGCCATGTCGGCGGTCTCTGTTTGGCAACACAAAGGAGATGCAAATGATCAAAGTCGGCGACGCTCTGCCCGCAGTCACGCTCATGGAATACGTGGAAGTCGAAGGCAATGGCTGCAGCCTGGGCCCGAATCCCGTGAAGCTGCCCGAAGCCGCTGCAGGCAAGACGATTGCGCTGTTTGCGGTGCCCGGTGCGTTCACTCCTACCTGCTCGGCGCAGCACGTGCCTGGCTATGTGGAGCAGGCCGAGGCCCTGAAGGCTGCGGGTGTGGACGAGATCTGGTGCCTGTCGGTCAACGATGCCTTTGTCATGGGTGCCTGGGCGCGTGATCAGAAAACCGCAGGCAAGGTGCGCATGCTGGCCGACGGCGATGCCGCCTTTGCCAAGGCCACGGGCCTGACGCTGGACCTCAATGGCAAGGGCCTGGGTCTGCGCAGCAACCGCTACTCCATGCTGCTCAAGGACGGCAAGGTGGCTACGCTGAATATCGAGGGCCCGGGCAAGTTCGAGGTCAGCGACGCCGCAACCCTGCTGGGCCAGGCCAAGGCTTGAGCGCCGGGTTTGGGGAAGCCGGCTAGCCGGCTTCCCGTCATGAAAAAGCATTGCGCCGCCACAGGTGCAATGCTTTTTTTGTGGGCGGTACTGCTTGAACGCAAAAGGCGTGCGCAGCGCTTAAAACTGGCGTGGCCCAAGTCGGGGCCGCCCCTGCCGGCTTAGATCGTGAACACGCTCTTAGGTGATCTCCACCTTGAGATAGTGCGCGCCCGCAATCGGGTTGTAGTAGTAGGGCGGAATTTCCTCGAAGCCCAGGTCGGTGTAGAGCGCGCGCGCCGACTCCATGTCGTCCAGTGTGTCGAGCAGCACATGGGCATAGCCTGCGCGGCGTGCATAGTCCAGCGTGGCCTCCACGAGCTGTCGGCCCAGGCCGAAGCCGCGAAAGGCCTTGCGCACGAACAGGCGCTTCATTTCGGCCGCGTTCGGGTAGTCGCAGTTGTCCAGAGGCCGCAGCGCACAGCAGCCGGCCACGGCATCATCGACCTTGGCCAGCAGGATCTGACCACGCGGTGCGGCGTAATCGCCGGGAAGCTCGGCGAGCTCGGCGCTGAAATCTTGAAATTGCAGATCAATGTTCAGACTGTCCGAATACTCCTGGAAAAGCTGGCGCACTTCGTGCATTTCTTCGCTTTGGGAGGGGGACAGCATGGCCACGGCAGGTTTGTCCACGGGCGCGATGCAAGAGCTGGAAAAACTGCAGTTTAGCGGCTCGGCCGAATGTGGGTTCAAAATGCCCCGCCCAATTGCTGGATCCACCACGCAGCGGCGCCCGAGACCAGGGCCAGCACCAGGGCCAGAAGCCGGGTCCTGGCATCGTCGCGCGAGGCCGGCTGCGCCTGCTGCAGTTGCTTGTCGCCCGTGATCATGGCTGCGACCAGGCGCTTGCCGCGCAGCGCGTAGACCACCAGGGCCAGCAAGTGCAGGCCGACCAGCGTGTAGAGCAGGTACTGGCCCCAGGACGCGTGGTAGGAAGTGGCCTGGGCCACGCTGTCGCCGGAGACGAAGCGTGTCAGCGGTCCGCTGAAGGCGATCTCGTCATCGCTGAGCAGGCCGCTGACGACCTGGGCCAGGAGCACGGCCAGCATGGCAAAGACGGACAGGGCTCCCAGCGGGTTGTGGCCGGCATCGTCGCTGCTGCGGGTCTGGCCGCGCAGATAGCGCAGCATGGCCGCTGGCGAGTGCAGAAAGCTGGCAAAGCGCGACCAGCGGCCGCCGACCAGGCCCCATAGCAGGCGAAAGATCAGCAGCGCCAGGACCAGATGTCCCAGCTGCAAGTGCCAGTTCATGGCATTGCCGCCCATCTTGGCGGTCACGACCAGGGCGATGACGCTGGCGGCCAGCAGCCAGTGGAACAGCCGGGTAGGCAGGTCCCAGATGCGCACGCAGTGGGGCTGGCTGTGGGGCGATGTGATTTTGGTGTCGGCCATAAATTCAATTTTGCTAGCAGGAAGTCCGGATCTGCTGTGCCTGACAGCGCATCAGCAGCATGTGGCGCCATTGTCGGCTGCAGGATCCGGCAAGATGAAGTGAATACTCAGCCAAGTTAGTCAGCCAAGCAAGCGCCCAGGTCAAGGACTGCCATACTTTGCTCGCCACAGGCGGCAGGTTTGCTGCTGCTGTGCTGATTCGGTATCACCATCCGAGAGAAACATAGAAAGGAAGTTCGCGATGAAAATAATTGGAGCATTGGCTCTGGCCGCTATGGCCGCCACGGTTTCGCTGCCGGCCTCGGCCCAGTTTGCCAAGGCCGAGGACGCCATCAAATACCGTCAAGGCGCCTTGACGGTGCTGGGCTCGCACTTCGGCCGAGTGGGTGCCATGGCCAATGGCAAGGCGGCCTTTGATGCCAAGTCCGCTCAGGAGAGCGCGGAAATCGTGGCCTTCATGGCCAAGCTGCCCTGGGCTGCATTTGCAGCGGGCACCGAGGGCGGCAAGGCCAAGCCCGAGATCTGGAAGGAGCAGGCCAAGTTCCAGGATCTGGCCAAGAAGAGCGAGGAGGCAACCGCCAAGCTGGCCGAGGCATCCAAGAGCGGCAACCTGGACCAGATCAAGGCCGCTTTCGGCCCTGCGGCAAATAGCTGCAAGAGCTGCCACGACGCCTTCAGGAATCGCTGAGCCCCTCTCTGAAGAGAGCTGAGCCCCGGGCCGGAGTCCGCCGCATGCGCGAGCATGAACGGCATGCGCCCATGAACGAAAACCGGCGTTCGCGCCGGTTTTTCTTTTAATTTGATAGCTGCCAGCGCTTGTCCTGTCTCATATTTGAGATGTTTCCCATTGAAATTCAATGGTGGCAAGCGCTGGCAGCTATTCTTTTTACATCAGGCGTTGGCGGGCGCTCGGCGAGCAGCTTTTCTATGAGCCTGTGCAGCTCGGCGAAGTCGGGTGCGCCCACATAGCTCTTCACGATCTGGCCGCGCTTGTTGACGATGTAGGTCGTGGGTGTGAGCTGCACATCGCCCCAGGCCTTGGCAACGGCGCCGGTATTGTCCAGCGCCACCTTGAATGGCAACTGGCGCGATTGGGCGAAGTTCACCACATAGCTGGGCGGGTCGTAGCTCATGGCCACGGCCAGGGTGTCGAAGCCGCGATCCTTGTACTTGTTGTAGGTGGCCACGATATCGGGCATCTCCGCCACGCAGGTGGTGCAGCTGGTGGCCCAGAAGTTGATCAGCACGACCTGGCCCTTGAGGTCGGCCGTGGTCTGGCGGCTGCCGTCGAGCAGCACAAAACTCGACTCGGGTGCCGGGGACTGTCCCGCGCCGGAGTAAATCAATGCGCCCAGGCCGGCGGCTGCGGCGATCACGATGCCTGCTATCCATTGTTTGCTTGCCATGGGGTGGATTGTGCCCAAAGCCCGGACAGACTTTTGAGCCCGGCATGCAGGACTCAGGGGGTATCTGCACTCCGGCTGGAGATAATGCACGGATGAGAGGCAAGCAAACGATCTGGCGGCCGCACAAAGCGGCCAGGCGCATGGCGGGCTGGCTGCTGGTGGCGGGCTTGTTGACGGCCTGCAGCCCCAGACTCAATTGGCGTGAAGTACCCGCAGCAGGGGCGCCACTCAAATTTTTGCTGCCTTGCGATCCCCTGAGCGCACAACGCCAGCTGGAGCTGGCCCAGGGGCTGGACCTCGGGCCGGTGCGCATGAGCATGACGGGCTGTGATGCCGACTACGCGACCTTTGCGCTCTCCCACTTTCTGCTGCCGCAGCGTGAGCGTGCCGGCGAAGTGCTTGCAGCCTGGCAGGCCGTGGTCATGGGGCAGCTTGGGCAAGCTGGCCCGGCCGAGTCCGGGCTCCAGCGCTTGCAGCTCAAGGGAGATGGTCCGTTTCTGCCCAAGGGGGCGCTGAACCTGCCCCAGTCCTTGCGCCTGAGCTTTGAAGGCGTGGGGCCGCAGGGCTGGAAACTCACGGCGCATGCGGTCTGGTTTGCGCAGATGGAGACTGATGGTGTGCGCCTCTACCATGCGGTGATTTATGGCGACAAGCCGCGTGCGGCGGCAGCCAGTACTTTTTTTGAAGGCCTGCAGCTGCAATGAGTCGGGCCTGATGTGCCCAAGACCCGCTGTGGGTGTGCCGGGCCGGGCCATAATCGGCACAGAATCCGTAAGACTTCATGATCACGCGCCTTCTTTTGATCACCCATGCCCCGCTGGCCCATGCATTGCGCGAATGTGCCCTGCATGTGTTTGCCGACAGTGCTCGCGATGTGCTGGCCCTGGATGTCCCGCCCGACGAAGCCCCAGAGCTGACGCTGGAGCGCGCGCTCCAGCTGCTGCAGGGCCAGGGCGGACTGGACGGAGACATGCCCACGCTGGTGCTTTCGGACCTGTTCGGCGCCACGCCTTGCAATGTGGCCCAGCGTCTGGTGACCCGGTTGCCCCAGGCCCGGCTGGTGACGGGTGTGAACCTGCCCATGCTGTTGCGCGCCATAGGCTATCGCCATGAAAGCCTCACGGCCGTGGCCGAGCGAGCGGTGACCGGCGGTGGGCAGGCGATCATGCAAGTGGGCGTGAACGCGCCCCAAAACCAGAGTCCACGACCATCTCATGATCAAGACACCCATCACCATCATCAATAAACTGGGTCTGCATGCCCGCGCTTCGGCCAAGCTCACCAAGCTGGCCGGCAGCTTTCCATGCGAAGTCTGGATGAGCCGGGGCGAGAGGCGCATCAATGCCAAGAGCATCATGGGTGTGATGATGCTTGCTGCGGGAATGGGCGCCGAGGTCGTGCTGGAAACCGATGGGCCCGAGGAGCAGGCGGCCATGGACGCCCTGGTGGCCCTGATCAACGACAAATTCGGCGAAGGCCAGTAATGCGTGGGGCGCTCCGCTCGGGCGCCGACTGCAGAGGCACAAACAAAGGACTGGCGCAATGACATTTGCAATCCAGGGGCTGGCAGTATCGCGGGACATCGCCATAGGACGTGCGGTGGTGCTGGCATCAAGCCGTGTCGAGGCCGTGCACTACTTCATACGGCCCGAGCAGATCGACGCCGAGATCGAGCGTGCGCGCAAGTCGCGCAATGCCGTGGTCGACGAACTGCGCCGCTTGCAGGAGGTCATGCCCAAGGATGCGCCAGGCGAGCTCGATGCCTTGCTGGACGTGCACCTCATGCTGCTGCAGGACGTGGCCCTGGCCCAGGCCGTCAAGCACTGGATCTCTGAGCGTCTGTACAACGCCGAATGGGCTCTGTCCACGCAACTCGAAGTCATCTCGCGCCAGTTCGACGAGATGGAGGACGAGTATCTGCGCGAGCGCAAGGCTGATCTGGAACAAGTGGTGGAGCGCATTTTGCGTCACATGAAGGGCATGGCCTCTCCTGTGGCTGCTCCCCTGCCGCCGGCGCCACCGGGCGCGCAGCGCGAGCTGCTGGCCGATGGCGGGGCCGAGGAGTCGCTGGTGCTCGTGGCCCAGGACCTGTCACCTGCAGACATGCTGCAGTTCAAGAGCCGCCTGTTTGCCGGCTTTGTCACGGCCGTGGGTGGACGTACATCGCATACGGCCATCGTGGCGCGCAGCATGGACATACCGGCTGTGGTCGGAGCGCGTGCCGCCGGTCAGCTCATCCGCCAGGACGACTGGGTGATCATCGACGGCGATGCGGGCGTGGTCATCATCGACCCCTCGCCCATCATCCTGGCCGAGTACAGCTTCCGGCAGCGGCAAAACCAGCTCGAGCGCGAGCGCCTCGGGCGCCTGCGCCACACGCCTTCCCTGACCCTGGATGGCGAGCGCGTGGATCTTCTGGCGAACATAGAACAGCCTGGCGACGGTGCGGCGGCCCTGCATGCCGGGGCTGTGGGGGTAGGGCTGTTTCGTACGGAGTTCCTGTTCATGGGGCGTGGCGGCAGTCTTCCCGGCGAAGAGGAGCAGTACCGCGCCTATCGCGAGGCCGTGGATGCCATGCATGGCATGCCTGTGACCATTCGCACGCTGGATGTCGGGGCCGACAAGCCGCTGGACAAGGCCTCGGCCAAGGACTACTTTCTCAACCCGGCCCTGGGCCTGCGTGCCATACGCTGGAGCCTGGCCGATCCAGCCATGTTCCGCACCCAGCTGCGCGCCATTCTGCGCGCGGCGGCCCATGGGCAGATACGGCTCATGTTTCCCATGCTGGCCCATCAAAGCGAGATAGAGCAGACCCTGGCCCAGGTGCGGCTGGCCCAGGCCGAGCTCGATGCGCGCGGCACGGCCTATGGGGCGGTACAGCTCGGGGCCATGATCGAGGTGCCGGCAGCAGCGCTCATGGTGCGCACCTTTCTGCGCTACTTCGACTTTCTCTCCATCGGCACCAACGACTTGATCCAGTACACCCTGGCCATAGACCGTGCCGACGAGGCCGTGGCGCATTTGTACGACCCGCTGCACCCGGCCGTGCTGCGCCTGGTGGCCGATGTGATTGCCCAGTGCCGGGCTCAGGGCAAGAGCATCAGTGTCTGCGGGGAGGTTGCTGGCGATGTCAGCATGACCCGGCTGTTGCTGGGCCTGGGACTGCGCCGCTTTTCCATGCATCCGGCGCAAATCCTGGCCGTGAAGCAGGAGGTCTTGCGCGCCGATACGCGACGCCTTGCCGACTGGGCTCAGCAGGTGGTCAACTCGGACTGTCCTGCTCAGCTGTTGTCGAATTGAGCACGCAAAAATCAAAGACCTAGATAACTCTAGGGCTTTGATTGAGATTGATTCTCATTCGATGTTATGATCAACCCATCGTACAGCACAAGGCAATCTTGCTGACCTGCTGCACCAAGGTTTCATCGTGGGGCAACTTCTCAGGTCTGTTCGGCCTGATGGTTGTTTTTGCCAGCCAGCGGTTTGCCGGTTAGCCAGGCTTTTTTTGCGATGGCCCGTTTTTTGAATGGCTTGCAATCCTGTGGGAGGGTTGCTGGGGCCAGAGCATACACCAAGCTTTGTCAGCGTCTGCTGAACAAGGCTTTTTTTCGTTGGGCAGGCCAGGTTTTTGGGAATCTGTTTGATGCAGCGCAGCGGCTCGCGCATGGTCTGGTGGTGCAGGGCCGCTTTGTTGTACAGGAACTCCCATGCATGAGTCCAGTCGTTTCCAGCCGGAAGAGTGGGCGTCCAGGCTGGGCGATTTCGATATGAAAATTGCGCGCAAGGCGCTGATCTGCAAGCTGCCCTTGCTCAGCCCGGGCCGCATTCTGCGTGCGGGGCAGAGCGCCATGCGCCTTCGCCTAAGGGTGGCGCATGGGGGTGTCACACGCCGGCGGCGTGGGCCTGCTGGTCGGCGTGATAGCTGGAGCGCACCATGGCACCCACGGCGGCGTGGCTGAAGCCCATCTTGTAAGCCTCCTGCTCGAACATCTTGAAGGTGTCGGGGTGCACATAGCGGCGCACAGGCAGATGGCTGTTGGTGGGCGACAGGTACTGACCAATGGTCAGCATGTCGATGTCGTGGGCGCGCATGTCGCGCATCACCTGCAGGATTTCCTCGTCGGTCTCGCCAAGGCCGACCATGAGACCGCTCTTGGTCGGCACGCTCGGGTGCAAGGCCTTGAACTTCTTCAGCAGGTTCAGTGAGAACTGGTAGTCCGAGCCGGGGCGCGCCTCTTTGTAGAGGCGGGGCGCAGTTTCCAGGTTGTGGTTCATCACATCGGGCGGCGCGGCCTTGAGGATTTCCAGGGCGCGGTCATCACGGCCGCGGAAGTCCGGCACCAGGATTTCGATCTGGGTCAGTGGCGAGAGCGCGCGGATGTTCTTGATGCACTCCACAAAATGGCCCGAACCACCGTCGCGCAGGTCGTCGCGGTCCACGCTGGTGATGACCACGTATTTGAGCCTGAGCTGGGCAATGGTCCTGGCCAGATTCATGGGCTCGTCCTGATCCAGCGGATCGGGGCGGCCATGGCCTACGTCGCAGAAGGGGCAGCGGCGCGTACACTTGTCGCCCATGATCATGAAGGTGGCCGTGCCCTTGCCAAAGCATTCGCCAATATTCGGGCAACTGGCTTCTTCGCAGACGGTGTGCAGCTTGTTGCTGCGCAGAATGTCCTTGATCTCGTAGAAGCGCGTGCTCGGGCTGCCGGCCTTGACGCGAATCCAGTCGGGCTTTTTGAGCACTTCGCCATGCTCGACCTTGATGGGAATGCGGGACAGCTTGGCTCCGGCCTTTTGTTTGGCCAGCGGGTTGTACTCGGCTTGGGACTGCGCTTCGCGCACAACGGGGTTGGTGCTCATGGCTAGGGTGTCAGGGAGCGAGGCGTCGCTGCAGTTGGCGGCCCAGCACGTGGGCTACCTCGCTCCAGTTGGTCTGGACTCCGATTGTAGAAAGATCCACCGTTGCAAGACCCGCGTAACCGCAAGGGTTGATGCGGGCATAGGGTTCTAGGTCCATGGCGACGTTCAATGCCAGACCGTGGTATGTGCAGTGACGACTGACCTTGATGCCCAGGGCCGCAATCTTGCCCAGACCTGTGAAGTCGGGCTCGGGCGCGGGCGAGCCCGGCGCGCGCTGCTGGGGGCGCTGTGCAAGCATGGCGTGGCTGAACGGATCGTCCAGTCGCACATAAATGCCGGGCGCGCCGGCCACGCGGTGGCCGGTGACGCCGAAGTGAGCCAGTGTCTGTATGGCTGCTTCCTCCAGCCGGTACACATATTCCTTGACGAAATAGCCGAGGCGCTGCAGGTCCAGCAAGGGGTAGGCGACGACCTGGCCCGGGCCATGGTATGTGACCTGGCCGCCGCGGTTGGTTGCCACCACGGGAATGTCGCCTGGAGCCAGAAGGTGAGTGCTTTTGCCCGCCAGCCCTTGTGTGTAGTGCGGAGAATGCTCACAAATCCAGAGCTCATCACGCGTTCCCGGGTCTCGCTGCTGGGTGAAGGCCTGCATGGCCTGCACGGCGGCGGTGTAGTCAGTGGCGCCCAGCAGGCGCAGGTCCAGATGGGTGGGTGCCTGGGGCGTGCTCACAGCACGACTTTCACCAGTGGATGTGCGGTGAAGGCCTGGTAGAGATCGTCGAGCTGGGCGCGGCTGGTTGCCGTGACCGTGAGAGTCACGCCCAGGTATTTGCCGCTGCTGCTGGGGCGCAGCTCCAGCGTGGAAGCATCGAATGCCGGGTCGAAGCGCCTGGCGATTTCGGTCAGCTCGTGTACCAGGTGCTCGGCCTTGATGCCCATGACCTTGATGGGAAATTGCGATGGGTACTCGATCAGCGAGTCCTTGCGCGGATCGGCTTCAGGAGCCGGATTCGCCGTAGGAAGTGAGTCGTTCATGGGTGTATACGGGTGATTCGCTTGTCGTGGACGGTGATTGTGCGCTATCGTTCGCGGCCTTGACGTCAATGGTGGCAAGGCCTGAAAGCGCAAAATGCCTGCACTTTCGGATTTAACTGTTGGCTGATTGCGACAGTGTTTTGTTACACCTTACGAGTGGGTCCGTCCATATACAGGCTATCCCTAGCCCTCGTCAGGGGTTTTTACTTATAATCAGAGGCTTTGTGAAAAAGTCTTGTCTTGGCTCTAGGCGATGAAAAATCAATGAAAAACAGCCTGACTGAGACAGAGCTTGATGAAGGACTTGAGGGCGATGACGCCGACTTCAAGCCCTTGACCGCAGAAGAGGCCCGGGATTGGCGCTTGCGCAACCCCCAGGTTTCGGTCTGGCGCATCGTGTTGGTGCAGGCGGTCATGGGTGTGCTGGTTGCGCTGGTGGCGTGGCTGGTGACGGGAAGAGGTGTCGCTGCCTGGTCCGCCGCTTATGGCGGCTTGTCGGTGGTGTTGCCGGCAGCGCTGTTTGCGCGGGCTGTGGTTCGCCAGAGGCCGGGAGGGGCCGGGGCTGCCATGGTGGGAATTTTTGGCTGGGAGTTGGTGAAGCTGGTGCTGTGCATTGCCATGCTGGCTGCTGCACCCAAGCTGATTCCAGGCCTGAGCTGGCTGGCCTTGTTGGCCGGTCTGGTAGTCGTGATGAAAACGTATTGGGTCGCGCTGCTGGCGCAGCCCAATGTCCGAAAAACCGATTGATATTTTTTGAGAGAAGTTGAACGATGGCCGCGGAAGCCCATGCTCCTACTGCAAGTGAATACATTCAGCACCACTTGCTGCATCTGCAGAACATTAAGCAGAACTCCATCATCGACTTTTCGGTGATCAATATCGACTCCATTGTTGTCAGTGCGGCTCTGGGCCTTTTGAGCCTGTTCGTGCTGTGGCTGGCCGCACGCAAGGCGACCTCGGGTGTGCCCGGACGCTTTCAGGCGGCGGTGGAAATGCTGGTGGAAATGGTGGACAACCAGGCCAAGGCCAATATCCACAACGCGCAGAGCCGCAAGTTCATCGCCCCTCTGGCACTGACAGTGTTCGTCTGGATCTTCATGATGAATGCCATGGACATGCTGCCCGTCGATCTGCTGCCCTTGCTGTGGCAAGGCGTGCAGGGCGACTCGCATGCGGCCTTGCGTGTCGTGCCTACGGCAGACCTCTCGACCACGCTGGGCCTGTCCACGGCCGTGCTGATCCTGTGCTTTTTCTACAGCATCAAGATCAAGGGCATGGGCGGCTGGGCTCATGAATTGGTGACCGCGCCTTTCGGCACCAGCAAGAATCCGTTGTTTGCAGTGATCCTGGGTGTGGTGAACCTGGCCATGCAAATCATTGAATATGTTGCCAAGACGGTTTCGCATGGCATGCGACTGTTCGGCAATATGTACGCTGGTGAGTTGGTGTTCTGTCTGATCGCTCTGATGGGCGGTGCGGCTGCCATGTCGCTTTCCGGTGTGTTGCTCCCTGTGGGGCACATCATTGCGGGCTCTATCTGGGCGATCTTCCACATTCTGATCATCACCCTGCAGGCCTTCATTTTCATGATGCTGACGCTGATTTACCTCGGCCAGGCGCATGAAGCCCACTGACCATTCCCTTTCCCTTTCAACCTTCCTCTTTCTTTAATCTCAGGAGTCATCATGGAAAACATTCTCGGCCTCGTCGCTCTGGCTTGCGGTCTGATCGTTGGTTTGGGCGCTATCGGCGCTTCGATCGGTATTGCTCTGATGGGCGGCAAGTTCCTGGAATCCTCGGCTCGCCAGCCTGAGCTGATCAACGAACTGCAAACCAAGATGTTCATCTTGGCTGGTCTGATCGACGCCGCCTTCCTGATCGGTGTGGCCATCGCTCTGCTGTTCGCTTTCGCCAACCCCTTCGTCCTGGCCTAAGCTCCGATCAACGCCCTAAATAGAAAGGTGTTGCCGTGAGTATCAACGCGACCCTGTTCGTTCAGGCCATAGTCTTCTTGATCCTGGTGCTGTTCACGATGAAGTTCGTGTGGCCCCCGATCGCCAAGGCCTTGGATGAGCGAGCCCAGAAAATCGCCGATGGCCTCGCTGCTGCCGACAAGGCCAAGACCGAGCTGACCGCTGTGAACCAGCGCGTCGAGCAGGAACTGGCCCAGACGCGCAACGAGTCGGCATCGCGGCTTGCGGACGCCGAGCGCCGTGCCCAGGCCATCATTGAAGAAGCCAAGGCCCGTGCAACCGAAGAAGGCAACAAGATTGTCGCCGCTGCCCGCGCCGAGGCCGAGCAGCAGTCAGTCGCAGCCCGTGAAGTCTTGCGCGAGCAAGTGGCAGCTCTGGCCGTCAAAGGCGCCGAGCAAATCCTGCGCAAGCAAGTCGATGCCGGCGTTCACGCCGACCTGTTGAACCGCCTCAAGACCGAGCTGTAAGGAAGAGCAAACATGGCAGAACTCGCCACCATTGCCCGTCCTTACGCAGATGCCTTGTACAAGGCCAGCACCCATATGGGTGCTGACCTGTCGGGCACGGTTGTCTGGGCGGAGAAATTGGCGGCGATTGCCGCCGACCCGCAATTGCGCCAGCTGGCCGACGACCCGAAGGTGACGCATGAACAAATGTTCAGCGTGATCCAAGGTGTGGCCGGCTCGGCATTGCCTGACGCTGTAGCGAACTTCCTGCGCGTCATCATCGAAAACGGCCGACTGCAAGCCCTGCCCGAAGTGGTAGCGCAGTTCCGCAGCCTGGTGAACCGCGCCGCAGGCTCTTCCGATGCCGTGGTCCATAGCGCTTTCCCCATCGATGCCGGTGCGCTGGCCGAACTTGGGGCCACGCTCGAGAAGCGCTTCGGTCGCAAGCTCAACCTTACGGTCGAGCAAGATCAGTCCCTGATCGGCGGCGTACGCGTGGTGGTGGGCGACGAAGTGCTGGACACTTCGGTCAAGGCCCGCCTGGAACAAATGAAAGCGGCCCTCATCGCCTAAGTGCGGCTGAGGATTAGGCTAACTAAATAAGGAAAGAGTCATGCAACTCAATCCCGCAGAAATTTCTGAACTGATCAAGAGCCGCATCGAAGGCCTGGCCGCCAGCCGCGATATCCGTAACCAGGGCACCGTGGTTTCGGTGACCGACGGTATCGTGCGCGTGCACGGCCTGTCCGATGTGATGCAAGGCGAAATGCTGGAATTCCCCGCCGGCAAGGATGGCCAGCCCTCGTTCGGCCTGGCGCTGAACCTGGAGCGCGACTCCGTGGGCGCCGTGATTCTGGGCGAGTACGAGCACATCTCCGAAGGCGACACCGTCAAGTGCACGGGCCGCATTCTGGAAGTGCCCGTGGGCCCCGAGCTGGTGGGCCGCGTGGTGAACGCCCTGGGTCAGCCTATCGACGGCAAGGGCCCGATCAACGCCAAGATGACCGACGTGATCGAAAAGGTCGCTCCTGGTGTGATCGCGCGTCAGTCCGTGGACCAGCCGCTGCAGACCGGCATCAAGTCCATCGACTCGATGGTGCCCGTGGGCCGTGGCCAGCGCGAGCTGATCATTGGTGACCGCCAGACCGGCAAGACGGCCGTGGCCATCGACGCCATCATCAACCAAAAGGGTCAGGGCGTGACCTGCGTCTACGTGGCGATTGGTCAGAAGGCTTCTTCGGTCAAGAACGTGGTGCGCTCTCTGGAGCAGGCCGGTGCAATGGACTACACCATCGTCGTGGCTGCCACCGCCTCCGAATCCGCTGCCATGCAGTACGTGTCGGCCTACTCGGGCTGCACCATGGGCGAATACTTCCGCGACCGCGGCGAAGACGCGCTGATCGTGTATGACGACCTGTCCAAGCAGGCCGTGGCCTACCGCCAGGTTTCGCTGCTGCTGCGCCGTCCCCCGGGCCGCGAAGCCTTCCCTGGCGACGTGTTCTATCTCCACAGCCGTCTGCTGGAGCGTGCCGCTCGCGTGAACGCCGACTACGTCGAAGCCTTCACCAAGGGCGAGGTCAAGGGCAAGACGGGTTCGCTGACGGCTTTGCCCATCATCGAAACCCAGGCGGGTGACGTGTCGGCCTTCGTGCCCACGAACGTGATCTCGATCACCGACGGCCAGATCTTCCTGGAAACCAGCCTGTTCAACGCCGGTATCCGCCCCGCCATCAACGCCGGTATCTCGGTGTCGCGCGTGGGTGGTTCCGCTCAGACCAAGCTGGTCAAGGGCCTGTCCGGCGGTATCCGTACCGACCTGGCACAGTACCGTGAACTGGCTGCGTTCGCGCAGTTCGCTTCCGACCTGGACGAAGCCACCCGCAAGCAGCTGGACCGCGGCGCCCGCGTGACCGAGCTGCTCAAGCAAGCCCAGTACAGCCCGCTGTCCACGGCCTTGATGGGTGTGTCGCTGTTCGCGGTGAACAAGGGCTTCATGGATGACATTGAAGTCAAGCAAGTGCTGCCTTTCGAAGCTGGTCTGCACCAGTTCCTGAAGACCAGCCATGGTGCCCTGCTGGACCGCCTGAACCAAAACCGTGCTTTCGACAAGGAAGGCAAGGACGAGGCCGAATTGAACGCTGCCGTCGCTGCGTTCAAGAAGTCGTTCGCTTAAACCGGACGAGGAGCCATCATGGCAGCAGGTAAGGAAATTCGCGGCAAGATCAAATCGGTGGAAAACACCAAGAAGATCACGAAGGCCATGGAAATGGTGGCCGCATCCAAGATGCGCAAGGCGCAGGACCGGATGCTGGCGGCTCGTCCCTACAGCGAAAAGGTCCGCAATATCGCAGCCCATCTTGGTCAAGCCAATCCCGAGTACGTTCACCCCTTCATGAAGGTGAACGATGTCAAGAAGGCCGGCGTCATCGTGGTGACGACCGACAAGGGATTGTGCGGTGGCATGAACACCAACGTGTTGCGTGCCGTCACGGCCAAGTTGCGCGAATTGCAGGACCAGGGCGTGGCGGCCGAGACCGTGGCCATTGGCAACAAGGGCCTGGGTTTTCTGAACCGGGTCGGTGCCAAGGTGGTCTCGCACGCAACGGCGCTGGGCGATACGCCCCATCTGGACAAGCTGATCGGCCCCGTCAAGGTGCTGCTCGATCAATATGCCGAAGGCAAGCTGAACGCGGTGTACCTGTCGTACACCAAGTTCATCAACACCATGAAGCAAGAGTCGGTGGTGGAGCAGCTGCTTCCGCTGTCGTCAGCGCAAATGCAAGCCGAGAAGACGTCCGCCCATGGCTGGGACTATATCTACGAGCCCGACGCACAGTCCGTCATCGACGAGCTGTTGCTGCGCTACGTGGAGTCCCTGGTCTACCAGGCCGTGGCCGAGAACATGGCGTCCGAGCAATCGGCGCGCATGGTGGCCATGAAGGCTGCGACCGACAACGCCGGTAATGTCATCAGCGAGTTGAAGCTGGTCTACAACAAGACGCGCCAAGCAGCGATCACGACCGAGCTGTCGGAGATCGTGGCCGGCGCCGCCGCTGTGTAAACGGCTTTAGCAGACAAATATATTGGAGCGAAAAATGGCTCAAGTACAAGGCAAGATTGTTCAATGTATCGGCGCTGTGGTGGACGTTGAGTTCCCGCAAGGCCAGATGCCCAAGGTCTATGACGCGCTCAAGCTCGAAGGTTCGGCCCTGACGCTGGAAGTTCAGCAGCAGCTGGGCGACGGCGTGGTGCGTACCATTGCGCTGGGCTCGTCCGACGGCCTGCGTCGCGGCCTGATGGTCAGCAACACCCATGCTCCCATCACCGTGCCCGTGGGCAAGGCAACGCTGGGTCGCATCATGGACGTGCTGGGCAATCCCATCGACGAGCGTGGCCCCGTGGACCAGTCCCTGACGGCTTCCATTCACCGCAAGGCTCCCGCCTACGACGAACTGGCTCCCGCGCAGGAACTGCTGGAAACCGGCATCAAGGTGATCGACCTGGTGTGCCCGTTCGCCAAGGGCGGCAAGGTGGGCCTGTTCGGTGGCGCCGGTGTGGGCAAGACCGTGAACATGATGGAACTCATCAACAACATCGCCAAGGCCCACAGCGGTCTGTCGGTGTTCGCTGGTGTGGGCGAGCGTACCCGTGAGGGCAACGACTTCTATCACGAAATGTCGGACGCCGGCGTGGTGAACCAGGAGTCGCTGGGCGACTCCAAGGTGGCCATGGTTTACGGCCAGATGAACGAGCCCCCGGGCAACCGTCTGCGCGTGGCGCTGACCGGTCTGACCATGGCCGAAGCTTTCCGTGACGAAGGCCGTGACGTGCTGTTCTTCGTGGACAACATCTATCGTTACACCCTGGCCGGTACCGAAGTGTCCGCCCTGCTGGGCCGTATGCCTTCGGCCGTGGGCTACCAGCCTACGCTGGCCGAGGAAATGGGCCGTTTGCAAGAGCGCATCACCTCGACCAAGGTGGGTTCGATCACCTCGATCCAGGCCGTTTACGTGCCTGCCGACGACTACACCGACCCCTCGCCCGCGACCACGTTTGCTCACTTGGACTCCACCGTGGCGCTGTCGCGTGACATCGCTGCCCTGGGTATCTACCCCGCCGTTGACCCGCTGGCTTCCACCAGCCGTCAGCTGGACCCTCAGGTCGTGGGTGAAGAGCACTACTCCGTGGCCCGTCAAGTGCAAGGCACGCTGCAGCGCTACACGGAACTGCGCGACATCATCGCGATTCTGGGCATGGATGAGCTGGCTCCCGAAGACAAGCTGGTCGTGGCTCGCGCTCGCAAGATCCAGCGCTTCCTGTCCCAGCCTTTCCACGTGGCCGAAGTGTTTACCGGTGCTCCCGGCAAGTACGTGCCCCTGGCGGAAACCATTCGCGGTTTCAAGATGATTGTGAACGGCGAAGCCGACCATCTGCCCGAGCAGGCTTTCTACATGGTGGGCACCATCGACGAAGCCTTTGAGAAGGCCAAGAAGCTGGCAGCTTGATGGGGCACCCCCTGAGCGGCTGCGCCGCTTCCCCCTCTTTCGCTACGCGGGAGGGGGACGACGCCCTCACTGCGGGGCGGCCCTTGCTCGGCGTCCCCGAGTTGGGCCGTGCCTGTTTCGTGGGTGCGGTATCAGTTCGATTCAGGGCCCATTCAACCTTTTCTGAGGAGCAAAGATGAACACCATCCACGTTGATGTGGTCAGTGCCGAAGAGTCCATCTTCTCCGGTGAAGCGCGTTTTGTCGCCCTGCCCGGTGAAGCCGGCGAGCTGGGCATCTTCCCGCGCCACGTACCGCTGATCACGCGCATCAAGCCCGGCTCGGTGCGCATAGAGATGGCGGACGGCCGTGAAGAGTTTGTCTTCGTGGCCGGCGGCATTCTCGAAGTGCAGCCCAACTGCGTGACCGTTCTGTCCGATACCGCGATTCGCGGTGCCGACCTGGACGAGCAAAAGGCCAAGGAAGCCAAAGCTGCGGCCGAGGAAGCACTCAAGAACGCCAAGAGCGAGATCGACCTGGCGCGCGCCCAGTCCGAGCTGGCCGTCATGGCCGCCCAGATTGCCGCCCTGCGCAAGTACCGCCAAAAGCGCTGATCCGCATCGGCGCTGCCGGCTGCACCAAAGCAGCCGTCTGTCGCAGCAACGGGTCAGGAAAAAACAAAAGCCGCCCTCTCGGGCGGCTTTGTCGTTGCTGGCGGATGTTGGCGCAATGTGCGCGCCGCCGGTCCTGGCCTTACTTGCCGCAGCGCACCTGGTAGACGTAGGTCACGGCATTGTCCACGGGGTCCACGGTGCGCGTTTTATGCACATCGGCATTGTCGGGTTTGGGGCACAGCGAGACGGCCTGGGTTTCGCAACGCATGGGCTCGTCCTGCTTGAGCTTGCAGCTCAGCACATGGTCGTATTCCTGGGACTTGTCCAGAGCCCGGTCGGGCGAGGCGCCGAGGATGGTATTGCCGCAGGCTGCAAGAGCCAGCGTGGCGGCAACCAGGCACAGGCGGGGCAGGAGAAATTTCATGGTCGTTCCTTGGAGTCAAAGCCTTGGGGGCAAAGAGCCGTGCCATCCAAGGCAGCGGCCCGCTGGGTGAAAATCGTGGATTTAAGCAAATGTAAAAATCATAGCGGCTAGCGCCTGCCAGGCAAGAACTTTGAATGGATTTCGAGCTGAAACCGCCGCAGGGCAAGCGCTAACCGCTTCTTTTTTAGAGCGTGTTCACGCTCTCAGACATGTCTTTTCACGATGGGCGTGTCGGGCAGCTCGTTCAGGCCTGGTGTGCCGGCGGGCTGTGGAAAGTGTGCGCTCAGTTGATGGCTGACGCGCTCCAGCGCGGCCAGCAGCCCGAGCTCGTAATGCCCGGCACGAAAGGCCGAGCCCATGTCGCTGATCAGCGTCTGCCAATGCTCGGTCGTCATGCTGCGCTCCAGAGCCCGGTCGGCCACGATCTCGATCGCATGGTCGGCCAGCAGCAGATAGATCAGCACACCGTTGTTGTGCTCGGTATCCCAGACGCGCAGCTTGCCGAACTGGGACAGCGCGCGCTCGTGCGCCGTGGCATCGCGCCAGATATAGCTCCAGGGCAGGCCGGCTTCTATGCAGATGCGGATCTGGCCCGTATGCGTGGCTTCGCTGGCGGTGATGGCCTGCTCCAGCCTGTCCAGGACCGGGCGTGGAATCTGCCGCTCAAGTCCGGGCTCGGCCAGCCGATGGCGTACCAGCCGCGTGACGCGGGAAAAAAGACGCTGCATATCACCAGTCTCCCGAGGCACCACCGCCTCCAAAGTCACCCCCGCCGCCCGAGCTGAAGCTGTCGCTGCTGCTGGAGCTCCAGCTGTCACTGCTGCCCGAGCTCCAGCCGCCTCCACCCCCATGCCAGCCGCTGTCGCCACGCGAGTGGCCACGCTTTCTGCGGCTGTTTGGCTTGCGGGAGCCGGCCTGGCGCCCCGCCTGGTTGCGGCTGGAGTTGCCCAGCCAGACAAACAGCATGGCGACCAGACCGGTGGCCAGGGCAATAGGCGCACTGCCGGACAGCCAGTAACCCATGCCGCCCATGCCGGCCGCCATGAGCAGCGAGCCCAGGCCCTTGCCGAAAAGGCTGCGGCTCAGGGGCACGCCTATGGCAAAGCCGAAAAATGAAAAGGGAATCAGCAACCATCCCGAGCCCGGCGGGCCGCCAGCCTCTGGCGCAGGCAACTGCTCGCCATGGATGAGCAGGGAGAGCCGGTCTATGGCGGCCAGCAGTCCGCCCGCATAGTCGCCGTCTTTGAGCCGGGGCTTCATGGCCTGGTCGATGATGCGTGCGGCCATGAGGTCGGGGACCGCGCCTTCCAGGCGCTTGGCGACTTCGATGCGCATGCGCCTGTCATCCTTGGCAACCACGATGAGCAGGCCGTCACCCACGCTCTTGCGGCCAATCTTCCAGTCGCTGGCGACACGGTGGGCATAGGCGGCAATGTCTTCGGGGGCCGTGCTGCCCAGCATCAGGACCACGATCTGGGCGCCGGTTTCGTCTTCCAGGGTCTGGAGCCGGGCCTGGATCTGCCGTGCCTCGAGCGGGCTCAGCGTGGCCGAAAGATCGACGACACGCGCCGTGAGTGCCGGAATCGGTTGCAGCGGCTGGGCCTGGGCGGCGCCCGGCCAAAGGCCGCCGAGCAAGCTCAGCATGACGAGCAGCGCCCGCTGGAGCAGTCTGTGCAAGCTGGCAAACGTACCCGGCATTCACCAGCCTCCAGAGGCGCCGCCGCCGCCAAAGCGGCCACCACCGCCCGACTTGAATCCGCCTCTGCCGCCACCGCCCCCGTGGCCGGAGAACAGGCCCAGCAGCCGGAACAGGCCGAGCACGGTGACCACCATCATGGCCAGGCTGGCGCCCAGGGCCAGCTGCCAGCTGCGCTCGATGAGGAACACCGCAATGCCTGTGCCCGCACCCATGAGCAGCGAGCCCTTGAGGCGGCCCAAAAACATGCGTGCCAGCGGTGCCAGCAGCAGGGGCAGGGCCAGCAGGCCCATGGCCCAGTCGCCCCCTCGGGCGGACAGGCTTTCGGCGGGTGCGGAGGGCAGCTTTTCATGGCGGATCAGCAGGGACAGCTGCTCGACGGCTTCGGCAAGGCCGGCTGCATAGTCGCCGGCCTGAAAGCGCGGTTTCATGGCGCCGTCGATGATGCGCGCGGCCATGAGGTCGGGAATGGCGCCTTCCAGGGCTCTTGCGACTTCGATGCGCATGCGCTTGTCGTTCTTCGCGACGACGATGAGCAGTCCGTCGCCCACATTCTTGCGGCCTATCTTCCAGCTCTGGGCCACGCGGTTGGAGTAGGCTGCAATGTCCTCGGGGGCCGTGCTGGCCAGCATCAGGATCACGACCTGGGCGCCGGTTTCGTCTTCCAGGGTCTTGAGCTGGGCTTGCAGGCTTGCGAGTTCCTGCGGGCTCAGCGTGGCCGACAGGTCCATGGCCCGGGCCTGGAGCTCGGGTACGGGCTGCAGGCTTGACTGGGCCTGGGCCGCAACCCAGCCCGCAAAGGCCAGGACAAATGCCAGCAGCGCTCTCGGCAAAAAGGCCATGAAGTGCAGTCCCGCTTACTGGGGTTTTGCGGGCGCAGAGAAATCGACCTTGGGTGCATTCGAGATCTCGGCCTCGTTTTGCACGGTGAAGCTGGGCTTGACCTCATAGCCGAAGACCTTGGCCGTCAGATTGCTGGGAAAGCTGCGCGCCAGCACGTTGTACTGCTTGACCGACTCTATGTACTGGTTGCGGGCCACGGTGATGCGGTTTTCCGTCCCCTCCAGCGTCACGCGCAGGTCGCGAAAGGCCTGGTTGGCCTGCAGTTGCGGGTAGCGCTCGGAGACCATCATCAGGCGCGACAAGGCCCCCGTGAGCTCGCCCTGGGCCTGCTGGAACTTGTTGAAGGCCTCGGGGTTGTTGACCAGCTCGGGCGTGGCCTGGATGGAGGTGGCTTTGGCGCGGGCCTCGATCACCTGGGTCAGCGTGTCCTGCTCGAAGCTGGCTTCGCCCTTGACCGTGGCCACGATGTTGGGCACCAGGTCGGCACGGCGCTGGTACTGGTTGAGGACTTCGCTCCAGGCGGACTTGGTCTGCTCGTCCAGGCGCTGAAAATCGTTGTAGCCGCAGCCCGTGAGAGCCAGGGCCATGGCAAGCGTGGCAAGAAGACGTTTCATAAGATATAGAGGAAAGTGCTGTTGAAACCATGCAGGGGCAGCGTCGTCGGCACTGCAACTCGCCCGTGATTGTGCCGCGTCGGGCCCGATGCATGTTGCAGGACGACAACCATCGCACTATGTCTTTGCCCATGAATGCCTCTTCTCCCCGGTTTCAGGCGCCGCTGTGGCTGCCGGGCGGCCATGCCCAGACCATCTGGGCCGCTGTGCAGGCGCAGCGCCTGCCCGGTGGACGCAAGCCGCCGCTCTGGCGGTGGGAGCGCTGGGATACACCTGATGGCGACTTCATCGACGTGGCTCTGAGCGTGCAGGCAGGCGAGGCATGCGGGCGCCGGCCCTGGCTGGTGCTGTTCCATGGGCTGGAAGGCTCGGCGGCCAGCCATTACGCCCTGGCCCTGCAATACCTGGCGGAGTTGCGCGGCTGGTCCATGGTCGTGCCGCATTTTCGTGGTTGTGGCGGCCAGCCCAATCGCGCAGCGCGCGCCTATCACAGCGGCGATGCCGATGAGGCGGACTGGATCCTGCGCCGTCTGTGCCTGTGTGCCCAGGGGCCGTTGTTTGCCGTCGGAGTCTCGCTGGGCGGCAATGTGCTGGCGCGCTGGGCCGGACTCCAGGGAGCGCGGGCTGCAGATGTGGTCCGGGCGCTGGCCGTCATGAGCGCGCCGCTGGATCTGGTCGCTGGCGGGCGGGCTCTGGGCCGGGGGCTTAACCGCTGGATTTACACGCCCATGTTTCTGCGTACCCTGATGCCCAAGGCGTTGGCCAAGTGGGAGCAGTTTCCGGGCCTGTTCGACCGCGAAGCCGTACTTCGCTCGCGCGACCTGCAGGATTTCGACGATGCGTTCACCGCCCCCGTACATGGCTTTCGCGATGCGCTCGATTACTGGCACCGTGCATCGGCCAAACCTGTGCTTGCCGACATTCGCGTTCCCGCCTTGCTGCTCAACGCGCGCAATGACCCCTTCGTGCCAGCGGCAAGTCTGCCCGGTGCGCGGGATGTGGGCGCCTCGGTTACGCTCTGGCAGCCGGAGCAGGGCGGCCATGTGGGCTTTGTTGAGGGAAGCTGGCCCGGCCATGTGCGAGCCATGCCAGAGGCCGTAATGCGCTGGCTGGCTGGTCATGAGAGCAAGGAATAGGTCTGCGTCAGGCAAGAGGTTGGACAGGTCGGGCACCATGGGGCAGCTCTGCCGAGCCCGGTTGGTGCAGCTCGTGAGGAAGACAAGCAATGGATGACATCGTCAAACAAGCCATGGCCAAATGGCCGAATGTGCCGGCCTGCAGCGGCTGGCTGGGACTGGATGCGCGCGGCGGCTGGTATATGCGCGATGACGCGGCCCAAGGCTGCGGCGCGTTCGACAGCGGCAAGCCAGGGGCCAAAGGCTCGCTGCTGCGCCATGAAAAACTGTGCGAGTTCATAGGCCGCAATTACCTGGCCGAGCCTGATGGGCGCTGGTTTTTCCAGAACGGGCCGCAGCGTGTCTATGTGGAGCTCGAATGCACGCCCTGGGTCTGGCGGTTGCGCTGGGCTGACGACTCCCTGGAAATCCACGACCACACGGGCCGGGCGCTGGCGTCCGAGGCGGTCCAGGCCAGCTTCGTGGATGAGCTGGGTCGGCTTTATCTGCAGACTCCCCAAGGCCTGGGCCTGGTGCACAGCCAGGACATGCTGGATGCCAGTGCGGCCCTGGATGCCGAAGGACTGCCGGCCTGGAAGGAGCTGGACTCCGCAGAGCTGCCTCAGCGTTTCGGCTTTGTGCGCAGTCCGGCTCGCAGCCTGGAAGGCTGAGCGCCGGTATGAACAACAAAAAAGGCAATGTGCATGCACATTGCCTTTTTTGCTGCGGCTTGAGAGAGCTTACTTGGCGTTGTCCACCATGTATTGGATGGCCGCGCGCAATTCGTCGTCCGTGGCCGTGGAGGCGCCGCGAGGAGGCATCGCGCCCTTGCCCTTGATGGCGACTTCGAGCATGTGATCCAGGCCTTCCTTCACGTAGGGCGCCCAGGCGGCCTTGTCGCCGAACTTGGGAGCTCCGGCGACACCGGCTGCGTGGCAGGCCACGCAGGCCTTGTCGTAAAGAGCCTTGCCTGCGGCAGCGGCGCTGGCAGGGGGGACGGTCGTGATGGCTGCAGGCTGGGCGACGGCTTCGGGAGCCGGTGCTTCGGCAGCCGCGGGAGCAGGCTGCTCGGCTGCCGCAGGAGCACTTGCCTCAGCAGGCGCCTCTGCGCCTTCGCCGGCCGGGGGCTTGGGCTCGGCGAACTTGCCGCCGGCTGCATTCGCCATATAGATCACACCGAGAGAGATTTCAAAGTCGCTGAAATCGCCGCCGCCTTGAGGGGCCATGGCTCCCTTGCCTTTGAGGGAGGACTGCACCAGGGCGTCCAGACCTTGCGGGAGACGGGGCCCCCAGGCCGCTGCGTCCTGGAACTTGGGCGCACCGGCCGTGCCGTTGGCGTGGCAGGCGGCGCATTGGCCGTTGTAGACCTGCTCGCCGGTGCGCAGTGGGCGGTTGGCATCGCGCACTTCAACCTGGCCTACCTTTTGCAGGCGCTGGGCCTTCGCCATCTCGGAGTGGGAGGCGCCAGCGCCCGCCTTGTCACCCGAGCTCACATACTGCACGAGGCCTATGATGACGAAGACGGGAATCACAAACGAGAGAAAGACTGCAATCAGCAGTTGCTTGGGATTCTTGATCGGGCCGGTGTGGGCATCTTCGTTGTGGGTATCGCTCATGAAGACCTCTATTGTTGTGGGGGCTTGAGTCAACCGGCGATTATATCGACGAGGGGCAACAGTAGCCACTGTGCTCTATCCTAGGTTGCCTTCGCAGCCTGATATGCCATGAGATGGATCAAGCTCTGGGCAAATCCTTGGTGGAGCCCTGGATTGCCCCTCGCATGAAAAAGGGCCGCCGGTATACCGGCAGCCCTTTGAAGCTGGCGCTCTTCTGAAAACGCTCCTAGGGATTGTCTGACGTACTTGCCGTGCCTGAGGCCGCCGCTACGGCGCTCTCTGTCCAGCCGCCGCCAAGCGCCTTGTAGAGCTGAACCTGGTTGAGCAACTGGGTCAGGCGTGCCTGGACCGTGGTCTGCTCCAGGGTGAACAGCGAGCGTTGGGCATCCAGCAGATCCAGATAGCTGGCGACACCATTGCTGTAGCGCAGATCAGAGAGCTTGAGCCGCGCCTGTTCGGCCTCGAGCTGGGCGCGCTGGGCCTTGATCTGGTCGTTCAGCAGATCCTGGCCGTCCAGCGCGTCCGAGACTTCGCGGAAGGCGGTCTGTATGGCCTTTTCATATTGCGCCAGGGCGACATCGCGCTCGACCTTGGCGACGGCTAGGCCGGCTGAGTTGCGGCCTGCGTCGAAGATCGGCAGCAGGGCCGAAGGCGCAAGTGAGAAGCCCCAGCTGCCGCTCTTGAACAGGCCCGAGAGCTCGCTGCTGGCCGTGCCGAATTGACCCGTCAGCGCGATGCGCGGGAAAAAGGCTGCGCGTGCGGCTCCAATGCTGGCATTGGCCGAGATCAGCAGCTGCTCGGCCTGGCGTATGTCCGGGCGCTGGGTCAGCAGATCCGAGGGCAGGCCTGACGGAATTGTGGGCATGTCGGCCACGTCGTTGAGGCGCTGGCCGCTGATGCTGGCGCTGACATCGGGGGGCAGGGCCTGGCCCAGCAGGAGTACGAGAGCGTTTTCATCCAGGGAGCGCTGACGCTGCTGTTGCGCCAATGTGGCGCGCGCTGCTTCGGTCAGCGAGACGGCCTGGCGATAGTCGAGCTCGGATGCCACGCCAGTGTCAAAGCGCAGCTTGGCCAGCTTCACGGATTCCTCGCGCGTTTTCAGGGTGTCGCGGGAGATCTTGAGCAGTTCCTCGTCGGCGAGCAGGGTGTACCAGCTGTTGGCGACCGAGGCCACCAGGCTGGTCTGAGCTGCGCGGCGTGCTTCTTCGGTGGCCAGATATTGGGCCAGGGCTGCCTGTTTGAGGCTGTCGATACGGCCGAAGAAGTCCAGCTCCCAGGAAGTCACGGCCAGGCCAACGCTGAAGCTGTTGAGGTATTTGTCACCCGAGCCCGTGGTATTGGGGGCCCGGCTGGCATTGGCGCCCAGGTCCACAGAGGGGAATTGGTCGGCGCGCGTGATCCGGTACTGTGCCTGGGCACGCTCTATGTTGAGCGCGGCCACACGCAGGTCGCGGTTGTTTTCCAGGGAAAGGCGTATCAGTTGCTGCAGCCTGGGATCCTGGAAGTAAGCCTCCCAGGGAATCTGGGCCGCAGCCTTGGCATTGGCCGAAGTGCTGGCGTTGCCGTGGGCGTACTGGTCTGCCACGGGTGCGGCAGGCCGCTCGTAGGTGGGGATGAGCGAGCACCCCGCCATGAGCAGGGCGGCGGCCAGGGCCACCGGTGTGCTGCGATTAATCATGGCTCAAAGTCTCCTTGCCTGTCGCTGCGGACGGCGGGTTTTGCTGTTTGTTGCGGCCATTGAACAGCGTACGCACCACAACAAAGAAGGTGGGCACGAAGATCACGGCCAGCACGGTGCCGGTGACCATGCCGCCGAGCACGCCGGTACCGATGGCGCGCTGGCTGGCCGAGCTGGCGCCCGAGGCGATGACCAGGGGCATCACGCCAAGACCAAAGGCCAGCGAGGTCATGATGATGGGGCGGAAGCGCAGATGTGCGGCCTCCAGCGCTGCGGCGAACAGGCTCTTGCCCTCGGCTTGCAAGTCCTTGGCGAACTCGACGATCAAGATCGCATTTTTGGCTGACAAGCCGATCACCGTGACCAGGCCGATCTGGAAGTACACGTCATTGGAATACTCGCGCAGCAGGGTGGCGAGCACCACGCCGAGCAGGCCCAGTGGCACGACCAGAATCACCGACAGCGGGATGGACCAGCTTTCGTACAAGGCTGCCAGACACAGGAAGACGGCCAAAATGGCGAAGGTGTAAAGCGCCGTGGCCTGGTTGCCCGCGATCTTTTCCTCACGTGACTGGCCCGTCCACTCAAAGCCAAAGCCCTCGGGCAGCTTGGCTGCGAGCTTTTCCATTTCAGCCATGGCATCGCCCGAGCTGTAGCCGGGCGCCGCCGATCCATCCAGGCGCATGGCCGGGTAGCCGTTGTAGCGCACGGTCTGCTGAGCACCCGTGACCCACTTGGTCGTCGCAAAGGCCGACAGTGGAACGGGCGCTCCACTGCTGTTGCGTGCATTCAGACGCAGCACATCGTCTTCCTGCATGCGGGCTGGGGCATCGGCTTGGACGATCACACGCTGCAGACGGCCCTGGTTGGGGAAGTCGTTCACATAGGCCGAGCCCAGGGCCGTGGACAGCGTGGTGTTGATGGAGTCGAAGCCCACGCCCAGGGCATTGGCCTTGTCTCGATCGATCTCTATGCGCAACTGGGGTGCATCCTCCAGGCCGTCGGGACGAACGCCGGTCAGGACCTTGCTTTGCGAGGCCATGCCCAGCAACATGTTGCGGGCGTTGACGAGTGCGTCATGACCATGAGCGGCGCGGTCTTGCAGACGGAAGGTAAAGCCTGTGGCATTGCCCAGCTCGGGGATGGGCGGGGGGTTCACGGCAAACACGAAAGCATCGCGTATGCCGGCAGTAAGCCCCATGATGCGGCCCGTCATGCCGTCCACCGTAGAGTCTGGGCCCTTGCGCTCGGACCAGTCCTTGAGGGGAACAAAGGCAAGACCTGCGTTCTGGCCCTGGCCCGAGAAGCTGAAGCCCAGTACGCTGACCATGTTGGCCACCTCGGGCTGCTTGAGCACGGCGTTTTCCACTTCCTGCATGACTTCCAATGTGCGCTCCTTGGCGGCACCGGGAGGCAGCTGGACGTTGACGATGAAGTAGCCCTGGTCTTCGTTGGGCAGGAACGAGGTTGGCAGGCCACGGAAGATGACGGCGGCACCGGCGATGATGGCCAGATACACGCCGAGCATGATGACGGGGCGCTTGAGCGAGCGTCCAACCAGCCCTTCATAGCCCTTGGCGTAGCGGTTGAAGGTGCGGTTGAACCAGCCGAAGAAGCCCTTTTTCTCATGATGATGGCCGGCTTCCACGGGCTTGAGCAGCGTGGCACACAACGCGGGTGTCAGTGTCAGGGCCAGGAAGGCCGAGAAGCTGATCGACGCGACCATGACGATGGAGAACTGCCGGTAGATATTGCCCGTGGAGCCAGCAAAGAAGGCCAGCGGGATGAACACCACGACCAGCACCAGGGTCACGCCGATGATGGCGCCCGAGATCTGGCCCATGGCCTTGTGGGCGGCTTCGCGAGGCGGCAAGCCCTCTTCGCTCATGATGCGCTCTACGTTCTCGACCACCACGATGGCGTCATCCACCACGATGCCGATGACCAGTACCATGCCGAACATGGCCAGCACGTTGATGGAAAAGCCCAGGGCCAGCATCACCGCAAATGTGCCCAGTAGAGCAATTGGCACGACGATCGTGGGAATCACGGTATAGCGCCAGTTCTGCAGGAACAGGAACATCACCAGGAACACCAGGACCACGGCTTCGAGCAGCGTGTGCGCGACCTTCTCGATGGAAAGGCTCACAAAGGTCGAGCTGTCGTATGGAATGGTGTAGCTTGCTCCTTTGGGGAAATACTGGGCCAGCTCGTCCATGCGCTTGTGAACTGCCGTGGCCGTGGCCAAGGCATTGCCGCTGGGCGTGAGCTGGACGCCGATGCCCACGGCTTCCTTGCCGTTAAGGCGTGCCGAGGTGGCGTAGGCCTGGCTGCCGAGCTCCACGGTTGCCACGTCCTTGAGGCGCACGGTGGCACCGTTGGTGTTGGCGCGCAGCACGATGTTCTCGAACTGCTCTACCGAGGTCAACTGGCCGTGTACGGTCACGGTGGCGGCAATCTTCTGGCCTGTGATGTTGGGCAGGTCGCCAATGACGCCACTGGAAACCTGGGCGTTCTGGCTGCGGATGGCTGCCGTAACCTCATCTACGGATAGCTTGTAGCCCTGGAGCTTGGCCGGGTCGAACCAGACGCGCATGGCTTTTTCCGAGCCGAACATCTGGGCCTGCCCCACACCTGGCAAACGCTGGATCTCAGGCACGATGTTGCGGGTTGCATAGTCGGCCAGCGTCGAGGTGTCTATGCTGTCCGAAGACAGCATGATGAACAGCAGGAAGTTATGTGCGGCCTTTTCCACGCGCACGCCTTGCTGCGTCACGGACGCAGGAAGGCGGGGAGTGGCGCGCGAGAGACGGTTTTGCACGTCCACCTGGGCCATGTCCTCATTGGTGCCTGGCTCGAAGCTGATGGTGATGCTGCCCGTGCCGTCGGCCTGGGCTACCGACTCCATGTAGACCAGGCCGGGCGAACCGTTCATCTCGCGCTCGATGACGGACAGCACACTGTCCTCAAGAACCTGAGCGGATGCCCCGGGATAGGCGGTGTTGATCACGATGGCGGGAGGCGCCACCTTGGGATATTGCGCAATCGGCAGCTTGGTCAGCGCCACACCACCAAGAATGATGATGAAGAGCGCAATTACCCAGGCAAAGATCGGTCGATCTATAAAAAACTTGGCCATTGATGAGCCTCTGGTTTATTTCTTGTCCGCCGCCTCTGTGGGCTTGGCGTCGGTTTCGGCCTGGGATGCGGAAGCGCTCGCTGCTGGTTCCTGAGCCGCAGTTTCTGCACCAGGTTTCCAGGGCACGGGAGTGACCGGGGTGCCCGGAGGAACCATTTGCAGCTTCTGGAAGCCGTCGACCATGACCTTCTCCCCGGGCTGCAGGCCTTCGGAAACCAGCCAGTGGTTGTTGCGGGCGGCAGTGATCTTGACCTGACGCTTGGTTATCTTGCCGTCGTCGCTGACCACGCTCAGCATGTCACCGGAGTCGGTCCGGGTCACGGCCTGTTGGGGAATGGCGATGGCGTTGGACGCCTGGGCCTGTTCTACGCGAACGCGCACGTAGAGACCGGGTAGCAGCAAGCCCTTGGGGTTGGGTACTTCTGCGCGCAGAGTGACCTGACCTGTGGTGCTGTCCACGGTCAGGTCCGAGAACAGCAGCTTGCCCCTGAGCTCATAGGGCGTGCCATCTTCGAGCAGTACTTCCACGCTGGCGGCTTCTGAACTGTCGGCTTTCTTGAGCTCGCCGGCCTCCATGGCGCGCCGCAGGCGGAAGACCTCGCCTGCAGACTGTGTGAAGTTCACGTAGACCGGGTTGATCTGCTGGATGACCGCCAGTGGAGTGGCCTCACCCTGCCCAACCAGAGCACCTTCGGTGACCAGTGATTGGCCAATGCGACCTGAGATCGGAGCTGTCACCCTGGCATAGCCAAGGTTGATTTCTGCTGTACTTACAGCGGCTTTCCCAGATGCGACGTCGGCAAGCGCTTGCTTGTGAGCAGCCTCGGCATTCACGAAATCCTGCTTGCTAATGGCATTGGCTTGAACCAACGGACGGTAGCGCTCAAGCTGGGCTGCCGTTTGAAGCAGGTTGGCTTCGGCACGGGCGAGGGAGGCTTTGGCACTTTGAGCTGCCGCGACATAAGGGGCCGAATCTATGTGGAAGAGCACCTGGCCGGCCTTGACATCACTGCCTTCCTTGAAGAGGCGCTCTTGAAGTATCCCGGCACTGCGAGCACGTACCTGGGCCACGCGGCGCGCATCGACTCGACCGGGTAGCTCAGTCAACAGCCCTATGTCTCCAGGGGTTGCTACGACAACGCCGACCGGGATTGCTGGAGGGGATTTTTGCGGCGCTGTTGCCTGGTCTGATTGCTTGTTACCGCATGCGGTCAGGGCCATTGTGGCTGCAATGGCGAGGGCGAGGCTGGTGAGGCGTAAGCAGCCATAAGGGGACGAGACGGCTGACACATTACTACGTGTGCTGGGCATGAAGAGTCCTTGTGATGAATTAATTGGCTTGAATGGCGGGCCGGTCAGCTCTTTCTAGGCGCACCACAGGCTTTGAGTGTCGGGGATTATACATACATCCATGAATGTATAATGGAGATCATTGTTGCTTGCGGCGGTCGGGCGTGGAGTGGCAGCCCGTAGATCTATATTTATAAAAAGGGGTACATCTTGGCACGAAGGACAAAAGAAGATGCGGTTGCGACGCGCAATAGTTTGCTGGATGCTGCTGAGCAGGTGTTCTATGAGCAAGGGGTTGCCAGGGCGTCTTTGAGTGAAATCGCTCAGAGGGCCGGAGCTACGCGCGGGGCGGTGTACTGGCACTTCAAGGATAAGCTGGACTTGTTTTTTGCGTTGCTTGACCGGGTGACATTTCCGTTGGAGCAGGCTGCATACGGGGAGCATCCGACCAGGCCGGAAGGCCTGGAAAGGATTCGCTTTATTGCAGCTCTCGTTTTTGGGCGAATGGTTGAGGATGAGCGCACGCGCAGGGTTTTCGAGATTTTGCTGCTCAAGGTGGAGTACGTGGGCGAGTTGGTATTGGTGCAGGAGCGTAACCTGGCGGCCATGAGCGCGTTCGCCCAGCGGCTGGAGGCCAGCTTGCGTATCGCAGAGAAGGAGCATGGCATCACCATGCCCATGCCGGCCCCCGAGGCGGCTGTGGCGCTGCGTGCGGTGCTCGATGGGCTCTTTCAGAACTGGTTGATGCGCCAGGACTTTGATTTGCGTAAAGTGGGGATGAAGACTGTGGACTTGTTTCTGCGAGGTTTGGGCTTTGATGTGTCCATGACTTCATAAGAGGCTCATTTGCCGTTTGGCAAAGTCGTGCGACAATGCTCGGCTTGCATGGATGGGTGACTTTCCAGTGCGGCTGTAGCTCAGTGGATAGAGTATTGGCCTCCGAAGCCAAGGGTCGTGGGTTCGATCCCCGCCAGCCGCGCCAGCTTTCGGTGACAGGAGTTCGGAAAAATTTTCGATTTCTTTTTGTTGCAGAAAACAGTGCTACAATTCAAGTCTCTTCGGAGGGGTGGCCGAGTGGTTAAAGGCAGCAGACTGTAAATCTGCCCGCTAACGCGTACACTGGTTCGAATCCAGTCCCCTCCACCAGTAATGGGTGAAGAGTTGGTTGCCTGAAAGGGTGGCTTCGTGCAGTCAATCTGTGCGGGAGTAGTTCAATGGTAGAACCCTAGCCTTCCAAGCTAATGACGCGGGTTCGATTCCCGTCTCCCGCTCCAGTTTTGAGCAAAGATTTATGAGGTCGCGAGAGCTATCTCATTGCCCATGTGGCTCAGTGGTAGAGCACTCCCTTGGTAAGGGAGAGGTCGGCAGTTCGATCCTGCCCATGGGCACCAACTTCTGGTGCGCTCGCTAGATAGGGTTGCGCCAAATCCTGTTGTAGTGATTTAGATTTTTTTCGGAGTCGAAAGATGGCAAAAGAAAAATTCGAGCGCACCAAGCCGCACGTCAACGTTGGCACCATCGGTCACGTGGACCACGGCAAGACCACCTTGACGGCTGCTATCGCTACCGTTCTGTCCAAGGCCTT
>NZ_AUCQ01000040.1 GCF_000429845.1 Comamonas composti DSM 21721
TCATGACCCGGCTCGGGTACCTGCTGCCAGCGCACGCCGAACTCCTGCCAGGAGCGCCCACCAGCAGACGCGTGCGGCAGCGTGATGCGCCAGCTCGACGCCTCGGGCGCCATCTGTTCCAGGCGTTGCAGCCCCAGGGCCGTCATGCGCCGCAGATCCTGCTGCGCATGCAGCTGCGGCTGTACGAGCGGCAGCTCCGGCCGCATCCAGCGCGTGATTTCGTGCTGAAAATAGCCGGCCGTACCCGTGACGAACACGAAGAACAGCAGCCAGCCAACGACAAGGCCGCTCCAGGTGTGCAGCCAGGCTGCGGATTGACGTAAAGAACTTCCCACGGATATCTCTGCCTTAGGTCGAATTGCACTTACTTTCTTGCCAGCACGGGGCTGTCGCCGGGCCTTGACTTCGGACGTGGGCCCGTGGGGTCTTGAGCAACGGCTAGGGTTTGGGTCGCCGCTTTCGCGTGCGCATCCCCGATGCATCCCGGCATGACTGCACATGCCGCATGCATAGGACTTGTTTCACTAGCCGTCACAACAGACCCCGTTACCAGCGGTAGGCCGCAGAGAGGATGACCGTGCGCGGTTCGCCGAGGAAGCAGGTGTGGTACGAGCATGAGGTCACGTAGCGCTTGTCGGCCAGGTTCTTCATGTTGAGTGCCAGTTTCCATGGTCCGGTGCTGTAGCTGACCATGGCGTCCAGCAGCGTATACGCCGGCAACGAGAGCGTGCTTCCCTGCTCGCGCGTGGCTCCCGTGTAGCGTGCGCCAGCGCCGACGCGCAAGCCCGGCAGGTCGAAGGCACCGAAACCATAGTCGGCCCATACCGACAGCTGGTGGAATGGCGTGTACGCCGAGCGCTTGCCCTCTTCTCCGGGTGTGAGCGGGCTGCTCTTGATCGTGCGCGCATCGGTGTAGGTATAGGCGGCGATCAGGTTGGCATGGTGGCCCAGCCGCGTGCGTGCCTCGAGCTCGAAACCACGCGAGCGCACCTCGCCCATCTGGACGTTGAAGTTGGTGTTGAGCGGGTCGGATACCGTCACGTTTTTCTGAGTGAGCTGGTAGACCGCAGCAGAGATCAGAGTGTCCGAGCCTGCGGGCTGGTAGCGCACGCCTACCTCGTATTGCTCGCCTTCGGTGGGCTTGAAGCGCGAGCCAAGACGGTCCGAGCCGGACTGCGGCTGAAACGACTGGCTGAAGCCTGCAAAGGGGGCGAGGCCATTGGGGGCCAGGTAGACGGCGCCCAGGCGGCCACTGAACTTGCTGGACTTCTCGCCGTCCGCTGACACCTCGCCGGTCAGCGGGTTGTAGTCGTCATAGCGCACATGATCCTGTCGGCCGCCGGCGAGAACGACCCAGCGTTCACCGATCTTCATCTGGTCCTGGATATACAGCCCGGCCTGCTTCATGTTGCGCTGCCCCCAGTTGTTATCCGAGCGCCGCTGCGCGCCGATGGGACGGCCGTACACGGGGGCGAAGATATCCAGGTCCGGCATGTCGTAGTGATAATACTCGTCACGCCAGGTGGTGCGGGAATAGTCCAGACCCACCAGCGCCGTGTGCTGCACGACACCGGTTTGCAGTGTGTACTGCAGGGAGGTGTCCATGGTCACGCCCTTGGACGTCTGGTAGCGCTCATGGCCAAGGCGCGTGAAACTGCGCTGATCGCTGGTAAAGCCGTAGTAATTGCGGGCCATGGCCTCGCGCCGGTGGATCTTCCCCTGGTAGTAGCGCACTCCGTGGCGTAGCTTGAAGGTGTCGCTGAAGTCGTGTTCGAGCAGGTAGCCGGCCACCTTGCGGTTTACGTCGAAGGTGTCGAAGCCCGGCTCGCCGGTGAAGCGACTGGTGGGAATCTCGCCATGCTGACTAGGCAGCAATGTGCCGTAGAGTGGGTAACCGAGCGGATTGACGGTGGCATCGCGCTGGAACTCCGCGCGCAGGGTGAGCGAGGTGGCCGCGTTGGGACGCCAGCGCAGCGAGCCGGCGAGGTAGGCTCGGTCGTCATTGGTGTGGTCCTGCGGCGCATCGCTGTCGCGCAGCACGGTGGTCAGGCGGTACGACCAGGTGTCATCCTCGGTCAGGGCACCGCCAAAGTCGGCCGACAGCTGTTTGCGCTTGAAGTTGCCTGCATCCAGGCTCATCTCGCGCAACGGCTCGGTCGTAGGCTGCTTGCTGACAGCATTGATGAGGCCGCCAGGCGGAAGGCTGCCATACAGCGTGGAGGCAGCGCCTTTGAGCACCTCGATGCGCTCCACACCGTAGGGTTCCATCTGGCCATCGTAGATGCCCACCTGGTAGCGCATGCCATCGAGGTAAGGCTGGGTGCTGGTGAAGCCACGCACCACGAACTGGTCGGAGACGCGGTCCACCCACGCGGCACGGTTGATACCTGCGGTGTAGGTGAGCGCTTCTGCCACGTCACGGGGCTTGAGCAACTCCATCTGTTCGGCCGGAATCACCGAAATCGATTGTGGTGTCTCGATGAGCGGCGTATCGGTCTTGGATGCGGTCGCGCTGCGCTTGGCGACAAGGCCCCGGACCGGCCCGGTTGCAGTCTCGCCGTCGACTTGGGCGGTCACCGTCACTGTTGCCAGCGTCGCCGCCGAACCCGCAACCGGCTCGGCCCGGATGGTGAAAGTGCCGGGCTGTGTGCTAACTGCGACCAAACTCGTTCCGGCCAGCAGCCGAGCCAAGGCTTCGCGTGTGCTGAGGCTGCCGCTGACGGCCGCGCCCTGGCGGCCTTCGACCAGCGCATCATCAAAGAGTACCTGCACCTGTGTCTGACGGCCAAACACTTTCAGGGCATTGAGCAGGGGCTGTGCCGCAATGTTGAAGGACTGGCGCGTTTCCGGAGCTGGGGTGGGTTGGGCCAGGGCAACGCCAGGGCTGACTGCCATCACGGCCACTGCGGCCGACACCAGCAGCGCCGCCAGGCTGGGCCGCAGCACAATGCCGCTGCATTCTGCGCGCAGATGCTGCGTACGGCGCTTGCCTAGCTTTGCGCTGCTGTTTTCGAACTGTTCCCTCGACCTCGACTGACCTTGGTGCATGACCCGTAGCTCCTGAATTTCTTGCGCGTATGACAGCAGCAGACCTCAGGCCGGATGGCAGGTACACAGCACCGCCGGATCGGACGGAAAGCGTGAGAGGTAGCCAGCCTGCGCGGGGGTGCCGCTTGCTTAGGGCGTGTTCAAGATCTCCTCGCGGCGCGCCTGCGTAGAGATCGTGAACACGCTCTTACGGCCGTTGGCTAGGAATCAGAAAGCTGTGGTCGCTTTTTCCCGTGGCTGGCAGCCCAGGGCTCGGAAGTTCCTCGCCCATACCTATGAAGAAGCAGGAAAAGGCGGAATCATGGAACCTTGGTAAATGAAACAGTTTGTATCTTATTGCGGGCTAATCAGCCACCCCCCCTCAGCGCGGCGCTGTACGCTCACACGGATTACGCTGGGCAGGGCTAGGAGAAAGCGCTCCGGCTCCTTCAGCGCGAGCAGGCCCGAGACAGGCAAGGTCTGCAGCGCTGTGCCATTGATCTCCACGGGCTGGTCGAGGTAGCGTGACAGCTCATCCGCCACCTGCCGAAGCGGCGCGCGTTTGAAGTAGATCTGGCCGGTTCGCCATTGCGCGACGGCTTCGGGCACCACTGACAGGCCACGGGTGTGCCCGCTGGCGGGGTCAACGGCCACACCCGTGCCCGGACCCATGCTGAGCACGGGTGCTTGAGGATGCATTTTGGAGCGCACTTCGACGCGGCCTTCTTGTACTTGCACCACGAATTCCGGCGGGGCGGCCCGCACGCTGAATGCGGTGCCGACGACGCGCACCTGGTTGCCGCTGCTGTCTACGGTAAAGGGTTTGCCGGCATCCGCTGCGACCTTGAAGAAGGCCTCGCCTCGCTCAAGCACGGTTTCGCGTCGACGGGGGAAGTAGCGCACCTGAAGGCGGCTGTTGGCATTGAGCACCACATGCGAGCCATCAGGCAGGTCGATATCGCGAAGTTCGCCGAGGGAGGTGGCAATGTCCGCTGTATAGCTGGCGGTGTTGTCCCAGCGGTACCAGCCGTACCCGGTGGCGAGCACTGCGAACAGTGCTGTAGCGAACACAGACGCCAGGGCAGGTCTGAGCGACCAGCCCTGCGGAACTGAGGCAGTGCTTTGAGTTGCCGCGCGAGGAGCCGCCATGGGCCGGACGTGTCCATACGCAGTGGGGAGCATGGCCTTGAGCTGCTCCGCTTCCCGCCAGGTACGGCCGACGCCATCCAGCGCCTCGCGGTGGGCCGGGTCCTGTGCCAGCCATTCGCTCAGCGCGCGCTCGTCTGCGCCCGACCAACCGGGCTGCTGCCGGCGTACGTACCACTCGCCCGCGCGGTGGTTGAGCCTGAGCACTTGCTCGGGCGATAGGTTCTGCAATAGGGAATGGCCTGGCTCTGCGCTCATTTTCTTTGGCCCTGCGTCCATGCGACGGCGCGTTCTTCGTCGCTGTCTTCTTCGGTGCTCAATGCCTCTTGCAGGGCCTGCAGGCGCTTCATCTGTGCGGCGCTTGTGAACAAGACACGTGTCTCGCAATAGCCGACGGCTCGGCCCAGGTGCTTCACCACCATCCGCGCGCCGATGCCCATGCGGTCAGCGGTCTCCTCAATCGTATGGCCCTCGATGCGATGAAAGATGAAGGCTTCACGCTGCCGGGGCGGCAGTTCCTGAATCGCTTCATGCAACCGGGTCAGGCGCTGGCGATGCTCAGCTTGGTGCTCGGTGTCTCCGTAGCCCTCGGCAGAGATGGCAAGCAATTCCTCGCGGCATTCGTCGTAAGAAACGCTTTGGAGGCCATGCATCTCGGGACTTTTTTGCCAGTCGCGCGCGGCCACACTACGCACTGTCTGCCGGAGGTAGGGCTGCTCCTGCCCGGGCTCCAGAACCCTGCCTGTGGCAGCCATCCGCACGAACACTTCTTGCGCCGCGTCCTCGACGCTGGCCGTGGTACGGAAATAGCGGCGCAGCATGCGCATGACGGGCATGCGCCAACGCATGTAAAGCGAAGTCAGCGGGGTTTCACTGGCCTGGGAGTCAGGCAGCGCCTCACTCCGTACCACGGAGACCGGGTTGCGTTTCATCGCCTGGCCTTTGTCCTCAGGACGCATGCCGTCGCTACCCGAAAACATGCGAGGGCAATAGATTCGGCAATGGAGGAAGTCTGGAAGTGAGGCACGACGCGCGCAGATATGTCACCGATCCGAAATGGCGGAGCCCCATGCGTTGTGAACCACGAGGGACAGGCGAGCCCAGCCATGTGCGGATGCTGAATGGCTGAATGAAACTTATTCCTATTTTAGCGTCGCCAGATTCCTCGACGAGGAGTCGGGACAATTCCGGTGATTCATTGGCTCTGACAAGGGCCGATCAAATGCCTGTGCCAGGCGTGACGGCCCACGAGAGGCGCTGACCAGGTCGTTTTACCTGGCTTGGTGCAGTATCGGCCCGAAATGGATCCTGCCCATCCGTGATCGGAAGGCTGCGCTAACCGGCTTTACCATTCGGTTTGGAGAGCGATTCTGCGCCAACTGAAGCACGAACCGTTTACACAAAAAATCGGCCCCCTCCCCATGTACAACTCCAACGATCCCAAGGTCCTGCCTGTGCGCGCAGGTGTCAGTCCCAGCTGCGTGGTCCTGCCCAGCCAGGGCCGGGGCCTGCTGCTGGACTTTCTGGTGCAGCGCCTGCCTGCAGTCGCGCGCGCGGACTGGTGCCGGCGCATGGCCCTGGGCGAGGTCGTGGACGAGCATGGACAAGCGGCGCATGCGCTCACGGCCTTTGTGCCGGGGCTGCGCTATTACTACTACCGCGAGCTGGAGGGCGAGCCGCAGATTCCCTTCGAGGCAGAGATCATCTATCGCGACGCGCACCTGCTGGTGGCCGACAAGCCCCACTTCCTGCCCGTCGTGCCGGCGGGCAAATACCTGCAGCAGACTTTGCTGGTACGTCTCAAGCGGGCGCTGGAACTGCCCGAGCTCTCGCCCATACACCGCATCGACCGGGACACCGCAGGGCTGGTGGTGTTCTCCGTGCAAAGAGCCACACGCGGCGCTTACCAGGCCCTGTTTCGCGAGCGCGCCATCAGCAAGGTCTACGAGGCTGTCGCACCCTGGCGTGCAGATCTTGTCTTCCCTCGCGAGCACCAAAGCCGCATGGAGGAAAGCGGTCATTTCTTTCGCATGCGCGAGGTGGCGGGTACGCCGAATACGCTCACGCGCATGCAGCTGCTGGAGCGGCAGGGCGGCTGGGCGCGCTACCGACTGGAGCCCGAGACCGGCAAGCGCCACCAGCTGCGCGTGCACATGGCGGCCCTGGGCCTGCCGCTATGGGGCGATGGCTTTTATCCCGAGGTCCGGGACGTGCCCGAGGGCGACTACTCGCGCCCGCTGCAATTGCTGGCGCGCAGCCTGCGCTTTGTGGATCCGCTGACCGCTGAGGAGCGGTCTTTTGAGAGCCGGCGCAGCTTGCTGGATTTGGCGGAAATTTCAGCTTGAACCAGATCTGGTCAGGGCCGGTTTGGGCGGTCTTGATCACCCAGACATCCTGCTGTTGTCCGATTTGCTTGCCGCCCTGCTATATATTGCCTCACGTCACAGACCATCCTAGAGGAACGTATGTCGATCAAATCCATTCTGAAATCCACCGCGGTAGCACTGGCGGTCGTGACTGGCGGGCCGCTTTTCGCACAGGGCACGCCCATCGATGCGGCGGCGTTTGACGCATTGGTTGCACAGGGGCCTGTGGCCGACGAGGCGACCATTGCATCGAGCGCCTGGGCCAGCAAGATCAAGAAGGCGGGCACACTGCGCCTGGGCGGCGTGCAAACTTCAAATCTTTTCTCGCTGCTCAACGAGAAGGACGGCAAGATGCGCGGCTTCGACGCCGGTTTGAGCCAGCTCATCACGCGCTATATCCTGGGCGATGCGGCCAAGTACCAGTTCGCGCAAGTGACCTCGTCCACGCGCGAGCAGGTGCTCATCAACGATCAGGTGGACATGGTGTTCGCCACTTACTCCATCACTCCCGCGCGTGCCGAGAAGATCTCGTTTGCCGGGCCTTACTACACCTCGCAGGCCGGGGTGCTGGTCAAGGCGAACAACAAGACCATCCAGTCGTACAACGACTTGAGTGGCAAGAAGGTGGCCACACAGGCCGGCTCCACGGGGCCCGCCATATTGGCGCAGTACGCGCCCAAGGCTGGGGTGCAGGAGTTCCAGACGCACCAGGAAGCTCTGGATGCACTACGCCAGGGACGCGTGGATGCCTACGTGACCGATTACACGCTGCTGCTCAATGCCCTGAGCCTGGGAGTCCGCAACGCGCGGCTGGCGGGCGTGCCCTTTGGCTCGCAAGACCCCTACGGCGTTGGATTGCCCAAGGGCTCGGACGGTGTGGCCTTCATCAATGCCTTCCTCAAGAAGCTGGAGGCCGACGGCACCTGGGCCAAGCTGTGGACCCTGTCCATAGGCCAGCGTACCGGCAGCACCGCTGTTCCTGCGCCGCCAGCCATCCCGTAAGCAATGGGCGATGTCTACCGGCTTCTGGCCGAGCATGGGCCTGCCTTCGGGCAGGCCTTGTTGCTGACATGGAAGCTCACGGCCATGTCGTTCGTGCCCGGGTTCTTGCTGGGCGTGGCCGTGACCGTGCTCAGGCTCCTGCCCGTGCCGCCGCTGCGCCTGGTCCTGAGCGGATACGTAGAGATCTTTCGCAATATTCCCGGCGTGGCGCTGCTGATCTTCATTGTGTTCGCCTTGCCTGATCTCGACGTCGTGATTGACTATGAGTCCAGCGTGATCCTGGCGTTGACGCTGATTTGCTCGGCGTTCACGGCCGACTATCTGCGTTCGGGCATCAACACGATTGCCGGCGGCCAGATCCAGGCCGCGCTCAGCCTGGGTATGCGGCCGCTGCAGATCATTTTCTCGCTGGTCTTGCCGCAGGCCCTGCGCACGGTGGTGCAGCCCATGACCTCGCTGCTCATCGCGCTCATGCTGTCGACCTCCTTGGCCTCGCAGGTGCCGCTTGAGGGCAGGGAGCTGACTGCGCTGGTGTCCAAGATCGCCAACGACTCTGCGGCAGGCATGGCCGCGTTCGCACTGGCCGCCGCCATGTATGTGGCCAGCGGACTGCTTATTGCCTGGGCTGGCGCAGCCCTGGAAAAGAAGCTGCGGATATTGCGATGAACCGCTCTCTGGAAGATATTTTGTTCGGGGCTCCAAGCCCGCAGGCCAAGATGGCTCAGCGCGTGTTGAGCGTGATCGCCGCAGCCATGCTGCTTTTGCTGGTTGCGGGCATCGTCTACCAGTTCCATTCCGCCGGGCAGCTGGAGGCCCCGTTCTGGGAATTCTTTGCCTGGCCCACGACCTGGGCCTTTCTGGCCACAGGTCTTCTCGGCACGCTGGCCTCGTCGGCGATGGCTGCAGTGATTGCGCTGGCTTTGGGGCTGGTGCTGCTTGCAGGGCGTCTGTCGCGGCTGAGGCTTGTGCGCTGGCCCAGCATCGCCGTCATCGAGTTTCTGCGTGGCACGCCGACGCTGCTGCTCATCTATGTGTGCTTTCTGGTGCTTCCTGCGGCAGGGATCAAGCTGAGCACCTATTGGATGCTGACCCTGCCCATAGGCCTGAGCACGGCCGCCGTGGTGGCCGAGGTCTATCGCGCGGGCGTGCTCGCCGTTCCTCGTGGCCAGACCGAGGCCGCGCGAAGCCTGGGGATGAGCGAGGTCCAGGTCTTCCTGCTCATCGTGTTTCCCCAGGCCGTGCGCTACATCGTCCCGGCCTTGGTCGCGCAACTGGTCATCGTGGTCAAGGACACCACCTTCGGCTATGTCGTGACCTACGGCGAGCTCATGCAAAACGCCAAGGTGCTCATTGCCAACTATCACACGCTGGTGCCCGTCTACCTCGTTGTCGCGGCGCTTTACTGCCTTGTGAACTACGCCATATCAAGGGCCAGCCAATGGCTTGGCCGACCCATGCATTGAGCGTCCATGAAAAAGGCCCGTCGCAGATGCGACGGGCCTTTTTCATTGCAGAGTTCGCGCCAGGCCCATGTACACAAAGGCGCTTGCGGCAGTCCATGCATGCTATGCAGTTCATAGCTGCTACCGCTTTACTGGCCTGTGCTACAGGCCGATTTGGCTTGAAATTTCAGTCTGCCAGCGCCTGTTTGAAAAAGCGCTGCACGGACCGGTGGATGAGCTCGGCATCATTGTCCAGCGTGGCCACATGGTAGGACTCGGGCAGCAGCACCTGCTCGCGCACCTGGCTGTGTATGCCGCTCAAGATATGCGTAGCATTGCGCGCGGGCACGATGTGGTCGTCGGGCGAGACCAGGACCTGGGTGGGGGCGGTAATGCGTGGCAGCAGGTCGCGCGTCACGGCCATGAGGCCGTAGATTTGCTTGATGGCGGGCACGGGCACATCGGCGTAGACGATTTCCTTGACCCCGGGCTTTTTGATGTCGCTGCCCACACCGGGCACCGTGGCCGGGGCCTTGTGGTCAAAGGCCAGCGCGGCCAGATCGGGATTGCTGAAGGCCACGCAGGCATTGATGGGCGCAATCGCCTTGAAGCGCTCCGGATAGCGGCCCGCCATGTACAGCGTGAGCGTGCCGCCCATGGACAGGCCGGCCATGAACACCTGTTTGCAGCGTTTTTCCAACTCTTGCAGGCCGGCTTCCACGGAGTCGATCCAGTCCTGGGCCGTGGTCTGGGCCATGGCGGCCGGCGTTTCGCCATGGCCCTTGAGCCTGACGCCCAGCACGCTCCAGCCTTCTGTGCGGTTCAGGTATTCGCCCAGTGGTTTCATGCACGAAGCCGTGCCGGTAAAGCCATGGGACAGCAGCACGCCTACCTCGTTGCCTTCAAGGAAAAAAGGCTTGCCGCCTTCGATGATGGATGTATCGCTCATGGGGCCTCCGTAATCAATGGTGATCCTTGATTCTGACCGCTGGAGCGGCTGCCGTGATTTGAGGAGTGGATGCTGCATGCTTGCCCGACATGTCCTGGTCCTGCTGACCTGCTCCCAACAGGGCATGGCGCCTGGCCATCGCCTGTTCAGCCAAAAACCCATCGCAACAGCAATGGGCTTTTCATTTTCAGCACCCGCGTATGCAGATGCTTGGCCGCGGTATCAAGCCAGAATCACAGCTTGCTGACCTTCACCGGCAGCCCTTGCCTGACCACGGCGCCCGAGACCCAGTCGATCCAGGTGTTGTCTTTGGCGGGCCGTGTGGGGTCGGCAAAGCCCAGGTCGTTGAGGTTCACGCCATGGCCGTGCTGGGGGTTCGCAGGTGTGGGCTGGCCATCCACCTGGTGGGAGACCGTGCCCAGCTGCCGGTGGCCGTAGCCGTGCTCTATGGCCAGGGCGCCCCGGGCGATGCCGTCGCGTACCAGAGCCACGCCCTGGAGGCTGGCGCCCGGCGTGCTGACCTTGATGCGGTCGCCGTTGGCAATGCCCAGGGCCTGCGCATCGAAGCGGTTGATGGAGACGGGGTTGTGCGGATGCACCTGGCGCAGGCGCGAGGCCGCGATCGACATCGAGCTCATCAGATTGGACTTGTACGAGGTCATGCTCAGCGGCCAGTCCTTTTCCGGGTAGAGCTCGCGCATGCTGGTGCCGTCGGCAAAGCGCGTGGGGTACCAGGTGGGCGTGCCGCTGTAGCGCTCGCCCGTCATGGAGTGGCGCATCCTGGACAGGCCTTCGTGCCAGAAGGTCGCGGGGAACCTGGCCTGCAGCTTCAGGTGCTCGCCCTTCCAGGCATCCTCGACCTTGTCGAAGCGCCCGCCGCGGCTCATGACCATGGCCACGCGGCGCACTTCCTCGGGCTTGACATGCTTTTGCAGCTCGGGCATCCATTTGCCGAGGCCGGTGATGGCAATGTCGTCGTCGCTGGCCTCGGCCACGGGCTTGCCGGCCTGGTAGGCGATATTGCACATGCCGCGCAGATAGAACTGTTCGGCCGACTCCAGATCCAGCGGCTCGCCGTCCTTGGTGGACATGGCGTTCTTGCCAAAGCCCGGCAGCTTGAGCTCCCTGGCCAGCGCAAACACAAAGCTCTCAAAGCTCACGGGCTTGCCCTCGGCGGTCCTGGCGGTGGCCGCATCCACCGTGGGCCAGCGCACGGTCGAGCTCTTGGCGACCACGTCGGCCCAGGGCGCGCCCACGCCCCAGCTTTCGTAGGTCACGGTGTCGGGCACGATGTAGTCGGCCAGGGCCGAGGTCTCGTTGATGAAGGGGTCCACCGAGATGAACAGCGGCAGCTTCTTCGGATCCTTGATGGCCTGGGCCAGCGTGTGCTCGAAGCCGCAGATCGAGTAGATGGGGTTGCTCATGTGGTTGAGCCAGACCTTGACCGGATAGGGGTAGCCCAGCAGCCCTGCGGCCAGCGATTCGCTGGACAACCCGCCGGGTGCCGGATACCAGGGCGCGCGTGCGGGGTAGGGGTCCTCTCCGGCCTCTTTCTTGCGCTTGAATTCGCTGGTCTTCTCGTAAGGAAAGCGCGTGCGCGACAAGGCCACGCCCCTGGGTTTGACCGCTCCCGGGAACTGGGCGAAGTTGTAGCGCGGACCCGGGCCGAAGGGGCCGAAGGGCCCGGCATCCATGACCCAGCCGCCCTTGACGTTGAGGTTGCCTATGAGGTTGTTGAGCATGGCAATCGCGTAGGCGGTGTAAAAGCCCGAGCCGCTCATGGTGCCGCCGTGGGAGTTGGCCACGGCCTGCTTGCCGTGGCTTGTGAACTCATGCGCCAGGGCTTCGATCTCCTGTACGGGGATGCCGCAGATCTCGGCATATTCCTGCAGGCTCTTGCGCCGAGCCTCCTCGCTGAGCTTGACGAAGGCCGTGCAGACCGCGATGGGCGCCGGGCTCTCGGTGGCATCGGCTGTCTTGGCGGGCGTGAACTCGCGCTCCACCACCAGTTCGGCGGCCTGGGCCACGGTATGGGGAGCGAGGCGGCCGTCGGCCAGTTGCACCACGTATACGTCCTCGGCCGGTGTCTTGTCGTCCACGGGCTCGGGCAGGGGCAGGCCGATGTCGGCGCCGCGCAAAAACTGGCCGTAGCGCGGGTGCTTGGGCTCGTTGATCAGCAGGTGGCTGGCATTGCTCCAGCTGGCCTCGCCTGCGGCGGCCATGGCGGCGGGGCCGGGCTGGGTCAGGAACTGCTTGTCGTAGCGCTCGTTGTCGATGATCCAGCGGATCATGCCCAGGGCCAGGGCCAGGTCGGTGGCGGGCTTGATGGCCAGCCAGCGGTTGTTGTCGCCCGAGGCATGGCTGGACGAGGTCGGCAGTATGGGCGAGACGACCACGTACCGGTAGCGGTTTTCCTCGCGCGAGCGGGCTTCGGCGAGCTCGCGTCCTACGCGCTGGAAGGGGTTGCCGGACTGGGCAGGCGCCGTGCCGATGAACAGGCCGAAGCGCGAGTTCTGCCAGTCGGGCTTGCCGTGGGGCATGCCTGCAAGATCGCCCAGGGCCGCGCCCGTGCCCACGCGGTAGCTCTGACCGCAATAGGAGCCGTGGTTGACCACGTTGATGGTGCCGAAGGCCTGTTTGGCAAAGCGGTTGACCAGGGGGGTGCGGCCTTCGTTGGCGGCCTCGGTGACCAGCAGCTGGTTGGCCTTGGGACCGTATTCGGGGTTGTTGGCGTCGATCAGCGTCTCCACGTCGCGCAGGGCGGCCAGGCCTTCCACATGGCCTTCGCCGAACAGGTCGCCGCCCGCACAGACTTCCTTGACCAGTTGCTCCATGGAAATCGTCTGCCACTGGCCCGAACCACGCGGGCCCACGCGCTTGAGCGGGGCCAGCACGCGGTGGGCCGCGCCCTGGTGCTCCAGCATGGCCGAGCCACGTGCGCAGGCGCTGGCCCGGCCTTCGAGGCCGTTGTCGCCGCCCAGCATGGCATAGACCTCGCGCACTGGCGTCTCCATGGGCGCGGGGTGGGTGGTGGCCAGGGGGTGATAGGGGTTGCCCGCGATGCGCAAGATCCGGTTGCTCTCGGTATCCACGCGCACACGCACGCCGCACTGGGTCCAGCAGCCCAGGCAGCTCGAAGGGCTGACCACCTGGCCGGGCTGGGTGCTGAGCTGGCCGGTGACGGGATCGATGCGGAACTCGGGTGTCAGCGAGTTGCCGCGCGTGGCGCTCTTGGTGGTCTTGCCCGAGCTGCCCGTGATCAAGCCCTTGGCGCCCTTGGCCACGGTCTCGCCATAGCCGGCCGCAAAAGCGGCCAGGCCGCCGGCCACGGCGCCACCGCGCAGCAGCATGCGGCGGCGGCTCGCGTCGGTGTCATGCTCCCTGTCCTGCCTGGATTGAGGGGCGGGATTGCGGTTCTTGTCGTTCATGTCTAGCCTTTTCGAAGGGCAGGCGCTGTTCGCAGGTTCTATGGTTTTGATAGCTGCTAGCGCTTGTCAGTATTGGGTTTTAAGCGGTTTTCTTTAGAAACCTTGTCAGGCGTTTGCGATCGGGGCCGGGGTGCGTGCGGGAAACAACTCCAGCGCCCAGTTGGCCATGGCCACCAGGGCCACGCACAGGCCGGCCACGCCCAGCATGCCCAGCAGGCCGTCACCGCCCAGAGGCATGGTGTAGAGGTACAGACCTGCACCGAACTTGGGCACGCCTTGCACACCCATGAACAAGGCCCAGCGGAAGGCCCAGGCGCTGGCCGCCAGGCCCAGGCCCAGAACCAGGGTGAAGCCCTTGGCGCCCAGCCGGTGCTTGCCGCGCAGCAGCGCACCCAGCACGACCGCGCCGCCCAGGGCCGATCCCACCATGGTGAGGCGCCAGACCGGAAAATCGCGCCACAGACGCAGGGCCGCGTTATAGGAAGGGTTGTTGCCACTCTGGCCACTGATCATCCAGGCCAGGGCCACGGCGACCAGGCCCAGGGCCAGAGCCATTCCCAGGGTACGCAGTGCCTGCAGGGCGAGTGCGTCGGGGCGCAGCCTGGCAGGCAGAAAGCGCTCCAGCACGAAGACCGAGCCCACGGTGGCCAGCCAGCCCGTGAGGGCCAGGTTCACAGGCACCCACAGCGTGCTCCACAGCGGGCGCGAGCGCACTTCCATGATCTCGGCGCCGGTGTAGATGCTGATGCTCAGGGCCGACAGCACGAGCAGCGGTGACAGGGCGCGCATCCAGCGGCTCTTGCCCAGCCACCAGGCCGCGCACATGGCCACGGCCAGGCCCACGAACACGGGCAGCAGCAGCGAGCCCAGCGACATCCAGGACCAGGGCGTGAAGTGCGCATAGAAGTGCCAAAAGCGTGCGGGCTGGTGCAGGTCGGCCAGCAGCGAGACCGGCGCCGCGATGGCGCTCACGGCCAGTGTCAGCACGGCTGCAGGCAAAAGGCGCGCCAGCGCACTGCCGCTCTTGCCCCTGCTGCAGGCCGCAACCAGCAGGGCCGCACCCGTGGCCACGCCCGCGAGGAAGAAGTACTGCACGGCCCAGGGAAGCCAGGCGGCTTCATAGGACGGAGTCAGAAGTTCGATGATTTGCATGAGGAAGTCCTCTACAGGTTGGTTGTGCGCGCATGGCGCACATGGCGCAAAAACTTGCGTGTTCCAGTCGGGGGCACTCAGTGCTCGGCCACGAGACGCACCGTGGCCTGGCCGTCCACGCCGTTGACGAACTCGTCGGGCAGGCCGATGTAGAACACATGGGGCTGGGTCTTCATGTCGGGCTTGAGCACCTTGATCTCTTTCTTGTGCGCGGCAATGCGCTGGTTGATCTCGCTGCCCGCGTCGTTGAGATCGCCGATCACGCGCGCGCCGCCCACACAGCTTTCCACGCAGGCCGGCAGCAGGCCGACTTCCAGACGGTGCTCGCAGAAGGTGCACTTGTCGGCGGTCTGGGTCTCGTGGTTGATGAAGCGCGCGTCGTAAGGGCAGGCCTGTACGCAGTAGCCGCAGCCCACGCAGCGCTCGTTGTCCACGAGCACGATGCCGTCGGTGCGCTGGAACGTGGCCTGCACCGGGCACACGGGCACGCAGGGCGGCTCATCGCAATGGTTGCAGAGCCGGGGAAGACTGACCATGGCGGGCGCGCTGCCGTCGGGCTTGTCGATCTCGTACTGCAGCACCGTGGTGCGGAACTGGCCTATGGGTGGCAGGTTTTCCAGCGAGCAGCTCACGGTGCAGGCCTGGCAGCCGATGCAGCGGCGCAGGTCCACGAGCATGCCGTAGCGCTTGCCTTCTTCGCCGGCGCGGCGCGGGGGCTGAAACCCCGGGGGATTGATGCCCGCAGCCGTGGCCGGCAAGGCCACGGCTGCCATGGCTGCGGCCAGCAAATCCTGCAGAAAGCCGCGCTTGCCGCTGGAGGCCGGGGGCGGCGTCGGGCCGCAGCTTGGGGAACTGGTGTTGTCTGGACTCTGGCAGCTGCAGCCGCTGCGGGCTTGGGGAGGTCTTGGCATGGCCTGTCCTTCATCGTGCGCAACCGCAGGCAAAGACGGTTGCATAGAACTTAAATATATAAAGAATCAATTCTTTATATAAGTTCTAATGTATGAATTTCAGGTGGCGTGGGGCTTGATCTTGATCAAGTCCAGGGAAGGTTGGGCTTTTGGCCTGGCAACTGCCTTGAAAGCCGCAGCCATTCCCCGTTGGCGCAAGCTCCTGGACAGGATCCAGAGGCTGCGCCCAGTTTTGGCTTTTCAGATTAAGACATGGTTAACACTTATATAAACACTTGGTTATTTGTGCTCTAGCAGCGTATGTAGCTCCAGCCTTGTGCCTGGAGCCGGGCCAGGGATTCGATGCCGCCCTGGGGCAGAACCTGCATGCCGGGTTCGGCGCTGCGCCCGAGCTTTTTGAGGGTATTGGGGCAGATGCCGGTGTAGGCCAGGGTCGGGGCATCAAAGTCCTGGGGCGTGCCGGGCTGGGCGTCGAGCAGCGCTTCCACGCCGGGGCCGTTGACGATGACGAGAAGCTGGGCGTCGGGCAGGTCCTGGCGCAGATTGCCCAGGTTGCTGCGGGCGCGGGCCAGCGCCCCAGGGGTCGGGGCGTGGAGCACGATGCGCAGCGGCTTGTCCGCAGCCGGGGCTGGAAAAATCTGTGCCCAGGCCAGGGCGGCGGTGTCGGTTGAGGTCATGGCAGTGTTTCGAGAGTCGGCATGTCCTGCCCTACTGGGCAGTTGCGAAAGGCCGCGCAGCAGCTTCATGGCTGAAAGATGAAGAGCTGGCGCGGCCAGAAGGCCAGAGGCGAGGAGCGGCAAACAAGGGCCGCTTCCTTGCGTTCGTTCAGAGGCTTACTTTTTCCCCATGACTTCCTCGAGCACACCGGGCGGCATGCCGGTGCGGATCTGGACCAGGCCCTTGTCGTCCTTCCAGATCATGGCTGGCGTGGCGCGCAGGCCCCAGTGGCTCATCATGGCGGCGTGATTCGCCAGCGTCTGGCGCATGGCTGCGGAAATCTTGGTCTGGGCCGCAATGCCGGCGTTTTCGGCGGCCGGGCCGCGTCCGGCCGCCGCATGGGCACGCGCATGGCTGGCCAGGGCCTGCTCGGGCGAGCGCGCCGACAGAATGGCTGCGGCCTTGCCTTCGCTGCTGGGGCGCAGAATGCCGACCAGGATATGGCGCAGCTGCACCTGGCCCGACTCCACCCAGGGCCTGGCCTCGAGCCACAGCTGGTTGCAATAAGGGCAGTTGGGGTCGGTGAACACATAGACCGTGCGCGGCGCATTGGGCTTGCCGTCGGGCACGTACTGGCTGCGCTGCACATCGGCCCAGAGCTGCTCGCCCATGGGCTTTTGCACGGCGCTCTGCAAAGCCTGGCCGTTGACGTCGCGGCCCTGGGCGTCGATCACCGTGCCCAGCACCCAGTGCTTGCCATCGGGCATGAGGTAGATGGGTACGGGCTGCTGGTCGCGGTAGGCGGCCCAGGCCTTGAGTCCACCGACTGCCGGCAGAGGGCCGACCACGGTCAGCCCTTGCTGGGCCAGAAATTCCTGCGAGGGCAGGTCATTGGCGCTGGCGGTTGCCATGAAGCTGGCGGCCAGCAGGCCCGCGCTCAAGGCCTTGAGGGAAAGAGGGTAAAGATGCATAGAGGTCTGAAGTCGAAACTCAAGGGGTTTGCAGGGCCTGCAAATGCTCGGCCAGGCTGGCGCGCGACAGCTCGCCCATGCGTGTGCCGCGCAGCTGGCCCTGAGCGTCGTAGAAATAGGTCGAAGGCAGGCCGCGCTGGCGCCAGTGGGCCGAGGCCTGGTGCTCCGGGTCGAACAGGACCTGGTCGGGTGGCAAGGGCTGCTGCCCCAGATAGCGCAGCACGGTGCCGGCTTGCTCGCCCTGGTTGATCCAGATGAAGCGGATGCCCGGGTGTTCTTTCTGCGCCTGGGCCAGCACCGGCATCTCGCGCCTGCAGGGCGGACACCAGCTGGCCCAGAGGTTGATGACCATGGGCTGGCCCTTGGATTGCTGAAGCTCGCTCAGGGAAATCGGCTGGGCGCTGGCATTGACCAGCTTGAATTCGGGCAGGCCCGGCGCATGTGCAGCGGGCAAGGCCTGCAGTGCCTGGCCCAGGGCCAGAATGCCCATGGCCAGGCCTATGGGCAGGGCGATGGCACGGCGAAGTCCGGCTTGTGTCTTACTGAGCCACAAAGCCCATGCGGTGCCGGCCACGAGACCGGCCCAGAGGTTGAAGCCGCCATCGCGAATGTCCACCAGGCGCAGTACGAGCGGGCCTGTGCCGTCGGCCGCATATTCGCTCCACCACTGCAGCACATAGGCCAGGCGCGCGCCTAGCAGGCCTGCGAACGCGGCCTGCCAGAGCAGGCTTTCCACGGCCAGGCCGCTGCGCTTTTGGCTGCGTGCGGCCAGCCAGCTGGCCAGCAGCCAGGCGAGCATGGCCAGCACCACGCCCGAGGGCAGGGCCAGGGGCCCGAGGTTCAGGCTGGGGGGCAGATGCAGCCAGCGGCCCAGCTCGCTGAGCCCGCTGGACGGGGGCGGGCTGGCGCTTGCCTGGCCGGCCCACAAAAGCAGGGGCAGCAGCGGCAGGCCTGGGTGAAGAGGAAGTTGGTGGACTCTGGACAAGACGAGGCAAAAAATCAAACAAGGCATGCATGGTCGCGCCTGGGAATTAACCCGAGGTTAAAGCGCCCTATGGGCAAATCTGCGATGCTTGCGCGCTTTGGTAGAGCTCTGGAAATCACAAGACAGGTATGGCGTGCCAGCCAGGGCCCGCATCACCTGCGCGAAAACCCATGCATGTGCTGTTAGTGGAAGACAACGCCCTGGTTGCCAGTGGTGTGCAGACCGGCCTCAGGCTTCAAGGCCTGAGTGTGGATACCGTGGCCTCGGCGGCCCAGGCCGAGGCGGCGATTCAGTCCTCGCATTTCGATGCCTGTGTGCTCGATCTGGGCCTGCCCGACGAGGACGGCCTGCAATTGCTGGCGCGCTGGCGCGCACGCGGCCTGCAGTTGCCGGTGCTGGTGCTGACCGCAAGAGATGCGGTGGAGCAGCGCATCGAGGGCCTGCAGACCGGGGCTGATGACTATCTGGTCAAACCGTTCGATCTGCACGAGCTGGCCGCACGCCTGCATGCGCTGCTGCGCCGGGCTGCGGGCCGCAGCGTGGACTGGCTGGAGCTCGGCGACGTGCGCATCAACCCCGCCGCCGGTCGTGCGCTGCGCGATGGTGAGGCCGTGGAACTGTCGCGCCGCGAATGGGCGCTGCTGCGTGCCTTGCTGCAGTCGCCGGGGCGGATTCTGAGCACCGAGCAGCTGCGCGACAGCCTTTACGGCTACAGCCAGGACGTGGAAAGCAATGCGGTCAACGTCCACGTACACCACGTGCGGCGCAAGCTGGGCCAGGATCTGGTCGAGACCGTGCGCGGCGAAGGCTATCGCCTGGGGCGTTGTGCCTGATGCACAGCCTGCGCGTTCGCCTGCTGGTCTGGCTGTGTCTGGCGCTGTGCACGCTCTGGGGCGGCGTGGCGACCTGGATGTTTGCCGACATGCAAAGAGAGCTGCGCAATGTGCTGGACGAGAGGCTGATCGCCTCGGCGCGCATGGTGGCCGGCATTGTTCACCAGTTCAGCCCGGGCAAGGAGAGCCCCCAGGACTGGGGCAGCACGCTCAACGTGATTGCGCGCGATGGCGTGGCCTGCGAAGTCAGCCTGGTGCGCAGCGAGGTGCAGCCGCTGCGGCCCGAATCGGCCTTGCCCCAGGTGCTGGCCAAGACCGGGCCCAGCCCGGTGTTTCCGCAAACCCTGCCGCTGGGCTTTTCCACCATGGTCAAGGGCGGCAAGTCCTGGCGCACCTATGTGCTCGAAGAGCACGGTGTGCGCATTGCCACGGCCGACCGCATCGACGTGCGCGAAGGCCTGATCCGTGGTTTTGCCTACAGCAGCATTTTTCCGTTCGCGCTGGCCTTGCTGGCCAGCCTGGTGTTGCTGTGGTGGGGTGTGACGCGCGGGCTCAAGCCGCTGGACGCCTTGCGCCTGGAGCTGGCGCGACGCCCGCCTGGCGATGACTCGCCCGTGACCCAGGGTGTGCAGACGCGCGAGCTGGCACCCCTGGTGCAATCGCTGAACCATTTGCTGTACCGCGTGCGCGCTGCGCTGGAGCGCGAGCGCCGCTGGAGCGCCGATGCCGCCCATGAACTGCGCACCCCGCTCACGGCCGTCAAGACCCATGTGCAGGTCGCGCAAATGGCCTTGGCCATGGGGCAGGGGCCGGCCGCCAGCCAGGGCGAATCCTGGCAGATGGCGCGCCAGGCGCTGAGCCAGGCGGACGAGGGGGTCGAGCATTTGCGCCATACGCTGGAGCAATTGCTCATGCTGGCCAGGCTGGAGCAGATCCAGGGACAGGCAGCGCCGTTGCACGCAGGCGAGCCCGCAAATGTCGCCCAGGCCCTGCAAAAGGCCTGGCAGCTCGCCGAGGATGCTGCCGATCTGAGCCAGCAAAGGCTGCAGTGGCTGCCGGGGCTCAGGCCCGACCCGGTCCTGCTTGCAGTCTGGAGACTGGACCTGCCCGAGCCGCTGCTGGTATCGGCCTGGCGCAACCTGCTGGAGAACGCCTTGCGCCATGCGCCCGGGGCCGTGCATCTGGGGCTGTGCCATGTGCATCATCTGCCCGGGCAGGCGCAGGGACCCGAAGCCGGTTTTCTGTGCCTTACGGTGCTCGACCAGGGGCCTGGCCTGAGCGCCGAGGAGTGCGAAGCCGCCATGCGGCGCTTCTGGCGCAAAAGCCCCCAGGGTCATGGCTCGGGCCTGGGCCTGCCCATAGTCCAGCGCATCGCCGAGTCCTGCCAGGGTCTGCTCAGATTGCAGCCGCGCCATGCCTGGCTGCAAGAGCAGGGCATGCGGGATGGGGTGGGCGAGCCGGGCGAACTCCAGGCCGCAACGGGGCTGGCCGTACAGCTGTTTCTGCGACTGGCTTGAAGCGGCGCTGGATCGAGAGCTCTCAATAAAATAGCTGCTAGCGCTTGGTACTGTTTGGCTTCAATGCAAAACAATGCTGAAAGCCAAGCAGAACAAGCGGTAGCAGCTATTTTTTATGTAGCAGCTTGATGGATCAAGCTGAGTCCAGTTTGCTCTGGAACTGTTTTCGGGCTGAGAGTGCGATAAGTGCAAAGACCTGGCAGCGGGGGCTGTGGGCGGGTCTTGCTGAAGTTCTGTGCAGGTCCTGCAGGCAGGCCTGGCACAGCTTCTTTTGAAACCGGCCAGTACATTGTGTACCGGCCTTTGTCCATCTTTTGTAGGCGATGATGCCTAGTCGCGGGGAGCGGCTTAGCGCTTGCGATCGCGTTCGTCTTCGGGCCAGATGGACATGATGTATGTGGTTTGCATGATGAAGCTCTCCTGTATGCCTGTTCAACGCGTGAGGGATTCAGGTGGTTGACAGCTTTTTTAAAATTTTTACTGTTCTTTTACACAGTCACGCCTGGAGCTTCCTGGGGTGGCGTTTGCGATCCCTGTCGTCCGTGGGCCAGAGCCTTTGTTCTGCGCGGGCCAGGGCTGGAATCAAAAAAGCTTGCTTCATGAACGGGTCACTCCTTTGCCTGTTCAACGCGAGGCAGGCGATCAGGGTTGACTCCGGGCCGTCAGTAAGTCGCAAGCAAGTGCAAGCAGATGCCGGATTTTCATCCAGTCACAGCCCGGGGATGCTGCAAAAGCAGTAGCGCCCATCCCTTTGTGTGAAAGGGATGGGCGCTGATTGTTTGATGTCTCAAGCGTTTGTTACATTCAATTGCCTTCGCTTGCCGCGAGCTGCTCCATCTGCTCGCCGAGTTCCAGCCAGCGCTCTTCGAGCGCCTCGATCTCGTCGTTGCAGGCCTTGAGGCGTTTGCCGGCTTCGGCGATTTCTGCTGCGGCCAGTGGCTGGCTCAACTGCTCTTCGAGCTGGCCGCGCTCGGCCTGGAGCTGGGGCAGGCGTTTGTCGATCTGCTCCAGCTCCTTCTTGAAGGGTTTGGTTTTTTCCGCCAGCTGCTGGCGTGCGAGCGCGGCCAGGCGGCGGGCCTCGCGCGGGTCGGTGCTGGTGGCGGCTGCGGCGCTTGATGCAGCGCCGGCGCTGGGCTCCACGGCTTGGGGCGAAGCCGTGGCCTGATCGGCGAGTTTGGCCTGTTCGCGCAGGCGGCGCGACTCTTCGAGCAGATAGCGCTGGTAGTCGTCGAGATCGCCGTCGAAGGGCCCGACCTGGCCACGGCCCACGAGCCAGAAATCCTCGCAGACCGAGCGCAGCAGCGCGCGGTCGTGGCTGACCAGCATCACCGTGCCGTCAAAGTCGTTGAGCGCCATGGCCAGGGCTTCGCGCGTGGCCAGATCCAGGTGGTTGGTGGGCTCGTCCAGCAGCAGCAGGTTGGGACGTTGCCAGACGATCATGGCCAGCACCAGGCGGGCTTTTTCGCCGCCGCTCATGCTGCCCACGGCCTGCTTGACCATGTCGCCCGAGAAGTTGAAGCTGCCCAGATAGCTGCGCAAGTCCTGCTCGCGCGCCTGGCTGGCGTCGGCGCCCGTGTCGCGGGCCAGGCGGATCATGTGCTCCAGCGGGGACTCTAGAGGGCGCAGCACGTCGAGCTCCTGCTGAGCGAAGTAGCCTATGTTCAGGCCCTTGCCTTCGGTGACCTTGCCGCCCAGGGCCTGCATTTCGCGGGCAATGGTCTTGACCAGGGTGGACTTGCCCTGGCCGTTGGCGCCCAGGATACCGATGCGTTGGCCTGCGAGCACGGAGCGATTCACGCCGCGCAGGATGATGCTCGGCTGGCCTTGCTCGCTCACATAGCCAAAGCTTGCGTCGGTAATGGCCAGCATGGGGTTGGGCAGGCTCGCAGGCTCCTTGAACTCGAAGGTGAACTCGGCGCTGGCCAGCATGGGCGCGATCTTCTCCATGCGCTCGATCTGCTTGACCCGGCTTTGCGCCTGCTTGGCCTTGGTGGCCTTTGCCTTGAAGCGGTCGATGAACTTCTGCAGATGGGCGATCTTGTCCTGCTGGCGTTCGAAAGCCGCCTGCTGCAGCACGATCTGCTGGGCGCGCAATTCCTCGAACTTGCTGTAGTTGCCGCCGTAGCGTGTGAGCTGGGCGTTTTCTATGTGCAGCGTGACATTGGTGATGGTGTCGAGGAATTCGCGGTCATGGCTGATGATCAGCAGCGTGCCCGGATAGCGCTTGAGCCAGGCCTCAAGCCAGACCAGGGCGTCCAGGTCCAGGTGGTTGGTGGGCTCGTCGAGCAGCAGCAGGTCGGAGGGGCACATCAGCGCGCGTGCGAGCTGCAGGCGCATGCGCCAGCCGCCGGAAAAGCTGTTCACGGAGCGTTCGAGCTCGCCGACCTGAAAGCCCAGGCCCAGAATCAGGGCCTGGGCGCGGGCCTGGGCGTCATGGGCACCGGCATCGGCCAGGTCGGCATGGGCCTGGCCGATGGCCATGCCGTCGCCGGCGGCTTCGGCTGCGGCCAGCCGGGTCTGCAATTCGGCCAGGCGCGTATCTCCGCCCAGCACAAAGGCCGTGGCCGATTCGTCGGTCTCGGGCATGTTCTGGGCCACTTGGCCCAGCCGCCATTGGCTGGGTATGAAAAATTCCCCGCCGTCTTCGGTGAGACTGCCATTGAGCAAGGCAAACAGGCTGGACTTGCCGGCGCCGTTGCGGCCGACCAGGCCGACTTTTTCGCCGGGGTTGATGGAAATGCTGGTGCTGTCCAGCAGCACGCGCGTGCCGCGGCGCAGGGTGATGTTGCGAAGGCTGATCATGGATGGGGGCGAATTATCCCCGCGAAACGCAGCGACTCCGCCGCCAGGGGGATTGCGGGCCCGGGCGGCATGGGTTGCTCAGAGCGTGTTCACGATCTCCTCGCGGCGCGCCAGTGTAGAGATCGTGAACACGCTCTCAGACATAATGGCGGCCAAACAATACCGTGATGCTGCATGTGTGCCGTAACACCGGGGCAGCGCATTTTGGGGAGAGTCCATTCATGATTGCAAAGTACGCTCTGTCGCGAGCTCTGCGCCTGGCGGCCCTGGGGACCGCAGCCATGCTTGCCCAGACCGCATCGGCGGCCTGCTTCTATGTCTATGCCCAGGATCAGGAGCTGATCTACCGCTCCAACCGCTCGCCTGTGGATCTGAGCCTGCCGCTGCACCAGACCGTGGATCGGTTGTTCCCCGGCTCCAGGCTGGTGTTCACGCTGGATGAGTTCAACTGCGCGACCGAGGTCGATCTGCTGGCCGAGCGCGCGCATCTGGCCAAGGCACGTGCCGAGCGCCAGGGGGCTTTCAAACAAAAAAGCGATAGCTGACCCGGTTTTTTAGCCCGGCTTTTTCGGCAGCGGCGGTGGGCCTGAGACAATCGGCCCCACCATGAGTGAAGCTGAAGACAACAAGATTTCGCCTGCACTGCCTCTTGACGAGGGCGTGAGCGGGCAAGATGCGGCCCTGCCCGAGGGCTGGCTGCGCATTCTGTCCATGGACATGGACGCTCAGGGCGTGGCCCGCAAAGATGATGGCAAGGTGGTCTTCATCGACGGTGCGCTGCCCGGCGAGCTGGTCAGTGCGACCACGCTGCGCAAGAAGAACAACTGGGAAACGGCCAGTCTCACGGCCATCCACAGCGAATCCTCCCAGCGCGTGCGCCCGGCCTGCCCGCATTTCGGCCTGCATGCGGGTGCCTGCGGTGGCTGCAAGATGCAGCATCTGCATGTGGCGGCCCAGGTGGCCATCAAGCAGCGCGTGCTGGAGGACAACCTCTGGCATCTGGGCAAGGTCAAGGCCGGCAATCTTCTGCGGCCCATAGAAGGGCCGAACTGGGGCTACCGTTTCCGTGCACGTCTGTCGGTGCGCTATGTGCTCAAAAAAGGCAAGGTGCTTGTGGGTTTTCACGAGCGCAAGAGCCGCTACATCGCCGACATGGAGACCTGCAAGGTGCTCCCGCCCCATGTGGATGCCATGCTGCTGCCCATGCGCGAGCTCATCGGCTCGCTCGATGCCCGCGAGACCTGTCCGCAGATCGAGGTCGCCTGTGGCGATGCAGTCACGGCCCTGGTGCTGCGCCACCTGGAGCCGTTGAGCGATGCGGACAAGCGCCGTCTGCAGGACTTTGCAGCCGAGCACGGCGTGCAATGGTGGCTGCAGCCCAAGGGGCCGGATACGGTGCACCTGATGGAGGAGGGGGGCGAGCAGCTCGCCTATGGCCTGCCGGACTTCGGCATCACCATGCCTTTCAAACCCACGGACTTCACGCAGGTCAATCCGCACATCAATCGCGTCCTGGTCACGCGGGCACTGCGCCTGCTGGATGCGCAGAAAGACGAGCGCGTGATCGACTGGTTCTGCGGCCTGGGCAACTTCACCCTGCCTCTGGCGACCATGGCGCGCGAGGTGCTGGGCATAGAAGGCTCTGATGCCCTGGTGCAGCGCTCCCACGAGAACCTCGCGGCCAACAATGCCAGCCGTGCAGAGGGCGATGAACTGGCGCCCACCCGCTTTGTAGGCCGCAATCTGTTCAACATGACGCCTGCGATCCTCATGGCCGATGGCAATGCAGACAAATGGCTGGTCGATCCGCCGCGAGAAGGCGCTTTTGCGCTGTCCAAGGCTCTGGCGGATATCCATCAGATTCGCATCGGTGCCAGACAGACAGGCGTGGCCACCGAAGAGCAGCCTGATCTGCTGGCGCCGCTGCCCGAAGGGCAGGAGAGCTGGAAATTTCCCAGGCGCATCGTCTATGTGAGCTGCAACCCATCCACGCTGGCGCGTGATGCCGGCTTGCTGGTGCACCAGGCTGGTTACCGCTGTGTCGCCGCCGGCGTGGTCAATATGTTTCCGCATACCGCGCATGTGGAGAGCATGGCCGTTTTTGAGAGGGAGTGAGCGCAGTCTTCCGATCAGGCCTTGTTGAAAACCTCCCCCGGCTCTGGGCCTGCGCGCATGCCCAGGCTTGGCTCGGAGCGAGGCTGAGCCTTTGTTTTTTCCAGGCTCGGTCACCGTTGTCAGCTTGTGGCAAGCGGCACATGAATAATTAAGAATTAAAAATGGTGCTCAACAAGACGACAGGAGACAAGAATGCCCCCGAGCTTTAACGACTTTCATTGCCGCTCCATCGAGGAGCGCGATGCTTTCTGGGCCGAGCAGGCTGGCCGCATCGATTGGCATGTGCCGCCTCGGCAGATCTGCGACTACAGCAATCCGCCGTTTGCGCGCTGGTTCGTGGGCGGGCAGACCAATCTGTGCCACAACGCGCTGGACAGGCATCTGGCCGAGCACGGCGAGCAGAACGCGCTGATTGCGATCTCCACGGAGACCAATAGCGAAAAAGTCTATAGCTACCGTGAGCTGCATGCCGAGGTACAGCGCATGGCGGCCGTCATGCAGTCGCTGGGGGTGGAGAAGGGCGATCGCGTGCAGATCTACATGCCCATGATTGCCGAGGCCGTGTTCGCGATGCTGGCCTGCGTGCGCCTGGGCGCCATCCATTCCGTGGTCTTTGGCGGCTTTGCCTCGGGCTCGCTGGCCTCGCGCATCGATGATGCCGAGCCCAAGCTCATCGTCAGCGCCGATGCGGGCTCGCGCGGCGGCCGTGTCGTGGCCTACAAGCCTTTGCTGGACGAAGCCCTGCGGCTTTGCAAGCACAGGCCTGCCGCCGTGCTCATGGTGGACCGGGGCCTGGCCCCGATGGAGATGCAGCAGGGCCGCGATCATGGCTGGGCCGAGCGCCGCGCCGCATTCCTGGATGCCCAGGTGGCCTGCACCTGGGTGGAAGCCACCGACCCCAGCTATACGCTCTATACCAGCGGCACCACGGGCAAGCCCAAGGGCGTGCAGCGCGACACGGGCGGCTATACCGTGGCCCTGGCTGCGAGCATGCCCCTGATCTTCGGTGGCGAGCCCGGCCAGACCTTTTTCTGCACCAGCGACATAGGCTGGGTCGTGGGGCATAGCTACATCATCTATGCGCCGCTGATTGCGGGCATGGCCACGGTGCTCTACGAAGGCCTGCCGGTGCGGCCCGATGCAGGCATCTGGTGGTCCATCGTGGAGAAGTACAAGGTCACCCACATGTTCTCGGCGCCCACGGCCATACGTGTGCTCAAGAAGCACGATGCCGACTACCTGAGCCGCCACGACCTCAGCAGCCTCAAGGCCTTATGGCTGGCCGGCGAGCCGCTGGACGAGCCCACGGCCCAGTGGATCAGCAAGGCCATCAACAAGCCCATCATCGACAACTACTGGCAGACCGAGACCGGCTGGCCGATCATGACGCTGTGCAATGGCGTCCAGCCCCAGGCCACGCGCTTCGGCAGCCCGGGCAAGGCGGTTTATGGCTACAACGTCAAGCTGATAGACGAGTCCACGGGCGAGGAGCTCACGGGCGCAGGCCAAAAGGGCGTGCTGGCCATTGACGGTCCCTTGCCCCCGGGCTGCATGCAGACCGTGTGGCGCGACGACCAGCGCTTTGTGAACACCTACTGGAAGAGCATTCCCGGCCGCATGATCTACAGCACTTTCGACTGGGGCGTGCGCGATGAGGACGGCTATTACTTCATCCTCGGACGCACCGACGATGTGATCAACGTCGCGGGCCACCGCCTGGGCACGCGCGAGATCGAGGAATGCATTTGCGCGCATGCGCGCGTGGCCGAGGTGGCTGTGGTCGGCGTGGCCGATGCGCTCAAGGGCCAGGCAGCCCTGGCGTTTGCAGTGACGCGCGATGCACTGGAGGGCGAGCAAGCCCGCAAGGCGCTGGAGGCCGATGTGATGAAGCTCGTGGATGCGCGCCTGGGCGCCGTGGCCAGGCCGTCCCGCGTGATCTTTGTCTCGGCCCTGCCCAAGACGCGCAGCGGCAAGCTGCTGCGCCGGGCCATGCAGGCCGTGGCCGAAGGGCGCGACCCCGGCGATCTGAGCACTATGGAGGATCCGGCCGTGCTGGCCCAGATCCAGGCCCGGCTCTGAGATCTTGAATACGCTCTGATACCCCCGGCTTCGAGGGCCAAAGGATCCGGGCTTGCCCCGGGCAAGGCATGATGCCCGCCTACAATGAGCGCCCTGTGCGGCCGCAGCTGTGTTGACGCAGCTTGCGGCGCATTGTTTTCACGATCCAAGAGAAAGCGGTTTTCAAGTGCAGCTCGCGCCCTCCATTTTCAAAGCCTACGATATCCGCGGCATCGTGCCGTCCACGCTCGATGAAGAGGTTGCGCTGTGCCTCGGACGTGCCTTTGGCATGGCCGCCCTGGCCGCAGGCGAGCAGGTGGTGGCCGTGGGGCGCGATGGGCGCCTGTCCGGGCCCGGTCTTGCGGCCGCGCTGATCCAGGGCCTGGTCGATGTGGGGCTGGAGGTCATCGACATCGGTCTGTGCACCACACCCATGCTGTATTACGCCGCCGCCACGCTGTGCAGCAGCGGCATCCAGGTCACGGGCAGCCACAACCCCAAGGACTACAACGGCTTCAAGATGGTGTTGGCCGGGCGCGCCATCTATGGCGAGGAAATCCAGGCGCTGCGCCGGCGCATGGAGCAGGGCGACTGGGTGATCACGGGCCAGGGCCGGCGCCGCGAGGCCGATGTGCTGCCCGACTATCAGGCGCGCATCGTGGGCGATATCCGGCTTGCGCGTCCGATGAAGATCGTCGTGGACTGCGGCAATGGCGTGGCCGGGGCTTCGGCTCCCGGCATCTTCCGCGCTTTGGGCTGCGAGGTCATCGAACTGTTCTCCGAGGTTGACGGTACCTTCCCCAATCACCACCCCGACCCCAGCAAGCCCGAAAACCTGCGCGATGTAATGCAGGCGCTGCGCGACACCGATGCCGAGCTGGGCCTGGCCTTCGACGGTGATGGCGACCGCCTGGGCATCGTCACCAAGGACGGGCAGAACATCTTCCCCGACCGCCAGATGATGCTGTTCGCGCGCGATGTGCTGGCACGCGTGCCCGGCGGCGCCATCGTGTTCGACGTGAAATGCACCCAGCGCCTGGCGCCCGCGATTGCGCAGGCCGGCGGCCAGCCCGTGATGTACAAGACTGGCCACTCCCTGGTCAAGGCGCGCATGAAGGAGCTGGACTCGCCCCTGGGCGGCGAGATGAGCGGGCATATCTTCTTCAAGGAGCGCTGGTACGGTTTTGACGACGGCACTTATGCGGGCTGCCGCCTGCTGGAGATCGTGAGCCGCGAGGCCGACCCCAGTGCCTTGCTCAATGCCTTGCCCACCAGCCACTCCACGCCCGAGATCAACGTGGCCTGCGAGGAGGGCGAGCCCCACCGCCTCGCGGCCGAGTTGCAGCAACTCGCGCCTCAGACGTTTTCCGCGCCCGCCGAGATCAGCACCATCGACGGCCTGCGCGTGGACTGGCCCGATGGCTTCGGCCTGATCCGCGCCAGCAACACCACGCCGGTGCTGGTGCTGCGCTTCGAGGGCCAGACGCCCCAGGCCCTGCAACGCATAGAAGAACAGATGCGCGCGCTGCTGGCGCGCGTCAAGCCCGACGCGTGCTTTGGCGCCGCCGCTCACTGAGCCACTTCAAAGGCCTGGGGCATTGTCTTCCCGGGAACCGTGATGAGCCAGACACTGAAGACCACTCTGACGCGCGCGGCCTATGACGCCGCCACCTGGGCGGCCCAACCGCTGCTGCTGCGCAAGCTCGCGCGGCGTGCCCGGGCTGAGCCCGCCTACGGTCAGCACAAGAAAGAGCGCTTCGGCCGCTACGAGCCTGCCGACCTGGGGCGCGAGGGACGCGGTCAATGGATCTGGGTGCATGCGGTCTCCCTGGGGGAGACGCGTGCGGCCGCCATTCTGCTGGCCGCGCTGCGCGAGCGCCTGCCGGGCATGCGCCTGCTGCTCACCAATGGCACGGCCACGGGCCGTGCCGAAGGGCAGCGCCTGCTGCGCGCGGGCGATCTGCAGGTCTGGCAGCCCTGGGACAGCGCGGCCGCCGTGCGCCGCTTCATCCGCCAGTTCCGGCCTGCGATGGGCTTGCTCATGGAGACCGAAGTCTGGCCCAACCTGGTGGGCATCAGCCGGCAGGAGGGCGTGCCGCTGGCGCTGGTGAATGCGCGTTTGAGCGAGAAGTCCCTGGCCAGCTCACTGCGCATTGCGGCCCTGGCCAGGCCCAGCTTCGAAGCCTTGAGCGCTGTCTGGGCCCAGAGCGAAGACGATGCCCGGCGCTTGCGCATGCTCGGGGCGCGTGTGCCGGCGGTGCTCGGCAATCTCAAGTTCGACGCCCGGCCCGATGCAGTCCAGCTGGCCCTGGCCGCGCGCTGGAAAAGCGCCTTGCCCAGGCCCGTGGTCATGCTGGCCAGCAGCCGCGAGGGCGAAGAGGCGCAGTGGATCTCGGAGCTGCAGGCCCTGGGGGCGGCAGCCGCGCAGGTGCAATGGCTGATCGTGCCGCGCCATCCCCAGCGCTTTGACGAGATCGCCGCGCTGCTGGCGGCTGCTGGTCTGGGCGTGAGCCGGCGCAGCCAGTGGGCGGATGGGCCGTCCCCGGGCCTGGTCGATGACACGGTCTGGCTCGGTGACTCGCTGGGCGAGATGAATCTGTACTACGGCCTGGCCGATCTGGCACTGATGGGCGGCAGCTTCGAGCCCCTGGGCGGGCAGAACCTGATCGAGGCCCTGGCCTGCGGCTGCCCCGTGCTGCTGGGGCCGCACACCTTCAATTTCAGCGAAGCCTCGGACCAGGCTTGTGAGGCGGGCGCCGCCCTGCGCGTGGCGAATATGCGCGAGGCGCTGGCGCTGGCGCTGGAATGCGTGGCCGCGCCGCACAGGCTGGAGCAGGCCAGAGCCCATGGCCGCAGCTTTCTGCTTGAACACCAGGGCGCGGCCGCAGCCACGGCCCAGGCCGTGGAGCAGCTCCTGAAAAAATAGCTGCTAGCGCTTGCTATATATGAATTTCAGATGCTTTTGTATCTGAGATTCAAGGTGCGTTTAATGATCATGCTTCTGAAATTGATCTTGCCCCTGTTTTGTGTAGCTCTTAGCCCATGATCTACGCGGCCTTTTTACGCTGTGCCTCGTACCAGCGTTGCTCGTACTGCATAGGACTGAGATAGCCAGCGCCGAATGCAGCCTGCGGTGATTGTAGAAGACCATCCAGTCCATCACCGCCTTCCTGGCCTGCTCTCGGGTCGCAAACTTCTGCCCATGCACACAGGCCGTTTTCAGTCGGCCCCACAAGCTTTCTGTGGGCGAGTTATCCCAGCAGTTGCCCTTGCGGCTCATGGATGAGCGCATCTCCCACTTGTGCAGAGCCCTCTGGAATTCATGACTGCAATACTGGCTGCCTCTATCACTGTGGAAGATCAATCCAGGTGCAGGTCTGCGTCGCCACCGGGCCATGGTCAGCGCACCTTTGACCAGGCTGGTTTGCATGTGGGGCTGCAGGCTCCAGCCCACCACCTGACGGCTGAACAGGTCGAGGACCGCTGCCAGGTACAGCCAACCCTCAGCGGTGTATATGTAGGTGATATCGCTGCACCACACCTGATTCGGGGCAGCAGGCGTAAACCGCCGCTGCACCAGATCAGGTGCCACAGGCAAGCCATGTTTGCTGTCCGTGGTCACCACAAATTTGCGCTTGGTCTTGGCCTTGATGCCGTGCCGCTGCATCAGCGTGCGTACTCGCTCCTTGCCCGCACAAATGCCCCGTGCCAATAGTTCCTTGTGCATGCGGGGCCAGCCATATTCGCCTTTCACCTCGGCGTGGATTGCACGGATGTGCACCAGCAGGGCTTGCTCACTACAGTGCGCACCTTTGCCTGTGTCCGCAACACCACGCCGGCGTTGCCAGCTGCAGTACCCGCTGACGCTGACCTCCAGCAACTCGCATGACAGGCGCACGGGGTAACGGCGCTTCATTTGCTCAATCCTGGCGTACCTCGCAGCGTGTCCTGCGCGAAGTACGCCGCCGCTTTTTTTGTGATTTCACACTCCATACGAAGGCGTGCATTTTCAGCGCGCAGCCGGCTGATCTCCATCTGCTCTGCCGTGACCCGGGGCTCCTTGTCATCTCCAACACAACCGCCCAGTTGCCCCCGCCCCTCCAAGCGCACCCAATTGCCCAAACTGGCCTTGGGGATGCCCAGTACCTTGGCCACCGCCGCCATTGACTGACCGCTATGCACCTGCCGCACGGCCTCCTGTTTGAACTCTCGCGTGTATTGCGCACGCACTTGCTTGTATGCCATTTCTTGCTCCATTGACGTGATTTTCAACAAAGCTAAGCACTACACTTTTCAGGGGCAAGGTCATCCCGGAACTGCATCCGCCATGGGCGACTTTAAATTTCAAAAGCACATTTACGATCATCTTGGCGCTGAACCAGTGTATTGCGCGATGGGGTGATTCAGGGTGTCAAACGTCATATGAGGTCCGCCTGTCATACACAACGCGCAATTAATTACTCCGTCTTCCTGGCCTGGTCTTCGGTGGCTAGGCCAGAGTCCAGCACCCGGCGCTCATCGAACACGAAGCAGCCCCCCTTGTAGAAGGCGCCATCCGTCTCCTCGAAATACTTGAGAATTCCGCCTTCGAGCTGGAACACGTTTTCCAGACCTTCGTCTTGCATCAAGATGGCTGCTTTCTCGCAGCGTATGCCGCCTGTGCAATAGCTGACCACGGTCTTGTTCGCCAGATCCGCCTTGTGCTTTCGGAGGGCTTGCGGAAATTCGGTGAACTTGGTGATGCGCCAGTCTACGGCCTGCTCGAATGCCCCGGCATCGACCTCAAAGCCGTTACGTGTATCGAGGGTCACGACCTCACGCCCGTCGTCATCATGGCCCTGGCTCAGCCAGCGCCTTAGAGTGGCCGGGCTGACTGCAGGCGCGCGGCCCGAGGCTGGGCGGATGGCCGGGTGATCCATGCGGATGATCTCGTGCTTGACTTTGACCAGCATCTTGCGAAACGGCACGGTGTCGGACCAACTTTCCTTGGGAGCCAAGTCTGCAAAACGCGCATCGGTGCGAAGCTGCCGGACAAACTCGTGAACTGACTGGGAAGGACCTGCAAGAAAGAAATTGATGCCCTCTTCGGCCAGCAAGATGGTCCCCTTAAGCGCCAGGACGCCGGCGCGCTGGGACAAGGATTCACGCAGCGCGGTCGCATCAGGCAAGTACACGAACTTGTAGCAGGAAATGTTGAGAATATGAGGCACGGCTAGAGAGGGCGAAACAAGGGCAGAGAAAAGAGGGCTGCCTGGCCCCGAGAGGACGCGATCAGGCTCCGGCGCTCAGCAGATTCCGGATTTTATTGGCCAATTGAGCGAGGGCCAGTGAAGCTGGTGCACCTGGAAGCGTGGTCAGCAGCAGTTGGCGGCGCATGATGGCGTCACGTACCGCACCATCCATCGGAATGTCGCCTAGATGCACGAGCTTGAGGGGGTCGCCAGAACCCGTGCTCACAAAGCGGTTCAGAACCTGCTGCAATTGGCCTGTGATGGCGCGTCCATCGCCAGGGCGCTGGGCTTGATTGATCACGAAGCGGATCTGCCTGCGTTTTTGCTGGGTTGCCAGGACTTTGATGGCTGCGTAGGCATCAGTGAGCGAGGTTGGCTCGGGCGTGGCCACGATCAGAACTTCGGTGGCCATGGAGATGGAGAACAGCACCACATCTGAAATCCCCGCACCGGTATCGAGCAGCACGATATCGTAATGTGGTGCCAGCGCTTCTATGGTGTGGGTGAACTGTTGGCGAATTTCGGGCGTGAGCCGCGAGTATTCAATCATGCCTGAGCCGGCCAGCAGAACCGAGTAGCCGCCAGCCGTGGGCAGTATGGCATCGGCCAATGCAGCCCGGCCTATGAATACATCGTGCAGCGTGACCTTGGGATAGAGGTTCAGGACCACGTCCAGATTAGCCAAGCCCAGATCAGCATCCAGAACAAGAACCTTGAGCCCATGACGGGCCAGGGCTGCGGCCAGGTTGGCGGATATAAAAGTCTTTCCCACGCCACCTTTGCCACTCGTCACGGCAATGATGCGTCCCTTGGCCTGGCTGTGCAAAGCCATACCAAGGGACATGGACCCTGGCATGAAGATTGGTGAGGCCAGTAATTCTGTCATCACAGGGTTTTCAGCTGAGTCCATCTTGGGAGCTCATATCGGTTGCAGTGTCGGGATTCCGAATATTGTCCAGCATGGAGGAATCCCGCAAAGGGCCGAATAGCAGTTTTTTTCTCGGCACTCGCCAGTCTGGGGACAGGACTTATCGGATCGGCTTGCCCTAGAGCATGTCTATGACCTTGCCCGCTGCTACGACGGTGAGGAGCTTGTAACCTGGTTCTTGATGCTGGATTGCCGTTTCTTCTGACTGGACCTCAAGGGGCTCGATCGTGAGGATCTTCTTTGTCAGCCAGGGTCAGATGGTCCGACATTGTCAGTGCCGTGGGTAAATGGCTCAGAAACTCGGTGTCTGTGCGGTAAAGCCTGAGATAAGGGTTGGGCTCCAAGGCGCCTGCTCGCTGCAGGCGCTGTTCCACAGGCAGCTTCATCCCAACCACGTGGAGCTGGCCGCGGCGTTGCGCGGCCAGTGTGTGCAGGCGCACAAAGGCTTCCACGCCGGTGATGTCTATGCGGTTGATGGGCTGGGCCAGCAGGCATAAATGTCGGGTCTGGGGATGTTGGCCCCAGACGTCCACCACATGGCGCTCAAGTGCAGATGCCGAAGCAAAGTCCAGTTCGGCATCCATGCGAAAGGCCAGCAGCTCAGGAGCCAAAGGCGGTAATTGCCATAGCTGCCGGTCACGTAGGCTGCCGTCAGGGTGCAGCCCGACCTCGATGATGCGCGGGTGCAGGCGCTGGTAAAGAAAGTGACAGAGGCTCAGTACGATTCCTGCAAGAACGCCCCAGTACATGCGAGGGGCCGTGGCAATGGTCAGTAGCAAGGTTGTCAGGGCAATACTGGCTTCTATGCGTGAGACTTTGAACAGTTGCAGCAGCCGACGGGGCTTGACCAAATTGGCCACAGCCGTGACCACAATCGCCGCCAAAGCCGCCTGGGGTACGTGATAGAGCGCAGGAATGAACCACAGCACGACGATGAGGACCAGCAAAATGGAGAACAGATTGGACCAGCCAGTCTTGGCACCAGCGAGCAGGTTCACGGCAGAACGCGAGAAAGAGGCACTGGTTGCAAAGCAGCCGAACAGTCCGGCACTGATCTTGGCCAGGCCCTGGGCTATCAAGTCCTGGTTCTCGTTCCAGCGTGTGCCGGCCTGCTGGTGTTCGGCTTGGGCGCTGGAGGCCGTTTCGAGAAAGCTGACCAGAGACAGGACCAGCACGGGCATGATGAGCGCACTGAACTCATCCCAGCTCAACATGTCTGGCCACTGAAAATGAGGCAGGCCTGCTGGCAGGTGGCCGACAACGGCACCACCGCGATTGGCATAGCCCGTGGCCCAGCTGATCAGACCTGTGAGAGCAATGATGAAGATGGCCGAGGGGAAGGCTGCTCGCCAGCGCCTTGCTGCAACCAGCAGACCTATGCCAAGGACTCCATAGCCAATGGCCTGAAAGTCGAAATGCTTTAGGGAGGGCGTATTCCAGACTGCGCTCCAGCTTGCATGCAGGCCCAGCAGTGTAGGGAGTTGGGATGCCAGTATCAGCAAGGCGGCTGCTTGAGTAAAGCCTGTGAGCACGGGCGAGGTCACCAGATTCAGCAGCCAGCCTGCGCGCGCTAGTCCCAGGCTCCATTGGACCAGGCCCGAGGCGATTGCCATCCAGGCTGCGAGGCCTACCCATTGGGCTGAGCCCGGTTCGGCCATGCCAGTCAGGGATGCTCCTATAAGAAGAGCGCTGAGCGCCGTGGGGCCGACGCCAAGGCGTGGCGAGCCGCTGAACAATACAGCGACCAGGGCCGGGACAATCGAGGCATAAATGCCTGTGATCAGCGGCATTCCTGCTAGAGCTGCATAGGCGACTCCCTGTGGCAACAGCATGAGACCTACGGTCATTCCGGCCCAGAATTCGCCACGCAGCAGCTCGGGGGAGGGGCGGGGCCAGGAGAGAAACGGGAACCAGCGTGCCAGGGGAAATTGCATATCCGCTATTGTGAGTGCAAGTGCAACAAAGCGTTGTCAAGAGCTTGTCAGGGCTTGTCCTACGATCGCTTGAGTAGGCTTCGCATGCAGAGGACGGCAAGCTGGCACTAGAGTCGACTGTGCTTGTGAAAATTAATAACGAACAGGAGAGATCACATGTGCTTGATGATGCAACGCCACTGCAAGATTATCGCCATCACTGCTCTGGCCTTCGGGCTGGCTGCCTGCAACAAGTCGCCTGATGAGCAGACGGCCGGACAAAGGCTGGATGCTGGTCTGGAGCAAAGCCAGAAAACCATGGAGGAGGCAGGCAGAAAGGCGGAAGAGGCTCTGGACAATGCGCAGGCCAAGATGGAGGAGGGGGCTGGCAAGCTTGAGTCCTCGGCCAGCGAAGCCATGGGGAAGGCCGAAGAGGCCCTGGATGATACGGCGATCACGACTTCCATCAAGGCTGCTCTGCTCAAGGAGTCGCCTGCCGATGCCCTCAAGATCGAAGTCAGGACCGAGGCCGGCGTTGTAACCCTGAGTGGTGCCGTGGACAGCGAAGCACTCAAAATCCGCGTAGTGGAGATCGCCAAGGAAGTCAAGGGTGTGGTGTCGGTTAGCGATAACCTGGAAGTCAAGGCTGGCTGATCGTAGCGAGCCCGGGCTGGCAGACGCTGGCGGCGATGACGGCCCGGGGCGTGTCCGAATTTTTGTGTAAACGGGTCGGACTTCAGTTGGCGGAGATACGGTCTCCGAACTGAATGGTAAAGCGGATCAAGGCTTGGCGGCCTCAAATCTGAAGTGCAACACCCTTCAGAATTGAGGCCACTTTGATAGCCAGAACCTACGAACAACTCACCGAAACAGAGCGCCATGCAATAGCGTTGGGTTTGCAGCAAAAGCAAAGCATCCGAGCGATAGCCAGAGCTCTGGGACGCAGTCCAAGCACCATCAGCCGAGAGATTGAGCGCAACGCAGGAGGTGCAGGCTACGTCAGCAAGTTTGCCCAGCAACGCTGCAG
>NZ_AUCQ01000041.1 GCF_000429845.1 Comamonas composti DSM 21721
ATCTCAAAACGCTTGACTTTGAACACAGTTGCTCTCTGGCTTCGCCGGAGGGGGGCGACAGCCTCGCTGCGGGGCGGCCCTTGCTCGCTGTCTCTCGCTTTGGGCCGCGCCAGTTTTATGTGGCGCGCGCTATGGCCAAGCTTGCTTGGTGTTATTCATTACGACAAACCGGTCCTGGCTCAGCTGTGGTGCCGGTTTTTTTGTGCCTCTCATTCATTGAATTTTCATGACTTCCAACACCGCTTCGCGCCCTTTGCTGGCGCTGAATGATTCTTCCCTGCTGCGCACTGACGCGCTGGTCAATGGCCGCTGGTGTGCGGGTGGTTCGCGCTTTGCAGTGCATGACCCGGCCACGGGCGCGCATCTGGCCGATGTGGCCAATCTGGGTGTGGACCAGGCGCGCGAGGCCGTGGCTGCGGCCCAGGTTGCGGGCGAGAGCTGGAAGCGCCAGACCGCCAAGCAGCGCAGCCAGTTGCTGCGCCGCTGGTTTGATCTGCTGAATGAGCATGCCGAGGACCTGGCGCGCATCATGACGGCCGAGCAGGGCAAGCCCCTGGCCGAGGCGCGTGGCGAGGTGGCTTATGCGGCCAGCTTTGTGGAGTGGTTTGCCGAAGAGGCCAAGCGTGTCAACGGCGAGACCCTGCCCACGTTCGACAACAACCGCCGCTTGCTGGTGCTGCGCCAGCCGATTGGCGTGTGCGCGGCCATCACGCCCTGGAACTTCCCGCTGGCCATGATCACGCGCAAGGTGGCGCCGGCCCTGGCCGCCGGCTGCACCGTGGTGGTCAAACCGGCCGAGCTCACGCCGCTCACGGCCCTGGCGGCGGCCGAGCTGGCCCAGCGCGCAGGCATTCCCGCTGGTGTGATCAATGTGCTGAGCGCGGACAGCGCCAATTCGGTGGCCATCGGCAAGCTGCTGTGCGAAAGCGATGTGGTGCGCCACCTGAGCTTTACCGGCTCCACCGAGGTGGGCCGCATCCTCATGGCCCAGTGCGCGCCCACCATCAAGAAGCTGTCGCTGGAGCTGGGTGGCAATGCGCCCTTCATCGTGTTCGACGATGCCGATCTGGACTCGGCCGTGGAAGGCGCTTTTGCGAGCAAATACCGCAACTCGGGCCAGACCTGCGTGTGCACCAACCGCTTTTATGTGCAAGACAGCGTGTATGAAGCCTTTGTGGAGAAACTTGCCCAGCGCGTGCGCCAGGCTAAGGTGGGCAATGGTTTTGACGACGGTGTGGTCCAGGGCCCGCTGATCGAAGAGGCCGCTCTGCAGAAGGTGCAGCGCCATATCGATGACGCCCTGGCCCTGGGGGCGCGCGTGGTGGCCGGCGGCCAGCGCCTGGGCGATCTGGGCTGTGGCCAGTTCTTCGCCCCCACGGTGCTGGCCGATGTGACGCCGGCCATGGCCTGCACGCGCGAGGAAACCTTTGGTCCGCTGGCGCCCGTGCTGCGCTTTCATACCGAGCAGGAGGTGATCGACGCGGCCAATGCCACGGAATTCGGCCTGGCCAGTTATGTATACACACGCGATGTGGGCCGCATCTTCCGTGTAGGCGAGGCGCTGGAATACGGCATGGTGGGCGTGAACGTGGGCATTCTGGCTAGCGAGCATGTGCCCTTTGGCGGCGTCAAGCAGTCGGGCCTGGGCCGCGAGGGCTCGCGCCACGGCATGGATGACTATGTGGAGATCAAATACATGTGCATAGGGGATGTATTGGCTACCCCCTGAGCCGCTTCCCCTGGAAGGGGGACGACAGCCTTTGCTGCGGGGCGGCCCTTGCTGGCTGTCCCTGACCTGGGCTGCGCCGGTTTGATGCGTTGTGCCCCATAGCTTGCTTAGCTGAGACGTTTCCTTCGGGCGTTGGACGACAGCATCGCTGCGGGGGCGGTCCTCGCTCGCTGTCCCTGGCCTGGGCCGCGCCGGTTTTATGTATCAGGGGTTTTGTCTTGGCTTCTAGGAGGCCGGCTGCCCGGCCTCTCTGGGAAAGGCCACCACATGGTCCATGTCCAGGCGTATGCCCACCGACTCGCCCACGGCGTGGTCGTGGTGGCTGGGGACATGGGCCAGTACGCTGTGGCCGCTGGCGAGCTGCAAGGTGTAGAGGAATTCCGAGCCGCGAAAGGATTTGCGCGTAATCCTGGCCTGTACGGGCGAGGCGTCGTCGTGGACCACGTCGTCGGCGCGCAGCAGCAGATCGCATTCACCGCCGGGAAATTGCGAGGGCAGGGGGCAGCTGTGCTTTTCCGTGAATTCGCCCAGGGCCGTGCGCGCCACCACGGCGCCGTGACCGTCCAGGGCCAGTCTGGCGGGTACGAAGACGCCATGGCCTATGAAGTCGGCCACAAAGCGCGTGGTCGGGCGGTGGTAGAGGCTGTGGGCATCGTCCCACTGCTGCAGCCGGCCCTGGTGGACCACGCCGATCATGTCGCCGATCGCAAAGGCTTCGAGCTGGTCGTGGGTCACGAACAAGGCCGTGGCGCCTGCGGCCTTGAGAATGCCGCGCACCTCATGGGCCAGGCGCTCGCGCAGGTCCACGTCGAGGTTGGAGAAAGGCTCGTCCAGCAGCATGAGCTGGGGGCTGGGCGCGAGCGCGCGCGCCAGGGCCACGCGCTGCTGCTGCCCGCCTGAAAGCTCGTGCGGATAGCGCTGTGCGCTGCCGGCCAGGCCTACGAGCTCCAGCACCTCGTCCACACGCTGCTGCTGGCGGGCCTTGGGCAGGTGGTGGATGCCGAAGCTCACGTTGCGGCCCACGCTCAGGTGCGGGAACAGCGCGTAGTCCTGGAACACCATGCCGATGCGGCGCTGCTCGGGCGGCAGCGCATAGCCGGCGCTGCCCACAAGCTGGCCGTCGATGCGGATTTCGCCGCTGCTCACGGGCTCCAGGCCGGCCACGGCGCGCAGCAAGGTGGTCTTGCCGCAGCCCGAAGGACCGATGAGCACGCCTATGTCGCCGGCCGCAAGATTGAGCGAGACGCCTTGCACCGCAGGCTGGTCGCGGCCGGGATAGCGCACCCCGAGTTCGGAGACGGTCAAAAACATGGGCGAATTGTAGGGGGTGATGAATGCTTAGAATTCGCATTTGCATTGGGGCGCCGTGTGCACTCTCTTGCTTTTGCGCTGCGGCTTAGGCCAGGGCGCCACCGTCGCCGTGCGGTCTGCTGCGCGCCCCATCCGTTTTTCAAAAGCTTCACTCTTGCGCCGCCTCTTTCCTGCCTTTCGCTCTCTTGGTCTGCTGCTGATCGCCTCGGTGCTGGCCCTGCCCGTGCTTGCCGTGTTTGCCTCCTGGCTGCCCTTGGGCCAGGAGCCTACGGGCGCCATCCTGCGCGAGATGGCGGCCACCGTGCTGCCCGGTTATTTCTGGACCACGGTCTGGCTGGGCCTGTGGGTGGCCCTGGGCGCAGCCGTGGTGGGCACGGCTACGGCTGCGGCCGTGACGCTGTTCGACTTTCGCGGCCGGCGTCAGCTGGAGTGGCTGCTGCTGCTGCCTCTGGCCATGCCGGCCTATGTGACGGCTTATGCCTATACCGACTTTCTGCAGTTCAGCGGCCCGTTGCAGACCTGGCTGCGCGAGAGCTACGGGCTGGAAGGCCGTCTGCTGCCCGAGGTGCGCAGCCTGGGCGGTGCGGTCTGGGTGTTCATCTTCTCGCTCTACCCTTATGTCTATCTGCTGGCGCGCACGGCCCTGGGCGAGCGCGCCGCGCATCTGATGGAGGCTGCGCGTCTCATGGGGGCATCGCTGGCGCGGCGCATCTGGAGCGTGGCCTTGCCGCTTGCGCGCCCGGCCGTGGCGGCGGGCGTGGCCCTGGTGGTCATGGAAACCCTGGCCGATTTCGGCGTGGTCAGCTATTTCGGCATACAGACGTTCACCACGGGTATCTACAAGGCCTGGCTGTCCATGGACAACCGCATTGCGGCCGCCCAGCTTGCCACCTGTCTGCTGATCCTGGTCGTGCTGCTGCTGCAGCTTGAGTTGCGCGCCCAGCGCCGCATGCGTTTCGTGACCGGCGGCACGGGCCGTGCGGGCTCGGCCGAGGCCCAGCCCGTGCGCCTTGGCGGCTGGCGCTGCGCCCTGGCCTGGCTGGTCTGCGGCCTGCCCGTGATCATGGGCTTTGTGGCGCCCGTGCTGTTCATGCTCAGGCCGCTGGCTTCGGACTGGTCGGTGCTGCCCTGGGACCGTTTTCTGGACTGGGCCGCGAGCAGCGTGCGCCTGGGCGCGATCACGGCCGTGCTGGCGCTGGGGGTGGCCCTGGCCCTGGCTTTCGCGGTGCGGCGCAATCCGCAGTCGGCCCTCACACGCGGCGTGGTCCAGCTGGCCAGCCTCGGTTATGCGGTGCCGGGCGCGGTCATCGTCGTGGGCCTGCTGCTGCCCGTGGGCTGGATCCAGCAGACCAGGCCCGAGTGGGGTTTTGCAGGCCTGGTCACGGCCACGGCGCTGGGCATCGTCTGGGCCTATCTGGTGCGCTTTTGCGCCGTGGCCCTGCAGTCCATGCAAAGCGGCTATGCGCGCATACCTGCCAGCCTCGACGATTCGGCGCGCATGCTGGGCACGGGTGCCTGGGGCGTGCTGACGCGCGTGCACTGGCCGCTGCTCAGGCGCTCCACGGCCGCGGCCGCCTTGCTGGTCTTCGTGGACGTGATGAAGGAGCTGCCCGCGACCATGGTGCTGCGCCCCTTCAACAGCGATACGCTGGCCGTGGTCGCCTACCAGCTCGCACGCGACGAGCGCCTGGGCGAGGCAGCCCTGCCGTCGCTGGCCCTGGTGCTCGTGGGGCTGGTGCCGGTGATTTTGCTGAGCCGAACCCTGAGAAAAAGCGCCTGAGGCGGCGGGCCTGAAAGGCCTGGGCCGGGAAGATGGCTGCAGGCCGCTGGCGGCCAGCGGTCTACACTCCGAGGCCATGAGCGAAATCACCATTTATCACAACAACCGCTGCAGCAATTCGCGCGGGGCCCTGGCCTTGCTGCGCGAGCGTGGGCTGGAGCCGCACATCGTCGACTATCTGGCCCAGCCGCTGAATGCCGACGAGCTCAAGGCTCTGATCGCGCGCCTGGGCGTCCCCGTGCGGGAGCTGCTGCGCAGCAAGGAAGCCGCCTATGCCGAGCTGGGCCTGGGCGATGCGGGTGTGAGCGACGAGCAGCTGATTGCCGCCGTGGCCGCCCACCCCGTGCTGCTCAACCGCCCCATCGTCGTCACGCCCAAGGGCTCAGCCCTGTGCCGTCCGCCAGAGAAGGTGTTGGATCTGATCTGAGTCTTGATAAATTGATGAGCTGCCAGCGCTTGCTAGTGCTTGATTTCAGATCAAAAACCATCTGAAACTGAGATGCAGAGAGCGCTAGCAGCTCTGTTTTTGATAACCCTGCGGCTTGCTGCGCTGGCGTGGCGCTTTGCAGGCACGTTCTAAGCTCCGTCTAAGTCTTGGTGTTCAGACTCTTCTTCATCGAATCTTCACGATGAAAGGACAGTCATGAACCAGCTCTTATCCACTCCCCGTCGCCTGGTTCTGGCGCTGATGGCCGCCGGTGCCATCGGGGCTCTGGGGGCTACCGGGGCTTCGCTGGTCGGCGCTTCGCGCCATGAGCAGGTGCAGGCCGCGCAGCCCGGGGCCGCATCTGCGTTGGCACCCGCACCGGCATCCGCATCCGTGGTGGCTCCGAGCTTTGCCGACATCACGGCCCAGAACGGGCCTGCGGTGGTCAACATCAGCGTGGTCGGCAGCGCCCGTGCCATGGAGCAGGATCAGGGCGATGCAGCCACGCAGCGCCAGGGCGGGGAAGGGCTGCTCGATCCCGATGCGCAGCTCTTCGAGTTCTTCCGCCATTTCGGCATTCCCGTTCCCGGCATGGGCGAGCAGCCCCGGCGCGACATGCCGGTGCGCGGCCAGGGCTCGGGCTTCATCGTCTCCAGGGACGGGCTGATCCTGACGAATGCCCATGTGGTGCAGGGCGCCCGGCAGGTCACGGTCAAGCTCACCGACAGGCGCGAATTCCGCGCCAAGGTGCTGGGCACCGATCCCAAGACCGATGTCGCCGTGCTCAGGATCGAGGCCAAGGACCTGCCCGTGGTCAAGCTCGGCCACACCAGCGACCTGCGCGTGGGCGACTGGGTGCTGGCCATAGGCTCGCCGTTCGGCTTCGAGAACAGCGCCACCGTGGGCGTGGTCAGCGCCAAGGGGCGCTCCCTGCCCGACGATTCCATGGTGCCTTTTCTGCAGACCGATGTGGCCATCAACCCCGGCAACTCGGGCGGCCCGCTGTTCAATGCGCGCGGCGAGGTCGTGGGCATCAACAGCCAGATCTATTCGCGCTCGGGCGGCTTTCAGGGCGTGGCGTTTGCGATTCCCATCGAGGTCGTGAGCAAGGTTCAGCAGCAGATCGTGAGCACGGGCCAGGTGCGGCACGCACGACTCGGTGTCTCCGTGCAGGAGGTGAACCAGGCGTTTGCCGACTCCTTCAAGCTCGACAGGCCCGAAGGCGCGCTCGTGGCCAGCGTGGACAAGAACGGTCCGGCCGCCAAGGCCGGGCTTGAGCCCGGCGATGTGGTGCGCAAGGTGGACGGCCAGCCCATCATCGGTTCGGGCGATCTGCCGGCTTTCGTGGGTCAGGCCCAGCCTGGGCAGAAGGTGGAGTTCGAGGTCTGGCGCAACGGCCAGGCCAGGCGCATCACGGCCGAGCTCGGCGATGCCAGCGACAAGCCCGCCAAGATGGCGCAAAACGCTGCAGAGCAGGACAAGAACCGCCTGGGCCTGATGCTGCGCCCGCTGCAGCCCCAGGAAAAGCAGCAGGTCGGCACCGAGGCCGGCCTGCTCGTGGCCGATGCCAGCGGCCCTGCGGCCGAGGCCGGCATAGAGCCCGGCGATGTGCTGCTGTCCATCAACGGCGTGGCTGCGGCCAGGGCCGCCGATGTGCATGCAGCCCTGGGCAAGGCCGGCAAGACCGCGGCCTTGCTGATCTGGCGCGATGGCAACCGCATCTTCGTGCCGGTGCAACTGGGCTGAGCCCATGGCCGGGTCCGTGATCCGGCCAGCGCTGGCCTGTTTCCGGGCCCTGGCGCCCTCTTGCGGAACAGGTCCGATGGCGCAGAAAACAGGGCTTGTTGGTCAAGCTATCGGGTAAACGATATCGTTTGAATTATTTTAATAATCGTCTTTTTGTGTGAACAGTGTTTCTTTTTGTGGAGAATTGCGCTAGTTGGACAGTTTGGACTCGCCCTGTCATCGACGTGCAGGGCTGCCGGGATTTCCTGCGAGGTCTTAAAAAACAAAGCGCGCCTTCTGGCTTTTCGCGCGCTTTTTTACTTGAGGGGAAAAGGCATTGGAGCAGGAATACGGCTTGCAGGTTGCAGGCCTGGGTGCTTCTTTTGGTGCGCGCGTGATCTTGTCGGAAGTGGATTTCTGGCTTCCCGCGCGCGGTGTGACGGCCTTGCTCGGCCCTTCGGGTTCGGGCAAATCCACCCTGCTGAGAACTCTTGCCGACTTGAATTCGGGCAATCCGCGGTTTCGACGCTGGGGCAGCGTGCGCTATGCGGGCGTGCTCTGGCAGCCCGGTCTTGAAGCCCCGCGCCTGGTGCAGCAGCAGGCCAGGCTGATGCGGGCCAGCACGTATGACGCCCTGGTGGAGCTGGTGCGCCCCAGCCTGCAACTGGGCCTGGGCGAGCTGCGTGAATGGTGTGCGGATCAGCTGGAGACACTGGGTCTGGCCGAGCTGGCCCATCGCTTCGAGACGCCGGCCATCAGCCTGCCGACCATGCAGCAGCGTGCGGTGGCGATCCTGCGCGAAGCCCTGATGCAGCCCGCCGTGCTCATGGTGGACGAGCCCACGGTGGGGCTTGAGGGCTATGAAGCCTTCGAACTGCTGGAGCTGCTGCGCCAGTTGTCCTCGCGCATGAGCGTGCTCATGAGCACGCACCAGCAGCAGCACGCCCAATCCCTGGCCGGGAACATGCTGCTGCTCGCCGGCGGCCGTGTCCAGGAAGCGCGCAGCATGGAGGATTTTCTGCGCGCGCCCCTGTCGCTGGCGGGCCAGCAATTCGTGCGCACCGGCAGCTGTGCCGTGGCCTCGCCCGATTCGCGCGCCGAGGATCTGGAGGAGGGCATCGAGCCGCCTCCGCCCCTGCCCCAGGCAGCCCTGGAGGCGATTGCCGAATTCCTGCAGGACGCAGAGGACGAGCCCCAGGTCGCTGCCGAGCTGCCGCAGACGGGCGCCGAGCCCGCAGCAGAACCCGAGCCTGAACCTGAATCAGAGCCTGAGTCCGGGCAGGAAAGACTGGCGGGCAGCCTGCCCGAGCCCTCGTTCACATCGCTCGCGGATGCCGCGCCGGCCTTTGTGCCGCGCGCGGTCAACCCCGCCGTTCTCGTGGACTGGAAGCCTCTGGAGGCGAATGCCCAGGCCGTGCCTGCAAGCCGTGGTCCCACGGGCTTTGCCTGGCTGGTGCCGGGGCGCCTCGGGGGCACACCCTGGCCCGGCGTGGTGCATGACATGGATTCGGATCTGCAGGCCTTGCGCCGCTGCGGCATCACGGTGCTGATCACGCTCACGGAAAAGGATTTGCCGCAGGAGCCCCTGCAGCGCCACGGTCTGCGCAACCTGCATCTGCCCGTGTACGACCACGAGCCGCCCACGGTGGCCCAGATCCAGATGTTGCTGGCGCGCATGTCGGCCATGCTGCGCGCCGGTGAAGTGCTGGCCGTGCACTGCCTGGCCGGCATAGGCCGCACGGGAACCGTGCTCGCCGCCTGGCTGGTGCGCGAAGGGCTGACCGCCGCCGAGGCCCTGCGCCGCGTAAGACTCATCGACGCCAAATATGTGCAGTCCGAGGCGCAGGAGACTTTGCTGCACGACTACGAGATGGCCTTGCTGCACAAGATGGGCTGACCCAGAAATTTCAATGACCCCCAAAGGAGAAGCACGATGAATTTGGACAATACTCTCAGCCAGGTGGCTGGCTCTGTGCCCGAATGCGTTGCCATAGGCTATGTGGATGCGGCCTCGGGCATGTTGCTTGCCATCCGCACCGTGGATTCCCACCCGCGCGAGGTCATCGATCTCGTGGCGGCAGCCACGGCCGATCTGTTCAATGGCCCGAATGTGTCCATGATCGAGACCCTGTTCAAGAAGTCCCGCGGCCTCAAGGATGACGGCCATCACTACTTCCAGGAACTGATCGTGAATAGCGACAACCTGATCCACGTTTTCATACGCGGCAAGAAGATGCCCGACTACATCGCCGTCTTCGTCTGCCGCCGCACGGCCAATCTGGGCATGGCGCTGACCAAGGCCCGCATGGCCATGCCCCAGCTCGAGGCCGCGGTCTGATGCTGCGGGCAGATCCTGTGGCTACGCCGCACCGCCTGTACGAGGCGCGCTGACCCGGCTGCTGGATCCTGCAATGGCTGCTGGGGATTTGCCAGGGCCTGCAGCAAAAGGCGCATGGACCGCTATGCTCGGTCCATGCGCCTTTTGCTTGTTGAAGACGATCTCATGATAGGCGAGGCCGTGCAGACCCTGCTGCGCGGAGAGGGTCATGCCGTCGACTGGGTCCGGGACGGGCTGCAGGCCGATGCGGTCTTGCACGGGCATCACTATGACATCGTGCTGCTCGATCTGGGTCTGCCGGGTCTTGACGGACTGCAACTGCTGCGCCGGCTGCGCGCGCGTCGTGACCGTACGCCCGTGCTCGTGGCCACGGCCCGCGATGCGGTGCGCGACCGCATTGCGGGGCTGGATGCGGGAGCCGACGACTATGTGCTCAAGCCCTATGACATGGACGAGCTGCTGGCCAGGCTGCGCGCCCTGGCGCGGCGCGCGGCCGCAGGCGCCGAGCCGCTGTACGAGCGCGATGGCGTGCGCCTCAACCCGGCCACGCGCGAGGCCAGCGTGCAGGGCCGGGACGTCGTGCTCTCGGGGCGGGAGTGGGCCGTGCTCGATGCCTTGCTTGCCAGACCCGGCGGCACGCTGTCGCGTCAGCAGATCGAGGACAAGCTCTATGGCTGGGGCGACGAGGTCAGCAGCAATGCCATCGAGGTCTATATCCACGGCCTGCGCAAAAAGCTGGGCGCGGCCGTCATCCTCAATGTGCGCGGGGTCGGCTATATGCTGCCCAAAGCATGATGCACTGGCTGTCCCGGCTCCCGGCCTCGCGGGCAGGCTCTGCAGGCCGCCAGCTCTCGTCCCTGGGCGGACGGCTGTTGCTGTTCATCGGTGCGGCGATTGTCTTCACGGCCCTGCTTCAGGGGGCGCTTGCCTATCGCAATGCGCTGGTGCAGACCGATGCGCTGTTCGACTACCAGATGCAGCAGACGGCGTTTGCGCTGCGCGCCGGCCTGCCCGTGGATGCCAAGGGCAGGCCCGAGGGCACGCCCGAGGAGGACGAAAACCACGAGCTCATCGTTCAGGTCTGGACCAACGAGGGGCTGCGCATCTTCGAGTCCGCGCTGGGCGCGGCCCTGCCGCAGATGGCCGTGCTGGGCTTTGCCGACGTGCGGGCGCGCGGCACGACGTACCGCGTGTTCTCGCTGCAGACCCGCTCCCAGGTGATACAGGTGGCCCAGGACATGCGGGTGCGCCGTGCGCTGGCGCGCGAGGCCGCATGGCGCAGCCTGCTGCCGATCGCACTGCTTGCGCCGCTGCTGGCCCTGGCCGTATGGCTGGTGGTGCGCCGTTCCCTGGCCCCGGTGCAGCGCGTGCGCCATGAGCTGGCCGCACGCCAGCCCGAAGACCTGGCGCCTGTGCCCGAGCAGGGTCTGCCTGACGAGGTCCGGCCGCTGGTGGCCGAGCTCAATGCGCTGCTGCTGCGTGTGGGCCAGGCTTTCGAGGCCCAGCAGCAGTTCGTGGCCGATGCGGCCCATGAGCTGCGCTCGCCCCTGGCCGCGCTGCAACTGCAGTTGCAGGTGTTGAGAAAAGCGCCGGATGCGGCCGCGCATGCCCAGGCATGCGAGCGCCTGGCGGCCGGCATAGACCGGGCCAAGCGCCTGGTCGAGCAATTGCTGGATCTGGCGCGCCAGGAGACCCAGGGCCTGCCGCTGCAGGAGCTGCCCCTGGTCGATCTCGCCCAGGTCGTGGCCCAGGCCCTGGCCGACACGGCCGTGGCCGCCCGGCAAAAAGACCTGGACCTGGGGCTTGGCGAGGAGCTGGCCCGGATGCGCCCCTTCGGGCTGAGAGGCGATGCCCAGGCCCTGCGCACCCTGGTGCGCAATCTGCTGGACAACGCCATCAAATACGTTCCGGCAGGCGGGCGTGTGGACCTTCGTTGGCGCAGTGATGCACAGGGCCGGGCGCTGATCGTCGAGGACTCGGGCCCGGGCATTGACCCGGCCCAGCGCGCGCAGGTGCTGCGCCGCTTCATGCGCGGCGCGGGCGCCGGCCAGGTGCCTGGCAACGGCCTGGGCCTGGCCATCGTGCAGGCGATTGCGACACGCCATGGCGCGCGGCTGGTGCTGGATGCCTCACCCACGCTCAAGGGCCTGCGCGTACAGGTGATCTGGCCGCGCGTGGAGGACTGAATGGCCGCCATCCTGCGCACATATTTCTGGGCGTACAAGGATATTTGCGCCCGATTCCCAGATGGATGCTGCAAATAGCTTTCATATCCAGTCCATGAAGATGAAAATGCCTGAACTTTTCAAGCCCCTGGAGCCCGGTCTCCGGGCCAGATCTCTCAAAGGCATGGCATGCAGTCAATCATCGAGCGCTTGTCGCAATCCCTGAACAAGACCCAGACGCTGCAGGAGTTCATACGCTCTTTGCTGCAGATGCTGGGGAATGCGGGCCAGTTCGAGTCCACCTATCTGACCAGTCTTGATGAGGGCAAGGGTCTGCAGCAGGTGGTTTTTGCGCACAACTCCAGCGGGCTGCAGATCACGCAAGGCCTGCGCATGCGCTGGAATGACAGCCTGTGCAAGCGGGCACTTGAGGAAGGCTGCATGCATGCGGCCGATGTCGAGGTCTTCTGGGAGAGCTGCAGCACAGCGCGGGAGCTGGGCATACGCAGCCATGCGAGCGTGCCCCTGCGGTTTTCCGATGGCCGGCTCTATGGCAGCCTGTGTGCCGCAAGTCAGGGAAAGGCCTGCTTGAGCGAGCCGCTCCAGGCCTTGCTGCCGCTGTTTGCAAGACTCATTGCCGAGCGCCTTGAACGCGAGCAGCTGATCGAGACCCTGGATCTGCGCAACCGCGAGCTTGCAGCCCTGGCCTTGCTCGATCCCCTGACCGGCATGCCCAACCGCCGCTGCATTACCGATGAGCTGGGCCGGCTGATTGCGCGCAGTGCACGCAGCGACGAATGGGTGCTGGTGGGCTTCATCGATCTCAATCGCCTCAAGCAGGTCAACGACGAGCATGGCCACGAGGTCGGCGATGCCTTGCTGTGCGCGGTCAGCGAGCGGCTGGCCTCATGCCTGCGCAGCGGCGACATGCTGGCCCGCTTCGGCGGCGACGAATTCGTGTTCATAGGCTCGGGGCCGACTCTTGCGGAAGACGGCGATGCCGTGGTGCGCGATCTGCAGCAGCGCCTGACCCAGGCCTCGAACTTCAGCCTGGAGCTTGCCCATGGCCTGAGTCTTGCGCATGCCGGTGTCAGTGCCGGCGTGGTCTGTCTGTCTCCGCATGCCACGGATGCCGGCGATGCCCTGCAAAAGGCCGATGCCGCCATGTACCGCATCAAGGCCCAAGCCAGCGGCCAGGCATGCTGAGACCGATCTGCCACAGCGCCAATCGCACAAAACATAGAAGGCTTCTGGGTTAAGCGATTAAGGGTTTGTGCTTAGTCGGCTTGCTGCCTATGCTGTGAACCCTTTTACGGCTCCCTGGCTTGGGCCACGCATGCAAGCGCATGTCCGTGCAAGCCTTTGGGCTCACCAAAGGAATTGCATGCAGTGGTTGAAAACCAAGACGATAGAGCAGGCTCTGGCCGATTCGGATGAGCCGGGGCGCCAGCTCAAGCGCAGCCTGGGCGTGTTCGACCTGGCCATTCTGGGCGTGGCCGTGGCTGTGGGCGCGGGGATTTTTTCCGTGGGCGCGCGCGCTGCGGGCAGTTTTGCGGGCCCGGCCGTGATCTTTTCCTTTGTGCTGGCGGCGCTGACCTGTGCCATGGCCACCATGTGCTATGCGGAGTTCGCCTCCAGCGTGCCCGTCACGGGCAGTGCCTATACCTATACCTATCTGACGCTGGGCGAGGGTCTGGCCTGGATCATCGGCTGGAATCTGCTGCTGGAGATGATTGCGGCAGGCGCGGTGATCGCCAAGTACTGGGGCATTTACCTGTCCACGGTGTTTGCCACGGCGGGCGTGGACATTCCCAGCACCCTGCATCTGGGTGCGATCAGTCTGGAGTGGGGGCCGTTCTTCATCGTGACGGTGTTCACCGTGCTGCTGATTCTGGGCACGCGCGAATCGGCGCGCGTGAACAATGTGTTCACGCTGATCAAGATCGCGATCACGCTGTTCGTGATCGTGGTGGGCTTCACCTATATGGATCTGAAGAACTTCACGCCCTTTGTGCCCCCGGCCCAGCCGCCTGTGGTGGGCCATGGCGTGACCGGCGATGTCTGGGGCCAGCCCATGCTGGCCTGGCTGTTCGGCGCCCAGCCCAGCCAGTACGGCTGGCTGGGGGTGATCTCGGGGGCCTCGCTGGTGTTCTTTGCCTTCATAGGCTTCGATGTGGTGGCGACCTCGGCCGAGGAGGTCAAGGAGCCGCAAAAGACCATACCTCGCGGCATCTTCGGCGGTCTGGCCCTGGTGACCCTGCTCTATATCCTGGTCACGCTGGCGCTCACGGGCATGGTGCCCTATACGGAGCTGGCCAAGGCCGAGAATCCGTCCCTGGCCACGGCCTTCATGAGCGTGGGCGCAACCTGGGCGGCCCAGGTGATTGCGGTCGGCGTGCTGCTGGGGCTGACCACGGTGGTCATGGTGCTGCTCATGGGGGCGGCGCGCATTTTGCTGGCGCTGTGCCGCGACGGCCTGCTGCCACGCAGCTGGAGCCTGACCTCGGCCACGCGCAAGACGCCCGTGCGGCTGCAGTTGCTGGTGGGCGCGGTGATCGCGGTGCTGGCGGGCTTCACCAAGGTGGAGCTGCTCGAAGAGATGATCAACATCGGCACGCTTTCGGCCTTTGTGGTGGTGAGCATCGGCATTCTGGTGCTGCGCAGGAAGCGCCCCGACTGGAAGGGCGGCTACCGCGTGCCCCTGGTGCCGGTGCTGCCCCTGCTTTCGGCGCTGTTGTGTACCTATCTGATGTTCAACCTGACCACGCTGACCTGGCTGCGCTTTCTGGCCTGGATGGCCGTGGGCCTGCTGGTCTACCTGCTGTACGGCAGGCACCACTCGCGCCTGGCACACAGGTCGGATGCCTTGAAAAAAGAGAGCGCCTAGCGCTTGTCAGTCATTGGTTTCAAGGCGTTTTCTACTTAAAACCTAGAACAGTTGCGCGCAAGCAGCTATCAAAAATAATGAGCATGCGGTCTGACCCGATGTTTTGTTGCGTACAGTGCCGGCATGGCTGATACAGAACTTGGCGAAGACGGGGTTGCGCGCTGCCGCTGGTGCCTGGGCTCGGCGCTCTACCAGGGCTATCACGATCGCGAATGGGGCTACCCGGTCGCCGATGACAGGCGCTTGTTCGAGAAGCTCTGCCTCGAAGGCTTCCAGGCGGGGCTGAGCTGGCTCACGATCCTGAACAAGCGCGAGAACTTTCGCCGCGCGTTTGCGGGCTTTGATTTTTGTCAGCTCGCGGAGTTTGGCGAGGCGGAGGTGCAGCGTCTGCTGCAGGACGCGGGCATTGTGCGCCACCGGGGCAAGATCGAGGCCGTGATCAACAATGCCCGGTGTGCCGTCGAGATGGTTGCCACCGAGGGCTCGCTGGCCGCCTTCTTCTGGCGCCACATGCCGCAGACGCCGAGCCTGGGCGAGCACATTCCCGCCCAGACGGCCGAGTCCCGGGCCTTGTCCGCAGAGCTCAAGAGGCGCGGCTGGAAGTTCGTGGGCCCGACCACGGTCTATGCGTTCATGCAGGCCATGGGTCTGGTCAACGACCACGCGCCGGGCTGTGCCGTGCGCAACCAGGTGGAGCAGGCACGCCGCGCGTTTCGGCCGATGCAATGAGAAAGAGCCCGCGAAGGCGGGCTCTTGCGGTGGTGGCTGGCGTCAGAGCGTCTTGAATACTTCGCGCGCGGCTTGCACGGTCTTGTCGATATCGGCTTCCGTGTGGGCGGCGCTCACAAAGCCGGCCTCGTAGAGCGCAGGCGCAAAGTAGTGACCGCGCTCCAGCATGCCGTGGAAGAAGCGGTTGAACAGCGCGCCATCGGTCTTCATGACCTCGGCCCAGGTGGCGGGCAGCTCGGGCAGCAGGTAAAAGCCGAACAGCCCGCCCTGGTGGTCCACGCTGAAGGGAATGCCGGCCGCATCGGCCTCGGCCTTGAGGCCGGCCATGAGCCTGCCGGTCCTGGCGTGCAGGGCTTCATGGAAGCCGGGGGCGCTGATGAGCTCCAGCGTCCTGAGCCCGCAGGCCGTGGCAATCGGGTTGCCCGACAGCGTGCCCGCCTGGTAGACCGGGCCCAGGGGCGAGAGCTTTTCCATGATGGCGCGGCGCGCACCGAAGGCGGCCAGCGGCATGCCGCCGCCAATCACCTTGCCCATGACCGTGATGTCGGGCTCGAACCCCGGGATCTGCTGGGCGTAGACGCTCTGGGCGCCGCCCAGGGCCACGCGAAAACCGGTCATGACCTCGTCGTAGATCATGAGCGCGCCATGCTCGCGCGTGAGCTCGCGAATGCGGCGCGTGAAGTCGACGCTGGCGCGCACGAAGTTCATGTTGCCCGCAATCGGCTCCATGATGACGCAGGCGATGTCGCCGCCGAACTGGGCAAACGCCTGCTCCAGCTGGCTCACGTCGTTGTACTCGAGCACCACGGTGTCCTTGACCACATCCTGGGGCACGCCGGCCGAGGACGAGGCGCCGAAGGTGGCCAGGCCCGAGCCGGCCTTGACCAGCAGCGCATCGGCATGGCCGTGGTAGCAGCCGTTGAACTTGACGATCTTGTTGCGGCCCGTATAGCCGCGAGCCAGGCGCAGCGCGCTCATGCCGGCTTCCGTGCCCGAGCTCACGAGGCGCACCATGTCCATCGAGGGCATGAGGGACAGAATCTTCTCGGCCAGCACGACCTCGCGCTCCGTGGGTGCGCCGAACGAAAAGCCTTCGAGAGCTGCGGCCTGGACGGCGGCCAGCACCTCGGGGTGGCCATGGCCCAGGATCATCGGGCCCCAGGAGCCTATGTAGTCGGTGAACTGCTGCTCGTTCTGATCCCAGAAATACGCGCCCTGGGCGCGGCGCACGAAGCGCGGTGTGCCGCCCACGGCATTGAAGGCGCGCACGGGGGAGTTGACGCCGCCGGGGATGACGCGCTTGGCGCGCTCGAAGATGGAGAGATTCAGGTCAGTGCTTTGTGTCATGGGGTGGCATCACAAAGCCCTCTAGGGGCTTGGTTTCGCTGGGGTTGTCGATGCCGGACTCGGCTTCCGAGTCGGCATCCGATTCTTCGGGCTGGGCCCAGAACATGCGGTCGGGCAGAAAGTGACCCATGCCGGGGCGAAAGCCGCCATCCAGGCTGCGGTCCAGATACTCCAGGGCTTCCTGTGTGGCCAGACCCAGGTCGTTGCCGCTGGCGATCAGGGCCGTGAGTGCAGCCGACAAGGTATCGCCCGAGCCGATGAAGCTGGCATCGAACAGCTCGTACTTGCTGTTGCCCAGAATGCTCTGGGCCGTGGCGAGGGTGTTGTCCACATATTGCTCGGGCAGCGGCATGCCCGTGACCAGCACATAGGGCACCTGCAGGGCCTCGGCGGCCATGGCGATGTCGCGTGCCGTGGGGCTGCGGCTGCTGCTCCAGTCGGGCAGCAGCCAGCGCCACAGGGTGTTGTGGTTTCCAACCAACACGGAAGTTTGAGGCAGGACAAGCTCCTTGAACGCATCCAGATACTGGTCGAGCTGATCCTCGTCCCACCAGGACAGGTCGGGCATGTAGCTGATGACCGGGATGTCGGGGTAGTCCGAGGAGATTTCTGCAATCGCTGCGAGGTTGCCCGGACTGCCCACAAAGCCCACCTTGATGGCTGCGACGGGCACGTCTTCGAGCACGGTACGCGCCTGCTCGGCAACGGCCTCGTCATCAAAGGCGTAGTGCTCGTAGAGCTTGCTGGTATCGCGCGAGTAGGCGCCCGTGATGATGGGCAGCGGATGGCCGCCGACCGAGACAATGGTGGCAATGTCGGCCGACAGGCCACCGGCTCCGGTGGGGTCGCTGGCGTTGAAGACCATGACGCAGACCGGGGTCGTATCATCGGCCTCGGTCTCTGGAGTAGGGGTGCTGGGAGTGTTCAGTGCCATGGCGCACCCTCGTTTGTGTCGGTCTTGCCGAGGGTTGGGACTAGATACAATCGTTGCATTCTATGTGAAGGCCCTTTAAGCTGTGACGGAACCTAAAACTTGGATGTGTTTGATCTGCGGGTGGATCTATGACGAGGAACAAGGCAGTCCGAATCATGGCATAGCGCCCGGCACACGCTGGTCAGATGTCCCCATGAACTGGGCCTGTCCCGAATGCGGTGCGCGCAAGGAAGACTTCGAGATGGTTGAGATCTGAGCTCGGGAACCAACCCAAGCCAATAGCTACATTTCTGGGAGGCTTCAAAGTGACAACAACAACAGCTGCGCCCCTGCGCGTTTTGGTGGTTGACGATAGCAATACGATTCGTCGCAGCGCCGAGATTTTCCTGCGTCAGGGTGGATACGAGGTGCTTCTGGCCGACGACGGCTTTGATGCACTCTCCAAGGTCAATGACTACCAGCCTCAGCTGATTTTCTGCGACATTCTCATGCCCAAGCTCGATGGCTACCAGACCTGCGCCATCATCAAGCGCAATTCCCGGTTTTCCGACACCCCCGTCGTCATGCTCTCGTCCAAGGACGGCGTCTTTGACAAGGCGCGTGGGCGCATGGTGGGTTGCCAGGAATATCTGACCAAACCCTTTACCAAAGACCAACTGCTACAGGCTGTGGAGCAGTTCAGTAAACAACCCCTAGGAGCAGTGTGATGACGATCCACAGAGTCTTGGTCGTGGACGATTCGAAAACCGAATTGATGTTCCTTACCGATCTGTTGCAGCGACTGGGGCTGCAGGTGCGATCCGCAGAAAACGGCGAGCAGGCCATGCGCTGCCTGGCCGAAGAAAAGCCCGATCTGATCCTCATGGACGTGGTCATGCCTGGGCAAAACGGTTTTCAGCTGACCCGTGCCATCACGCGCGATCCCTTGTATTCGGACCTGCCCATCATCATGTGCACCAGCAAGAACCAGGAAACCGACCGGGTCTGGGGCATGCGTCAGGGTGCACGCGACTACATCACCAAGCCCGTGGATGCTGCCGAACTGCAGGCCAAGATCGCGGCCCTGGGTTGATTCATGGCGAATCGTGAAGCACTGCGTGATCTGCAGTCACGTCTGAGCGGGCGCCTCCAGGCAGCGCGCAATGAGGGGGTTCAGGTTGCCGCCTGGCTGGCCGTGCAGGCTGGAGGGCGTGGCTACCTGCTGCCATTGAGTCAGTCGGGCGAGATCTTTCCCTGGACCGGCGTGCAGCCGGTTCCCTATACCAAGCCCTGGTTTCTGGGCATTGCCAATCTGCGGGGCACGCTTTCGGGGGTCGCCGACCTTGCCGAATTGCTGGGCCATGCCTGCCCGCGCAGCGAGGTGCAACTGGCCGAGTCCAGCCTGCTCGGACTGAATGCCGCACTGGAAGTGAATGCGGCCCTGCTGGTCGACAAGCTTCAGGGTCTGCGAGCGGCAAGCGATTTTGTTCATGCGGAGCGGCCGAAGGAGACGGCATCCGCATTCTTGGGTCCTGTGCATGTCGATGCTTCAGGCCAGCACTGGCAAGAGTTGAATCTACAGCAGCTCTCCCAGGCTGCTGAGTTCCTCAACATCCGTGCTTGAATTTCTGAAAGCTATTCCATGTCACTAGCTCAACGTTTTGGGAATTGGTTTCAACGCCGGCCTGCCGAGGCAGACGGCAGCAACAGCATGCTGGGCGACACGGTCTTGCAGGACATGTATGCGCTGGATGTCCCTCTGGAGGACGAGGCTGCAGGCGAGGGCGCTTCCCGGCCTGCGGATCTGGAGTTGGTGTCGCTGCCCTTGCTGGGGCGGGCGCCCGCGGCCAGGCACCAGCGCACGCTGTCCATGTTGATGGGCGCCTTCGTGCTGGCGCTGGTGTTGCTGTCGGTGTGGGTGCTGTATCAGTCCAGCCGTTCCACACAGCAGCTGGCCGTGACGGGCCAGGCCCTGATGCAGTCCCAGCGTCTGGCCAAGGCCTCTTCCCAGGCTCTCACGGGTGCGGCTTCCGCGTTCGATGACGTGCAGGACAGCTTCAGCATTCTGGCGCGCAACGTGCGGGCCGTGGCCTCCGGGGACGACGGGCTCTCCGTTGCCGCCGTCAGTGGCGGCTATGCCGAGGAGCTTGGCAAGATCGTTCCACTCATGGAGCGTGCAGAGAGCAATGCGCGCATCATCATGGGGCAAAAGAGCATTCTGACCCAGGTCGGCGATGCGCTGACGACGATCAACCGCGAGTCCTTCGACCTGCTGGAGATTGCCGAGACCGTGGCTTCGCTCAAGCTGCAGCAGGGCGCGAGCCCGGCCGAAATCTCGGCCGCAGGCCAGCTGGTGATGCTGACCCAGCGCATAGGCAAGTCCGCCAACGAGTTCCAGACCTCCGAAGGCGTGAGCTCCGAGGCCGTTTTCCTGCTGGGCAAGGACTTGAATTCGTTCAAGGAAATTGCAGAAGGCCTGCTCAACGGCAGCAACGAGCTGCGCCTGCCGGCCACGCGCGATGCACAGACGCGCGAGCAGCTGGAGTCCCTGATCAAGCTCTATGAGCAAACGCGCGGCCAGGCCAGCGCCATTCTGGGCAATCTGCAGGGCCTGGTGTCGGCCCGGGAAGCCCAGAAGATCATCAACACCGACAGCGAGCCGCTGCGACTGCAACTGGAGGATCTGCAGGACAAGCTGCGCAGCGGCGCGGGCGTGGATCTCGTGGAGCTGAGCGCCCTGGTGCTGCTGGTGCTGCTGGTGCTGGTGTGCGGTGTTGGCCTGTCGCGCGTGCAGCTGCAGGACAGCCGCAACCGCCAGATCGCTGCCGAACGCCGCCAGCAGGAAGCGCGTGCGCAGGAGCAGGAAGCCAAGCGCGTCAATGACGCCAACCAGGCGGCCATTTTGCGGCTCATGAACGAGCTGCAGTCCGTGGCCGAAGGCGATTTGACCCAGGAGGCGACCGTGACCGAGGACATTACCGGCGCCATCGCCGACTCGGTGAACTACACGGTGGAAGAGCTGCGCGCGCTGGTGGGCAGCGTGCAGAAGACGGCGACCCGCGTGGCCCAGACCACGTCCGAGGTGGATGCCAACTCCACCGAGCTGCTGGCCGCCTCGACCGAGCAGCTGCGCGAGATTCGCGAGACCGGCCAGTCCGTGCTGCACATGGCAGGCCGCATCAACGAGGTTTCCTCGCAGGCTCAGGAATCGGCCCAGGTGGCGCGCCAGTCGCTGGAGGCCGCGGATTCGGGTCTCAAGGCCGTGCAGAACGCGATCGGCGGCATGAACTCGATTCGTGACCAGATTCAGGACACATCCAAGCGCATCAAGCGCCTGGGCGAATCCTCGCAGGAGATCGGTGAAATCACCGAGCTGATTTCCGACATTACCGAGCAGACCAACGTGCTGGCCCTGAACGCCGCCATCCAGGCCGCCTCGGCCGGTGAGGCGGGCCGTGGCTTTTCCGTGGTGGCAGAAGAAGTGCAGCGCCTGGCCGAGCGCTCGGGCGATGCCACGCGCCAGATTGCGGCCCTGGTGAAGGCCATTCAGACCGACACCCAGGACGCGGTGGCCGCCATGGAGCGCTCCACCCAGGGTGTGGTCGAGGGGGCACGCCTGTCCGATACCGCTGGTACCGCGCTGACCGAGATCGACAGCGTTTCGCGCCGCCTGGCCGAGCTGATCGAGCAGATTTCCCAGTCCACTTCCAGCGAGGCCGAATTGGCCAATGGCGTGGCCGAGAACATCCAGCATATTTTTGCAGTGACCGAGCAGACCGGAGAGGGAACGCGCACTACGGCCCAGCAGGTTCGCGAGCTTTCGCACATGGCTGAGGAGCTGCGCCACTCGGTGGCGCGTTTCAAGATTGGCTGAGAACCAGCTCGATAACCTATTCACAGGCCCCCGAGGCTTGGGGAGCTTCCATGTCCGTGGTTGAAGACTTGCAAATGGGCGCGGCACAGACTGCGCAGACCGAACAGGATCTAGGCCCTCTGGCCTGGGTGCTTGATGAGCTGCGCAAGTCGCTTGAGGGAGCCGGCAAGGCTGTCAGGCGTTTTGTGCGGGATGCCGAGGTGGCCCGCGTGTCGGACCTAGACAGCCTGGATACTTCGGCACTGCGCATAGCGCGCCAGCAGTTGCATCAGGCATTCGGGGCCTTGCAGATGGTGGGGCTGGAGGCTCCGGCGCGCCTGCTGCAGGCCATGGAGAATGCCGTCAACCGCTTTGTGCAGCGCCCCGAGCTGTGCCTGGACGAATCGGTCTCCTCGCTGGAGCGCGCCAGCTTTGCGCTGATCGAGTACCTGGAGGCCTTGCTCGCAGGCAGGCAGGCCTCGGCCGTGGCCCTGTTCCCGCAATACCGCGAGATCCAGGCACTGGCTGGCGATGACAAGGCCCATCCCGTCGATCTCTGGACCCAGGAGCGTGAGCTCGCTGAGCCAGACTGGGCCGAGGATGTAGCGCAGCCTCTGGAATATGGCTCTGCGGCCAGGGCCTTGCTCGACGGCGTGGTCCTGCGCCTGGTCAAGGGCGAGCCCGGCTCCGAGGCGGCGGCGCAGATGCGCGACCTGTGTCTGCGACTGGCTGCGGGCCAGCCCCAGGATGGGGCCGTGCGCAGCTTCTGGAAACTGGCCGCAGGCTTTTTCGATGCCCAGGCCAGCGGCCTGATCGTCAGCGACCTGTTTGTGAAGCGCATGGCTTCACGTGTACTCATGCAGTACGCGGCCATGGCCAAGGGCGGCAGTGAGCCGCCCTCGCGATTGCAGCAGGAGCTGCTGTTCTTCTGCCTGCAGGCCCAGCCCCGTGAAAAGGCGGGACCCGTGCTGCAGATGGTATTGCAGGCCTATGGCCAGCCCTCACAGCCCCAGGCGGACTACAAGGTTGAGCGCTTCGGCCGCTACGACCCTTCGGTGCTGGCCCTGGCACGCAAGCGCGTGGCTGCCGTTGCCGAGACCTGGTCGGCCGTGGCCGGCGGAGATCGCAGCCGCCTGCGCCTGGTGGGGGAGCAGTTCAACCAGGTGGGCGAATCCCTGGTCAAGCTCCATCCCGCGAGCCACAAGCTGGCCAGCATGCTGATCAAGGTCGGCGAGACTGTGACCAAGGCCGGCGAGCCGCCTCCGGCCGAATTGGCCATGGAAGTGGCCACGGCCGTGTTGTATTTGCAGGCCACGTTTGCCTCCATGGATCTCGAAGACCATGTGCTGGCAAGCCAGGCCGCCTGTCTTGCGCAGCGCCTGGAAGAGTCCTTGCAGGGCCAGCCGGCCCGTCCGCTCGAACCCTGGATGGAAGAGCTGTATCGCCAGTCCAGCGAGCACCAGACCATGGGCTCGGTGGTGGGTGAGCTGCGGGCCACGCTGGGCGAGGCCGAAAAGCATCTGGATCAGTATTTCCGCGCGCCGGACGATGCCAGCGTGCTGGCCCCGGTCTCGGGGCAGATGGCGCAGATGCGTGGCGTGCTTTCGGTGCTGGGCCTGGAGCAGGCGGCCCAGGCCATGCAGCGCATGCGCGACACCGTGGAGCATCTGGTGCTCGGGGAAGTGGCCGACAGCAACAAATCTCGCGTGTTCGAGAAGCTGGGCAACAGCTTGGGCGCTATGGGCTTTCTGATCGACATGCTCAGCTACCAGCGCAGCATGGCGCGAAAGCTGTTCGTCTATGACGAAGCCGAAGGCGAGCTGCGCATCCTCATGGGCCGCAGCGGCGTGGCTGCACAACAGGTCCAGGAAGCCAGCTCTCAGAGCGCAGCGGCCATCGAGGCCGTGCTGCCGGCCGAGCCGGTGACGGCCCTGATGGAGCCGCAAGAGCCTGCGTCGCCACCGGCCGTGCCGCCTGCGCCTCCCGCGCAGTCTCTGGACCTGGACTTGTCGGATGACGATTCCGACGAGGAGCTGCTGAGCATCTTCCTGGAAGAAGCGCGCGAAGTCGTGGAAACCGGCTTGCAGGCCTTGCGTGCCCTGGCCGAAGAGCCTGGCAACCTCAGCGAGCAGACCACGCTGCGCCGCGCCTTTCATACGCTCAAGGGCAGCTCGCGCATGGTCGGCCTGGACGAATTCGGCGAAGCCGGCTGGGCCATGGAGCAAATGCTCAATGCCTGGCTGGCCACGCAAAAGCCCATGCCGCAAGACATGCAGGACCTGGCTGCTCGGGCCTTGAAGGCTTTTGCAGACTGGGCCGATGCCATAGAGCACAAGCAGGCCGAAGATTGGCTGGCCACGCCGTTCCGCGCGGCCGCCGATGCCATGCGCCTTGAGGGCCAGAGCCTGGATCTGCCGTTGGCACCCGTGCCCGGCCGCAGGGCCGAGCTGGTTGCCGAAGCAGCAGAGCTGCCCAGTGAGGAGGCTGAGTCTGAGGCTGAGACCGCCGCAGAACCTGTGCCTGAATCCCAGGTACAGGTCGAGGACCTGGACCTGGGCGAACTGCTGCCTGAAATACCCCAGACCGGCGACGAACCCCAACTGGCCGAGCCTCTGGAGCTGACGTCGGACGAGATTGATCTGGGCTGGAGCCTGGATCTGGACCTTTCCGACGAGGCCGCAGCGCAGTCTCTGGAGCTCGCGCCGGAGACTGCTTCTGAGCCCGGACAGGAATCGGCGCCGGAACAGGCAGCCGTGCAGGAGATCGACTTTGCGGCCTTCGAGCAGGCCTTGCAGGAGCTGCAGCCTCTGCAGCCCGCTGCCCAGGCCGGGCCGTCAGAGCAGGACGATGCCGAGGCGCAGCCCTTGGAGACCTCGGAAGAGACGCTGGAGCTGGACTTCAAGGAGCTGGGACTGGATCTGGACCTGTCCGCTGTCGCCGAGCCGCAGGCCTTTGCCCAGGCGTCTGCCGAGGCCGGCGAGCCCGAGGCCATGCGAGTCGTGCAGGAGCCAGAATCAGAGCTGGTGTCCGAATCCGAGCCGGCAGCCGAAGAAGCGCACATCAAGATCGTGGACGGATTGCGCATCAGCATGGCGCTGTACAACGTCTATCTCAACGAGGCCGACGACTGGTCGCGGCGACTTGACCTGACGCTGGAGCAATGGGCCAAGGAGCCGGCGACAGACATGCCCGGCGATGCGTTTGCACTCGCCCATTCCCTGGCCGGCAGCTCGGCCACCGTGGGCTTTGCGGCCTTGTCGAATCTGGCACGCCTGCTCGAGCATGCGCTGGCCCACTTGCAGCAGCTGGGCCGTGTCCAGCCAGCGCAAATCGCAGATTGCCTGGCTGCCTCGGGCGAAATCCGGCGCTTGCTGCATCAGTTCGCCGCAGGCTTTCTCAAGACCCCGCTGCCTGGGGTCGAAGATGGCTTGCGTGCCATCCTGGCTGTGGATGCCGATGAGGTCGAGGTGCTGCCCGAGCCGGAGCAGCAACTGCCAGAGCCGGAGCAGCAACTGCCAGAGCCGGCCGCTGAGGTCCAGGCCCAGGTCGATGCGGCTGATGCGGCTTTGGTGCCCACGGCCCCGCCGGCCTACTCGGCGCTGGCGCGTCAGGTCGATCCGCAGCAGGAAGTCGAGCTGCAAAAGCGCATAGACGAAGCCATTGCCCATGCCATGGCCCTGGGCAGCGATGCCGATGACGACATCGAGGCCCTGGACGAGGTCGATCCCGACCTGTTCCCCATCTTCGAGGAAGAGGCCGTCGAGCTGTTGCCGCGCCTGGGCGCAGCCCTGCGCCGCTGGCATGGCCGGCCCTCGCTGGACGATGCGCGCAACGAGGTGTTGCGCGCCCTGCACACGCTCAAGGGCAGTGCGCGCCTGGCCGGTGCCATGCGCCTGGGCGAGATGGCTCACCGCCTGGAGTCTGCGGTGGAGCAGGTCGACAGCCATGCACCCACGGGCGAAGCCATCGAGCCCTTGCTGGGCCGTTTCGATGCCTTGCAGGCCGGCTTCGACCTGCTGCGCCTGGTGGGCGAGCAAGAGCCTTCGGGCAACTGGGGCGAGGCTTCGATGCCACAGGCGCCCGCAGTGCAGGAGCCCGTGGAGTCGGCTCAGCCCGCATCCGCACAGGCCGATGCCGAGCCCGGACAGGAGCCGGCCTTTGTCCCGCCGCCCGCGCCTCTGGCCCCGGTGCTGCGCCCGGCCATGGCCCACACGGTGCGTGTGCGTGCGCAGTTGCTGGACCGCTTGATCAGCCAGTCCGGCGAGGTCTTGATTGCGCGTTCGCGCGTCGATGCGCGCCTGGTCCAGGCGCGCAGCTCGCTGCAGGAGCTGGGCGGCAACCTCGAGCGTCTGCGCGGCCAGCTGCGTGACATCGAGGTCCAGGCCGAGAGCCAGATGCAGTCGCGCCTGGCCCTGTCCAAGGACACGGCAGCGGGCTTTGATCCGCTGGAGTTCGACCGCTTCACGCGGGTCCAGGAGCTCACGCGCATGATGGCCGAGTCGGTGAACGACGTGGCCACGGTGCAGCGCAATCTGCAGCGCGATCTGAGCGGAGCCGAGGACGATCTGGTCGCCCAGGGCCGCCAGGCGCGCGATCTGCAGCGCGACCTGCTGCGCACGCGCATGGTGGAGTTCGACTCCCTGGCCGAGCGCCTGTACGCGGTGGTGCGCCAGACCTCCAAGGAGATGGGCAAGCAGGTGCGCCTGAACATCCGCGGCGGCAGCATCGAGATGGACCGCGGCATGCTGGAGCGCATGCTGCCGGCTTTCGAGCACCTGCTGCGCAACAGCGTGGCCCATGGCATCGAGCAGCCCGAGCAGCGCCAGGCCCTGGGCAAGCCCCAGGTCGGCAACATCGAAATCATTCTGAGCCAGGAGCGCAACGACGTGGCCCTGTCCATCGAGGACGATGGCGAGGGCCTGAATGTCGAGCGCATACGCGCCAAGGCCGTGTCCCAGGGCCTGTGGCCCGAAGACAAGGCTCTGGAAGCCGAGGACGCGGGCCGGCTGATCTTCGAGCCCGGCTTCACCACGGCCACCGAGGTCACGGGCGTCGCCGGCCGGGGCATAGGCATGGATGTGGTGCGCTCCGAAGTCAACGCTTTGGGCGGACGCATAGAAACCCATAGCGAGGCCGGGCGTGGCAGCGCCTTCCGCCTGGTCCTGCCGCTGACCACGGCCGTGACCCAGGTGGTGTTGCTGCGCGTGGGCCCGATGATCGTGGGCGTGCCCGCAAGCCTGATCGAGATCGTGCGCCGCGCCACGCTGCAGACGCTGGGCGAAGCGTATGCCAGCCATGCGTTCGAGGACGGCCAGGAGTCGCTGCCGTTCTACTGGGCGGGTGCTCTGTGGCAGGGCGCGCAGCGCAGCGAGGAGGGCGCGGGCCGCACCCGCCCCGTGGTCATCGTGCGCAGTGCCGCACAGCGCATTGCGCTGCACGTGGACGAAGTGCTGGGCAACCAGGAAGTGGTGGTCAAGAACCTGGGGCCACAACTCGCGCGCCTGCCGGGCCTGAGCGGCATGTCGGTGCTGCCCTCGGGCGCTGTGGTCCAGATCTACAACCCCGTGGCCCTGGCCAACGTCTATGGCGACGAGGTGCGCGCGCGCCTTGCCGCGCTGGAGCAGGCCGAGGCCCGGGATGGCGGCGCTGCGGCTCAGGCCGCCAAGGCCGCGCCCACATCGGTTCCCCTGGTGCTGGTGGTGGACGACTCCATCACCGTGCGCCGCGTGACGCAGCGCCTGCTGCAGCGCGAAGGCTACCGCGTGAGCCTGGCGGCCGATGGCCTGCAGGCGCTGGAGAAACTGCAGGACGAGCGCCCCACCCTGGTGTTGTCCGACATCGAGATGCCGCGCATGGACGGCTTCGATCTGCTGCGCAACATCCGCGCGGACGAAGGGCTCAAGCACCTGCCCGTGGTCATGATCACCTCGCGCATTGCCCAGAAGCACCGCGACATGGCGCGCGAGCTGGGGGCCGATCACTATCTTGGCAAGCCCTACTCCGATGAGGAGTTGCTGGGCTTGATACAGCACTACGCTTTGCAGGGGACGCAAGTAGAAAGCTAAAAAAGAGAGCTGCCAGCGCTTGCTACCAGGCGATTTCAGGCTTGTATGAGCTTGAAATCCAATGGAGGCAAGCGCTGGCAGCTTCTTTTTTATGAGTTCTCCTGCAATCCCTTGACCACCGCATAGCGCGCCAGGGTTTGCTCGCGGGCGTTGGCGTGATCGACCAGGGGCCAGGGGTAGTCGCGTCCCAGATGCAGGCCGGCCTCGACCAGCTCCAGCGGCCGCGCCAGCCAGGGTGCGTGACGCAAGGGCGCGGCAAGCGGCGCCAGCTCGGGCACATGGCGGGCGATGAAGCTGGCATCGGGATCGAACTTGCGGCTTTGCGTCACGGGATTGAAGATGCGAAACCAGGGCTGGGCATCGCAGCCCGTGGAGGCCGCCCACTGCCAGCCGCCGTTGTTGGCCGCAAGGTCGTAATCGTTGAGCTGCTGCGCAAACCAGGCCTGGCCGCGTCGCCAGTCGATGCCCAGATCCTTGGTCAGAAAGCTGGCCGTGAGCATGCGCAGCCGGTTGTGCATGAAGCCCGTGGTCAGCAGCTCGCGCATGGCTGCATCCACCAGCGGGTAACCCGTGCGGCCCTGACACCAGGCCTCGAACCAGGCATCGGCCTGCGGGCCGCTGTTCCAGACAATGGCTTCATAGGCAGGCTTGAAGCAGGCCTGCTCCACATGCGGGTGGTGGGCCAGGATCTGCAGGTAAAAGTCCCGCCAGATCAGCTCGGACAGCCAGGTCGCCGCGCCTTCGCAGTGCCGGCCCTGCTCCCAGGCCAGGGCGGCGGCGCTGCGAATCGACAGCGTGCCAAAGCGCAGGTGCACGCTCAGGCGGCTTGTGCCCTGCAGCGCGGGAAAGTCGCGGGTCTTGTCATAGTCGGCCAGCCTGGGCGCAAAGCCGGCGAGCAAGTCGCGGGCGACGTGGCTGCCGCCTGCCATGGGGCTGTGCGCATCAAAGCCCAGATCCTGCGCCGAGGGCATGGGGCGGCAGTCGCCGGGCGGGCGGGGCGCCAGGGCCTGCGGCAGATCGCGCTCGCTGGGATAGGCCTTGAGATAAAAGGGCGTGATCTTTCTGAGCCAGGCGTTCTTGTAGGGCGTGAACACCGAGAACGGGGCCCGGGCCTGGGTAAGCACCTCATGGCGCGCGAACACCATGTGGTCCTTGAAGTCCTGCAGCGCCACACTCTGGGCGAGCAGGGCCTGGCGCACCTGGGCATCGCGGGCCAGGGCCGAGGGCTCGTCGTCCCAGTTGCAGAACACGGCCTGGGCGCCGAGTTCCTGCGCCAGCGCGGGGATTTGCTCCTGCGGGCGCCCATGACGCACGATGAGCCCATGGCGCGCATTGCCGCCCAGATCGCGCAACTGCTGATCCAGAGCCCAAAGGCTTTGGCAGATGAAGGCCACACGCCTGTCTGATTTGGGCAGATCGGCCAGAATCGTTTCATCTAAAACAAAGACCAGATGCACTTGCCTGCATTGGCGCAGTGCATGATGGAGAGCTGCATGGTCGGCAAGGCGCAGATCGCGCCTGAGCCAGACCAGGCCCACGGCATAAGAACCAGGCATGGATCACCAGTAAAATTGAACAATATGTCTGCAGAAACTGCGCCTATCAATCTGACGCACCACTTCCTCATCGCCATGCCCGGCCTGGAAGACGAGGCGTTTTCGCGCAGTGTGATTTACCTGTGCGAGCACAGCGAGCGCGGAGCGCTCGGCCTGATTATCAACAAGCCTTCGCCGCTGAGTCTGGAGGGCCTGCTGCAAAAGGTGGATCTCGACCTGGGCCGCGAAGACTTGCGCGGCAACAAGGTCTTTCTGGGCGGGCCGGTGCAGACCGATCGCGGCTTTGTGCTGCACGACCCCATGATTATTGAAGGGGCGCCCAAGGAAGAGTCGGCCTACGCCTCGACCATGACCATACCCGGTGGTCTGGAGATGACTACATCCAAGGACGTGCTTGAAGCCCTGTCCGACGGCGCTGGTCCCAAGCGCCTGCTGGTGACCCTGGGCTACGCCTCCTGGGGCGAAGGCCAGCTCGAATCCGAGCTCGCCGAGAACACCTGGCTGACGGTGGGCGCGGATGCGGATCTGATCTTCGAGACCCCGGTGGACGATCGCTACGACCGCGCCCTGGGCCTTCTGGGTCTGCAGCGCTGGATGATCTCTCCCGAAGCGGGGCACGCATGAGCAAGGCCGAGGAGGGCGCTGGCGCCGGGCCGCAAAACCCGGGCCTGTCGGCCGTTCCCGCCCATTTCCAGAGCTTTGTGGCGTTTGACTTCGGTGCCAAGCGCACGGGCTGTGCTGTGGGCACGCGCCTGCTGCTCACGGCCAATCCCCTGCCCACGCTGCGCGCCGAAGGCGCCCAGGAGCGGCTGGACCTGGCTGCGCAGCGCATCCGGGAGTGGCAGCCCGATGCCCTGGTCATCGGCGTGCCCTACCACCCCGATGGCGCCGAGCACGAGAACACGGCTCGCGCGAGAAAGTTCGGCCGCCAGCTCAAAGGGCGTTTCGGCCTGCCGGTCTACGAGGTCGACGAACGCTACAGCACTACCGAAGCCCTGGCCGGCGGTGCGCGCGATGCCGACGCAGCCTCGGCCTGCATCATTCTTGAACAGTTTTTGAGGAGTCTTTGATGAGTGAACCCATTGCCGCAGCCGGCATTGGCAGCCTGGTGCTGGACGCCGAGGCCTTGTACCGCGAACTGCTGCGCGGCGTGCGCAGCCTCATGACGGCGAATACGCGTCTGGCCGGCATCGCCTCGGGCGGCGCCTGGCTGGTGGAGCGTCTGCACAAGGACTTGCAGCTTGATGGCGCGCCCGGCGTGCTGTCCTCGGCCCTGCACCGCGACGACTTTGCCCAGCGCGGCATGGCCTCCAGCGCCCAGACCCAGCTGGGCTTCGACGTGAACGGCGCCGACATCCTGGTGCTCGACGACGTGCTCTACACGGGCCGCACCGTGCGCGCCGTGCTCAACGAACTCTATGATTACGGCCGCCCGGCCAGCGTGCGCCTGGCCGTGCTCGTCGATCGCGGCGGACGCCAGCTGCCGTTCCAGCCCGACTTTGCCGCAGCCCGCGTGACCCTGCCTGCCGACCGCCTGCTATCGCTGGCACGCGACGAGGGCGGCGCCTTTCAATTCCGCATCCAAGAGGCCTGACCGTGCTGTACAAGCGCAACCCCCAGCTCAACAAGAATGGCGAGCTCATCCATCTGCTGTCCACCGAAGGGCTGTCCAGGGACATCCTGACCCAGATCCTGGATACGGCGGCCAACTTCGTGAGCGTCAATGACCGCGAGGTCAAGAAGGTGCCGCTGCTGCGCGGCAAGAGCGTGTTCAACCTGTTCTTCGAGAACAGCACGCGCACGCGCACCACCTTCGAGATCGCGGCCAAGCGCCTGTCGGCTGACGTGTTCAACCTCGATATCGCGCGCTCCTCGGCGAGCAAGGGCGAATCGCTCCTGGACACGATTGCAAATCTCTCGGCCATGGCGGCCGACATCTTCGTCGTGCGCCACAGCGAGTCGGGTGCGCCCTATCTGATCGCCCAGCATGTGGCGCCCCATGTGCACGTGGTCAACGCAGGCGACGGCCGTCATGCCCACCCCACGCAGGGGCTGCTGGACATGTACACCATACGTCACTACAAGAAGGACTTCGCGAATCTGCGCGTGGCCGTGGTGGGCGATGTGCTGCACTCGCGTGTGGCGCGCTCGGACATCCATGCGCTGACCACGCTGGGTGCGGCCGAAGTGCGTGTGGTCGGACCGCGCACCCTGGTGCCGACCGATCTCGCGCAAATGGGCGTGCGCGTGTTCCACAAGCTCGAAGAAGGCATCAAGGACTGCGACGTGATCATCATGCTGCGCCTGCAGAACGAGCGCATGAGCGGTGCCCTGCTGCCTTCGAGCCAGGAGTACTTCAAGAGCTTTGGCCTGACCCAGGAAAAGCTGCAGCTGGCCCAGCCCGATGCCATCGTCATGCACCCGGGCCCGATCAACCGTGGTGTGGAAATCGACTCCGAAGTCGTGGACGGCCCCCAGGCCGTGATCCTGTCCCAGGTGTCGTTCGGCATTGCGGTGCGCATGGCGGTGATGTCGATTGTGGCGGGCAACGAGGCCTGAGGCGGCTCTGCCCTGTCTGCAGAAGTTGATATGTTTTTGATAGCTTTCAGCGCTTGTTGGATAAGGGCTGTAAGCCAATTTGGTGCAATAGTATGAAGATGCTGATTCGCAATGGCCGGGTCATGGATCCTGGCCGTGGTTTTGATGCCCAGGCCGATGTGGTCGTGGATGGCGAAAAAGTGCTGGCCATAGGCGCTGCGCCTGCAGGCTTTGTGGCCGAGCAGGAAATCGATGCCTCGGGCTGCTGGGTGCTGCCCGGGCTCGTCGACCTGGCGGTGCGCCTGCGCGAGCCCGGCCATGAGCACGAAGGTATGCTGCAGTCCGAAATGGCGGCGGCCGTGGCCGGCGGCGTGACCAGCCTGGTCTGCCCGCCCGATACCGAGCCCGTGCTCGACGAGCAAGGCCTGGTGGAAATGCTCAAGTTCCGTGCCGAGAAGCTGCACCAGTCGCGCCTGTTTCCCCTGGGCGCGCTGACCCTGGGGCTCAAGGGCGAGGTACTTACCGAAATGGCCGAGCTCACCGAGTCCGGCTGCATAGGCTTTGGCCAGGCCGAGGTGCCGATTCCCAGCACCCAGACCTTGCAGCGCGCGCTGCAATACGCGGCCACCTACGGCTATACCGTGTGGCTGCGGCCCCAGGAAATGCACCTGGGCAAGGGCGTTGCCGCCAGCGGCCCGCTGGCCATGCGCATGGGCTTGTCCGGCATTCCCGTGGCAGCAGAGACCATAGCGCTGCACACCATCTTCGAGCTCATGCGCGGCACCCAGGCGCGCGTGCACCTGTGCCGCATCTCCAGCGCCGCAGGTGTGGAGCTGCTGCGCCGCGCCAAGGCCGAGGGCCTGCAGGTCACGGCCGATGTATCCATCAACTCCCTGCACCTGACCGAGGCCGACATAGGCTACTTCGACAGCAGTGCACGCCTCATGCCGCCGCTGCGCCAGCAGCGCGACCGCGATGCGCTGTCCGCAGCCCTGGCCGACGGAACCATCGATGCGCTGGTTTCGGACCACACGCCCGTGGACGAAGACGCCAAGGTGCTGCCGTTTGCCGAGGCCGAGCCCGGCGCCACAGGTGTGGAGCTGCTGCTGTCCCTGGCCGTCAAGTGGTCGCGCGACAGCGGCGTGCCCTTGCAGCGTGCGCTGGCCGTCGTGACCTGCGCCCCGGTTCAGGTGCTGGGCCAGGCCTTGGGCGGCCTGCAGCTGGGCAGCCTGATCGAAGGCGGCCTCGCCGACCTGTGCATCGTCGATCCCGAAGCGGCCTGGGTGGTCAGCCCCGAAGCGCTCAAGAGTCAGGGCAAGAGCACGCCTTTTGCAGGTTATGAGTTACCCGCACGCGTACGCCAGACTCTGGTTGGCGGCAAGGCTTTTGCAATCTCCTGAGCGCCTGCGCCGCTTTGCATGCTGAAGTCCAGCAAGCGCTGTCAGAGAAAGGCGTGCGGAGCCGGTCATGAGCGGTCGGCTTGCAGCCGACCTTCCTGGGTAAGCGCAAAGCGGCCAGTTTTGCTCCAAGAATGTGTTCAAAACCTTCCGGGCAAGAGGATCAAGAATGCCAAGTGGATGATTGCAAGCGGGTTAACTGAAGTCCGACCTGTTTGCACAAAAATTCGCAAACGCCTTATGAGAATTATTCATGCTCATTAAATATTTTTGTTTTGCTTTTTAATTTGCGAAAAAATATACAAAAATAGAAATAAGATATTTAAAAAAAAGAATAATAATATTAATGTTTCATATTTTGAAAATGGTACTTTTTTTGCAACAAAATAATATGAGAGAAAACAACATGAAAAAATAAATATTGATTTTATTTTATATTTGGATTTTAATTTTTTGATTATTAAAATTGCGGAAAAAATGAATGAGAAATATATTAAAAAAGCCTCATAAACAACGGCAATCCCTCCTGATGCGAATGAGAAATCAGCACAAATAAAGCAAAAGTAAAAAACCAAGCAACATTCACATAAAAAATTACTCACACGGACAAGATAATCCATTAATCCCTCCTATTTTGAATGCATTCCACGCTTGTCTTGTAACTTGAAATATTGATCTATTGCTATCTGGGGCAGATAACTCTTATGTAGCATGAGAAAGCTTTTCAATATAACTTTCATCACCTCTCCGCTCCTGGAGCCCGTATGAGCAGGCGATGTCGTATCCTGAATGGAATATAGGGCGAAGCCTGCAAATAAAAATTTATTCATCTTAACTTTTATATTTGCAAAATATAAAAACTACAAATCTTCAATTTTAATTCTTGAGATATATTCTTTGTTTTCATCATATCTGATAAAATAGATACGCAAATTATATTTGCTTGCCCCCCATTTCAAAAAACAACGAGCCATATCTTTTTCATTTTTATTTAAACAATGCTTGGCAAAGGGGGTAAGTATATTTGTAGAATCAATTAAGATGATTTTTTCCCTCCATTCTTCCAAATAAATGTAGCCTGATATTCTTGAAAAGTAAAATAATAAAATAGAATTAAAAATATCTTCTGGTATACGACTTGAAATAACCAATCGATCACAGGTTTCATCAGGACAATACTCTGTAACACGATTTCTCGATTTATTTTTTACTATTACTCCGCCAAAAGGTAGTGATGAAAGTGATTTGAAAGTGCTGCTTTTATAATATTCTTTATCTTTCTCCTCAGCAAAAGAATTATTACTTAGAAGGATGAGCAACAGGGATTGTTTCACCAGGAACAAGCTCAGGAACCCCGTTGCCGGGAGACATTTGAAGATGCCAGTGATTTCTTCCTGGATTATTTTCAAAAATTTCAAGTTGAGCTCCTCTGAAACCGCATGCTGCAGCGCAGGTGCTTACCACCCTGGCTCGCCCAAACGCGCCGTAGTCCGCTTCCCAGATGGTTTTCCCTTGGGCATCAGTCAGATCCATCGGTGTGCCTAGGTGGTCGCACTGGAACCAGGCCAGCCCTGGCTTGGCATGATCGGGGCTCTGCCTGCTCTGAACCATGGGCGTAAAACTGCCTGGCGCATAGAGATAATCGGTTTGGCTTTGGGTATTGTGCTCCAGCGCAAGGGTGCAGCCCGCCACCATGGCGCGTAGATTGCCGCTGCCGCTGCCGCTGCCGCTGCCGCTGCCGCTGCCGCTGCCGCTGCCGCGCTTGCCCACAGCGCCAGCCTCTTCCATGCGCACCTTGACCAGACTCTCTCCCTCGCCGGGCTCCAGATAGTCACCGGGCCAGCGGTAGATCTCCTGCTGGTTGTGGCCGGTCTCGCGCGGCATCCTGCTCCTCGATTGCAGCCTGGCGCGTGGCTTGGTGAAGTCAAAATCGTCGCTGACCCATTGGCCCGGGGTCAGGGTGTCGGCCACGTCAAAGCGGCTGCAATACTCCTCATCGAGCTTGGCGCTCTCGCCATAAAAGCTGATGCGCTCATAGGCCGCGCTCTCGAAGGGACGGTGGGCGCCGGCATCGTCGA
>NZ_AUCQ01000042.1 GCF_000429845.1 Comamonas composti DSM 21721
CGGGATGGAGTGTTTGAAGATGCAGGGCAATTTGCTGAGGCGACCAGCGTAGCAGCAGGTGTTCATGCACCACTTGAAACAAGGCGCCATCGCGGTGCAGCTTGGGGCGGGGGCGGCTGTGCAGACGGCGATTTCTGCAGCGTTGCTGGGCAAACTTGCTGACGTAGCCTGCACCTCCTGCGTTGCGCTCAATCTCTCGGCTGATGGTGCTTGGACTACGTCCCAGAGCTCTGGCTATCGCTCGGATACTTTGCTTTTGCTGCAGACCCAACGCTATTGCATGGCGCTCTGCTTCGGTGAGTTGTTGGTATGTTTTGGCTATCAAAGTGGTCTCAATTCTGAAGGGTGTTGCACTTCAGATTTGAGGCCGCCCTAGCAACGGCCCTCTACCCGGCAGGCGGGAACGCTGCGGCCGCTGGCATCGCGCCATTGCACCTCCCCCTGTCCCTCGGCGGGCGCCGCAGCACCAGCCGAAGAAGACAGCGGTACGGGAGCAGAGGCTGCAGGGGTGGCATCGCGTGCGTTCTGAGGATCATGAAGCACCGTGGACGAGCCCACGCCAACGCCCACGCGTGCAGCCCCGACTCCCGTGGATGCGCCCACGCCCGCACTGCCCAGGACCTGACCGCGCTGATTCACGCTCACTCCCGCCCCCACCGGACCCACACCCCCACCCACACCTGCGCTGACGCCACCACTGCCCACACCCACACCTACCGATAGCGGCCCGACCGGAACGCCTATGCCAACGCCTGCGCCCACCGAGCCACAGGCGCTCACGCCCAGAACCAGGGCCACGGACAGCAGTGCCATCGCCACGCGCCGCCCGCCCTGAGGCAGGCGAGCGGTGGAGAGCCAGGAGGAATGCAAGCGTGCAGGAGACATGACGACCTTTCTTGCCTGAAGCCGGCGCAGCAAGACCAGCCGCAACAGGCGGGCAGCAGACTTTTGCCAATCTTTTTAGAATGCCTGTGCCGACCGGCCCAGGCCATGGCTTGATTCTATGCAGAGCCGCCAGCGAAGCCTTCCTGCGACAAGACCAAGCCTGGCATGCCCATGGTCTTCATAGCCATTTTTCCGATATGCAAACCCCTTGGTCACCCTATGTCTGGGTGTGCTTCTCGATGTGCGTGGGCGTCATGGGCACGGCCCTGGCCAGCCCCTTGTACCCGCTGTACCAGCAGGCATGGAGTCTGCTGCCCAGTCACATCACCCAGGTTTTTGTGGCCTATATGCTGGGCGCCCTGACCAGTCTGCTGTTTCTGGGCCGCCTGACCGACCGCTTCGGCTTTGTGCGTGTGCTGCGCCAGGGCCTGATGCTGATGACGGCCGGTGTGCTGATCTCGGCCCTGGCCTGGAACCTGCCCAGCTTTGCGCTCGGCCGCATCATCATCGGACTGGCCTCGGGCCTGATCACGACCTCGGCCTCGGTGGGCATGACCCGCCTGAACAACCAGGGCGACCTGCAGCGCGCCGCAGCCACGACCAGCCTCACGATTGCCTTTGGCTTCGGCCTGGGCCCGGTAGTCGGAGGACTGGCCGCACAATGGCTGCCCCGCCCTCTGATCACGGCCTACCTGCCCTCGATTGCACTGGGGCTGATCTCCATACGCGCCTTATCCAAGGTCCACATCCCCGAGCCTGTGACCCATCTGCCCATGACCGCCAAGCCTTTGCACTGGCGCGACTTCATGCCCACCCTCACCTTGCCCGAAGCCCGGTTCGCACGCCACTTCGCGCTCGGCGGCATGTGTGCCTTCAGCGCTTTCGGCATGTTCAGCCTGTTCGCCTCACTGGCCCCCAGCTTCATGCAGCGCATGCTGCCCTGGCACGGGCCTGCGGTGTCCGGCCTGTCGATTGGCGTGATCCTGTTTCTGTCGGCCGGCGTGCAATACCTGGCCCGCCCGCGTCCCTCCAAGGCCGCGGCCATCATGGGCTTTGCCTGCCTTGCGGCCTGCAACCTGCTGCTGCTGATCAACAACTTCGTGGGCTCGGCCTGGCTGTTCGCGCTCAGCGTCATGACCACGGCCGCTGGCCACGGGCTTTGCAACCTGGCCGGCATGTCCATCGTCAACAAGGTCTCTACGCCTGCCAGCCGCACCGGTCTGCTGTCCACCTACCTGATCGTCGGCTATCTGGGCACGATTGTTCCCATCCTCGGCCTGGGCTGGCTGTCCGACCACATAGGCCTGACCCGCGCTCTGACAGCCTATTGCTGCGTCATGGGTCTGCTCTGCACCTGGCTGTGCTGGCAGTGCACTCGCACCCGGGCCTTGCCCATGCCAGCGCAATAAGAACCTGCTCGCGGCAAGCCCGCAGGCCGATCCACAGCCTGGCTGCACCCAAGCAGTGCGACCTGGGCGCAGGCCCTGCACCAATTCAGCGCCACGCTTCGGCAGCTGTCCGGCATATCAGCTGGCACGCTAAATGCATAAAGCCTTTCAGCAAGACTTTTGAACGACTGAAAGGCCTCCCATGCAACGTCGCACGCTGATCCGCCTGTCTGCTGCCTTCGCCAGCCTCCCTTTGCTGCAAGGCATGGCCCATGCGCAGGCCCAACCGCCCATCAAGGTCGGCATACTGCACTCGCTCTCGGGAACCATGGCGATTTCAGAGACCTCCCTGCGCGATGCCGCGCTCATGGAGATCGAAGCCATCAACAAGGCTGGCGGCATCATGGGGCGCAGGCTCGAAGCCGTGGTCGTGGACCCCGCCTCCAACTGGCCCCTGTTCGCCGAGAAGGCGCGCCAGCTGCTGAGCCAGGACAAGGTGGCCGCAGTCTTCGGCTGCTGGACTTCGGTCTCGCGCAAATCGGTACTGCCGGTGTTCGAGGAACTCAACGGCCTGCTCTTCTACCCGGTTCAGTACGAGGGCGAGGAGCTGAGCAAGAACGTGTTCTATACAGGCGCCGCCCCCAACCAGCAGGCCATTCCTGCCGTCGAATACCTGATGAGCAAGCAGGGCGGGGGCGCCAGGCGCTTCTTTCTGCTGGGCACGGACTATGTGTATCCGCGCACCACGAACAGAATCTTGCGCGCCTTTCTCAAGTCCAAGGGCCTGGCCGACAGTGATATCGAAGAGGCCTACACGCCCTTCGGCCATGCCGACTTCCAGACCATCGTGGCCAACATCAAGAAGTTTTCCCAGGGCGGCAAGACGGCGGTGATCTCCACCATCAACGGCGACTCCAACGTGCCCTTCTACAAGGAGCTGGGCAATGCGGGCATCAAGGCCCAGAATGTTCCCGTGATGGCCTTCAGCGTGGGCGAAGAGGAGCTGCGCGGCGTGGATACCAAGCCCCTGGTTGGCCATCTCGCGGCCTGGAACTACTTCATGTCGGTCAGGAGCCCGGCCAACGACGCCTTCAAGAAGCAATGGGCCGACTATGCGGCCGCACACAAGCTGCCCGGCGGCGCCAGGCGCGTGAGCAACGACCCCATGGAAGCCACGGTGATAGGCCTGCGCATGTGGAAGGCGGCCGTGGAGAAGGCCCAGTCCACGAATGTCGATGCCGTGCGCAAAAGCATGTATGGCCAGAAGGTGCAGGCCCCCAGCGGCTACGAGCTGGAAATGGGCGACAACCACCACTTGTACAAGCCCGTGATGATCGGCGAGATCCGCCCTGACGGGCAGTTCGGCGTGGTCTACAAAACACCCAGGACCCTGCGCGCCCAGCCCTGGAGCCCCTTCATCACCGGCAACCAGGGCAAGGCCGACAAGGCCTTGTAATCCACGCAACAGCGGCCCGCTGCGCAGCTGCAGGCCGGCCGTTGCTTCCCCACCTTCTCATGCTGCCGTCATGACACTCAGACTCCCTGCACTTGTGCTGGCTGCCTGCCTTGCCGCCCTCTGGATGTCGCGGGCGCATGCAGACCTCATGCCAGACCCCGGGCCACAGCCCCCGCCCATGACCCAGTCACGGCTGGCGCCGCTGGGCGAGGACGACTTCGAAGCCAGGTCGGCACTGATAGATCAACTGACCCAGGCCGCCGCCAACACGCCCGCAGCCCGGCGCCTGCTGCAGGCGCTGCAGGCCGATGCCGTGTTCAAGGACGACAAGGGCATGCTCGTCATCCAGGACGGCGACCGCCTGCTCGATGCAGCCAGCAGCCAGCCCCTGGCCGTTGCAGGCACGGGACTGCAAGAACTGATGCTCAACAATGCGCTGCGCAGCCGCATAGACAGCGCACTGGCCGTGCTGCAACTGCAGTCCCGCGACCGCGCCACACGCGCCCAGGCCATGGCAGCACTGACCGAGAATGCAGTCCCAGGGCTGCTGCCGGCCCTGAGCCAGGCCCTGGACAGGGAAAGCGATGAGGATTTGAAGTCCAGCCTCACCGACCTCTGGGCCATGAGCGCATTGCAAACCGGGGATGCCAGGCTGCAACTGCGTGCCGCCGGGCTGCTGAGCCGCAGCAGCTCCCCCGCAGCCCAGAGCCTGCTCGCACCGCTGGCCCGGCAGACGCAGAACCCGGCGCTGGCCCAGGCTGCTGCGCTGGCGTTGCAAGACATCCGCAAGCACCAGCGCTGGAGCGAGATCGCTGGCAGCCTGTTCCAGGGCCTGTCCAGCGGCAGCATTTTGCTGCTTGCGGCCCTGGGCCTGGCCATCACCTACGGACTCATGGGCGTAATCAACATGGCCCATGGCGAATTCCTCATGATCGGCGCCTACACGACCTATGTCGTGCAGTGGCTGCTGGACCACTACCTGCCCGGGCTGCAGGAATATGCGGTGCTGCTCGCGCTGCCTGCGGCCTTCGCGGTCTCGGCCCTGGTCGGCATGGCCATGGAATGGGCGGTGCTGCGCCAGCTCTACAAGCGTCCTCTGGAAACCTTGCTTGCCACCTTCGGCGTGAGCCTGCTGCTGATCCAGACCATGCGCATGCTGTTCGGCGCACAAGGCGTTGAGGTCTCCAACCCCGCATGGCTGTCTGGCGGCTGGGCGCTCACGCCCAGCCTGGTCCTGCCCTACAACCGCATGGCCATCATCGTGTTCGCGCTGCTGGTACTGGCTCTGGCCTGGCTGGTGATCAACCGGACTCGCATGGGCCTGTTCGTGCGTGCGGTCACGCAAAACCGCAGCATGGCCGCCTGCGTGGGCGTGCCCGCCTCGCGGGTGGACCGCCAGGCCTTCGCCTTTGGCGCAGGCATTGCGGGCCTGAGCGGCGTGGCCCTGAGCCAGGCCGGCGCCAGCGTGGTGCCCGACATGGGTCAGACCTACATCATCGACTCCTTCATGGCCGTGGTGCTCGGCGGCGTCGGCCAGCTCGCAGGCACGGTCACGGGCGCCTTCGGCCTGGGCCTGCTCTCCAAATTCATCGAGCCCTACTGGGGCGCCGTGCTGACCAAGATTGCCGTGCTCGCCCTGGTCATCGTCTTCATTCAGCGCCGTCCGCAAGGCATCTTCGCCCTCAAGGGCCGCTCCATAGAGGCCTAGCCATGAAACAAGACTCCGTCGGCTCCGCCGCCTTGGTACCCGCAGACTCGCACCTGCAGGCCGCCCGCAGCTTCCAGCTGGAGGTGGCAGAGCGCGAGCCCTTGCTCAGCCCTATGGGCTGGCTGGCCCTGGCCTTCGCCCTGCTTCTGGGCTGCGTCTGCATGCCCGCAGCCGCACTGCTGCTGCCTGCCGACCATCCACTCGCGCTGTCTGCCTATGGGCTCACGCTCATGGGCAAGATCTTTTGCTATGCACTGGCCGCGCTGGGCCTGGGCCTGGCCTGGGGCTACTGCGGCATTCTGAGCCTCGGTCATGGGCTGTTCTTTGCACTCGGCGCTTATGCCTTCGGCATGCACCTGATGCGCACAGCCGGTGCAGACAGCGCCCAAACAAGCGCTCTGCCCGACTTCATGCTCTCTCTGGGCTGGAAAGAGCTGCCCTGGTTCTGGCGGGGCAGCGAGCACTTTGGCTGGGCTGTGCTGCTGGTGCTCGTGGCACCGGCCCTCGTCGCGCTGGTGTTCGGGTTCTTCGCATTTCGCTCACGCATCAAGGGGGTTTACCTGTCCATCGTGACCCAGGCCTTGAGCTTTGCAGCCATGCAACTCTTTCTGCGCAACGAGACCGGCTTCGGCGGCAGCAATGGCTTCACCGACTTCAGACGCATTCTCGGCTTTGAGATCTCGGCCCTGCCGACGCGTGCAGCCCTGTTCGCCCTGAGCCTTCTGGCCCTGGCCGCCGCCTATCTGCTCTGCCGCCACGTGGTCACCAGCAAGCTCGGCCGCGTGGCCCGGGCGGTGCGCGATGCCGAGACCCGCGTCATGTTCTGCGGCTACGACCCCTTGCCCTTCAAGCTCTTCATCTGGGTGCTGTCGGCGCTGCTGTGTGCCGTGGCCGGTGCGCTTTACGTGCCCCAGGCGGGCATCATCAACCCCAATGAAATGGCACCGCTCAAGTCCATAGAAATGGCCGTCTGGGTGACCGTTGGCGGACGCGGCAGCCTGGCCGGCCCGATTCTCGGCGCCTTTGCCGTCAATGGCGCCAGCACCGTGTTCACCAGCCACCTCCCGGACTTCTGGCCTTTCTTCCTGGGCGCGCTGTTCGTCGGCGTGACGCTATGGCTGCCGCAGGGCCTCATGGGACTGCTGAGGCGCTGGCCTCGCTCCCCCAAGCCAGACCCCTCTGCGAAAAAAGCCAACCTCTTGCGCGAGCCGATCCGGACGACCATGCCCTCTGTGACCGAAGGAGCCAGCGCATGAACGAAGCCTATGGCGGCCATTGGCTGCAGCCGGGACACATCGATGTCTCTCACGGCCCGATTCTTTATGTAGAGGATTTGAGCGTGGTGTTCGACGGCTTTCGCGCCATCAACCAGCTGAATCTGAGCATAGACGACGGCGAGCTGCGCTGCGTGATCGGCCCCAACGGCGCGGGCAAGACCACGCTCATGGATGTGATCACGGGCAAGACGCGCAGCCCCATGGCACGGATCAGCGGCAGCGTCTTCCTCGGCCAGACCATGGATCTGCGCCGCATGAAGGAGGCTGCCATCGCCCAAGCCGGCATCGGTCGCAAGTTCCAGAAGCCCACGGTCTTCGAAGAGCACAAGGTCTGGGAAAACCTGGACATCGCCATGGCCGGCAACAAGCACTGGTGGGCCACGCTGCGCGCACGCCTTGGCAGCGAAGAGCGCGCCCGCATAGAGCAGGTGCTGGAGCAGACGGGGCTGGAGTCCCAGGCCTACGAGCGCGCGGGCACGCTGTCGCATGGGCAAAAGCAGCGCCTGGAGATCGGCATGCTGCTGATGCAGCAGCCCAGGCTGCTGTTGCTGGACGAGCCCGTGGCCGGAATGAGCGACCACGAGAGCATGGAGCTTGCAGACTTGCTGGGCCGGCTGCGCGGGGGCTGTTCGATCATGGTCGTGGAGCACGACATGGACTTCGTCGCTGCCCTGGCCGGCGACAGCGGCAAGGTCACGGTACTGGCCGAAGGCCGCACGCTGGCCGAGGGCACGCTGAGTCAGATTCGCGAGAACCCCAGGGTCGTGGAGTCCTACCTGGGCCGATGAACGCAGCGGAAAGCAGCACATGCTGAGCATCAAGCTACTCAACCAGTACTACGGCGACAGCCATATCCTGCGCGACCTCAGCCTGGAAGTCCCCCAGGGCCGCCTCACCGCCCTCATGGGGCGCAATGGCGTGGGCAAGAGCAGCCTGCTCAAGTGCCTGATGGGCGTGGTTCCAGCACGCAGCGGCTCCATCGCCTGGAGCGGCCAGGCGCTCACGCGGCTGCCGCCCTGGAGGCGCGTGAGCCAGGGCCTGGCCTATGTCCCGCAGGGGCGGGATATCTTTGCGCGCCTCAGCGTGGAGGAGAACCTGCTCGTGGGCGCAGCCAGCCGGCGCGCTCCCCGGGGCATTCCCGCGCACATCTACCAGCTGTTTCCCGTGCTCGAGAGCATGAAGCACCGGCGCGGGGGCGATCTCTCGGGTGGCCAGCAACAGCAGTTGGCGATCGCACGTGCACTCATGAGCCAGCCTCAGCTGCTGATACTCGACGAACCCACCGAAGGCATACAGCCCAACATCATCCAGCAGATAGGCCGCACGCTGCGCCTGCTGGTCGACGAGATGGGCCTGACCGTGCTGCTGGTCGAGCAGTACTACGACTTCTGCGCCGAGCATGCCGACTTCTATGCCGTCATGCAGCGCGGCGCCATCGTGGCCACGGGCAAGGGCAGCGACATGCAGGCCCGGGGTGTGCAGGCCATGCTGGCGATCTGACGGGCCCCATGGCCACACCCGGCTGCTCGCGCCATCGGCTGGTGCATGCACGCACCAAACACAGGCCCGATGCCCAGTCCGGTGCGCCCAGCGCACCACAGATTTCCCCCGCGACTCATGGCATGGCTCTTGCAATGACTCCCTCGTACCTCATCACGCGCAAGGCCACGATATGCAAGCCTCCCAGGATCTGACCCATTCCACGACCGGATGGACCTTGGCGCAATGGCGCAAGGCCTATGCCCAGGGCGCCAGCCCCAGCGATCTGCTGATGCCGCTGCTCAAGAGCCTGCAGCCGCACGATCCGGCCTGGATCTGCATTGCCACGCCCGAGCAGCTGGAGCAGCAGCTAAAAGCGCTGCAGGTCCTGCTGGCCCAGGCCGAGGGCGACCTGTCGCGCCTTCCCCTGTATGGCGTGCCGTTTGCCACCAAGGACAACCTCGATGTCCAGGACTGGCCCACGAGTGCGGCCTGCCCCGCCTTCACCTACACGGCCGAAGCCGATGCGTTTGCCCTTGCCCAGCTGCGCGCAGCTGGCGCCATCTTGCTGGGCAAGACCAACCTCGACCAGTTCGCGACCGGACTGGTGGGCACGCGCTCCCCTCATGGCGCCGTGCCCAACACCTTCGACCCCGCCTATATCAGCGGCGGCTCCAGCTCGGGATCGGCCAGCGTGGTCGCACGCGGCCTCGTGCCCTTTGCCCTGGGCACGGACACGGCCGGCTCGGGCCGCGTTCCCGCAGCCCTGAACAACATCGTGGGATTCAAGCCCAGCAAGGGCTGGATCAGCAACCGCGGCCTGGTGCCGGCCTGCCGCACGCTGGACTGCATCACGGCCTTTGCGCTGACCGTGGAGGATGCTGCGCTGGCCGTGCAGACCATGGCCGGCTATGACGCCGCCGATATCTACAGCCGCCAGCGTCCCTTGCAGGTGCCCAGCAGCCTTCCCGCCAAGCTCAGGCTGGCCGTGCCGCACAAGCCTGAATTCTTTGGCGATGCACTCGCGGCCGAACACTTTTCCGAGACCTTGCAGCAATTGCGCGCCGACGGCGCCACCCTCCAGGAAATAGATTTCACCCCATTCGCCGAGCTGGCGGCCCTGCTCTACCAGGGCCCCTGGGTCGCCGAGCGCCATGTAGTGCTGCAGCCCTTGCTTGAGAGCCGGCCCGAAGCAGTGCACCCGGTCGTGCGCGAGGTCGTGGAGCAGGCCCGCAACTACAGCGCCAGCGACGCCTTCAGGGCCGAATACCGGCGCGCCGAACTTGCGCGCCGCATTCTGGAGCAACTGGCCGGCGTCGATGCACTGGTTGTGCCCAGCACGCCGAGCATCTACACCCAGGAGCAGTTGCGCGAGCAGCCGATTGCCCACAACTCGGCCCTGGGCTACTACACCAACTTCACCAATCTTGCCGACCTGTGCGCGCTGGCCCTGCCCGCCGGCCTGCGCTCCGACGGCCTGCCTGCGGGAATGACCCTGATCGCCCCGGCCTGGCACGACACGATTCTCACGCGCATAGGCCTGCGCTGGCAGGCCGCGCAAAGCCTGCCGCCGGGCGCGCCCGGCGTGGCCGGCGCCAAGGTACAGGCCCGGCCCGCAAGCTCCCCGCAAGACATCGTCCTGGCCGTGGTCGGCGCGCATTTGCGGGGCATGCCGCTCAACCACCAGCTCACCAGCCGCAAGGCCCGCTTTCTCGAGGAAACCCATACCGCAAGCCACGACTACCGCCTGTTTGCGCTGGCCGGCACCTCGCCGCCCAAGCCCGGCCTCAAACATATGCCGGGCCAGGGCGCGCCGATCACCGTGGAGCTCTGGGCCTTGTCGCCGCTGGCCTTTGGCGAGTTCACGGCCGAAGTCCCCGCGCCCCTGGGCATAGGCACGCTGACGCTTGAGGACGGACGCCACGTCAAGGGCTTTATCTGCGAGCCCCTGGCCCTGGAGTCCGCACAGGACATCACGGCCTTCGGTGGCTGGCGCGAATATTTGAAAGAGAGCAGCGCCTGATCCGCTTGCGTGCCCTCCCCGTGTGAGGGGTCGCTGGGCCTTGATCTTGATGGGCGCTGCTGCCAGGCGCCATGGACAACCGATACGAAAGACCTGCCATGTTCCATACCGTTTTGATTGCCAATCGCGGCGAGATTGCCGTCAGGGCGATTCGCACGCTGCAGAAGCTGGGTGTCAAAAGCGTTGCCGTGTACTCCGATGCCGACCGCAACGCCCTGCATGCCAGACTGGCCGACCAGGCCGTGGCGCTGGGCGGGGACCGGCCTGCAGACAGTTATCTGCGCATGGACAAGGTGCTCGAGGCCTGCCGCCAGACTGGCGCCCAGGCCGTGTTTCCCGGCTACGGTTTTCTGTCGGAGAGTGCAGAGTTCGCCCAGGCCTGCGAAGACCAGGGCCTGGTCTTCATCGGGCCTTCGCCCGCACAGCTGCGTGAATTCGGCCTCAAGCACCGCGCGCGCGAGCTGGCCGCAGCCGCAGGCCTGCCCATGGCGCCGGGCACCGGCCTGCTGCACAGCCTGGGCGAAGCCCGCAGCCAGGCCCAAGCCATCGGCTACCCCGTGATGCTCAAGACCACGGCCGGCGGCGGAGGCATAGGTCTCACGCGCTGCGATACGGCCGATCAGCTGGAGCAGGCCTTTGAAAGCGTGCAGCGCCTGGGCCAGTCCTTTTTCCGCGATGGCGGCGTGTTTCTCGAACGCTTTGTGGATCAGGCGCGGCATGTCGAGGTGCAGATCTTTGGCGATGGCCAGGGCCGTGTCGTGGCACTCGGCGAGCGCGACTGCTCGGTGCAGCGGCGCAACCAGAAGGTCGTCGAGGAGACCCCGGCGCCAGGCCTGCCCGAGGCCACGCGCGCAGCCTTGCTGCAGGCGGCCGTACGCCTGGGCGAGGCCGTGCACTACCGCAGCGCTGGCACGGTGGAGTTTGTCTATGACGGTGCGCGCGATGTGTTCTATTTTCTCGAGGTCAACACCCGGCTGCAGGTCGAGCACCCGGTCACCGAGGCCGTGACCGGCCTGGACTTGATCGAATGCATGCTGCGCCTGGCCTCGGGCCTGGCGCTGGACTGGCAGGCCATGCAGCGCCCGCCCCGGGGCGCCGCCATCGAGGTGCGCCTGTACGCCGAAGATGTGCTCAAGAACTTCCAGCCGGCGCCCGGCCTGCTCACGGACGTGCATTTTCCCGAAGGCGTACGCGTGGACGGCTGGGTCGCCACGGGCACCGAGGTCTCCGCACTCTATGACCCCATGCTGGCCAAGATCATTGCCCATGGCCAGGACCGGGCCCAGGCCCTGGAGCGGCTGCAGGCCGCGCTGGCCGGCACACGTCTGCACGGCATTGCCAGCAACCTCGACTACCTGCGCCAGGTACTGGCCAGCCCGGCCTTCGCACAGGCCCGCCTGAGCACCCAGTTCCTGAACTCCTTCGCATACCGGCCGCAATGCCTGGAAGTGCTGCAGGCCGGCACCGCCACCAGCGTGCAGGACTATCCGGGGCGCGAAGGCTATTGGGATATCGGCGTGCCGCCCTCCGGCCCCATGGACGACTTCGCGTTTCGCATTGCCAACCGCCTGGTCGGCAATGCGCCCGAGGCTGCAGCCCTGGAGTGCACGCTCAACGGCCCCAGGCTGCGCTTTCACTGCGATGCCGTGATCGCTCTCACGGGAGCGCTCACACCCGCCACCCTGGACGACGACGAATGCCCCATGTGGAGCGCCTTCGCCGTGCACGCAGGCCAGGTGCTGGACCTGGGCCGGGTGAGCACGGGCTGCCGCACCTATCTTGCCGTGCGCAACGGCCTGGACGTGCCCCTGTATCTGGGCAGCCGCTCGACCTTTGCCCTGGGACGCTTCGGCGGCCATGGCGGGCGGCTCCTGCGCGGCGGCGACATGCTGGCCATCTCCCAGCCCGCACTGGCGGCCTGCAGCACGTCCCCCCCTGTGGGCGAGCCCGAGAGAATGGATGTCACGCTGGTGCCCAACTACCCGAGCCACTGGCACATAGGCGTGCTCTACGGTCCGCATGGCGCGCCCGATTTTCTGCAGCCCCAGGCCATGGACATGTTCTTCGCCACCGACTGGCAGGTGCACTACAACTCGAATCGCCTGGGGATCCGCCTGCAAGGCCCGAAGCCCGCCTGGGCGCGCAGCGATGGCGGCGAGGCCGGCCTGCACCCGTCGAATGTGCATGACTGCGAATACGCGATAGGCAGCATCAACTTCTCGGGCGACACCCCCATCATCCTCACGCGCGACGGCCCAAGCCTCGGCGGCTTCGTCTGCCCGGTGACGATTGCCAAGGCCGAGCTCTGGAAGGTCGGCCAGCTCAAGCCCGGCGACAGCATACGCTTTCACCCCCTGACCTATGCCCAGGCCGTGAGCCTGCAGTTGCGGCAGGAGCAGGCCATTGCGAGCCTGTGCGCTCCCCCGGAAGGCATTGCCAGCCTGCCCGCGCCCGCAGGCCACGCGCTGAGCACCACCACCGTGGCCGTGATCCCCCCGCATGCCGGCAAAAGACTGGTCACCTACCGCCAGGCCGGGGACGGCTACCTGCTGCTGGAGTACGGCGACAACGAGCTCGACATCGGCGCACGGCTGCACATTCATCTGCTCATGCAGGAGCTCAGGCGCCAGCCCCTGGCAGGCGTGCTCGAACTCTCGCCCGGCGTACGCTCCCTGCAGATCCGCTATGACAGCCTGGTCATGCGCCAGAGCGAACTGGTCGCGCGGCTGCTGGAGATCGAAGGCCTGCTGCCCGACATCTCCAGCGTCAAGATACCCACGCGCATCGTCCATCTGCCCGTGGCCTGGGAGGACAGCGCCACGCTGGGCGCGGTGCAGCGCTACCAGGAAACCGTCAAGCCCCGGGCTCCCTGGCTGCCGAACAATGTGGACTTCATACAGCGCATCAACGGGCTCGAAGACCGCGATCAGGTGCGCAGCATTTTCTTCGACGCCAGCTACCTGGTCATGGGCCTGGGCGATGTCTACCTGGGCGCCCCCTGCGCGGTGCCGCTGGACCCGCGCCACCGGCTGCTGACCTCCAAGTACAACCCTGCGCGCACCTTCACGGCCGAGGGCACGGTGGGCATTGGCGGCGTCTACATGTGCATCTACGGCATGGACTCGCCTGGCGGCTACCAGCTCGTGGGGCGCACCCTGCCGATCTGGAGCCGCACGCCCGACAACCCCATGTTCGAGCAAGACCGGCCCTGGCTGCTGCGCTTTTTCGACCAGGTGCGTTTCTACCCGGTCAGCGAAGCCGAGCTCGACCAGTTGCGCGAGGATTTCCGCGAAGGCCGCGCGCAGCTGCGCATAGAGCATGAAGTCTTCGACTATGCGGCCTATCAGCGCTTTCTGGGCGACAACGCCCAGAGCATTGCGGACTTCAAGGCCTTGCAGGCCCGGGCCTTTGCATCCGAAATCGCCCTGTGGCAGGACGAGCCTGTGACCTGCGAACCACCGCCTGCGGCCCCGCCGTCACAGCTGCAACTGCAGCAAGGCCAGAGCCTGATCGAGGCCGATCTCTCGGGGAACATCTGGAAGGTGCAGGTGCAAAGCGGCCAGCGCGTGAAGGCCGGCGACACGCTGCTCATCGTCGAGGCCATGAAGATGGAGATCCACATCACGGCCGCAGCCAACGGCACCATCGACCAGGTGCTGTGCGAGCCCGGCCGGCCCGTGGCCAGCGGCGATCCGCTGCTGGTATTTGCGGCAGCAGCGTAAAAGACGAAGGCCGCCCTCTACGCCGCTTCCGCCCCCGTCAGAGCGTGTTTACGATCTCTACGCAGGCGCACAAGCGCCTCGGGAGGTGGCGTCAGGCCAGCAATGCATTCACCCGGCGCACATAGGCGGCAGGGTCTTCGGGCATGCCGCCTTCGGCGAGCACGGCCTGGTCGAACAGGATGTTGGCCAGGTCGTGGAAGTGCACCGAGCCATCCAGCTTTTTGACCAGCGCATGCTCGGGGTTGACTTCGAGCACGGGCCTGGACTCGGGAGCGCTCTGGCCGGCCTGCTTGAGCATGCGCGCGAGCTGCAGGCTCATGCCGCCGTCCTGCACCACCAGGCAGGCGGGCGAGTCGACGAGGCGCGTGGTCACGCGCACGTCTTCGGCCTTGTCCTTGAGCGCGTCCTTGAGCTTGGCCAGCAGCGGCTTGAAGGCTTCGGCAGCTTCCTCGGCGGCCTTCTTCTCGGCTTCGTCCTGGAGCTTGCCCAGATCCACAGCCCCCTTGGCCACGGACTGCAGCGGCGTGCCGTCGAAATCGTTCAGATAGCCAAGCGCCCACTCGTCCACGCGATCTGTCATGAGCAGCACCTCGATGCCCTTTTTCTTGAAGACCTCAAGCTGGGGGCTGTTCTTGGCGGCGGCGAAGGTATCGGCCGTGATGTAGTAGATGGCCTCCTGGCCCTCCTTCATGCGGGCCTTGTAGTCGGCCAGGGAGACGCTCTGGCTGTCGCAGCTGGACGAGGCAAAGCGCAGCAGCTTGGCAATGCGCTCCTTGTTCGCGAAGTCCTCGCCCAGGCCTTCCTTGAGCACGGCGCCGAACTCGTTGTAGAAGGCCGTGTACTTGCCCTCCTTGGCCTTGTCCTCGTCGCTGACCACATCGGTCACGCCATCGGCGCCCTCGACCGCTTCATGCTTGTCGTGGCGCGCTAGGTCTTCGAGCATGGTCAGCACGCGCTTGACCGAGCCGTCGCGGATCAGACGCACATCGCGCGATTCCTGCAGCAGCTCGCGGCTCACGTTGAGCGGCAGGTCGCTGGAGTCGATCACGCCCTTGACGAAGCGCAGATAGCCGGGCATCAGGGCTTCGGCATCGTCCATGATGAACACGCGCTTCACGTAGAGCTTGATGCCGGCCTTCTTGTCGCGCTGGTAGATGTCGAACGGCGCCTTGGCCGGGATGTAGAGCAACTGCGTGTACTCGGTATTGCCCTCGACGCGGTTGTGGCTCCAGGTCAGCGGGTCCTCGAAGTCATGGCTGATGGACTTGTAGAACTCCTGATACTGCTCGGGCGTGATGTCCTTCTTGGGCCGCGTCCAGAGGGCGCTGGCCTTGTTCACGGTTTCCCACTCGCCGGTCTTGACCATCTGGCCGGGCTGATCGTTCTCGCCGTCCTTCCACTCCTCTTTCTCCATGAGGATGGGCAGGCTGATGTGGTCCGAGTATTTGGAGACCAGCTGCTTGAGCTTCCAGCCGTTGAGGAATTCCTCGGCCTCGGGGCGCAGATGCAGGGTGATGGAGGTGCCGCGCGCCGCACGCTCGATGGCCTCGACCTCGAACTCACCCGTGCCGCCGCTGGTCCAGCGCACGCCCTCGGCTGCGGGCAGGCCGGCCCTGCGCGACTCCACGGTGATCTTGTCGGCCACGATGTAGCCCGAATAAAAGCCCACGCCGAACTGGCCGATCAGCTGGGAGTCGGTCTTCTGGTCGCCCGAGAGCTTGTCCATGAAGGCCTTGGTGCCGCTCTTGGCGATCGTGCCCAGGTTGTCGATCGCCTCTTGCGCGCTCATGCCTATGCCCGAGTCGGCAATGGTGATGGTCTTGGCCGCTGCGTCAAAGGACAGGCGCACCTCCAGGGCCGGCTGATCCTCGTACAGCGTCGCGTCGTTCAGGGCTTCGAAGCGCAGCTTGTCGCAGGCGTCCGAGGCGTTGGAGATCAGCTCGCGCAGAAAGATCTCGGGGTTCGAGTACAGCGAATGCGTGACCAGATGCAGCAGTTGCGCGACTTCGGCCTGAAAGGAGTGGGTTTGCTTGCTCATGCGAATCTTGCTTCTGAAAGAGGTTGGTGAAAACTTCCACTAGTTAAGGCCTTCCTGTGCGTTCTCAAGACCCATGACCTGCTTGCGCTGCACAGCAGCCAGACAATCATTAACTTTTAACAGTAATTGAAACTGATAGTTAACAGCTATAACAACGCCGCCGACCGCCGTGCGGGACGGTGCGTTCCAGACCCGGCGCGGAGGACGGGTCCGACTTGAGCTCTTATTCCATGCACACTTCACTTCAAAAATGGTCGGCTGAATTCATAGGCACCCTGTGGCTGACCCTGGGCGGCTGCGGCGCGGCCGTGCTGGCGGCGGCCTTTCCCGGCGTAGGCATAGGCTTGGCGGGCGTCTCCCTGGCTTTTGGTCTCACAGTTCTTACCGGCGCTTACGCACTGGGACCGATTTCTGGTGGCCATTTCAACCCCGCTGTTTCCGTGGGCCTGGCCATGGGCGGACGTTTTGCCTGGAAGGAGCTGCCCGGCTATGTGATCGCCCAGGTGCTGGGCGCAATTGCAGGTGCAGGCATTCTGTATGTGATTGCCACAGGCAAGGCCGGGGCCGACATCGGCGGCTTTGCGACCAATGGCTTTGACGGCCACTCCCCCGGGGGCTACAGCCTGATGGCGGCCCTGGTCACCGAGGTGGTGATGACGGCGCTGTTCCTGATCGTGATCCTGGGCGCCACGGCCAGACGTGCAGCCGCAGGCTTTGCGGGCCTGGCGATTGGCCTGTGCCTGACGCTGATCCACCTGATCTCCATCCCCGTGACGAATACCTCGGTCAACCCCGCGCGCAGCACGGGGCCGGCGCTGTTCGGCCCCTCGGTGGCGCTGGACCAGCTGTGGCTGTTCTGGGTCGCGCCCATCGTCGGAGCCCTGCTGGGCGCCTTGATCTACAAGGCGCTGCTGAGCAATTCCCGCGAGGATTGAAGCTGCCGCGCACACGGCTTCGGCCTGCCTTCAGCGCGGGCCGATCTGGGCCGCAACAGCCCTTTCCAGGCGGCTGCCCTGAGCCCAGGATCGGGCATCAGACCAGGCAAGCACAAAAACAATAGCTGTTAGCGCTTGCTTTCAGCCAGACTCAGCCACATACAAAGCTAAAACCCAATCAGGAGCTGTGCCAGCAGCTCTTTTTTTGTCTTTTCCTGTCATTCCATGGCGTAATTTGTGGTGTCTAGGCAACGGACTTTCCGGGCTTCCGACTCAGCGCTCGAAATCCATCAAATCGTTACAGATAACGATTCTGATTCTCAATAAAAATACGAGCGCCAAACACCCGGACTACCAATGAATCGACTCCAACACACTGTCCCGCCAACGTCCCTGACGCAACTCACCCTGGCCCTGGGCCTGGGTCTTTCAGGCCATGCCGTCATGGCCCAGACATCGGCCACGCTGAACGAGGTCACGGTCAAATCCTCGACCGAGGCACAGCTCAAGACCGACAGCGCCTCGGGCGCCAAGTTCACAGCGCCCTTGGTCGACACACCCAAGACCGTGCAGATCATCAATGAAGAGCTGATCAAGCAGACCGGGGCCACCAGCCTGCAGGAAGCGCTGCGCTCCACCCCGGGCATCACCTTCGGCAACAGCGAGGGCGGCAACCCCGCCGGCGACCAGCCCTTCATCCGCGGGCTGGATGCCCAGTCCAGCACCTTTGTGGACGGCATGCGCGATATCGCCGCCGGCACGCGCGAGGTCTTCAACCTGGAGAGCGTGGAGGTCATCAAGGGCGCGGACTCGGCCTATGCAGGCCGTGGCGGCGCCGGCGGCTCCATCAACCTGGTGACCAAGAAGGCCAGGAACGAGAACTTCATCTCCGGCGACATCGGCCTGGGCAGCAGCAACTACAAGCGCGGCACGCTGGACATGAACCGCGTGCTCGGCGAAGGCATAGGCCTGCGCCTGAACGCCATGGTCCACGATGCCGACATACCGGGGCGCAGCGGCCCCGAAACCAAGCGCTGGGGCATTGCGCCCGCAGTGAGCTTCGGCCTGGGCTCGCCCACCGAAGTCTCGCTGTCCTGGCAGCACCTGCAGACCGACAACATGCCCGACGGTGGCGTGCCCTACCTCTACAGCAACACTGCCATGGCCGGCCTGCCCGGCGGCAGCACGGTGCGCCCCACGTACGGCAACAACCGCAAGAACTGGTATGGCATCAACGCCCGCGACTATGAGAAGGAAAAAAGCGATCTGCTGACCGCCTCCATAGAGCACAAGTTCAGCGACACCAGCAAGCTGCGCAACACGCTGCGCTACAGCAAGTCCGAGCAGGACTATGTGCGCAGCCAGCCCGATGACAGCAAGGGCAATGTCCTGAACGGCTATGTCTGGCGGCGCGGCAACTATCGCTTCTCCGACATCTCCACCCTGCAGAACGTGACCGAGTTCAGCGGCAAGGAGCAGACCGGTGCCATTGGCCACAGCTACGCCTTTGGTCTGGAGCTGACCAAGGAAAAGTCCGAGACCCGCTCCGGCGCAGTGCAGGACAGCAGCACCACCAAGTGCACGGCGCTCAACATGTGGTGCACCTCCCTCGACAATCCCGATGCATCCACACCCTGGACCTATGTCTGGCAGCCTGCTGCGGTGCCCACCGTGAACAAGATCGATACCGTTGCCCTGTACGGCTTCGACACCCTGAAGTTCAACGAGCAATGGCTGCTGAATGCGGGCCTGCGCATGGATCACTACAAGGTCCACGCCACCTCAGCGACCTATGACTCCAGCCGCACCGATACCTTGTTCAACTACCAGCTGGGCCTGGTCTACAAACCTGCCGCCAATGGCAGCATCTATGCCAGCGCCGGTACTTCCTCCCGCCCTGGCGGGGCCTGCCTGGGCGCCTGCAGCGAAGATCTGGGCATCACCACGGCCTATCTCGCAAGCCTCAAGCCCGAAAAGACCCGCTCGCTCGAACTGGGCACCAAGTGGGAGCTGCTGGACAAGAGACTGGGGCTGACGGCAGCCATCTTCCGCAACCAGGTCACGAATGCCCGCATCACGGACAGCGACGGCTTTGCCTACATGGCAGGCGACAAGGTGGTCAACGGCCTGGAGCTGGGCTTTTCGGGCAGCGTGCTGCCGGGGCTGAGCATTTTTGGCGGCTATACCTTGATGGACAGCGAGCAGAAAAACGCGGGCCAGACCTGCAGCGGAACGCCGTCGGTGTGCACGCCGTCCGCGGCCAACGGCCAGCCCTTTGTGAACACGCCCAAGCACAGCTTCAGCCTGTGGGCCAGCTACAAGCCCGATGCCAGGCTCACCCTGGGCCTGGGCATTTATGCCCAGAGCAGCGTCAACGCAGCCTATGCGATCTCCAAGGTCGATGGCGGCCTGGTCACCAAGGGCGCGGCCGGCTATGCACGCTATGACGCCATGCTGGCCTACCAGATCAACAAGAACCTGGCCTTCCAGCTCAACCTCTACAACCTGGGTGACAAGGTCTACTACAGCGGCGTGCGCTCACCCCACTACGCCACCATGGCCGCCGGCCGCTCGGCCGTGGCGTCTTTGAAGATGACGTATTGAGATGCTCCCCCTGAGGCGCTGCGCGCCTTCCCCCTCTCTCTTCGGGAGGGGACGATGCCCTCGCTGCGGGACGGCCCTTGCTTGGCACCCCTGACGTTTGGCTGCGCCAGTTTCAAACAGCGTGCACGATGCTCCGCGCCCCCGAAGAACGAAGATTCTGTTGCCCCTGAGGCTGCGCGCCTTCCCCCTCTCTCTTCGGGAGGGAGACGATGCCCTCGCTGCGGGGCGGCCCTTGCTTGGCATCCCTGACGTTTGACATCCATCTGGCAGCGCCAGTTTTCTGTGCTGCCAGATGAATGCCGCCAAGTCTGCGCTTGACGCAGCACCGACAAGCCTCGTCGGCCATTGGGCTGATGGGGCTTTTTTCCATGCACACTTCAGAGCCTGTACGCCAAAGGACTTTCGCCATGATGCTTCGCATCCCCTGCCTGCTCAGCCCCGACGAAGTGCGCCAGTGCCGCCAGGCGCTGGAGTCCGCCGACTGGCAGGACGGACGCATCACCGCAGGCCCGCTCGCCGCCCAGGTCAAGAGCAACCTGCAACTGCCGCTGGACAGCCCCACGGGCAAGGCCATGGGCGATCTGATCCTGGACAGGCTGGGCCGCAACCCCTTGTTCATGTCGGCCGCCCTGCCGCTCAAGGTTCTGCCGCCGCGCTTCAACCGCTACGAGGGCGGCGCAACCTACGGCAACCACATCGACAATGCCTTGTTCACGATTCCTGGTACGGCCATCAAGGTACGCAGCGATGTCTCGACCACGGTGTTCTTCAGCGAGCCCGGGGAATACGAAGGGGGCGAGCTCATCGTCGAGGACACCTTCGGCCAGCAAAGCGTCAAGCTCGCAGCGGGCGACGCCATTCTCTACCCGGGCACCAGCCTGCACCGCGTGAACCCGGTCACGCGCGGCACGCGCCATGCCAGCTTTTTCTGGACGCAAAGCCTGGTCGCCTCGGCCGAAAAGCGCCGCCTGCTGTTCGATCTGGACCAGCAGATACAGCAGCTCACGGCACGCCACCCGCAAGAGCCCAGCCTCTCGGCGCTGTCCGGCACCTATCACAACCTGCTGCGCATGTGGAGCCAGACTTGACCTCCCCTGAGCGGCTGCGCCGCTTCCCCGGCTTTCTTCGCACGGGGGACGGCAGCCTCAGCCCCAGGGGCGGCCCTGGCCTCGGGCCATGCAATGCCTGATATCACGCACCAACCCCGCAAGCGATGCAACACATGTACCGAGCATTGAAATGACGCCGGCAACACCACTCAACAGCCTGGGCCAGCCCCTGCGTGCAGCCCATGCCCGCATTCCCGCCGAAATCTCCAGCAGCGCCGACTACGAGCGCCATGCCGTCCACCATATCGAGGCCCAGGCCTGGCGCCACATCCAGGGCGGCTGCGACCAGGAGCGGGGCCTGGCGCACAACCGCCAGGCCTTCGACCGCCTGCGCCTGCTGCCCGCCCCCATGGCCGATTTGCGCGGCGGCCATACACGGCTGGACCTGCTGGGTCAGACGCTTGCCCACCCCTTGCTCATCGCCCCCCTGGCCTACCAGGCCCTCGCGCATGCAGAAGGCGAGCTGGCCAGCGTGCGCGCGGCCATGGCGCTGCAGGCCGGTTATCTGGCCAGCACCCTGTCCAGCCACCGCCTGGAAGAGATTGCTGCTGCCGCCCATGCGGCGCGCGATGAGCTGGGCCAGGGCGCGCCGCTGTGGTTCCAGCTGTACTCCCAGCCCACGCGCGAGCACAGCCTGGCGCTCGTGCGCCGCGCCGAGGCCGCGGGCTACGAGGCCATCGTCTGGACCGTGGACGCCAGCGTCAAGCGCTCGGGCTTTGCCCTGCCCAGCGGTGTCGAGGCAGCCAACCTGCATGGCTACCCCAGCCTGCGCCAGACCAGCCAGGCCGGAGCCCGGACCATCATCCTGGGCACACCGCTGGCTGACGCCGCCCCCAGCCTGGACGAACTGGCCTGGCTGCGCGCCAGCACGCAACTGCCGCTGATCGTCAAGGGCGTGCTGAACCCCAGGCTCGCGCGCGAGGCGGTGGCCCACGGCGCCGATGCGCTGGTGATCTCCAACCACGGCGCGCGTGTGCTCGACGGTGTGGTCTCGCCCCTGGAAGTCCTGCCCTCGATCCGACAGTCCTTGCCCGCCACGCCCCTGCTGCTGGACAGCGGCGTGCGCTGGGGCACGGATGCCGTCAAGGCGCTGGCCCTGGGCGCGAATGCCGTGCTCCTGGGCCGGCCCGTGCTGCACGCGCTGGCCGTGGCCGGCATGCTGGGCGTGGCCCATTTGCTGCACCTGCTGCGCACCGAGCTGGAACTGGCCATGGCCCAACTGGGCTGCGCCACGCTGGAGCAACTGGGCCCGGACTGCCTCTGGAACAACTCCTGAAAAAGAAGCTGCCAGCGCTTGATATTCATAGGTTTCAGATGGCTTTCAATCTAAAACCCAATAGAGGCAAGCGCTGGCAGCTCACTTTTAAACAGTAAACACGACATATTCCGGCTGAGGCCCATGAGGCAGAAAACCGGCACGGCCCAAGGCCAGAGACAGCGAGCAAGGGCCGCCCCGCCGCGAGGCTGTCGTCCCCCGCGCGAAGAGAGCCGGGGAAGCTGCGCAGCAGCTCAGGGGGTGTTAACTAAAACCCCTCATGCGCCGCCAGATAGCGCCACTGCCCCTGGGGCAGATTGCCCAGCAGCACACGGCCTATGCGTATGCGCTTCAAGCCCACCACATGCAGGCCCACCTGCTCGCACATGCGGCGAATCTGGCGCTTCTTGCCCTCGGTCAGCACAAAGCGCAGCTGCTCGGGGTTTTGCCAGTCCACCTGGGCGGGCTTCAAGGCCTCGCCATCGAGCTCCAGGCCATGGCGCAGCAACTCCAGCCGCTCGGCAGGAAACACCGACTGCACATCCACATCGCGATCGCCAAAGCTCACGCGCACCAGGTATTCCTTGTCGATCTCGGAATCCTCGCCAATGATGTGGCGCGCCACGCGTCCGTCCTGGGTCAGCACCAGAAGGCCCACGGAGTCAATGTCCAGCCGCCCGCAAGGCGCCAGGCCCTTGAGCTGGGAGAAATTGAAGCGCGTCTTGCTGCGGTCCTGGTTCCAGTGGTTGTCAGGGTTGATGAGCACCATGGCGGGCTCGTGTCCATCCTCGGCCTGACCGCTCACATAGCCCATGGGCTTGTGCAACAGGATCGTGACCTGCTGCTCCTGCAACTGCCTGGCCTGATCGTCGATCTCGATGCGATCGCCGGGCACCACGTTCTGGCCCATGACGGCGACCTCGCCGTTGATACGCACCCAGCCTTTTTCCACCCACTCATCGGCCTCGCGACGCGAGCACATGCCCATGTCGGCAATGCGCTTGTTGATGCGAATCGCACCCGGACGCTGGTCATGGCCGACCTGGGGTTCGGGCGCGCGCTTGACGGGAATCGCGCGGTCCGAACCATCGGCCGCCGGACGGTAGGTACGAATCCCGGTCATGGGCCGGCGCACGGACTCGGAGATAAAAGCCCCTGGCTGCTGCTGAGCACCATCACGAGCATCGCGGCCGCCACGGCGCTCATTGCGATCACCGCGCGGAGCGCTGCGCTCGTCACGCTCGAAGCGCCGGCCTTCAGGCCGTGCGGGGCGATCGTCACGCTCAAACCTGCGACCTTCGCCACGGGCGCCGTCGCGACCTGCAGGGCCAAAGCCACGGCCGCCATCCCGGCGATCCTCGCGGCGCTCATCGCGCGGACCGCGTTCAGGACGATCGCCATAACCACCGGCTGCACCACGCGCAGCGCCGCGATCACCGCGTTCGCTCCAGTCGGCACGCGGGCGCTCATGGCGCGGCTCGCTGCCACCACGCTCCCCTCGCTCGCTGCGCGGACGCTCAAAACGCTGCTCGCGCTGCTCACGATCTCCGGGACCGGCATACGGACGGCCAAAGCCCTGGCCGCGACCCGATTCGGAGCGAGGACGTTCAAAGCGCGGGCCGCCATCGCCACGCGGCTCGAAACGCGGGCGATCGCCGAAATCGCCACGTGGGCGCTGATCGCGCGGGCCTTGGCCCTGGCCGCCATCGCGACGCCCCGGGCCATCGCGGCGTTCCTCGCGCGGATAGTCACGCGCCGAGTCCGCACGGCCAAAGCCGCTGCCCGGGCGCGCGGAACGCTCGCCACCACGTTCGCGCTCATCACGCGCATCGCGACCGCCGTCACGGGCACCACGAGCATCGCGCGGCCCGCGCTGGAATTCGGAGCGACCGGAATCGGGGCGGCCACGGGACTCGCCCGGCCGGCCATCGCGGGCATCACGCTGCGGCTTTGCCGGAGCGCGCAACACAGGGCGCGCCGAACTATCGGCAGTCGCGGGAGAGCTATCGGCGCCGGATGCGCCGGATTTGGGGGGAAGATTGGATGACATCAGACCGCCATTGTCGCGCGGCCCGGCCCCGCCCCGCCCGGCTCAACCCCCAATACGAGTGGGGTGCAAGGCCATGCTGGCGGGAGTTGATGGACAAACTGACCCGCTGGCAGCGTAAGCCCGACCCCAAGCGTATTCATTTCAACACGTCACCCACAAACCACTGGCATGGTCAATGCGCTTCAATGCTCGCATCAACGAAGAGCTCAAACGGAGCCGCCTTGCATCTGCTGCAAATCTGCCCGCACACAGACTCATTGCTGGCTGCAATCTCGACGGGTACAGCAGGTGTGATATGGGCGCTCTTGTGCAGAGCGATTTGCACCACAGGCTCCAATTGATTGCAAAAATTGAACAAATTCACAAAGTACATTGCGTGCAATGAGCAGCGGATAGCGTTTTCATATATGCAATCATCCGGAGCTCTATAATCATCTAAATTACGACAAATTATTCATTAATGTCATTTGACTTCATCTTATTTCCCTGTTCATTATTGATTTTCAATTTAGCAGAAAATATATTTCTGCGTGCTTTTTCTCCTATTAGATCTTTTCTTTTCCTAACGTGGTTATAAATTTCAATTGCCTCCTCATATCGTTTCTGATCATATAATGCATTTCCAAAATTGAAAAATGCTGAAGCGCGATAGTATTCGTCTAAATCCATATTTAAAGCTTTTCGGAACATTCGCTCTGCGAGCTTAGGACGTCCAAGAGCATCATAGGAGTTACCGAGTGCAAGAAAGCACATTGCATCGGAAGAATCTGATTTTTTTGCACGTTGAAAAGCTTTTAAGGCCTCAGAAAATTTCCCGAGCTTAAAATAGGCATCCCCCACGCAATACCAAGCATGATTCGCATTTTTTTCAAATGGGAATTTTAAATTTCCAGATTTGAAATCAAGAATTCTTTCGAGGACTTCTTCATAACGTCCACTTCTCATGTTGTGATATATATTTTCATACACCATATTATTCACTATAATTATCTTATTCTGCTGAACCGTCATTTGATCGACGCTTTCTTGCCTCACAATTTTCTGGCAGCTCACTACAAGCTAATGGCGATGGTGTAAATAATAAAGCAGTAGCAATAAGTACTCTACTACATATATATCAATTCAGAGGTAATGAAGCCAGCGCCTCTTGATCCTCGAGCTCTGGGAGAGCCTTTGGGTTTTCGGCTATGTTCCTCCCCTTCTGGGTGTCCTGTATTTCTCTCTCGAATCCCCGAGGGAACTCTATGCTCAGGTGCTGGTTTTTTATTAGGGTTTGGTACAACTGGTCCCTTCCCTCTAGGAACCTCTGCATAAAGCGAATCCAAGCGTGGTAGCGCCTGAACGAGCCTCCTGTAATACACTCCATAACTCCCAAGATGCCCGCGCTTCGCGGGCATCTTGTCTTTTCAGGTAGCCATCACAGGCTTGGAGGGGCCGTTCACCAGCAAGCGGGCACGGGCCATCCACAAATTTGCCAAGGCGAACAGGGTATACAGTTGCTGGGTGTTCTTTTTTAAACCTCGGTAGCGAACCTTGGTGTGGCCAAACTGGCGTTTGATCACTCTGAATGGGTGCTCGACCTTGGCCCGAATCTTGGATTTGACCCGTTCAAGCTGTTCTTGCAAGGCATGTATCGGCTGCTGCAGATCCAGAGCCTTGCGCTCGCTGCGTTTCATGGCGATATGCCAACGCAGCTCCAGACGTTTGTCAGCCCCCTGGTAGCCAGCGTCGCCATATCCATCACTTTCGTGACCATGTAGCAGGCTGTTGGCTTCCACGACATCGCCAACATTGGCAGCGGTTCCTCGTACGGTATGCACCAAACCAGAATCTGCGTCCACGCCAATGTGGGCCTTCATGCCGAAGTACCACTGGTTGCCCTTCTTCGGTTGGGTGCATCTCTGGATCGCGGGACTTGGTCTTGTTCTTGGTGGAACTGGGGGCAGCGATCAACGTGGCATCCACGATGGTGCCTGTGCGTAGCAGCAGCTTTTTGCTCACCAGCAAGTCCGTGACGATCTTCAGAATTTCCTCGGCCAGCTTGTGCGTTTCCAGCAAATGGCGAAAGCGCAGGATGGTGCTCTCATCTGGTGTGGCACTGTCCCATGACAGGCCGGCGAAGTCCCGAAACAACGGCATATCGTGCAGAGCCTCTTCCATGGCGGGATCACTGAGCGTGAACCACTGCTGCATGAAGTGAATACGCAGCAGCATCTCAACAGGAAACGGTGGCCGACCTCGGCGCCCTTCGGGGCGTAGGGCGCAACCAACGCCACCAAGTCCTTCCACGGCACGACCTGCTGCATCTGTTCGAGGAATTCGCGTTTGCGTGTCTTCTTGAGGGAGAGACTCAGGCCGAGATCAGATTGCTGCATGGGCCGGGATGCGTCACGTAGATATGAAGTCCCTGTAGTGGGTGGAACAACGCCTCAGAATGGCCACCATTATTCGATGATTTTTTTCAATTCACTCCTCACCAGAGAAGTATCTTTTCTCGAAAGAGATCTTGACATTATTAAAACTTCAAAACCGACTTGTGCTGCATGTAATCTATATTTTGTTCCATGATGTGCCCATTTTAAAAAAATTGGAAAAGATACATTAAATTCATAATTTCTAGCGATAAAATCACTCACAGAGTGTCGCATAATTTCATCATGAAAATCATCCAAATTTTTATCCAAAATATTTCATTTTTCCAAAAAATAGGTATTTTTTCAAAATCATGATGTATCAATCTAATAAAACAATCACTCCCTCTCAGAGAAGTTATCGATGAATTTTGAAAAATAGACAACACAAATCTCGACAATTCTTCCGGCCAAAACTCTACCAAGATTTGGTCATTCTCAATATCGAAGCACAAATCATTAATATATCGGATTTTCTTTTTTTTAATTGCATCGGAAAGTCTTTCTTTATAATTAGATATTTCCATTTTTATCCGCCTATGGTACCGTAATATTACTTGGAAGTGTCCACCACAATGGCGGAAGTAAAGATGGAACTATTCGAATTCCACGATATAAAAGATAACCAGCTGCAACCGCAGCGGCAGCTGTACATTCTGGACAAGAACTCCCTTCATCGGTCTCATCTGCCTCACACTCCTCATCGTAGCGCTTTTGCCACTTTCTCCAGAAACTATCTTCTTTATTTATTAGAATCATCCCTTTCAAGGTCTTTGCCACGAAGTCCTGATCCTGCCTACATCAGCCGTCAACCAACAACAATTTGGCATTCAGCTGCCTTTTTTTAAGCAGACTCCGTAATGAATTTGATGTTTTGATGTGCAAATGGAAGCAGATGATGTTGGTTTCTCCAACACCTTGAAAGGGATGGTTCTAAGATCGTCACCGGCACGGCCAGCGAGCACGACAGCACGCACTTTGACGAGGTGCTCGACGAGCACAACACGAGCCGCGATGCCTATGCCGACAAGGGCTACCCCAGCGCGCAGCGCAGCGAAATGCTCAAGACGCTGGGCTATCGTGAACACATCCAGCGCAAAGCCAAGCCTGGCCAGCCCTTGAGCGAATGTCAGAAACAGCGCAACAAGCGCATTGCCAAAATCCGAGCCCGTGTCGAGCATCCGTTTGCTCAAATGCGTCACACGGGCGGCAAGCTCATTAGTAACATCGGCCAGGCCCGTGCCACGGTGGCCATGACCATGATGGCCACCTGCTACAAACTCAAGCGCTTGGCCATGTTTCTGAAAACGAGGTGGATGCGTTCTACAAGAGCAGGCCCCCAAAGAGCGAGGTTCGCCTACTAGGGAGCATTGGTGGATAGAAGAGGCAATAAATGCCTCTGGATGGCCTTCACTGCGCTAAAAACAATGGTTTTTGGAGCTTCCCAGAAGCTACCGTGAGGCGCTCTTCTGGCTGCAAGTGCGTATATCGGGAGGTCATCTGTGCAAATCACCTGGGATTCAGGTGTTGCACTTCAAGCTTGAGACCGCTCATATTTTTTAAAAAAAATACTGTATGCAGCTCCCCCTTTTCTTGGGCAATATCTATTGCATTTGCACCCATTTTGTCTTTTTTATTTAAATCAGCGCCAGCGTCTAGTAATATTTGGGCAACCTCATAATATCCCCACGCTGCAGCACACATCAGCGGCGTTACTGCTTGTATCGTTACGGCATTGACATTGGCTCCAGCTGATATTAATAATATTGCTGCGCCTCGCTCCCCATTTGAAGATGCTTCATGAAGCGCTGTTAAATTATAGTGCCCGGTCGCATTTATGGAGGCACCTTTTTCAAGAAGGAGCTGAATTTCCAGTAGCCGACCTCCAGCTGAAGCTGCCATAAGAAGAGTATTTCCGCTGGAGCCGGGCTCATCTAAGTCATATATTTCATTTAATCGATAATTAATCCTTTCTCTGCTCAATGAAATAATATTTATTAACTCGTCAATTGATTTTTTGTTACTCATGGAATTAAATTAAATGATCCAAGACGAATTTCACTAAGAAGTTTCTGGTAACTTTCGAACGTCATCGGATTGGCTGGAGCAACAACAAAATGATTTGTATTTCCTGACTGCATAACTTGTAATCCATTTGGCAAACTATTTACAGGGAAAGCACCGCCATATTTTTGAATAAATGGATCATGAGGGTTTATATTTAATGACAACCCTTGCGCTTTGCCATTTTTTCCTATCGGGTAGGCTTTGTTGCATAACTCGGCCCCGATGGCTGCGGAGAGAGAGCTAAGCTGTCAAGTCCCGATTGGTTATAAACCCGCTTTTTGAACAACTCGGGCTTTTTCCGATACCAGCTCTTTAAGGCCTGAACCGGTGAGACATGATCGAGCGCTCGCTGTGGAATTTGATGGTTATAGGTCTTCACATAGCTCATCAACATCGCCTCCAACTGGGCTGCTGAGGCGAACCGTGTCTGATGGAGCACCTCGCTGATCCGGCCATGATCTTGCCCCCGCAAAGTGTAGTGCTTACCCCGTGCGCCTGTCATGCGAGTTGCTGGAGGTCAGCGTCAGCGGGTACTGCAGCTGGCAACGCCGGCGTGGTGTTGCGGACACAGGCAAAGGTGCGCACTGTAGTGAGCAAGCCCTGCTGGTGCACATCCGTGCAATCCACGCCGAGGTGAAAGGCGAATATGGCTGGCCCCGCATGCACAAGGAACTATTGGCACGGG
>NZ_AUCQ01000043.1 GCF_000429845.1 Comamonas composti DSM 21721
ACGTAGCTGCCGTCGGCCTGCAGCGTGATGGTGCCGTACTTGCCCTGCACCGCCACACCCACGCCGCCGTTGGCCACGTGGCCTGTTGCCGTGTCGGCCTGCACGCCCGTCACCGTGGCCGCATCCGCGCCCAGGGTGTCCTTGCCCGCAGCACCCGCACCGGTGCCCAGGATGACGTTGCCGCCAACCGAGGCCGTGTTCTCCGTGATCTCGTTGGTGTCCGGCTGGGCCACCGGCTCGGTGTCCGTGATCAACACACTCAGCTGGCCGCTGCTTTCCTTGCCCAGCTTGTCCACGACACGCAAGCTGATGTCGTCCAGCACGCTCTCGTCACCGTTGCTGTGGTCCTGGGGGCCGTTGGCCAGGTAGTCGTATGTGACTTTGCCAGTCACGGGGTCATAGCCCGTAATGGTCAGCGTGCCCTTGGAGGTCGTGATGACAATCGGCTGCGTGCCCGTGTTTTGCAGAGCATTCTCGGAGATCTGGATGCCGCCGACCCACAGGGATTGCAGCCCTCCCGGCGTGCTGATGGTGAAGGAGCTGCTCACTGGCGAGGTCGCATCTTCCGCTATGGAGATGTTGCCAGGAACGCTGGTCATGCCCGAAGGGCCTGGCTTGTCGTTCTCATCCGGGACGAAGATGGATGGACCCTGCGGCTCCCTGTAGCCCAGGCCGTCCCAGCGGGGGAGTTCTTCGACCGAATTTTCCAGGCCCGGATAGGCCAGCGCCAGCGGCACGGTGGCTTCAAGAATGCTGGCCAGACGCACAAAAGTGCTGCCTCCGCCGCCTTCTCCGCCGGTCAGCACGGCGGCTGCGGGATCCAGTTCGGTGAACGGGTCCTGGCCTCGGTTGATGGCCTCGATCAGCGCATCGGTCGCCTGGCTTGAAGGCGCCGTCACTGCGGCCTCGCTGGGCTCGGCAGTCTTGAAGACATCGCGTGTGAGCGTCACGCTTTCGCTCGCGCCAATGGTGATTTCAGGCAAGCCATCGGCCTGCAATTGCACCGAACTCCCCGAAGCGGTGACGATGGCTGCATTTTCTGCAATCCGCATGCCTTCACGCAGGGCAGTCAAGGTGCCATCTGCATTGCGGATCCATGCCTGGCCAAGAAGCTTGGTAACGAGAACGGTGGTGGTTGCCATAACGAACGCTTTGGAATAAATGAGGGCGCAGGACTTCGCCCAGGGTGGACGGTCCTGTAACAGAATGTGGAGAAATATAGAAAGCGCGCCAGCCTGTGGCTATTGGCGGCGGCGCCAGTATCCAAATGCTTCAAAAGCAATTGAAAATGCTCAGAACGAGCAACTCCTGCCTCATACGCGCCCAAGCCGCGCCTGAGCTCAAGCTAGCAAATAAATAGCAAACATTGCCCGCCGAGTATGGATTTCTGTTCGAAGGTCTTTACTGGCAAGCGGTGCAGGAAGGTGAACCGGCTTCGGCACACCGGGCCACAGCACCCTTTTCAGATACGGCTGGATGCCGTCCCTTGCGAGCAAAGGCTTGAGAAATGTTGACATTTTTCCAGCCAATCCCTTGACCAGATACCGAGAAATCGGCCGATGACCCAGGCTGGTCGCAAGCAAGCTCACGATCGCCATGCCTGGAATTCGCGCAAGCACGCCGAAGCATTCCCAGCGCCGGCGCAGCGCCTTTTCACCAGCCTTGCCCAAAGCAGGTGCGGCCGGCTTGCTCAGCCGGCGAACGGGTCCACGGCCACGCTGGCATCCGTATGAATCAGCTCCAGCGGATAGCGGCGCCCCGCAAGATAGTCTTCAATGCAGCGCAGCACCAGCGGGCTGCGGTGCATGGCGGCCGAGGCTCTGAGCTCTTCGAGCGTCATCCATACGCTGCGGATGATGCCTTGATCCAGCGGCTGCCCCTGGTGAAAGGCCCCGAGCTGGCCCGTGAACGCAAAACGCAGATAGGTGATGTCCGAGCCGGTGCGTGTGCGCACAAAACGATTCAGATAAACGCCTACCAAGGCCTGGGGGACGAAATCGAAGGCCGTTTCCTCCGCGACTTCACGCGCGCAGGCCTGAACAGGCGATTCCCCGGGGTCAAGATGACCGGCCGGCGTGTTGTAGCGCACACCATCGGAGGTTTCTTCCTCGACCAGCAAGAAGCGACCATCGCGTTCAATAATGGCCGCCACTGTGACATTGGGTTTCCAGCGATTGGGCATGGCGCGCATTATGACCATGGCCTGGTGGCCTGGGTACAACACATGCCTTCGGCGGCCGGGACAGGCCTATCCAAAACGTAACGGTCAGTGTCTTGCTCCTGCCATCCAGTCATACATTCTGGCGATTCAGGCGTTCCGCACAGGGCAATCACATCTCAAACCCATGCCGTATACGCTGCAGCCCCCACCTCACGTTCCCCCGGTGGGGAAAGAGGCCACACCGGCAGGGACTGGGGACCCGGATGCAAGCGCCCTGGCGCTCGGCATGCATCACTATGAAAACAAGAGCTGCAACCACTTTCCTGGTCTCAAATTTCCATTAAAACAATGATTTTTTGATGACTGGCAAGCGCTAGCAGCTCACTTTTTATGAGTTATTTCACAGGCCTTTGCTCATGTAGAGTGCATGCTCACCGTAGCTGTGCAGATGGCGCAGTTGGGCCGCGTCCCCCAGCGCCTGCACCTGATAGCCATGACGCTCCCAGTACCCTTGCGAGCCCTGTACCGAAACCAGGGCCGTATGGAGCAGACCTTGCGCTCTGGCCTTCTCCATGAGCGGCCCGAGCAAGGCGCGCGCCAGACCCTGGCCTGCAGCCTCGGGGTGCACGGCCATGTCGTGCAGATAGAGCGTGTCGGGCCGCGCCACGGCTTCAAAGTCCCCGTGCATGGGCGTGACCTTGGACAGCAGGCTGCGATAGGCAGCCAGATAGGCGAGCACGCGCCCGCCGCGCTCCACGGCCAGCGAGCAGTTGGCCGCGCAGCTCAGGCGGCGCGCAAAGACTTCGGTGGACTCCACATAGTCCGATCCATAACAGGCCAGTTGCACCTGGGCCAGACCACCCAGGTCGGCATGGGTCAGAGGACGGATCACAAAAGAAGAATCACAAGAAGCCGGCAGGGACATGGCAGATCACGGAGACAGACAAGACTCGGGGTATTCCCTTGACTGTACCGCTGGCTGCCCAGCAGTGCAGTCAGCCGCAGGAATGCCCGGAATGCCCGGAATGCCGCCAGCGTCTGCCTGGTCCACATCGGCATGGCAATGGCCTGATTCCACCTACCGTCGTCTGCCTGCATCGACCTGCATCTGTCTCGATGTGCCTGGGCAGCACATATGTGGAAAGATGCATCGAACGCTTTGCACAAGCTGTGCACTTTATTGTGGAAATGCTGTTATCAAACAAGTTGACAAGCAGTTCACAGATGCTTCGGAGAATACTTTTCAACAATGCAGCTCCAGCAGGGCATCGATGAACATCTGGGCCGCTCTTCCTGGTTCCACGGCCTTGCGCCAGGCCACGAAAAAGTCGCAGATATAGAAAAACCGCCGGGGTGCGACGGCCTGCAGCAGACCCTGGTCCACCATGGGCTGTGCATAGTGCTCGGGCAGAAAGCCCAGGTAACCGCCCGAACGCACGAGCAGCGCAATCGCTTCCTGATCGAACCCCGTGGCCTGGCGCTGCAGCCCGGCCTTGTGGCTGAGCTCCATATTGGGTGACTGGTAGCCCAGGCCCGCAAATGCATGGCTTGAGAGCTCGGCCCAGCCCAGATCCTCATGCGCCGCGCCGTGCAGCACATGGCCCGGTGCGCAGTACAGCTGCATGCGTTCGCCGAACAGCCGGCGCGAGGCCAGTGCGCCCGAGCTCGGGGCCGACGGCAGAATGCCCACCTGCCAGCGCTCCTCCATCAGGCCGCGCTCTATCGCCGGGATGGAGGCCATGTGCAGGCGCAGGTGCAGCCGCGGAGCCTGGCGCTGCAGCGCGCCTATGGCCTCGGCAATGTGCGAGCGGGGATTGCTCACGGTCTTGTCGAACAGCGCCACATCGAGCGTGCCCGACAGGCTGCCATGTATGTCGTCCACCTGGCTCAGAAAGCGCTCCACCCCGCCCAGAAGCTGCAGCGTGGCCTCGTAGATGCTGTGGCCGTCGGCCGTGAGCGCAAAGCCCGCGCGCCCGCGCCGGCACAGCACCAGGCCCAGGCGCTGCTCCAGATCCTTCATATGGCGGCTCAGCGTGGAGCTGCCGATGCCAAGCTCCAGCTCGGCCGCCGTCATGCCGCCGCATTCGACCACGGTCTTGAACACGCGCAGCAGGCGCAAATCCATATCGCTGATCTGCCCCAGCGGCGCCCGCGCGCGCGGCGCGGCAGGCACGGAAAGCTCTTTGTTCGCCATTTGTTCACCCGCATGCCCAGGCCTGTTGCGGACTGCAAGGCCAGGGCCCGAGCTTACATCTGCGCTGCAGCCTGCTTCACAATGAGGCTCCCGCCTCCTTTCATCTCCCGGCCCATGCTGCCCGCCCACGATCTGCTGCTTTTTGCCGGCGCCTCCCTCCTGCTGGTGCTCACCCCCGGCCCCAACATGCTGTACCTGCTGTCACGCTCGTTGTGTCAGGGCCGCAGCGCCGGGGTCATCTCCCTGGCCGGCGTGGTCCTGGGCTTTTTCGTGCACATGCTGGCCGCCAGCCTTGGCCTGACGGCGCTGTTCATGGCCGTACCCATGGCCTTTGAGCTGCTCAAATGGGCTGGCGCGCTATACCTGCTCTACATGGCCTGGCAGGCCCTAAGAACGTGTTTACTATCTCTACGCTGCCGCGTTGGAGCGCAATCGGGATGAGTTCGAGTCGATGGGCCGCAGCTTGCACCGGGGTGCAAGCAAGGGCCAGCGCGAAGAAATCGCCCGATTTCGCTCCAACCCTTGGGGACAGTGCCTTTGCGGGCGGTCTACAGCGTTGCGAATCCTCGCAATAGCGCGGCTATTGCTGCGGTGTCGCGCCTCGCATCCCATCCCGCAAAGACACTGGCGCGGCACCGAGGAGATCGTAAACACGTTCTAAGCCCCAGAGGCCGCTCGCCTTTCGAGGCCCGGGCACTGCGACCCGAGCCGCCGCACCGGTTGTTCACCATGGGCTTGCTGACCAGCATCCTCAACCCCAAGGTGGCGATCTTCTACCTCTCCATCTTTCCGCAGTTCGTCTCGCCAGCCCATGGCTCGGTGCTCGCTCAAAGCCTGGTGCTGGGACTGATCCAGATCTTCACCAGCTTCAGCGTGAACCTGCTGATCACCCTGTGTGCCGCAGGCCTCGCGCGCTGGTTTGCCCAGAACCCCTATTGGCTGCGCGTGCAAAAGTGGCTCATGGCCACGGTATTGGTTGGCCTGGCCCTGCGCCTGGCGATGGAGCAGCGCCGGACAGTCTGACGTTCCGAATCACTTGCAGATTTGCGCAAGTGAACCTCGACACTTCGTCTATCGACAAATCAAATCCGGGACTCACAATGCGCACCAGCCATTCAAGGAGACTGCCATGCCCCTGACTTCCACCGAGACAAGCCCGGCCGCCAGCGCCCCCCGCATGGACGCTGCCTGGCTGGATGCCCACTGGATGCCGTTCACCGGCAACCGTGATTTCAAGGCCCGCCCGCGCATGATCACCGGCGCCCAGGGCGCCTACTACATCGACAGCCAGGGCCGCAGGATCTTCGACGGCCTCTCGGGTCTGTGGTGCTCGGGCCTGGGCCATGGCCGACGCGAAATTGCCGAGGCCATTGCCAGGTCGGCCCAGCAGCTCGACTACGCACCGGCATTTCAGTTCGGCCACCCTGCGGCCTTCGAGCTCGCCAACCGCATCAAAAACCTCATGCCAGCAGGTCTGGACCATGTGTTCTTCACAGGCTCGGGCTCGGAGGCCGCAGACACTTCGCTCAAGATGGCGCGCGCCTACTGGCGTGCCAAGGGCCAGGGCGGCAAGACCCGGCTGATCGGGCGCGAGAAGGGCTATCACGGCGTGAACTTCGGCGGCATCTCCGTGGGCGGCATGGTCGGCAACCGCAAGACCTTCGGCCAGGGCCTGGAGGCCGACCACCTGCCCCATACCCAGCCGCCGCTGGGCTCGTTTCATCGCGGCCAGCCGACCACCGACGGCCGCGCCCTGGCCGACAGGCTGCTGGACCTCATCGCCCTGCATGATGCGAGCAATATCGCCGCCGTCATCGTCGAGCCGTTCTCGGGCTCGGCCGGCGTGGTGATCCCACCAGCCGGCTATCTGCAGCGCCTGCGCGAGATCTGCACGCAAAACAATATCCTGCTGATCTTTGACGAGGTCATCACGGGCTTTGGCCGCTGCGGCGCCATGACGGCCGCCGAGGCCTTTGGCGTCACGCCCGACATCATGAACATCGCCAAACAGGTCACGAATGGTGCCCAGCCCCTGGGCGCCGTGGTGGCCAGCCAGGAGATCTACACCACCTTCATGGATGCCGGCGGGCCTGAATACATGCTGGAATTTCCGCATGGCTATACCTATTCGGCCCACCCCGTGGCCTGCGCGGCCGGCATCGCAGCGCTGGAGCTGCTGGAGCGCGAGGACGGCCCGGGTCGCGTGCGCGCCCTGGCGCCATTCTTCGAGCAGGCCGTGCACAGTCTCAAAGGCAGCAAGCATGTGCTGGACATTCGCAACTTCGGCCTGGCCGCAGGCCTTACGATCGAATCCCTGCCCGGCGAGCCCGCACGCCGCCCCTATGAAGTGGCCATGAAGTGCTGGGACAAGGGCTTTTACGTGCGCTATGGGGGCGACACCATCCAGCTGGCCCCGCCCTTCATCAGCGAGAAGGCCGAGCTCGAACGCCTGGTCAACGCCCTGGGCGAGGCTCTGGCCGAAACCCCTTGAAACTATTAAATTAATAGCTTCCAGCGCTTGCCACACAAGCGCCAGAAGCACTTTTGAGACAAAACCATGCAGAACGACAAGCACATCACGGCCACCGTAGGCCACCTGATCAACGGCCAGAGCGTGGCCGACACCGAGCGCACCCAGCCCGTGTTCAACCCCGCCACCGGCCAGTCCAGCCTCAACGTGGCCCTGGCCAGCAAGGCCACGGTGGAGGCCGCGATCGCCTCGGCCGAGGCCGCCTTTCCCGCCTGGCGCAATACGCCGCCGCTCAAGCGCGCGCGCGTGATGAGCAAACTAAAAGTACTGCTGGAAGAAAACGCCGACAAGATCGCCGCCCTCATCACCGCCGAACACGGCAAGGTGCTGGCCGACGCCCATGGCGAGCTGCAGCGCGGCATCGAAAACGTCGAATACGCGAGCTACGCGCCCGAGCTGCTCAAGGGCGAGCACAGCCGCAACGTGGGCCCGGGCATCGACTCCTGGAGCGAGTTCCAGGCCCTGGGCGTCACGGCCGGCATCACGCCCTTCAACTTCCCGGCCATGGTGCCGCTGTGGATGTGGCCCATGGCCGTGGCCTGCGGCAACACCTTTGTGCTCAAGCCCTCGGAGCGCGACCCCAGCAGCACGCTGTTCATTGCCGAGCTGGCACTGAAAGCCGGCCTGCCCCCGGGCGTGCTCAACGTGGTCAACGGCGACAAGATCGCCGTGGACACGCTGCTGCAAGACCCGCGCGTCAAGGCCGTGAGCTTTGTGGGCTCGACGCCGATTGCCGAATACATCTATGCCGAAGGAAGCAGGCACGGCAAACGCGTGCAGGCCCTGGGCGGCGCCAAGAATCACGCCATCGTCATGCCCGATGCCGACCTGGACAACGCGGTCAGCGCCATGATGGGCGCGGCCTACGGCAGCTGCGGCGAGCGCTGCATGGCCGTGCCGCTCGTGGTCTGCGTGGGCGACGAGACTGCCGAGGCCATGATTGCCGGCCTCACGGCCGAGATCGCCAAGATGAAGGTCGGCCCCGGCACCGACAACGGCAACGACATGGGGCCCCTGGTCACCAGGCCGCATTTTGACAAGGTCAGGGCCTATGTGGACAGCGGCGTGGCCGAAGGCGCGAAGCTGCTCGTCGATGGCCGTGGCCTCAAGGTCCCTGGCCATGAAGATGGTTACTTCCTCGGCCCCTGCCTGTTCGACCAGGTCAAACCCGGCATGAAGATCTACCAGGAAGAAATCTTCGGCCCCGTGCTGGGCGTGGTGCGCGTCAAAACGCTGCAAGAGGCAATGCAGCTCATAGACGAGCACGAATACGGCAACGGCACCTGCATCTTCACGCGCGACGGCGAGGCCGCGCGCTACTTCACCGACCACATCCAGGTCGGCATGGTGGGCGTGAACGTGCCCCTGCCCGTGCCCGTGGCCTACCACTCGTTCGGCGGCTGGAAGCGCTCGCTGTTCGGCGACCTGCACGCCTACGGGCCCGACGCCGTGCGCTTTTACACCAAGCGCAAGACCATCACCCAGCGCTGGCCCAGCGCCGGCGTGCGCGAGGGCGCGGTGTTCAGCTTCCCCAGCAGCCGCTAGCCCAGGCCGGCGCGCTCAAGACAAAGCCCCTGAGAGCGTGAACACGCTCTCAGGGGCTTTGTCTTTCTGCGGCCTGCGCCTCCGCATATGTCCCAGACCCTCCATTGCATCAAATGATTAAAATTGTGACAAGAATATGAAAGTGTCAAGAGAAAGCAATGGATGCAATGAAATACGGTCGCCTGCTTTATTTCGCGATCTGGACGGTCTTGTTTCTGCCTCCGTTGCTCATCCATCCCTCGCTCAAGGAAGCTGCCTACAGCCTGGGCTCGGCCTTTCTGCTGTTTCCCCTGGTTCGCCATAAAGCACTGCTGCTCATCGCCTGCCTGGCCCTGGCCCTGGTGGGCGCCGCAAACATCTTTCATGCAAGCTTTCTGGGCAGCCTGGTCGATGAGTTCGCACTGGCCACCCTCATGCGCACCGAGTCCCAGGAGACCCAGGAGTTTCTGAGCAGCCTCAAGACCGCCTCCATCCTCAAGCCCTTGCTGTGGCTGCTGGTCTGCGCCCTGGCCAGCAGCTATCTGTGGCGCAGGCAGGCGCAGCAAGGTCTTGCGCCCTCTCGCTGGAGCAAGGTCTTGCTGGGCGCGCCCCTGGTGCTCTGGGCCGGGCTCGGGATCACCGGCGTCGTCAGGCATTACGACGCCGAAGCCTATGCAGACCAGGTCCGGCATGTCTACCCGATGCAGATGACGCTGGCCGTCATGCGCTACCAGGAGCTTTCCGGCTCGGTGTTCTATACGCCCCAGCTGCCGCCCAGGCCGACAGCGCCTGCAGCGGCCCAGACCCTGGTTGTGGTCATCGGCGAGAGCGCCAGCAGCCACCGCTGGTCCCTGCTGGGCTACGAGGGCGAGGACACCAACCAGGCCTTGCGCTCCCTGCCCGGCCTGAGCCTGCAGGCCGTTCTCGCGAATGGCAAGAACACGGCCAAGGCCCTGCCTTTTCTGCTGACCGGCCAGTCCGCACTGGACAGCCTCAAGAACCAAGCTCCGACCTTCATCGACCTGGCGCGGCAGGCAGGCTTCAAGACCTTTGTCTTCACGAATTCGCGCTTTTTCGACAAGTCCGAAGACATTTACACCCAGGCCCTGCGGCGCTCGGCCGACATCTACCAGAAGGTGGGCAACGGCGCCCTCGACGAAGTTCTCACCACGCCCCTGGCCAGCGCCCTGGCCGATGCCAGCCCCCACAAGCTCATCGTGCTGCACACCTACGGCAGCCACCCCAAGATCAGCAAGCGCTATCCGAGCTTCAGATACAGGGGAGCGGACACTTATGACAACTCCATTCGCTACACCTCGGATCTGCTGGCCGAATGGATAGGCATGCTTGCCAGCACCCAGGGCGCAAGCGCGCTGTACTACACCTCGGACCATGGGCTGGGCATGCCGCCCTGCTCGCAAACCTATGAGCACGGGTTTAACCGCAGCACGTACGAAGTGCCGTTCATGACCTGGGCCAGCCCGCAGTTCCAGCAGACCCATCCGGGGCTGCTGGACGACAGGAGCGGCCAGATCGTGCACAGCACCACCTTGCTGCCCACCCTGGTGGCCCAGGCCATGGGCTATGCGCCCGCGACCGACCTGCCGCAGATGCAGGACAGCCGCGTGCTGCTCGTCGAAGGCCTGGCCTACAAGGACCTGTTCAAGAAGAACGCCTGTTCCCTCGACGGCTGAGAGCGTGTTCAAGACCTCCTCGCGGCGCGCCAGTGTAGAGATCGTGAACACGCTCTGAGGGCCGGCCCTGCGCTCTTTGCGTAGCTAATTAGAACTATGGGCGCGTAGCCCCTTTGGCGCGCCGCACACGCCCGGGGCGGCATGCCTGCTGGGTTTGCGCGGTTGCGGGCCTTGCCCGAGCCCTGTGCACAGCTGTTGTGCCGGCCGCACGGGCTTTCTGTGCACGGCCTACAATCTTTTTCCCCTTATTTTTTCCTGGCTACACGGCGCCCACCCCCCGTGAGCCAGGAACCCGCCTTTGCTGGAGACGCTTGATGCCCGAGACCACGGCTGCTACCCCTTCCGACAAACGAGCTCTGCTGCGCCGCGCCGCACTTGAATACCATGAGTTTCCCAAGCCCGGCAAACTGACCCTGACGCCCACCAAGCCCATGGCCAACCAGCATGACCTGGCACTGGCCTATTCGCCCGGCGTCGCCGCACCCTGCGAGGAAATCGTCAAGGACCCGGCTGCGGCCTTCAAGTACACGGCACGCGGCAACCTGGTAGCCGTGATCACCAACGGCACGGCCGTGCTGGGTCTGGGCGACATCGGCGCGCTGGCCTCCAAGCCCGTCATGGAGGGCAAGGGCGTGCTGTTCAAGAAGTTCGCGGGCGTCGATGTCTTCGACATAGAGATCAACGAGAAGGACCCGCAAAAGCTGGTCGAGGTGATTGCCGCGCTGGAGCCCACGTTCGGCGCCATCAATCTTGAGGACATCAAGGCGCCCGAATGCTTCTTCGTGGAGCGCGAGCTGCGCCGCCGCCTCAAGATCCCCGTGTTCCACGACGACCAGCACGGCACGGCCATCACCGTGGCCGCTGCCATGGTCAATGCGCTCAAGGTCGCGGACAAGAAGATCGAGGACATCAGGCTCGTCGCGTCAGGTGCGGGCGCTGCAGCCCTGGCCTGCCTGAACCTGCTGCTCAAGCTGGGCCTCAAGCGCGAGAACGTGTTCGTGACCGACATCGCCGGCGTGGTCTACGAAGGCCGCACCGAGCTCATGGACGATGACAAGGCCCAGTTCGCGCGCCAGACCGAGCTGCGCAGCCTCGGACAGGTGATCGAGGGCGCGGACGCCTTCCTGGGCCTGTCGGCGGGCGGCGTGCTCAAGAAGGACATGGTGGCGCGCATGGCCCAGCGCCCCATCATCTTCGCGCTGGCCAACCCCAACCCCGAGATCACGCCCGAGGACGTCAAGGCCGCGCGCGACGATGCCATCATCGCCACGGGCCGCTCGGACTACCCCAACCAGGTCAACAACGTCCTGTGCTTCCCCTACATCTTCCGTGGCGCGCTGGACTGCGGCGCGACCACCATCACCACGGAGATGGAAATCGCCACCGTGCATGCGATTGCCGACCTGGCCCAGGCCGAGCAAAGCGAGGAAGTGGCCGCAGCCTATGTGGGCGAGCAGCTGAGCTTTGGCCCCGAGTACCTGATTCCCAAGCCCTTCGATCCCCGGCTGATGATGATGGTCGCTCCTGCAGTGGCCCAGGCCGCAGCCGACTGCGGCGTGGCCCAGCGCCCGATCCAGGACATGGACGCCTACCGCGCCCATTTGCAGACCTTTGTCTATGCCTCGGGCACCATGATGAAGCCCATCTTCAACATGGCCAAGAAAGCCACGAAAAAGCGCGTGGCCTATGCCGAGGGCGAGGAAGAGCGCGTGCTGCGTGCCGCCCAGATCGTGGTCGACGAGCGCATTGCCCGCCCCACGCTGATCGGCCGCCCGGCCATCATCGCCCAGCGCATCGAGCATTTCGGCCTGCGCCTCAAGGAGGGCCAGGACTATGACGTGGTCAATGTCGAGCATGACGACCGCTACCGCGATTTCTGGCAGACCTACCACCGCATGACCGAGCGCAAGGGCATTACCGTGCCGATTGCCAAGATCGAGATGCGCCGCCGCCTCACGCTGATCGGCTCCATGCTGCTGCACAAGGGCGAGGTCGACGGCCTGATCTGCGGCACCTGGGGACAGACCGCCCACCACCTGCAGTACATAGACCAGGTGATAGGCCGGCGCGCCGGCGTGCAAACCTATGCCTGCATGAACGGCCTGCTGCTGCCCGAGCGCCAGGCGTTTCTGGTCGACACCCATGTGAACTACGACCCCACGGCCGAGCAACTGGCCGAGATCACCATCATGGCCGCCGAGGAGATGATGCGCTTCGGCATCAAGCCCAAGGCCGCCCTGCTATCGCACAGCAACTTCGGCAGCAGCAACCAGCCCAGCGCAGTGAAGATGCGTCGCACGCTGGAGTTGCTGCGCGAGCAGGCCCCATGGCTGGAGGTCGACGGCGAAATGCACGGCGACGTGGCCCTGGACGGCAAGGCCCGCACCCAGCTCATGCCCCACAGCACGCTGCAGGGCGATGCCAACCTGCTGGTGCTGCCCAATATCGATGCGGCCAACATCAGCTACAACCTGCTCAAGCAGGCGGCGGGCGGCGGCATTGCCATCGGCCCGGTGCTGCTGGGCGCAGGCCGCCCCGTGCATGTGCTCACGCCCAGCGCCACGGTGCGCCGCATCGTCAACATGACGGCGCTGACCGTGGCTGACGCGAACGCTAATCGTTGACCCCCTGAGCCGCTTCGCGTCTTCCCCCAAGGGGGACGACAGCCTCGCGGCGGGGCGGCCCTTGCTCGCTGTCCCTGGCCTGGGCCGCGCCGGTTGATGCCATGCGCCCCGGTCTTGCTCCCTTCGCCCCTTGGGGGAGAGGGCTGGAAAGACGGCACAGGAGATGCAAAGAACTCCTGACTAAACTGCTTGTTTTTTAAGCATAACTTGCAATTCCAGGCACGATCCGTCACACTACCGGGTCGAGATTTCAGGGCATCCCTGAAATTCTGAAAGGTGTTGTTGATGCTGAAGGCAGCCGCCGCCAAGGCGTACCAGACCGGTTTTACGCTTGCAACAGAGCTTTTTTTGGGGCTTTGTTTGGCCCTCTCCCCCGCTGTCGCCGATGCGCGCAGCGCTGCGAGCCCGGAGTTGCAAGCCAGCCAGTCGGCCACGATCGCCTTGTCCGAGTTGCCGCGTGAAGGCCGTTCGACCTATGGACTGATTCTGCGCGGTGGGCCGTTTGCTCACGACAAGGATGGCACGGTGTTTGGCAACCGCGAGCGCATTTTGCCTCGCCAGCCACGCGGCTATTACCGCGAATACACGGTGCGCACGCCGGGTGCACGTAGCCGTGGCGCCAGGCGCATTGTCTGCGGCGGCGAGCAGCCCCAGACACCCAAAGCATGCTTTTACACCAGCGATCACTACAACAGCTTTCGCCAAATCATCGAATGACCTTGACCGTATCTCTCCAACCCGCTGTATGCCCCCCAGCGGCCGAGACTGCTGACTGGCAGGGGTTTGCGTTTCATCCACGGCCAGAGGACGTCGCCGCCACAGACCGCGTTCTCTCAGGCCTTCAAGCAAGAGAAAGAGCCACGGAGATGGATGCACCACTTCGTAAGATCGCCGACACCCCGCTGCGGAACGTGCGCGCCAACATCGTGCAGTCCATCCGCGCCTACAGGGTGCAGGATCTGCAGCAGGCGGCGCAGACGCTGGGGTGCCATTTCCTGTATGCAAATCTGGCCCATGCCCAGACCAAGGCCGACATCCTGGAGCTGCTGGCCACGCAGTTCTACTTTCCCGCGCACTTCGGCAAGAACTTCGACGCACTCTACGACTGCCTGACCGACCCGATTCACCGGGCCGGCCCCCAGCCAGGCTTTGTGCTCGTGCTCGACCAGATTCCAACCACGCCCAAGTTCGACAAGGAAGTGCGCGAGCAGTTGCTGGACGCGTTCCGCGATGCGGCCGACTACTGGGCCGAACGCAAGATCTCGTTCCGCTGCTTCTACTCTTTTCTCTGAGCAGACTACCAAGCTTGATAGCGGCTACCGCTGATCCAGCGGTAGTTTCCTATTGATTAAGGCCTGAAAGCCAAGCCAGACGCGCGCTAGCAGCTCTTATTTTTGCTTGATCGCGGCGGCCAGCGCCTCGTACTCGGCCACGGACACTTCCTCGGCGCGGCGCTGCAGGTCGAACTCGCCCTCGAAACCCTTGCCTTCCAGCCAGCGCCCCAGGGTGTTGCGCAGAATCTTGCGCCGCTGGCTGAAGGCCACCTGCACCAGCTCTTCGAGCAGCTTGGCATCGAGCTCGGCGGGCTGGGCCCTGGGCAGCATGCGCACCACGGCGCTGTCCACCTTGGGCGGCGGGTTGAAGCTGCCCGGCGGCACGAACAGCACGTCTTGCATCGCATAGCGCCATTGCAGCATCACCGTCAGCCGCCCATAGGCGGCCGTGGCGGGCTTGGCCACCATGCGGTCTATGACCTCTTTTTGCAGCATGAAGTGCTGGTCCTGGATCACGTCCACCTGCTCCAGCAGGTGGAACAGGATGGGGCTGGAGATGTTGTAGGGCAGATTGCCGACCACGCGCAGCCTGGGCACACCCAGGCGCTGGGCCAGGGCGCGGAAGTCCACCTTGAGCACGTCGGATTCGACCACGTCCAGATCGGGCCGCAGCTTGAGGCGCAGCGCCAGATCGCGGTCCAGCTCGATGACGGTCAGACGCCCCAGGCGTTCGACCAGGGGCTGGGTCAGGGCCATGAGGCCGGGGCCGATCTCCACCATGGGCTGGCCGGCCTCGGGGGCGATGGCGCGCACGATGGCGTCGATGATGCCGCCATCGGTCAGAAAGTTCTGGCCAAAGCGTTTGCGGGGTATATGTTTCATGGTTTCATGGCCGAGCTAGCCCAGGGCAAAACGCGGCCCCCTTGGGTGGCAGGGAGCCACATGATTTACTGCGGCGGCTCGCGGTACTCCACGTAGGCGCGGCCGCGCAGCTCCTGCATCCAGGTCTGGTAGTCGGTCTCCAGCTTCTGCTCGCGCACCACATTGCGCAGCATCTCGCGCTGTTCGCGCTCGGTCAGCCGGGCCTGGCGCCGGTCCACGAGCTGGATCAGGTGCACGCCAAAGCGCGAGACCAGCGGCTCGCTGATCTGGCCCGGCTTCAAGGCGTCCAGCGCCTCTTCGAACTCGGGCACGAACTGCCCCGGCGAAGACCAGCCCAGATCGCCGCCGCTGCGCGCGCTGCCGTCCTGCGAATGCTCGCGCGCCAGGGATTCGAAGCTGGCTTGCCCGGCCTCCACGCGGCGCTTGTAGTCGGCCAGGCGCTTGGCGGCCTGGGCCTCGGTCTGGTCGCCAATGCGCAGCAGGATGTGGCGCGCATGGTTTTGCGTGACCACGGCCTGGGCGCCGGCCTGGGTCTTTTCCAGCACCTTGAGCACGTGAAAGCCTGCGCCCGAGCGAATGGGCCCGACGATGGCCCCCTTGGCGGACTGGGCCACGGCCTGGGCAAACAGCTCGGGGTAGTCGGCCAGCGGGCGCATGCCCATGGCGCCGCCCCCCTTGCCGTCCGGCACATCGGAGTACTCCTTGACCACGGCCGAAAAATCGCCCTGGGTGCGGGCCGCCTCGGCAGCCTGGTTGGCGCGCGCCTCGCGTTCGGCGATCTCGGCCGCACCCGCGTTCTCGGGCACGGCGATCAGGATGTGGCCGAGGTTGAAGGCGGCTGGCGCCTTGTCCGTGCGGCCCTGTTTCTGGTCGGCCAGATAGCGGTCTATGTCGGCCTCGGTCACGCGCACGCGGCCATCCACATCACGCTCGCGCACGCGCTGCAGCGTGATCTGGTTGCGCAGCTCCAGGCGCATCGAGGCCTCTTCCACACCTTCGGCCTTGACGCGGGCCATCAAGGCCGGCACGGTCAGACCGTTCTGGCGTGCGATGTTCGCCACCGCCTGGTCCACCGCGTAGTCGTCCACGCGTATGCCCGTGTCCTTGGCCTCCTGCAACTGGGCCTTCTCCACGATCAGGCGCTCCAGCACCTCGCGCGCCAGCAGTTGCTCGGGCGGCAGCTGCCCGCCCTGGGCAGAAATGTTCTGCATCACACGCATCATGCGTGCACGCACCTCGTTGTTGGTCACGGGCTCGGAGTTGACCACGGCCACGATGTAATCGGCCGAGCGCAGTCCGCTTGCCGCTGCAGCCTTGGCACCCTCGGGATCACGCCCCAGAGGAGCTGTCGTGGCATCGAGTGCGCGCGAGACCGCCGGACTCGCGGGTGCGGCCAGTCCGGCCGAACCCTGGTTGCCCTGAGCCGTTCCCAGTGAGGTCTTGCCGGCCTGCGGGCGCAGGCCCTGGGCCTGGGCCGTGGCGACAAGCAGGGCCAGGCCCACGGGCAAGGCCAGGCTGCGGGAAGTCTTGGAAAGAAAACGCATGGATCAAATGCCTTGCTGAAAAAATGTCTTAGTCGTAATTGGTGAAGCGGCTGGGCGCCATCATGGTGTCGCGCAGCTCCTGGTAGCGCGGCACGTTCTGCTTGAGGCTGCGCTGCGGATCGGAGCCCAGACTCAGGCGCGAGAAGCCGACGAACTCGATCTGGAACAGCAGGCGCATATTCGACTGGGTGATCGTGCTTTGCAGGCGCTCCAGCACCACACGCCCGATCCAGCAGCAGCCGTCGTATTCGACGCCGATCACGGTATCCACCAGGCGGCGGTCCTTCATGCTGTAGTTGAGCCGGCCCACGCCATACCAGCGTCCGCCGCCCTGGCCCCGGCCCGGCCCCAGATCACGCCCCTTGTCACCCCACAGGTCGTTGATCGGCCATTGCCAGCCCACATCGATGAGCTTGCTCGCATCCGTGCGGGCCACGGTATCGTACTGCGAGCGATAGGCCACGCTCACCGTGCGATAGCTGCCCGGACTGTAGCGCGCACCAAAGGTGGAGCGCACCGAGCGGTTCAGGTCGCGGTTGTACTGGGTGGTGAATTCCGTGGACCACTTGTCGGTCCAGTTCACGGATGCGCCCAGCAGCACGTCCGACAGGCGGCTGGTGGCCGGCACCTCGCCGGGCAGAATCACCTTCTGGTCCGCAAAGCGCACGCGCTGGGCAATGCCGAAGCGGGCCTGCTCGGCCCCCGTGTCCGCATCCAGCAGGCGCGTGGTCGCGCCCAGGGTCAGCAGGTGGTTGTCGGCAATCCGGTCCTGGCCGTTGTAGTCGTTCTCGGCGTAGATGCTCGCGAAGTTGAAGTCGTTGCGGGCCGTGTCGTACAGCGGCAGATAGCTCTGGTCGCGATACGGTGTATAGGTGTAGAAGGCGCGCGGCTCGAAGGTCTGCAGCAGGTTGCGGCCAAAGATCTGGGTGTCGCGCTCGAACACCAGCCCACTGTCCAGGCTGACCGTGGGCAGCGTGCGCGAGGCGCTGCGGCTGCCATTGCTCATCACGCTGTCCACCTGGTAGCTGCTCGCATGCAGCTGGATCTTGGGCGTGATGAAGGCCCCGGGCGACAGAAAGGGCCGGCTCAGCTGGGCCATCACATAGCTGCGCTGGCCGTTGTTGAAGCCCGGCAAGTCCTTGGCCACTTCAAAGCGCGTGGTGTCCGCCACCAGACTCATATCCAGCCCATGCGGCAAGTCCATGGGCGTGTAGCGCCATTGCAGCTGGGGCTTCATGCCGTAGGGCGGCGTGATGGGCGAGCTCGCATCCTGCTGCACCTGCCAGTGCAGGCTTCTGAGCGTGAGCACGCCATCGCCGCGCGCCCAGGACAGGTTCATGTCGCTGGGCAGCAGACGCTCGCGCAGCGGGCGCGCGGCCAGCGGGAAGTCCCGCCAGTAATCGCTGTCGCTCACCCGGTTGAGGTTCAGATTGAGCCCCAGACCGCCTATGGGCGAATCGATGGTGCCACGGTGCTGCAGCGAGTAGCCCCAGCGATCACGGTCACGCTCCCTGTCACTGGGCATGGCGCTCACATAGGCCTCACCCGAATAGCTGGGCTCCAGGTAGCGGAACTGCGCGCCCAGGTTGACGCCGCGCTTGCTCATGACCGAGGGGAACAGGGTCATGTCGCGGTTGGGTGCAATGTTCCAGTAATAGGGCTGGGTGTACTCGATGCCGCTGAGCTGGTCGATGCCGATCGTGGGCGGCAGCAGACCCGACTTGCGCTTGTCCGACAGCGGAAAGCTCATCGTGGGCACGGGCAGCACGGTCACGCCCTTGAACTGCAGGGCCGCACCCTCGGCCACGCCGGTCTCCTCGGCCATGTCCAGGTGAATGGTCTTGGCGCGCAGCATCCATGCGGGCTCCCAACTGGCCTCGTCATCGCGCTGGCAGGTGGTATAGGTCGCGTTGTGGACCACCGCATGGTCGCGGTCCAGAAAGTCCACGCGCGAAGACTGGCCGTAGGCTCCGTTGATCAGAAAACGATAGCTGGCATTGTCGAAATAGCCCTTGAAGGCATCGACCTCCATGTCCAGCTGCGTGCCCTCGTAGACGTCGCCCGCGCGGTTGATGTGCACATCGCCCTGGGCCTTGACGCGGTCGTCCGGCACCTGGTATTCGAGCCGGTCGGCACGAATCATGGTGTCGCCACGGCGCAGCTCGGCACCGCCTTCGACCACGGTGTTGATGTCGGTCTGCCCGCTCAGCGTATCGCCGCGCACATAGACCGGCTGCTGCGAGCGCAGGTCTGCCGGGAACTGCTCGCGCAGCATGGTGCTGGGGCGCAATTGCGGCGCAGCCAGACTCTCGGCCTGTGCGCCAGCATTGCCGGCAGGATCTTGATCGGCCGCCTGGGCGGCACCAGCCCAGGCCAGAGCGACGAGCCAGGCCAGCAGACGCGGCATGGGCAGGCCCTGCTTCAAAGGCGCACTGATGGGCGACGGATCGCAGGACGGCAAGCGAGAGTACACGTTGATCAAACGGCGAAAAAAGCAAAAGCCTAGCACCTAAGCGCCGGCTATCGCCAGGGGTGGTAATTAAAAGTCAAACTTGAAGGCCCGAGGCCCTCGATAGAATCCGATTATCCATGAGCCACCCCAAACCCCTTTTCGTCCCCGCGCGTACCCCGGTTGACTGGGCCGACCCGGCCCGCCAAAGCGCCTTCCAGCACTGGCTTGCCCCCCTGGTGCAAGAGTACCGGCTGAACCCGGACTCGCTGCGCCCAGCGTCGGCCGATGCGAGTTTTCGCCGCTATCTGCGCCTGGACACCCAGGACGGCCACAGCCTCATCGTCATGGATGCACCGCCCGACAAGGAGAACAACGCCTCCTACGTGCATGTGCAAGCCCTCATGGCCGAAGCCGGCCTGGCCGTGCCCGGCATCCTGAACTGGGACCAGGCCAACGGCTTTTTGCTGCTGTCCGACCTGGGCGACAAGACCGTCATACAGGCCCTGGACGCTTCCCGTCCCCAGGACGCCGAGGCCTGGTATCGCTCCGCGCTGGAAGTGCTGCTCGACTGGCAGACCGCCTCACGCCCCGGCGTGCTGCCAGCTTACGACCAGGCCTTGCTGCAGCGCGAGCTGCAACTCTTTCCCGACTGGTATATCGCGCGCCACCGCCAGGCCCGGCTTGACGATACGCAGCAAGCCACGCTGACCAAGGCCTTCGAGCAGATCGTGGCCCATAACCTGGCCGCGCCCAGCGTCTTCGTGCACCGTGACTTCATGATGCGCAATCTCATGCAGCCCCTGGCACCCGGCGCGCCACTGGGCGTGCTCGACTTCCAGGATGCGGTCTACGGCCCCGTCACCTACGACATTGCCTGTCTGCTGCGCGATGCCTTCATCAGCTGGGAAGAGGATTTCGTCATCGACATTACCGTGCGTTACTGGGAAAAGGCACGCAAGTCGGGATTGCTGGGCGCGCGCAGCCAGAGCGGCTGGGGCGAGGACTTTGGCGAGTTCTATCGCGGCGTCGAATGGATGGGCCTGCAGCGTCACCTCAAGGTGGCCGGCATTTTTGCGCGCATCACGCTGCGCGACGGCAAGCCCAAGTACCTGGCCGATGCACCGCGCTTCATCCACTACATACGCTCCACCTGCAGCCGCTATCGCGAATTGCAGCCGCTGCTGCGCCTCATCGACCAGATAGAGCAGATCCAGCCGGAATTCGGATATGCCTATGGAAGAGTCTAGGCTCCGCTGAGATCTGCCAGTTTGATACGCTGCGCTCCTGGCCTTACTTCCTGGCTTGACCTCCTCGCCCCTTTGGTTTGAGGTGAGAAGCTGGCTCGCAAAGCGCAGCACGCCCCCGGTCTCCAACACCTGATATATCTCCGATGCCCCGCTTTCACTGCCCCATGCCGCTGGCCAGCGGCGCCGAGCTGGATCTGCCTGCAGGCGCTGCACGCCATGTGCAGGTATTGCGCCTGCAGCCTGGCGACGGCATCACCTTGTTCGAGGGCCAAGCCGGCAATGGCTTCGCGGGGGGCGAGTTTGAGGCAGAAATCCTGCACATGGGCCGCAACTCGGTCAGCGTGCGCATAGGCCACCATCACGCCGTGGAGCGCGAAGCCGGTCGCGCCGTGCATCTTCTGTCGGGCATCACGGCCAACGAGCGCATGGACTGGCTGGTGGAAAAAGCCACCGAGCTCGGCGCGGCCAGCATCACCCCGCTTGCAGCTGAACGCAGCGTACTCAAGCTCAAAGGCGAACGAGCCGAGAAAAAGCGCGCGCATTGGCAGGCCGTGGCCGTCTCCGCCTGCGAGCAGTGCGGGCGCAACCAGGTGCCGGCACTGCATGCGGCACATGATCTCGGCGCCTGGCTTGCAGGCCCGGCAAACGAACTTCCCCCCGATGCGCTGCGCCTGCTGCTGTCCCTGGGCGAAGCCACCCAACCTCTGGCGCAGGTCATGGCCCAGGCCCCGGCACAGGCCTGCGTGGTATTTCTCTCGGGCCCGGAGGGCGGTCTCTCCCCCGCCGAGGAAGCCCTGGCGCGCAAGCAGGGCTTCCTCCCCATCACCTTGGGGCCGCGCATTCTTCGCGCAGAAACCGCGCCGCTTGCAGCACTGGCGGCATTGACGCTGCAAGCATCTGTTTGAAACGGCTCAAAAAGCCTTTTGAATACGATCAATGGCCATTGGCTTGGCCATTTTTTCTCTACAAAACTTCTGACGTATTGAAACAAAAAGTATCAATACTCCATATTGACATGGCTTCAGTCACAACAGATGTGCCGAGGCTCTTCAATATCCCGTGGATAAGTCCATTCGAAAACCTGTATTAACAGCCACCAATACAGGACAAAGCCTCCTGCTCAGCACCGGTTATTCAGTCAGGCCCCCTGTTGAAGCCCTGATTTCGTGCCAACAAGCCGGCATGAAGCCCTCAGATGTGAATCAACGGCAAGCGCCCAAGCCAAAGCAGCTGCACCTCGATCGCGCCTGTCAAAGCAGAGGGGTAATGCCCTTTTTTGGAAAAATATTTCTCATGGCGAGAAATATAGAAAGAAAATTTCTTATTGAACAATTTTCGAAAAACAAAATTGTTCAATTGTTAATTTTCTTGCCCTCAAGAATTGATGGAAGTTACACTCGGCGCCAAAAAATACATTCGTTACGCGTCCGAAAGAATTGCGAATGTAACAAATTTTAGCAAAAGAGGGCGGCTCGCCACTCTTGGCAGTCGCTACCAGTCTGCCATCAGCCCCCAACCATGCCAGAGACAGCGCCTCCTCGTTCTTCCCTTGCCATTACCCAAACCGTCTGGAAAGCCTTGCTGTTGCGCGAGGCCGTGGCACGGCTGAGCGCATCGCGTGGAGCCTGGGCCTGGCTGGTTCTGGAACCGGTTGTGCATGTGCTTTTCATGCTGGTGATATTCACCGTGATCCGAGCCAGAACCTTGGCTGGAGCCGACGTCACCATCTGGCTGCTGCTGGGGATGAGCTGTTTTTTCACAGCCAGAAACGTGTTTCAGCGCAGCATGGGGGCGCTCAGCGCCAATGCCGCGCTGTTTGCCTACCGCCAGGTGCGCCCTGCAGATACCGTCTTTGTGCGTGCCGCACTAGAGATCCTGCTTGGCCTGGTGGTTGCCGCCTTTTTGGTGCTCCTGGTCAGTTTTGTGGGCCATGACATCAGCCCCCCCTCTCCGCTGCAGGCCATGGCCGCCTATGCCGGCACCATGCTGTGCGGCCTGGGCCTGGGCCTGATGCTCTCCGTGGCCGGACATCTGATCTCTGAAGTTCAGCAGCTGGTTTCGTTTCTGCTGCTCCCGCTTTACCTTTTGTCAGGCGTGATCTTTCCCTTGTCTGCCATCCCCGTGCAATACCGCGAATGGGTTTTTCTCAACCCCTTCGCCCATGGCATAGAGCTGCTGCGCAGCAGCTTCTTCCCCATTTATCACGCCGCACCCGAAGCCAATTTTGGTTACCTCTATGGTTTTGCCCTGGTCAGCATTTTTCTGGGCCTGGCCTTGCATGTGCGCTTTACCGAAAGACTCAGAGCCCAATGATTGTTGTTGACAACGTACACAAGCGTTATCAAACGCCGTACGGCCCCGGGCGCTGGGTGCTCCAGGGCGCCAGTTTCACCATCCCGCCCCAGGTCAGCGTGGGGCTGGTGGGCCGCAACGGTGCGGGCAAGTCCACCTTGCTGCGCATCATTGGCGGCATAGATTCGCCCACGCGCGGCAGCGTCAAGCGGCTTTGCAAGGTTTCCTGGCCCATGGGCTATGGCGGCGGCCTGCAGGGATCGCTCACGGGCAGGCAGAACGCCAAGTTCGTCTGCCGGCTTCATGGCCATGAAGCAGATATGGCAGAAAAAATTGCCTATATCGAAGACTTTGCCGAACTCGGCCCCTCGTTTGACGAGCCTGTTCGCACCTACTCCTCGGGCATGAAGTCGCGCCTGCAGTTCGGCCTGTCCCTGGCGTTCGAGTTCGACGTCTACATCTCCGACGAAGCCACATCTGCCGGCGACGCGGCCTTTCGTCAAAAGGCCTCCAACGCCTTCAAGAACATCGCCAGCCGCTCTGGCCTGATCATGGTCTCTCACAGCGACAGCACGCTACGCCAGTTCTGCGAGGCCGGCATCTGGCTGCATGAAGGCCAGGCCCACTGGTTCGACTCCATAGACGACGCCTTGCAGCAATACAAAAACAGTCTCAGCGCATGACAGCCCCCATACTCAACTTGACCCAACGCCTGCCCGCCAGGCTTCAAAAAATTCTGCGTCTTCCAGCCCTGGCCTTGGCCCTGGCCGTGTCCTTGCTCGCAGCCCTGTACTGGGGCCTGATTGCATCCGACCGCTATGTGTCCGAAGCACGCGTACTCATACAAAGCACCGACATGGGGGCAGGCCAGGCACTGGACCTGGGCAACCTGCTCGCAGGCACGGGCAACGCCTCGGCGCGCGGCGACCAGCTGCTGCTGCGCGAGCGCCTGCTGTCCGTGGACATGATGCAGCGCCTGGACCAGCAATTGCAGCTGCGCGAACACTACAGCAGCGACGAGCACGACATTCTTTCGCGCCTGTTCTGGCATGAATCCTCTCAGGAATTCTTTCACCGCTACTACCTCAAGCGCGTGAGCGTGGACTATGACGAATACGCGGGCACGCTCATCGTCCAGGCCCAGGCCTTTGCGCCCGAAATGGCCCACAGGATCACCCAGGCCCTGGTTCAGGAGGGCGAGCAGTTCATGAACCTCATGGGCCACCAGCTGGCCCAGGAGCAAGTGGAGTTTCTGGAGCAACAGGTCAAGGAACGCAGCCAGCAAGCCCAGGAAGCGCGCCAGCGTCTGCTGGCCTACCAGAACAAAAAGGGCCTGCTATCACCTCAGGCCACGGCAGAAAACCTGGCGGCCATCGTCAACAAGCTTGAAGCCCAGCTCACCGACCTTGCGGCCCGCAAGGCTGCCCTGCTGGGCTACCTCGCCCCGTCGGCCCCCGGGGTGGTCGAGATCGACCTGCAAATCAAGGCCGTGGAAAAGCAGATACAGACCGAGCAGCAGCGCCTGACCAGCCCGCGCGGGCAAACGCTGAACCGCGCGGTGGAAGAGTTTCAAAGGCTGGAGATGGAAGCGGCCTTTGCACAGGACACCTACAAAAGCGCATTGCTGGCCCTGGAGAAAGGCCGCATCAACGCCACGCGCAAACTCAAGAAAGTCTCGGTGCTGCAAAGCCCCACCGAACCCGAATACCCCCTCAGGCCGCGCCGCCTCTACAACATTGCCACCTGGGCCCTGGCAGCCCTGCTGCTCGCAGGTATAGCCCAGTTGCTCATGGCCATCGTGCGCGACCACAAGGATTAAGCCCCCATCATGTACCAACGTCTCATCACCACCGGCTGCCTTTGCCTGTCCGCACTCTGGACCCAAACCAATGCCCTGGCCCAGACCAGCGCCGTAGATCCTCTGCAGATCAACCAGGCCCTGGGCCTGACAGGCACAGCGGCCAAGCCCCCTCCCACAGCCGCGAGTCAAGCCAAGGCCGAAGCCGTCCCCGTCACGCCTCTGGCGCCCCCCGCGCCCCTCTCAGTCAGCTCCGATGTCTTTGGCGCCAACCTGTTCACCGGCAGCTTTGCGCGCGCCGGCGCCACGCAATTCAACCCCGACTATCTGATCGCCACCGGCGACCGCATACAGATACGGCTCTGGGGCGGCTATGAGTTCAACGACACGGCCGTAGTTGATCCCCAGGGCAATATCTTCTTGCCCCATATAGGCCCGATCAAGGTACTGGGCGTGCGCAACAGCGAGCTGCAAAAGCAGGTGCATGCAGCCGTGGGCAAGGTATTCCGCGCCAATGTGTACAGCTATGCCAGCCTGGCCGATGCCCAGCCCGTGCGCATCTTTGTGAGCGGTAATGTGCTGCGCCCGGGGCTATACAACGGCACCAGCATGGACAGCCTGCTGCACTATCTGGATCAGGCCGGTGGCATAGACCCCGAGCGCGGCAGCTTTCTTGCCGTACAGGTCAAGCGCGGCAGCAACACACGCGCCAGCTTCAACCTCTACGACTTTCTGCTCAACGGCCAGCTACCCTTGCTGCAACTGGGCGATGGCGACGTGATCTTTGTGCCCCCGTTTGCCAGCCGCGTCAAAGTCTCCGGCCTGGTGGCGAATGCCAAGCGCTTTGAATTCACAAGCGGCAAACAAACCGTTCAGCAACTCATGCTGCTGGCCAAGCCCCAGGCCCAGGCCACGCATGTGCGCATCACACGCAATACCGGCAGCGTGAGAAATACCGAGTACTACCCGCTGGCAGAGGCCAGCTCCATTGCTCTGCAAAACGGCGATGAGCTGGAGTTCACGGCCGATAAAAAGCCCGGCACCATCTCCGTGCGCGTGGAAGGCGAGCACATGAACTCCCAGGAATATGTGCTGCCCTACGGCACGCCGCTGGGCGCGCTGATGCAGCAGATACAGACCCTGCCCGACGCAGAGCCCGAAAGCATTCAGCTGTTCCGCCAAAGCGTGAAACAGCGCCAGAAGGAATTGCTCAACACCAGCCTGCGCAGTCTGGAAACCGCCTTGCTCACAGGCCGCAGCGGCAGCAGCGAAGAAGCCCGCCTGCGCCGCGACGAGGCCGAGCTGAGAAGTGGTCCCACTTGTTTGAACAATTCAACCCAGTTGCTAAGCGAGATCCTCGGGGTTATGCCGGCTGCATTTGTGCAAACGGCAAAGCTGCAAAGTACGCCTCATCAGGGGTCGCTCG
>NZ_AUCQ01000044.1 GCF_000429845.1 Comamonas composti DSM 21721
CACGTTCCGATGTATTACTCACCCGTTCGCCACTCGTCAGCATCCGAAGACCTGTTACCGTTCGACTTGCATGTGTAAGGCATGCCGCCAGCGTTCAATCTGAGCCAGGATCAAACTCTATAGTTCGATCTTGAAATTTAAAGTCTTTCGACTTTGCTCAAAAATGGAATTGATGAAGATAACTTCAACAATTACTGTTCATGAGCGTTTGATAGTTCCGAAGAACTTGGCTGCTTGCCATCAAACGCCCACGCTTATCGGCTGTATATTTTTAAGGATCCGAGAGCAGAGGCCTAGCCCCTTTTCTCAAGCTCGCTGCAATCAGCGAAGTCTTGTATTGTAGCACGTTTTTTTGATGTTTCGCAATTCGTATTTTCGAGATTGCATCCACACCCAAAAGCACCGCTTGCATCAAGCAAGCCTTGCAGTGTATCACGGTTTTTAGCGATCTCACTGAAGTTTTTCCTCACCTCAACAGCGATCAGTGATTGCTGTGTTGCGAGGGGCCGAACTATAGCATGGATTTAGGCAAGCCCGCAGCAGTTTTCCCCAGACTCGGAAAAGTTTCCTCATACTGCAGGCGACTCGCCCGAGGCAGTTCACCCCGCCCTCACGGGCGGCTCAGACTCAAGCCGCCAAAGCCTGCTCCAAGGCATCCAGAAACAGTGCAGCAACATCGCAGCCGGTCTGGTCAAAGATTTCCTGGAAACAGGTGGGGCTGGTGACGTTGATTTCCGTAATGCATTGCCCGATCACATCGACACCTGCGAGCAGCAGGCCTCGCTCCATGAGCACGGGCCCTATGGCCTGGGCCATGGCCGTGTCATGCTCATTGAGTGGCTGGGCCACTCCCTTGCCACCAGCGGCGAGATTGCCGCGCACTTCGCTGCCCTGGGGAATGCGCGCAAGACAGAAAGGCACGGGCTTGCCGCCGATGATGAGCACGCGCTTGTCGCCTTCCGTAATCTCGGGCAGGAATTTCTGCACCATGACGCTGGTGGCACCACCCTGGTTCAGGGTTTCTATGATGCTACCCAGGTTTCGCGCATCAGGCCCCACGCGAAAGATGCCCATGCCACCCATGCCATCCAGGGGCTTGAGAATGATGTCCTGATGCTCTGCATGAAAGCTGCGGATATCGTCGGCGCTGCGCGTGACCAGGGTTGGCCCGATGAACTGCGGAAACTCCAAGATCGCCAGCTTCTCGGGGTGATCGCGCAGGGCACGCGGCTTGTTGAAGACCCGGGCGCCCTCACGCTCGGCCTGCTCCAGCAAATGCGTGGAATAGAAGTATTCGGAGTCAAAGGGCGGATCCTTGCGCATGATGATGGCGTCAAAGTCGGCCAGCTCCTGCAATCCCTCCCCCTGAATCTCAAACCATTGCGGGGCCTCGCCCGTCAGGCGTATGCGGCGCACCTGGGCCACAACCTTGCTACCACGCTGCCAGGAGATGTGCCTGGGCTCACAGGCCACGATTGAATGCCCGCGCCGCTGCGCCTCGCGCATCATCGCAAATGTGGTGTCCTTATAGGTCTGGAAAGACTCCAGAGGATCGGCAACAAAGAGAATTTGCATGGATTACCAACGAGAAGCCCTCTGCCGCACACGCGCCTGCAGAGGGTCGATGAAGAACAGCGCAGCAGCTCAGCCTGTGCGCAAACGTCCGTAGTGTTGCACCAATAGCGCAAGACTGCCTGCGACCACACCCCAAAAAGCCGAGCCCACACCGGCAATTACGACGCCGCTGAGCGTGACCAGAAAGGTGATCAGCGCGGCCTCGCGATACTGCTCCTGCTTGAATGCCACGGCCAGCCCATTACCAATCGACCCCAGCAAGGCCAGGCCTGCAATACACATCACCAACTCCTTGGGAAAGGCCGTCAGCAAGCCGGTCACCAGGGCGCCAAAAATGCCGATGACGATATAGAACACACCGCAGACAGCTGCGGCCGTATAGCGGCGCGACTTGTCCTCATGGGCTTGCGGCCCCATGCAAATCGCTGCCGTGATGGCACTGAGATTGAGGGCATAGCCCCCGAACGGCGCCAGCAGCAGCGTGGCAATGCCCGTCATGCTGATGACCCGCGAGACGGGGATGTCATAACCCGTGGCACGAATCACTGCCACGCCTGGCAGGTTCTGCGAAGCCATGGTGACGATGAACAGTGGCAAGGCCAGGCTGATGATGGCCGAGCTGCTGAACTCCGGCTTTGTGAACACTGGCCACGCAAGACCGGCCTGCACGGCAGACCACTGCATCTGACCGCTCAGGCCGGCCCAGGCAATCGATACCAGCAAGGTCGCGATAACTGCATAGCGTGGGACCAGGCGGCTGGCCAGCAGATATGTGACCAGCATGACCAGCACCAAGGGCAAGGCCGTCTGGGCGGCAGCAAAGGCCTGCATGCCGAAGTTGGCCAGCACGCCTGCCAGCAGGGCCGAAGCGATTTCCACGGGGATGCGATTCATGATGCGCTCAAACCAGCGCGTGGCACCGGCCACGGTGATGAGCAGCGCACTGACGATGAAAGCGCCCACAGCCTGCGCCATGGAAAAGCCTCCAGCCAGGCCTGCAGTCGCCAGTACGGCCGCCCCCGGAGTGGACCAGGCAACCATGACGGGCATGCGCAAAATCAGCGACGGCAGCAGCGAACACAGCCCCATGCCCAATCCCAGAGCCCATACCCAGGAGGTGATCTGCTCGGGCGTGGCTCCAAAGGCCTGGGCCGCCTGGAACACCAGGGCCACGGAGCTGGTAAAGCCGACGAGCACGGCAACAAAGCCTGCAGCAAAGGCGGATGGGCTCAGGTCACGAAAAAAGCGCATCGCGCGATTCTGTCACCAGCGAGCACTTTGCGCTGGCGCGCTGCCCTGCATTCACAAATTGATAGCTGCTTGCGCTTGCCAGCAAAGCGCTACAAGCCATTTTGGCTATAACTCTATCTTGGAACCCAGCTCGACCACGGAGTTGTTCGGCATCTGCAAGAAGTCGGAAACCCGGCTGGCATTGCGATGCATTTGCGCAAAAAGCTTTTCGCGCCATGGTGCCATGCGATGGCTGATTGAGGGAATGATGACATCGCGCGAGAGAAAGTAGCTGGTCTCCATCGGTTCGAACCGACACCCCTTGGTACGCAGCAGCGCCAGCGCCGCTGGCATGTCCGGCTCATCCTTGAACCCGTAATGAATCATGACCTGCCAGCAGTCCGAGCCCAGCGACTTGACCCACAGCCTTCTGGCCGGCTCTATCCAGGGCTGCTCATGGTTGCGCACAGTCACAAAGATGTTTTGCGCGTGCAGCACCTTGTTGTGCCGGAGGTTGTGCAGCAAGGCATTCGGCACCGTGCCCGGCTCTCCCGACAGAAAGATGGCCGTGCCCGGCACACGGGCCGGCGGATGACGCCACACGGAGGCGAGAAACTCCGGCAGGTCCATGGCCTCGGACTGCAGCCTCTCATGCAGCAGATTGCGCCCCTGCCTCCAGGTCATCATCAGCATGAAGACCGTACCGCCGATGAGCAGCGGAAACCAGCCGCCATCGAGCAGCTTGAGCAAGTTGGAGGAAAAAAAGGCCAGGTCCACACAGAAGAAGAAGCCGGTGGCGCCTATGCACAGGGCCAGAGGGTAGTTCCAGCGATAGCGGATCACAAAGAAGGTCAGCGTGGTCGTGATCAGCATGTCCAAAGTAACCGCAATCCCGTAGGCCGCAGCCAGGTTGTCGCTCGTACGAAACAGCAGCACGGCCAGGGCAATGGCCACAAACAGGCCCCAGTTGACCATGGGGATATAGATTTGCCCGGTTTCGCGCTCACTGGTGTGCCGCACTTCAAGCCTGGGCAAATAGCCCAGCTGTATCACCTGGCGCGTCACGCTGAATGCCCCTGTGATCAGCGCCTGGGAGGCAATCACCGCCGCCAGGGTGGCGAGCAGGACCAGGGGCAGCAAGGCCCAGGCCGGGGCCATCATGTAGAACGGATTCTTCACGGCTTCGGGATTCGCCAGCAGCAAGGCCCCCTGACCGAAGTAGTTGAGCGTGAGCGCGGGCATGGCAATGGAGAACCAGGCCAGGCGGATCGGCGTCCTGCCGAAGTGGCCAAGGTCCGCATACAAGGCCTCGGCCCCGGTCACACACAAAACCACGGCACCCAAAATGATGAAGCTGATGCCCGGGCTGTGCCAGATGAAGAGCAAGGCATGGTGGGGGCTCAGCGCAGCCAGGATTTCGGGGTGACCGACGATCTGGTTCACACCCAGGGCCCCAATGCAGAAGAACCAGACCAGAGTGACCGGCCCGAAAAATTTGCCCACACCGGCCGTGCCGCGCTTTTGCAGCCCGAACAGGCACAGCAGTATCAGCAGGGTCAGGGGAATCACGGCCCGTCTGAAGTGCGGCGAAACCACCTCCAAACCCTCGACAGCCGAGAGCACCGAGATGGCCGGGGTGATCACGCCGTCGCCGTAAAACAGCGAGGTGCCGAACAGGCCGACAAGCAACAGGCTTTTGCGCAGCTGCGGCTTGTCCTTGACCGCCTGGGATGCCAGGGCCAGCATGGCCACAAGCCCGCCTTCGCCGTTGTTGTCTGCACGCAGCACCAGCACCACGTACTTGAGCGAGACGATGACCGTCAATGTCCAGAACAGCACCGACAGCACGCCATAGACATTGGCTGGAGTGAACGGCACATGGCCCGAGCGAAAGACCTCCTTGACCGAGTACAGCACGCTGGTGCCGATGTCGCCGTACACAACGCCTATGGCGCCCAGAGTGAGTGCGGCCAACGAGGATCTGGTTTTTTGCACGGATTTTGCATCCGCCTGGTTCTCAGGCGGCGCGGAGCATCAAGGATGCGAGCATTTTGCGCTGCACGGCCCGTGCTTGCCCAGCGCTTGCTGGCACAAGGTGTGACATAGGTGCTTATGCCACACCCACACCTCTCAGAACGTGTTGACGCTACTCAGTCGTAGACCTCGGCATCGGGATTCGTTGCCTCAAGCTCGTAACTTGCAGCCAGCATGGCTACGCGAGCAACCACCCCATACATGTAGAAACGATTGGGCGCACTCGCACCCGGGCGGGCGCCGAGCTGCGGCAACTGGTTGCTGTGCTGAAACGCCAGAGGAACAAAGCCTGCACCCGGCGCGTTGAGGTTTTCATCCACATCGCGCTCGGGATGCATTCGGTAAAAGCCGCCGACCACATAGCGGTCCATGGTGTAGACCACGGGCTCGGCCACGGCATTGCTCATGCGCTCCTGGGTCAGCACGCCCTCCTGGATGATGACGTCGTGCACGGCCTGGCCGTCCTTGGTCGTGCCCATCTTGCTGCGGCTCTTGCGCGGCAGTGCGGCCAGCTCCTTGGCATCGCGCACCGTCATCACCCCCAGGCCATAGCTGCCGTGATCGGCCTTGACCACGGCGAAAGGCTTTTCCTTGATCCCATATTCCTTGTACTTGCGCCTGACCTTGGCCAGCAGCACGTCGACCTGGTCGGCCAGGGCCTCCATGCCCACGCCATCGGTGAAGTCCAGGCCCTCGCCGCGCTCGAACAAGGGGTTGATCAGCCAGGGATCTATGCCCAGCAGCTTGCCGAAACGCTTGGCCACCTCCTCATAGCTCTGGAAATGGCGGCTCTTGCGGCGCATGCTCCAGCCCGCATGCAGGGGCGGCAGCAGATATTGCTCGTAGAGCTCCTCGACGATGCCGGGTACGCCGACCGAAAGATCGTTGTTGAGCAGGATGGTGCAGGGATCGAAGCCCTTGAGCCCTATGCGGCGCTTGCTGCGGATCACGGGCTCCAGCGTCACCGTCTCGCCCTGGGGCAGGGTGACCGTGGTCGTCTTCTTCACATCGGGGCTGATCGAGCCTATGCGCACGTTCAGCCCGGCCATGGTGAAGATGCGCTTGAGCTGCACCACATTCGCCAGATAGTGGGTATTGCGCGTGTGGTTCTCGGGAATGATGAGCAGATTGCGCGCCTCGGGGCAGATCTTCTCTATCGATGCCATGGCCGCCTGCACGGCCAGAGGCAGCATTTCGTCGGTCAGGTTGTTCCAGCCGCCGGGGAAAAGATTCGTATCCACAGGGGCCAGCTTGAAACCGGCATTGCGGATGTCCACCGAGCAATAGAACGGCGGCGTGTGTTCCATCCACTCGAGCCGGAACCAACGCTCTATCGCCGGCATGGAGTCCAAAATGCGCTGCTCTAGCTCGTTGATCGGACCTGTCAAAGCCGTGATGAGATGCGGAACCATAAAAACCCTCGGGGAACAACGGTGGGGAGAAATTGTAAGGATTGAAGCATGAGCCTCGCGTTTACCCTAGTCAAGCATTTCACCTGCGCCAGAAGGCGGGTGACAGCAAGGCCATGAAGCTCAGAATCTCCAGCCGCCCCAGCAGCATGGCCAGTGTGCAAATCCAGGTCTGGAAGTCGGTCAGGGCCGCATAGTTGGAAGCCGGCCCGATCGCTCCCAGCCCCGGCCCCACACAGTGCACGCTGGCCAGCACGGCCGAGAACGCGGTCACGGTATCCAGGTCGGTGAGCAACAGCACCATGCTCAGCGTAATCACCGTGGCACCATAAACCAGCATATAGGCCAGCACCGAGAAAATCATGGGATTGCCGACCACGGTATCGCCCAGACGCACGGGCTGTACCGCACGGGGATGGGCCAGGCGCGTGAGCTCGCGCCGCGCCTGCTTGAGCAAGATCAGCATGCGCACCATCTTGATCCCTCCCCCTGTGGAGCCCGCACTCGTGGCCACGCCCGACAGCAGCAGCATGAGCACCGGAGCGAACACCGGCCAGGCCAGATAGTCGGTGGTCGCAAAGCCCGTGGTCGTGGCCACCGACACCACGTGAAAGACGCCGTAGCGCAGCGCCTGCAGCGGCCCGTACACGCCCTTGGCCCACAACAGCACGGCCACGAGCAGGCCGCCGCCCAGCAGCACGGCCAGCGTGGCGCGCATCTCGGGGTCGCGCCAGAAGCCGTCCCAGCGGCCCTTGCGCATGGCGATGAAGTACAGCGCGAAGTTGCAGCTGGCCAGCAGCATGAAGACCAGGGCAATGCTCTCCAGCAGCAAGGAGTCGAAGTAGGCAAAGCTCGCATCGTGCGAGGACAGGCCGCCCAGGCTCACCGTGGCGAACATGTGCATCAGCGCATCCAGCGGCCGCATGCCGCCGGCCCAGAAAGCCAGGCCGCAGGCCAGGGAGAACACCCCGTACACGGCCCACAGGCCCTTGGCCGTTTCCGTCATGCGCGGCGTGAGCTTGGTGTCCTTGACCGGGCCTGCCGCCTCGGCGCGAAACAGCTGTGCCCCGCCCACGCCCAGCAGCGGCAGGATGGCCACGGCCAGAATCAGGATCCCCATGCCCCCCAACCATTGCAGAAAAGTGCGCCAGACGTTGATGGACACCGGCAGCTCGTCCACACCGCTGAGTACCGTCGCGCCCGTGGTCGTGAGCCCGGAGACGGCTTCGAAATATGCATGCGTGAAGCTGATGCGCAGGCCTATGTGGTTCATGCCAAGCACCAGGGGCAAGGTGGCGCACAGCGGCAACACCACCCAGACCAGGGTCACGAGAATCACGCCGTGCCGGGTCTGCAGCTCGCGCTTGTAGTGGCGCAGCCCGAGCCACAGCCCCAGGCCGGCTGCCGCCGTGATCGCCATGGCCCAGGGGTAGATGCGCCAGATGCCGTCATCGGCAAACCAGGAGATGCCGAACGGCAGCAGCATCGCCAGGGCGAACAGGACCATGAGCATGCCCAGCACGCGCAAGACCGGGAACAAATCGCGCATGGTGCCGGGCCTAGAAGAAGGTTGCGCTCACGCGGAACAGGTTTTCCACATCGCGCACCAGTCGCTTGTGCGGAAGAAAGAACACCACATGGTCGCCACTCTCGATCACGGTGTGGCTGCGCGGGATGATGACCTCGGGCTCGACCTGCGTCTCGGCCGCGTTCTCGCCCTCGGGAATGCCGCGCACGATGAGGCCGATATGCGCGTCCTCGGGCACGCGCAGATCCTCGACCCGTCGTCCCACGACCCGCGAGCTCTTGCGGTCGCCGCGCGCCACGATCTCCAGCGCCTCGGCCACGCCCCGGCGCAGGCTGTGCACGGCCTGCACATCGCCGCGGCGCACAAAGGCCAGCAGCTCGCCCAGCATGGCCTGGGCCGGCGACAGCGCAATGTCGATCTGCGTGCCGTGCATCAGGTCCGCATAGGCGCGGCGGTTGATCAGGGCCAGCACGCGCCGCGCCCCCATGCGCTTGGCCAGCAGACTGGACATGATGTTGTTCTCGTCATCATTGGTCAGCGCCAGAAAGAGGTCGACCTCCTCGATGCTCTCCTCGGCCAGCAGGTCCTCGTCCGTGGCATCGCCGTGCAGCACCAGCACCTCGGAAGGCAGCGTGGAGGCCAGCTCCATGCAGCTGTCCTCATCCGACTCTATGAGCTTGACATGGAACTGGCCCGGCACCCGCGCCAGCTGCTTGGCCAGACGCTGGCTCACCTGGTCTCCACCCGCAACCATGATGCGGAACACGGGCCGCACGGGATGGCCCTCGGGGCAGTTGATGGCGCGCAGCACCTCGGGCAGCTGATCGCGCGCGGCCAGCACGAACACCTCGTCACCAGGCTCGATGCGGGTTGCTCCATCACAGCGCACAAAGCGGTCGGGCTCGTCGAGAAAGCGCCGATAGATGGCCACGATGCGCATCGGCAGGTCCGGCATGCCGCTGCGCAGCTCGCCGATCTGCCGCCCCACGGCGGATGCGCCCGCGCGCGCCCTGGCCGAGGCCAGGGCCGCACGCCCGCCCGCGAAGGCGCGCACCTGCATGGCCGAAGGAAACTCTATGAGCTTCAGGATGTAGTTGGTCAGCGACTCCTCGGGACAGATGATGCGGTCCACCCCGAAGCCCTCACGGCCCAGCACCGGGTCATCCACCTTGAAGCCCGAGGAGCGCACGCGCGCAATGCGCGTGGGGATCTCGAACATCACCTGGGCCAGCTTGCAGCACACGAGATTGGTCTCGTCCAGCGTTGCGCAGGCAATCAGCAAGTCCGTATCCTTGGCCCCGGCCTCGGCCAGCACGCGCGGATCGGTACCGCTGCCGACCACGCCGCGCAGGTCAAAGCGCTGCTGCAGCTCGCGCAGCCGTCGCTCGTCGGTGTCGATGACGGTGATGTCGTTGCGCTCGGAGACCAGGCTTTCAGCCGCGCTGTGCCCCACGCGGCCTGCGCCGAGAATGATGATCTTCATGCTCTGCGCGGGATTTAGGCCCGGACCTCGCCCTCGCCCAGAACCACGTACTTGAGCGATGTCAGACCTTCTATGCCCACGGGTCCGCGCGCATGGAACTTGTCGGTGCTGATGCCGATCTCCGCACCCAGACCGTACTCGAAGCCATCGGCAAAGCGCGTGCTCGCATTGACCATGCAGCTGGCCGAATCGACCTCGCGCAAAAAGCGCTGCGCATGCATGTGGTCACGCGTGAGGATCGCGTCCGTGTGATGGCTGGAGTACTGGTTGATGTGCGCAATCGCCTGGTCCAGACCGTCCACGACCTTGATGCTGATGATGGGCGCCAGGTATTCCTCGCCCCAGTCCTGCTCGGTGGCCGCAGCCAGCTTGGCACCGGCCACGGCCTGCAGAATCGCCAGCGACTCGGGGCAGCCGCGCATCTCCACGCCCTTGCCCGCGTAGATGGCACCTATCCGGGGCAGAAACTCTGCTGCCACGCCGCGCGCCACGAGCAGGCTTTCGCTGGCATTGCAGGGGCTGTACTTGTTGGTCTTGGCGTTGTCGGCCACCTTGACGGCCATGGCGAGGTCGCAGGGATCGTCGACATAGGTGTGGCAATTGCCGTCCAGGTGCTTGATCACGGGCACCTTGGCCTCGCGGCTGATGCGCTCTATCAAGCCCTTGCCGCCGCGCGGAATGATCACATCCACATACTCGGGCATGGCGATGAGCCGGCCCACGGCCTCGCGGTCCGTGGTCTGCACCAGTTGCACGCCATGCTCGGGCAGGCCGGCCTCAGCCAGGGCCAGGGCCACGAGGCGGGCCAGGGCCTTGTTGGAATCGATGGCCTCCGAGCCGCCGCGCAGAATGCAGGCATTGCCGCTCTTGATGGACAGGCTGGCCGCCTCGATGGTCACATTGGGGCGGCTCTCGTAAATCATGCCGAACACGCCGATAGGCACGCGCATCTGGCCCACGCGTATGCCGCTGGGCTGCTGCTTCATGCCGATGATCTCGCCAATCACATCCGCCATGGCCGCAAGCTGCTCGCAGCCCTGGGCACAGGTCTCGAGCACCTTGGGCGTGAGGCGCAGCCGGTCCACCATGGGGTCGGACAGGCCATTGGCCTGGGCCCGCTCCAGATCGCGGGCGTTATCGACCTGCAGCGCCTCCACGTTTTCGCGCAGCAGCCGTGCCAGCGCCAGCAAAGCCCTGTTTTTGACGGCAGCAGAGGCACGGGCCATCTGCGCGGAAGCAATTTTTGCGTGCAAGCCCAGGTTCTGGGTGTATTCGACAATGTTGAGCGCATTCATTCCGTGATTTTCGCCGAGTTGTGAATATTTGCGCGCAAACGCCGTCCCAAGCTCAGCCCTTGCCCGGAAAAACCCCGCACATGCGAGCCAAAAACCAACAGCCGCCGGGCCTACACTGAGCCACGCCTCAACCACGATTCAGGAGACATCAGCATGACTTCCAGCCCGGACCGCCTTCTCGCCGCCCAGCAACTGGCCCAATTGCGCTCGGGCCTGGAGCAGCTTTCCCGGCAGCAGCTTGCGGCCTCGGCACTGAGCGAGCAGGCACGCGCCAGCCAGGCCCTGCTCACCGCCCTGCCCGCACGCTACGGCCAGGTACTGCTCAACCTGCTGGACCGGCTCGAAGCCGGCGCCTTGTTCACCGAGGAAAGCTGCTCCTTCAGCCAAAGCGATCTGCTCGCCCACTTGCAGGAATGGGCCGACAAGGCAGAGCAGCAATTGCAGTCCGCCGAATAAGCACTATCAATTCAGTATCTGCTACCGCTTTGCAGGCGTCATCTCCGAAGGTTTTCAATCTGAAAATCTTATGTAGCAAGCGCTATCCGCTATTGTTTTTGATAACCTGCACCACTCCAGCCTTGGATCCGCCAAGATTTCACACCGGCTTCACACAGCCCATGTCCGCTTCACCGGCCTGCACCACACTCAGGCCCTGAACCGGACGCAGGGCCGCTCAAGACAGCGCCCCCTGTCCCGCATACCGCGCACCACAACTCCCGGGAACCACTCTCATGCTTGGCCTTGCCAATCAAAAACTGGCTGCGGCCAGTACCGTGCTGCTGCAACTGCTGGCGCGATGCTGGGCTCCGCTGCACCGCCTGCTGCGGCTGTTGGTGGGCTCCTGGCAGCCCCCGGCATGGATGGCATGGGTCGGCCGCCAGTTGGTACGCCTGCTGGCCTGGCTGCAGCAGCGCCTGGCCTGGGTACTGATTGCCGCCCTGGTAGTGACACTGGGCTGGTGGGCCAGCCCCTCCGTGCTGAAGTGGTGGCATGGACTCACGCCCGAGCAGGTGCCGCCCCAACAGGTCAGCGCCACGATGGAGGCACCCAACCGCACCCGCATAGAGTCCGACGCCCTGTTCAACCCCGCACGCCTGCGCTTTTCAGCCGAGGCGGCCCCCATAGAACAAATCGGCCAGGCGGCCCTGGATATCCGCATGGAACCCGCCTTGGCCGGCCAATGGACCTGGACCCAGGCCGATCTCTTGGAGTTCAAACCCGAGCAGGACTGGCCCGTGGGCCAGAAATACCTGGTGCGCCTGGGCAAGAAGACCTTGGCCCCGCATGTGGAGATCGCCCAGGACCAGTACGAATTCAGCGCCCCGGCCTTTGTCGTCAACCTGGAGGGCGCCGAGTTCTACCAGGACCCCACCCAGGCCGATGTGCGCCGCGCCCTGTTCACGCTGCGCTTTTCCCATCCGGTGAACACGGCAGAGTTTGAAAAGCGCATCTCTATGCGCTATGGCGACTGCAATGCACAGCCTCACAACACCCAGGTGGCTTGCAAGCATCTGCAGTACACCGTGCGCTATGACCAGTGGAAGCAGCAAGTCACGGTGCAATCCGAGCCGCTGGAGATTCCCAGGCAAACCAGCCAGGTGGAATTCAGGCTCGCGGAAGGCAGCGTGGCGGAACGCGGCGGGCCGGCCCTGGAGCGCAAGCTGGTGCACCAATTGGCGATTCCCGGGCTGTACAGCCTGTCCATCGCCAGTGCCGAGCCCAGCATCGTCAGCAACGAAAACGGCGAGCCCGAACATGTGCTGCACATCACAGCCTCCATGGCTGTGCCCGAACGCGAGATCACCCGCGTGCTCGGCGCCTGGATGCTGCCCGCCAAGCAAAAGCCCGGTAGCGACGCCGCCGACTTTGACTGGGCCGCCTCGCCAGAGGCGGTGAGCGATGAAGTGCTGACCCGCGCACGCAAGCTGGCGCCGGTGCTGATTCCCAGCGAGCTGGAGCACAGCGCGCTGCACAGCTTTCGCCTGCCCCAGGCCGAAGGCGGGCGCTATCTGCTGGTGCGCGTGGCCAAGGGCATGAAGACCCCGGGCGGCTACCAGATGGGCGAGCCCTACCAGCGCATCGTCAAACTCAAGCCCTTTCCCCCCGAACTGAGCATCGTGGGCCAGGGCGCGCTGCTGGCGCTGTCGGGCGAGAAAAAGCTGCCCATCCTGGTGCGCGACCTGCCGGGCGTGCAGCTGGAAATTGGCCGCCTGCTGCCGGCCCAGCTGCAGCATCTGATCTCGCAAAGCGAGGGCAGTTTCGAGAATCCACGCTTTTACAACGGCATAGAGGCCGATGACTTGGTGGACCGGTTCGAGAAAAAAATCCCGCTGAACCTGCGCCCGGGCAAACCCCATTACGAGACCGTGGATTTCGGCAGCTATCTGCATGCCGACGCCGGCAACCGCCGTGGCGTCTTCTTGCTCAAGCTGCGCGGCTACGACCCTTCCAAAGCCAAGAAAAAGCCCGAGCCGGATGCCCAGCAGTCAGAAGCCGAGGCCGAAGAAGAACAAGACGAAAGCGATGCGCTAGAGCGCTATGGCGAGCAGCGCCTGGTCCTGGTTACCGACCTGGGCCTGGTGATGAAGAAGTCGCTGTCGGGCACGCGCGATGTGTTTGTGCAAAGCATTGCCACGGGCCAGCCTGTGGCGGGCGCCCAGGTCGAGATCTGGGGCCGCAACGGCCAGGCCATTGCCACGCAGACCACCGATGCCGCAGGCCACGCCAAGCTGCCCAGCCTGGCCGGCTTTCAGCGCGAGAAGGCGCCGATTGCCCTGGTGGTGCGCAAGGGCGGAGACCTGAGCTTTCTGCCGCTGAACCGCTACGACCGCACGCTGGATGTCTCCCGCTTCGACGTGGGCGGCCTGCGCTCTGCCGGTATTCCCAACCAGATGACGGCCTATGTGTTCAGCGATCGCGGCATGTACCGCCCCGGCGAGACCATGCACATCGCCATGATGGTCAAGGCCGGCAACTGGTCCACCTCGCTCAGCGACCTGCCCATGGAGGTGGAGATCACCGACGCCCGTGGCATGAGCGTGCGCCGCGAAAAACTGCGCCTGGGCCCCAGCGGCGCAGCCGAGATCGAACACAGCACCGAGGACACGGCCCCCACGGGCAATTACACGGTGAGCCTGTATCTGCCGCGCCCCACCAGCGCGGGCTCGCCCGATGCCCAGGGCCTGCTGCTGGGCAGCACCACGGTCAAGGTACAGGAGTTCCTGCCCGACCGCAGCAAGATCAAGCTGACGCTCAACCAGCAAAGCACCGAGGGCTGGGTACGCCCCCAGGATCTCAAGGCCCTGGTCGATGTGCAGAACCTGTTCGGCACGCCCGCACCCCAGCGCAAGGTGCAAGCCACGATGACGCTGACGCCGGCCTTCCCCTCCTTCAGCGCCCATGCGGACTATGGCTTTTACCTACCCCAGCATGACGGCGAGCGCCAGGAAGACGAGCTGGGCGAACAAGAAACCGGCGACGACGGCAAAACCGAGTTCGACCTGCGCCTGTCCCGCTTTGCCCCCGCCACCTACCAGGTGCAGGTGCTGGCCAAGGCTTTCGAGCCCGAGGGCGGGCGCAGCGTCTCGGCCGAGGTGCGCACCCTGGTCAGCGACCAACCCTATCTGGTGGGCGTCAAGCTCGACGGCGATGCGCGCTACATTAGCAAGAGCGCGGTGCGCAATGCCCAGCTGATTGCCATCAACCCACAGGCGCAGAAAATGGCCCTGCCCGCACTCAAACTGCAGCGCGTGGAGCGCAAGGTGCTGTCGGTGCTGGTCAAGCAGGGCAACGGCCTGTACCGCTACGAGTCACGCCGCAAGGATGTGCTGCTGGATGAAAAGCCCTGGGCCATAGCGGCCGCAGGCAGCCCGCTGCAGCTGGACACGGCCACGCCCGGCAACTTTGCCTATGTGCTGCGCAATGCCCAGGACCAGGTGCTCAGCCGCATCGAATACAGCGTGGCCGGCAGCGCCAACATCACGCGCTCGCTAGACCGCAATGCCGAGCTGGAACTCACCCTGGACAAAAAAGACTACGTCCCCGGCCAGGAAATCTCGGTCAGCATCCGCGCACCCTATGTGGGTGCGGGCCTGATCACCATCGAACGCGACAAGGTCTATGCCCACAGCTGGTTCAAGACCGACAAGACCGCCTCGGTGCAGAAAATCACCCTGCCCAAGGACTTTGAAGGCACGGGCTATGTCAGCGTGCATTTTGTGCGCGATCCGTCCTCGGATGAGATCTATATGAGCCCGCTGTCCCATGGCGTCATGCCTTTTGCCACCACGCTGGACCAGCGCCGCGCCAAGATCACGCTGACCAGCAGCGAGCTCATCAAACCCGGCCAGCCCATGAAGATGCAGCTCACCAGCGACAAGCCCACGCGCGCCGTGGTGTTTGCCGTGGACGAAGGCATTTTGCAGGTGGCGCGTTACAAGACGCCCGACCCGCTCAAACACTTCTTCCAAAAGCGCGCGCTGGAGGTCGAGACCCAGCAGACGCTGGACATGATCCTGCCCGAGTTCAAAAAACTCATGCAGGCCGCAGCCCCCGGTGGCGACGGTGAAGGCGCTTTAGGCAAGCACCTTAACCCCTTCAAGCGCAAGCGCGACAAGCCCGTGGCCTATTGGTCCGGCCTGGTCGATGTGAATGGCAGCCGCGAATTCAGCTACACCGTGCCCGAGCGCTTCAACGGCAGCCTGCGCGTCATGGCCGTGGCCATCAGCGACAGCCAGGCCGCGGCCCTGAGCACCCAGACCACGGTGCGCGGCGACATGGTGCTGCTGCCCAGCGCCCCGCTGGCCATGGCACCCGGTGATGTGGTGGAAGTGGGTGTGGGCCTGGCCAACAATATTCGCGGCTCGGGCAAGAAGGCCCCCATCAAGCTCAGCCTCAGCGCCTCGGGCGGGCTGGAGGTGGTGGGCGAGGCCACGCAAACCCTGTCCGTCAACGAAGGCGGCGAGGGCCGAGCCCGCTTCAAGGTGCGCGCCAAGCCCGGCGCCCAGGCCCAGCTGGGATCCGCCCCGCTGGTGTTCAGCGCCAGCCACCAGGGCTATAGCACGCGCCTGAGCGAAGAGGTCAGCGTGCGCCCTGCCTCGCCCTATGTCAGCCTGGTGCAGGCCGGCAGCTTTCAGCGCGCGGGCGAACTCCAAAGCCAGGCCGAGCTCTACCCCAACTTCCGACGCAGCGACCTGGCCGTATCGGCCGCGCCCTGGGCCTTTGCCACGGGGCTGATGCAATACCTGGAGGCCTATCCCCACGGCTGCACCGAGCAAATCACCAGCCAGACCTTCCCGGCCGTGCTGCTGTCCACCCGGCCCGAGCTGCTCAAGGAAATGCAACGCGGCCGCACGGCCGAGCAAGGCCCGCTGCCCACGACACGCAAGACGCTGGACCGCTATCTGGTGCAGCTGCGCACACGCCAAAGCAGCGAGGGCGGCTTTGCGGCCTGGCCCGGCGGCAGCCATGCCGACCCCTTTGCCACGCTGTATGCCGTGCAACTGCTGGTAGAGGCCAAACAGCACAAGCTGGCCGTGCCCCAGGACCTGCTGGACCAGGCCAACAGCTATCTGCACCAGTGGGTGGGTAGTGGCGGCACCACTCCAGACGCCTGGCGCCAGCGTGCCCAGGCCGTGTACCTGCTGGCCCGCCAGGGCATGGTACTGCCCTCGGCCCTGGCCAATCTGCGCCAGAGCTGGAGCAACCAGCCCGCCCTGACCGATGACCTGGGCGCGGCCTATCTGGCCGCCACCTATTTGCTGGTCAAGCAGGACAAGGCCGCCAAGGAATTGCTGGACCCGGTCTGGGCCGATCTGCTCAAGCGCGTGAACAGCAAGCAGCGCCGCACACTGTGGGGCAGCTATTACGACCCGCTGGTGCACGACAGCATGCTGCTGCACCTGGTGGCACGCCATTTCCCCGAACGCCTCAAGACGCTCCAGCCCAGCGTCTGGGAAGGCCTGGCCGGCATGGTGCGCGACGGCTGGTACAACAGCCTGTCCTCGGCCACCATGCTGCTGGCCGTGGACGCCTATTTCGACGCCGTGGCCGTGAATGCGGCAGGCAAGCTCGACGTGCAGGCCTTGAACGCCAAGAACCAGGCCACCGCCCTGGCCCTGGGCGGCATCAACCCCTTGGCGCGCACCGCCGTGCCCGAGGGCAGCCACAAGCTCAAGCTGTCCAACCACAGCGACTTCACCCTCTACTACAGCTGGACCGAGCAGGGCTTTGAACGCAATGTGCCCGACAAGGCCTTGCACAAGGGCATGGAAATCTTCCACGACATCCTGGACGCCAAGGGCCAGCCCGTCACCCAGGTCAAGCTGGGCGATGAGGTCACGGTGCGCGTGCGGGTGCGCAGCCTGGACAAGGCGCTGATCCCTAACGTGGCCCTGGTGGACATGCTGCCCGGCGGCCTGGAGCCGGTGCTGCAAAGCGCCAGCGATGCCAGCAACGACGAGGAAGCCGAGGAGCAGGAGAGCGAGCCCTTGTGGAAAAAGCGCCTGGCCTCCAAGGGTTCATGGAATCTGGAATACGCCGACATCCGCGAGGACTGCATCGTGCTCTATGGCGATGTGGGCAAGGACGTAGCCGAGATCACCTACAAGGCCCGCGCCGCCACCGTGGGCGACTATGTGGTGCCCCCGGCCTATGGCGAAGCCATGTATGGCCGGCGTGTGTTTTCGCGGGCCATGGGGGGGCGGTTGAAGGTGGTGGAATAAAGCGTGAAACACCCCCCTGAGTCGCTTCGCGCCTTCCCCCCGCTCTCGCACCGCTACGCGATGCGGGCAGGGGGACGCTGCCAGCGCCGCGGGGCGGCCCTTGCGCGGCAGCCCTGGCATGGGCTGCGCCAGTTTCAAGCGCTGGGCCCTGGTATGGTTCCCTCGCCCCTCCGAGGTGAGGGGCTGGCGCAATGCCGCCAATGCCGCCAATGCTGCGCTTGACGATGCCCGCCATGCACTTGCGTCTCCCACATCACAAGCTGGCCCGGCTGGGCCTGGCCTTGCTGCTACTCCTGGCCCTGCTCACGACCTTGCTAGCGGGCCTGCGCCTGTGGCCGCATGCGCCGCTGCGCGAGGGCATCAGCGGCTCGCGCGCCGTGTATGCGCGGGGGGGCGAGCTGCTTCGGCTGACGCTGGCGCCGGACCAGCAATACCGGCTCTGGGTGCCGCTGGATCAGATCTCGCCCACGCTGGTGGAAGCCGTGCTGCTGTATGAGGACCGGCGCTTTTTCTGGCACCTTGGCATCAGCCCCACGGCCTTGCTGCGCAGCGCCTGGCATATGGCCAGCGGCGGGCGGCGCCAGGGCGGCTCCACCCTCACCATGCAGCTGGCCCGGCGCGTTTATGGCATAGATAGCCGCAGCTATGGCGGCAAGCTGCAGCAGCTGGCCGCCGCGCTGTGGCTGGAAGCCCGCCACAGCAAGCGCGATATTTTGGAGGCCTACCTCAACACCGCGCCCTATGGCGGCAACATCGAGGGCGTGCAGGCCGCCAGCCTGATTTATTTCCGCAAGCCCGCCGCCGATGTGAATCTGCCCGAGGCCCTGAGCCTGGCGGTGATTCCGCAAAACCCGGCCAAGCGCATTGCCGAACGCGGCAGCCAACAAGGTGGCAATAAAGGGGGCGATAAGGGGGGAAATACGGAGCTGCAGGCCGCACGCCAGCGGCTGCTGGCACTGTGGCAGCAGCGGGCGCCCGAAGCACTTTTACACGCGGCCGATGCCCAGCTGGTGCTGCCCGCCCGGGCCCGCTCCGCCCTGCCCTTTCTGGCCCCCCACGCCACCGATATGCTGCTGGCGCGCGAGCATGGCCAGCAGATCCACAGCACGCTGGACCTGCGCATGCAAACCACGCTGGAGCGCATCATGGACCAGTACCTGCGCACCCAGGCCGACAAGGGCCTGCACAATGCCAGCGCCCTGCTACTGGATGCCTCCACCATGGAGGTGCGCGCCCTGATTGGCTCGGCTGACTGGTACAACGTGGAGATTGCGGGCCAGGTCAACGGCACCCAGGCCAAGCGCTCACCGGGCTCCACGCTCAAGCCCTTTGTCTATGCCCTGGCGCTGGACCAGGGCCTGCTGCATGCCAAGACCATGCTCAAGGACGCGCCCACGCATTTCGGCCCCTATGCCCCCGAGAACTTCGACCTGCGCTTTGCCGGCCCGGTCTCGGCCCAGGACGCGTTGATACGCAGCCGCAATATTCCCGCCGTGGCCGTGGCTGCGCGGCTGGGCCAGCCCGGGCTGCATGACTTTCTGCGCCTGGCCGGCGTGCAAAAGCTCAAAAGCCAGGCCCATTACGGTCTGGCCCTGGTGCTGGGCGGCGGCGAGGTCACACCCGAGGAGCTGGCCGGGCTGTACGCCACATTGGCCAACGGCGGCATGCGCCAGCCCCTGCGCTATGTGCAGCAGAGGGAGCAGGCGCCGCCCTCGCCGCTGGCCCAGCCCTTGCAACTGCTCAGCCCTGAGGCCGCCTTCATCACCCTGGACATGCTGCGCCATGCGCCCCGCCCCGACACCGGCCTGCCAGCAAGGCCGGCGATTGCCTGGAAGACCGGCACCTCCTGGGGCTTTCGCGATGCCTGGACGGCCGGCGTTTTTGGCCGCCATGTACTGGTGGTCTGGATGGGCAATTTCGACGGCAGCAGCAACCAGGCCCTGGTGGGCGTGGACGCAGCGGCACCGCTGTTTTTGCGCATGGTCGATGCCCTGCGTGCCCAGCGCCTGGACCCGGGCGCCATGCCCCGCCCCCAGCCGGCCGACCTGCGCGAGATCGAAGTCTGTGCGGCCACCGGCGAGCTGCCCGATGCCCTGTGCCCCGTGCGCACCAAGACCTGGTTTATCGCCGGCAAATCCCCCATTACCACCAATGCGCTACACCGCAGCGTTTGGGTGCATGCGGAAACCGGCGAGCTGCTGTGCGGCCCCGGCCCCCATGCGCGCCAGCAGGTGGTGGAGCAGTGGGGCAGCGATATGCAACGCCTGTTCCGCCAAAGCGGCCTGCCGCGCACCAGCCTGCAAGCGCCCGACTGCAGCGCGGATACAGCGGACGATCAGGCTGCGGACGATGCAGGCCCGCGCATCACCTCACCGCTGCGCGGTGTGCGCCACACGCTGCGCAGCCGTCAGCCCCAGCCCCTGGTGCTGCGCGCCGAAGCCGGGGCCGGCACGCACAGCATTTACTGGTTTGCTGGCGACGCACTGATAGGCCGCACCGCCCCCGGTGAAGGCCTGGCCTGGCTGCCGCCCATGGCCGAATCCGGCCAGCGCCATGTGCTGCGCGCCGTGGATGAAACAGGGCGGGCAGCGGTGCGCGAGATCGTGGTGGACATTGCACCTTGAGCAAGCCAAGGTTAAATCCGAGGTTCCACGGCTTGCCCCGAGCTTTCCATCCTGCCCCGAAACAGCCCGCATGCTCGGCAAAGCTGCTTTGAATGACCTGAAGCTGTGGCGCTCCAAGCCATCCAAGTTCTGAGCACATTGATTGAAGGTCTGCAAAACTTGACAAAGCCAACAGTACTTATCGAGAGCATTCCCTTGTAACTTCAACGACTCCGGTTTGTAACCAGGTTCAACTCCTTTCAAGGA
>NZ_AUCQ01000045.1 GCF_000429845.1 Comamonas composti DSM 21721
TCATAGATTTCTCCAGATTCGGCCTGCTGTCAGGCCATTTTTACGGGAAGAAATCTCGCTTAGCCAACTGTTCAAAAAACCGGGGCCACTTCTCTTCCCGGACAGCCCCAAGGCTCGCGCACCCGAGCGAGAAAGTTGTCGGCTAGAAAAGAAGCTGCAGGACCAGCTGGAGCTCTATGAAAAACAGGTAAAGAACGGGAAGATGTCCCCTGCCACCTACAACGGCTACGCCAAGGCCATCAACAGCGCCAGGATGAAGACCTGGCACGGAAAACAGCTACGCGAGGTGACGCCTTCGGCGCTGCGCGACTGGATCAGCGCAATGGACTGCACGAGCAAGGCCATACGCAACTTGCTGACTCCATTGCGGAGCGTTTTCGAAGATGCGCTGAATGATGAGTTGATCGAATTCAATCCATTTGACCGTATCGCCCTTGCCAAGCTGATCCGCCAAAACAGCAAGGCCAGCGACTATGTGATCCAGCCCTTTACCCAGGCTGAGCGGGCCATGCTGCTGCAGGCTTGTCGCAGCGACGAATGGCCCACCATCCAGTACTGGCTGAACACCGGCCTGCGCCCAGGAGAGCTCCAGGCCCAGGAGTGGGAGCATATCGACCAGGATAAGCGCATCGCCAAGGTGGTGCAGAACCAGGTCGCCGGCGTGATCAAGACGCCAAAGACTGCGGCCGGCATTCGGGAGGTCGATCTGAGCGACGACGCGCTCGAGGCGCTGCGTGCCCAGCAGCAGATCAGCCAGGCCCGCGGGCCCAGGATCTGGCTGAACCCCAGGACTATGCAGCCATGGGAAACCGACGCCCAGGTGCGAAAAACGCTGTGGCTGCCGCTGATGGAGCGCGCCGGCATTCCCTACCGGAACCCCTATCAGCTACGGCACACCTACGCATCCACCCTACTCACGGCCGGCGCCAACCCCTGGTATGTGGCCCAGCAGCTGGGACACGAAGATGTGGAGATGGTGTTTCGCACCTATGGCAAGTTCATCCGGGAGGACTACCAGAAGCCCCGGGCAGCCGCCAAGGCCTCGGAGTGACCCGTGCGATTCGCCGTGTGAATTTGGTGTGATTTCGGTGTGAATTTCACGGCAACCGAAGGCAATTTGATAGCAAAGAAAAACGCCACACAGTGGGGATTCCATTGTGTGGCGTTGCTTTGAATGGGCTGGCGTCAATTGAATCTACCTCTAAAGATAGCATAAAACCTAGAGTTCTTTCCTTTCTTACAGGCCTATGTTCCCCGGTTTGTTCCCCGGTCTACCGGCCCCTAAACCAGACAAGCCTTTGCGCACAGATTTGCAGAAATACAACGCCTGAACAAGTAACGCTTCTAGTATCGGATTCCAATGATCGTTGACTTACGACAACTCGCTTGGTTGCAGCATCGTATTCACAGGCAAGAAGAAGCCACACGATCACGTCACCCCTTCATGAATTAGCCCCGGGCTCATCTTCTATGCCTTGGAAGCCGGCAACAGCCCAACACAGGTCATGGCATGATGGATGTACCTACAGATGCGACCGGTCGCAAACTGCCTTCTACAATTCCGAGTGCGCCTTTGATCTTCATTTCATGAGCCTTGCGAATCAATTCACAAAACTAGAAGTTCTTGCCCAAGAGCTAGAAAACTCAGCGAATCAACTGTTGGACTTTGCCCTCAAAAATGGCGTCACCCCCGTGGTAGCCATCGAGCCTAACTGGCGAATAGGACTCGTGTGCTTTTCTGCGCTTTCCAACGGGGACGAACTCTCCAGCCCTTTACTGCCTAAAACAAAGATCTACCCAGTCGAAGATGTGGAGTGTATCCAGCCAAGCCACAATGACTACAAAAAATTGCGAGATGATGGAAGTATCCAGATCAAAGTCTTCGATATTATTCATTTAGGGGGAGTCGGCAAAAAAATCTGGGATATACAGACAGCTCGTCAAAGGCAAAAAGCACATGGCTTAGATCAGTGGCAAGCCGAATCGTTTGGCAAACCTCTTGTACCTCCTATTTTATTCCCTTGCTTTACCGTTATCGACAGCCAGGGTGCTCGATGGGATGGCCTGACCATTGAAGATTTTCGACGTCACGCCGGCATTCTTGTTCGACTTGGCAACCTACGTTTGCAACCAGCCGATGAAGCCAAGCTCCGTAATCTGCTGAGTCAACCAGCACCCCAAAAAACACCCGCACAAATCCCAGTCACCGGAGATCACATATCTCCTCAGCTAGGTCAATTGCTTCAAGTTTTCAATGAATTGCAAATCTGGATTGAAGAGAGACGGCAAGAGAATCCTTCCTTGCATTCAGATGAGGTCAAGACGTGGCTTCATACACAGCTTGAGGCTAAAAATTCAACTGACTGGAAAAGTCCGAAACTGCGTGATATCGCAATCAAGCTGATATACCCGCCCCAGGATGGTCAGAGGACCAAAAAGCGCAAGGCCTACAAAGATGGGCTGCCTGTCGTCTTGGATCGGCTTGTCAAACAGCTGCAGGAAGATCGCTCCCACATTAGGCAGTTCAAGACTAGCAGCGATTATGAGAGCTGGCTTGTCAAGCTACAGATCAAGGGATCTCCAGTCGCTGGCAAACTTGGCCAATTGATTACAGAGACTGACGCAAAGTCCATCTCCACCATCATTCGCCTGACGCCGTCTCGGCGAGGCGGCCGCAGGTAAAGCCAGGTAGGCTCCCTCCCAGAACGTCTTCTCCTCAATGGCTTAGTTCAAGTCATTGATAGGCGCGCTCTAGCCGCATCGACACTCCCCCAACTGACAGCCAGATTGCTTGTTTGGCGCAGCTCCTCTTATGCCAAAAACCGCGTTTTGGGGATCGGTTGTAGCCGCTTTTGCGTGGCGACATAGCCAAAGTAGCCAGTAGCCCAGGGGGTCGCCACACAAAACTTCCTAGTCTTTGCTTGTTCGCGCCCTTCCTCAAGCCCAGCAAAAAGTCATTTAGGGTCAATGACTTATCGAAGATGCTCTCCTCAGCCACATGGCCAACAAGCAAAAAGCGCAATCGACTGACATTTGGAGCCCCAGCAGCATGAAGTCCTTCTTTAACCAAAAGGACTTAAATGCCAAATCCAAATCGCCCCGAATTTGCGCCCAATGCGGCGTGCCGCTTGAAGGACGTCATCCGCATCACGGGTCTGAGCCGCTCCACGATCTACGGTCGTCTCAACAAGACGAGCTCGCAGTACGACCCGACCTTCCCCAAGCCCTTCCCTCTCTACGGCGGCACTCAACTCCGTGGTGCCAAGGGCTGGCGTCTGCATGACATCGACGCCTGGCTGAATGCCCGGTCGGCAAAGCAGTAAGGAGTTGGCGATGTTCAATAACTCGCCTTCCGTCACGGACAACTACCCCGCGCACCACTTGCCACCACTGATTTTGGACGCGGTGAACGATGTGCGCCGCCTGACCCAAGCCTCTACTCCCTTGATCGCAGCCTCTGCGCTTTGCGCCCTGGCAACAGCATGCCAGGGCTTAGCTGATGTGAAACGCCCTAGCCTTCCCGGGGTCACGCCAATCTCCCTGTACTTTCTCACTCTCGCCGACTCGGGAGAGCGCAAGACTGCTGCCGATGGATTCTTTTTCGAGCCCATCCGGCGCTTGGAAAAAACCATGCGACAGCAGTACACCGAGGGTTCGGCCAATTTCGAATTGGATGAAAAAATCCGGCTCGCAAAAGTCCGAGGCTTGACACAGCGGCTGGAAAAAAATGCTAAGGCTGGCCGTGACAACACAGCCACGGAAGAAGAGTTGAGCCAGCTCACGCGAGCTGCTCCCCTGCTCCCCGCCCGTATGCGCTTCATGCTGTCCGACATCACCCAGGCGGCACTGTACTCGGAACTGAGCGTCAACCCCTGCACGGCAGTTCTCCATTCGAACGAAGCAGCTGATTTGATCAAAGGCCGCACCATGAGCAACCTTCCCGTGTTCAACCGAGCCTGGGACGGCCAAACACTCGAGATGGACCGCAAGGATCCGGCCGACAGCCAATGGGTCGAAGGCGCGCGCTTGAGCACAGGCCTTGCTGTGCAGCCCCATGCTTTGAAGTTCCTTTGCGGCAAGGACCGTAACTACGCACGCGAGGTCGGCTATCTTGCTCGTACCCTCGTCGCCTTCCCCAAATCCACGGCGGGCCAGCGGTTTGTCGACGGGAGTGACAACAGCGATTCGTTGCCATCAGGCATTTTGACTTTCCAATCCCAAGTTCATCAGCTTCTGCTGAAAGCCGTTGAGCGCCATCGCAATGGCGAGGCCCGGCGTGTTCTGACTTTTGAGCCGCAGGCAAAGCACCGTTGGGTGACTTTCCTCAATCAAATCGAGAAGCTCCTTGATCCGCAATTCGGTCGCCTGTCACCCATCAAGGACTTTGCCTCCAAAGCAGCGGAGCACGCAGCGCGCATGGCCGCCATTTTCGAAATGGCACAAGGCGATGCACAAACCATTTCAGAAGACTCCGTACAGCGAGCCATTGCCATCATCGTATGGTATCTGGATGAGTTTGATCGCCTGTTTGCGAAGTCCCCCGAGGAAAAAAACATCGAAAAGCATGCCGAGAAGATTCTGGTATGGATGCGTAGCAAGAGCCCTCTCACCGGATTCGGTACCCCGAGAACCTTCACCCGTCGTGAAATCCAACAATTCAGCCCTCGCCCCCGTGACCCCGAATCTGTCTGCTTGGTATTGCGGTACCTTTTGACTCATGGACATATCCAGTTAGTTTTTGGCAGCGATAAAGTATTTCAATTGAGCAACACCAACAATACCTTGTCTAACTTGGAAAGCGTAAATTTCTCCAATGAATTTACCAAGAGCCGTGGCCTCGTTAGCTCTGACACTACTGATTTCCTCAAACGCTCTCCCATTTAGCGATTTAACTTATTCAAGCAATTTATACAACCAACACAACCAAACCAACAGAAAACTGGTCATTTATCACTCTATTTAATACAAAAAAAACAGGGAGTGTATATTATTGATATTAATATATTTAAAAGGTATATTAATCAACAACCAGCATAGGCACACTTCAATATACACCCCTTAGAGTGATAAAGCACTGTTTAACAAGCCAACAACTACATACCCACCAATCATCGCGAACAATACAAAGCCGCACACTATTCAGAATGATCCAAATGCAAGACTCGCAGACTCATCTTTCAGCACTCACTCAGGTGAGAACTTGCATGAAAGGGATTCATCATGAAATGAAGAGCACGAAGTGGAAAAAGGCTCTCACCAAAAAGAGCCTTCAAAAGCAACTTGCTCAAGTGTGTGGATTGATGTCGCCTTATGCTTACGCGCCAGTCCTGCGCAAGCTGATCGAGAGCAAGGACCCTTGGCTTTGGTTGGCTGGCCATTGTTTTGTTGGTATTGACCCTTCCAACCATGAAGGGCAATTCAATGCGTTGTTTAGTGATGATCAACACCCAGACAACTACATCGATCAGGCTCAATTCCTTGAGAGCCTGGATCAATTAGTGAAATCATCTGCTTTTCAGAAGATCTATAAAAACCATGTTCGCCAGGAACAACAACTGGCGCATTCTCTACTCGATTACATCAAAGACCTGAACAAGATTTACTCCAAGCTGATGGTTATTCGACTCGACCTCTCCTACGGAGAGATTTATACCGATGACTGGGAGCCAGAACTCAGAGCATTGAATGATTGGGATTTATTTCATGCTTATACCGCCAATAGCTTCAAGGATAGCTTTATTGGCTATGCAGCCAAGTTTGAGTATGGAGCTGACAAAGGCATCCATATTCACACGCTTCTGTTCTTTGATGGCTCTGCCGTTCGCCAAGATGTGACGATAGCCAAGCATTTGGGTGAACACTGGAAGAACACCATCACCCAGGGTGCTGGAATCTACTTCAATGCGAACACGCTGGAGTACAAAGCGCGTATGAAGCACTGTGCGGTGGGTGTTTTCAAGAGGAATGATGCAGATTTCCTAGTAGGTGCCAAGGAGATCGCCAAGTATTTCGCGAAGAAGGACCCCATCGTGCGGCTAGCGGTGCCTAGATTGACGCAGACATTGCGCAGATCGTCGCTCACACTCCAGCAGAAGGCAATGCTGGAGAAGCGGCTTGCCAGTAAGGTGTGGAGCACTCAAGGTGCGAGATGCATGACGTCGTTTGGGTAGGCAATATTCAACAAAAGAATCATCATAAATAGTCCTTTGCTACCGTTAGAGCTTCGCCTGTCTTTGACTGTTATGCAGCAGCTAAGGCAAGTGTTCATCAACACATAAACTCCCGCTGAGTGGCACTTCAGCGGTCGTTGGATTTTTCACATGAACAACTAGGCCTTTTTCAGTGAAACTCAGGCGCCAACGCTCTACTGCCTGTAGAATTTGTAACCATCACGAAACACCAAATGGCTATATCGGCCAGGAGAGAGGGAAAGTGCTTGGCCCGAAACAGCGCCTTACGTTGGAGCATGACATCGCGCTGAACATTGAGTTGAAGGAGTCCGCGGGCCGGTCGGACGGAGAAGGCGTGCCTTGGTGAGCGAGGCGAACATCGCCGGCGCCCGGCCCCTGAGCCAGTTCCTGCGGCTGGCCGTGATGGCCGGTGTAGAGAGCGCCGTTCAAATCCATATCGAGCGAGGCGACAACCTCAATGCCCGCGACGCCAGCGGCATGACGCCTCTCATGCTTTCCGCTGCGCGAAACAAGCCGGCAATCTGCAAGTTGCTGCTTGAAGCCGGCGCCGACCACGCCTTGCTCGACCCCTCTGGCAAGACTGCCCATGAAATCGCCATCGCTGCCGGGTCAGAAGCTACTGCGGCGATCCTCGAAGCCAGCTGTTCACCGATCCACTCCTTCCCGGCGTCCACGATCTCGACTGGCCCAGAGCTCGATCCTCCAGTCGGACCCACCCCACTCTCAGGCCCCATTTCCATTGGGTCCGTACCAGCCGAGTCCGAAGAAGCTGCGGAGCCTCAAGAACTCGAAATCCAGGCCAACCCATCCGCCTCAGAGCTGGCCCTGCCCACCTCGATCGTCGTAAACGGAATCGACGATGAAGAGTTCGACCTCTCCGGTTGGGAGGCCGAGGAGCCGCCGGCACGGCCGGAGGCTGATCTGATGATCCTGGATTTGGCCAGCGCAGTCCAGACAGAGATAACAGCCCATGAGCCGATCGATTCCTCAGCAGGATGGGATGACATCGACGCCTACCTGCCCGAAGTGGCCCTGCCGCTGGCCCATGCTGACGATGCCGAAGGCCGCGCGCATCTCAGGCGCCTGCTCCTGCGAGCAATCCGGGAAGGCAGCGTGCCCAGCCTGGATGTCCAAGCACAGTCCTCCAACGAAGACCGTTCGATCAACCCGGAGGCCGAGGCCTACTTGGCAATGGTCATCAACGACCTCGGTGCCGAGGTCGACGAGCGCGTTGAGTATTCCGATGCTGACGAAAACTTCGAAGTATTCATCGATCCAGAAGAAACGCCCGACGAAGAGGCTATCCTTGATGATGCCTTGGTCGCGATCGACCGCGCCGCGTCACCCCGCCACGAGCCACTGCGAATCTATCAGCGCGAATTTCAGCGTCTGCAGCTGCTCACGGCAGAGAAGGAAATTCAGCTCGCCAAAGACATGGAAGCGGCCCTCGACAAGGCACTTGATGCGCTGACCGGATGGCCGGATGGCATCGCGCGGACGCTGGCCGCTGGCGCGGAAGCCGTCGCTGGGTTCAGGCAACTCTCTTCGATCTGGGCCGGCGTGCCCGAGCCAGACCCTGAGCCCGCTTTAGCCGAAAGCCAGGAAGCAGGCACTCCCACCGCCGAAAAACCGGAAAGCACCGTCGACGAAGAAAACCTGCAGGAAGAAGAATCAACGGTAAACGCCGGTAAAGCAAACTTCGCCCACCTGCTCCAGCAACTGGCTGCTCTGGTTGGGGCGAATGCAGCGCCCAGGGCTTCGCCTCGAGAAATTCGCGAGGCGCTTGCAGCCCTGCGCCTCAATCGCCGCTTTCTGCTGGAGCTAATCGATGCCGCGCAGCCCTGCCCCGGGTTCCGGCATGCCATGGCCGACTTCCGCAAAGCCCGCGACTGCATGGCTGCTGCAAATCTGAAGCTCTCCTTCCTCCACGCAAAAAAATACCTGAACAGCGGCGAGTTGCTCGACGACTTGGCGCAGGAGGGGAACATCGGGCTGCTCAAAGCCGTCGACCGATACGACTGGCGCCGCGGCTTTCGCTTCTCGACCTACGCCACTTGGTGGATTCGACAGCAGATCGGTCGCTACGTTGCTGACAAAGTCAGGGTCATCCGCGTCCCGGTCCACATACACGAAAAGCTCAAGCGTGCGGAGCGCATGGCCCAGGACTTCGAAACGGCCACCGGCCGCGAGCCGACCCTCGACGAGCTGGCAGAGCGCGTGGGGATGCCGCGCCACAAACTCGCCGCGTTACTGAGCATCGCACCCGAACCATCCTCCATCGATGACACGACCGTCGACAGCATGATCGCCTTCGATGCACGCGACGACTATACGTCGCCCGATCCCGCGGACGTACTCGACGGGATTCAACTGAATCACGCGGTGAATCGCTTCATCTCGTCACTGTCGACCAGGGACCGCAAGGAAGAACACATCCTGCGGATGCGCTTCGGCATCGGCATCAACGAGGCGCTGACGCTCGACGAGATCGGCACGCGCTTCGAGGTCACACGCGAGCGGATCCGGCAGATCGAAGCCAAGGCGCTCAAAAAGCTCCGGCATCCGAAGCGGGCGCAGCCCTTCGCCCGCATGGCGCTGGGCTTGCATCCCGAAGAGCCGCCCCTCGCTCCAATCGCAGATGAGCACGAGGACGACGACGAGCCCGAAGCCACAGAAGCAGCGCCCCTGGACCAAGTGCTCGCGCAAGCTACCGAACTCGGCATCCAGGTTGAAGACGGACGCGAGACCCCCTCGGGCCTTATCTGGGTAAGCCTAGTGGACCCCTCCGACAACCCGCATCGAAGGCTCGCGCGCAAGCTGATCGAGTTCGGCTTCGAACATTCGCCAGGGAAAGGCTATTGGAAATGACCGCGAAAGCCCGCAAGGCTCCGCCACGCGCGATGGCAATGCTCGAATCCCTGCGGGGGTTGGGTTACTCGACTGCGGCAGCATTGGCCGACATCGTCGACAACAGCATCTCCGCTGGCGCGAGCGAGGTCCGAATCGATTTCCAGTGGGACGGCCCCGACAGCCGCGTGCTGATCCTGGACGACGGGCGAGGCATGAGCGACCCGGAACTCGAAGGAGCAATGCGGCTCGGCGACAAGAATCCTCTTGCGACCCGCGAGGCCCACGACCTGGGGCGCTTCGGCATGGGGTTGAAGACCGCCTCTCTTTCCCAATGCCGTCGGCTGACCGTTGCCAGTGTCAGAGACGGCGAGCGAAGCTGCCTACGCTGGGATCTGGATGAGCTGGCGGCCGACCCGCAAAGCGACTGGCTACTCTTCGAAGGTCCGGCCGACGGCTCCGAGCGGCATCTGAACAGTCTCGACGACAAAGCGTCCGGGACACTGGTACTCTGGGAGAAGCTCGACCGCATCGTCACCGCTGGTTACACGGTCGACGACTTTCTGACGATGACGGCTGTCGTGGAAACGCACTTGGCCATGATTTTCCATCGTCTGCTGCAAGGCCCGCGCGCGCGCATCAAGCTGCTGATCAACAATCGCTCCGTAGAGGCCTGGGATCCGTTCATGTCGGGGCACCCCTCCAAGCCGTGGACCTCGCCACTTGCACCGATGCGGACCGAAAGCGGGCCGGTAGTGGCACAGTGCCATGTATTGCCTCACCAGGACAAGCTCACAAAGGACGAATTCAAACAGAACGAAGGACCTGCCGGTTGGACCGCGCAGCAAGGGTTCTATGTCTACCGGAACGATCGACTGCTCATGGCTGGCAGCTGGCTGGGCCTGGGCAACTCCAAGGCATGGAATCGCGAAGAGGCGCACCGGCTGGCTCGCATTCAGCTCGACATACCCAACACAGCCGACGCTGATTGGAAGATCGACATTCGCAAATCGATCGCCCGACCGCCGGTGGCACTGCGCCCCTGGTTGACGCGTCTGGCAGAGGACACGCGCGAGCGCGCCCGACGGGTCTTCGCCTACCGGGGGACCCCGATGCCCGCCCAGCGCAACACGCCGATCGAGCAGGCTTGGCGGGTCGACCATGTGAAAGATGGCATCCGCTATCGGATCGAGCCAACCCATCCGGCCGTCGCGGCCGTGCTGGATAGCGCGGGAGATCTCGCGCCGCTGATCAAGGCGATGCTGCGCGTAATCGAGGAGTCAGTGCCGGTTCAGCGCATCTGGCTCGACACCGCGGAGAACAAGGGCACGCCCAGGACCGGATTCTCGGGCGAGCCTCCGGACGCCGTCGCACCGGTGCTGCGCACCCTCTTCGTCGACATGATCAGCCGCCGCGGCATGTCCGTTGATGCGGCCAAGCGCGCGCTGCTGTCCACCGAGCCATTCCAGAACTATCCGGCGCTGATCGCAGGACTTAACGGCCCAGAAGCAGCATAGACAAGAACACAAAAGGGGAATCAATGCCAGAGTTCAGCACTTTGACCGCGACAGCGCTCAGCATCGCGCAGAGCTTGCTCATCGCGGAGAAGGACAAGGGGCCCATCACAGCGGCCGCGATAACCGAGAAAATGGCGATCGCCACTTCGGTGGTCGCTCCCGGAAACGAAGACTCCGTCGACAAGGCCGGCGCCGTCGCCGAGCTGATCCGCCGATTCAGCCTCTGGATCGGACAGGACACGGCCCTCTCCGACACGGCAGGGCACGAAGCTTGGCTCAATACGGCACGCAAGAAGGACTGGCGGTATTGGCCCCGGTACCGAGACATGCTGGAACGCAAGATGTCGTCGACGGCCGTCGACGCAGTGGACAGGTCGACGGACCGCATCCTGGGTCTCATGGAAGACCCCGGACGCCCCGGAACCTGGGACCGGCGCGGATTGGTCGTGGGGCACGTCCAGTCCGGCAAGACCGCCAACTATTCGGGCCTGATCTGCAAGGCGGCCGATTCCGGCTACAAGATCATCATCATCCTGGCGGGCCTGCACAACAACCTGCGTTCGCAAACGCAGATCCGCCTCGAAGAGGGCTTCCTCGGCTATGAGACCTCGGCCACAGGCGACATCGTCAAGCTGATCGGCGTCGGCGAGCACGGCCGCGACTTCGAGATCAAGCCCAACTGCGCGACCAATCGCACCGACACGGGCGACTTCAACACCAGAATCGCCAAGCACCTGGCCATCACGCCAGAGCAGCGTCCTTGGCTCTTTGTCGTCAAGAAGCACAAGGTCGTGCTGGAGCGCTTGCTCAAATGGATCCGTGGCCATGTGGCCGATGCGACCGACGAGCACGGCAAGCGCTTCGTGTCGAACCTCCCGCTGCTGCTGATCGACGACGAGGCCGACCACGCCTCGGTCGATACTGGCGAGCAGCACATCGGCGCCGATGGCAAGCCGGACGACGACCATGAGCCCAAGGCGATCAACAGCAGGATCCGCAAGATCCTGAACATCTTCGCCAAGAAGGCCTACGTCGGCTATACCGCGACACCGTTCGCCAACATTTTCATCCACCGCCAGAACGAAACATCCGAGGAAGGCCCCGACCTCTTCCCCCAGTCGTTCATCGTCAACTTGGCCGCGCCCTCGAACTACGTCGGCCCGGCGCGAGTCTTCGGCATTCAGACCCCGGACGGCCGAAGCGGCCTGCCGCTGAACCGCGTGATCCAGGATCATGCCAGCGAAGACGGCCGCAATGGCTGGATGCCGCCGAAGCACCAGAAGGACCACGCTCCAACCTACATGGGGCAAGACGCGTTGCCCCCCTCGCTACGCGAGGCCGTCCACTCCTTCGTCTTGGCCTGCGCGGCCCGGGAGGCCCGCGGCCAGGGAGACAAGCACGCCTCGATGCTCATCCACGTCACCCGCTTCACGCTCGTCCAAAAGGAAGTGCATCGCCAAGTCGAGGACTTCATCCAAAAGATGAAGCTGCGGATCACCCGCGAGATCGACCACGAGGCGCTGCTCGATGAGCTGCGCACTCTCTGGGAGTCCGATTTCATCCCCACCACCGAGGTGATCGCCTCGATGCTCACTGAATCGGAAGAGCCTCCGTCCACCCTCCCCTGGGCCGAAGTCCTCGCCAAGCTACCCGATGTTCTCTCTGACATCGACGTACGCATGGTGAACGGTAAGGCCAAGGACGCTCTCGACTATACCGAGGACGGGCCGCCACTCAAAGTTATCGCTATCGGCGGCGACAAGCTCGCGCGGGGCCTGACACTCGAAGGCCTATGTACCAGCTACTTCGTGCGCACCACGAAGATGTATGACACGCTGATGCAAATGGGCCGTTGGTTCGGCTACCGGCCAGGATACATCGACCTCTGCCGCCTCTACACGACCGAGGAGCTCGTCGAATGGTTCGGCCACATCGCAGACGCCTCCGAAGAGCTTCGCGGAGAATTCGACGCAATGGCCGAAAGCGGCGCCACGCCGCGCGATTACGGTCTTCGGGTCCAATCCCATCCGGTGCTTCTTGTGACTTCTCCCTTGAAGATGCGCACTGCCAAGAATCTGCAGCTCTCGTTCAGTGGCGACCTGCTCGAAACCGTGTCGCTGCACAACGACGGCAAGATACTCGATCAAAACCTTGCCACGTCCAACAAGCTCATTGCTTCATGTGGGGCGCCGGACGAGATCAACCCCGAGCGCATGCGTGGCACGAAAAAGCAGCAATGGGAAGGCTACCTCTGGAACGAAGTTCCGGCCGACCATATCGCCGATTTTTTTGAGGCATTCATCACCCATCCGAAGGCTCGCAAGGTCAACAGCGCTCTGCTTCGTGATTTCGTCCGCTCCATGGCGGCGACCGGCGAGCTGACCTCGTGGACCGTTGCTCTGCTAGGCGGAGGAACTGGCGACAAACACAACTTCGCTGGTGGGCTGACCATCGACAAGATGACCAAGCGCAGCGCTGACAAAGACATTGCGGATCGATACGCGATCGGGCGCCTGCTCTCACCTCGAGACGAGGCAATCGACTTGGACAACGCAGCGTGGAGCGCGGCGCTGGCTCGGACCAAGAAGATGTTCAACCCCGACGCAGGCCGGCAGAAGGACGGCGTCAAGCCCAGCGAGCCCGACACTCCCAATGGACCGTCGATCCGCCACATCCGCGGCTGGGGCTCAGAGGCCGCTGGCATCGCTCCGGCGCCGCAGCGTGGCCTCCTGCTGCTTTATCCTCTGGATCCCCAGCAAGCGGGCAGCGACGCGATCGCAGCACGGAAGGATCCCGTCATGGCGTTCGGTGTGAGCTTCCCATCAAGCGACTCCGGCGTGAAGGTCGAGTATGCCGTGGATCACCTGCTTTGGACACAAGAATATGGCCCTGCTGATTGACAACATCGAGCTCGCCTGGCGATCGCTGAGCGACAGCAACGATGCCTCGGGATGGCGCAGCATTTCCATCGCCACGATCGGCAACGGCTCGTGCGCCCTTCGAGCAGGACTGAGCTTCCCGGAGAAGAATGAGGCACTCCTCTTCAGCTTCCCGGCTTCCTCCATCCCTGTGGCGGAGAAGCTTCCCGAAGGCCAGGGTTTCACCGTTTCACGCGTAGACCAAGGCGGCGATGATCTAACGTGGCTCGCCTTGACCCGAAGCTCGCATGGCAGCGTGGAGCTGTTCGCGGCGATGGTGGCCGATGTGGTCCATGCAATCGACGTCGAATCGAACGCCGACGACAACCGGCTGCTCAGGGTCTTCCTTGGTCGCATCCGCGCCTGGCAGGAGTTCATGCGCAAGGGCGCGCAGCCTCTGAGCCCCGAATCCGAAATCGGCTTGGTGGGCGAGCTCACGCTGCTGCGGACAATCATCGACTCGGGCGTGCCGCTGGCTACCGCCATCGAATCCTGGGTTGGGCCGCTGGACGGCCCGCGGGACTTCGAGCTCGGCACCGGCTCCCTGGAGGTCAAGACTACGCTTTCTGCCGCAGGCTTCCTCGCCAAGATAGGCTCGCTTGACCAGCTAGACGACTCTGTGCGCCAGCCACTCTTTATGGTCGGCGCGAAGCTTCGCCAAACCGATGCAGGCATGAGTCTGCCGGAGCTTGTGGCTGAGATGCGCGATATCGCCACGGACGAGTCCGAGGCCGTGCGCCTGCTGAGCGAGCGGCTGATCGCCGCCGGCTATTTCGATGCCCACGCGGAGCACTACATCCGCCGCTTCACATTGGTCGACACTCGCGTCGTCGAGGTAAACGAAGGATTCCCTCGTCTCACCCCAGGCAGCGTGCCGCTGGGTATAACGAAAGCCATATACGAGATAGATCTGGACAAGGTCGCTGGACCGAGAATCCCGGCCGCCGATGCATTGAAAAAATTGGGAGCAATATGAGTTCAAGCCTGCCGGAATTCCTGCGCGAAACACAGTCCGCCGTCAAGTCTCAGATGCGTGAAGGTGCGCTCTACGAAGAGCTCGTTTTCGCTGGCATCGTGATGGAGCACATGTCGGAGATCGGCATGACCTTCGACCCTGTGGAATGCCACTTCGAAGGTACCGTGGGCAATGCCATCTTGCGGCTGAGCGGCTATTCCCTCTCCGACGAAGGCGACCAGCTCGACTTGTTCGTGAGCCTCTATGCCGGCGTCGAAGAAATCACGTCCATCACCGACTCCGAGACGAAGATGGCTGCCGAGCGCTGCCTGCGCTTTTTGACGCTGTGCGCCGAAGGCAAGATGGCGCAGAAGCTCGACCCATCCAGTGACGTGCGCTCGCTGGCCGAGACCCTGCAGGCCATCTACAACGACCTCGAGCAGGTCCGCCTCTACGTCATCACCGACAGGGTCGCCAAATCAAAGAGCTTCACGACGCGCGAAATTGGCGGCAAGGCCGTACGACTCGAAGTGATGGACATCGAACGCTTGTATCGACACACGTCCGAGGGCAAGTCGCGCGACGAGCTGGTGGTCGACTTTAAAGAGGTGTCGGGCTCTCCTCTTCCCTGCGTCTACGTTCCGGGCGAAAACGACGACTACGACTACGCCATGACGGCGGTCCCCGGCGAAGCACTGCGGCTGCTCTACGAGAAGTTCGGCGCACGCCTCTTGGAAGCCAACGTCCGATCCTTTCTCAGCGTCAAAGGCAAGGGCGTCAACGCCGGCATCCAGTCCACGCTCCGCGCGGCGCCCGAGCGCTTCATGGCCTACAACAATGGCATCGTGATCGTGGCCGATGAAATGTTGCTAGGCAAAACCTCCCAGGGCGAGCAAGGCATCGCCTGGCTCAAAGGCTTGCAGATCGTGAACGGCGGTCAGACCACCGCATCGCTCTATTTCACCAAGAAGAAGTACCCCGAAACGGACCTCAGCCGGGTTCGCGTTCCCGCGAAGATCATCGTCATGAAGGCGCAGGACTCAACCAAGGAGGAAGCACTGGTGTCGGACATCTCGCGCTTCGCCAACAGCCAGAACGCTGTCCGCCAATCGGACCTTTCGGCAAACAAGCCTTTCCACGTCGAGATCGAGAAGCTCTCTCGCTCCATCTACTGCCCGGACGGTGTCGGCCAATGGTTCTACGAGCGTGCCGCCGGCAGCTACAACACGCTGCTCTCGCGCGAGGGCACGACAACCGCCAAGCTCAATGCGTTGAAAGCCGCGATTCCCACCGCGCGCCGCATCACCAAGACCGACTTGGCTAAATACCTCAACGCCTGGGACTGCAAGCCGGATATCGTCAGCATGGGCTCGCAGAAGAACTTCGACCGCTTCATGGCCGCGCTCGCTCCCTCCGAGGGACAGGAGGCTCCGCTGCCTGGCGTGGCAGACTTCAAGTCCATGATCGCCAAGGCCAAGCTCTACCGCGACTCCCAAAAGCTGCTGCGACCGATGTTTCAGGCCTTCCAGGCCAACGTGACGACTTACACGATCTCTGTTCTTTCCGAGAAGCTCGGTTCGCGCATTGATCTGAACCGCATCTGGGAAAAGCAGGCTGCCTCACCAGAGCTCATGGAGCAGATCGCTATTTGGGCCCGGGAAGTCAATGAAGCGCTGCACACCACCTCCGGAGGACGCATGGTATCGGAGTGGGCCAAGCGGCCTGAGTGCAAGGACGCCGTGATGGGTGCGAGCTATTCGAAGCCTGCCGATGGTATACCGGAGGTCAAATCCGCCTGAATGGCAGATCGGAGTTTTTGGAGTATGGTGATTCATCATGACAGATGTAGTCAGTCTCGCCAGGCGCAGCCAGATGATGTCAGGGATCAAAGGCAAGAACTCGCAGCCGGAGCTCCTTGTCCGTCGACTGCTGTTTGCTGCGGGCTATCGCTTTCGGCTACACCGGCGCGACCTGCCAGGAACACCCGACATCGTCATGCCCGCTCACAAGGTTGCGGTCTTTGTCCACGGCTGCTTTTGGCATCTGCACCACGGATGCCGGTATGCCAAGATACCTGCTACGCGCCCCGACTTCTGGCAGGCCAAGCTTGAAGCTAACGTTGATCGCGACCGTCGCGCAACCGAAAAGCTCCGAGCATCGGGCTGGCGGGTGCTAGTTGTCTGGGAATGCGCGACACGCGATGTCGAAACTGTTGCCGGCCTGCAAGGTGCAATGGGCGCCTGGATTGAAAGCAGAGAGCCTCTTGGCGAGATCAGGGCCACATCAACACTAAGACATGACCGATTTGTGCGGGTACCGGCGGCCATCGTAGACCTCCATTCCGCTCAGAGCTGACCAGCGGCAGCATGCGACCCTGAGATCGATACGCGAGCTATAGTGTTTGATGCGAATACGCTCACAGGACATTGGGTACTAGTGTCCTGAATTAGAAATTCATTGAATTTATTGTCTGTCGATTGATCAATCGTGTAATGTGGCAACACGACGAGGTGATCATGAGAGGCAGACCCAAGACGCAACTCGTGCTGAGCAATGCAGAGCGCGAGCAACTCACGGCATTGACCCTGCGGCGCAAGACCGCACAGGCGCAGGCACTGCGTGCACGCATCGTGCTGGGTTGTGCCGACGGCATGGAGAACAAGGCGGTTGCCGCTCGCCTGCGCGTGACACCCCAAACGGTTTCCAAGTGGCGCGCCCGCTTCGTTGAACACCGCTTGGACGGTCTGCTTGACGCACCTCGCCCGGGCGCCCCGCGCAGCATCGATGATGCTCGTGTTGATGCGGTGATCGCGCGCACATTGAAGTCGACTCCTGCGAATGCGACCCATTGGAGCACGCGCACCATGGCGCGTGAGATGGATTTGTCGCAAACGGCAGTCGCACGCATCTGGCGCGCCTTCGGCTTGCAGCCGCACCGCCAGGAGACGTTCAAACTGTCCAACGATCCGCTGTTCGTGGAGAAGGTGCGTGACATCGTTGGCTTGTATCTGGACCCGCCGCTCAAGGCCATGGTGCTGTGTGTCGACGAGAAGAGCCAGATCCAGGCGTTGGACCGCACGCAACCCATCCTGCCGCTGGCACCGGGCATTCCTGAGCGGCGTACCCATGACTACATGCGCCACGGCACTACAACCTTGTTCGCAGCACTCGACATTGCCACCGGCGAAGTGATTGGTGAGCTCCACCGGCGCCACCGCAGCAGCGAGTTTCTGCAGTTCCTGCGCACGGTGCAGGCCAACGTGCCGGACGGGCTGGATGTCCATCTCGTGATGGACAACTACGGCACGCACAAGACGTCCATGATCAGGAACTGGTTCGCCCGCCATCCGAGGTTCCATGTGCATTTCACCCCCACTTCGGCTTCCTGGCTCAACCAGGTCGAGCGCTGGTTTGCCACGCTCACGGAGAAGTACATCCGCCGTGGCACCCATCGCTCGACGCGTCAGCTTGAGCAGGCCATCAAGCAGTACCTGGACATCAACAACGCCGACCCTCACCCTTTCAACTGGGTCAAGTCTGCCGACGATATCCTTGCAGGTGTTGAGCGATTTTGTCTGCGAACTTCTAACTCAGGACACTAGTTTTAAATGCAGCAAACAAGCCAAGAGGGGACTAAACACCCTTTTGTACAAGTTTTCCGCATCAATGTAGACCGCAAGAGCCAGATATGGCACGCGGGTTGATGCGTGCGTACATTAATTTTGGCGCCTCTATCAACTGGTCACACATGGAACTGAAAAAAACCCAAGATCTCTTTTCTCTTTCGACTGGTGACATTGTCACCAAGCGGAATCTTTATGACCTTGTGCAGTTCTCGAAAGTTGAGGCATCACCCTACTGGTCTGGTACGGATGGCATTATTGGAAATACGCCACAGCAAGGAGTAAATTGGGTCGGTCAGATACCTGAAGTTCAAGCCGTAATAATCAAAACGCGCCTAGGCTCTTACGACGATGATGGCTGGTCTGACGACGGAAAAACTTCTTACCACTATTCTTTCAAAGCGAAGAACGGTGAAATTTCATATACCGAAAAGGCCAATGAAGTCCTAGTAAAGCAGCCTCAGTATCTCTATCCAATATTCCTGTTCACAGAACACAAAGATGGTAAGCGCCAATTTCTACCCCTAGCGAGGTCTTAGCTCCGGATGCTCCTCGTTCACAAGCAGCAGTCTTCAAACTTAGTCACTCAATCAATCCTTCCTCAAACAGCGCCAAGATGGCATTGATAAAACGAGACGCTGAGTCCTCGCTGAGCACCACCAATCGAGCAACGAAATTACCAAGTCCGCTAGCAATACTAGACAATCAGATGCATGTCAGGCGCTTACCTCATCGCAAACCATATGAATGTTCCATACGGACCCATCGTGAGTTCGTCGGATGTGATTGCATCGTTTCACAATGGTCGCTTAAGTGCAGGAAATGAACTAGCGAATGGAATCCTGGCTCCTTTTTTTAACGAAATTGAGCCTAGTTTGATCTTGCGTTGCGCGCGCGAGTTTAACGCATCTTTGGATATGGTCAACAGCCTGTACGCGCACACATTAAGCTTAGGTTTTATGCCATCGCCCGAATGGGAAAAGGCCGTAGCCCTTCTTCAAGGACAGCTTTAGGCTGGTCACCGCCGTTCAAGACGGGCTCATCGAGCGGCAGCTACAGGCTGTAAAGGGGAGTCGGCCGTTGTGATGTGGTATATCAAAAAGCCGCAGCTCATCTCGGTAGCGCTACACCATTCAAAACGTTCAAAAGCCGCCGAATAGCCTCGCAAGGTTGTCTTGCGCTCAGGCCAAGTCCTGCGGTCGCCCCTCACGTGGATGTAGACGCCCGCTCGGCTACCGATGAGTTGCACGATGGGCTTGCCTTCTGCCCGAGCCAGCTTACCTCGGCCAGCACGCCAAGTGCCTTGTGCATGTAACGCCCAAGACCACATCGCATCGACGGATCTCCCTCAGCGCCGAGGAAGGGGCGTGTCCGAATTTTTGTGTAAACGGGTCGGACTTCAGTTGGCGGAGATACGGTCTCCGAACTGAATGGTAAAGCGGATCAAGGCAGCCTTCCAATCGCGGATGGGCATGCTCCACTTCTGACTGATATTGCGCAATGCCAGATAGAACAGCTTGGTCAGAGCTTCATCGCTGGGGAATGAGCCCCGGTTCTTGCTCAGCTTCCTCAGTCCCATGTTCACCGACTCGATGGCATTGGTCGTGTAGATGACCCTGCGGATCTCTGGCGGGTAATCAAAGAACGGGGTCAGCCGACTCCAGCTTCTGCGCCAGGACTGGCCGATGGGCAGGTAGTCGGCATC
>NZ_AUCQ01000046.1 GCF_000429845.1 Comamonas composti DSM 21721
CTAGCGGGCACGGCGCTGTGCCCCGCCGGCAGGCCCAGGTCCTGCTTGTCCACGCTGTGGCCGCTGCCTTCGGTGGAGCCGCCTGCGAGGCCGCTTTCCTTGACCGTGCCATCGGCTGCGGTCGAAACCAGGCTGATGTTTCTGACATCAATGCTCAGCGTGGCCGTGGCTTCGTCGCCATCGGCATCGCGCACCACGTAGCTGAACACATCGATCACATCGCCCGTGATGCTGTCGCCTCGGCTCACATAGGTGTAGCTGCCGTCGGCATGCAGCGTCAGCGTGCCGTAGCTTCCCTGGATTGCCACGCCCACGCCAGAACCCACGGCTGCGCTGGCATCTGCACCCGAAGCCACGCCCACCACGGCACCCGTGCCGGCCCAGCCGTCGGCGCCCGGGTTGTCGTTGCTGAGCACGCCATCCTTGACATCCACCGTCAGCGTGGCGCCTTCGTCCACACTGCCTCTGTCGGCCGTGGCCGTAGGCTCATCATCGACGATGACAACGCCTATGGCCGCCGTCTTGCTGCTTCCGTCCACGTCCCTGACCTTGACGCCGATGGTGTCCGTGGTCTGTGTGCCGGCTATTGTCGGAGCCGTGTCCAGCACATAGGTATAGGAAATGGTGATCGTGCCATCGGCATTCGCGGCATAGTCGTTCAGGACCAGGGTGCCATAAGCCGTGTCGATGGTCTGCTGTTTGTCGCTCTGGGCCAGCTCCTCGACCTGGCTTTTGCTCAAGGCCTTGCCGCCCACGGTAATGGCAGCGCTATCGGCCAGCCCGTCAGGCACGGTCACGGTGAAACTACCGCTGACCGTGCCCGTCCCTGTGCCCCCCACCAGAGAGTTTTCATAGACCGTCAGGTCGGGGCTGCTCATGTCAAGGCCCACGGCCCGATCCATGATGACGGTCAGGCTGGCGCGCCCCTGCATCTGGCCGCCGCTGCCCTGATCCTGGCCCGTGCCTTGTTCCTGGTCCGTGCCGCCATTGGGGTTGCCGTCGACGATGAGGAAATTCAGCGTGATCTCGCGCGGTACGCCCGGATTTTCGTTCTTGTAGGTAACGGCCTTGAGAACCGCATCCGCCTCGGCCGAACTGGCCTTGCCGACAAAGCGTATGCTGAGTTCGCCATCGGCATTCGCCTCGATTTCGGCAACATGCTTGCCGCCCACCAAGATGGCACTGCCCTTCACCTCAACACCGCTGGTAAAGCCAAATTCGCCGCCAGGCGTGCCCGTCTCCTGGGTAATGGTCAAGACCGCACCGCCCCAGTCGTTGAACAGGTCCAGCTCGGCATCGCTGAGGTCTGCATTGGGATCCAGCGTTATGCCCGCATTTCTGCCCTGCTCGTAAACCGGCTTGTCGGGCCTCAGGGTGATCGTCGGCGCAGAGTTCTGATCTGTGACGAGAAAGACGATGGACTTGCTGTCTTCAAGACCGTCGCCGATGCCATCCTCATGAAGATCATCGTCCTCCAGAAGCTCACCGCCATTGCCACCATCATTGACCGTCACCTTGAAGGTGACTGCGCCATCGAGGTTGGCATCATTTGCCGTGAACTTGACACCCTGGGCCAGGAAAGCATTGACTGCCGCCAGCGAGCCCTTGACGATTTTCTCGCCGCCAGCGTCCAGCGTGACACTGACGCCTGCAGGTACAGGCTGCTGCTCGAAGCTGATCAGGCCAGCCGGGTTGCCCTCGCCATCCTTGGCCGACAGGGTCACCGTGAAAATGCTGTCCGGATCGGCCAGCTGATGGCCTGCGCCCTTGCCATCATTGAGTGGGTCTTCAGCGTCGATATCAGCGACCTGGATTGCATTGCCATTGGCATTGCTGAAGATATAGCCGCCATTGGTGACCGGCACGCTTGTGCCGTCCCCTGGCAAAGTCAGTACCGGGGCATCGTTCACCGGGCGGATGAAGATATCGACGTCCTGGCTGTCCTCGCCGTTCAAGGTGCTGGCATCGTCCTTGCCAAAGCCGCCGTTGTCGTTGACCTTGATGCTGAGCCTGTCCTTGCCGTTGAAGTTGGAGTCGGCCTTGTACTGAAGATTGGCCAAGGCCTGGTTGAGCTGCTGCATGCTGCCGCTGAGCACGATGTGCTTGCCGCTCTCGCCGCCGGCCTTCAAGGTACCGTGAGCCACATCCAGGGTCAGCGTGTACTGGCCGATGCCGAAGTCATCGGCGTCGCTGAAGGACAGCCCGGCCAGCAGGCTCTGGACGTCTTCATTGACCACAAAGCGGCTGTCCGCAGGCAAGGCGATGACCGGAGGGTCATTCCTCTCCGATACCGCGATGTTGAACTCCATGCTGCGCGTGTTGTTCTCGTCGGAGAACGGCGTGCCATCGGAGTTCTTGGTTCCGCCGCCATTGGCACCGCCGCCGTCCAGGCGGTCGTCCACGGTGAGCCTGAGCTTGAGCCCGCTCTTGTCCGCATCGCCACCATTGGCCAGTCCCTTGGACTTGGCCTGCAGCAGATCCAGCGCGTGCTGCACATCCTCCAGCTTGCCTTCGAGCACCAGGCGGCTGCTGTCGCTGCCGGAAATCCTGAGCGTCTGCAGGTCTCCGCCATCGGACTGCCCCTTGATCTGCAGCATGCCATTGGCATACAGGCCTGAGGCATCGTCAAGTTCCACCGTGACCTTGATGTAGTCCTTCTCCTGCCCTTGCAAGCCGTTGGCCAGATCCGGATCGCCAATCACCACCTTGGGCATGTCGGTCCAGCCATTGGCCGAGTCGATCACCCACAGGTTCTGCTGATTGCCATTCGTAGGCCGGTTGCCGGGATGAGCCTCGATGGTGGGTGCGTCGTTGACAGGGATCACGGCAATCCAGAAGCTGCCCTCCACCGTGGTCTTTGCACCGTCGCTGACCTGGAACTTGAAGAAGTCGTTATAGCCATCAACCGTCAGGTCGTCGGGCTCATCGCCGTTGTGCTTGTACTCCAGCCGATTGCTGTCTATGTCTGCCTGGGTGAAGGTCGACCCCAGACCCAGCACCTTTCCACCCAGCATGAGCTGGCCATGCTCGGGCAGCGTGGTCAGCTGATATTGACGCTGGGTCGTGGTGTTGTCCCGGTCTATGGCGACCAGGTAGCCGCTGTCAATGGTGACCTTGCCGCCTTCATCGACTTCAAGCAGCTTGTTGAACGCATCGGTCTTTCCGCCACCACTGATGGTGTCATCGATATGAGGGGCATCTTCCTTGGGTGTGACCTGGATCAGCGGCGCATCGTTGACGGGCACGATGTTGATCGTGACCGTTGCAGGCTTCTCGCTGATGTTGGATTGCAGAGTGTTGCTGCTGTCTGCGGGGCTGCTGAGGTCCACCACGAACGGACCACCTGCAGGTGCAAGAAGGTCATCACGAACCAGGTAATCAAAGCTCACCACGGGCTTGCCGCCAGCATAGGCCAGCGGCTCGCTGCCATCGTGCACATAGCGCAGGCCCGAACCTTCACCACCGACAGATGTATTCAACAGCTCGCTGGGCATCCACTCACCCACGACCACGCCCTCCCAGGCGCTGCCATTCCAGCGCTCCAGCTTGCCGTGCTCGGGCAGCTTGGTCACCTGGAACCACAGATAGTCCTCAACCCCTTCGTCTATGGTCTGTTTGTTTGGATCCAGGCTCTTGTCCACGTCGGCCATGCCCACCACATTGCTGCCGAGATATACGGTCTGGCCCGCGCCCTCCTGCACCTGGACCGTCCCGCCATGGGCCGTAGGCCGGTCATTGGTGGGCGTGATATCGATGCTGAAATGCCCTTGGAAGGGCTGCTTGGACGAGCCATCGCTGACCGTAAAGCCGAAGGTCGCCGTGTGGTGCTCGCTGCCATCGCTGACAAAGCGTATTTCGCCGTCGTTGATCTGCTGCTGCGTGAATTGGCCGTTGGTCTGGATATCCACCCAATGATTGCCCACCTTTTGCTGCAGTTGGCCGTTGGGCGGCTGCGCGGTCACGGTGTAGACCGTTTCATTGGCGGGCACAACCAAGGTGGTGGAGACGCCATTCTTGTCGAAGCTGCGGTGGATTTCGTAATCCAGCATCTGCTGGCTGATGACATAGCCGCCATCGGCTGCACCGACGTTGCCCTCGTTCCATATACCGTTGGCGCCTGCGGCATTGTTGCCAGGGTTGACGACCACGGCCTTGAAGTCGTAATCCACATGCTCATCACCATAGCCTGGCGTCGGGGGGCGAGGCTCCCCCTCGTAATCGGCATGGGTGGGCGTCTCTTGCGATGCCTGAATGAGAATGTGAAAGTGGTTATCGGCCACATTGCCACTGGCGTCTCGGACCGCCCCTTCTCTGAGGCGGCCCGTGTTCACACCATCTGCATCGATCTCATAGCCAAAGGCCGAGTCGCGCACCGAGAATGTGAACACATCGGGCGTATCCACAGCCACATTCGTGGTCTGGTAGTAACGCACGTGGCCTGCATCCACATCGGCCTGAGTGAAGCGTCCGCCCTCGCCCAGCGTGATCCAGCCATCGCCTCCATAGCCCTGAGCGCCGCCCACATACAACTGGATCTCTCCCTGGCTGGGCGGCGCTCCTATGGTGTAGACCAGCTGCTCCGCAGGTGTCTTCTGACCAGGCTTCGAAGCATCGTAGTCACCATCCTCGACCTTGAGCAAGCCCTGGAGGTTGGCGACAGTCGAACCTGTGCGCTCTTCGACCCGCAAAGGCTGATCGATGCTGGCATGAGCGTTGTCCAGCGTGGGGTCGTCATTGTTGGGAATCACATGCAGCGTCACCGTGGTGGCTTCACTGGACAGCCTGGCGCTCTCTCCTTCGCCCCCTCCAGCATCTGTGACCGTAATTCGATAGGACGGAGCAATTGTCCCCGGTGCATTGGGCTCGTTGCCGTTATGTTTGAACTTGAGCTTGTCCAGATTGGTACGTTGCTGCTCGGTCAGTACCAGCTTGCCATCACTTGCGATCACCAGCTTTTCGTCTTCGCCGATGCGATTGTCGCCATCGAAGTCAAAGAAGAACTCCCCTTGCCCACCAGTCACGACCTGATCGATCACGATCTCGGCCGTGAGCAAGCTATCAAAGGCATCCCCCAGATCGATCGACGGGGCAACAACCTTGGTCTCACCCTCGACGATCTGCTGGTCGGTATTGCCGACCGTGGGCTTGAGGTTCTTGGGCAGCACGTCAATACTGATCTTGCCCGAAGCCTCGCCACCACCGCCATCCTTGACCGTGATCTGAAAGGTGAAAGACTCCTTGCTTCCCAGATCCTTGCCACTGGCCTTGTAGCTGAGCTTGTCCAGATCCGTGACCGCAATCACTTGCCCCACACCAACCGCTCCTCCATTGAAGGTGAGCTCACCTTCTTCGGGCAGGCTGTCGATGATCAGAACCAGTTGCTCCTTGACCTGCTGTCCTGTGAGGATGTCCACATCCAGAGCCTCCCAGGAAGGCGCCAATTGCTCCAGGCTGAAGAACCGGGTCTCTCCTTCCCTGACCTCCAGAGGCATTTGATCCGAAAGCACAGGATCGTCATTGACCGGCGTGACCGAGATCACCAGGTCCAGCCGGTTGCCATTCTCATCGACTAGCGTGATGCGAGGATCAAAGCCTGTGGTTGCACTGTTCTGGTTCTGATCTGGCGTATAGGTCAACGACTTCAGGGCTTGATTGATGTCCGCAAGCTTGCCGGTGACCGATATTTCGCTTGTCCCATCGCCCGTCACAGCCACATCCTGGCCGCTGAGGCTGGACGTTCCCCCCTGGGTGATGATGACCAGAGTCACGGGGTCATCGGGATCCAGGTCATTGCCGGATAGGGTGATGTCCTCGATCTTCAAAGGCTCGTCTTCCGACGTGACCCTGGGCCCTGCAGACTTGCCATCCACCACGGAAAAAGAAACCGTGACAGGCGCGGCAAAACTGGTGAACAGGACCTGATCGACTTCAGCCTCATGCGCGGACGACTGAGCCGCAAGCTGATCCGAGTCTGGCTGCGCGGCATCGGCAGCGGCCAGGGCCCCTGCACCGTCGAACAACAGGCGAGGCTCCAGCGCGAGAGCGCGACTGACGGAGCGAAGACGTATTTTCTTTTCCCTCATGACTAGCCTTTGATGATTGATTTTTTATATAAACAACTCGAGCCAGCACTCCAACCGCCCCGCTCCGACATGAAGACCCGGGCAAGGTTCAGGCGCGATTGCTGACTCTGAAATGAAACAAAGGAGGTTTCTTCAAGATGGCCGTGCGCACTGCATCAGCCTTTTCGAAGCAGCAGAAAGACAGCCCGGGCAAGGCTTCTTGTCAGCCAATGCTGGGGAGTATCTGCCTGGGAAAGTAGTGGGCCCTATGCCTTGCGAAGGGCATGAACCAGGTGACCGCTGCAGAGGAGGCGAAGCAGCTCGAAGAGACGCTGCACTCATCTACGGCATGATTGACTGGCAGCCTCCAGGGAACGCTGCCGGGATGAAACAAGAAAACGGCCTTGATGGCTCTATGCAATGACTCAGCACCCATTCATCATGTCCGACCTGGGAAAAACCCTAGGCAACCTCCTCCCGGGACGCATCATAACAATTTAAAACAATTGAAAATTTGTTTTCACACCGCATGGAAAAAGTGCTTCAGAAAATTCTGAATTTCAGGAACCCATTTGCACTCCATTCAAAGTAGCCACCAACCGGCAAAGTCATAGCCAGACTCAAATCTGACCCACAGAAATTCGAAAGCCTGGCTTCTCAAGACTTCCAAGATCGAGACTTGCGTCAAAGACGCTCCTTCACAGACCCGAAGATAAAGACCGTTTCCTGATCCAAGACAAACTCCCCCTTCCCGCAGCCTGACTTCAAAAGCAGTCAGACAATGACTTTGCCGGGGCAGCCCATCCTGCGCCTGGGCGGCAGGCGCTGCAGTTATGCATACACGATGGCCTGAGATCGAATAGGGCCCAAAACTTGCCGGAATTTAGCCTCTGAGGCCAGATGAACGCTCCATAGCATCTCTGCCACGTACCAATAAAAAAGGCTTCCGAGGAAGCCTTTTATGAACGCGCCATGCGTTGGACAAGTCCCAAGTGATCAAACTCGACCACCCGGGATGCCCTGTCTATCTCACTTGAGTGCCTTGTAACGCATGCGCTTGGGCTTTGCCCCCTCCTCACCCAAACGTTTTTTCTTGTCAGCCTCATACTCTTGGTAGTTGCCGTCGAAGAACACCCACTGGGAGTCCCCTTCGGCTGCCAGGATATGGGTCGCGATGCGATCAAGAAACCAGCGGTCGTGGGAGATCACCAGCACGGTGCCTGCATATTCAAGCAAGGCATCCTCCAGGGCGCGCAAGGTTTCCACGTCAAGGTCGTTCGAGGGCTCGTCCAGCAGCAGCACGTTGCCCCCCTGAATCAACGTCTTGGCCAGATGCAGACGACCGCGCTCACCACCGGAGAGATTGCCGACCTTCTTTTGCTGATCCTGCCCGTTGAAGTTGAAGCGGCCAGCATAGGCGCGCGAAGCCATCTGGAACTTGCCCACATTGATGATATCCAGCCCGCCCGATATGTCCTCCCAGACGGTCTTATCGTTGCCCAGCGCGTCGCGATGCTGATCCACAAAGGCCATCTTCACGGTCTGGCCAATATCCACCGTACCCGAATCGGGCTGCTCGCGCCCGGCAATCAGCTTGAACAGCGTGGACTTGCCTGCCCCATTGGGGCCAATGATGCCGACGATGGCACCAGCCGGAATGTTCATGGACAGGTTGTCGATGAGCACACGATCGCCAAAGCTCTTGGTGACATTGGTGAACTCAATGACCTTGCTGCCCAGGCGCTCGGCCACAGGAATGAAGATTTCCTGGGTCTCGTTGCGGCGCTGGTATTCGTAATCGCTGAGCTCCTCGAAGCGTGCAATACGGGCCTTGCTCTTGGCCTGACGGCCCTTGGCATTCTGGCGCACCCACTCAAGCTCCTTCTTCAAGGCCTTGGCTCGGGCTTCCTCACCCTTTTGCTCGGCCTCCAGGCGACTGCCCTTTTGCACCAGCCATTCGGAGTAATTGCCTTTGTAGGGAATGCCATGACCTCGGTCAAGTTCCAAAATCCATTCGGCGGCATTGTCAAGAAAGTAGCGGTCGTGGGTAATGGCCACCACAGTTCCTGAGAAGCGGTGCAGGAACTGTTCCAGCCACTCCACGGACTCTGCGTCCAAGTGGTTGGTAGGCTCGTCCAGCAGCAGCATGTCGGGTTTGGACAACAATAGCTTGCACAGCGCCACACGGCGTTTTTCGCCACCGGAGAGCTTGCCAATGACAGCATCCCAGGACGGCAAGCGCAATGCATCTGCCGCGATCTCAAGCTGATGCTCCGAGTCTGTGCCAGCAGCCGCGATGATGGCTTCAAGCTCGCCTTGCTCTGCGGCCAATGCATCGAAGTCGGCATCAGGTTCGGCATAGGCCGCGTACACCTCTTCGAGGCGCGCACGCGCATTGTTGACCTCGGCCATAGCCTCTTCCACAGCCTCGCGCACCGTGTGTTCGGGATTGAGCTGAGGCTCCTGAGGGAGATAGCCTATGGACAGGCCGGCCATGGGCAGTGCCTCACCTTCGAACTCTTTGTCCACGCCAGCCATGATCTTGAGCAGCGAAGACTTGCCCGAGCCGTTGAGGCCCAGCACACCAATCTTGGCGCCGGGGAAAAAGCTGAGAGAGATGTCTTTCAAGATCTGCCGCTTGGGCGGCACGGTCTTGGTGACATGATTCATAGAGAAAACGTATTGAGCCATTCTGGTTCGAGTACTTTGTGTCGTAGATTTTTGCAAAAACCGGGCAGCAAATTGCTTGCGTTCCAGCCATGATTATCGGCGCATGCGACAATAGCCCTTGTTGTGAGCTCCAGTTACTTGCAACATCAGCATTTCAGCTGGGGACGATGGACACAAGTTCCGGGCTCCCATCCTTGAACCTCATCTGCCTTCGACTGGCCCGGCAACTTGCTTTGGTTGTCACGACAGGCTGATACCTTGCGCCTAGGAAAGGCGCATCTGACCAAATGACATTTGAAGAATTAAATCTGGCTCCAGCCATTGTCAAGGCCGTTCTCGAACAGGGTTATGAGACCCCGACTCCCATCCAGGCGCAAGCCATTCCCAGCGTCATGGCCGGCCATGATCTGCTGGCCGGCGCTCAGACCGGCACGGGAAAAACTGCAGCCTTCACGCTACCCATGCTCCATCGTCTGGCCCAAGGTCAGGCTCCACGTAACAAATTCGGCGGCAAGGGTATTCGAGCTCTGGTGCTGGCGCCCACACGCGAACTTGCTGCGCAGGTTGAAGAGTCTGTGCGCGGCTACGCCAAATACCTGGACATCAACTCAACGGTGATCTTTGGCGGCGTGGGCATGAAGCCACAGATCGACCGCATCAACAAGGGGGTCGACGTGCTTGTAGCCACACCAGGTCGCCTGCTCGATCTGGAGCAGCAAGGCTTCATGGACCTCTCTACGGTAGAGATCCTGGTACTTGACGAGGCTGATCGCATGCTGGACATGGGCTTTATTCACGATGTGAAGAAAGTCCTGGCTCTGGTACCCAAGAACAAGCAGAGTCTGCTGTTTTCGGCCACGTTCAGCGACGACATACGTGAACTCGCCAACTCTCTACTGCACGACCCACAAAGCATTCAGGTGACTCCCCGCAACACCACGGTGCAGCGCATCAGCCAAGTTATTCACCCTGTTGGGCGCGCCAAGAAAAAGCAGGTTCTGCTGCACATCATCAATGAGAACAACTGGAGCCAGGTTCTAGTGTTCACGCGTACCAAGTTTGGCGCCAACAACGTAGCTGAGTTTCTTACCAAGAACAACATCAGCGCCATGGCGCTGCACGGCAACAAGAGCCAGAGTGCCCGCACTCAGGCCCTGGCCGGCTTCAAGACAGGCGAGCTACGCGCCTTGGTCGCCACCGATATCGCAGCCCGCGGCATCGATATCGATGAGCTGCCACACGTGGTGAACTACGAAATCCCCAACGTCCCCGAAGACTATGTCCACCGTATCGGCCGAACCGGCCGTGCAGGCCGCGAAGGCCATGCCGTGAGTCTGGTGTGCATGGACGAGGAAGGCTTCATGATGGAAATCGAGCGCTTTACCAAGCAGCAGATTCCCGTCGTTCCACTGGAGGGCTTTGGCCCCGATGAAGGCGAGTGTGCCGAGCCCATTGCCATGGGCCGTCAAACGATTTGGGGCGGAGCAGGAAAACCGCCAAGTCGCGAGGTCATGCAAGCTGCAGCCAAAGCTGCACGTCAGGAAATGATGGAGCGCATACGCACCAACAAGACCACACAAGGCGATCGCGCACGAACCCCACGCAAGAATGTCTCGGGCCAGGAAGGTGACGCACAAACGCCCCAGGGCGACGCAGCCAGCCGCCAGCGCCCCAGCAGCAGGCCACGCAAGAGCCGCTTTGAAGGAGCCAATGGCAGCAGCGCCAATGGAACGGGCAGCGGTGCAGGCAATGGCGCAACACGCAACAATCGGAGCAGCCAAAATCAAAGCACCAGCAAACGCAGCCCACGCCCAACAGGTGAAGGCTTTGGCAATCGCCGCTTTGAAGACCAGCCTCCGCGTGCCGATGCCCACCTTGGTACACAGATGGGCCATGTTCGCAATGCACCTCCTCGCAGCAACAGCAACAACGGTGGGCAACCCGACCCTATGCGGACCAGCGTAGACACCATGGCCGAGCGCGGCCGCCGTGGTGGCGGCTTCAGCCGTAACGGCGGAGGCAACCGCGGCAACTCACGCGGCGGCTTTCGCTAAACCAGAACGGAGTGGCTATACAGTTTCATGTAAGACATGTGAGTATTAGCCTCCCCCCAGGACCAGGAGCTGCGTATGCAGCTCCTGGTTTTTTGCTATAGGCTTACCCCATTCCCAGATCAGTTGCACATGCGAATGCGGAGCCCAGGCAGTACACGCGCACGACGAACGCACTGACAAAGTCGGCGTTTGATTTAGTGCTTATCAATAGATAGTGACAGCCCTTCGCAAGCCTCCATGGCTATGATCCCGAACCCATTGCAGTCGGTAATATCTACCGCTTGTTATCACACGACTGGTTACCAAGGCTCTTCATGACTGTGCTGAATTTCCGCCCATCTCCTCTTCAAAAGCCATCTCCTGCTTACAACAGGTTCTCCGGGCTGCCAAGATGGTCGGTGCTGGCAGGAGCAGCCTTGCTCAGTGCATGCTCCAGCGTCGTACTACCGCCATGGCCCGCAAACCAGGGACCCTCCGCAAGCTCGGCTCGCCCAGAAAGCAATACCACGCGGCCCAATACTGGCGAGGCTCAAACTCAGCCTGTGACGCCACGTACGGACCTTATGCCATTGCCCTATTCGGCTGCAGTGGGAGCACGCTTTCCGGACCCTGCCACGCTTTATGAAACTCCGGGCCTTATACGCAACAAGTACACCAGCGCCAGAGAACTATCGGCCTGGCTGCGGGCTCAGGCAGACAGCTCCTTGGGCAAGAGCACGCGCCTAGGCCTGGTACAGGCAGGAAGCTCTCAACAAGGTCAGCCCATCGAGGCCTTGATCGCCACGCGCACCGTTGGCATACAGCCTGCGGCCCTCAATGCCAGCGGTCGGCCTACGGTCATGATCGTAGGCCAGCAATACGGTGACGAGCCTGCGGGAGCCGAGGCTTTACTGGTCATAGCCCGCGAGCTAGCCCCCGGGGGCTTGCTTGAGCCTTTGCTTGATCGCATCAACGTAGTACTTGTGCCCCGTGCCAATCCTGACGGAGCCGCCCAGGGCTCTCGGAATACGGCCGATGGAACAGACCTGGACGAGGACCATCTGCTGTTGAGAACCCCCGAAGCGCGCGCTCTGGCTGCCCTCACACGCGACTACCGGCCCATGGCAGTGCTTGATCTACACGAATACCCAGCCATGGGTCGCTTTGTAGAAAAGTACCACGCCATACAGTCTTACGACAGCCTTCTTCAGTACTCAATCACTCCCAACCTCCATGAGTTTGTCGCCAAGGCTGAGCGTGAGTGGTATGCCCAGCCATTGCGCAACGCGTTGACCCAGGCAGAACTCACCAATGAGTGGTACTACAGCACCAGTGCCGACCTTCAGGATAAGGCCTTATCCATGGGCAGTATTGCGCCCACAAACCTGCGTAATACCAGCGGTCTGAAGAACTCTGCTGCCTTGACGATCAGCAGCCGAGGCTCTGACCTGGGACGCGCTCACATACAACGACGCGTGCACACTCTAGTGACCAGCGTTTCGCGCAGCCTGCTGAACACGGCCGAACGAGCGAAGGAATTGAATCAGGTTCAAACTTTTGTGGCCAGAGACACAGCTTCGATGGCCTGTCGCCAACAATTGGTAGTGCAAGCTCGCACCCTGCCAGAGCAGCGCACGCTGACCATGCTCCAGCCCGATAGCGGAGCCGATATCAATGTACGCGTGGACTGGAACTCTGCCTTGCAATCCAAGCCCACGCTCACGCGCCCTCGTCCTTGCGGCTACTGGCTTTCCGCCAATGCCTTACCGGCAGTAGAAAAGCTGCGGCTCATGGGCCTTCAAGTGCTACGTGTGGCAGAGGCTGGCCAGCTCATTGCCGACTCCTACAACGAAACCCGCACAATCGACGGTAACTCTGGCTATACGCTCACTCGCGGCTCTGTCGATGCATCCGAGGGCAGCTTCTATGTCTCTCTGAACCAGCCTCTGGCAAATCTGGCCGCAGCCGCGCTCGAGCCCGACAACAGCTACAGCTATGCCGCCCAGGGCCTGCTGCCCAGCCTGGGAGACCTTGCGCGCGTCATCACCCCGCCATCCGTGGTTTTCGAGGAAGAAAACGACTAAATCTTGCAGCAAGCACCAGGCTTTTCCAAAGCCCGTCGCCAGTAAAGGTATGATGCGCGTCGAAGAGCTGCCGCCTACTCTTCACCCAGCGCGACTGCCCGTAGCTCAACCGGATAGAGCAATTGCCTTCTAAGCAATAGGTCGGGGGTTCGAGTCCCTCCGGGCAGGCCAAATTGACGGCGGCCTCAAATCTGAAGTGCAACACCCTTCAGAATTGAGGCCACTTTGATAGCCAAAACATACGAACAACTCACCGAAGCAGAGCGCCATGCAATAGCGTTGGGTCTGCAGCAAAAGCAAAGTATCCGAGCGATAGCCAGAGCCCTGGGACGCAGTCCAAGCACCATCAGCCGAGAGATTGAGCGCAACGCAGGAGGTGCAGGCTACGTCAGCAAGTTTGCCCAGCAACGCTGCAGAAATCGCCGTCTGCACAGCCGCCCCCGCCCCAAGCTGCACCGCGATGGCGCCTTGTTTCAAGTGGTGCATGAACACCTGCTGCTACGCTGGTCGCCTCAGCAAATTGCCCTGCATCTTCAAACACTCCATCCCGCCGACAGGAGCCTGAGTGACCTTGCCCCCGAAAAGTGTAGTGCTTAGCTTTGTTGAAAATCACGTCAATGGAGCAAGAAATGGCATACAAGCAAGTGCGTGCGCAATACAC
>NZ_AUCQ01000047.1 GCF_000429845.1 Comamonas composti DSM 21721
GTCATAGATTTCTCCAGATTCGGCCTGCTGTCAGGCCATTTTTACGGGAAGAAATCTCGCTTAGCCAACTGTTCAAAAAACCGGGGCCACTTCTTCCGGCAAGCACGACATCCCGTATGCCATCTACAAACTGCTGAGGTTGCTCAACCGACCGCACCGCTGGCCCAATACTTCAAGGCCATGTTCACGGGCACAATAAGGCCATGAGATTTCTACACACCATGCTGCGCGTTGGCAATTTTCAACGCTCCATTGACTTCTACACGCAAGTGATGGGCATGCAGTTGCTGCGCACCTCGGAGAATCCCGAGTACAAATATTCGCTGGCCTTTCTCGGCTTTGAAGGCGGCAATCCCGGGCAAGCCGAGCTTGAGCTCACATACAACTGGGGAACGGAGAGCTATGACATAGGCACGGCCTACGGTCATATCGCCTTGGGCGTGCCCGATGCCTACGAGGCCTGCGCCAAGATCCGGGCTGCAGGCGGCAATGTCACGCGCGAGCCCGGGCCGGTCAAGGGTGGAAGCACGGTCATTGCCTTCGTGACCGACCCCGATGGCTACAAGATCGAATTAATACAAAATAAATCAATGAATTATGAGGATGTCCGTCACTCATCCGCCCAAAATATTGACCCGCTGCGCAGCGCGTAGCAGGTAGGCCACCTATTCCCGCCCGTGCGGTCCGCACCCTGCTTTCGCAGGGCGAGTTCTCACTGGCCGATCCGCCTCGCAGACAAACCTACTTTGCGTAGCTGCTTCGTGCGCGGATGCCCCAGCGACCCTCAACCTTTTCCAGGATGTACAGCGAGGGCTCTGCAGCGATAAGACTGTTGTCCTTCTTGTAACGGTTGAAGGTCACGACCACGTGCACTTTCTCTTTGCCTGCCTGCACGATCTTGCGCGCTGCCCATTCCGAATGGTTCCATCCGGATGGCATGGCTGTCAGCTTCAATGCCGCATCCTTGTATGACTGCGCGTCCGGCACAATGAAAATCTGCTGGCTGGCGATGCGCGCATGCGGGAAGAGATATGTTTCAAGATGCTTGTCGATGTAGTCCTGGAGCGGCATGCGGAAGTTGGCCATAAACTTGTCCAACACGGCCCAGATCTCTGCAGCATCCTCGGGCGCCACCGCGACACCGGGCTCGATATCCTTCAACCCCGGCTTGAGCGCCTGCGCGTCGGCGGCCATTGGTGCTGCCACAAGCAGCCCCGCGCCCATAAGTGCGGCGTAGCGCCGATTGATCGATGCACGTGGCATGCAAGTCTCCTCTTCGTTCCAGCGGCAGAGGACTCAAATCCTAGCCATCAGCCGGAACTGGCTTGGTTTTTAATGGATATGACAGAAACCGTATATCGTAGGATGCACATATCCGCATCGCATCATGGAATACCCCCGCAGCCCTCTGTTGTGCAGGAATTGAACCACTGCCTGTTGTTCACCAGGACCTATGGCTTGCACTGATTCACTTTTGCCTTGGCCATCAAAAAAACCATGGACAGACCTGCGTCTGCTCCATGGTTCATGCTTTGACGTCCCCGGTTTGAACCCGGGGCCAGGATTCATTCCAGGACAATGACTTCCACGCGACGTGCTTCGGCATTGCTGCCGCTGGCCTGCATTTGCTCAGGCTTTCTGAGCTCCATCTGCTCGACGACCACACCCAAATCCTGCAGTGCCGCAAAAACTGCCTGGGCACGCTTCTTGGCCAGCTCGGCATTGATTTCTGCGCTGCCGGTTGCATCGTGAAAGCCCGAAATCTGCACGCGCTTGCCTGCGCGAGCGCCTTCAACAATCCCCGCCAGGGCCTGATTGGCATCTGCCGCGAGCTCGGCCTGGGCCGAGGCAAAGTAGAACTTCACCACGCCGCCTTCGACCACAACGCGCGCCGAATCCACTTCGATCACGCTCTGCGGAGCCTGCACGACAGATGCTCCAGCGCTCGCATCTGCACTGCGTGCAATGCCGCGCTTGTAAACCACCGTGCTCACCACCGAGGCCAGAAGCACCGTGATCAAGATGGCTAAAAAGCCCAGAGCAAAGCGCTCCTGGCTGTCGTTATCAGAACCGGACATGTAAACCCCCTGTACTCAATAAAGAACAAATTGGCAAAACCCTGCAATTGTAAATGCAGGTAATTCCGTGGCGGTCTGCCGACGCTCGCAAGGCCCGGGATTTTCTTAAGGAGTGAGAGCAGGCACCATGGCGATGTTGCACAAAACACAAATCCGATCCATTCCATCCGCCCATGTCTGCCCTGCCCGTTTTTGCCCATGCCCACCGCAATCAAATCATCATGCTTGAACAGACCCTGCAGCGCTGGGGCGGCCAGCAGGATCTGTGGGTGTTTGCCTATGGCTCGCTGATCTGGCGCCCGGACTTTGTCTTTGCCGAGCGCCGCGCCGCCCGGGTCTATGGCTGGCACAGGGCGCTGAAGATGTGGAGCACCATCAACCGCGGAACGCCTCAATGCCCCGGTCTGGTGTTCGGCATGCTCTCGGGTGGCAGTTGTCAGGGCATGGCTTACCGCATTCCCAAGGAACAAGGCCTGGAGGTGTTGCGCCAGCTCTGGCAAAGGGAAATGGCAAATGCCGTGTATGACCCGCGCTGGCTTGCCTGCCATACCGAGTACGGCCCGATCCAGGCCCTGGCCTTCACCCTGTCGCGAAGCAGCCCGAATCACACCGGCGAATTGGCAGCACATGAATACCAGCGGATCTTCAGTCAGGCCCGAGGCATTTACGGCACGACGCGTGATTATGCGCAGTCGACTTACGACGAGCTGCTGCGCCTTGGCATTGCCGACAAGGCATTGCAGAGGCTGCTCGCCCATATATGAAAAAGCGAGCGCCTAGCGCTTGCCAGTCAATGAATTCAGCATGATTTTTCTTTGTAATCCTTACCAGACAAGCGCTAAGCGCTCTCTTTTCAGATAAATCCCAAGACCCTTGTCGCGTTTTACGCGGAAATTATTCATCTTTTCCAGGAGGTCGTTTCATGCCAGGTTCTGCAAGCTCACCCGCCCTGAAGTCTCTGCGCCGTCTGAGCTGTCTTGGTCTGGCCATGGTTGCTGTCGGCTGCAGCAGCCTGGTGCCCGCGCCCAAGCCAGTCAAGATATCGGCCACCGCCCTGCTGGCTCCCACACAAGGCAGCCAGGTCAGCGGTGAGTTGGGTCTTGCCAGCGATGCCAAAGGAGCCGTGCGCATACAAGGCAAGATCCAGGGGCTCAGACCCAATAGCGAGCACGGCTTTCATGTGCATGAGAAAGGCGACTGCTCCAGCGCCGATGCATCGAGCGCCGGCGGACACTTCAACCCCACGGGCCAGCCTCATGGACACTTTGACTCCTCGGCCCATCATGCGGGCGATCTGCCAAGCCTGCGCGCCGATACACAGGGCGTGGCCACGCTGAATTACGTCTCGCGCAGCATCTCCTTGGGCCAGGGAGCCAGCGATGTCATAGGAAAAAGCGTGATCGTGCACAAGAATGCAGACGACTACACCACCCAGCCCGCAGGCAATGCCGGTCCGCGCCTGGCTTGCGGCGTGATCACGCGCACCCCTGCCCGCAATTGAGCCAGTTGAGCAACTGCCGCGCTGTGCCGCAACAATGCTCCTGGGCCAAGTCAACGGCCAGAGGCGGCACAATACAAGGCATGAGCAGCTTATCTTCTTCGATTGCCGACCTGCGCAAAAGCTATGAGCGTGCGGAGCTCAGCGAGTCGTCCAGCCTGGACAGTCCTCTTGAACAGTTCGACCAGTGGCTGCAGCAGGCCTTGAAGGCCCAGGTTCCCGAGCCCAATGCCATGACTCTGGCTACGGTTGCAGGCGATATGCGCCCCAGCACACGCATCGTGCTCATCAAGGGCTATGACGAGCGCGGTCTGGTCTGGTACACCAATTACGACAGCCGCAAGGGCCAGCAACTGGCGGGCAACCCTTTTGCAGCCCTGCAGTTTCATTGGGTGGAGCTTGAGCGTGTGGTGCGCATCGAGGGCTGCGTGGAAAAAGTCAGCGCAGAAGAAAGCGATGCCTATTTTAACAGCCGTCCTCTGGATTCGCGCATAGGAGCCTGGGCCAGCCCCCAGAGCCAGGTGATCAGCGGGCGCAGTGTCCTGGTGGCGAATGCGGCCAAATACGGTGCCAAGTATCTGCTCAACCCTCCTCGCCCGCCCCATTGGGGCGGCTTCAGGCTGGTGCCTGAGCGCTGGGAGTTCTGGCAAGGCCGGAAAAGCCGCTTGCACGACCGGCTTTGCTACCGGCTGGAGAACAACGCCTGGGCCCGTGAACGGCTTGCTCCTTGATGACTGCAGCAGGGCAAGAGGCCCTGCTGTGAAGAAAGAGAGAATAAGGCTTGCATGAAGGAGTTCTCTTTTCGAAGATGAATATTATTTCATGTAAGTTACATTGACGACCTGGGAATCAAGAGATGAAATGTCCATGAGTATGTCTATTCCTGCCGATGCTTTTCCAGCGCCTGCCCCGGTAGATCCGGCACATTCCAAGCCGCCCGATGGACCAGAGCTGTTTCGCCATTGGCTAGTCTGCGAAGGCTCCAAGGCCTGGGATCCGCTGGACACCACGCCGAATGGCGGCTATGAAAAGGTCTGGCATGCCTGGCTACGCAGCCTGGACAAGACCTCCCTGCCCTCGGCTTCTGCGCTCCATGCACAGTCCAAGCCCTGGCATGAGGCCACGGCCGTTGACGTACAGCGCTTTCTGCAGCCGCGCCAGGGCCAGCGCAGCGGCCATTTGCCGGGGCGCCAGGTCAGTGAGGTCACGCGCAGGCGCTATTGGCGATTGCTGGAGCGCATTTACGAGCATGCACGTGAGCAAGGCTGGATCAAGACCAACCCGGCTCAAGGCCTGGCCGAGCACGAGCGCCCTGCTTCCGAAGACGGCCAGGGCCACTGTCTTTCCACCCAGCTATGGCAATCCCTGCCGCGTCACATGCCTCAAGAGCTGGGCTTTCAGGCCGCACGTGATCGCGCCATCTTGCTGCTGCTCTACGAGCTGGCCCTGGCGCCCGAAGAGGTTCGTGGTCTTTGCTGGGCCGATGTGCTCACGGCTCAGCAAAGCATCTGGCGCCCTGGATATGCAGCAGCCCCTGCCCTGCTGCATATCCAGGGCGCCCGCGCAGCCCAGCAGCGCAGCCTCCAGCTGCCAGCCGGGGCTGCGGCCGCCCTGCGCGATTGGAGCCAGGCCAGCAGTGGTCAGCGCGGCCCCTCGGTTCTCGCGCCCGAGGCCACGGTGTTTTATTCACGCGAAGGACAAGCCTTGTCCGTGCGCGTGCTGTTCCATGTGGCATCCCAGCTCATACAGCGCGCCCATGCAGCCCAGGGCCCGGTCGATCAGAAGACGCCGTTGCATCGCGTCGGCCCCCAGGTCTTGCGCAATACGACCCTGGTGCAATGGCTGCGCGAGGGCAAGCCGCCCAGTGAGGTGGTCGAGCTCGCCGGGTTGGAAAGCGCCCGCGCTCTGCGCCATCTGCAACATTATCTGTAGCAGCCAACGCAGAGCCAGCATGATTCTCAAGGCATGCACTCGGGCGGCGCAGCCGCTGAGAAAAGCGGCTGCGAGCAGCTTAGAACATCACCTTCACGCCCACAGTGACGTTGCGCCCCATGAGCGGCGCCGCATTCTTGATGAACGAGGTGTGCGCATAGGCCAGGCGGTTGTTGAGGTTCTGGCCCTTGATGAAGAACTGCCAGGGCGTGCCGCCTGCCGTACGCATCTCGTAGCTGGCCGAGAGGTTCAGCATGCCGTAGCCCGAGGTTTCGCTCTCGAAAGCCGCAGTGCGGTTCTGGCGCAGCACCTGCACCCACTCGATCTGGCCGTCCCAACCCTTCCAGAAGGTATCCAGGCGCAGACCCACGCGCTTGGCCGGAATGCGTGGCAGAGCCGCGCCACCGTCGAGACGCGCACGCACCGCATCACCGAACAGGGTCAGGCCCCACTGGCGCGAAAGCTTTTGCCGCACCTGGCCCTCGACGCCCGTGAAGCGCGCATCAGCCTGGGTGTATTGCAGCAGTTGCAGCCCATGCATCTCATCCAGCGTGGCGCCGTAGATATAGCCCTTGACGCGGTGGTGGAAGACATTGGCGCTGAACGTGGTGTCGCCAGCCGTCTTGGCCAGGCCCAGATCCACGGCCTGGGAGCGCTCGCGCTTGAGGTCGGAATTGCCGCGCTCGTAAGTCGCCGTGGCCATGTGCAAGCCGTTGGCGTAGAGCTCTTCGGCCGTGGGCAGGCGGTTGCCATGGGTGAACGAGCCCGTGAGCTTGTAGCCCGGCGCAAACTTCCAGACCGAGCCCAGGGACAGCGAGGTCGCATGGTGCTTGCGCGTCAGCTCACTGAGCTGGGCCTCCACGCTCTGGCGTTCATGACGCAGGGCCGCCTGCCAGCGCCAGTCCTGCCAGCTGTATTCCTCCATCAGATAAAGGCTGTTGCGCCGCGTCTTGGTGGGCTCGACATAGGCCTCCTCGCCCACGGCGCTGAACTTGCGCTCCATGGTCTGCAGGCCCAGCACGCCGCGCCATCCGGCCACGGGCTCGTGTTCCAGCTCCAGGCGCAGGTCATTGGCGCGGTTCTTGAAAGTCGTGGCCACAGTCCCGCCTTCGATTTCGTCGTGACGGTAGTCAGTCCAGCCGCCGCGCAGACGCGCCGCAGCAATGCCTGCCACGGGATTGCGCCACTCTCCGCGCAGATCCCAGCGTTCGCTGAGCAAGTCCACAACGGGCACACCGTGCGCGTGGTCATGGTCGTGGTCATGGTCATGCCCGTGTCCATGATCGTGATCGTGATCGTGCCCATGGTCGTCATCGTGGCCATGGCCGCCGCAGTGCAGATGGTTGCCATGGGTGTGGCAGCCCTCGAAGCTGTGGTCATGCCCGGGCAGGCCATAGCGTGCCTCCTGGCGCGTATAAGCCAGGCCCAGATAGCCCTGGTCGCCAATCCAGGAAAGCCCGAAGCTGCCGGTATTCGTACGGTTGAAACTGCCTTCGACCTTCTTGCCCTGGCTCCAGCCACTGCCCACACGGTAGTCACCCGCATCCCGGGCCATGCCTTCGGCATGCACGGCCAGATTGCCGGCTCCGCCCGTGAGCGAAAACGCCCCTGCTGCCTCGCCCGCCCCGGTGTTACCGCGCAACTGGGCCGAGCCCGTGATGCCGTTTTGCGGAATCGCGGTGGGGATCTTGTCATCCAGCATGTTCACCACGCCGCCCATGGCAGCACCGCCGCCATAGACCAGGGCCGCCGGGCCGCGCAGCACCTCGATCTGCGTGGCCAGCATAGGCTCGCCCGCAACCGCGTGGTCGGGGCTGATGGTCGAGGCATCATGCAACTCGGAACCATCGCTGAGCACTTGCACGCGCGGGCCGTCCATACCCCGGATGATGGGCCGGCTCGCGCCCGCACCGAAATGGCTGGAGTGGATGCCGGGCTCGCCATCCAGGGTCTCGCCCAGCGTGGCCGACTGGCGCAACATCAGGCTCTGGCCTTCGAGCACGTTGACGGGCGAAGCCATATCGCCAGCCTTGAGCCCCAGGCCGCTCGCAGAGACCCGGACCTCGCTCAGGGCCGTCTCGGCCACCGCCGCCTGCTGCATTGGCTCACCAGCCTCCTCGGCCGCGACAGCCTGGCCCCAGGCGCCCAGCGCCCCGCTCAAGAGCAGCAGTTGCATCAAGGGCTTCAGCCTGTTGCCCTGATAGGGAGTCTGGTGCACGAAGCGCTGTGTATTTTTCGATTTCATCACTGATATTTCCTGAGGCACCGGGCAAGAGCCGCGCACGCAGCCACGCCCTGGAGCGGTAGATCCATGGACCCGGCGCCAGATTAAAAATGCCTGTAACGCTTGTATAGCAAGCGCTAATAGCTATTAATATAGGAGTAAACAACTGCAACCAAGCCGTCTTGCAGCCGCAGGCGGGCGCGCCTGGCCCGCACGGGTCAAGCGACGGGCAGGCAGGCGTCAGGCGCCTGCGCCCGGTGTTCAGGCAACAGCTGTTTCGGTGATGAAGCGCGGCGGCGCACGCGCATGAAAGAAGGCCGTGGGCACACGGCCGTGAGCCACCTGAGGCTCGGGCATGGGCCGCGCATACTCGGCCCAGTAAGGCGGCAGGTCCAAGACCGGCGGTGGCCCGGCCAGCGCCTCATGGCACTGGTCGAGCAACTGGCAGTCCGCGGGACCGTGGCCTGCAAACAAGGCATGCACCCAGTCCATGGCCACTGCGCAATCTGCAGCGCCCAGGTCTGCAGCCCCGCCCCACGCATCCTGGGCTGCATGTACCGTGCAGCCCGCATGCATGTTGTCGCCCTGCGCCGCGCTCCCCGTCTGCGCGCCGGCGTGCACCACACGGTGCATCTGGCCCAGCATGGGCGCGAGTGCCAGGGCCCAGACCAGCAGGCAGTTGAGCACCCCCAGCCACAGACCACGCCCGCGCTGTACAGCACGGGCTGATGATCGTGGAGGATGGGAATACGCAAACATGGAGCGAGGCTTGAAAAAATCGTGCCCAGTGTATAGCTGTTCAGGCCCGAGCCGGTTCATGAACCTGACATCAGGTTCTGATAGAGCGCCCGCGCAGCAGGGCTGACACGCTCACTCGTTGAGCCAGCGCCCGAAGGCATGGCGGAATTTCTCCACCTTGGGGCCGACGACGAAAGCGCAATAGCCCTGGCCCGGATGATTGGCAAAATAGTTCTGGTGGTAGTCCTCTGCCACCCAGTAAATGCTCAGGGGCTGGACCTCGGTCACGATGGGCGCGTCATAGGCACCGGCCTCGTCCATTTCGGCAATCAAGGCCCGGGCCGTCACGGCCTGCTCCTCGCTGCTGGTATAGATGCCGCTGCGGTATTGCGTGCCGACATCGTTGCCCTGGCGGTTGAGCGTCGTGGGATCGTGGGTGCCGAAGAAGATCAGCAGCAGATCGCGCAAGCTGATGACTTCGGGATCGAAATGCACTTGCACCACTTCCGCATGGCCGGTCTGCCCCGTGCAGATATCCTCGTAACTCGGGTGGGCCAGATGGCCGTTCGCATAACCGCTTTGCACCCGGCTCACACCACGCACGCGGCTGAAAATGGCCTCGGTGCACCAAAAACAGCCGCCGCCAAGACAGATAGCCTCTTGACTTAAGCTATTGTTTTTATTCATAATTTATCAAAATTCTTCAAAGGAATTTCACAAAGATTTCACATCAAAGTAAGCAATGTGACCTTGCCCCTGGAATCCGTACCCCATAGCGGAGTTACGAATTGGCTTTCCTGGCTTGAGCCACATGCCAGTCTTACTCAAACTGCATCGGGCTGACGTATGCCAGCGTCGAGTGCAGCCGCTCTCGGTTGTACCAGAGTATCCAGTCGATGACTTCATCCTTGGCTTGGCGCCGCGTCATGAAGCGCTGCTGGCCATGCAGTCGCTCTACTTTAAAGGCCGAGGGTGTACAGAATTTTGCGTAAACGGACAATCCATCGCAGGCTATAGCCTGCTTGTCCGAAAACACAATGACAACCAAGAAGCACGAAGTACTGCAAGAACTGTTGACCAAGCTGTTCTATCTAGCATTGCGCAATATCAGTCAGAGGACTAAACCGCTCGCGCGGTAGTGCGCCGCGAAGGCCCTGCTGCGGGGTAAACATGATGCCCCTCTCTAGCTTGGAGGGCGAGGCAATCGGCCTCGTCCTTCGACAGGAGCGCGATCATGACCCCCTCGGCCCTAACCGTCCCAGCCATCTCACCGCTGCGCCAACGGATGCTTGACGACATGCGTATGCGCAAGCTGGAGCCTCGCACCCAGGAGGCCTATATCCGAGCCGTACGCAAGCTGGCAGCCTATCTCAAGCGCTCACCCGACACAGCCACCGTGGAGGATCTGCGCAATTTCCAGCTGCATCTGGTAGACACGGGCTCGTCCCCGGTGACGCTCAACGCCACGCTCACCGGGCTGAAGTTCTTCTTTGACATCACGCTGGGGCGCATTGAGCTGATGGCCAAGATGCAGCCTGTGAAGCTGCCCCGCACCTTGCCCACCGTGCTCAGCTGCGAGGAAGCCTCCCGCCTTCTTGCTGCAGCCCACAACATCAAGCACCAGGTGGCCCTGTCTGTGGCCTATGGGGCAGGTCTGCGTGCCAACGAGGTCGTCAACCTCAGGGTGACGGATATCGACAGCGAGCGCATGACCTTGCGTGTGGAGCAAGGCAAGGGTGCCAAGGACCGCTACGCCATGCTCAGCCCCGTTTTGCTGCAGCGCCTGCGCACCTGGTGGCATCTTGCGCATTCCCAGGGCAAGATGCTGCCCGGTGGCTGGTTGTTCCCGGGTATGACACCCCTGGAACCCCTCTCGATTAGCCAGCTCAATCGCGCAGTGCATGCGGCTGCCGAAGCCGCAGGCATCCACAAGTGTCACAACCCACACCCTGCGCCACAGCTTTGCCACGCACCTGCTGGAGCGCAAGGTCGATATCCGCGTGATCCAGGTGCTGCTGGGGCACAAGAAGCTGGAGACCACATCGATCTATGCCCACGTCGCCACCGACCTGCTGCGCGAGGTGATAGGTCCGCTGGAGCCCATGTCGCCCGCCTGAGAGGGCTGTGTGCAGCGGCCCCGCCTGGAGGTCGCCGACATCTTCCGCGAGCATGGGGACACCTGGCGTGAGAGCCAGCGTGGTCACCTGAGCCGGGCCCAGCTCAAGGTCATGTCGGCCATTGAACAGTGCCGCACTGCGGCGCTGGGGGGACATGTCTTGCGCTGCGAAGGCTGCGCCACCGAACAGGTGAGCTACAACTCCTGCCGCAACCGTCACTGCCCCAAGTGCCAAAGCGCTGCTGCCAAGCGCTGGCTCGATGCCCGCCAGGCCGACCTGCTGCCCGTGGAGTATTACCACGTGGTCTTCACGCTGCCTGCGCCCATTGCAGAGCTGGCGTACCAGAACAAGGCCGAACTCTATGGCCTGCTATTTGATGTGGCTGCCGAGGTTCTGCAGACCATCGCTGCGGATCACAAGCATCTGGGGGCTCGCATTGGCGCAACCCTGGTGCTGCATACCTGGGGATCGGCACTGACGCACCACCCCCATGTGCACGGCATCGTGCCCGGCGGCGGGCTCTCGTTGGATGGCACGTCTTGGCATGCCTGCAGGCCGGGATTCTTTCTGCCGGTGCGTATGCTGTCCAGGCTGATGCGCAGGCGCTTTCTGGAAGCACTGTGGCTCCTACACCAAGGCAAGCGCTTGAAGTTCTTTGGCGAGCTCGCCGCATTGGCGGATGCCGCCTGTTTCAGGAAGTGGCTGGCCCCACTGCGCCAATGTGAGTGGGTGGTTTACGCCAAGCGCCCATTTGCCGGGGCTGAAGCGGTTTTGGCCTATAGAAGTGGTCCCACTTGTTTGAACAATTCAACCCAGTTGCTAAGCGAGATCCTCGGGGTTATGCCGGCTGCATTTGTGCAAACGGCAAAGCTGCAAAGTACGCCTCATCAGGGGTCGCTCGGTTGTGGGCCTGATGGGGGCGCTGTGAATTGTAGAACTCCAGATACCGGGCAATCCCGCAGCGTGCAGCACGCACGCTGTCATAGGCTTTGAGATAGATCTCCTCGTACTTGATGGAGCGCCACAGACGCTCGACAAACACGTTGTCACGCCAGGCGCCCTTGCCATCCATGGAGATGCGAATACCGTGGCGCTTGAGTTGTCCTGTGAAGGCATC
>NZ_AUCQ01000048.1 GCF_000429845.1 Comamonas composti DSM 21721
CATATCGATGAAAATTAATGCCTCCAGCCAGCCCAATCGGATCCCGACTCACAAACCGCCCACAATGCGGATCGTAATACCGGAAGCGGTTGTAATGCAGCCCGGTCTCTTCATCAAAATACTGCCCCTGAAACCGCAAGTGATTGCGCACCTGCTGGGCTGAACTTGCACCAGCTCTCCCTGCGGCCCACAGCGCCTGCACCTTGGCCTCACCCCAGGCCTTGTATTCCGCGCTCCAGGCCAGCTGGCCTTGCGCGTTGGTCAGCTCCATGGGCGTGCCCAGGTGGTCGCACTGGTAGTGGCAGATGCTGTGCAGCTCGGCTCCGTGGTGGCCCGGTTGGAAGCTGCCGTTGAACAGCGGGTCAGCATCGATGCTGTACTGGCCCTGGGCGTCGGTGTAGTGCTGGGTGTAGTCCTTGGGCCGCTGCAGCAGGCTGTTGTGCATGGGCTGGCTGCTGCGGGCTTGCAGCACCGGCACAAAGCTGCCCGGCTCAAAGATGTAGTGTGTGGTGCCGCTGTGGTGAGGCAGCTCGGTAGTGCGGCCCGCTGCACGCAGATTGCGTAGCTGCTGTTGGGCCTGGAGCGTCAGCCGGTTTTCTGTGCTTTCCCAGGCGAGCTGGTCGCCATCCCAGCCGTAGAGCGTGCGCTGGCTGTGGCCGGGGTTCAGAGCGCTTTCTCTCAGCTTGGCCATGCGCCGGCCTAATGGGTCGTAGCGGTAATGGGTGCTGTGTTCACCCTGGCGGCTTTGCACCATTTGGTTGGCGCCATTCCACTGGAAGCTGGTGGTGATGCCGTTGTGGATGCGCTCGATCAGGTTGCCACGCTCGTCATAGCGGTAATGCGTGCCCGCATAGTGCTGCAGAAGGTTATTCAGCAAGCGCGGGCCGCTCAGATTGTTATAGCTGTGGCCCTGGCGGCTGCTGCCGTCACCGGCTGCAATGGCGTTGCTGCTGGCTGCGTGGCTTGTTCCGCTGTTGGAGTTGCCGTCCAGGATGTTGCTGGCCGGGTCAAACGCAAACAGCTCCTGGCCCAGCTGGCTGGCCGCTTCAATGAGCCGGCCCACGGGGTCGTATTTGTACTGGATAGCGCCCCGGCGGCTGTCGGCAATGCCCGTGAGCTGGCCGGCCTGGTCGTAGCGGTATTGGCGCTGGATGTGCAGGCTGGCGATGTTGCCTTGGGGCATTGCGCTGGCTCCTGCTCCGCTTGCAGGCTGTGCACGGCTCAAGGTCTGGGCCTGCAGCCTGCCCAGCGCATCCCATTGCTGACTGTGCTGCAACTGGTTGGCCTGGTGGCGTTGTACCTCGCGGTGCAGGGCATCTCGCTCGTAGGCGATTTGTTCTTCGCCATTGAGCAGCAGGCCGTGGATATGGCCTGATCCATAGTTCAGCCACTGGATGTGCTGGCCGTCGGGCCGGGTGGTGGCAATGCGGTTGCCCAGCTCGTCGTATTCATGCCGCCAGACTGCGGTGCTGCTGTTGCCGTCTTCGTTGCTGTAGTGGTGGTGCTCGGTGCTCAGGCGCCCTGCTGCGTCATACATCCATTGCAGCTGGATGTGCTGGTTGCGGGCCTGCACCAGCTGGCCGTTGCCATCATAAGCATAGCTGTCGGTGCTGATGCTGCTTGGCTCTACGCGCTGTGCGGTGTACAGATTGCCTGCGGCATCCTTCTCTTGCACAGGTTGGAGCAAGCCGGTCTTGCGCTCGATCAACCGGCCCAGGGCGTCAAACGCCAGCAGGCTGCTGCTGAGGCCTTGGCGCACCTCGCTGAGCACGCCGCTCTCGGGAGCATAGTGGTAGTGAGTGGCGATGCCGTCAAAGTGCACTTCCTTGAGCAGCTTGCCCAGCGGGTCGTAGGCAAAGCTGTGGGTTTGGGCGTTTTCATTGGCCAGGGCCGTGAGGCGCCCGGTTTTGTCCCACTGGTAGCCTATGTGCTGGCCCAGGGCGTCGGTGCGCCCTGCAATCAAGCCGGCCTGGGTGTAGTCATAGCGCGTGCTGCGGCCCAGGGCATCACGGTGTTCCAGCAGCCGGCCTTCGGCGTCGTAGCTGAGCTGCTGCTGGCTGCCGTCGGGGGCGGTGATCTGGCTTAGCTGGCCCTTGTCGTAGGCGTAGCGGGTGCTGTGGCCTGCGGCGTCTTGGCTGGCGATGAGCTGGCCCAGCGCGTCGTACTGCCACTGGCTGGTCTGGCCCGAGCAGTCGGTATAGGCCGTCAGCTGGCCTGCGCTGTTATAGGCCAGCTGTTTGACGCCGCCCTTGGCATCGGTGATTTGCGTGGGCAGGCCGGCCTTGTTGTAGGCGTACTGGGTGGTGTGGCCCAGTGGGTCGGTTTCTTCGGTCAGCAGGGCTCCGGTGTAGACCCGCTTCCAGTGCTGGCCTTCGCCGTCGGCAATGCCTATGAGGTGGTCTTGCTCGTCATATTCGTAGTGGATGGTGGCGCCATCGGCCTGGGTGTGTGTGAGCAGATTGCTGTGCCCATCCCACTCAAAATATTCCTGCTCGCCGCTGGGCAGCACATGCTGGGTGATGTTTTTGTTGGCGTCGCGGTAAAACCATTCTTCGTAGGTATAGCGCAGGCCTTGGGCATCGGTCACTCTGGGGTGGACGATGCGGTAGACATAGCCCTGGGCATCGAAGTAGTACACCGTCTCTGCACCCAGGGCGTCGATGACGGTGGTCATGCGGATGTTGTTATTGGCGATGACGCTGATTTCAAAACTGCCGTCATCGGCCCGCTCATGCCAGGCCCGGGCCAGGTGGCTGTCCTGGGCCGTGATGGGGGCCTGGGTTTCAAAGCCGTCCTTGTGCACCCATTGCAGATGCATGCTGCGGCCTGTGCGGTCGCTATAGCGCTCCAGCAAATGGGTGCTTTGTGAGGTGCTTTGCTGTCCCCCACTCTGAGTCAGATAGGTATAGCTCCAGGCTTGCTGGTGCTCGTCCTCAGCAGCGATCAAATCGCTGCTGCCATCTGCCTGCTCCTGGTATTCATAGGCGGCCAACTGGCGCTGAGCCTTGCCGTCCTCGACCTGCCACAGGCTTTGGATGCGGCCTTGGGGATCAAGTCCCGTGCAGACATGGAGTTCGCCACTCAGAATGTCCGACAACTGGCCCTGGGGGTGGCGGTATTGCAGTTCGGTGCGCAGGCCCAGGGCATTGCTTTGCGCTACCAGACGGTAGTGGCGAAGTGGATTACGAAGCGTCTTGGAGCGGCCATCAGCCTGAGGCTCGGGCACCAGCTCAAAGGTCTCGGCGTAGTCCTGGCCAAAGCCCAGCACCAAGACGTTTTGGCTGGCGCGGGCCAGGGTCAGGTTTTCTATGCCATTGGTATGGCTTTGGCCTGGCTTGCTGCCAGCAGGAGCTTTAAGCGCCGGAAACTCATGGCTGCGGCCATCAGCGCCGTGGTAGAGCAAGCTGCCATCGGCGAGCTGGTCTATGCGCGTGGTGTAGGGCGTGATCCAGCGGGCCCCAAGATAGGCAGGTGCTGCAGTGCCACCGATTTGCGGCGGGTCATACGCGCCCAGACGGCTGTAATAGGTACGGCTCCACACAATCGGCATGAGGCCTGGCAACTCAAAGTCGGTATGGACTATGGTTTCGCTGCCCGTGGCGTAGCTGATGCTGCCAGTTGTTTTTGCAGCCACCCCCTGCTTGCAGCAGTTGCCGTCTTTCCCCCCTTGGGTTTGGATGCCCTGTGTTTCATTGTGCTGCCCCTGAGCATTGGAGCTTGCCTTGGCCGTACTCTTGTCCGAAACCATGGCTGATCTGTTCTTTTTTCGGCCCTTGAGCGCTTGTAGCAAGGTGTTCAGAAGCCAGGCAATGGAGCCAAACTCCTGGGTGCTTTTTTGCAGGGCCAGGGCGCTGTCTGCGCTGTTTTTAAGATCACTGAGGCTGGCACTCAGGCTGCCTATGGCCTGAGCTCCCACAGCGGTGTCGGCCACCAACTCAATGGCCTTGTTGGCGGCAGCAATATTGGCATTGATGGCTGTAATGCCGGTGTTTTGCGCGGCGACCTTGCCGGCATCTTTGACCGACTTCCAGCTGGGCAGGCTGAACCTCCCAATCTTGACGGGCTCGTACGGCTCCATGCTCTGATAAGCCACGGGCTCTATGGCCTGGCCCGAAGGGGCACGCTGCAAGAAGCCGATGATCTTTCCCAGCACATCGCTGAGCAGTTGCCTGCCTTTGTCCAGAAACTCATTGAGCTTGGGCTGGGCCTCGGCAACGAACTTCTCCAGGTCCCCGGCCAGCGTGGCACTGACGTGGTTCTCTATCACCGTGATGATGGAGTTGGTCAGCTGGTCCTTGGCGCTGCGCAAGCTGCCCTTGAGGTAGCGCACCAGACCGCGCAGGCTTACACGGGCCGGGCCACTACCAGGTATCGGCACCAGTCCTACCAGGTCAATCGCGATATTGACCCAGGCCAGCACTTTCTCCAGCGCGCTATTGGTCTTTTGCTGGACCAGCTCAAGAATGCTGTAGATCAACGAGCCCGCCGCCATGACGTTGCTCACCACCGGTATCACATTGAGCGCACGTTCCAGCCAATCCAGCGTCAACACCCCGCCCGAGATGCTCTTCAACCAGTCATCAAGCTTTTTCTTGCCTGCACTCACATCCTCCTGGGTGATCAGGCTCAAAGGAACAACGGCTTCTTCTTTCTCGGCAGCCTTTTGCGCGGCAGCTTGCCGCTTGGGATCTTCGGTGGATGCTGTCACGCAAGAACCTCGTAGGTTTTTTGTCCATGCCCTTACGGGCTAAAGTGACTACCGGCCTCTTTTCTTCCTCCAGGCCGGCAGGCAGGCTGATTCAGATTCAGGAAGCAATGCCCGGGGGCAGCAACACCGAGGGCCTGGGGCCGGCAGGGCTCATAGGACTGATAGGGCCGGCAATAGGCGTGGTCATGGGCGTGGTCATAGGCCCGGGCGAAAGGCCACCCAAAGCAGGCAAACCAGCCATGCTCAGCCCCTGGTCCAAGACCTGAGCGGCCGAGGTCTGGCCTGTTGTCTGCAAGGCTTGCTGAGCCAAGCCGGCCGCGGACATGCTGGCCAGTTGCGCACCAAGTTGTGCGCCCGCTGCGATCTGCCCGGCAGCTCCGGCAAGCCCGGCCAGACCTGCGATCTGCCCCAGGGCCTGTCCGCCCTGACCTACGGCCCCAAGCAATGGCGTCGCCTGGGCCATGGCCTTTTGCATGGTTTCGCTCAGCGCTACGGCAGCTGGATCGGGCTGCAGGCCTGCCGAGGCATCCGATTCCGAGGGCCACTTGACCTTGCGGTAGTAATTGGCCTCGTCCCAGGGACTTCGGGGATCGGGACCAAGCTCCACCTTGGCACCACCCACGGCCAGGCCACTGACCTGGGCATGGCCTTTGGCATCGAGCTCGCCCTTGATGGTCTGGCCTGCGGCATCCGTGACCACATATTCAGCGCCTTTGAAGCCTTCTTTTTCTGCATTCTCAAAATACCGGTTCCACAGTTCCAGCTGCCCCTTGCCATTCTTGCGTGGCATGGGCAAGGTCCGGGGCCCCTGGCTGCGTGGTCCCACCATGGAATGCGAAGCCGCGTGTGCCACCCAAGTCCCCGTGGTGCCATGCTCTATGCCCGCAGCCGTGAGCTTGATATAGCTGCCCTCGCCATTGATGAGCACACCTTTCTTGCCCGTGATGCGCACCCAGTCCTGCGTGGACAGCAGCTCCACGACTTTCTTGGCCACGATCTCCACGTTGTCGCTCTGCGCCTGTATCTCCACCTTGCCGCTGGCCGCTATCAACTTCATGCCCGCCTGGTGCACAAACAGGCTGATGCGGTCCTTGACCGCCGCAAACAAGCCCCGGCCCACGGCCAGCGTGGTGTGCTGCCCGCTGGTGATGGCCACATGCGCATTGGCCGCAATATGGGCGCTTTGCTCGGTCGTCGCCTCTATGCCTGCGGGGCTGGAAAGCACCAGATGCGGCGCCTGCAGTTCGGGAAAGCTTGGGCTGTCGTCACTGCCCGCGCTTTGAGGCTCACCCTGGATTTGCGTGTGCTGCATCTGCAGCTCGGCGCTGACCAGGGCTTGCTGCTGTTTGGGCTCCTGCTCTTGCGCCTTGTGCTGCTGGGCCAGCTCGGCCAGGCTTTCGTGCAGGTCGGCCGCTTGTTTC
>NZ_AUCQ01000049.1 GCF_000429845.1 Comamonas composti DSM 21721
AGCGCACCGTGCAAAAAATCCTTCTCCAGGGTGAGCTGCCCGATCTTGGCGTGCAGCTCCTTGAGATCCACCGTTGGGGCAGCAGGCCCAGGTGCTGGGCCAAACACGTCAGCCGCCCGCTCCAGCAGCAGCCGCTTCCAGTCTGCAATCTGGCTGGGGTGTACTTCGTACTGCTGAGCCAGTTCAGCGACGGTGCGCTCGCCGCGCACCGCCTCCAGCGCGACTTTGGCTTTGAAGGTAGCACTGTGCTTGCGTCTTGATTTGATGGTCATAGATTTCTCCAGATTCGGCCTGCTGTCAGGCCATTTTTACGGGAAGAAATCTCGCTTAGCCAACTGTTCAAAAAACCGGGGCCACTTCTTGTCGCGGGTGGAGTCGGCCATCTGGTAGCCGCGCAGCCACTTTTCCGCCCAGGCCCCGAACGTCTCCGCGTCCTTGACGCGGGCCTTGTCCCGCGCCTTTTCCTTGGCCGGCGACTTCCCGGCCGCGATCATCTTCTTGGCCTCGCCCAACCGCTCGCGGGCTTCCGCCAGGGTGATCCCGCCGACACCGTAGCGGCCGAAGGTGATGGTCTCCTGCCTACCGTGGATCGAGTAGTTGTAGCGGAACGAGATCGCTCCGGCGGCCGTGACGGCTACATAGAGGCCGTCACGGTCATTCACCTTGTAGAGCTTGTCCTTCGGCTTGAGGTTGCGCAGCTTGGTATCGGTCAACATGGTTCTCGCCCTGATTCAGCTCAAATACCATGATCCGAAGACCGGCCGCCCTGGCGTAAAACATCAATTAAATCATCGTATTACGCAAACTCGATACCATGAACATTCGGCAAGGTGGTTGCATGGTATCGGCGACTTCTCATGGCATAGAAGCATTCAATGCCATCCATCATGCCATGAAAAAACGGTGCTTGGCGATGCCAAATGTTGCCAGGCGGTGCCGAACGAGATCACAAAAAAGCCCGCAATGACGCGGGCTTAGGGGTGTTTTCGTGCTACTAGATGCCAGCCGATGCCAGACGCCCAATCACTCCCACTCGATGGTTGCGGGCGGCTTGGTCGAGACGTCGTAGGTGACGCGGTTGATGCCACGCACCTCGTTGATGATGCGGCCGGAGACTTTCTTCAGCAGGCCATAGGGCAGCTCGGCCCAGTCGGCGGTCATGAAGTCGCTGGTCTGCACGGCGCGCAGAGCCACGACGTAGTCGTAGGTGCGGCCGTCGCCCATCACGCCCACGCTCTTGACGGGCAGGAAGACGGTGAAGGCCTGGCTGGTCAGGTCATACCAGCTCTTGCCGGTGGCCTCGTCGATCCAGTTGTTCAGCTCTTCGATGAAGATGGCGTCGGCGCGGCGCAGCAGGTCGGCGTATTCCTTTTTCACTTCACCCAAGATACGCACACCCAGGCCTGGGCCGGGGAAGGGATGGCGATAGACCATGCCACGCGGCAGGCCCAGGGCCACACCCAGCTCGCGCACCTCGTCCTTGAACAGGTCGCGCAGCGGCTCCAGCAGCTTCAGGCCCAGTTGCTCAGGCAGGCCACCCACGTTGTGGTGGCTCTTGATGGTGACGGCCTTTTTGCTCTTGGCACCGCCGGACTCGATCACGTCGGGGTAAATGGTGCCCTGGGCCAGAAAGGTCGCGCCCTTGGAGCCGGCCGTGGCAGCCTTGAGCTTGGCGGCCTCAGCCTTGAACACGTCCACAAACAGGCCGCCGATGATCTTGCGCTTGGCCTCGGGCTCGGACACGCCAGCCAGCTTGCCCAGGAACAGCTCGGAAGCATCCACGCGGATGACCTTGGCGTGCAGCTTGCCTTCGAACATGTCCATGACTGCATCGCCTTCGTTCAGACGCAACAGGCCGTGGTCCACGAACACGCAGGTCAGCTGGTCGCCGATGGCGCGGTGAATCAGGGCTGCGGCCACGGAGGAATCCACACCGCCGGACAGGCCCAGAATCACTTCCTCGTCGCCCACCTGCTCGCAGATCTTGGCCACGGCTTCTGCTATGTAGTCGCCCATGATCCAGTCGGCTTGCGTGCCGCAGATGTCCAGCACAAAGCGATTCAGCAGTGCCTGGCCCTGCACGGTGTGAGTGACTTCGGGGTGGAACTGCACGGCGTAGTAGCGGCGCGCTTCGTCGGCCATGCCAGCGATGGGGCAGGACGGCGTGGAGGCCATGACCTTGAAGCCAGGGGGCAGCTCGGTGACCTTGTCGCCGTGGCTCATCCAGACCTTGAGCATGCCGTGACCTTCGGGCGTGACAAAGTCTGCTATGCCCTTGAGCAAGTTGGTATGGCCATGGGCACGGACTTCGGCATAGCCGAATTCGCGGCTGTTGCTGCCTTCGACCTTGCCGCCCAACTGGGTGGCCATGGTCTGCATGCCATAGCAAATGCCCAGAACGGGCAGGCCCAGCTCGAACACGGCGTCGGGCGCGCGGTCGTCCACTTCATAAACGCTGGCATGGCTGCCGGACAGGATCACGCCCTTCAACTTGCCATCGGCGGCGAATTCACGCACCCAGTCGCTGCTCACATCGCAGGGATGGACTTCGCAGTAGACATGGGCTTCGCGCACGCGGCGGGCAATCAGCTGGGTGACTTGGGAGCCGAAGTCCAGAATGAGAATCTTGTCGTGTTGCATGGTGGTCAAGGGCAAGAGAGGTGAAAGAGAAAGGCGTTCAAAAATCTTCGGGTGCCAAGAGCTGCACACCGCTTTTGCGGGCGGCAGCCATCTGGGCAGCATCGAATGTGGCAAGCGGCAGGCGCAGCGACTGCGCCAGCCAGAGATAGGCCGCGTCGTAAATGGGCAGACCCGTGTCCTGCGCCACATCCAGCACGGCCTTGTGTTGTGCGGGCGCCAGCTCGTGCAACTCCACGCGGTGGCGTATGGCCTCCAGCACACCCCACAGTCCTTCCACGCTGGCGCGGGGAATACGGCCCTGGTTCACACCCGAGGCGATCAGATTGCCACATTCCCATTGCCAAAGGTTGGGGGCCTGCGGGTCCACCTCATCGCGGCGGATGCGGGTGTAGAGGCGCTGGGTATGGCTGCTGGCGTTGTCGGGCAGCAGCCAGGCTGCGGTGACGGAGGCATCGAGCACAAAGGCGGCTGCGCTCATGCCCGGCTCCTTCCGCGGTGGCGCAGGCTTGCTACGGAATCCGTAGCTTCTGCAGCCCGTATGGTGGACTGCAGCGCCGCAATATGCGCCAACTCCTGGGCAATCTGCTCATCGGTAATCACTGGTTTGCGGCGCATGGGCAGCATGCGCACCACCTCTTTGCCGTGGCGGGTGATGCGCACCTCCTCGCCCTGCTCGACCAACTCGATCAGGGCAGAGAAACGGGTCTTGGCTTCGTAGATACCGACGGATTGCATGGAGAGAGACTGCGCAAAAAGAAAAATCTGGTCCAACTATAAAGTCAGACCAGATTTTAGCATTCAGACCAGAAGTCGCAAACTGGTCTTTTTAGAACCACCCCTTGCTTGCGCCGTAGCTTTCGCCAGAGACAGCGAGCAAGAGCCGCCCCGCAGCAAAGGCCGTCGTCCCCCTGGGGGGAAGCCGCGCAGCGGCTCAGGGGGGGGGAAGAGGTTAATCCGCCCGGTAGTTCGGCGCTTCCTTGGTGATTTGCACGTCGTGCACGTGGGATTCACGGATGCCGGCTGCGGTGATCTCCACAAACTCGGCCTTCTCGTTCATCTCGGCAATGGTCTTGCAGCCGCAATAACCCATGGAAGCGCGCACGCCGCCAGCCATTTGGTAGACGATGGAGACCATAGACCCCTTGTAGGGCACGCGGCCTTCGATGCCTTCGGGCACCAGCTTGTCGGCGTTGGGGTTGCCGGTGCTGGATTCCTGGAAGTAGCGGTCGGCCGAGCCTTGCTGCATGGCACCGATGGAGCCCATGCCGCGGTAGCTCTTGTACGAACGGCCCTGGTACAGAATCACTTCGCCCGGCGCTTCTTCGGTTCCAGCAAACATGCCACCCATCATGATGGTGGAAGCGCCTGCAGCCAGAGCCTTGGAGATGTCGCCCGAGAAGCGGATACCACCATCGCCAATCAGGGGCACGCCCGTGCCCTTCAAGGCCTGGGCCACACCGTCGATGGCCATGATCTGGGGCACGCCCACACCGGCCACGATGCGGGTGGTGCAGATGGAGCCAGGGCCGATGCCGACCTTCACGGCATCGGCACCGGCTTCCACCAGGGCCAACGCAGCCGCGCCGGTGGCGATATTGCCGCCAATCACATCGACCTGCGGATAGTGCTGCTTGACCCAGCGCACGCGGTCGATCACGCCCTTGGAGTGACCGTGGGCCGTATCCACCACGATGGCGTCCACACCGGCTTGCACCAGGGCCGCCACGCGCTCTTCGGTGCCAGCGCCCACGCCCACGGCAGCAGCCACACGCAGGCGGCCTGCAGCGTCACGCGCGGCATTGGGGAAGGTGGTTTGCTTGTTGATGTCCTTGACGGTGATCAGGCCCTTGAGCTCAAAGGCGTCGTTCACCACCAGAATGCGCTCCAGCTTGTGCTTGTTCAGCAGGGCCTTGGCCTCGGCAGGGCTGGTGCCGTCTTTCTCGTTGACGGTGATGAGCTTTTCGCGGGGCGTCATGATCTCGCGGACCTTGACGTCATAACGGGTCTCAAAGCGCACATCGCGGCTGGTCACAATCCCTACCACCTTGCCGCCATCGCAGACGGGGAAGCCGGAGATACCGCGCTCTTCCGACAGCTGCAGCACTTGCAACACGGTATGCGCAGGAGTGATGACCACAGGGTCGTGCACCACACCGGATTCATGGCGCTTGACCTTGGACACTTCGGCGGCTTGCTGCTCTGCCGTCATGTTCTTGTGGATCACGCCAATGCCACCTTCCTGGGCAATGGCAATCGCCAGACGCGCTTCCGTCACCGTGTCCATGGCGGCCGACACCAGGGGCAAGTTCAACGTGATGTTGCGTGTGAATTGGGTGGAGAGGGATACGTCCTTGGGCAGGACTTCGGAGTAGGCGGGAACGAGCAGAACATCGTCGAAGGTCAGTGCTTTTCCGAGAAGGCGCATGTGGTGGCTCCAAAAGAGGGATTGTATCTACCCTTCGATCAAGCTTGCACAAGCCCTGGTTTCACTTGGCGCTATGGGGTTAAGAACGTGTTTACGATCTTCTGAGCAATAAGGCCACAAACGCCAAGTGAATGAACTGCAGACTGGTGTTGAGCCACCTTGACCTTGCCCCTGAAAAGGGTAGTGCTTAGCTTTGTTGAAAATCACGTCAATGGAGCAAGAAATGGCATACAAGCAAGTGCGTGCGCAATACACGCGAGAGTTCAAGCAGGAGGCCGTACGGCAGGTGCGTAGCGGTCAGTCAATGGCGGCGGTGGCCAAGGTGCAGGACACGCTGCGAGGTACGCCTGGATTGAGCAAATGAAGCGCCGTTACCCCGTGCGCCTGTCATGCGAGTTGCTGGAGGTTAGCGTCAGCGGGTACTGCAGCTGGCAACGCCGGCGTGATGTTGCGGACACAGGCAAAGGTGCGCACAGCAGTGCGCAAGCCCTGCTGGTGCACATCCGTGCAATCCACGCTGAGGTGAAAGGCGAATATGGCTGGCCCCGCATGCACAAGGAACTATTGGCACGGGGCATTTGTGCGGGCAA
>NZ_AUCQ01000050.1 GCF_000429845.1 Comamonas composti DSM 21721
CTGGGCATGACATGCCTTCCCCCGAAGGGGACGGACGCCTTCGCCGCGAGGCGGCTCTTGCTCGGCGTCCCTGAGCTGTGCCGCGCCGGTTTGATACGCCAGGCCTCTGGCTTGGCTCCTCCCTTTTTGGGGGAGGGCTGGGGAGGAGGTCAGCGGCGCGAGTTCTTCCCGCATTGCCAGCGTCACTCAAGCCATCGCCCCATCCCCGCCCTCCACTGAAAGAGGAAGAAGCCATACCGGCATGCCGTTGAGGCTGCAAAGCAGTAGCTATCAAAAATAAGAGCTGCCAGCACCTGTCACCTGGCGATTTCAACTGCATTCATAGCTGAAACCAATGAATGACAAGCGCTGGCAGCTCTTATTTTTATACTTTTTCAGCCCTGCGCAGGGTCGGGCGCCGCAAGGCCCAGGTGCAGATACGCGGCGCGTGTGGCCATGCGTCCGCGCGGGGTGCGCTGCAAAAATCCTTGCTGGATCAGATAGGGCTCGATCACGTCCTCGATGGTGCCCGACTCCTCGCCTATGCTGGCCGCGATGTTGTCCAGCCCCACAGGGCCGCCGTCGAAGCGATGCACCACGGCTTCGAGCAGCTTGCGGTCCATGATGTCAAAGCCCTGCGGGTCCACGTCGAGCATGGCCAGGGCCTTGTCGGCCATCTCGCGCGTGATGCGGCCATCGCCCTTCACATCCGCATAGTCGCGCACGCGGCGCAGCAGGCGGTTGGCAATGCGCGGCGTGCCGCGCGAGCGGCGTGCGATCTCGAAGCAGCCCTCGTCATCGATGGGGGCCTGCAGCAGGCCTGCGCTGCGCTTGACGATGCGCGCCAGCTCCTCGGCGCTGTAGAACTCCAGCCGCGCCACGATGCCGAAGCGGTCGCGCAGCGGATTCGTCAGCATGCCCGCACGCGTGGTCGCGCCCACCAGGGTGAAGGGCTGCAGATCGAGCTTGATGGAGCGCGCCGCCGGCCCTTCGCCAATCATGATGTCGATCTGGTAGTCCTCCAGCGCCGGGTAGAGGATTTCCTCGACCACGGGCGAGAGCCGGTGGATCTCGTCGATGAACAGCACATCGTTGGGTTCGAGATTGGTCAGCAGGGCCGCAAGATCCTTGGGCTTTTCGAGCACCGGGCCGCTGGTCTGGCGCAGGTTCACGCCCAGCTCGGCCGCGATGATGTGCGAGAGCGTGGTCTTGCCCAGGCCCGGCGGGCCGAACAGCAGCACATGGTCCAGCGCCTCGCCGCGCTTTTTCGCCGCACCTATGAAGATCTCCAGCTGCTCGCGGGCCTTGGCCTGGCCCACATATTCATCGAGCAGCTTGGGGCGCAGCGCGCGCTCCAGCGCCTCCTCCTGGTGCGAGGCCGTCCCGCCGGACACCACGCGCTGCGCAGGCTTGGGCGCCGGTGCGAATTCATCGACAACAATCGTCATAGGCGCACATTGTGCCCTGCGCCGCCAGGCCCCACGACAAGGGACTCGCCGACCTGGGGCGGCATCGATTTCAGGCACAGCCTGCATGGTCATGCGCAGGCGCCTGCCAAAGTCGCAAGCACATCCGGGGACAATGGCACGACGTTCACTCCCCTCAAGCCCAGGCCATGCCACACAGCTCCCGCTCCACCTCCCGCTCCCTGATCGGCCAGCCCTGGCTGGTCGCCGCCATCCTGGGCTCGCTGTTCGCGCCGCTGAGCCAGGCCGCGCTCAAGGTCGGCGACAGCGCTCCCGGCTTCACCACGCCTGCAGCCGTGGCCGGCCAGGCGTTCGACTTCGACATGGCTGCCGCGCTCAAGAACGGGCCTGTGGTGCTGTACTTCTTTCCCAAGGCCTTCACCAAGGGCTGCACGCTCGAAGCCCATGCGTTCGCCGAGGCCACGCCACGCTTCAAGGCCCTGGGGGCCAGCGTGGTCGGCATGTCCCATGACGACATCACGACGCTGAAACGCTTCTCATCGGAGGCCTGTCGCGACCAGTTCGCCGTGGCCTCCGACCCCAGGGCACAGACCATCAAGGCTTATGATGCGGGCGCTGCAGCCAATCCTGAGCGCGCGGACCGCATCTCCTACGTGATAGGCCAGGACGGCAAGATCAAGTTCGTCCACTCGGGTTCGGACCCCCAAGTCCATGTGCAAAAGACCGAAGCTGCGGTCAGGCAGCTGCAGCAAGGCGGCAAGCAATAACAGCGTCCCGCGCCCACACTCAGCCATGGCTGGCAGCGCCTCAAGCCCGCAGGGACCCACGCAGGGACAGCGGGCAGGAGCCGCCTCGCGGCGAGGCTGTCATCCCCATTGGGGGAAGGCGCTTCGCGCCTCAGGGGCAAGCTATTTCGTCAGGGCCTTGAGCGCCAGCTTGATACCCTCGCTCACGCCCACATCGGGCGGCAGCTTCTTGAGCGCCAGCGAGGCCTCCTTGTCGGAATAGCCGAGGGCCATCAAGGCCTGCAGAATGTCGTTGTGCTCATTGTTGTTGGCAAACAGTGACTGAGCCCCCGTATCCGCCCCGATCTTGCCCTTGAGCTCCAGCAGCAGGCGCTCGGCCGTCTTCTTGCCGATGCCCGGCACCTTGACCAGCCGGCCCACCTCCTGCAGGGTCACGGCCTGAGCCAGATCATCCACGCTCATGCCGCTGAGCACCGACAGCGCCATGCGCGGACCGATGCCCGTGACCTTGATCAGCGAGCGAAACGCCTGGCGCTCACTGGGTGTGCCAAAACCATAGAGTAGTTGCGCATCCTCGCGCACCACGAAGTGCGTGAGCAGGCTGACCCGGGCGCCGCTGGCCGGCAGGTTGTAGAAGGTGCTCATGGGCACCTGCACCTCATAACCCACGCCGCCACAGTCGACCAACACCTCGGGCGGGTTTTTCTCCAGCAGAGTTCCCGTCAATTTGCCTATCATTCAAGTCCTCTGCCGCCTGATGGCGGCTTTTCATTGGAACATGACTTGCGCAGCGCGATGAGGCGAGCATCGATGCTCGCCCGCGTGCCTGCACAAGTCCTACGGAATTATCCGCGTGATCCTGCGCCACACCTTCACTCCCCTCAACAACAACCGCCTGAGTCATTTGTGCGGCCCGGCCGATGCACATCTGCGCACCATGGAGCAAGCCCTGGGGGTGAAGATCGCCCACCGGCACGAGCAGTTCAAGATCGACGGCCCCAAGGCCAAGGCCCAGGAAGCGCTGGAGCTGCTGGAGGCGCTCTATGAAATGGCGGACGATGCCATCGCCGAGGACACGCTGCAGCTCATGCTCGCAGGCGATGCCGAGATGCTGGAAGCGCCCCTGGACTCGCCCCAGCTGAGTACGCGCCGCACCGACCTGCGTGCACGCACGCCCAACCAGGCCGCGTACCTGGAGAACATTGCGCGCCACGACATCACCCTTGGCATCGGCCCGGCCGGCACGGGCAAGACCTATCTGGCCGTGGCCTGCGCCGTGGATGCGCTGGAGCGCAACAACGTGCAGCGCATCGTGCTCACGCGTCCGGCCGTGGAAGCCGGCGAACGCCTGGGCTTTCTGCCCGGCGACCTCACGCAAAAGGTCGACCCCTATCTGCGCCCGCTCTACGACGCGCTCTACGACCTCATGGGCTATGACCGCGTGCAAAAAGCCTTCGAGCGCAATGTGCTGGAGATCGCTCCGCTGGCCTTCATGCGCGGGCGCACGCTGAACAACGCCTTCGTGATCCTCGACGAAGCCCAGAACACCACGCCCGAGCAGATGAAGATGTTTCTCACGCGCATAGGCTTTGGCGCAAAGGCCGTGGTCACCGGCGACGTGAGCCAGATCGACCTGCCCAAGGGTGCGCCCAGCGGCCTCATCGATGCCGAGCGCGTGCTCAAGCGCGTCAAAGGCATTGCGATCAACCGCTTCACCAGCGCCGACGTGGTGCGCCACCCGCTGGTGGCACGCATCGTCGATGCCTACGAAGCACGCGGCCGCGCCAGCGAGGGCACCTCCACCCCCAAGCGCACACGCAGCACACGCCCCCTGCCGGGCAGCGAAGAACTCTGAAATCAATAGCACACAGCACTTGATACACAAGCGATACAAGCCAAAATGCCTCTGAATCAGCTGCAACTATCCCTGCAATTCGCGCGCTTTGCCGAAGCAGCCGAGCACCGCACCCAGCTGCCGCGCACCAAAGTCGCGCGCTGGATACGCCATGCGCTGGCCGTGGACGCGGAGATCACCGTGCGCATCGTCGACGCCGAGGAAGGCCGGCAACTGAACCGCGAGTACCGCAAAAAGGACTACGCCACCAATGTGCTGACCTTCGACTACCAGCAGGAGCCGAGCGTCATGGCCGACCTCGTGCTCTGCGCGCCCGTGGTCGAGCGCGAAGCCTTGGAGCAAAACAAAAGCCTGCAGGAGCACTACGCCCACCTGCTGGTCCACGGCACCCTGCACGCCCAAGGCTGGGACCACGAAACCAGTGAGCAGGACGCCGAGGAAATGGAAGCCTACGAAACCGCCATCATGCTGGAGCTGGGCTTTCAAGACCCTTATGCCAAATGACTTTGCCATTGGGCGCAGCCAGCCCCTGCTGCAGCGCACCGCATGCCCGTACTCATCCAGGGAGAGCGGGCTTTAAAGCTGCCTATGCGGCAAGGAGCCCATCACTGCGACCTGGTGCCCGGGCCGACAGCTTCTGAGCTGCCTATGCGGCAGCGAACATCGTGCCGTGGTCCTTGCTGCTGTAGCCCAGTTTCTGAGCTGCCTATGCGGCAGCGAACGCGCGCGGGCCACGAAAGCACCGACGCCCTCATTTCTGAGCTGCCTATGCGGCAGCGAACTGACTGGTGATGTCGTCGAAGCGGTCTTGCTCTTTCTGAGCTGCCTATGCGGCAGCGAACTCTACCAGCAGATCAAGGCCCTGGATGAGCAATTTCTGAGCTGCCTATGCGGCAGCGAACCTTCAGTATCTCTCTACAATTTGGGCTGAACTTTTCTGAGCTGCCTATGCGGCAGCGAACTGATCACGATCATCACAGGTACGCCAGGCGCTTTTCTAAGCTGCCTATGCGGCAGCGAACTCCTGTTCAAAATTGGCCGCTGGCCTGACTTTTTTCTAAGCTGCCTATGCGGCAGCGAACCCACG
>NZ_AUCQ01000051.1 GCF_000429845.1 Comamonas composti DSM 21721
CGACATTGGAGGGCGTCTGAGGATGCACTTCAAGCGCCAGGCAGAGCTGCTCAAGGGTTTGAAAGGCATAGGTCCAAACACGCAGGCGGTGCTCATGGGCATGCTGCCGGAGCTGGGCAAGCTGAGTCGGCGTGAGATCAGTAAGCTCGTTGGCGTTGCGCCGCTGGCACGCGACAGCGGCAAGTCGCGTGGCAAGCGCAGCATCTGGGGCGGACGTGCAGACGTGCGCTCGGCGCTGTACATGAGCACGCTCAGTTCCATGCGCCACGAGCCGGTGATCATGCAGTTCAGAGACCGTCTGCGTGCGGCAGGCAAAGCGCCCAAAGTTGTCATCGTGGCCTGCATGCGAAAGTTACTGAGCATGATCAATGCCGTGATCAAGTCTGGTCAGCCTTGGTCTGCGACTTACTCACAGGTTGGCAATGCATCTCAAAACGCTTGACTTTGAACACAGTTGCTCTCTGGCTTCGCCGGAGGGGGGCGACAGCCTCGCTGCGGGGCGGCCCTTGCTCGCTGTCTCTGGCTTGGGGCGCGCCAGTTTTGTGCGGCACGCCCTGGTCTTGCGCCCTCGCCCCTTGGGGAGAGGGTGGGGGTGAGGGAGTAGCCCGCACAGCGCAACGCTATGGATAACGAATGTCGATCAACACCATGACTTCTGATTTTTCAAACCCTTTGCTGGATGCCGCTTGCAAAGGCTTTCCCCTGACGGCCCAGCCCTGCCGGGCCAGCGAGATTGCGGCGCGGGGCTGGAATCTTTTTGCCAGTGATTTGCCGCTGCCGCTGGCGGTGCTGCGTCGCTCGGCGCTGGAGCACAACCTGGCCTGGATGCAGGATTTTGCGCAGCGCAAAAACGTGCTGCTGGCCCCGCATGGCAAGACCACCATGTCGCCCGAGCTGTTTGCCAGGCAACTCGCCCAGGGGGCCTGGGGGCTGACTTTTGCCACGGCCTACCAGGCCAGCGTGGGTGTGGCGGCCGGGGCGCGGCGCATCATCATTGCCAACCAGGTGGTTTGCGATGCCGATCTGGATGCGCTGGATGCCTTGCTGAATCGCCATGCTGATTTGCGACTGTGGTTTCTGGTCGACTCGCGGGCGCAACTGGCGCTGATAGCAGATTGGGCTGCACGCCGCAGCAGCCAGCGCGTGTTCGATGTGCTGCTGGAAATGGGCGTGCCTGGCCAGCGCACGGGCTGCCGCAGCCTGGAGCAGGCGGTGGATCTGGCACAGGCGATTGCGGCTTCGCCCGTGGCGCGGCTGGGCGGCATAGAGTGCTATGAGGGCGGCGTGGCACGCTGCGACAGCGAACATGATGCACGTGAGGTCACGGCCCTGGTGCGCCGCGTGGTGGAGGCTGCACAGGCTTGCGACGCCCAAGGCCTGTGGGCAGAAGGGGAAGCGCATGTTTTGCTCACGGCCGGTGGCTCGGCCGTGTTCGATCTGGTCGTGCCCCTGTTGCAAACCCAGAACCTGTCTCGCTCCGTGCACGGCGTGCTGCGCTCGGGCTGCTACATCACCCACGATCATGGCAACTACCAGCGTTTTTTGCAGCTGGTGGAGCAGCGCGAAGGCCTAGATGCCTCGCTGCGCCCCGCGCTCAGTGTCTGGGCCATGGTGCAGTCCGTGCCCGAGCCAGGGCTGGCGCTGCTGACCTGTGGCCGGCGCGACATTTCCTATGACCTGGAAATGCCCGTGCCCGTGGGCCTGGCAAGGCGCGGTGAGCGTGTGGCGCAGCCCGCCCCCCATGGCTGGAGCATCAGCGCCCTCAATGACCAACACGCCTATCTGCGTTTTGATGAAAAGGCTCCGCAGCAGGCCTGGCCGCTGGTGGGTGATCTGGTGGAACTGGGCATTTCCCACCCCTGCACCACGTTTGATAAATGGCGCTGGATGCCCGTGATCGAAGACGACGGTGCCGTGTGCAGCGCCATTCACACCCGGTTTTGATGCATGCCTGAATCTATGATTTCTTCTTCTGCATCTGGCCTGCTGCAACAGATGCGCGAGCGCCTGGAGCAACTGCCCGATGCCCAGCGCCGCGTGGTGCAATATGTGCTGCAAGACCCGCGCGAGGCTGTGGCTGCCACAGTGGAGCACTTGGCCCAGCAGGCCGGGGTGTCCATGCCCACCATCGTGCGCACCTGCCGCAGCTTTGGCCATGACTCGGTGCGCGAATTCATGCTGGCCCTGGCCCAGGATCTGGCCGTGTCCGGTTCCTACATCCACCGCAGCGTGCTGGCCGAGGACGCGGTGCAGGACGTGGCCAGCAAGATCGTGCATGCGGCCGTGTCCTCGCTCGCCGATCTGGGCCGGCGCATGGATGTGGACATGATCGACCGTGTGGCCACGCAGCTGGCCCAGGCCCGGCGCATCGATTGCTACTCCGTGGGTGCGGCATCGACCTTTATGGCCAACGAGCTGCAAAGCCGTTTGTTTCGCCTGGGGCGCACGGCCAACGCCATTTTCGATGCCCACCAGCAACTGGTCTCGGCCAGCACGCTGGGGCCGGGCGGTGTGGCCTTTGTGATCTCCCATGTGGGCCGCATGCCCTACACCATCGAGGCCGCGCGCTTTGCGCGTTCCCAGGGCGCCACGGTGGTGGCGCTGACCCAGCCCGGCACACCACTGGCCGAAGCGGCCGATCTGCTGCTGGCCGTGTCCGTGCCCCAGGACGCCGTGATGCGTGTGGGCACCGAGGCCTATCTGGCCCATCTGGTCATCATCGAAATTCTCACCGTGCGCCTGGCGCAAAAACTGGGGCCTGTGGCCACCCGAGGCCTGCAGCAGTTCAAGCAGCTGTTGCACAAGCATGGCTTTGACAGCGTCGGATACGAGGGGGTGCTGGACCAGGCCCCAGGTATGGAACAGGACGATTGACATGACAGCAAGCTGGTTGCGCGGAGGGCGCATTGTGGATGGCTCGGGCGAGGCCGCCTGGGCGGGTGACATCCTGCTGGCCCAGGGTCGTATCGTGGCCATGGGCGCCGCACTGAGCGATGCGCAACTGGCTCCCTGGCGCAGCGCCGGCGTGGAGGAGATAGATTGCAGCGGCATGGTAGTGGCACCGGGTTTCATCGATGTGCACACCCACGACGATGCGGCCGCCATGGATGCGCCCGATATGCTGCCCAAGCTCTCCCAGGGCGTGACCACGGTGATCGTGGGCAACTGCGGCATCTCGCTGGCCCCCGTGGTGACAGATACGCCGAAGGCGCCGCTGTCGCTGCTGGGCAAACGCCAGTTCCGCCATGCCAGCATGGCGGCCTATGCCCAGGCCGTGGATGCGGCACAGCCCGCCGTCAACGTAGCGGCGCTGATAGGCCATACGGCGCTGCGCATGCGCCATATGGCCGAGCTGGACCGTGCGGCCACGCCGGCCGAGCGCCAGGCCATGGCCGAGGAGGTGGCCGCCGCCATGGAGGCCGGTGCGCTGGGCCTGTCATCGGGCGTGTTCTACAAAGAGGCTTATGCGGCCGACCTAGACGAGCTGGTGGCCCTGGCCACGGCCGCTGCCCGCCATGGCGGTGTCTATGCCACCCATATACGCGACGAGCTGGCGCAGATACTGCCTGCGCTGCAGGAGGCGGCCCAGACCGCGCGCCAGGCCGGTTTGCCGCTGGTGCTGTCCCACCACAAATGCGCGGGCGCGGCCAACTGGGGCCGCACGCGGGAGACCCTGGGCCTGATCGATGCGCTGGGCCAGCTCCAGCCCATCAGCCTGGATGTCTATCCCTATACCGCCGGCTCCACGGTGCTGCGCAGCGATCTGGTGGACGGGGTGATCGACATCCTGATCACCGGCAGCCAGCCCCATCCCGAAATGGTGGGCCGCTACCTCAAGGACATTGCGCGGGAATGGAGTCTCAGCGAGCGCGAGGCCTGCGAGCGCCTGCAACCCGGCGGTGCTTGCTATTTCCAGATGTGTGAAGCAGATGTGGAGCGCGTGATCGCCCACCCCCAGTCCATGATTGGCTCGGATGGCCTGCCGCATGACGAGCGTCCCCATCCACGGCTGTGGGGCGCCTTTCCCCGTGTGCTGGCCTGCTACTGGCGCGAAAAAGGCGTGTTGGGCCTGGAAGAGGCCGTGCACAAGATGACGGGGCTGTCGGCCTCGCGCTTTCGCCTGGCCGAGCGCGGCCTGCTGCGCGAGGGCTTTCACGCCGATGTGCTGGTGTTCGACCCCGAGCGTGTGCGCGACCTGGCCAGCTACGAAAGCCCGCTGCAGTTCAGCCAGGGCATAGAGCGGGTGTGGGTCAACGGCCAGCTCAGCTACACGGCCCAGGGCCGGGCCACCGGCGCGCGTGCGGGGCGCTTTGTGCGCAGGATGGCCAGCCACTGAAGACAGGGCGATACGCCCTGGGTGAGCCATATGCCAGACGCATGATGCGTTGCCGAGGATGGACCTTGCGATGCCATCAATCTGCAAAACTTGACAAAGCCAACAGCACTTATCGAGAGCATTCCCTTGTAACTTCAACGACTCCGGTTTGTAACCAGGTTCAACTCCTTTCAAGGATAGATCCCCGCATGAGTCGCACCATACAAGTAGATTCTCCGGCCATGCCCAGTCTTTTGGGCCTTCCTGCATTGGAATTCAAATCCCTGCAAGGCCACGAATCTCTGGGACAGCTGTTTTGCTACACGGTCGAGCTACAGACTCCGGACAGCCCGGCACTCACCGAAACGGTCACGGCCAACCTGCCGATCAAGGATCTGGTAGGCCAGGAGTTCTCGGTACGCATAGCGCTCGATGGCAAGGGGGTCTTGGGCGCTCTGGCG
>NZ_AUCQ01000052.1 GCF_000429845.1 Comamonas composti DSM 21721
CGCAAGGGATTGCGCACCTGCTGGGCTGAACTTGCACCAGCTCTCCCTGCGGCCCACAGCGCCTGCACCTTGGCCTCACCCCAGGCCTTGTATTCGGCGCTCCACGCAAGCTGACCTTGCGCATCGGTCAGCTCCATGGGCGTGCCCAGGTGGTCGCACTGGTAGTGGCAGATGCTGTGCAGTTCTGCGCTGCTCTTGCCATTGCTGCCGGGCTTAAAGCTGCCATTGAACAGCGGGTCGGCATCGATGCTGTACTGGCCCTGGGCATCGGTGTAGTGCTGGGCGTAGTCCTTGGGCCGCTGCAGCAATTGCTGATGCATGGGCGCAGCCCTGTGCGCTTGCAGCACCGGCACAAAGCTGCCCGGCTCAAAGATGTAGTGCGTGGTGCCGCTTTGGGTGGGCAATTCTGTGGATCGGCCCGCTGCACGCAGATTGCGCAGCTGTTGTTGGGCCTGTGGCGTCAGCCGGTTTTCTGTGCTTTCCCAGGCAAGCTGGTTGCCGTCCCAGCCGTAGAGCGTGTGCTGGCTGTGGCCGGGGTTCAGGGCGCTTTCTCTCACCTTGGCCATGCGCCGGCCCAAAGGGTCGTAGCGGTAGTGGGTGGTGTGTTCGCCCTGGCGGCTTTGCACCATCTGGTTGGCACCGTTCCACTGGAAGCTGGTGGTGATGCCGTTGTGGATGCGCTCTATGAGGTTGCCGCGCTCGTCATAGCGGTAATGCGTGCCTGCATAGTGCTGCAGAAGGTTATTTAGCAAGCGCGGGCCGCTCAGATTGTTATAGCTGTGGCCCTGGCGGCTGCTGCCGTCACCGGCTGCAATGGCGTTGCTGCTGGTGGCTCTATTACTGCCATCCAGGATGTTGCTGGCCGGGTCAAATGCAAACAGCTCCTGGCCCAGCTGGCTGGCCGCCTCGATGAGCCGGCCCACGGGGTCGTATTTGTACTGGATGGCGCCCCGGCGGCTGTCGGCAATGCCCGAGAGCTGGCCGGCTTGGTCATAGCGGTACTGGCGCTGGATGTTCAGGCTGGCGGCGTTGCCTTGGGGCATTGCGCTGGCTCCTGCTCCACTCGCAGGCTGTGCTTTGCTCAAGGTCTGGGCCTGCAGCCTGCCCAGCGCATCCCATTGCTGGCTGTGCTGCAGCTGGTTGGCCTGGTGGCGTTGCACCTCGCGGTGCAGGGCATCTCGCTCGTAGGCGATTTGCTCTTCGCCATTGAGCAGCAGGCCGTGGATATGGCCCGATCCATAGTTCAGCCACTGGACGTGCTGGCCATCGGGCCGGGTGGTGGCGATGCAGTGGGCACTACCACCGGCCAAGGCGCATATCAACAAGATGTAATATTCATCCGACTCAAAATACTCCTGCTCGCCTCTTCGCAGCATGGAAAGGAGTGGGTGTAATCATCCAGGGCCCAACGGCGAAATTGAAAATCATTTCAGATAATCTAATCCATTTGAACCGATTTCATCAATCAATGAGACATCATCCCGTTCAATAGAGCAAGGTTTTTTTGAATTAGAGAAAAAATAATATCTTCCAAATATTTTCTCCTATCATCAACTTGGTTGATTGGCAGATCGTGAGGAATTGCTTTTCACCAGAGTTCGTTGTTATTTACATCACTCAAAATAAACTCTAGACCATCGACGATATTACTTCTGGAAATCGGCCAAAATCTAGCAAAGGTAGCTTCCATTTCCTTTAAAAGCAATTTCCTTCGATCAATGGAATTGATATCGAAGTCCTCCAATGCTTCATCCGTCATACCGAACAAAAAATCATAAAGTCGGCGTAAGTAATTGAGATTGATTTGCACGAAATTTGATTTCATGAGCAACTGATTTTGCTCAACAGTTCTTTAGCTCTCTCGAACTCTTGTGCCAGCAAATCATCATCACGCTTTTCTTGCAACGCGCGCTCCAAGAAAGGTCGAGCTTCCGACGGCCTGCCCAATTCGTGCAAAAGGTCGCCGAGGCAAACCAGGCCTTGTACCAGTGCTATTACATCGCCGTCAGATTCGGACTCCGTCACAACCTCGCGTAAAATAACCTCTCCGCGATCTACTGCGCCCCTATCGAGAAGCATTAATGCCTTTTGAAACTTTTGACGAGCAACCATCGAGATCTCCTTTAGCACCCTGACCCATAACGTCCAGCGAAGTTTCGTGAGGACTTTGGAATATTGTAGTCCTTCATCATGTTTTTCGTTTTCTTCTCAAGATCCTTGCGGGTGAAATTGGGGTTTTGCTGATACCAAGTATTCCAGTCGTTATTCCATCCACCCTTATGCACGTCGACGTGTTCGGCATTTGGAATCTGAGCGATCTGCCGATGAATGTAGTCTTCGGGATTGCTGATCCCATCCATTGCAGCTGGATGTGCTGGTTGCCGGCCTGCACCAGCTGGCCGTTGCCATCATAAGCATAGCTGTCTGTGCTGATGTTGCTTGGCTCTACGCGTTGTGCGGTGTAAAGATTGTCTGCGGCATCCTTCTCTTGCACGGGTTGGAGCAAGCCGGTCTTGCGCTCGGTCAGCCGTCCCAGGGCGTCACGGTGTTCCAGCAGCCGGCCTTCGGCGTCGTAGCTGAGATGCTGCTGGCTGCCGTCGGGGCGGTGATCTGGCTTAGCTGGCCCTTGTCGTAGGCGTAGCGGGTGCTGTGGCCTGCGGCGTCCTGGCTGGCAATGAGCTGGCCCAGCGCGTCGTACTGCCACTGGCTGGTCTGGCCCGAGCAGTCGGTATAGGCCGTCAGCTGCCCTGCGCTGTTATAGGCCAGCTGTTTGACACCGCCCTTGGCATCGGTGATTTGCGTGGGCAGGCCGGCCTTGTTGTAGGCGTACTGGGTGGTATGGCCAAGCGGGTCGGTTTCTTCAGTCAGCAGGGCTCCGGTGTAGACCCGTTTCCAGTGCTGGCCCTCGCCGTCGGCAATGCCAATGAGGTGGTCTTGCTCGTCGTATTCGTAGTGGATGGTGGCGCCATCGGCCTGGGTGTGGGCGAGCAGATTGCTGTGCGCATCCCACTCAAAATATTCCTGCTCGCCGCGGAGAAGTGCAAACAATGACGTATTTGATATTTCAAACTTTAACAGTCATGAACCGATATATTTATATTCAAAAATAAAACCATCTACATTTCTCTTTAGCTCAAAATGAAGAATTGGCTCATCAGGTCGCTCATTATTCCATAAGACACACTCCCCCCCCAATCTTTCAGGATCGATCATTTGAAATATGTCTATATTCATTCGACGACCATTTTTAGTAAAAGCTAAATCTTCAGGTGCAATACTTATATTTTCATATCCATCTGGAAAATACTCTCCAAGTACTTCAAAAATTTCTTCCATCACATTTTTTGATAAATTAAATTCATTAATTAATACTACTTCTTCTTTGTTCTTCAATGCTCGAACAAATTCATATATAATTTTATATATCTTCTCTTTATCAGCCATTTTATTTTCTCCTTTTTGGAGTCGTTGTTGATGTACCCGCGTGAGCACCGATACCTTTGAAATACGTTCGTGCCTGCAAAGTTAAGCACTTAGCTGCCGCTGAACTCAGACCTGCTGCTTTCAGAGAATTATAAGCAACCACTGTTTCACTTCCTAATAACCCTGCTTTAGATGATGCATCCTGCGCTCGATTTGCCGCATGATGCGGTGTTCCTCGAGTTGTACCATCTTTATTTCTTCCTTGTATGCTGATTGCTGGTGCATCATCATAATGATATCCAGAAATATTTTTCATGGCCGCATCTTGATAAATATGGTGCGAATCTTGGAGTCCACCAATCTTTCGCAGATCGCCATGGCGACCAGTTTTAACTCCCTCTGCTGCAAGAATTTGATCACAGTCACATGGGCACGTCTTAAGACCTAAAGGATCAACCCATCCAGTCGGATTCGGGGCATATCGATGAAAATTAATGCCTCCAGCCAGCCCAATCGGATCCCGACTCACAAACCGCCCACAATGCGGATCGTAATACCGGAAGCGGTTGTAATGCAGCCCGGTCTCTTCATCAAAATACTGCCCCTGAAACCGCAAGTGATTGCGCACCTGCTGGGCTGAACTTGCACCAGCTCTCCCTGCGGCCCACAGCGCCTGCACCTTGGCCTCACCCCAGGCCTTGTATTCCGCGCTC
>NZ_AUCQ01000053.1 GCF_000429845.1 Comamonas composti DSM 21721
GGGGGGTCAAGCCCCCGGCAGATCTCATCTTGAGACGAGTTTCCCGCTTAGATGCTTTCAGCGGTTATCTCTTCCACACTTAGCTACTCGGCAATGCCACTGGCGTGACAACCGATACACCAGAGGTGTGTCCACTCCGGTCCTCTCGTACTAGGAGCAGGCTCTCTCAAATCTGCAGCGCCCACGGAAGATAGGGACCAAACTGTCTCACGACGTTTTAAACCCAGCTCACGTACCTCTTTAAATGGCGAACAGCCATACCCTTGGGACCGACTACAGCCCCAGGATGAGATGAGCCGACATCGAGGTGCCAAACACCGCCGTCGATATGAACTCTTGGGCGGTATCAGCCTGTTATCCCCAGAGTACCTTTTATCCGTTGAGCGATGGCCCTTCCATACAGAACCACCGGATCACTATGTCCTGCTTTCGCATCTGCTCGACTTGTCAGTCTCGCAGTTAAGCACGCTTATGCCATTGCACTATCGTCACGATGTCCGACCGTAACTAGCGTACCTTCGAACTCCTCCGTTACGCTTTGGGAGGAGACCGCCCCAGTCAAACTGCCTACCATGCACTGTCCCCGATCCCGATTAGGGACCTGGGTTAGAACCTCAAACGCACCAGGGTGGTATTTCAACGTTGGCTCCACCAGAACTAGCGTCCTGGCTTCAAAGCCTCCCACCTATCCTACACAGATCCGTTCAAAGTCCAATACAAAGCTACAGTAAAGGTTCATGGGGTCTTTCCGTCTTTCCGCGGGGAGATTGCATCATCACAAACATTTCAACTTCGCTGAGTCTCAGGAGGAGACAGTGTGGCCATCGTTACGCCATTCGTGCAGGTCGGAACTTACCCGACAAGGAATTTCGCTACCTTAGGACCGTTATAGTTACGGCCGCCGTTTACTGGGACTTCAATCAAGAGCTTGCACCCCATCATTTAATCTTCCAGCACCGGGCAGGCGTCACACCCTATACGTCCACTTTCGTGTTTGCAGAGTGCTGTGTTTTTATTAAACAGTCGCAGCCACCGATTTTTTGCAACCCCTTTGGGCTCCCCTTGTACAGGTTCACCTACTGAGGGCATACCTTCTCCCGAAGTTACGGTATCAATTTGCCGAGTTCCTTCTCCTGAGTTCTCTCAAGCGCCTTAGAATACTCATCTCGCGCACCAGTGTCGGTTTGCGGTACGGTCGTCAATAGCTGAAGCTTAGTGGCTTTTCCTGGAAGCAGGGTATCACTCACTTCGTGTGCAAGCACACTCGTTATCACCCCTCATCTAAGCCCGGCGGATTTGCCTACCGAGCACGACTACAGGCTTGAACCAACATATCCAACAGTTGGCTGAGCTAACCTTCTCCGTCCCCACATCGCACTATTGATCGGTACAGGAATATTGACCTGTTTCCCATCAGCTACGCATCTCTGCCTCGCCTTAGGGGCCGACTCACCCTACGCCGATGAACGTTGCGTAGGAAACCTTGCGCTTACGGCGAGGGGGCTTTTCACCCCCTTTAACGCTACTCATGTCAGCATTCGCACTTCTGATACCTCCAGCACCCGTCTCCAGGCACCTTCACAGGCTTACAGAACGCTCTCCTACCACGTGCAATAAATTGCACATCCGCAGCTTCGGTAACTGGCTTAGCCCCGTTACATCTTCCGCGCAGGACGACTCGATCAGTGAGCTATTACGCTTTCTTTAAATGATGGCTGCTTCTAAGCCAACATCCTGACTGTTTTAGCCTTCCCACTTCGTTTCCCACTTAGCCAATTTTAGGGACCTTAGCTGGCGGTCTGGGTTGTTTCCCTCTTGAGTCCGGACGTTAGCACCCGGTGCTCTGTCTCCCAAGCTGTACTCTGCGGTATTCGGAGTTTGCATAGGGTTGGTAAGTCGCCATGACCCCCTAGCCTAAACAGTGCTCTACCCCCGCAGGTAATACTTGAGGCACTACCTAAATAGTTTTCGGAGAGAACCAGCTATTTCCAAGTTTGTTTAGCCTTTCACCCCTATCCACAGCTCATCCGCTAGTTTTGCAACACTAGTCGGTTCGGACCTCCAGTACCTGTTACGGCACCTTCATCCTGGCCATGGATAGATCACTTGGTTTCGGGTCTACACCCAGCGACTGGACGCCCTATTCGGACTCGATTTCTCTACGCCTCCCCTATTCGGTTAAGCTTGCCACTGAATGTAAGTCGCTGACCCATTATACAAAAGGTACGCCGTCACCCCGAAGGGCTCCGACTTTTTGTAAGCATGCGGTTTCAGGATCTATTTCACTCCCCTCCCGGGGTTCTTTTCGCCTTTCCCTCACGGTACTGGTTCACTATCGGTCGATGATGAGTATTTAGCCTTGGAGGATGGTCCCCCCATATTCAGACAAGGTTTCTCGTGCCCCGCCCTACTTTTCTCTAGCTCAGTACCACCAGTCAGTTTTCACATACAGGACTATCACCTACTATGGTCGGCCTTTCCATGCCGTTTTGTTAACTGTCTGACTATCACTAGAAGGCTGTTCCGAATTCGCTCGCCACTACTATCGGAATCTCGGTTGATGTCTTTTCCTCGAGCTACTTAGATGTTTCAGTTCACTCGGTTCGCCTCGCATACCTATGTATTCAGTATGCGATACCCTTGCGGGTGGGTTTCCCCATTCAGATATCTCCGGATCAAAGCTTATTTGCCAGCTCCCCGAAGCTTTTCGCAGGCTATCACGTCTTTCGTCGCCTATCATCGCCAAGGCATCCACCACATGCTCTTAGTCACTTGACCCTATAACTTTGATGTCTCTTTCGAGAATCTCGGTTTTCATGTCTGGACTGTGTGAGGTCTCTCACCTCACGCGTTATGCCGTAATGTGAATATCCAAAATATTGCTATCTTGGAGATATTCGTCATTACTAGATATTTGCATTCGCAAAAATATCTGTTTTGACGCAATCAAAATGTTGCTGGCGGCACGGTGCGAAGATCTTTCGATTTCGCTTTCCACCAGCAACGCTGATTTCGACTCTATGAATTTTTAAAGAACAGCCTTTTATTGATCGTATCGATCAATACAAAAGCAGTCTGAAGCAGACTGCTTTTGTATTAAACGCTTTTGAAGCGAAGCCCACGATTGTAGCACCTTTCGGCACTTTTTTGGTGGAGGATGACGGGATCGAACCGACGACCCCCTGCTTGCAAAGCAGGTGCTCTCCCAGCTGAGCTAATCCCCCGTGGTTCCTCGACAACCAGGCATTGGAATTTGGTGGGTCTAGTTGGGCTCGAACCAACG
>NZ_AUCQ01000054.1 GCF_000429845.1 Comamonas composti DSM 21721
GAAGGCTGCCTTGATCCGCTTTACCATTCAGTTCGGAGACCGTATCTCCGCCAACTGAAGTCCGACCCGTTTACACAAAAATTCGGACACGCCCAGGGCTGGCAGTCCTCACCTATGGTGAGATCCAGGCAGTGGGTGCCAATGGTCAGGAGCAGACGCTGATGAAGTACAACCGGCCGGAGCCGATGCTCAATGTGGCGGCGCAGGCGCAGGCGCAGGAGAGCAAGATCCTGGACTATATGCGTGGGATCGGCCTAGCTTCTTTTACGGGAGCACTCGGAAGGTAATTTTCGCGCCGAACATGAGCGATAACTGGCCAGCATTTCCGCAAGTGCAGATTGCGCTGCGACTTCGGCTTTAGGCTGTGACCAGCTAGTCACTAGCTGTCCGCGAAGAACGGCAACTGTATTCAAACCGGTCGCTAGAGGCCACTCTGCCAGGAGATGATTAGCGTCGTATGAAGATATCCTCCGGCCTACCCGCTTGCGAATTGCCAGCTAATCATAGCGCTCGCTGGGACTGTCTTCCCCGGCGCGTCGAGGGCGATCGTATTGAATTTACAATTCATAAATGGCCATAAGAGCTGTCCAAGCGTCCCAATTCGGGCACCTGCGGCTAAGGTCCATTGATACCAAAAGTAGAACTAATGACTCAGCGTGGAGTAATTCCGGTGATCGATTTGTTCGCCGGACCGGGAGGACTGTGCGAAGGGTTTTCGTCTGTCGTCGATGCGGCTGGTGAACGGCGATTCGCCGTCAAGGTCTCGATTGAGAAGGACGCGGTTGCGCACCGGACACTGCTGTTGCGGGCGATCTTCCGCAAATTCTCCAAGGGGAAAGTTCCGAGCTGCTACTACGATTACGTCCGTGGCAAGCTAACGCGTGAGCAGTTTCTTGATCATCCCGAAATCAAGGAGGCTGCGGAGGATGCGGCCAGGGAAGCCAGGTGCGCGGAGCTCGGAGTGACTTCGTCAACGGAGGTTGATGGTTGGATTCGTGAGGCGCTGGGCAACCAGACTGATTGGGTGCTCATCGGAGGTCCTCCCTGCCAAGCATACTCGCTGGCTGGACGCTCGCGGCTTCGTAGCAAGGACGTGCAGAAGTTCGAGTCCGATGCCAAGCACTTCCTCTACACCGAATACCTGCGGATCATTCAGGAGTTCGCTCCTGCGGTCTTTGTGATGGAAAACGTCAAGGGGATGCTCAACTCCACTAATTCCGGTAAGCGCATCTTCGAGCAGATACTTTCCGACTTGAAGGCGCCTCGGGATGACCTGAGATATGAAGTCCGGTCATTGGTGGTTCACAAAACCGAAGGTGAACTTGAGCCCAACGACTATGTGATCGAGGCAGACGACCACGGTATTCCGCAGAGTCGGCACCGGGTCATCCTGTTCGGGATCCGTTCGGACGTGGCGGCTACAACTTCTGCACTCAGGGAGCATCCAGAGTCGTTCTTGCTTTGCAAGCAGCCCCAGAAAATTGGTGTGAGCGCCGCATTGGCCGGTTTGCCCCAGCTGCGCAGCCGCTTGTCCAAGGAGCCAGATTCACGGGAGGCGTGGATCGATGCGCTCCGTCAATCGCCTCAAACTCTGAAAGGCTGGCGCGTGCCGCTGCGTAGCGACATCGAGGCGGCCATGGTGAAATTCATCAAGAAGGCTGAAAAACAGACGACGTTTGGTGCACCATTCGTGGAAACCACGGTTGTCCCGGGTGGGTGCATGCCCAAGGATTTGCAGAACTGGTATCTTGATCCAAAGCTTGGAGGAGTCTTGCAGCACGAGACACGTAGCCACATGCGCTCGGACCTTCATCGCTATATGTTTGCGGCCTGCTTTGCTGCGACGAGAAAATATGCTCCGGATTTGTATGACTTCCCGCCGCGGTTGCTGCCAGATCATGTGAACGTGGATGCGGAGACAATCCCATTCAAGGATCGCTTTCGCGTCCAGTTGGGGCAATTCCCGTCATCTACGGTAGTCGCTCACATCAAGAAGGATGGACACTACTACATCCACCCTGATCCCGGGCAGTGTCGCAGCCTGACCGTGCGTGAGGCTGCTCGTTTGCAGACGTTCCCCGATAACTACTTCTTCGAGGGGAACCGGACGGAGCAATACGGTCAGATCGGCAATGCAGTACCGCCGCTGCTGGCCAAGCAGATTGGCGAGATCATTCTCGACTTTATGACCTCTCCTCGCAGAGGGTGAGTATGGTGGCTTGCTCCATGTTGTCGCTGGAAATCTCTCCAGGATCATCGCCAAGCGGGTCTCAAAGGGCTTGAGCGTTCAAATCTGCGTATTTCGGTTGAACTGACTGCCTGTGCCGGTTGCGGCTGGTTAGGCTGTTAGCGTGACCAGTTGAATCCATTGCCACCAGCAGTCGGTGGCAGCAGAAGCTACCACTCAACGTAGAGCTAACAGGCGCTGCGTGGCTTTATCGTGCAGTATCCGGTTGATGCTTCGAGCTGGGCTTGGTTCCCAAAATCTCTTTGATTTTCGCGTACTCATAGCCGCTCTTCTTCATGTAGATATGAACCGCCTTGTGACAGTTCGGGCAGAGAAGAGAAAGGTCAGAAAGGCTGACGACATAGCTCGCTGAATAGGTGGATATAGGAACCTTGTGATGGGCCTCGATGTATTTGATTCCGTATCTGACGAAAAAATCTTCACCACATATATCACATAGCCATGACTCGGCACTCTTCAGCGCCTTTACAACCCCCTTGCTCCTTTCTGCCATAAGGTGCGTAACGTATTTCCTCTCACCTTCTTGAAAGAGGAGTTCATCCTGCGGTGCAGAAATTTTTGTGCTAGAAGCCAGGCCACGATGCAGAACGACGAATTTGTTCTCTATTTCAGAAACTGAAAAAGATCCCTCGAAGTGCCATCCATCTTTGGTAAGCGCCAATTTCTCCCCCTTCTTGTGATTTGGACCTCGGCGCCAAAGAATGACGGCTACGTCAATTTGGGGAAGTTTCGATGGTCAGTTCCGTAAAAGATTCAAGCGTCAAAGCCTGGGAGGCCCTCAGCCTGGAGAAGTGGCCCCGGTTTTTTGAACAGTTGGCTAAGCGAGATTTCTTCCCGTAAAAATGGCCTGACAGCAGGCCGAATCTGGAGAAATCTATG
>NZ_AUCQ01000055.1 GCF_000429845.1 Comamonas composti DSM 21721
GGGATTGCCCGGTATCTGGAGTTCTACAATTCACAGCGCCCCCATCAGGCCCACAACCGAGCGACCCCTGATGAGGCGTACTGATAGATACCGATGGAGGGGATCCAGTTACAGATTTAACGCGCACAACACCTTCGCAGGACCCGATGATTTTTGTGCAGTCGCATTGTTGCTGAGCAAAAGATGGAGAAGAAATCGAAGCCATCAAAAGTGAAAACGCCAATACCAACAAAGACCTCATTGCACTCCCTTTCGGCGTTAAGCTATTCGGTGGATCTTATATTCAATGCCAATGATCTTAAATTAGAGCTCGGAGGCGGCGCCTGTGAGCAAAGCGGGGCGCCTTCTGGTGGCTTTTTCGTTTCCGCCGCCACCGAGCGCATCCGGCAAACCAGCGCACTGACACGCATGGGGTGTATGGCTCGCGTGGCGGCACCCATCACATGGCCAAGCTCCAAACTCTCAAGTCCTCACTGCCAGTGCTCGACACAAGGCGCGTGCCAACGATGCAGGCCGGAGGCTGGCGCACCAGTGACCAGACGGCAGCGCAGCGCGGGTACGGCTACAAGTGGCAGAAGGCCCGGGCTCAGTGGCTGCGTGAACATCCACTGTGCGTGATGTGCGAGGCTGAGGGCAGGGTGACGGCGGCAACAGTTGTGGACCACATCCAGGCCCATCGTGGTGATCAGGCGCTGTTCTGGCGGCACAGTAACTGGCAGTCGTTGTGCTGCACCCACCACAGCCGTGACAAACAACGCGAGGAGCAGAGGTAATGATTGAGGTCACAGGCCGCAACGGGCGGGCTCATCTGCTGAGCCCGGATGGGATCATCAGGATTGAGGAGGCTGGTGTATCGAGTCAGTGGCATGGCATCCGTTGCTACATCAAGACCTTTGACGGCGCGATCATCGAATGCCAGCAGAGCGTCCAGGAGGTGCAGAAGCTGCTGCAGTCGCTGGAGCTGTCCCGGCTCGGCGTTGGCGCCGCCTGAGCCCACCTGGCGCGATCCAAGGGCATTGGCAAGGGGCATCCGCAGGGCGGTCAAGGGGTAGGGGGTGGTAAGAACGTGTTTACGATCTTCTGAGCAATAAGGCCACAAACGCCAAGTGAATGAACTGCAGACTGGTGTTGAGCCACCTTTCGCAGTTCTTCCATAGCCGCCGGTTCTTCTCCAGCCACGCAAAGCTGCGCTCCACCACCCAGCGCTTGGGCATCACCCTGAAACTGTGCAGTTCATCTCGCTTGGCAATCTGCACTGTCACATGCGCACCCAGTATCTTCTTGACTTCATTGGCAAATGGCTCACCCACATAGCCAGCATCAGTGAGCACGCTGCGCACAGCTTTCAAGAATTCCTTGGAGCGATTAAAGGCTTGCAAAGCACCCTTGCGATCTGTCACATTGGCAGTTGTCACGGCTGTCGCATGAGGCAGTCCATTCGTGTCTACCGCGATATGGCGCTTGATGCCCGAGACTTTCTTGCCCGCGTCATAGCCTTTAAACCCCGCCGTGTCAGTGTTCTTTACGCTCTGCGCGTCCACGATCAAGAGTGTGCTGCAGGCGTTGCGCCCCAGTCTCTCTCGGGCTGCGCCAACCTGATTTTTTGAGTGCCCGCTCAAGCGCGCTGATACCGTGCTTGTCGGGCTTGCTCCACTTGTGCCAGTAGGCGTAAACGCTTTGCCACTTGGGGAAATCTCTTGGCAAAAAGCGCCATTGGCAACCTGTTCTGAGCAGGTACAGCACGGCGCAAAACACCTCGTACAGATCAAGGCGAGTGGGCTTGGTCGTGCGCCGAACACTGCGCAATTCGGGCTCTATCAGGGCAAACTGTTCGCGAGTGATATCGCTGGCGTATTTCTGTCTTTCCACCCCTGAATTGTCGGGGAGAAAAAAATCGTAAACACGTTCTTAGGCCTTGGCATGAGTGGATGCATGTCTGCTGTTTCATAGACCAAGCTGCGACAATTGCATGTTTGTCATATTGCAAAGAAAGAATAATTGTCATGCTGCTTGAGGCTTCCGAATCCCAATTGGTGCTTGTTGATTACCAAGAGCGTTTGATGCCAGCCATCTTTGAAGGAGATCTGGTGCTTGCCAATGCTCTCAAGCTGGCCCGTCTGGCTGAGCTGGCGGAAGTGCCTGTGTTCGGCACTGAACAAAATCCCTCGCGTCTCGGGGGCAACGAGGCACAGCTACGCGCCTTGTGCAGCAAGACCTTGTCCAAGATGCATTTCAGCGCCGTGGCCGAAGGCCTGAGCGAGTGGCTGCGTCCGCCGGCCAGGCCCCAAGGTGGGAATGCACGCAGCCTGCCCAAGCATTTGCAAAAGCCTCAGCCGGCACCCGAGCGCAATACCGTGGTCATCGCAGGCTGTGAAGCCCATGTTTGCCTGCTGCAGACGGCCCTGGAGTTGCTTGAAGATGAGTTCGATGTCTGGGTGGTCACCGATGCCTGCAGTTCGCGCACTGAGCGCAACCGCGATGCGGCCTTCGATCGTCTGGCTGGCGCGGGGGGCGAGCTGGTGACCACGGAGATGGTGGCCTTTGAATGGCTACGCAGCTGTGAGCATCCGGCTTTCAAGGACATGCTGGCCCTGGTCAAGTAAAGCCTGAGTAATTTCAGGCTCATCCTTTCTCCTGAGGAGTCAGAGACTGGACGCGAGGTTGAGGCCCAAGTGCAGGGCTTGCATCAAGTCAAGGAAACGCAAGCCCAGCCCGGCGCCTTGCTTGACAAGGCCCGGCTGCCGCAGCTTTGGGACGTGTTTACGGCAGCGGCGTTCATTTGAGGTTCATGAACACCGTACGGCCTGCGCTGGCATAGTGATCTTGCCCCTGTTTTGTGTAGCTCTTAGCCCATGATCTACGCGGCCTTTTTACGCTGTGCCTCGTACCAGCGTTGCTCGTACTGCATAGGA
>NZ_AUCQ01000056.1 GCF_000429845.1 Comamonas composti DSM 21721
TCATAGATTTCTCCAGATTCGGCCTGCTGTCAGGCCATTTTTACGGGAAGAAATCTCGCTTAGCCAACTGTTCAAAAAACCGGGGCCACTTCTGTTTGCGTCTGAGCAAGAAAACCAAACAAATAGAACATACAAAGCACGGCGATGCGTCATTTGCATGCTACTCTTGAGCCCCATGTCCAGATGGTTTGCCGCACTTCTCTTTGTTAGCGTCACTGCCCAGGCTGCGCCCAATGAGCCGCGCAGCGATGAAATGAACCAGCTTTTGGTCAGTCGCGGCCTGATATCCCAGTTGCGCGAAGCTCGCCACAACGCTGCTGAACGCACGAACGACTTCCTCAAGGAAGCACGCCACAACGTCGCGGAAAAGACTTCGGATCTTGTGGTCACGGCCATGGGCTTTCTAGGTGTTCCTTACCGCCGTGGCGGCAACAGTGCGGAAACGGGCTTCGACTGCAGCGGTTTCGTACGAGCCATCTACTCCGAGACTCTGGGCAAAGTGCTTCCACGCCGCGCCGCAGAGCAAGCCTATGCCACGGAAACCATAGACAAGTCCGAGTTGCGCCCTGGAGATCTGGTGTTCTTCAACACCATGCGCCGCGCCTTCAGCCATGTGGGGATCTATGTTGGTGACGGCAAGTTCATCCATGCACCACGCACTGGCGCCCATGTGCGCGTAGAGAACATGCAGGCATCCTACTGGGTGAAGCGGTTTGACGGAGCTCGCCGTGTTGCAGACGAAGATGTAGACACTTCAGCGCTGGCAGCTCAATTGCAATTACCTGATTGAGATCCGGTCTAATCCGGTCACCTCCCCGAACACCTGCTCAATGCAGGTGTTGTTGTTTTCAAACAAGACAAAGACTTTCTTTAACTATTGGCAACATCTGACAATAGCTAGACTACATCGCTTTTAGAGTCTGAGGTCTTGGAGGAATACACGATGCAGCTGATCGGCACCTTAATCGTAGGCCTTATCGTTGGCTTCATCGCCAGAGCACTGAAGCCCGGTAATGACAGCATGGGCTGGATCATGACCGCCCTGCTTGGTGTTGCAGGCTCATTCTTGGCCAGCTATGTTGGCATCGCCATGGGTTTGTACGAAGCCGGCCAGCCAGCAGGTTGGATTGCCTCGGTCATTGGCGCCGTGGTCATCTTGTTTGCCTATTCGATGCTCCGAGGTAAAGGCAAGGATTGAAGCTGCGCAAACCCTTCCCATGGTTTTACCCAGAAACTTTGGCGGCCTGCTTGCGAAACAGGTTAAAAACACGTGGGAGTATTTGAGAACACATAGGCCATGCCTTCAAAGCCCATGATTTTCAGCAAACGACCCTCCAGCACTTCGGCTGCCGCCATGCAGCGCAGCGATGTCGTCGCTGCAGCCACCAATGCACGCCGCATTCTTCACCGTAGAGCCTTGATCGGTGCTGCAGCTGGAAGCCTGCCTATTCCGGGATTGGACTGGGCAGTGGATGCTGCTTTGTTGGCTAGGCTGCTGCCACGCATTAACAAGGAGTTCGGCCTCACTCCGGAGCAGCTTGATGAGCTCTCTCCCAGTAAACGTGAGCAGGTACAAAAAGCCATTGCCTTGGTCGGCTCCGTACTGATAGGCAAGCTCATCACGCGCGATATGGTGGTGCGTCTGGGACGTGCGGCTGGTATGCGCATGACAGCCAGCCAGGCTGCGAAATATGTGCCCATCGCAGGCCAGGCCGCTGCTGCGGCCTTAGGCTATGCCACGCTGCGCTATCTGGGCGAACGCCATATCCAGGACTGCATACGCGTGGTCGAACAGGCCGAGCTCGACATGCCCGCACGCTACGAGCGCACACGCCGCAGTCTCGATAGAAGTGAAGCCAGGCTCAAACCCCAATCCAGATCGAAGGCCTGGTGGCGTTCAGGCACCTGAGCCATTTCGCTGCTCAAGAAACAGGCCGTCCCCTGGTTCAAAAGGCTTTGTCACAATCGCGGCCATGACCTTTCCACCGTCACCTAGTGTCCTGAGTTAGAAGTTCGCAGACAAAATCGCTCAACACCTGCAAGGATATCGTCGGCAGACTTGATCCAGTTGAAAGGGTGAGGATCGGCGTTGTTGATGTCCATGTACTGCTTGATGGCCTGCTCAAGCTGACGCGTCGA
>NZ_AUCQ01000057.1 GCF_000429845.1 Comamonas composti DSM 21721
ATGCAGTACGAGCAACGCTGGTACGAGGCACAGCGTAAAAAGGCCGCGTAGATCATGGGCTAAGAGCTACACAAAACAGGGGCAAGATCAATTGTTGGCATGGCCGCTCCTCAATAGTTCTTCGGCCATCAAGCAATGGCAACGTGGTTTTCGACACTCGCAACTTGCAATGCCCTCTCCTGCATGTGGTGCTGCTGCATATAGCGATTTGGTCGCTTCGGAAACTCAATCGAGAAGAACCTCCCTCTATGGAGGAAGATTTTCGCCCTCAACGTTTCTAGCTCCTCGGCGCGCAATAAAACAGTCGCAGCATGCAGGTCGGGCCGGTCAAGCTTGAACAGCGGCATGCCGCGATCTTCCCGATAGTAGAAGCACACCTTCGCGCCACCAGCTTGATGCTGAACGAACGAAACCGCTTCAAGCTGCGCGTCGAGAATGCGCTGACCTTCCTCCGGCAGCGAGGCTCTCCATGCATCAAGCACCTGACGTTCATAGGGCAACAGCTCTTTGCCTTTGAACAGGCGATTCCATGAATGCGCCACCCATTTGAGAATCGATCCGCTCATCACTGGCACGTGCAATCGTTCATACCCGCCCCGGCCGCGCCTGCGGCAGCACCAGCGGCCCCGCCTTTGTAGACGTTCGGAATCCGGTCAAGCTGCTGCAACCAAGCAGGGTATTTGTCGCCAAGATCACGCCAGCCTCGCGGATATCGGAAGGGATCGTGATAGTAGTGCTGGGCCGGCGTCACATAGTTACCATTCCACTTCGAACGCGGACCGCCCATGCGGTTCGGAATCCAGTGCGAGAACTCCTTGCCGGCTCCCTTGGCTCCTGCGGCTGCCCAGCCCGCCGCGCCACCTATAACCGTATCGACGGCAACGCCCGCCACCTCACCAGCGGTGTAATAACCCGAGCACTTGTTCACGGCACCATTCGTGCCCATCTGGTTACGAGCCCAATTGGTCAAACCGAGCGACAACGTATCCCCGAACCCTGCTGAGAAATCGACTGCACCTTGCGGGATCGGGTCGCCCCACGCCCACAGGCCATACGGGTCGTAATACGAAAGCGGATTCCCATTCACATAGGCATATTGATTCAATCCACCATCCAACCCAATCGGATCCTTAGATAAATATCTCCCCGTCTCCGGTTCGTAATACCGATAGCGGTTGTAATGCAGCCCTGTTTCTTCGTCATGGTACTGGCCCGGGAAGCGGATGTGGTTACTGGTGCTGCTGCCAGCATCCACCCTGGCCCCCCAAACGCGCCGTAGTCTGCTTCCCAGATGGTTTTCCCTTGGGCATCGGTCAGCTCCATGGGCGTGCCCAGGTGGTCGCACTGGTACCAGGCCAGCTCTGGCTGGGGGTCATCGGCGCTTTGTTTGCTCTGCACCATGGGCGTAAAACTGCCTGGCGCATAAAGGTAATCGGTCTGGCTTTGGGAGTCGCGCTCCAGCGCCAGGGTGTCTCCATCCCAGGCATAGAGCGTGGTGCCATAGCCGCGCTCGGCATTGCGCTTGTTGATTTGGGCTTTTTCATAGCCCGAGCCGGCGCCCGGTACGGGCGGTATGCGTGCGCTGGCGGTCTTGGCGATGCGCCGGCCTAATGCGTCGTAGCTGAATACCACTTGCAGTTCATGCTCGCGCGTCCAGCGGCGCAGGCGCCCGAACCCGTCCCATTCGAGTCGGATGCGCGGCCGGCCCGCCTCCTCGATGCTGATCAGGTTGCCGCGCGGATCGTAGCTGCGGCTTTGCTGGCTTTGGCCGATCTGGAATTGGCGCAGCAGGTTGTCCAGCAGCGCGGGCACAGGGGGCGGGTGCTGGTG
>NZ_AUCQ01000058.1 GCF_000429845.1 Comamonas composti DSM 21721
CATCAAGCTGCTCACAGACAACGGCAGCCAGTTCACCGATCGATTCACCAGCAAGAGACGCGAGCCTACGGGGCGCCACAAGTTCGATGTGCGCTGCAAAGCACTGGGCATTGAGCATCGCCTGTGCCCGCCGCGACATCCACAAACCAATGGCATGGTCGAGCGCTTTAATGGCCGGATCAGCGAGGTGCTCCATCAGACACGGTTCGCCTCAGCAGCCCAGTTGGAGGCGACGTTGATGAGCTATGTGAAGACCTATAACCATCAAATTCCACAGCGAGCGCTCGATCATGTCTCACCGGTTCAGGCCTTAAAGAACTGGTATCGGAAAAAGCCCGAGTTGTTCAAAAAGCGGGTTTATAACCAATCGGGTCTTGACAAGTAGCTACCACCGACACAGCCTGATGGAGACCAAGATGGGCTATCTCAGTCCCATGCAGTACGAGCAACGCTGGTACGAGGCACAGCGTAAAAAGGCTGCATAAAGCATGGGCTAAGAGCTACACAAAACAGGGGCAAGATCCAAAGCCCGAATTGTTCAAAAAAGCGAGTTTACAATCAATCGGGACTTGAAAATTATGTCGGAATACCAAAGTAAACGACATCAAAGTCATGCACCAGCTGCGAATATTCTTTTGGGAAAATATTCAAAAAATCGGTATCGTTTTCGATTTTTTCGCTTGAGCCGAATATAACTGCGGCAGTTTTCGAATGGTTGTAAATGGTTAAGACAACAAGTGCACGTTTCTGCCCAAGAAGCGCAGCCCGCCTGCAAGTTCCCGGATCCTCTGTATCATCAAAGAACTCGACTCCGAGCCTAGCCAAGGCTGCTTCAGAACACTTTATATACCCCCAGTCTGCTACCTGAGTAGGATTTACCTGAAAAGCTTCATTCAAAGAAGAATAATAGATTGTCATTTTTGAGTGTTTTTCGTTACTTTTATTGGAATTTGAGCCACCTCGCGATCCTCCGATAAAGTGCAGTGAGGGTCATGACCTGGGTGCCAAGTTACCAAGCCTCCCGGAACCACACTTGTTGGTTTGGCTGGCGTGTAGAACTCAAGACCTCGCTGCCCCTCCGGCAGCGGGCCATCGTAAGCATTGATCCGAACGACACCCATCCCCTTGTGCGATGCAGTCCCTGAGTGAATGCCCAATGCCTCCTGCTCAGCAGCTCGCTCTCGCGACTGTGTTGGCGACTCGACACGGTGAAATGGCCCGTGAAGCTTGTCAGAACAACACTTGGGGCACGTTCGGCGCTGTGCACCTACATTCTTACCTCCTCCAAGTCGATTCAATCCTAGCGGATCCACCCATCCCACCGCATTCGGCGCATATTGGAAGGTATTAATTCCCCCTGCCAACCCAATCGGATCCCTGCTCACAAACCGCCCACAGTGCGGATCGTAATAGCGGAACCGGTTGTAATGCAGCCCGGTCTCTTCATCAAAGTACTGCCCCTGAAACCGCAAGGGATTGCGCACCTGCTGGGCTGAACTTGCACCAGCTCTCCCTGCGGCCCACAGCGCCTGCACCTTGGCCTCACCCCAGGCCTTGTATTC
>NZ_AUCQ01000059.1 GCF_000429845.1 Comamonas composti DSM 21721
GTGTCCGTTTCTGAGCTGCCTATGCGGCAGCGAACAAAAAGCCTCCCTGACGCCGAAGCACCAGGGATTTCTGAGCTGCCTATGCGGCAGCGAACGATGACATAGAGCGCGTCTGGGACGCCATGTTTTTCTGAGCTGCCTATGCGGCAGCGAACTGCGCCGCAAGCTCGCCGTTTCCATCAGCCAGTTTCTGAGCTGCCTATGCGGCAGCGAACCGGCGGTGCGCTTCACTATTCGAGGCTGATATTTTCTGAGCTGCCTATGCGGCAGCGAACGTCCAGGGGATGATGAGTGGCCTTGGCATGGGCTTTCTGAGCTGCCTATGCGGCAGCGAACACAGCGGAGCTGCTGCGAGTTCGGCTGGTATCTTTCTGAGCTGCCTATGCGGCAGCGAACGATGGAAACGGCGAGCTTGCGGCGCAGCTACTTTTCTGAGCTGCCTATGCGGCAGCGAACATGCCAAAGACCACCACGCTACCGAGGGTTGGTTTCTGAGCTGCCTATGCGGCAGCGAACGGCGGGACTCGGTCTGGTGGCGTTCTGGGACTTTTCTGAGCTGCCTATGCGGCAGCGAACATTGGACTCGTTTGGCGCATCCTCATAGTCTTTTTTCTGAGCTGCCTATGCGGCAGCGAACGAATCTAGGGGCCCGGTACAAAAGAAAGGCAGTTTCTGAGCTGCCTATGCGGCAGCGAACTGCATCGCTCAAGTCGTTGTCCGACCAGCAATTTTCTGAGCTGCCTATGCGGCAGCGAACAAGCCGGCGAGCTGGCCGGTGCCGTTTCGATGTTTCTGAGCTGCCTATGCGGCAGCGAACGAGGAAACGTCGGCGCCATCACGGCCACATTGATTTCTGAGCTGCCTATGCGGCAGCGAACCTGCGGCTTATCTCTTCCCCTCGTTTGGGCAATTTCTGAGCTGCCTATGCGGCAGCGAACACGGTCCTGCCAGGCGTGCTCGCACCTGACCATTTCTGAGCTGCCTATGCGGCAGCGAACGGTGTCCACAAGCTGATCGGCCTGGGTGATGCTTTCTGAGCTGCCTATGCGGCAGCGAACGTTGGCTGTGCTTGTTGAGGATTTCGATGATTTTTCTGAGCTGCCTATGCGGCACCGAACGTCACCGTTCGCGGAATCTGACTTGTCCTCCTTTTCTGAGCTGCCTATGCGGCAGCGAACCAGCGTCTGCTGCTTGGGGTTCTCGCGCTGCATTTCTGAGCTGCCTATGCGGCAGCGAACTTCCAGTTGTGTAAACTCGCCCCGCCTGATCATTTCTGAGCTGCCTATGCGGCAGCGAACGCTTTGT
>NZ_AUCQ01000060.1 GCF_000429845.1 Comamonas composti DSM 21721
GTCACAGTTCGCTGCCGCATAGGCAGCTCAGAAAGATGAACAAGCGCTTCATCATTTCGTGCCACACGTTCGCTGCCGCATAGGCAGCTCAGAAAAGCGCGGTGACAAGAACCCTTGCGACAAAACTGTTCGCTGCCGCATAGGCAGCTCAGAAATCGATTGCGACTGGCACATTCAAGATCCGGCGGTTCGCTGCCGCATAGGCAGCTCAGAAATTGCCGCCGATCTTGCCGGCACCGTCCAGGACGTTCGCTGCCGCATAGGCAGCTCAGAAAAAGTGGCGCAGTGCTGGATTTCGTTGTGAATGTTCGCTGCCGCATAGGCAGCTCAGAAAATGACCCACTCGCCACTCGGAGCTCGCCAAACGTTCGCTGCCGCATAGGCAGCTCAGAAATGACCTGCTCCTCCACAGTCGTGCCGCAGCGTGTTCGCTGCCGCATAGGCAGCTCAGAAAGCCCGCGCAGCCGGGTCGCTGTCTCTGTTTTCGGTTCGCTGCCGCATAGGCAGCTCAGAAAATTCCCCCGCTGTGTTCCAAAGTGAACTATGAAGTTCGCTGCCGCATAGGCAGCTCAGAAACTGTGAAATCCTCCCATGACAGCTCAACAACCTGTTCGCTGCCGCATAGGCAGCTCAGAAAGTGGGCTTATCGGGTATCCGCACGTATGTCTTGTTCGCTGCCGCATAGGCAGCTCAGAAAGCTAGATGTGGCCGCAGCTTTGCTGCAAGAAAGTTCGCTGCCGCATAGGCAGCTCAGAAAACGGGCGACCGCTCGGCAGCGGCGACCACGGGGTTCGCTGCCGCATAGGCAGCTCAGAAATGAACGAAACCCAATCCGAAGTTATCGCCAAAGTTCGCTGCCGCATAGGCAGCTCAGAAAGTAACCCTCCGTTTCCCAATACGGCGGATCAAGTTCGCTGCCGCATAGGCAGCTCAGAAAGGCACAGTTGCAAGACGTTGAGTGCGACGACAGTTCGCTGCCGCATAGGCAGCTCAGAAAAAGTCCTTGTACAGCATGTCCTCGCACTGCTCGTTCGCTGCCGCATAGGCAGCTCAGAAAAATACGGCGGGTCCAGGTAGAAAAGCGTGTGCGTTCGCTGCCGCATAGGCAGCTCAGAAAGTATTGCGCAAGTACTCGCAAGCCCCAAGGGCGTTCGCTGCCGCATAGGCAGCTTAGAAAAGTCCTTGAAAGTCGTGCCTTTCGCGGCGTGGGTTCGCTGCCGCATAGGCAGCTTAGAAAAAAGTCAGGCCAGCGGCCAATTTTGAACAGGAGTTCGCTGCCGCATAGGCAGCTTAGAAAAG
>NZ_AUCQ01000061.1 GCF_000429845.1 Comamonas composti DSM 21721
TGACTTTTTTCTAAGCTGCCTATGCGGCAGCGAACCCACGCCGCGAAAGGCACGACTTTCAAGGACTTTTCTAAGCTGCCTATGCGGCAGCGAACGCCCTTGGGGCTTGCGAGTACTTGCGCAATACTTTCTGAGCTGCCTATGCGGCAGCGAACGCACACGCTTTTCTACCTGGACCCGCCGTATTTTTCTGAGCTGCCTATGCGGCAGCGAACGAGCAGTGCGAGGACATGCTGTACAAGGACTTTTTCTGAGCTGCCTATGCGGCAGCGAACTGTCGTCGCACTCAACGTCTTGCAACTGTGCCTTTCTGAGCTGCCTATGCGGCAGCGAACTTGATCCGCCGTATTGGGAAACGGAGGGTTACTTTCTGAGCTGCCTATGCGGCAGCGAACTTTGGCGATAACTTCGGATTGGGTTTCGTTCATTTCTGAGCTGCCTATGCGGCAGCGAACCCCGTGGTCGCCGCTGCCGAGCGGTCGCCCGTTTTCTGAGCTGCCTATGCGGCAGCGAACTTTCTTGCAGCAAAGCTGCGGCCACATCTAGCTTTCTGAGCTGCCTATGCGGCAGCGAACAAGACATACGTGCGGATACCCGATAAGCCCACTTTCTGAGCTGCCTATGCGGCAGCGAACAGGTTGTTGAGCTGTCATGGGAGGATTTCACAGTTTCTGAGCTGCCTATGCGGCAGCGAACTTCATAGTTCACTTTGGAACACAGCGGGGGAATTTTCTGAGCTGCCTATGCGGCAGCGAACCGAAAACAGAGACAGCGACCCGGCTGCGCGGGCTTTCTGAGCTGCCTATGCGGCAGCGAACACGCTGCGGCACGACTGTGGAGGAGCAGGTCATTTCTGAGCTGCCTATGCGGCAGCGAACGTTTGGCGAGCTCCGAGTGGCGAGTGGGTCATTTTCTGAGCTGCCTATGCGGCAGCGAACATTCACAACGAAATCCAGCACTGCGCCACTTTTTCTGAGCTGCCTATGCGGCAGCGAACGTCCTGGACGGTGCCGGCAAGATCGGCGGCAATTTCTGAGCTGCCTATGCGGCAGCGAACCGCCGGATCTTGAATGTGCCAGTCGCAATCGATTTCTGAGCTGCCTATGCGGCAGCGAACAGTTTTGTCGCAAGGGTTCTTGTCACCGCGCTTTTCTGAGCTGCCTATGCGGCAGCGAACGTGTGGCACGAAATGATGAAGCGCTTGTTCATCTTTCTGAGCTGCCTATGCGGCAGCGAACTGTGAC
>NZ_AUCQ01000062.1 GCF_000429845.1 Comamonas composti DSM 21721
GTTCGCTGCCGCATAGGCAGCTCAGAAAATGGCGAGAGGTGTGCACTGCGGTCGTGCGCTGTTCGCTGCCGCATAGGCAGCTCAGAAATCGATGACCGTGCGAGCGACCTGCACCTGCTCGTTCGCTGCCGCATAGGCAGCTCAGAAACTGCGTCACAGCCTGCAGGCGCGCGGCACGCGGTTCGCTGCCGCATAGGCAGCTCAGAAACAGTACCGGAATCCAGGCTGGACACGCACCTGCGTTCGCTGCCGCATAGGCAGCTCAGAAATTGTGCCGCGTCGGCATCTGCGCAGCCGGGCAGTTCGCTGCCGCATAGGCAGCTCAGAAACTATGTAGTCATTGCCCACGCGCTCGTACGTTGTTCGCTGCCGCATAGGCAGCTCAGAAAAGGAGCGAAAGCGGGCCGCGCTACACGCCAGGGTTCGCTGCCGCATAGGCAGCTCAGAAACAGACGCGGCGACCCCAGCCTGCCAGGGCCAGGTTCGCTGCCGCATAGGCAGCTCAGAAAGAAGTCGCCCAGGACCGAGGACAGCAAAGCGAGTTCGCTGCCGCATAGGCAGCTCAGAAAAGTCCTTTGTCGTGACCTTGGGAAACTCCATAGTTCGCTGCCGCATAGGCAGCTCAGAAAACGGCTCAGGTCATTGAGTGACTGCTGAAACCGTTCGCTGCCGCATAGGCAGCTCAGAAAGGGTATGTCTGCGGCCTTGAGCTGGTCCACGAGTTCGCTGCCGCATAGGCAGCTCAGAAACGCTCGGCGTCCGTGAGCGCTGCGGCATCGACGTTCGCTGCCGCATAGGCAGCTCAGAAACACGGCCACATTGGCGTTCTGGCCGCCCTTTTGTTCGCTGCCGCATAGGCAGCTCAGAAATTACCCGCATCAGCGGGCGCGGCGCCTTCCTTGTTCGCTGCCGCATAGGCAGCTCAGAAAAGGCTCGCGCGCAATCCCGGGAGGCTCGCACTGTTCGCTGCCGCATAGGCAGCTCAGAAAACCGGGTCCTTGTATTTGACGATGACTTCATTGTTCGCTGCCGCATAGGCAGCTCAGAAAAGGTGTTTGAAGTGTGGCTGCCACCGTAATATGTTCGCTGCCGCATAGGCAGCTCAGAAAAGCCACGTTTTCGACTGCAGTAAGCACCCGAAGTTCGCTGCCGCATAGGCAGCTCAGAAAGATCAGACCGCCCTCGCCCTTGTTTGCCGCCGGTTCGCTGCCGCATAGGCAGCTCAGAAAACTG
>NZ_AUCQ01000064.1 GCF_000429845.1 Comamonas composti DSM 21721
TCTCTTGCTTCAAAGAGTGCCCAGCTTCTACGAGGGACATGATCACATGAGATGGAACATCGTGTTATGTCTTTGCCGACCATCTCCAAGACAACTGGACCAGTTTATGAAAAAGCCCAGATAAACTGCCACCAGGTGCCATGCCTGTTGAGCCGTTCATCAATTAGAATAAATTATTGTTGATAACTATTTATGCAACAACAACGCCGATCAATGGTGAAAATCTTGAGCCAAGCGCTTTTCTTGTGGATCAGTTCCTTGATATCTTGTCATTAATTTCGTCCAATAATTTCACTTTCTCTCGAAGCTCAGCCTTCAAATTTTCCAAATACCCTTGCATCTCATTAATTTCAGATTTAATTGCAATCAATCTATTTTTCGCTTTTTTGCAGTCCAACTCGCATTTGGTCATTCTTTCCTTCGCAAGAATATATCTTTTTTCAAAAATATCCAGTTTTTTCTCATAATCAGGCATTATATTACTCCAGTCCTTTAATCACCTGAGGCTTAAAACCAGAAGCCCGAATACCTTGCAGCCTAACCCTGATATTCAACAATCGATTTCCAATTTTTTTATCAAGAAAAACTTGAATTCCTGCGCGATGTAGATACTTCATTTCTCCAGGCTTTAGTGAGTCAATCGCTTTTTTGAAATCCCCTTTACACAGCTTCTCGTCACCGGGGTAAACTTGGCCTGTTTCAGTCAATATTCGTGGCCCCTCTACCCCTCCAATACGGGTATGCACATGCCACCCATGCCCCTGCTGTTTCCCATGCTCAACCTTTCCCCCAATATAGGTGGGATCCGGTGGTCCAGGATTAGCGTAGAAAGTGACGTTTCCCACCTGATAGACAGTCTCCAGCCCTTCAGGATCTGCAAAATTTATCGGATCCTCCCCCGCATAGGCAAACTGATTCCAGTCTCCGCCCAACCCAATCGGATCCTTAGATAAATACCTCCCCGTCTCCGGCTCGTAATAACGATAGCGGTTGTAATGCAGCCCCGTTTCCTCATCATGGTACTGGCCCGGGAAGCGGATGTGGTTACTGGTGGTGCTGCCTGCATCCACCCTGGCCCGCCCAAACGCTCCGTAGTCTGCTTCCCAGAT